>CAVPHV010000007.1:0-13525 GCA_963704825.1 uncultured Acidimicrobiia bacterium
TCGTCACCCCATCCGCCGTGCAGACTGTCATTGCCGGAATGGCCGTTGATGAGATCGGCTCCACCATCGCCATACAAGCCGTCAATGCCGATGCCGCCGCTCAGGACATCATTGCCTCCACCACCGTGGACCCAGTCGCCCCCTCCGCCACACAAGATCACGTTCCTCCCGTTGCTGCCCTCGATGTCATCGCTCCACGGTGATCCGATGAGGTTCTCGATGGAAACCAGTTCATCCCATCCGTGGCCCGACGAGCCGCCCACGCCGGTGGAGAGGTCGACGGAGACACCTCGGGGGTAGTTCGGTTGTTCGGTGGCGTCGACGTAGCTGGCCCAATCCGCGCCGATTCCGCCAGTGAGACGGTCATTGCCGGGTCCGCCGATCAGGGTGTCGTTGCCTCTGCTGCCGGTGAGAACATCGTTGCCCAGATCACCCCGCAGCAGGTCGTTGCCGTCTTCACCCCACAACCGGTCGGCTCCGTTGCCGCCCCGTAGTTCGTCGTTCCCGGCGCCGCCGAAGATCCGGTCGTCGCCGCCCTTACCGGCGAGCAAGTCGCCACACCGCCGCCACGGATCACATTGACGGCGTAGTTACCCCGGACCTCATCGGGAAACCCAGACCCGGTCACGTTCTCCACCGACGTGATGCGATCAGAGCCGTCCCCGGTGCCCGTTCCTGCCGCAAGATCAATCACCACACCGCCAGGGGCGTTCCAGTAGCTCACCCGATCGGTCCCCGGACCGCCCAACAGCACATCATCGCCGGAACCGCCGATCAGGGTGTCGTTGCCGTTCTTGCCACAAATCGTGTCATTGCCACCCATGCCCTTGATGGTGTCGTCGCCCGCCATTCCGACGATCACGTCATCGCCAGCGGTGCCCGTCAGCACATCGTTGCCGTTGGTACCGAGAATCGTCGGCAGTTTCCCGTCACACGGGGGATAGGCAACAGCCGTCGAGGCGGGGATCACGATCACCACACCCACGATGAGAAGTGCAACGCAACTCAGGACCAGGGACCTGGCTGGGGATACGGCACGCATCAGTTCCCCCTTTCACCCCCAACACCTACAACGACCAGGAGGGATGACCAGGGGCCGAACGGACCAAACTGACGTAGCGGCGACGGCGGTTCACCCGCTGGCACCGTGTCCTGGGGCGCGGCCACCTTCGCACTGGCTGCATCAGCGGGGTGAAGAGATCGAGATCCACGTCAACACGAAGTTCGGCGGCATCGGCGGTGATGGCCCGGTCTCGTCCGGCGTCGACTTCGTGCCTGGCGAGTGGTGTCACGTCGCTGGCAGCGGATCAGCTACGGAGGGTTTCGCCGATCTAATCGAAACCGAGCGCGGAGGTGCGATATGCGCTCTCTGTTTGGGGGCTTTCCCCCATAGGCAGGCCATTGCTTGTGATGCAGGATGGGGGCTGGAGGTGTGAGATGGCTCCCGATGACCAAGGCGGTGGTGAAGACTCGGGTCGGTACTTCTCGAAGGTGGCCGGGATTGCCCTGATAGTTCTGTCGGGTGTTGTACTGGTCGGTGGGGGCGTGCTGCGAGTTCTCGGAAGCTTCGGCTTCATCGAGGCCTCTGTCCAATCTGAGGCTGCTGTGTCGGCTCTTGAAGCGGATCTAGATCGTCTTCTGTCGGCCACTTTGTTGTGGTCGGGGGCACTTCTGTTCGTTGGCGTTGGTGTTCTGCTGTTGGCTCGCTTCCCGCGAGAGCGTGACCGTACAGGTGACGAGGGCACCCGTCCTCCGGCGCAGCGTGAGCGGGATCAGTCGGCGGTCCCGACTGCCATGGCTGCAATCAGCGACTGGCGGAACTCGGCGAGGCTGGGACGGTATCGTGCGGGCTTGGTGGTGGTGGGCGTCATGGCAACAACGACAGCGCTGGTATTCACCGCTGCTACGCCCCGACAGTCGGGGTGGGCGTTCCTGGTGGATACTTGCGCCCATATTGTTGGCTTCGGCTTCGCCATCAGCGTCGGAATCCGCAACGGCAACTGGGGAGCCCCGGGTCTTGCCATGGCGTCGCCGATTGTCTTCCTAGCTGTCGTTCTTCAAGGTATTGGCGCCTACTCGTTCATAGACGACCTCGCCCGTTCGGACGCCAATCCGATCCCGGCGGCACATCTCGCTGGTACCGCAGTGCTCGCGCTTGCAGTGCTCTTGGCCTGCAGCAGCCGACCTTGGATGGGACAGGCGCTTGGTTCCTCGGCTCAGCCTGAGCACAGAACGGGCACGGGAGCCATCGATGTAGCAACCGATGGGCGCCAACGGGCGGTCATCCCCGATTCCAGGGAGGCGAATGCGCCCACCGAGGACAAGAACCAAGCCAGCTTGGAGCGCTATCTGGCGAACCTTCTTCAACGTCGACAGTTGCGGGTGATCACGGAAACCGAGTACCAAACGCAGCTTCTCCGGGTCAGGCAGCTAGTTGCTCAAAGGGCCGAAGGTGCGATGACGGCCAGAGAGTACGAAGCGGCGGCTGGGGAACTCATCGGCTGATGGAACCGACCGGGCCGCTCTGGAGCCGGACCAGGAGCCGTACCGACGACCAGATCCCGAGAGAGTGCGCCACACTCGGAGTTGGCTCATGTGCGGTAATTGTGTACCTCCAATCACGCCATGCACCTGTCGATATGCGCTCTCGTTTGAGGGACTTCCCCCATAGCCGGGCCGCCCTGAAGCGGTCAGGATGGATGGTGGAGGTACATCATGGAATCCCCTGAAGAGCGAGAGGGCAGGAGCGGGAGTCGTGAGGTTTGCAGGGCGCTAGGACTACTTCTCGTCCTGCTAACACCCGTCGCGATTCTGTGGGGCATCGGGCAACTCGACCTCCAAAGCTGCATGTACTACGGCGGTAGCGACTCGAGGTGCGTGAAGGGCGAGGAGATGATGGGCGTTGCGTTGAAGGTCGGCGCCGCCATGTTGGTCGCGGGCGTTGCATTGCTTCTCGGCTCGAAGGGGGAATCTGCCAACGCCCGATCTGGCCCATGCCAAACGGCTATGGAGCGATACCTATCCGACCTCTTGGAACTCAGATGCCAGGGCACAATCTCAGAAGCGCATTACCAAACGCGACTCATCGAGGTGAGACGCCTGGCGAGGCAAAAGGCCGAAGAGGCCATCACCGATCACGAGTTTGAAGCGGCAGCGGCGAGATTGCTCGACGCAAAGACCGACAGGCCCTCGGCGTACAAGTAGCGCCGTAGCGGCGACCTCGAACGGAGAGGGTGTTCATCCTCGGGGCTGGCACTTATCCGGCAGAATGAGGGGATCTTTGCGAAGGGGGTGGCAGCCATGGCCAACCTGTTGTCCGGTCGCGGTCTGGATAGCGACGAGCGAGAAGCCGAGAACGGCCAATCGGCTCCTACCTCGCGCTGTGTCCTTGACGGATACTGAATCTCGGAGGTGGACCCATGAGAGGGCGATCGGTTCTGGCGGCTCTGGCTTTAGTTGCCGCCTCTTGCGGCGGCGACGCCTCAGAGCCCACCCAGACCGCTTCGACGACTTCCAGCACTACGGCCAATGTCGCCACGTCGACCATCACACCAACACCCACTACTGCCACAACGGTGTCAACTCAAACCACGATCACGACCGTGATCGCGACCACCTCCACCACCGTGACACCAGCTACCGAACTCGGATCTGGTCTCTTCTGCCGGGACCTCCGTCCTCGTGGCTACACCTACGCCGAGGCCGTGCACTACTGGACGGTGGAAGGCCGGCCAGACCGCATGGACGCCGATCGCAACGGGATCCCGTGTGAGACGGTGTACCCCGAGAGTGAAGTAGTGGCCTACTGGGGCGAATCTCCTCCCACAACGACAGCCTCTCGGCGCTATGTTGTCGACGAACCGACCTACCACCCCGCGTCGCAGCCGGGTGCCGGCGAGTACTACGGGTCGGGATGCTCTCCAGGCAGCAACACACTCCCAGACGGCATCTGGTTCGGTCACATTGAGTCCGCTTCCGCAAGGGCAATCGAGTTCGACCTGATTTGCTTCGCACCCCTGGCACCGGGCGAGGACGGCGCCGGCCATCTCACGAACGACAATCGAAAGCTCCGCACGGTGCCCGTTGCCCCCGACGCAAACGTGTACGCCATTGGTCCCGATGGGTTCTGGGAGCTTCAGACCTACTCGGAGTGGTATCTCGACCCCGGACAAGGGGGATTCTGCCCACCAGAAGGTTGCTGGGACGTGTGGCTGTACGTCAACGGCAGTGAGGCGACCGAAATTGTCCAGATCTGGTTTGCCTAGGACATGCCGCGCACATATCCGGCTGGGCGTGTTACCGCACGGGTGCGGATGGTCCGCTGATACGACCGGTACCCCATCGCTCGTAGCAGAGGGCGGCGGCGTCTACTCAGCGGCAGCCTAGGGTTCCTCGCCCCGCTCCAGCCCCTCCAACGCCTCGGCATAGTTTGCCCTGGTGTCCCCGCTGGGATCCCGTCCCGGGGGCTGTTCCCGGCTGCGATCGCCAGCGGGCTTCTCGCACCGCCCCTTGGTCATCTTGTCGGTGGCGGGGCGTCGCAAAAGTCGCAGAAATCGCACAATTCGCCCCGGGTGGTGGACCGCTGCGGGGTGTTGCGACAACCGCAACGTGAGGGTGCCGCTCGGCGACTCTCAACCCCACACCAGCCCCACACAAGGGTGAGAAATGGTGAGAAACGCCGAGAAGGCGTGAGCATGAAAACCCCAGCGCAGGCCGTCGCTGAGCGACTACTGCCTGGTAGGCGAAGTGGCTCAATCTTGCATGGCATGCAAGAGGTCGAGGGTTCAAATCCCTCCAGCTCCACACCTCGAAATCCCCCGTGTTTGCGGGGGATTTCGGCTGTTTCAGAGGCTCGAGTGAGGGCCCGTCGGATCGGCGCGGAGTCCGCGGAGAGTCCGCGAGAGATCGAGCCCGGGCGGCTTCGAGGGCGTCGGCGGCCTGTCGGTCCCGGCCTTCGAACAGGTGTCCGTAGATGTCGTAGGTGGTGCGGATCGAGGCGTGCCCGAGTCGTTGGGAGATGACGTAGGGGTCTTCGCCGGCGGCGATGAGCAGCGCGACGTGGGTGTGGCGGAGGTCGTGCGGCCGCATCGGTTCGCCGACCGACTCCCGTACGGCCGGGTACCAGAAGCGGCGACGGAAGACGCGGCAGGTCGAGCGGTCCGCCTTCGGGGGCGGTGAAGACGAGGTTCTTCTCGCCCGGGTACGTGTCGAGATGTGTGGTGAGTTCCTCGGCCAGGAATGGCGAGAAGCTCACGGTGCGACGAGCGGCGGGTGTCTTGATCGGTTCCTCGACTCGGAGCTGGCGGCGGGGGAGGTCGAGGCGGTCGGTGCGCAGTGCTGCCAGTTCGCCGGGGCGGAGGCCGGTGTAGGCACCGGTGAGGACGAACACCCGGTAGCGGGGTAGGACGGTCTCGGCGAGATGTTCGACCTCGCCGATGTCAAGGAAGCGCTTCTCGGATTGCCCGATGCGGGGGAGGGTGATGCGGCGGCAGGGTGATCGGGCGAGTCGGCCGTCGTCGACGGCCATCTCGAGGGCGAGTTGGAGGAGGGTGTAGGCGCGACGGATAGTCGAGGGCGCGTAGCCGGCGGCCACCAGATCGGCCACCCAGGTCCGAATGTGGCCAGGCTCGATGGAGGACAGGGAGGCATTCTCGAACGTTGGGAGGATCAGGCTGCGGATGACCGACCCGTCGCTATCCCGCGTGGAGGCGGCCAGGTTGACCCGGCTCTGCTGAACCTCGGTATTCCACTCGCCAAACGTGATGCGAGCGCGGCGAGGATCCGTCCACTCGCCGCGCAGCTTGTCGGCCTCGATGGTGGCGAGGAAGGCCTCGGCTTCGACCTTCCGGCGGAAGTTCCGCGCTCGTTCTCGACCGTCGGGGCACGGTACCGGGCTTGCCAGGTACCGGCGTCGGTCTTGCGAACGTGCGCCAAGCGAGGAACCTTTCGAAGTCGGATCTCATGAGCGGGTTGCGGCTCTTGTGCGCCTCCACCTTCGGGTATGAGGTTCCCCCGGTTTCCCGGACTGTTTTGGTTGGTGGTCATGCCACAGCCGTGAGGGGGCTGTGGCGGTGCTCGTATTCGATTGGGGATAGGTAGCCGAGCGCTGAGTGTCGGCGACGACGGTTGTAGAAGGCTTCGATGTACTCGAAGATCGCTTGAGCGAGCTCTTTGCGTGTTGTCCATCGTCGCCGGTCGAGTAGTTCGAGTTGGAGGGTTCCGAAGAACGACTCGGCCAGGGCGTTATCCAAGGCGTCACCGACGCTGCCCATCGACCCGAGTAGTCCGGCTTTGCGGAGCCGTTGCCCGAACGCCCAAGAGGTGTATTGGGTGCCGTGATCGGCATGGTGGATCAGACCGGAGCCAGGTTCGGGGCGGCGCCGCCAGATGGCCATATCCAACGCATCGACCACGAGTTCGCTACGGAGATGATCCGCGATCGACCATCCCACTACCCGCCGCGACCAGGCGTCGACGACGACTGCCAGATACACCTTGCCTTCTTTGGTGGGATGTTCGGTGATATCGGCAACCCACAACCGGTCAGATTCAGTGACGGTGAACTGGCGGTTGACCAGATCATCAGACGGGATCGCCTCAGGGTCACGGCGGGTGCAACCACGCCGGCGACGCCGATACACACCCTCAATACCGGCCTGCCGCATCAACCGTTCCACCCGCTTGCGACCCACCGCGATGTTCTCACCGAGACGCAGCTCCGCCCACACCCTGGGACTTCCATAGGTGCCGCGGGACTGACGCCAGATCTCGGTGATCGTCTCCGTCAGGGCGGCGTCTTCGACCCGGCGCCGGCTGGGGTGTGACTGGCGATACCGCCACTCATAGAACCCGCTGGTCGACACCCCAAGACGCTTCGCCATAAACCGGATCGGGAACCGAGCCTTCTGCGCATCCATAAACCGAAAGATCACTTCGGCCGGACATTCTCCGAGGCGAAGAAGGCTGCGGCTCGAGAGAGCAAATCACGCTCCATCTTGAGCACCCGATTCTCTCGCCGCAACCGCGCCAGCTCCTCCCGCTCCTCGCTGGTCAACCCCGGCCTGGCGCCCTCATCAACATCAACCTGCTTCATCCACCGCCACAGACTCGATTCCGAAACCCCAAGATCCTCCGCGATCTCCGGCATCGGTTTGATCCGCTCACGAGCCAACTCCACCGCCCTCCGCCGAAACTCCGGCGAAAACCGTCCAGCCATAGCCTCTCCTCTCCGGCAGGACCCTCAGGCCCCACACACTACGTGTCCGGAGAAACGGGGGAACCTCAGGTACCACCCTTTCATCAGAGTGTCCGTAGCCCTGTCAGGAACCCTCCAACTCTCGATCTGACACCCTGATGACAGGGTCCTGGTCAGGTCCGGGATGCATCCCGTGGAATCAGCGGCCATCGGCAGGTTTCCTCGCTGCTCCGGGGTCGTTCACACGCCGGTGACGGCGTGTTCGGGGCGAGCGGAGTTTGAAACGGCGGCCAGGCCCCGATCCGGGCGCTGTGAGGAGCTTCTTATGGCTGGCCGGCGAGAAGTCAGCGCTCAGCCGGCCCTTCGCTGGATTGACCCGAACACGTCGAACGCAACGCTCGGCACTCGCCTGACAGGGTCACCCCGCACTATCTGCTCACGAGCCATTGGCGAAGGAAGGCACCCGTCATGCAGCACCGACCATCCCGAGAGCCTCAGACAAACCCGCCCACGAGATCGCAACCACGATTCGCGCACAACACCCTTTCAATCCCACACGCACGTGCAACAAGTTGGTAGCGGGGTGTTGTGTTGACTTTGGGGTCAGGTCACGAGGCGGAACCGCACGTTGGGTTGTTGGGTGGCGGTGGGGTTCCATGGCCACCCGGTGTGATGATACTTGCGGGCGAGTTTGAGCATGAGCAGTGCTCGGCAGCCGTGGATGCTCCAGCGGACCCCAACGTCGGTGCGTCGGTTGAGTTCGCGCATGACGCGTTCGAGGACGCCGGTGGCCAGTTCGGGTCGGCCTTTGTCGCCGAAGAGGAGCCGGCCGGCGTCTGGGTGGCTGATGAAGGTGAAGACTTCCGGTTCGGCGGCTTTGAGGTAGCGGGCGGCGCGGAGCACACCGCGGTGTTCCATTTCGTCGATGAGGTCGTGGTAGGCGCGGTGGGCTCGCGCCAGGTCGTGGTGGCGGTGGGCGTCGGCCAGCACGTCGCTGAGGCGGGCTCTGAGTTCCCACCGGTGACCTTTCGAGGCGCCCTCACGCCACGCCGTATAGGTCATGCCTCGCAGCAGATGCCACAGACACCGTTGCACCGGAACCTGGGGGAAGTGCTCTTGGACCATCTCGCTGAGCAGTCCATCGCCGTCGACGAGGATCAGACCCGGCCGGACCCCGTCGAGGAGTTGCCCCATTGCTTGCCATGTCTCGTCCAAAGTGGCGGCAAGCAGCTGCACCGAGCACACCAGGCGGCCCTGGTGGCGGCGCCGGGCGACCAGACCCAACGCAAGGTGGAGCTGGGTTCCCCGCAGCATGGGCCCGGCTCGTTCTCCGGTGCTGTCGAGCAGCAGGATTGGTATGTTGGTGATCTCGGGTCCGAGACGTTGCGGGGCGGCGGCGACGACGTCGTTGCGGATGGTGCGTGGCGACACGTCGATTCCGGTGAGGTCGGAGAGGAACCGGGCCGCCTTGGCGTAGGCGACTTCGGTGGCCAACCCGGCAGCCAACGCGGCGAGACGGTCGGTGCGTCGCTGATGGGGACGCAACCCCAACACCCCCAACACTGGGGCGAAGCGGCGGCCACACGACAGACACTCCACCTGAGCCGTGCGGAACGTCACGCCGCCACAAGCGGCCTGCAGGTTCCGATCCGACGAACGGAACCCCCTGCGGCGGAAGCCCCTCCGGCTCTCACAACGTTGCCGGGTGCACGACCAGGGGGCCTCCGGCTGAGCGTCTGGAGCGATCGGGGAACGCCGCCGACCGACCACGACGTCGAGGAGCGCCTCGGCGAGGCTCTCGATCGTCTGACCAACGAGCTGCCCCGGAGCGTGACGCGCAAACGCCACCGCTGCTTCCTCCAGCTCGGCCAAACCGGCCAGCCCATCGACCTCCACCACCACGCTACGGGTAAGTTCCAATACGGACACGGGAGCACCTCCTGCTCGGCAAAGGCGGTTGGTGCCCCGTGTCCTATCACGTCACCACCAAACCCCCGTGTCAACACTTCCCCCCGCTACCAACAAGTTGCTCACCTGTCTACGCGTAGACAGGTGAGCCGGTGATGGATCTCGACCGTGGCGTGCTGGCAAGGATCGACCGCAACCTGTTGGCCGGTCTCGGACAGGACGAGACGTACCGGATGGTTCGAGTGCCGGCGACGGCAGCCAAGTGGGCAACGTGGAAGCGCTATTGCGACTCGGCCGGGATCTCGATGGGCCGAGCCATCGTGAGGCTGATCGATCGCGAGCTGGTTGGCGTGTTTGGCGATCACACCGGCGATCACTTGCCGGTGTTCGCCGAGCAGGCCGAGGAGGAGTTGGCAAGACGTCAGGAGCAGGTTGCTCGCCGTGAGGAGAAGGCGGCGGTTGTCGAGGAGCGCCTCCGGGCCCGAGACGCCCACCTCCGCACCTGGGAGGGCGAGTTGGAGACCCGCGAGAGGCGTGTCGAGTTCGCAGCGAAGATGGCTGCTCAACCCGGGGAGGAGGAGGCCAAGGTCGGGCGGAACGAACGTTGCCCGTGCGGGTCGGGGCGCAAGTACAAGCACTGCCACGGCCTGCCCGGCCGGTAGCCGGGTGTGCTTCCAGATAATGTCTTGCTAGCGCCGAGTGCCGGTTCGGCTTGGAACGGGATGCGTCATATCGCGCTGCGCCTGCGGTGATCTGGGCGGCACGCGGATTCGTCGATCGGTTTGCGCTCTCAGCCTTGCTCGTGCGGATACAGCTCGAAAGCCCGCTCAGTCTCTCACCAGAAGTTGACTCAATCAACATGGAGCTTTATCTTCCGCTGCATGGATATCGGTGAACGAGCCCGGATGTTTGCGGCGTTGGGAGAGCCGGTGCGGTTGGCGATGGTGGATGATCTGGCGGTGTCGGATCGGGCACCGGTGGAGTTGGCGGAGCGTCACGGGTTGGCGTCGAATCTGTTGGCGCATCATCTGGATGTGTTGGAGCAGGCCGGACTGATCGAACGGTCGCGTTCTTCGGGTGATGGCCGCCGCCGTTATGTGCGGCTCCGCCACGAGGTTCTCGACGTGCTGGGGGTGGGGGTGGCGGTTCCGAATGGCCCTGTGGTGTTTGTGTGCACCCACAACTCGGCTCGGTCGCAGATGGCTGTAGCGGTGTGGTCGGCGACGAGACCAACCCCGGCGTTGAGTGCGGGGACCCACCCCGCAGATCGGGTCCACCCAGGAGCAGTGGCCGCAGCAGCTCGGGCCGGGTATGACCTTTCCGAAGCGGTGCCCCAGTCGATCGGTGACGTCGCTTTGGAGGGGAGCATGGTGGTGACGGTGTGTGACCGGGCCCATGAGGAGCTCGAGCCCGGGGCGGATTGGCTGCACTGGTCGATCCCCGATCCGGTGGAGCGGGCATCACCGGACGCCTTCGATACCGCCCTGGCCGAGCTCGAGACACGCATCAAGACACTGACGGGAGGACCCCACCGTGACCAACAGCACCACGAAACTCACCACGGAACAGCAGTACCTGATCAAGCAGGCAGCGGAGCGGCTCAAGGGCGATTTCGCTGGGGTGTTCTCGGTCGAGACGATCGAACGGTTCATGACCGAATCCCAAGCCCAGTTGGAGAGCCGGGCCACGGTGACAACGTGGCTGCCGATCCTCATTGAGCGATTCGCCCGGGACCGTCTTCGGGCCCTCGCGAAAGTGGAAGGTCTGATGACCGATCAACGGCCCGCCGTCCTGTTCCTCTGCGTGCACAATGCCGGCCGTTCCCAGATGGCGGCGGGTTGGCTGCGCCATCTCGCCGGTGACACCATTGACGTGTTCTCCGGTGGCTCTGAACCGGCCGCCGATGTGAATCGGGTGGCAGTCGAGGCGATGGCGGAGGTGGGGATCGACATCCGCACCGAGTTCCCCAAGCCGTGGACCGACGAAATCGTTCGCGCCGCCGACGTGGTGGTCACCATGGGCTGCGGTGACGCCTGCCCGGTATACCCGGGGAAACGCTATGAGGATTGGGAACTCACCGACCCGGCCGGCCAACCCATCGAATTGGTGCGCCAGGTACGCGACGACATCCAGGCTCGGGTCCAGACGTTGATGACGAGCCTCGACATCCCCGCTCAAGTGTGATGCCATCGTTGGGGAGGCGGATCGCCGCCGAGTTCGTCGGTACCGCCTTCCTGCTGGCGGCGATTGTCGGCTCGGGGATTATGGCCGAGACCCTCTCGACCGATCCCGGTCTCCAGCTGTTGCAGAACGCGTTGGCGACCGCAGGTGCGCTGACCGCGATGATCCTGGCACTGGGACCAGTCTCGGGGGCGCACCTCAACCCGGCGGTCACCCTCGCGGACCGGGCCTTCGGGGGGCTCACCAACCGCGAGACCATCGGCTACATCTTGGCCCAAAGCTCCGGCGGCATCGCCGGGGTGATCGCCGCCAACCTCATGTTTGATCTGCCCGCCGCTACCTGGTCCACTACCGCTCGATCCGGTTCGCATCTCTGGTTGGCTGAAGCGGTTGCCACCATCGGGTTGCTACTGGTGATCTTCGGGCTGGTCCGTTCCGGGAAGGCGTCGGTAGCGGCGTTCGCGGTCGGCGGGTACATAGCCGGCGCCTATTACTTCACCTCATCGACCAGTTTCGCCAACCCTGCCGTCACCATCGCCCGAACCCTCTCCGACACCTTCGCAGGGATCGCTCCCGCCTCTGCCCCCGGCTTCGTCGTCGCCGAGCTCATCGGCGTCGGGATCGCGGTGGGGTTCATCGGGTGGCTGTTCCCCCACCTCGACGAGGTCGCCGACCAGGTCATCGTCCCCCACACCCAATGACCGCCAGGGTCGAGCCCGTGAACACCGTCGCAACCACGCCGATCACCAAATCCCGGACGATAAGACGCATTTCGCCGACTGCTCTAGATCGGCACTTCCGCGCTCGGTGAGGTGGGCACAGATGAGGATCTTGCTACGAAGAGCCATAGACGATACGCTATAGGCATGAAGAGCGCTGAAGACCGGGTTGCCGGCTCGCTGCTACAACTGGCTCGATCACGGCTCGGGTTGTCTCAGACAGCATTTGGGGATCTGCTGGGGATCGCCCAGCCCACGTTGTCGGCGTATGAGTCGGGTCGTCGCCAGCCTACGTTGCCGACCCTGTTGAGACTGCTGGCCCGAGCAGGGCTGGAGTTGCGGCTGGAGCTGGCCGACCTCGACAACCACGATGCCGTGCTCGCTGAGTGGGAGCTGACTCTGGACGACGCAACCAGGGAGCGGTTGAGAGCACAGGGCTACCGGCTGACAAGCGATGCCGCCTGAGCTGAGCGACGAGCACGTCGCTGCCATCTGTCGTGTGCTCATCGACCACGGCGTGCAGTTCGTGATCATCGGGGGCATGGCAGCGCGGCTCCACGACACCGGGCATGCCACCGTGGACGTCGACATCTGCCCCTCGACCGACGATGCCAACCTGGCCAGGCTCGCCGCGGCACTGTTCGACCTCGGCGCCAGGCTCCGGGTGTCGGGGGATCCCGAGGGTGTCCCGTTCGAGCCTCACGCTGACATGCTGCGTCAGGTCGAGATGATGACCCTGATCACGGAGCACGGTCCGCTCGATCTGTGTTTCACTCCGGACGGATTCCCCGATGGCTATGAGACTCTGAGCGAGCACTCCTCGGTCATCGAGATCGCCGCCGTCGATGTGCCGGTGGCCTCCCTGGAGGATGTCGTTGCATCGAAACGGGCGGCGGGCCGACCGAAGGACATCGTTGCGCTGCCGCCTCTCGCGGCTCGTCTTCGGCGTCCGTGAAGGATCGGCGAGTCCGCGCAGAGTCCGCGAGAGGACCGTTGACGACCCGAAACGACCGGTGATGACACGCGGCGAATCGTCAATGAATACGGGGCGTTTCGAGGATTTGCCCAACTCGGCGAAGTGGGCCGATCATCAATGGCATGCAAGAGGTCGAGGGTTCAAATCCCTCCAGCTCCACCCAAGGAATCCCCTGCTCAGCGGGGGACGCGGCGGGGTCGACCGTCCCGTCGCGATCGCACTGCCCGCGTTCGGCTCGGAGCCACTTGGCGGCGTCAGCTTGCGATCGAAGGTCGCAGGCGTGTTCGCCTGTCGGAGCGCCGTAAGCGGGCTTGCCATGTGCATCGTTCACACTGCTGTAGTCAGCAAAACCCGCACACCCCCTGCATGGACGCGCCAACCCTCTGGTTCGATCAGATCCACGATGGACGAACCATGCGCCGCGTCCTGCTGAAGGCGGATGACGTTGTGCCGATCGATCGGCCCCCGATCGCGAACGCGAGGCGACTCGTTGGCTCTATCGACCACTGTGACAACCAGCGGCGTTCGACTGTCCGATAGAGTCAC
>CAVPHV010000008.1:0-7713 GCA_963704825.1 uncultured Acidimicrobiia bacterium
CTAGAAGATTCATTTCCGAGCGGTGTGAATTGCCTCACATGGTCACCGCGATTCTGAATCTCACCGCGGTGAGGTTTGATAAGGGGCGCTGATCCGTCGGAGACCACCCCTTCTGGGTGGTGCCGTCGCGCAATGCTCTCGTACGCTAGTTGCGTCCACGGACGTGGTGTATGGGGGTCCCGTTTGAGGGTGCTTCCCGATAGGTGATCACCGCGTCAGCCTCACAGGTACGTGTTACGGCGACCGTGAGGAGAACGCGGTGATCGACAAGAGCATGGACGCGTTGGTGTGGCTGCGCAAGCAGCTCGAGACCGACGACAACGACTTGCTGCGTGAGATGGTGCGCAGCTTCGCTGAGGAGTTGATGGCAGCCGAAGCCGATGTGATATGCGGTGCCCCGTATGGGGAGATCTCGGTCGACCGGGTCAATCGCCGCAACGGTTACCGGTCCCGCCGGTGGGACACTCGCACGGGCAGCATTGATCTCAAGATCCCGAAGCTGAGGACCGGTTCGTACTTCCCGGACTGGCTCCTGGACGCTCGAACCCGCTCCGAGCGGGCCTTCATCCAGGTCGTGACTGAGGCCTATGTGCGGGGCGTTTCCACGAGGAGAGTTGAAGGGCTCGTCGAGACACTCGGGATCACCTCGCTGTCCAAGTCCCAGGTCTCGGAGATGGCGACCAGCCTCGACCAGATGGTGACCGACTTCCGGGACCGACCACTCGATGCCGGCCCGTATACGTATGTGTGGGCCGACGCGTTGACCATGAAGGTCCGCGAGGGTGGCCGGATCGTCAACATCGCCTGCCTGTTGGCGGTCGGGGTCAACGCCGAGGGCAACCATGAGATCCTCGGCGTCGACCTCGCCACCTCCGAGGACGGGGCCGGCTGGCTGGCCTTCTTGCGTTCCCTGGTCGCCCGTGGCCTCACCGGCGTGCAACTAGTGATCTCCGACGACCACACCGGCCTGGTCGACGCCATTGCGGCGACGCTACCGGGTGCGTCATGGCAGCGATCATCCGTCAACATGGTGGGTGAGCGGGAGGTTCCTGCTTGTTGTCTCCGCCGTCGGGAGAGGACCTTGGCAGCGTGACCTGTGAGGTCCAGCGGCAGACCTGTCCCTCCCGGCGGTGGTCAACCTGGAACCGGCTAGTGGGAGTCGTGCTTCGAGCACCTGGATGAGCGACCGGAACGGTTCGGCCCCGGAGATAGCTTGAGTCGAAGGGACGGTGTTGAGATGTCAGGTCGGGACGGTGAATGGCCGGCGTTCGCCGGTATTGATTGGGGCGGTTCGCATCATCAGCTGTGTGTGGTCGGCCTCGACGGCAGCAAGCAACGTGAGGTTCGTGTCAGTCATGACGTCGTTGGATTACAGAACCTGGATGTCGAGCTTGCCAGCTTCGGGGACCGGCTCCCGGTCGCGGTGGAACGATCCGAGGGGCTGCTCGTTGAGCATCTCCAAAGCGTCGGCCACTGCGTGTTCCCGGTATCGCCTCGAATCGCAGCGCGGGCCCGGGAGCGTTACCGGGTCGCTCCGGTCAAGGACGACCGATTCGACGCCTACGTACTCGCCGACACTCTGCGGCACGAACACGACCGGTGGCGTCGACTGCCGGTGGCCTCAGCGCTGCTGGCGGAGATCAAGGCGCTCACCCGAGACCGGGACCGGCTGTTGGAGACCCAACAGGCCACCGAGGCCCAGTTGCGTTCGATCCTCGAGGCGTATCACCCAGCGCCGGCACGACTGTTCTCGTCGGTTGATCGCCAGATCACGCTGGCATTCATTGACGAATACCCGACCCCGGTCAGCGCCTCGAGACTGCGAGCCACCCGTGTCGGTGGGTTCTGCAAGCGCCATAGTTACACCGGCCGGGTCGCCCCCGAAGTATTAGCTGACCGTCTCCGGTCCAATCTACTCACGGGCGCCCCCGGCACCGTGGCCGGTAAGAGTGTGTCGGCGAGGTCGTTCGCACGAATCCTGTCGCTTCTCAACAACCAGCTCGCCGAGTTCGACGAAGCGATCGCGGCGACCGTCACTGAGCACCCCGATGCACACATCTTCGCTAGTTTCCCTGGCGTTGGTCCCGTACTCACCGGCGTGCTCCTCGCCGAAATCGGTGAGGACCGGACTCGGTTCCCTAACGCCCAGGTCCTGCTCGCTGAAGCCGGTCTCGCTCCAGTCACCAGATCCTCTGGACGGTCGCGTTCGGTCAGGTTCCGCTACGCCTCGAACCGTCGACTACGCGAAGCGTCGATGTGGTGGGCCTTCAACTCGCTGAAGCTCTCACCCTGGGCATCTCAGGCATACCGAACCGCCCGAAACGAACATGGTCAGCGCTACCACCGCGCCCTGCGCGGCGTGGCCGCCCGATGGATGCGCGTCCTATGGCGCTGCTGGACCGACGCTCAACCCTACGACCCGGCCAAGCACCTCAGCGCCGCCAAACTCAACATCGCGTAACCCTCCACGCCAGTCCGGCATCGGCTCCCGGTCCCATTCGACGCGCCCGAACCCACCCCCCGAATGCGAAAGGGGTTGACAGTGGGAGTCTGCCGAACCCACTACCTACGGAACCTGTTGACCAAGGTCCCGAAAGCATCCCAGTCAATGGTCGCCACCATGGTGCGCACCATCTTCGCTCAACCCGACCCCGACTCGGTGTGGGCCCAGCATCGCCGCATCGTCGACCACCTCACCGAGGTCGGCCTCACCGACGCTGCCGACCACCTCGACCACGCAGCCGCCGAAATCCTGGCGTTCACCGCGTTCCCCAAAGCCCACTGGAAACAGATCTGGTCCAACAACCCCCAAGAACGGCTCAACAAAGAGATCCGGCGCCGAACCAACGTCGTCGGCATCTTCCCAACCCGGACATCAATCGTCCGCCTCGTCGGCGCGCTCCTCGCCGAACAACACGACGAATGGGCCATCGCCCGCCGCTACATGAGCCTCGAATCACTAGCCCAAACCAGGATCCGACTCATCGAACCCGACCAACTCGAGGAGGTGACCCCAGCACTCGAACCAGCAATCGGCTAGAAACAAGACTACGAGGCCGACGCGGTGCCACTCATACACCACGTCCCTGGACGTGACCCGTACGCTGGGTCCTGCAAAGACGACATGGCCGACAATCCCCGCCATCTGCCGAGCGCTTAGGCTATGTCCTCACACAAGCGACGATTTGGTAGGTGAACGGCCGATGAGGCGAAGGGAGACACAATGAACTCCACGGTTGTCGGGGTAGCCGTCAAGGTCACCGACCGGCTCAATCCCATCACGAACAGCCCGTCGGCCCCCCTCAAGACGGAGGCCTTCCTCGGTTCGTTTGGGCCATCGCTCATGCCGCGCGCCACGATGCACCAGGGTATGGCGGCCGGGTTGTCCGTACTGGCCGCCGACCTCGTCGTTTCAGCCGTCGACGCCGCAGTGCGTCGGATTGTTCCTGAAACGGCCCCTGCCACGGTCCGGATCGGTACTCGGGCGGCGTTGGCCGCTGCCGGATTGGCGGTCAGTCGGATTCCCCAGACCGACGACGAGTCGACGGCGCGGGCATCGGTCCGCAGCGCCGGGCGCTTGGCGGCTGCCGGCGCCATCGGCGGCATCATCTACGAGGCCGCCAATGAGGTGAGGAGCAAGTATCCCCCCAAGTCGGCGATGCGTCCCATCATCAGCGGCGGTGCTGGTTTCGCCGCCGCGATGGTTTACGGCGGGAAGTTGTTGTCGCAACGCCAGGCTGTGATCAAGCGGTGGACGGACGATGACAAACCGGCCACCCTCTTCGGTTCGTTTGCCCTCGGCGTGGCGGTGGCCTCAGGCGGCCGCGGTATAGCACGAGGCTTTCTTGCCTCGCGGCGCGCGACGGCGGCCTTCTTCGGCCCTGGCACGCTCCAGGCCCAGTTCGGCAAGACCCTCAACTCGGCAGTGTGGGGGGCCGGGGCAACCACGCTGTACTACACCGGCGTCGGGGCCATCGCTCGAAGCAACGAGAAGATCGAACCGGCCTACTCGACGCCACCCGACAACGAGTACGTCTCAGGTGGACCGAACAGCATTTCCCCGTTCAACGAACTCGGTCTGCAAGGCCGGCGATTCGTCACCGACGTCGTCACCCCCGACCTGATCGAGTCCACGTTGGGGGAGAAAGCGGTCGCTCATCCGATCCGGGCCTACGTCGGGGTCAACAGCGAGCCGCTCTACCCGTCGGGCCGTTCCGAGATGATGCTCGACGAGCTCGAACGCCTCGGTGCCTTTGACCGCAAGTACCTGCTGCTCGTCTCACCGACGGGCACGGGTTGGGTCGACCAGACCATGATCGAAGCTGTCGAGATCCTGACCCGGGGCGATATCGCCACAGCTTGCATCCAATACGGCCGTGGCCCCTCGTTCCTCGAGGTGCAGAAGGTCCATCTTGGCCGGTCCCAGTTCCGTGGCTTGCTGTGGGGGGTTCGGCAGCGGTTGCGGGCGGTGCCGGAGGACAAGCGCCCGACACTGCTGGTCTTCGGGGAGAGCCTCGGCGCCTGGTCGTCGTCCGACGTCATGATGCACCAGGGTCTCGAAGGGTTCGATCACTACGGCATCGACCGTGCATTGTGGTTTGGGCTTCCCGGTCTGGCCAAATGGTCGAAGACCGGGATGGCCCAGGGCTCGAGCGATCTCGTCCCTGAAGGCACCATCAGGGCGTTCGACAACTTCGATCAATACCGGGAAATGTCTGAAGAGGAGCAGAGGAAGCTGCGGGCCGTCGTTGTCGACCACGACAACGACCCGATCGCTCAGATGTCGGTCCGTTGGGCGGTCAAGGAGCCGCCGTGGCTGGCGGGCTCAGAGCGGGGCAGGAATGTCCCCAAGGGGATGACCTGGTCGCCGATCATCACTTTCGTCCAGGTCTTGATTGACGCCATGAACGCGATGCGGGTCGTACCGGGCCACTTCAAGAGCTTCGGCCATGACTATCGGGCAGACACCCCGACCTTTGTGCACGCCGCATACCGGCTCGACGCGACGACCGATGAGCAGATGCAGGCCGTTTACGACACGCTGCGCCAGCTCGAAATCGAACGTGGCGAGCGCATCAAGGCGTCCAAGGAGCAAACCGGCGAGGACGGCAGCAAGCCCAAGCGGGTCAAGCGGCGCATCTGGCTGCGGGACCGTACGCCGGAAGACGCCGCGGAGCCGGCGATTGTGGCTACCCCGGGAGAAGCTCCCGCCGACATTCAATAGACAGGTAATCGAGCGATGGGACGCGGCGCCCCCGGAGCGGCGCTGGAGTTCTCGTACCACCGGCTGCACCCAGTCTGTGATCTCCCGCTCCATCAACCAACGCCCGAATCGGGTGGGACCCGGCCGTACCGTCTGGTACCGACGACCGGAGCCGACCACTAGCCGCCCGACACCCGTATCGGGTCGTAACCGAAGGATCGTTTGCGCGAGAATGGTCTGTTGGGTCGAGGCGAGATAGAAGGAGAAGGGGACAATGACTTCACGACCGAGTGGATGGGCCATCGGATGGACCACCTTTGCCGGCGTCATGATGATCATGGCCGGGATCTGGTGGATCATCGCCGGCCTCGTAGCACTCTTCAATAGCGACTTCTACGTTGTTGGGCAGGAGTACATCTTCCAGTTCAGTGCAACCTCGTGGGGTTGGATTCATCTCATCCTTGGGGTCATAGTTCTGTTCGCCGGCTTTGGGCTCTTCCAGGCCGCCGTGTGGGCTCGCACCGTGGGCGTGATCATCGCCGTACTCCAGGGCCTGGTTGGATTCGCATGGCTGCCGTGGTATCCGATCTGGGGGATCATCTTCATCGCCGTTTCGATTGCTGTGATCTGGGCGCTGACGGCCCACGGAGACGACATCGCCACGCCGTAGCCGGATTGCTGGCGGAGGAGAGCTTCGGGACAAGGGGGGCGTTCATGTCGAAGGAAACATCAGCTGATCGGAAGAAGAAGGGGAAGGCGATCCGCAAGACCGTCCCCCGATCGAGTCACGCCGATTGGTCGCCACCGGCCGAGCGGCCGACCCGGTCGATCTGATCACCGGTCAGGACAAAGAACGCCTCCAGTGGCTGGTCCCGATTCGCCACGGCCGAATGGCAGTGTCCGCGTTCACGTTCTATCGCGGCGCCGCCAAGGTCATGGCTGCAGATCTCGCCGGGACCCCTGCACCAGGGCTCTCGGCGCAGATCTGCGGTGCACCAATCGCTCCACGGCTACCGATCGACGCTCACGGACGATCGGAAGCACTTGCTCGACCGATTCCACATCGTCGAAGATCGAGGCAAAGGACGGGTAGCCCTCTACCCCGTGGTGTTGCCCCCATTCTTGCTGCGCCGGAACCGACTCTTGGCCTTGCGCTCCGCCTTGCTCACCTCAACCTGGTCCTCGTCGACCTCGTAACGCGAGTGGTAGACCACGTCGTAGCTCTTGGTGTAGTTCGAGGCGATGGCGGTGATAAGGGCGGCGATGGGGAGCGACATGAATGCCCCCATCGGACCTGCGATCGCACCGCCGGCCAAAGCGGCGCCGAAGGCCACCCCGCCGTTGAGGGTCATCGTCTTTGCGCTCAACTTGGGGCTGAGCCAGTAATTCTCCAATTGCTGATAGATCAGCACCCAAACGAGCAGGATGAACGCCGCAGTCCAACCCTGCACCGGGATCGTGACCAGGATCGGGACCGCCGATCCGATGTAGGTGCCGATGGCAGGGATGAACGTTGCCACGAACGCCGAGAAGATCGACAGCGGCAGCGAGAGCGCTGTCGGCATGCCGATCAGCAGCATCACGAAGAAGAAGAGCGATCCGTTGATGAGCATGATCAGCATTCGGGAGTAGAAGTACCCGCCCGTCTGAGCGATCGCCTCATCCCAGGTCCAACCAAGCCTTTGTTGGTTGCGCCGGGCTCATCCGCGACAGGAACAGCCGCTGGATGCGAGGAGCGTCGGCGGCGAAGTAGAACGTGAACATGGCAATGGTCGCCAAGTTGAAGATGAGTGCGACGGTGGTGGTAGCGAGACCGGTGGCGGCGCCGAGGATTTCGTCGCCCCACTCGGCGATGGCGTTGGTGGTGCCTGCGGCAACGTTGTCGCCGGTGCTCTGTTCCCACAGGTCGATACCGAGCGTGTCCAAGGCCCAGGCGTCGATGCTGTTGAGCCAGTCGGGAAGGCCGCCACGGATGGCGTCGGCGAATTGCACGATGGCCGGGAACAAGACCATGACCAGCAGCGCCATGAAGATCATGCCGGCGAGGTAGATGAAGCCGACTGCGGCGCCCCGTTTCCAGCCCCACTTCTGATGGAGCCAGTTGACCCCCGGTATCAACGCGATACCGAAGAAGAACGAGATGACGACCATCGAAAGCAGGGAACGGGCTTGGCCCGCCATCCAGACCAGAACGATGGTGATCAGGACGTAGAGGATGACCCGCCAGATCGACCATCGAATCAATGGCTTGGCCCAGTCCGGCGCATGGGGGAGGGCTTCAGTGCGGGAGGGCGGCCCCTGCGGAGGGGTCTCGCTCGAATCGGTCTGATCCGATGTTGCCTGGGTGGGTGGGTTGCCGGTGCTCATGAGGGCGTACCTCCTGCGGTGATCGTAGAGGGCGCACCCCGCACCGCGGTGTCATCTGTTCAGAAGAACATGTGATGTGAACCCGATTGCGAAGTGTTGAAGTGGGCCGATCTCCATTGAGACTCCTTGTGGCGAGGTTCAGA
>CAVPHV010000009.1:0-114997 GCA_963704825.1 uncultured Acidimicrobiia bacterium
GGCCATCCAGGTCGACGCCACCCGCCCCAACCGGCGAGATTCAACTCGAGCACGCGACTCGTCCTACTTGAGGAACTTGATCCTGCCGAGTTTCGGGGACGCAGAACTCGGTTCGGTCCAACCGCAGCGAGATCAGGGCCTGGATAGCCGACCTGCAAGACCAGGGGTACGCCCCAGCGACGATCGCCAGGCGTACCAGATCCTGTCCCGCGCCTTCCGGGTCGCCGTCGCCGACGGGCTCATCGCTCGCACGCCCTGCAGGGAGATCAAGCTCCCCAAGATGACCGCGATCGAGAAACGCTCCCTCACAGCCGCAGAGGCCGAACACCTCGCCGACGCTATTGACCACCGGTACCGGGTGCTGATCCTCACCGGGACCTACACGGGACTCCGCTTCGGCGAGCTCGCCGCTCTTCGCACCAACGATCTCGACATGCTTCGGCGCACACTTCGAGTCGACGAGCAGCTCAGCCGGCAGGGGTCATGGAAAATGGTCGCCGGACCGTTGAAGTCCAAGAAGGCCTACCGCACGATCGGCATCCCCGCCTTCCTGTGCGAAGAGCTGGCGGTCCACCTCACCGAGTACCCATCCGAGTCGGATCTGGTGTTCTCGCACGCCCAAGGGAGGTCCGCTCGACTACAACCGGTTCCGCCGCCGACACTGGAATCCGGCCGTCGAGGCGTCCGTCGGCTCGCCGTGCACTCCCCACGATCTCCGCCACACTCATGTGGCGATGCTCATCGCCGAGAACCAGTCCCCCAGATACATCGCTGACAGGCTCGGACACGAGAGCACTCGGACAGTCCTCGACGTGTACGGACACCTCTACGAGGGCGTTGATCAAGCTGCGATGGAAGGCCTCGACCGGCTCCGCTCCGAAGCTCAGACGGACGCCAGACGAACACCGGAGGGGTCGAACGTCGTTTCGATGAGAGCCGAGAACGGGAATCGTCATCCCCGTAGAGGTCCCTGTGGTGTGCGCCACTGGGATCGAACCCGTGACCGCCGTGTGACCGCAAGTCAGAAGCGCCAGTCATTGCAGAGCAGCCAGCAAGCGCCGAAGCGGCCCACGGATAACTGAGAATTATCCGTGGATTCCGACTTGAGGGTCTAGCGACTCCGCCCTTCCCGACGACCGGAGCGTGCCGTTTCGCACGGGTAGGGTGACGAGACATCCCCAGTGCCGACGAGCCATGGTGAACGGAGTTGACGTCGTCCGGTGTCATGCGTACCGAGTTGTCACCCGACGACATCGCCCGTCATTGACGTACCCCACTCGTACCTTAGGGCGGTGGAGGCGTATTGCCGCCGGCCTAGGGCGATCTTCCGTCATCTCGCTGGCTACACCCGCCCGCTGCTCATGTACCACAGCGGGGAGCGGGCATTACGACACCGCGGTCGTATGGAGTACGAACGCCGGGTTGGGAGGGCTGATCTTCCACCATGAGGTCGCCATCGACCGCCCTGTGGGAGCACTCTTGAGCCGTCGTCCTCGGGTGGTGGGGCCATCATCGCATGCGGTGTCGCAACTCACTGCACGGTCTCGGTAAGGGGGCTCGTCTCGGGGACCAGGGCGGTCTCCACTCGGTTCCGCCAAGCCCCGACCTGCTGTTCCGCGTCGAGTGGTGCGAGTCAACGCTCGGGGTGCCATCGTCTCGCGCTCGCCTCCGCGCCCGCTACGAGCCTACATCACCCAGGATGTGACCGTTTGGAGGCCCATCGTGGTCGGGAGTCCGAGTGGACTTTGTGATGGAGTACCCCACCGACTTCCCATGTTTCACTTCTCGATCTGGGTGCCGCGGGGGTAGAGACTGGGAGTCGAGGTTGCAGTAGCTGTACCTCCGAGCCAGCCAATTCTCCACGTCGAACGTGCCCGTACTGCATCGAACCGAATTGCCCCTGAGGATCAGTCGCGATGCGCCGCGACGGTCGGTGCAACGATGACCCGCCTTCGTCGGCGAACGAGCCCTGCTCGTATGGGGTGTCCAGAAGGATCTGTGCCTCGTCCCTGCCAGGGCCGTCACTCTCCGTGGAGTGTTGGAACTCAGCCCTGCATCGATGGACACGGCAGCCACACCATCTCCGTACGGAACGAGGTGCGCAGTGGTCGACCTCACGGCGTCGGGCACGACCCATCGCTCGGTTCCGTCGTCGGTGAGGCGCACAAGCCCGTCACTCGTTGCGAACCATGCTCGCGTCACCCACCGATGCTGCGTCGAGGACGGCGGCATCTGAAAACTCCGGATCGTCAACGGCAGTCCACTCCTGGCCGTCCCAGCGGGCCGTGCCCGGTGAGCCCAACGCCCAGACCTCACTATCGGTGATGGCAACACCCATGACGAACTCGAGCCCGGGAATCAGATGCGCGAGGCGATCGCACCCGTCGGCCGCCGATTCGTACTCCTCCATGTACGCCTGCACGACGTGCATCTCGGGATGCGACGCGTCGTCGATGGCGCCATCGGATGTCAAAGCATCGAGGGGGGAAGGCGGACGAGTCCCACACCCCAGAATGACACCCACGCCATCCCGTCGTCATCGGTGACGGGTGCCACCAGGGCGACCTCGGGGTCGTCTTCGGTGCGTTCCCAGTTTCCGTCGATGTAGCGGAACACGCCTGCACCCGATGATGCTTGCAACGTCCCGGTCGAGTCGAGGTCGACGGACCACAGCTCGGTGTAGGGGTGGTCGACTGAGGTCGAAGGATGTCCACCCACCGTCGTCGAGGACTGACACGTCGCTTGGCCACAGCGTTTTGTTGAGGGGGTAGCCATGTGCAACGGCGACACGGCCCGACTCGTCCGTGGCGACGTCTCGCAAGGCATTCGAACCCAGGCCATCGGCGATCGTCTGGACCCGGTAGTCGCCCGTCGAGGGGTCCCAGCTTGTGACACCACCCCATCCCCACGGCCCAGATGGTGCCGTCAGGCCCGACAGCCAACGCAGTCAGGGAGTTCGCTCCGCTCCATACACCCTCGCCCGCGTCGGCGGGGAGGGCGAAATCCTCAGCGACTCCCGATGTCGGGGCAGCACTGGTCACTGTGTTCTCATCGGAGGTTGCCGAACACGAGGCGAGCACAAGGGCTATCGAAAGAACAACCACAACAACTGGCCTCACGCGGGCCTCCTCATTCCACTGTACGCCCGTCAGTAGCCGATAGACCAGAGGGCCGCATTGTGTGTCGAAAAGCGGATGCCACAGGCCGGAACATTGCGCGGATCCAGGGGCTCGCAGACCACGAAGCTGCCCACTACCACCTCACTCGCAGCCGACTTCGAGGGAGTCTTGATGGGCGTCTATGGGGGTGTAGGAACCGCTACTTCACCTGACCTCTATTACAACAAGATCGGCTCCGCTCTGAGCCAACTCGGAGCGAGCCTCGCCACCGAGTGTGACTACCTGTGTGACCAAATGGTCGACGGCGCAGGATCCGGCCGTGACTTCAGGGGACTCGGGCTCGCACTGATCGGCGCGGGCCTGATAGGACTAGAATCCGCGGGGCTCGCAGTCTTGTGCCGTGGACCTTGGCGCACATCACTCACCACGGTGCGCGGTATCGCGCACCCGCAAACGACCTCGATCCGGCACTAGGCGCTACCTCTCCCCAATAGCCGCAACGGGTCCCATGGCCATTGCACGGATAAGCGACATTATCCGTGCACACTCCCGATTTCGGTCCAGCAGGTGGTTGCAGGCCTTCTAGATGACGATGAAGCGCCGCCGAGAACGGGGTCGCTCCCAACGCCCGCACCGTTGGTCGGGCCCGCCGCTCCGAGCCGGTGCACGACATCCAACGGAAATGTACGCCGGCTTCGTCTCCGAGTACTGCACCCGCTCTTCAAAGGGGCCGATCAAGCTGCGATGGAAGGTCTCGACCGGCTCCGCTCCGAAGCTCAGACGGACACCAGACGGACACCAGAGGGATCAAACGCATTGTCGATCGACACCGATGCCTGGAATCGTCCCCTGACCTGGGCTTTCGATGGTGGGCGTTACTGGACTCGAACCAGTGACCTCTGCCTTGTAAGGGCAGCGCTCTAGCCAACTGAGCTAAACGCCCGAAGCGGCCGCAATGGTAGCCCGCCCCTCAGGGTTCACCCTGAGTAATCGTCGCCATCTCGGGGGTGGACCAGGGGAACACCCAATACCGCCGAACCTGCCCATCCCCCACGATGGGGGTATGGAAACAGCAACAACCACCCCAGCCACCGAGGCAACCACGGTTCGCCTTGAACGGCCCACCTCGGGCCGCGTCCTCGCCGGTGTCGCCGCCGGCATCGCCAACCACACCGGAATCGCCGTCGGCATCGTCCGACTCCTGTTCCTTATCTCGGTCCTCTTCGGGGGTCTCGGCGTCCTCCTCTACCTCGCCGGATGGGCTCTGATCCCATCCCAGGGAGCGGAAGACAGCCTGGCCTCCACTTGGACCCGAGACCTGAACACCCCGGGCAAGCGGACCGGCGCCTTCCTCATCGGAATCGCCGTCCTCATCCTGATCACGGCTGCCGCACCGGTGACCATCCTGGCCGCCATCGTGCTGCTCGCCGGCGTCGTGCTGCTCAGCCCGACCGAAACCACCCCCGTCGTCACCACGACGGTTGTGCACGACACACCCGAATCCACCAACGAAGAGCAGGAGTAAACGACATGCGTATTGGCAAGCTGGTCTCAGCCATCATCGGCGGCATGATGATCCTCGGCGGATTCGGCATGGTCGTCGGCGGCGCCGTCGCCGTCGCCCTCCCCGACGACGAAGGATGGATCGAGAGCCCTCGGTTCCTGGTCAGCTCCGACGCCGTCGCCCTGGTCGGCGACGACATCGATGTCGACCTCGACCGCGGGTTCGACGGCGCCCACACCTTCGTCTCGTGGGAAGCCATCCCGGCTCGGCTCGAATTCGACAGCCGCAACGACAAGGACGTCTTCATCGGAATCGCCCGGCAGGCCGACGTCGACCAGTACCTCGACGGAGTCACCATCGATCGGGTCGACCTCTTCAACGACCACGGCGACCGCGGGATCGTTCTCGGCACCAGCGACGTGGTCTCACCCACCGACCAGGACTTCTGGGTCGCCTCGAGCACCACGGGAATGCTCGACTGGGACATCGCCGACGGCGAGTGGACCATTGCAGTCCTCAACACCGACGGCAGCCCCGGGGTAGACGTTGCCGTCACTGCCGCCGCCAAGGTCCCCTTCCTGCGGGGCATCGGCGTCGGACTGATCATCCTCGGTGTCACCGGACTCGCTCTCGGCGCCACCCTCGTCTACTTCGGCGTCCGGCAGGTCCCTGAGCGTCCCGCTCCCCCGGCCCCGCCGCTCGATCCTCAGCAGCCCGTCACCGCCTCCTGACCGACCACACCGAGTGGGTGGACGTACCGGCGTCCACCCACTCATCCGCGCCCCACCCACTAGGTCCCGGGCACCTGGCATACTCCGGCGGCGATGTCCGCCCTCACCGCCCGCCTCCTCGTCTTCTGCACTTCAGCCGCCGTGCTGATCCTCGAGATCCTCGCCGGGCGTCTGCTCGCCCCCTACGTCGGCGTCACCCTCGAGACGTTCACCGGGATCATCGGAACCGTCCTGGCCGGCATCGCCATCGGCGCCTGGCTCGGAGGACGGGCCGCCGATCGAATCGAACCCCGCCGCCTCCTCGCACCGCTGCTGGTCGTCGGAGGGATCCTGACCCTGCTGGCGCCGCCCATCATCAATGCCATCGGCCCGCGCCTGACAGGCTCCGACCCCGTCGACATCGTCACGCTCACCGTGCTCGCCTTCTTCCTGCCCGCCTCTGTGCTCAGCGCGGTCACACCGGTCGTCGTCAAGGTCCGACTCCAAACCCTCGACGAAACCGGTCGGGTCGTTGGCTCACTCTCGGCGATCGGCACCACCGGCGCCATCGTCGGCACCTTCCTCACCGGGTTTGTCCTGCTCGCCGCATGGCCGAGCCGCCCCATCGTCTTTGCACTCGGCGCAGCCCTCATCGTCGCCGGCCTCGGCTTCGGAGCCGCCACCTTCTCCCGCGGTGCGCTGGCAGCCATCGTGATCCCCGGGGTCCTCGGGGGCATGCTGCTCTTCACCGTCGACGGGCCTTGCGAGACCGAGACCGCCTACTTCTGCGCAAGGGTCGAGGTCGATGCCCAGCGCCCCACCGGGCGGCTGCTCATGCTCGACACGTTGCGCCACAGCTACGTCGACCTCGAAGACCCCACCTACCTCGAGTTCCGCTACGCCAAGATCATGGCCGACGTCCTGGCGGAGGCGCCTCCGGGTCCCCTCGACGCGCTATTCATCGGCGGCGGCGGCTTCACCCTCCCCCGCTACCTCGCCGCGGTTCGGCCACACAGCACCAGCCTGGTCCTCGAACTCGACCCGACCCTCGTCGACATCGCCCGGCGCGACCTCGGATTGGTCACCTCAGATGATCTCGCGGTGCAGGTCGGCGATGCGCGGCTCCTCCTCGCCGACGCCCCCGCCGGCGACTACGACGTCGTCATCGGCGACGCCTTCGGCGGGCTCTCGGTCCCCTGGCACCTGACCACGCGGGAATTCGTCATGGAGATCCAAGAACGCCTCGCCCCAAGCGGGATCTACCTGCTGAACATGATCGACTACCCGCCGCTCGGCTTCGCCAAGGCGGAAGCCGCCACCCTCGACGACGTGTTCGAACACGTCGCCGTCATTGCGCCCCCCAACTACCTCGACGGCGCACGCGGCGGCAACTTCGTGATGGTCGCTTCTGACTCACCGATCGACGCCGCTGCCATCACCGCATCCATCCGCCAGCGCGGCGGCGTTGAGGTCGTGATCGGCGGTGCAGCGCTGGCACGCTTCTTGGAAGGCGCAGACGTACTGCGCGACGACTTCGCCCCGGTGGACCAACTGATCAGCCGGCCGTGACCGGCTGGAGTATCAGCCGGCCCGCTTCGCCCGCTTCTCGGCCCGCTTCTCTTTGAGACTCTTGGTAGCGGTCTTCTTGGCGGGCTTGCCGCCCTTGTCCTTGTTTGCCATCAGCGCCTCCCGGCCGGCCACCCCGACGGTGGCGATAAGTCATTGTCGCACACCTTCACTCCCCCAACTGTTTCTTGACGTCGCCGATCGTGGGGAGCTCATCGGGCATCAGCGGATTGGGGCGATTCTGTTGCCATCGTTCCAGTGCCACAGCGTCACAGGTGGGGCACAGGTGAACCGGACGGGTGCCGACGATTGACAGCTGAGTCCCCCGGCTCTTCTCCAGAATCGCCAGCGGCACGGTGCGCATCTCGCGGCTCCCACACGTGGGGCAACTCGGGACGAGGTCGCGGTTCCAGGCGTGACCACACGACTCGCAGGTGAGACGAATCAACTCGGTACGGCGCTCACCGCGCAGCCGGTCTTGCTCTCCACAACGTGGACACGCGATCTCCATGTCCGAAGTGTGCCACCCGACGCCGCCGATGTCAGCGCAGGGACTCGAGCGCAGACCAGACCGCTCTGCCCAAGGTGAACGGCAAGCCCGCGGCCACCACCGCTGAACCGGAACCAACGTCACCTTTGGCGGTCTCGATCACGCAGGTGAGCACAGCCACCCCACCAACCTCATGGGTCTCGAAACCAATCAGCCGGGGCGGATCCGGCTCCCCAAACAGGCCACCAACGGCCGCAGTCACCGCCGGGTGGAGTTCGTCGTCGCGATTGATCGGCGAGATGACGGCTCGGCCGTGGGAATCGACGGCCCGCACCGCCATCCCGTCCGCCTTCTCTTTCGTGGCCTCCAGGTCGAGCCGCGGCGGCGCCGGAGGCACGTGCAACGGTGTCGCCACCTGGAGATGAGCCGGGGCCGCATCGTCCCCCGGGGCCGGGATCAGCGATTCGAGCCCGCGACCCAGTCCGCTGCGGCGCGGGCTGCCCGGCGGCGCGGCAGGCTCGTCCTCCTCGGGATCACGCAGAATGGACTCGCGAGTGGCGTAGCCATGTTCTCCGAGCACCAGGCGAACGTCGGCGGCAACTTCGTCGGCGTCACGACTCCCATCGAGCCAAACTCGCACGAGCGGACCGTTGGCATCGCGAGCTTCCACATCGGCAATCGAGATTCCCGGCACGGCGCGAACCGCCGTTTGCAGCTCTTGAACCGACATTCCGAATCCCCCGAAGGCCTCACGGTGTTGCTGCCCGGCACGCGCCCGCAAGCTAACACGTTCCAGCAGCTTCCCGATTCAGGTCGGTCGACCAACCCGAATTGAGCTATCGGATGAACTCGCTCACCGCGTCCCAGAATGCCGGGTAGGCATCGCGATGCATCGAGTGCGACCCGCCGACCACGACCACGAACTCGATGTTCGGGTTGGCGGCGGCCGCCCTGGCACCCGCCTCGGCCGTCACCAACGGCTCCCAACTCGGGTCGGCGCCCAACAGCAGCGTGGGAACGCCGATACCTTCGAGGGCTTCCCACATGTTCCACGGCGCCGCGTCGGCCACTGTGGCCTCAATCGTCTCGGGACCGCACTGGCGCAAGGCATCGACCTTGATTTCGTGGTCTTTCGTCTGCCAGCGGGGGTTCTCGGCTGAGATCCGTTCCAGGGTGATCGGCGTGGCGAATGGCTCCAGGAAACCTGCGAGCAGCGGTTCAGGGGCTCCCGACTCGAGCGACGGGTCCTCCAGAATGAGTCGCTTGGTCCAGGCCGGGATTGCGGCCATCGCCGCCAGAGCCACGGTGCCTCCCAGCGAGTGGCCGAGCACGAGGTCCCAGGTGGATCCGACCGCCACTGCCGCATCGCGGTACGCCTCGATCGACATTGGGTGGCGCGGTTCGCTGGCACCATGGCCGGGGAGGTCGACCGCAGTCACCGTGTAGCCGGCGTCCACCAGATCGGGCGCAAGCCGCCACCATCCCGCCCCGTTCGACTGGATCCCATGGATCAGCAAAGCCCGTCGCGACCCGGCACCCCACTGTGTGGTGGCCAAGGGCCTCCCGGTCGCAGGAACGGACCCGGTCAGAAGAGAGGCCCGGTGAGCATGAAGCCGACCTCGGTCGTCGAAAAGAAGGCGAACAGCATCAGGGCGGCTCCGGCCAATGCGAGGTCCTTCATGAACTGGACCTGCATCTGCATTCGCAGCTCACCTGCTTGCCACCAGAATCGGTGGACCAGCAGCGTCGTTCCCATCAGAAAGACAAACAGGAAGAGGGCACCAAGATCGGCCCACACCCCGAGCAGAACCATCAGTCCGCCTGCGCCGATCAGCAGACCAGAAACAATGGTCGCCGCCTGGGGCTGGGGCACCCCGCGCGAGGCCGCAAACTTCGCCATGGCGTCGGTACGGATGAGATGACCCATGGCGGCACCGAGGAAGAGCACCGAGAACATGATCCGTCCGACGAGGATCACGACATCCATGGGCTATCTCCTTTGCCGGTCAATCCGAACCCGGACGGTAGCGCGCTGTGAGCTCGACGATCGTTTCGCCCCCAGTTTGCCGTCTCGAGCAGGTCGAAGGCCGCCTCAACCACAGCCTGCTGCGCTCAACGTCTCCCGGGGCTCGGAGCGGCCGCCTCATCGTGAACTCGAGCGACATGTCGAACCAGGTGCGTGGTGACAAGGGGGTCTTGGATTTCTCGAAGGTCTCGGCTGAGGCTGCGCGCGTCTCGGTCATCGAACCGTGCGGGCGCGACTCTGGACCATGATGCAGGCATTGGCGAGGTAGTTGAAACCCTCTTCCTGGAGGTAGGTGAGCGCCTCAGGGCTTTCGGCGCCCGGTTGCAGCCACACGTTCTTGTAGCCGAGCCGATTTGCGCCGGCGAGCACTTCGAGCGTCGTCGCCGGAGGAACCACCACGTTGACGATCGTGGGATCCACCGGCAGGGCTGCCAGTGATGGGTAGGCCTCATCACCATCGACGGTGGGCCGATTCGGGTTGACCGCGTACACCTCAAACCCTTTGCGCTTGAGATCGCGGTAGATGACACTGCCGTACTTGTGGGGATCATCGGTGGCACCGACCACGGCGACGCTGGCGTTCTCGTCTCTGAGGAGTTCTGGAATGCTGTTCATCACCCTTGCCCAACGCTTCAGAACGCAGTATTCATCCGAGGCTAACGCGCCACTGGCCGCTCCGAGAACCGCCGAGCGAATTGCATCGCTTGTTTCTGAACCCGTCCTACTATTGCAGCGCTGATGGATTCCTCAACGACTCAAGTTTCTGCCGCGCCCACCCGGCATCCGTGGCTGGCTGCACTGTTCTCCGCCATCATCCCCGGAACCGGCCAGCTCTTCGCCGGCGACCGCCGCCGTGCCATGCCGATGCTGATCGTCGACGCCTTCTTGATCTTGTTCGCATTGTTCGCTGCAACGAGAGAACTCGAGGTCGCCAAGGCGTGGGTGCGGCCCGGCGCCATCAGCTTCATGATGCTGGCCAACATCGCGCTACTCGCCTATCGGCTTTGGGCCTCGTACGACGCCTATCACGTCGCCCGCGACGAGGCGCCATCGACCCTCGCTCAGGCGGGTCTCATCTTCTCCGGTGTCGTGCTGGCCGCGATCCTCTTCCTCCCCCACACCATGTTCGGCTACTACAGCCTGGTGCAGTACGACCTCATCACCGAGACCTTCGCCGCTGAAGATGTCGCTTCCGCAACCGGCACGTCCGCATCGGGCGAGGTCAACGGTGCCACCGCCGGAGTGACCAACGAACCGGTAGAACGCAAAGCGATCTGGGATGGACTCGATCGGGTCAACATCCTGCTCGTCGGCGCCGACGCCGGAGTGGGTCGGCGCAACTTGCGCACCGACACGATGATCGTCGTCAGCCTCGACCCCGAAACCGGCGACACCGCCATGTTCACGTTGCCCCGCAACCTGCACAGCGCACCCCTCCCCGAGGGATACGGCGTGTGGGACTGCAACTGCTTCCCCGAGATCCTGAACGAGATCTACTACGCCGGCATCGAACACGCCGAAGCGTTCCCCGGCCCCGGAACTCCGAGCGAGAACGCCATGAAGGGCGCCATCAGCGAGATCCTCGGCATCCCAGTGCACTACTACGCGCTCGTCACCCTCGACGGATTTGTCGGCATCGTCGATGCGCTCGGCGGCGTCGAGATCTACGTCCCCGAACGGATCGTCGATGAGGAGTACCCGCACGAGGACGGGGTCACTCTCGAGAACGTCGTCATCGAACCCGGCCTCCAGAAAATGGACGGCCATGAGTCGCTGGCCTACGCCAGGATCCGCCGCCACGCCAGCGACTACGCCAGGATGAATCGTCAGCGTTGCGTCCTCGAAGCCGTGCTCGAGCAGTCGAACCCTGCCGAGTTGCTGCTCGCCTACCCCCGCATCGCCGACGTGCTGAAAGATGCACTGCAGACCGACATTCCCCTGTCCCGCCTCCCCGACTTCATCGACCTCCTGCCGCTGATCGATACCGAGGAAATCGTCACCCTCAAGATCATCCCGTCCAACGGATACCTCGCCGGGTTCACTGAGGACGGACAGAACCTCTACGACATCGACCTCATCCGTCAGCACGTCGAACTCGTCCTCGAGACCCCCGACATCGCCGTCGCCCAGCTCGGTCTCGAAGACCTCGACAACACCTGTGGCGAGGAAGCTCCCCCTGAGGAAACAACCACCACCACAGGCGACACGACGACCACCGGACCCAGCGACGACGCCTAGCTGCGAGATCTCACGCGCGTTCGGCAGCCGGCGTCCAGCTCGGCCACCCGAAGACAAGACCCGGGCCGCGCCAAGAACAACCCGTAACCGGGAGCAGGCGGTACCGAACCGCCAGGGGGCCTCTGCCTGTTGGAGCTCGGTGGTCGGCTATTCCCTGCCGAGGTGGGGCAGGTTGGCCGAATGACGCTTGTAGTAGGTCGCACGGGGATCGCCGTCTTCGGAGGCACCGGTGAGGTCAACGGGGACGGTCTTCTCAGCCGCTTTGCGGGCCTCTTCGCGCAGGTCGACGATCTTGCGCCCCCGAACCGAGTACCTCGGCTCGCCCGACGTGTCGATCGGCTCGGTCGTCTCTTTGGCGTCTTCCACGGCTCCACCCCCAGAACCGCGCGCCTCGAACTTGTTGGGCCGGGGTGCCGCCGGTGGAGCGACGCTCCGCTCCGGGTGGGGCACCGGCGGAGCAGGGTCCGGTCGACGCGGCGTCGGCTTCACCGGGGGCGGTGGAGGCGTCGGGACCGTCATGTGCCGCCCCTTGGTGAAGGTGCGATTGGAGCTGGGCGGCGGTGATGGCTGCTGCCCGGAAGCGGCGCCGGGTGGCACCCGCCGTGCCGATCCGGCCATCCGGCCCCCAGATGTCCTGAGGTCAACCGTCACGTCCTCATCCGCTCCGCGCTTGGCCCCCTCACGAAGGTCGAGCACCTTGCGCCCCCTCGTCGAGTACTGCGGCTGGGGCGGCAGACCTCCCCTCCTCGTCGCACCGGATTCATCCGGTGGAGTTATTCCGCGCGAGCCGCGAGCGTCGAACTTGGTCGCCCTCGGTGCGGCCGGCGGAGACACGGTTCGCTCGGGGTGGGGCACGGTGGGAGGAGTGGGCTTGCGGCGAGGAGGAGGAGCGGGCTGCAGCGACGCCGGCTGTGGGCCTGAGGTCATGTACCGCGACTTGCTGACCGGACGCCTCTGGACCGGTGCCTCGCCTGACTCGGGTTCAACAGTGGGACTGGGAACGATACGTTTTGGCGGCCTGACCACGACTACCCCTTTTCGCGCCCTCAACAATAGCGGGTCAGGGGGAGTCGAGTCGAGAGCCAGTTTTGGTTCACCTCAACGGATTGGGTCTTCCGCGGAGGCGCCGCTAGCCGCCGTCTCGGGCTCCGACCGCTTGCGGATGAGGGCCGAGGCGAGTACGACGATTCCGGCGATGATGATGACCACCGGCCAAATCCAGCGGTAGTCGAACCCGGGCAGTTCATCCCCAACCGCAAGGGCGAAAGCCGCGGCGCCCACGAAGAACATCCCGAAAAGGAAGGAGACTACGTCAAAGGTATGGCGTTGCATGATGGCTCGTACCCTCCCCTCACCTCTCGACCCGGTCGATGCGCGCCGACCCGAAGCCGACCTCGAGATCAACAATGAGCGAACCGCTCCCGGGCCACTCTGCCGACTTGACCACGTTGACTCCCCCACTGCTCACCCCGTCGATCACGACCTCACCGAAGCCGGATCTGGCGTCAATCGTTGTCGCCGCACCGGCAGGCACGAGCACATCGACCTCGCCGAAACCGACGGTGGCGACGATCACGACCGGACCCTGGTCGAGGTCGATCCCTCTCAGGTCGATCTTCAGGGAGCCCGCGGCCAACTCATACGTGTCGGGGATCTCGGCGACGGTCAGCGGCTGGTAGCTGCGCTCACCGAAAGGGCCACGCAGTGGAACCCGGACCACCGTAGCGGCGATCAGGGCGGGCATGAGGACCAGGCCGAGTGCGATCAAGCCCCACGACCGCCCCCAAAGCGTCCCGACCAGCAGCCCGAGGCCGGCGATGCCGACCGCAACGGCCAGGTAGTGACGGAAGGTCGGGTTGATGATGTTGGCCGTGTCGAGCAGGGTCATCACGCCGATTGCGATCAGTTCAACCGCAATCGTCATCCGACCGAGGATCGACTTGGGTCGCGGCGGGGATGGCGGCGGTGGTGGCGGAGCAGCGGCAACGGCCCGGGCCGGGGCGGGGGTCGGGGCGACGGGAGCGGTAGAGACTGCGGTAGAGGCTGAAGGCGGAGCAGCGACGATGGGCGCAGCCGCAGGCTCATCGGCCGTAGCCTCGTCCGAATCACGTCCGTAGATCGATGTCGCGGTGTCGGTCTGCGCCTTCGAGCCCCCGATGGGAGGTAGATCGCCCCGGTACAGCAACACCCCGACGGTGATCAGCGCGCCGGCCCAAAGAACCGATGGTCGCACGATGCCGGTCCAGCTGAAGATGATGAGCCCGCCGATGACGATCAGCGCAACACCAAGCCAGCCTGAGAGCCCTTCGAGGTCTCCGACACTCGCCCCGATGATCGATTCGCTCTCACCCTGTTCGGGGATGAGCAGCCAGGCGACGAGATACACCAGCACTCCGGACCCGCCGAACATGGCGAGGAACACGAACCCAAGCCGAATCCAAATGACGTCGACGTCATAACGTTCGGCCACACCCGCGGCGACCCCGGCGATGATCCTCCCCTCACGAGGACGCTCCAGCCGGTTGGTCGCAACGGGAGGTGCAGCGTTTGTCATGGCCCCATCGTGGCCCGTCCTTCCGAAAAACGCCATCGGGAATCACCCTGAGACGACCCCGAGACGACCCCGAGGCATTTCAGGGGCATAACCTGTTGAGGCGATACTCGCCCTGTGACAACATCAATGACAGACCTCCGAGGAGAATGCCCCTGATCGAACCAGCCGACCCGCAGCCTGCGACCGAAGCGTCACCCCCGCCGCGACGGGGGTTGCGGCGCCGCGTCGTGCGCAGCGACACGAATCACATCATCAGCGGCCTCGCCGGTGGAATCGGTGAACAACTTGGCGTCTCTCCGATCTACGTGCGAGCCGGGTTCATCGTCGCAGCCTTCGCAGGTGGTGCCGGTCTGGTCGCCTATCTTCTCGGGCTGGCGCTGACCCTCGACCAAAAAGAGCCGGCTCCACCTCCGGCGCCGCCCGCCACCACCCGCCAGCTCGTTGCACTGAGCTTGATCTACCTGGGCGGCCTGCTCTTGCTGGAATCGTTTGGGCTCTGGTTCGGCGACAACATCGTGTGGCCCGTCGCGCTGTTCACCTTCGGCGGCGCCATCATGTGGGACCGCACCGATCAGGAAGGCCGCGCCCGGCTCACTCAGCTGACCAGGACAGAGGACTCGAACCGGGTCAGGCTCGTTGTCGGCGCGTTACTGATGTTCGGCGGCATGGCCGCCCTGCTCGGCTCAACAGCCGCCTTCTCGGATCTGGGCCCGGCCCTGTTCGCAGTGTTGTTGACGGCGGGGGGCTTCATGGTCGCCTTCGGACCGTGGGTGTGGCGAATGATGAACGACCTCAGCGAGGAGCGGCGCAGCCGTATCCGCACCGAAGAGCGGGCCGAGATGGCCGCCCACCTCCACGACTCGGTGCTCCAGACCCTGGCCCTGATTCAGCGCACCGACGACCCGAAGCGGATGGTGACCCTGGCCCGCGGCCAGGAACGCGAGCTGCGCCAATGGCTCTACGGCGATCCGGAGGAGGGCGACGAGCAACTGGCCGGAGCGATACGCAGCACCGCACAGCGGGTCGAGGAGGCGCACGACGTGCCCATCGAAGTGGTCATCGTCGGTGACTGTCCGGTTGACGACAACGTGCGCGCCCTGGTGCAAGCCGCCGGTGAGGCGATGACCAATGCCGCCAAGCATTCCGACGCCGACAAGGTTTCGGTGTACGTCGAAGTCGACGCGACCACCATCGGCGCCTGGGTGAGCGACCAAGGAGCCGGCTTCGACCTCGACGCCGTAGACGGTGACGGGCGTGGCATCGCCGACTCGATCATTGCCAGGATGCAGCGCCACGGCGGATCAGCCGATATCGTCAGCGAACCTGCGGAAGGCACCGAAGTCCACCTGCAGCTCGAAAGGAGCCCAGCATGAGCGAGGTTCGAGTGTTCCTCGTCGATGACCACGAGCTCTTCCTGTCCGGGGTGCGTGCCGAGCTCGGTGAACACTTCAAGGTGGCCGGCTGGGCTTCCGACGTCGATGAGGCCATCGCCGGCATACTTCGCACCAAACCCGACGTGGTGCTGATCGACGTGCACATGCCCGGCGGTGGAGGCGTCTCGGTGATCCAGAACGTCATGGAGGCCAACCCCGAAACCGTCTTTCTGGCCTTGTCGGTGAGCGACGCTCCCGAGGACGTCATCGCCATGATCCGCGCCGGTGCCCGCGGCTACGTCACCAAGTCGATCTCCCCCGGCGAACTCGTCGATGCCATCCAGCGCATCTCCGACGGGGACGCCGTTTTCTCCCCCCGCCTCGCCGGCTTTGTACTCGATGCCTTCGCCGGAGCCCTCCCCCGGCCGTCCGACCCCGAACTCGACCAGCTGACCCCGCGCGAACGCGAGGTGCTGCGCCAGATCGCCCGCGGCTACACCTACAAGCAGGTCGCCCGACGGCTCTCCATCTCGGTCAAGACGGTCGAAACTCACGTCTCTGCGGTTCTCCGCAAGCTGCAGCTCTCCAGCCGACACGAGCTGGCCCGCTGGGCAACCGACCGCCGCATCGTCTGATCCTGCCAACGCGAGGAAAGGCCGAATCTGGGCCTTTCCTCGCTTCGCCGTGCGATCCGACCATCGGACCGGTCGTCCTGCGAGGTCTCGCTCCACCAAACTCCGAGCCTCCGTCAGAACGACCGATTCTCGCTACAAACCGGAGCGAGGATCACAAGGCAAAACCTACCATCGCGCCAGAAGCCACCCTCAAGTAGGGCCGTTGGTCCACGCCGTGGAATACCCCGGCGGGTGGTACACCGGGGAGCTTGCCTGTGGTGCTCAGCACTATCCTCGGATGCGGTCAATCGAGGAGAAGATGTTGGGCTCCTATCGCGAGGTGTACGGCCGGTCGCTGTCCGATCCCGAGGCTTTCTGGGGTGAGGCGGCCAAAGCCATCACCTGGGACAGAGAGCCGACCGTGGTCCTCGATGCCTCAAACCCGCCGTTCTATCGGTGGTTTCCGGACGGGGTCCTCAACACGTGTTTCAACGCCGTCGATCGTCATGTTGCGGGGGGCCGGGCCGACCAGGTCGCTCTGATCTACGACAGCCCGGTCACCAACACGGTGCGCCGCTACACCTACCGGGAACTGCTCGACGAGGTGTCCCGCCTGGCCGGTGCCCTAGCCGGTCTCGGGGTGGAGAAGGGCGATCGGGTCATCATCTACATGCCGATGATCCCGGAAGCGGTCTTCGCCATGCTCGCCTGCGCCCGTCTCGGTGCGATTCACTCCGTGGTCTTCGGCGGGTTTGCCGCCAACGAACTCGCCACCCGGATCGATGACGCCACCCCGAAGGTGGTGCTCTCAGCGTCATGTGGCATCGAACCGGGCCGGGTCGTCGAGTACAAACCGCTACTCGACGGTGCCATCGACTTGGCCGAGCACCAGGTTGAACGAACCGTCGTGTTGCAGCGCCCCCAAGCCGAGGCGGCGATGGTCGCCGGACGCGACCTCGATTGGGAGAGCCTCTTGGCATCTGCCGAACCGGCCGATTGCACGCCGGTCGCCGCCACCGACCCGCTCTACATCCTCTACACATCGGGTACCACCGGTGAGCCGAAGGGTGTGGTGCGCGACAACGGCGGCCACGCCGTTGCGCTCACCTGGAGCATGAGGAACCTCTACGACGTTGCGCCCGGCGAGGTCTACTGGGCGGCGTCGGATGTCGGTTGGGTGGTCGGCCACTCCTACATCGTCTACGCCCCGTTGCTCTACGGATGCACCACGGTGCTCTATGAGGGTAAGCCGGTCGGCACCCCCGACCCTGGGGCGTTCTGGCGGGTGATCCAGGACCACGACGTCCGGGTGATGTTCACCGCGCCGACCGCCTTTCGTGCCATCAAGCGTGATGATCCGGACGCGGCGTATCTCGAGTCGTACGACCTCGGCAGTTTCCGGGCGTTGTTTCTCGCCGGCGAACGCTGCGACCCGGACACGCTGCACTGGGCGGAGCAAACCCTCGAGGTACCCGTCATCGACCATTGGTGGCAGACCGAAACCGGGTGGCCGATGGCCTGCAACCCGATGGGGATCGAGCCGCTCCCGATCAAGCCGGGATCACCAACGGTCGCGGTGCCCGGCTACGACATCCAGGTGCTCGACGACGACGGCGCCCAGGTCGCGCCCGGCACGATTGGGGCGATCGTGGTCAAGTTGCCGTTGCCTCCCGGCAACCTGGTGACCCTGTGGAACGCCGACCAACGGTTCATCAACTCGTACTTGACGACCTTTCCCAACCACTATCTGACCGCGGATGCCGGCTACCAGGACGAGGACGGCTACTTGTCGATCATGAGCCGGCTCGACGACATCATCAACGTGGCCGGCCACCGACTGTCGACCGGCGCCATGGAGGAGGTCCTGGCCGAGCATCCAGACGTGGCCGAATGCGCCGTCATCGGGGTCGGCGATTCGCTCAAGGGCCAGCTTCCGGTCGGGTTTGTCGTGCTCAAGGCCGGTGTCGATCGTGACGACACGGTGATCACCGCCGAACTGGTGCAGAGCGTGCGCGACCGGATCGGCCCGGTTGCCGCCTTCAAACAGGCCACCGTGGTCGAACGTCTGCCGAAGACCCGCTCGGGCAAGATCCTGCGGGGCACGATGCGCAGCATCGCCGACGGCGAGTCGTGGAAGATGCCGGCCACCATCGACGATCCCGCCATCCTCGACGAGATCGGGGCCGCGCTCAATGGCCTCGGGTACCCGCACGAGGAGGCTCCGGCACGATGACCGAGCAGCCGATCAGCCGGTTTCCGATCGCCAACCTGGCCGACCTGCCCGACGACCTGCGCGACTACATCGAGACGATCGCGGACAAGACCGGGTTTGTCCCCAACGTGTTTGTCGCCCTCGCCCATCGTCCCGACGAACTTCGGGGCTTCATCCAGATGCACGACGCCCTGATGCTGCGAGAGTCCGGGCTCACCAAGGCGGATCGCGAGATGATCGTGGTGGCCACCAGCGCGGTCAACGACTGCCTCTACTGCGTGGTCGCCCACGGCGCGATCCTGCGGATTCGTCGCAGGGATCCGTTGATCTCCGATCAGGTGGCGACCAACCACCACAAGGCGCCGCTGAGCGACCGGGAGCGGGCGATGCTCGACTTCGCCGTCAAGGTGGCAACCAACTCGGCGGCGATCACCGACGCCGATCTGGCGAGCATGCGCCATGAGCGCTTCAGCGACGACGACATCTGGGACATCGGCGCCGTGACGGCACTGTTTGCCTATTCGAATCGTCTGGCGAACCTGGCGTCGATGATGCCGAACGAGGAGTTCTATACGATGGGGCGGTAGGAGGGTGTTGGACATAGGCCGTGCCGGGGTTGCACCGGCGCACGACGCTTGGCCGTCGACCTCGCAGCAAGCCCAAGCTGGCGATGTTCAACAGTCTCCTAGTAGAGGCCCCTATTCGTCGATGCCGGCTAGACGCTTGGCAAAGCCCTTCTTCTCGTCGAGGTCCATCAAACGCGAGATCTGGATCCGTTGCGCTTGGGGCGACCCGGCGCCGTGGAGCGACTCGGTCAGGTAGCCCACGGCGTTGCGTCCCATGGTCATGTTCTCGATGAGGCGCAACACCCTGATTCGGTCTTCGGTCGAGACGTCGGACCGCCCCTTCAGATAGCGCGCCAGCAGCGGACCAATCTCGGGATGGTCGAGGTCTTGCTCCGAGGGCAAGGTGACCACCAGTCCCCCGGCGAGGTCTTGGGCCAACCGGCCCAACTCGTACGGGAACCTCGTGACGTTCTGCTTGCACACGTTGGCGAGCATGCCGTCGTTCTCGTAGTTGCCTGCACTGGTGGGGAAAGACTCGTATGAGGCGGCAATCCCGGTGCCGTAGATCGTCTCGTTGAGGTGAGCCATCTCGACCAGCTTGTCCCTGATGTGTGAGGCCCGCTCGACCCCGTTGTACTCGGCAATCAGGGCGGCGGCTCCGATGAGGACGTCGCCGACCCCGGCCTTACAGACGTAGCTGCGGCGGTGATACGAGGTGAACCGCTCCACCAGTGGCGCTGTGAACTCAACCTCACCGTCCATGAAGACGTGCTCCCAGGGGACGACCACGTCGTCGATGATGATCATCGCCTCCTGGCCGGAGAACCGGGCGTTGCCGACGTCGATGTCGCCCGGTTCCATGGCCCGGGTGTCACACGACTGGCGGCCGTAAACGTAGGTGAGCCCCGGGGCGTCAACCGGAACGGCGCATACGACGGCATAGTCCCGGTCGGCCTCAGTCATCCGCAGCGTCGGCATCACCAGAATCCAATGAGAGTTGATACATCCGGTCTGATGGGCCTTGGCCCCCCGGATCACGATGCCGTCGGCGGTGCGATCGACGATCCGCACGAACAGGTCGGGGTCGTCCTGCTCGGACGGCGCCTTGCTGCGGTCGCCCTTGACGTCGGTCATCGCACCGCCGAGCACAAACCCGTTGCGCTGCGCCATGGCGATGAAGTCGCGCAGTCGCTGGTGGTAGCCGGTGTGGTGGGCGGCGTCGATGTCGTGGGTGATCGAGTAGAGCGAGTTGATGGCGTCCATCCCGACGCACCGCTGAAAACAGGTGCCGGTCAGCTGGCCCAGTTTGCGCTGCATCTTGTTCTGCGCCACCACGTCATCGACGCTCTCGGTCACGTGGAGGAAGCGGTTGACCGATTCGCCGGTGAGGGCAGACTCGGCCGAGGCCAGCTCAGGTTGGCGCACCGCAAGATCGAACGTTTCTGCCACGGCGTTGATCGACGGCCGAATCATGGGGTGCTCGACCGGGTCATCGACCCGTTCGCCGAACAGGTAGACGACGAGATCGCGGCCCCGCAGACTCTCGATGTAGTCGGCGCCCGTACGGATCGGCTCGCCCGGCGTCCAGGTGGGGTTGGCAGTCACGTTGCCTGCAGCGTACCGCCGCAGAACCTCACACGTCGCGGATGCCCTCGACCACTTCCAGCACCGCCACGATGATCAGCAGCGCTCCGAAGAATCGGGCCGATGCCAGCCACAAAGCCTCTCGGGTCCGTCGCATCATGCCGACGGCAACGGCGACGACCAGCGCCAGGGCCAGCATTCCGAGGGCAACGCTGCTTGACTCGGTGCCCCCAAAGAGCACGGCGAGCACCGCCAATTGCGGGGTGAACAGCAGCGGGAACGCCACGGGAACCAAGGCGGCGCCCCAGCCGTCGAGCACCGGTTCATCGGCCCGCTGCGGCGCCACCAGCACTCTGGCCCCCACCAGTCCGACAATGATGCCCGATGCCATGCGCCACGACTCCGGGGTGATCTGGAACCAGTCGAGCACGGCCTCGGCCGACAGCGCCAGCCCGGCGGTGATCACGAACACAAGCGCGCTACCCGCCAGCAACGGACCAAACCGGGCCCGGCCGTGCGATTCCGGCAGCCCGATCCGCAGCCGCGACGGGTTCACCGCGGCCACGTAGGCGATGAAGACGAACACCATGAGCGCAATGGTGTTCTCGGTGGAGATCAAGGTCACTCTGCTGATTCCTCCATCTCACGCATCGCCTGTTCGGCGCCGAGCAGCGCCGACAGCACGTGTTGCTGGCCATCGACCTGGGTGTAGTCGAGGTAGAACCAGGCGCCCTCGGTGAGGCCGGGATTCGGCCCGGCCGCGGCTTGGGCGGCGCTGATCTGGCTCGCCGCCTGAATCCCGGCCAGGCACTCCAGACGGGCGGCCATGTCGGGGCGCAGGTCGGCGAGACGTTCGTCTTCGGCCGCCATCCGGTACAGCGCCGCCATGCCTTCGCCCGCGGTCCCCACCCCCGCAGGCGGCCCCGGGTAGTAGCGAACCAGGACGTTGACCCCTTCGCCGCGCCGCTGGGCTTCGATCCTGGTTCGCATCGAGAAGTAGCCTGCCAGGCGCCGGGCGTATTCGACCATCTCCTCGTCACGCAGGTCGGGGGCCATCGCCTCGAGCGAGTACGCCGCCCAGTGATCCGGTAGCCGGGCCAGGTAGCCCTCGTCGCGTTCGCGCTGCCCGCGAGCCAGGTACTGCGCGGTGAGGAACGCCGGTTCGCCCCATCCTCCGTCGGGATAGAGGCGGTCGAGCTCAAACAGCGCCCAGAGCGCTTCACCCGTGGCGAAGGGTCCCCGCTCATTCGGCGACGGGCCCTGAGTTTCGCGGTCCCAGAACGCCAGCATGGCGCCGTCGGGGAGCTGCTGGCCGAGCATGAAGCGCCCAAACTGCTGCATCAACTCGTCGTAGCTGGTGTCGCCCGTTGCCTCGCGCCGCATGACCAGCGAGGACGCCACAAACCCGACGGTACCGAGCCTGGCCCGGTCGCCGTGATCGGCGATGGTGGCGTAGTCGTCGACAAGGATCACTCGATCGAGCAGGTAGCCCATGGCCTTGTCGGCAGCAGGCAGGTAGTCGGTCTCACCGGCAACCACCATCTGGTAGAGCGCCATCATCGCCCCGCCGTGGCGGACGATGTTGTAGTCCTGGTTCACCTCGAGCGTTTCCCGGTCGTAGCCGTAGACGAACTTGCCCTCCTCATCGAGGTTGCGCGTCAGCCAGTCCGCCGAGGCCACTGCGGCGGCGTGCACCTCATCGGCGGTCACCTCGGGACACACCTCGGCGGGCACCACGGCGACGCGAATCACCGCAAAGCCGAGCACCCACACAAACAGATAGGGAAACAGCAGACGTCGCACAGTGAGCGGGAGGCTAGTGCCCCGACCGGCGACGTCTACCGCGTTGAGGACGGCCCGGGCACTAAATCGGCACAATCGATGCGCGGGCAACATGCAGGCGCTCGGCCAACGTGGAACCATGGGTACCGCGCCGCATCGATGAAGGGAGCCGCGGATGGACTTTGCCCCATCGCAGAAGGTCGTGGAACTCAGCGAGAGCCTCAGCGACTTCATGGAGTCGCACATCTATCCGGCCGAGCCCGTCTTCGCGGAACAAGTCGCAGCCAACCGTTGGGCAACCCCGCCGATCATCGACGAACTCAAGGCCGAAGCGCGTTCCCGTGGCTTGTGGAACCTCTTCATGCCCCACGAGGGCTACGGCGCGGGGTTGACCAATCTCGAATATGCCCCGCTGTGCGAGATCATGGGACGCTCGCTGGCGATTGCCCCGGTCGCCACCAATTGTGCTGCACCGGACACCGGCAACATGGAGATCCTCGCCGTGTTTGGCACGGAGGAACAGAAGGCGCGCTGGCTCGACCCACTCCTCGAAGGCGAGATCCGTTCGTGTTTTGGAATGACCGAACCCGACGTGGCCTCCTCCGACGCTCGCAACATCGAGACCAGCATCGTGCGTGACGGCGACGAGTACGTCATCAACGGTCGCAAGTGGTGGACGTCGGGTGCGATGCACCCCGACTGCAAGATCATGATTCTGATGGGCAAGACCGACCCGGATGGGCCCACCTACCGCCAGCAAAGCCAGGTGCTGGTGCCGATGGACACCCCCGGGGTCAGCGTGGTGCGACCGCTCACCGTGTTTGGCTACGACGACGCACCCCACGGCCACGCCGAGGTCCTGCTCGAAGACGTCAGGGTGCCGGTGAGCAACGTGCTCGGCAACGAGGGCGACGGTTTTGCCATCGCCCAGGAGCGACTCGGCCCGGGCCGGATTCATCACTGCATGCGGCTGCTCGGCATGGCCGAGCGGTCGTTCGAGATGATGGTGCGGCGGGTGCAGGCGCGCGAAGCCTTCGGCGGGCCGATCGCCGATCAAGGCGTGGTCCAGGCATGGATCGCCGACAGCCGGATCGAGATCGAACAGGCCCGTTTGCTCGTTCTCAAGACCGCCTGGCTGATGGACACGGCTGGCAACAAGGGCGCCCGCATCGAGATCGCCGCCATCAAGGTCGTCGCTCCCAATGTGGCCCTCAACGTGATCGACCGCGCCATCCAAGCCTTCGGCGGCGCCGGTGTCGACGGTGACGTCCCCCTCGCCGAATTGTGGGCCCAAGCCCGCACCCTGCGCCTCGCCGACGGCCCGGACGAAGTCCACCGCCGCTCGGTAGCACGCCGCGAACTACGCCGCCTGAGCCGGACTTAGAGCACGAACCGCGACGGGTCTTCCAGGTTGTTCACGACCAGCGTCAGGAACCGTTGGCCGAGGCCCCCGTCGATGACGCGGTGGTCGTAGGAGAGGCTGACCGGCATCACGGTGGTCATCACCATCCCTCCGTCACGGACCACGACGGCCGGAGCAGCTCTCCCGATCGAAACGATCGCCGTTGTGCCGTAGGGAATGATCGGGGTGCCGTGGCCACCACCCAAGGCGCCAATGTTCGAGACCGTGAAGGTGCCACCCTCCGCCTCTTCCGGGGTGACCCGACGCAGCTGGGCCCGCTCGGTCAGGTCGGCGACCCGCGCAACGAGCTCCTCGAAGCTGACCTGGTCCGCAGCCAGGACGGCGGGCACGATCAGTCCGTCCGGTGTATCTACGGCCACCGCAATGTCGTAGTGGCGTTTCAACACGAGGTCGTCACCGTCGAGTGTCGCGTTGAACTCGGGGAACTCTTCGAGAGCCGGCAACACGGCTCGGATCACAAGGGCTTCGATCGGCACGGTTCGCCCTAGCCGGTGGATGGCGTCCCGTCGGGCCGCGAGTAGCCCGGTGGCGTCAACGTCGGCGAATACGGTCACGTGAGGTATCTCGCGCCACGACTTGCTCATGTGATCCCGAATCGACCGACGCAGCCGCGACAGCGGCACGCGGTCCTCGTCGTCGGCAGCAACCGACTCGCCCGAAATCTTGGCTTCGACGTCTGCCCGGGTGATCGCGTTGCCGGGTCCGGTGCCAATGACGCCATCGAGATCAATACCGTGGTCGGCTGCAAGCCTGCGGACGACCGGCATCGCCCGCGGCCTCGGCCCAGGAGCGGCTGCAACATGACGGGGAGAGGCCGCGACGATCGGGACTAAGTGGACGGTCGTAGCCGGATCCGCAACAACCGCGACCTCCGCCGACTCGCCCTCTTCGCCGATGACAACGAGCACCTCCCCGACTTCGATGGTGGCACCCTCATCGCCGCCGAGACGCAGCACCGTCCCCGCGTGCGGCGACGGGATTTCGACCACGGCCTTCGCCGTTTCGATCTCGACCAGGACATCATCCGTTGCGACCACATCGCCGACGGCGACATGCCAGCGCACGATCTCAGCGTCGACCAAGCCTTCCCCGATGTCGGGCAAACGGAACTCGTACGCCACCGACCCTCCTTTCACGACGGCACCATGCCGCAGCGTCGCCGCCAACCTTATCTCCGCAGCACACCGAGCACATTCTCCCCCCGCCGGTACCATCGACGCCGCCATGGCACGTCCCGGCCGCAACGGCCTCTTCGTCTTCCTCATCCTGTTCGGCGTGGCCGTGGCCGGTTGTACATCTGCGGCCGGCGAAGACAGCGAGCCGGCCACCACGAGCACGGCACCGCCGGCGCCCGCAACCACCTCCTCGATCACTACGACGGCCCCGACAACAACGACCACTGCTGCGCCGACCACCACGATGGCGCGCTTCGACGTTTCGGGGCGGGTGGCCACCCCGGAGGGTGTTCCCCTCGGCGACGCAACCGTCACCGCAGGCGAGGCGACGGCAACTACGGGCTCCGATGGCCGTTTTGCGCTATCGCAAGTGGCGACCGGTCAGATCACGGTGGCCCGGCCCGCCTGGTTGCCGGTCACTCTCGAGTGGGAACCCGGCCAACCGCTACTGGTCGTGCTCGAGCCACGGCGGGTCCGCGGCATCCGAGTGTCCGACGGCGCGGCGGGTAGCGACGCCACGTTCGCCGCGTTGCTCGACCTCGCGGATGCCACGGCGCTGAACACATTCGTCTTTGACACCAAACGCGAAGGTGGCGCTGTCGTCTACGACACGGCCGTGCAAGAAGCCATCGACATCGGCGCTGTTGAGTCGGCGTACGACCCGGTCGAACGCCTCGCAACCGCCAAGGATCATGGGCTCTACACCATCACGCGCATCGTCGTCTTCGAGGACCCTGCGGCAGTCCGCGCCCACCCTGAACAACAACTGGCGTGGGCCTGGCTCGACCCCATCGTTCGGGACACCTGGGCCTACCCACTCGCCCTAGCCATTGAAGCGTGTGAGTTCGGGTTCGATGAGATCCAGTTCGACTACGTGCGCTTCCCGGGCGGGAGATCGGCCGACGAAGCGAAGCACAATCGCCCCACGACCCAGGATGAGCGGTTGGAAGCCATCGTTGCCTTCCTCGCCGAGGCTCGCAGCCGGCTGCACCCAATGGGCTGTGCCGTCTCGGCCGACGTCTTCGGGATCGTGATGTCGTCGTTCGACGACCAAGGCATCGGCCAGCGACCAGAGGACCTTTCCCCGGTCGTGGATGCGCTCAGCCCCATGGTCTACCCGAGCCACTACAGCGCCGGCTGGCTGGGCTTTGAGGACCCCAACGATCACCCTGCAGCGGTGACGGCCGCGGCGCTCGACGACGGCCGGCCACGCATGGCTCCGGCCACCCTGCTGCGACCCTGGCTCCAGGCGTTCTATTACACCCCGGTCCAGGTCCGTGCCGAAATCATGGAAGCGGAAACCCGTGGCCTCGGCTGGATGCTGTGGAACATCGGAAGCCGCTACTCCCCCGACGCCATTCCCACCGAAGCAGAGCTGGCTCCCTAGTGGCGCGGGTCAGCGGCCGGGGATGACCGACCCAACCGACGCGACACGGCAGCCACCGGCGCCGCCGCCCAGAAGGTGAGCGGGAGCAGCGACAGGGTCCGCAGCACGGCGGCGTCGCCTTCAAGGCGCCCATTGGGCGGATCCTCCAGCCCAACGCCACGGTCGGCCCCAGTTTCGACGGCGAACCGGCCGGTCCAATCGAGCCATCGCACCACGACGGCAAACCAAAACTGCTGCTGCCCGACCTCGAGACGGCGCCGATCAAGCGTCGGTGCCACCCAGATCACCAGCGCGGTCAGCGCCGCAAACGTGAACACTTGGACGCTGGCGGAGATCTGGATCGCTCCATGGAAGGGAATCGCCACCCAGAGTGCCGCCGTCCGCAGCCGGGGAGTGAGCAAGCCGACCGCGATGAACAGTTCGGTGAGCACAACCACCTTGGCAAATCCAGCCTGGAATCCGGCTGAGCCGAACAGATCGACCCACCGCTGCGGAACACCGGCGGCGACGGCATCGGCCGAGTACCACTCGACCCTGATGTGGGTGACGGTGCCCCCGAACCAGTCGGGGTCGACCAGCTTGCTGGAACCCGAGGCGAAGTACACGGCCGCGACCTGAAACCTCAGCAGCATGAGCGGCCAGCGCCGCGCGTGCGGCGGCGGGAGCGGCCTGCCCCGGCGTCGCGCCATCAGGGCGTCCAGGGAGAAGACTCGGCCGACCGGCACCACCGCCAACCCAACCAGCAGCACGAAGAGAAACGCGCGGTTGTGGTGGTAGTGCACCTGGCTGACGAACAGGTTGTACCCGACGATGGCCGCAGTCGTTGCCGTGGCGACTCGCGTGAAGAGACCAATCGAAATCAGCACCGCCCCGATGGCGGCAGCCCAGAGGAGCCCAACGTAAACGCCGGCCGGCACCGCCGGAAACCACGACACAAAGGGCATCCAGAACCGGTCGCGATAGGTGATGCCGTCGCCTGCCAATTCCAGAAACGGCCACAGGTGCAGGAGGACCAGCGGGCCGGCGGCGATGCGCAACGGGACCAGAGCCCGATAGTCGACCATCTCGTCGATGGCGGCATTGATCCGCCGCAGCCGGCTCACGAGCGTCCGTCGGAGTGAAGCACCACCACCACCGGCTCGCCCCCGTTGCGACGGTAGGTGACCACTGCCTCGAGACGCAGCGTTTCATCGTCGTTGGGAGTGTTCGCCGCCACCCAGTCCAACGAGCCTTGCAGAAGATGCAGCGTCGCATCGACGCCGTACACCGCGCCACCTTCGTCGAACGGATTGCCGAGACCCTTGCCTTGCACCAAGGCGGGCCAGGTGTAGCCGCCCGGCCAAGGTGCGCGGACGTCGATCCGATCACCGGCGGCATCAATGCGGTAGATCTCGGCCTGCCACACGCTGGCCTCGGGGAACATCCGCCAGGCGAACACGGGTGGCGGTCCGAAGTACCCACGGACGATGGCCGCGATCGACAGCACTACGAACGTGACGACGACGACCCTCCGCAGCCAATACGACGCCGAACACTCCGACTTCGCGAAACCACTCATCGGCCGGAACGTAGCACCCAGGCTCTATTGTCCGGTTGCGACACCACCCCGCAGGAGCATCGATGGGTAGCAACCAGAGCGAACAGATCGACGTTCGCGGGCCGGTTTCGCTCTTGCGCTGGTTGTACCACCTGCTGCGCGACACGTACAACATCTGGTACGAGGAGCGCACCATCCGGTTGGGTGCCGGCTTGGCCTACTACGGCATCTTCGCCATTGTCCCGCTGGCCACCCTCGCCGGGGCACTGGCCCAGGTCCTCTTCTCACAGGCTGAGGTCCAGCAGTTCATCGCTGAACAACTGCAGTCGATCCTCGGTCAGCAAGAGGCCGGCGACATCGCCACGCAGCTCACCGACATCCTCAGCACCGGACAGTCTGCCACCAGCCTTGGCTTGATTGGCCTGATCTCACTCGTCGTTGCCGCCTCGTTGGTATTCGTGGCACTCCAGGACGCCCTCAATGTGATCTGGAACGAGCCCCGGGTCCGCGGGATGCAGAGCCTCATCCATCGCTACGCATTGGCCTATGGGGTCGTCATGCTGATGGGCTCACTCCTGGTCGCCGGCCTGCTCGTGCAGTCGATTGCCGGACTGGCTGAGCACCTGATACCCGGCCAGTTCACCGTGCTCGAATCGCTGGCCGAACTCGTCGGTGTGCTCGCTTCGTGGGCTTTGGCCATCGGGGTGCTTGCCGTGCTCTTTAAGATCCTCCCGCACACCACCGTGCCGTGGAAGGCAAGCGTCATCAGCGCCACGGTTACCGCTGGCGCCATGGCCATCGGCAGCTGGGCCGTCGGTGTCTACCTGAGCCGCTACTCGACCTCGTCGGTGGCCGGGGCCGCGGGTTCCGTGGTGATGGTGCTGATTTGGATCTACTACATTGCCCAAATCATGCTCGCCGGTGCCGTGCTGACCCGAACCCTCACCCAGCGGATCGACAACCCACCGGCCGCGGCGGCGACGGCATCCGCCGACGATCAGGACAAGCCGGCGAGCACGAACTCGTAGAGCTCGCCGACCAGCCCGTCGGAAGTAATCGCGCCATCGGCCCGATACCAGCGATCGATGGCGTTGAGGATCGAAAGGATGAAGATCCCCTCGAGCTTGGGGTCGAGCCCGGAATGGAACGATCCGTCTTTGGTTCCTGCGGCGAGGATGGTCCGCAGCGTGTCCTCGTAGGCGTCGCGGGCTGCGATCACCTGGGTCCGATGCCCGGGATCGAGCGCCCGGGCTTCATTCAGGAAGGTGCGAGCCACATCCAGGTGGCCGAGCACCACGCCAACGTGTCCGGCGATGAAGGCACGGAGTTGGTCCCGGGCCGTGCCCGGGGTGTCCACAGCCTCCCGCGCCGATTCCTCGAACAGCACGCTGCCCCGCATGACGACCTCGACGAGCAGTTCCTGTTTGCCCTCGACGTGAGCGTACAGAGATGACCCCAGCAGGCCGACTTCGCGCCCCAGATCGCGCATCGACGTACCGTCGTAGCCATCGGCGGCGAACAGCCGGCCGGCGGCCGCGACCACGTCCTCGCGTGTGGTCCTGCTCATCGCTGGTCGAAGTCCACAACGACGGGATCCGAAGTCGGGTGAGCCTGGCAGGTAAGCACGAACCCGGCGGCGAGATCCTCCTCGATCAGGGCGTAGTTCTTGTCCATCTCGACCGATCCCTCCAGGACTCGAGCCTTGCAGCTGGCGCACATCCCACCCTTGCACGAATACGGCAGTTCGCCGCGGACCCGCAGGGCGGCGTCCAGGATCGAGGTCTCCGGCCGCATGCGAGTTGTCGAGGAGCGGCCGTCAACCGTGAAGGTGACCGTGACGGCGCCCGCTTCGTCTTCTGGTTCTGGCGGCAGGTTGGCCGGATCGATGGGGCCGGCGAAGAAGAGCTCATCGTGGATCGCCGTCGCCGGAACGTCACGTGCCTCGAGCACGGTGCGAGCCGCCTGCACCATCTCGAACGGCCCGCAGAGATACCAGTCGTCGACGGTGTCGACATCGACGACGAGATCAAACAACTGGGCGAGCCGTGCGGCATCGAGGCGCCCGGAGAACAGCGGCACCACGCCGCTCTCCCGGCTCAACACGTGGATGAGGTGGAAGCGGTCGGGGTAACGGTCCTTCAGACCCTCCAGCTCCTCGAGGAACATGATGCTGCGGGCCGCCCGGTTACCGAAGAGCAGCGTGAACCGGCTGAGCGGTTCGGCCTCGAGGACGGTGGCAACCAACGCCAACACCGGGGTGATCCCGCTGCCGGCGGCCACCGCTCCATAGTGCTTGGCGTTGGCCGGGTTGGGGCTGATGGTGAACTCGCCAACCGGCGGCATCACCTCAACGGTGTCGCCGGCCTCGAGCGCCGTCGTTGCGTAGGTGGAGAAGACGCCGCCGGGGAGCCTCTTGACCCCGACCCGCAGCGCCCCGCTATTGGCGTTGGCACAGATCGAATAGCTGCGGCGAACGTCCTCACCGTCGATCAAGGCCCGCAACGTCACGTGCTGGCCGGGCAGATAGCGGTACTCGGTGGCCAGATCGTCCGGCACCTCGAACGTGATCGACACCGCGTCGTCGGTTTCGCGTCGCACATCCGAGACCCGCAATGGATGAAAGACGGGGGCAGCCGTCATCAGATCTCCTTGAAGTAGTCGAAGGGTTCCCTGCAGGCATCGCACACCAGCAGCGCCTTGCAGGCAGTCGAACCGAACTCGCTGACAACATGGGTGTTATCGGCGGAGCAGCGCGGGCACAACACAGGCGCCCGCTCAGTCCCGGCGGGATGGGGAGGGGCGATCCCGTACTCGTTGAGCTTGTGTTTCGCCTCGGGCGACATCCAATCGGTGGTCCACGCCGGCGAGAAGACGGTGCGGATCTCAACGTCGGCATAGCCGGCGCCCCGCAGCGCCGCAGTGACCTCGTCCTTGATGAGGTCCATCGCCGGGCATCCCGAGTAGGTCGGCGTGATGGTGACGACCACAGTGGCGCCCTCGAACTCGACCCCGCGCAAGATCCCGATGTCGTCAATGGTCAGTACCGGGATCTCGGGATCTACCACTTGCTGCAGCACGGCGCGCACTGCTGCGAGGTCTGCTGCGGTTGTGGTTGTCTCCTCCACGATCACCACTCAAGACCGGGATAGGTGCGCTGCATCCATTGCAGTTCCGAGAGCAAGTGACCGAGGTGCTCGGTGTGGAAACCGGTACGGCCGCCCATCCGCTGATACGGGTCTTCCGGTAACCGAAGCGTGGCCGCGACGAGCACTCCCTCGACCCGGTCCCGCCACGGCGCGGCAAACGACGCGAGGTCAACGCCGATGCCCAGCTCGACCATGAGCGCATCAACCGCATCGGCGGTGAACAACTCCGCGGTGAAGCGCCACATGGCATCGACCCCGTCCTGCATCCGGCGGTGACTCTCCGCGGTGCCGTCGCCGAGCCGGATCACCCACATGCTCGAATGGCGAAAGTGGTAGCGGGCCTCCTTGAGCGCCTTGGCCGCGATCCCGGCCAGCGTCGCATCCTTCGATCGGCTCAGCGCCTCCCACAACGAGAGTTGATAGGCGTCGAAGAAGAGCTGGCGGGCCATGGTCTGGGCAAAGTCACCGATGGGCTGCTCGACCAGCAGGCAGTTGGTGAACTCGCGCTCGGGACGCAGCATGGCAAAGTCGTCCTCGGTTCGCCCCGCCCCCTCAACGGAGGCGGCATAGGTGTAGATGGCTCGCGCCTGGCCGAGGAAATCGATCCCAACGTTGGCCAGCGCGATGTCTTCCTCGAGTTCCGGTCCGTTGGAAATCCACTCCCCCAGTCGCTGCGCCAGCACGAGATTGTCGTCGGCGTGGCGGAGCAGATAGGTGAGCAGCGTCGCATCGACCTCACCAGCGGGACCCTGCGGCTCGCGGGCAATGACGGGTTCGGTCCCGGTCACATCTTCCCCACTTCATCGGGGATCTCGTAGTAGGCGGCGTGCCGATAGGGCTGCTCGTCGAACGGATCGAACATGGCATCGACGTCATCGGGGTCGGTGGCGGTGATGGCGCTCGACGGCACCACCCAGATGCTGACCCCTTCGGCGCGACGGGTGTAGACATCGCGGGCGTTCTGCAGGGCCGACTCGGCATCGGGAGCGTGCAGGCTGCCGGCGTGAACGTGGCTCAGCCCGCGGCGTTGGCGGACGAACACTTCCCACATCGGCCACTGACGGGTGTCCGAGGCGGCGACCTCGAGTTCTTCCTCGCCCGGGATCTGGGGTACGTCGTAGCTCATCGGTGGTCTCCCCTCAGGCGCTCTTCTGCTCGAGCCGGCGGGCAGCTTGTTTGGCGGCATGAGCGGTGGCAGCTTCTCGGACCCATTCGCCCTCGTCCCACGCCCGGTTCTTGTGGGCCATACGTTCGCGATTCATCGGTCCGTTGCCTTTGACGACGTTCCAGAACTCGTCCCAATCGATGGCGCCGAAGTCATAGTGACCCCGCTCTTCATTCCACCGCAGGTCCGGGTCGGGAACCGTCAACCCGAGGAACTCGCACTGCGGCACCGTCATGTCCACGAACTGCTGACGGAGGTCGTCGTTGGTCACCCGCTTGACCTTCCACGCCATCGATTGGGCCGTATGTGGCGAGTCGTTGTCGCTGGGCCCAAACATCATCAACGACGGCCACCACCAACGGTTGACCGCATCCTGGGCCATCGCCGTCTGTTCTTCACTCCCCCGGCACAGCGTGAGCAGCAGTTCGTATCCCTGGCGCTGGTGGAACGACTCCTCCTTGCAGATCCTGACCATGGCCCGCGAGTAGGGACCAAACGAGGTCCGGGTGAGCGCCACCTGGTTGGTGATGGCGGCGCCGTCGACCAGCCAGCCGATCGCCCCGATGTCGGCCCAGTTGAGCGTCGGATAGTTGAAGATCGACGAGTACTTCTGCCTCCCGGTGTGCAGCAGGTCGACCAATTCGTCACGCGACGTCCCCAGGGTCTCGGCGGCCGAGTAGAGATAGAGGCCGTGGCCGGCCTCATCCTGCACCTTGGCCATGAGGATGGCCTTGCGCTTCAGGCTCGGCGCCCGGCTGATCCAGTTGCCCTCGGGTTGCATCCCGATCACCTCGGAATGGGCATGTTGGGCAATCTGGCGGATCAACGTCTTGCGGTAGCCGTCGGGCATCCAGTCGGTCGGTTCGATCTTCTCATCGGCATCGACGACGGCGTCAAAGCGCTCTTGTCCGGTCATCGTCACAGTGGCTCGCTTCGTCCGGGGTCGGGTTCGATGCTCAGCTTAACAAACGAACGTTCGTTTTGTGACAGACGCGGCGGCCACGCTGACATCCGGCCCTGGTACCTCGGCGGCGACAAGCGCACGGTGGCAGGTAACTGGTGAGTCACCGCGCCCTGGAGGACCGACCCCATGAAGTACCGCATCGAGCGCACCCCCGACGGAGAGTGGATCGCCGCCGACGTCTGGAAACGAGGCAGCGCCATCATCACCGACTCGCTCCTCAACAAGGGGACGGCATTCACCCCCGAGGAGCGAGTGCTGTTCGAGCTGGAGGGCATGATCCCCTACCGGGTCACCGATCGCGACCACCAGAGGAAACGTGCCTACGAAACCATTTCCGAAAAGGGCGACCAACCGCTCGACATGTACGTGAGCATGGCGGCCCTCCAGGACCGCAACGAGACCCTGTACTACCAAGTGCTCGGCGATCACGTCGAGGAGCTCCTCCCGATCGTCTACACCCCCACCGTCGGTGAGGCAGCGGTCAAGTACAGCCATCTGTTCCGCCGCGGTCGCGGGCTGTGGATCACCCCAGCCCACAAGGGTCGGATGTTCGACGTGCTCGGCCACGCCCGCAACGAAGAAGTCCGGCTGATCGTCGTCACCGACAACGAGCGCATCCTCGGTCTCGGCGATCAAGGTGCAGGCGGCATGGTGATCCCGATCGGCAAACTTGCGCTCTACACCCTCGGCGCCGGCATCCACCCCGCCTATGCCCTGCCGATCAGCCTCGACGTCGGGACCGACAACCAACGGCTGCTCGACGACGAGCTGTATGTCGGCTGGCGGCACCCCCGCCTGCGCGGTGACGACTACTACGACTTCATCGACGAGTTCGTGGACGCCGTGCGCCGCCGCTTCCCTGAGGCATTGCTGCAGTGGGAGGACTTCAAGAAGGCGAACGCCTTCACCCTGCTCGATCGCTACCGCGACGCATTGCCATCGTTCAACGATGACATCCAGGGCACTGCAGCCGTGGTCCTCGCCGGCGTACTCGCCTACGGCCGAGCCACGGGAACCAAGCTGGCGGACCAACGGATTGTGCTCGTCGGATCGGGAGCCGCCGGCATCGGCGTTGCTCGCCAGATCCACCACATCCTCGAGACCGCGGGGGTGTCGGGGGACGACCTCTATCGCCGTATTGCGCTCTTGGACACCAGGGGCCTGGTCGTGAAGGAACGCGAAGGGCTCGAGGACTACAAACAGCAGTTGGCCTGGCCTGCTGCGCTCGCCACCGAGGCGGGCCTCACCGGCGAGGCTGCCTCGGATCTGCCGGCCGTCATCGAGGCACTGCGGCCCACCGTCCTGATCGGGACCACCGGGCAGCCGGGCCTGTTCGACGAGCCGGTGGTCAAGGCAGCCGCCCACCATGTAGAGCGGCCGCTGGTCATGGCGTTGTCCAATCCAACCAGCAAGACCGAGGCGATCCCGGCCGAGGTCTTCGCCTGGACCGACGGTAGAGCGTTCATGGCGACCGGCAGCCCGTTCTCGCCCGTCGACTACGGGGGCCGCAGTATCCCGGTGCCGCAGTGCAACAACGTCTATGTCTTCCCCGGCGTCGGTTTGGGGGCGATCGTCAGCAAAGCAACTCGGGTCACCGACGCCATGTTCGCCGCCGCCGCAGATGAACTAGCCGCCCAGGTGTCCGACGCCGACCTGGCCGAGGGCAGGCTGTATCCACCCCTGGCCGACCTACGGACCATCACCCGCAGGATCGCGTTTGTGGTCGCTCGGGCCGCAATCGACGGCGGGGCCGCCGCGGCAATGACCGATGCTGAGATCAACGCTGCCCTCGACCACGAGATCTGGGACTTCAGCTACCCGACGCTGCGCCCCATCTGAAGTTGAGCGCGAGGCGGCCCCCGAGCTGAACTCGGGGGCCGGGCCTGCTTCGACAATTTGGATATCAGACGCCGGCCATCTCCGGTTGCGGCTCGGTGATCTCGGGGAGATGGGCCTCGGGCCGACCCTCGATGTGGATCTCGGGCAGCCACGCCAGCCAGGTCGGGAAGTACCAGTTGCGGTCGCCGAGCAGTTTCATCGTGGCCGGGACCAGCACGGTGCGTACCACCGTGGCGTCAAGGATGATGGCGATGCCGAGCCCGAAGCCCATCTGCTGGAACATAACCAGGTCTCCGGCGGCAAACCCACCGAACACCGCAACCATGATCAGCGCCGCTCCGGTGATGATCGCTCCCGTCGACCCGAGACCAAAGGCGACCGCTTCGTCGTTGTCACCGGTGACGTCGTAGTGCTCCTTGATCCGGCTGAGCAGGAAGATGTGGTAGTCCATCGAGAGCCCGAACAGCACCGCAAACAGGAACAGCGGGATCCATGCTTCGATGACATCTGTCTGGTGCAGCCCGAGCAGGTCGGCCCCGACGCCCTGCTGGAACACCAGCACCAGCAGCCCGTAGGCAGCGGCAACCGACAGCAGGTTCATGATGATCGCCTTGATCGGCACGACGATCGAGCGGAACACCAACATCAGCAGCAGGAAACTGAGCCCGAGCACGAACGTGAAGATGTACGGCGTCCGGCTGTTGATGATCTCGACATAGTCGGCGGTGCCGGCGGCGACACCGGTGACCAGCACCTCGGCGTCTACCCCGGCAAACGTCGCGGGGATCGTCTCCGCCCGCAACGCGGCGGCCGCGTTGCGACCTTCTTCGGTCGAGGGGTCCAGCTTGGTGACGGCTTCGATCAGCACGATCTCGCCGTCATCGCTCGCGGTGGCCACGATCTCGCCGTACCGTACGTCGGCCTCGAGGGCGGCCGTCAGTTCACCGGTGGCGGCAGCCACGGCCGGGGCGGTCGGATCACCCTCAATCACGATCCACGTCGCGATGGCTCCGGTCTCGAACTCTTCGTTGAGCACCTCGAAGGCATGACGCGAGTTGCTGTCCTCGGGCAACGCCTCGATGAAGTTCTGCCCGGTGTTGAGCGTCAGGTACGGCGCCGCGAGGGCAAGCAGCAGGCCACCGGCCAGCGCCACGCTGACGACGGGCCGCGCCATCACGATTTCGGTGATGCGGTGCCAGAAGCGGCCGCCGCCCTCGTGGTAGCTGGTGCGGGAGAGGAAAGGGACCTTGAACTTGTTCACCTGGTCGCCGAGCAGGCCGAGCACGGCCGGCAACAGCGTCAGCGCTGCGCCGACGGCGGCGATGACGACGAGGATGGCGCCGATGCCGAGGCTGCGCATGACGGTGTCCGGCATGATCAGCAGGCCCATCAGCGCGATGACCACGGTCATCCCTGAGAAGAACACGGCTCGGGTGGCCGTGTCGCCGGCGCGTTCGACCGCATCGACAACGGAGAGGCCCTTGGCTCTTTCCTCACGGAATCGCTGGACGACGAACAGCGAGTAGTCGATCCCAACCGCCAGTCCGATCATCGTGATCATGTTCATGACGAAGAAGGACATGTCGAAAGCCTGCGCCACGATGGCGGTCATCCCGGTGGCAGCAACGATCGACACGATGGCCAGCACCAGGGGAATCCCGGCGGCGACTACGGCGCCGAAGACGAAGAGCAGGATGATGAGCGCCACCGAAAGACCGAGCATTTCGCCGCGGACCAGGGTCTCCTCTGCGAGTTGCCCGAACTCGGCGTTGACCGACCCATCACCGATGGTGGTGACGCGCACGGCGTCGGCCGCATCTGCGCCGGCAATGACGTCGATCATGGGTGCGGCCAGATCGGATGAATCACCGACACCGACCAGGTCGACCGCAATCAGAGCGGTGGCGCCGTCGGCCGAAGTCAGGCCGGGCACTCCGTCCAGATACGAGACCGCCGACCCGACGTTCGCGGTGGACCGCAGATCGCCGACCAGAGCCTCGACCTGGGTCGCAAAGGCAGCATCGTCGACGGTTGACGACGCCGACTCGACCAGCACGAACTCCCGTGGCGGGTCGTCGCTGGGGAAATGCGCATTGATCAGCGCATCGGCTCGCTCGGACTCGGTGGCGACGGTTAGTGCGCCGTCCTGGCTGAGCCGGTCGCCGAGGCCGCCCGCCAACAAGACGGCGGCGGCCAGGATCAGTACCCAGGCGGTGATGACGCGCCAGGGATGGCGGGCGCTGACTCCGGCCAGGCGCCCGGTGAATCCGGATTGATACATGGTGTTCCTCCCACCTTGTGTCTCTTGCCCCTCAATGGTGCGGGAAGGAACCGAACGCAACCATCGGGTATGACCCGGCCGTGACCCCGGCGCGAGTCAGGGTGTCCTCAGGGATGGACCTGAGGGTCTCGGAGCTGATCGGGGCCTAACTGGGCGAGCCGCTGCGTAACCAGCCGGGTCAACAATGGGCCTGGGAGTGGCTGGTCAACCGGGAATCTGAGGGTCCCCTTCGACCACTGGTAGCCCTGCAACTCGTCGGCGAGCTCAGGAAGCACCGAGCCCGAGTGAGGGAAGTAGCTGCAGTGGCTCTTGAAGTAGGCGTAGCCCGCAACTGGTTTGCCTTCGATCTTGAACGCGGGCACGCCGTAGGACATCGCTTCGGATGCGTCAGGGAGTAGCTCGCGAAGCATCCGGCGGAGTTCGCTCAGCGTGGTCCTATGGGGTTCGGGTGCCCCGTCCAGATACTCATCAACCGTCACCATGCCGCGCTCCGACTTGCGGACAGATTCGGAAGACCGGAATCGTCTCTTCGACGCCCTTCATGATGCCGCTCTCTTTCGTCACATCGAACGGCGCCAGCAGTTCGATGACCTCGTCCTGGTCATACACGTCGGCTGAGAGCACGATCTCCCCGGCGCCGGCGAGTTGCTGCACCCTGGCGGCGATGTTGACGTCTTGGCCGAAGTAGTCGATGCGGTCGTTGAGCGTCACTGCGAGCGAACGGCCGCGATGAATCCCCACCTTGAGGATGAGGTCGGCCTTGACCGCCTCGTTGAAGTCGGCAATCGCAGACTGCATGTCGAGCGCCGCCCTGACCCCATCGGCCGGCGACACGAAGGTGGCCATGACCGCGTCCCCAATCGTCTTGGTGACCGCACCGGAGTTCTGCGCCACCGCCCGGATGAGCGCATCGAAGTGGCGGCGAACGAGGTCATACGCGTTCACATCGCCGACGGTGTCGTACATCAACGTCGAGTCTTTGAGGTCGGTGAACAGATAGGTCAAGTCCTTCACCTGCAGGCTCTCCGACACCGGCGCCGTTTCCGACCGAAAGAGCCGCCGGAACGTCTGGTTGCTGAGGAGCTTCTTCGCGGAGAGGACCGGCATGAACTCGACGAGCGCCACTTCCTGCGGCACCGGGGGGTATTCGACGACCCACACCGACGCGCGGCCGATCCCACCGTTGTGGACGCTGACGCTGAGCGGACCGGCCGGAAGGCGTCCAACGGCGGGCCAGACAAACCGGAGCGACCCCGCTGAGGAGTCGTCGGTACTCGTCTTTGCGCCGGGAGACTGATCGGGATCGACGGCCGCAGCGTCATCTGCGCCATCTGCACCCTCCGCAGCGTACAACGACGTACCTTCCGGAATCTCGAGGTTGAACGGCCCGAGAGGTCGGCCACCCGAGTCGGCAAGCTCACCGTCGGTCAACTCGAGGTTCAGCTCGGTTGCCTTCGGCTCGGAACCCGGCTCGATGACGAACATGGCGCTGGCGGAACTCAGTACGTCGAAGATGCCCAGAACGCCTTTCGCCAAATCGAGCTCAACGTGCTGCGTCTCCCCCGGCGCCAGGTAGGCAAGGAGCCTGGTCCACCGCTTCAGAACGACCGGAACAGTCAGGCCACTTGCGAGAGGCTTGACGTCATTGCTCAGGTGATAGCGGAAGTACAGATCCTCGACGCTGAGCAGCGCCGGGTCGTGAAATGTGATGTCACGCACCTGGGGCGAGACCGTGAACGCCACCTGGATGTAGTCGTCCAGATCGGCCTCGTTGTCCATCGAGCACAGGCTGCACACAAAATGCGGATCGATGCTTCCCAGCCTGCGGAAACTGCTGAATACGTTGGCGCACGCCCCGCAGACAATCAACCAGTCCATGTCGAAGAGCCCAACGCGGGAGGCCTGCAGGAAGAGGTCGATCGCCTCGCTCTCTTCGACGCCTTGATCCTCGCCGTAGCGCAACGGGTTGATGCGGAACAGGTCGCCGTCGTCCGCAGTGCGGATCAGCACCTCGAGTTTCGATACGACTCTCGGACTCCATGCTTGCGCCGCCTCGAGCGCCGTTAGCCGTTCTTCGAGGACAGCCTCGGCCAATGAGGTATCGATGATGCGCCCTCCCACTGGACAGTTCGTCGCCAACCCTACGCATCGCGCCGGGTACTACGGTTCGTAGATAGCGAGTCTCATCGGACACGGGTTGGCGAGAGACAGAGGGGCACGTCATGAAAGCAATCGTCCAAGGCAAGTTCGGCTCACCCGAAGATGTGTTGGAGATCAAGGAGATCAACAACCCGGTAGTGGGAGACCGTGACGTGCTGGTGCACGTCCGCGCCGCTTCCATTCACATCGGTGACTTCTACACGATCAGCGGCCTGCCATATGTCATGCGCCCATTGTTCGCGTCGATGAGGGCAAAGAACCGTGTGCCGGGATCGGATATCGCAGGGACGGTCGAAGCCGTCGGCAAGGACGTAACGCAATTCCAACCAGGCGATGCGGTCTTCGGCTCTCACAAGGGCGCCTTCGCCGAGCTGGCGTCATTCCCTGAAGAGTCGTCGGCGCTGAAGCCGGCCAACCTGACGTTCGAGGAAGCATCCGCACTCGGGGTGTCCGCTCTAGCAGCTCTGCAGGCTCTGCGTGATCATGGGAAAGTGCAACCGGGACAGAAGGTGCTGATCACCGGCGCATCTGGTGGCGTGGGGACGTTCGCCGTGCAAATAGCCAAAGTGTTCGGTGCCGACGTCACCGGTGTCTGCAGCACGAGGAACGTGGAAATGGTCCGCTCCATCGGTGCGGACCACATCATTGACTACACACAGGAAGACTTCACCGAGGGTGAGCAACGATACGACCTCATCCTCGACAACGTGGGGAACCACTCGCTGTCGGACACCAGGAGGGCGCTGACTCCAACCGGAATGCTGTTGGCCAACGGTGGGCGGGTTGGCGGTTGGTTCGGGGGGTTGAAGGAGCCCATCTCGGCGTTTGCGTCGTCGCTGTTCGTCCGCCAGCAAGGGCGTCCGTTCGTTTCGATGCCGAGCAAAGAGGACCTCGTAGTGCTCAAGGAGCTCGCCGAAACAGGGAAGATCACCCCGATGATCGACCGTACCTATCCGCTGAGCCAGACACCGCAGGCCGTGGCTCATGTCGGAGAGGGGCACGCCCAAGGGAAGACCATCATCACGGTGGACGAGGCCGACGCCTACGGCGACGCCCACTCCTGACAAGACAAACTGACGATGACCCGGGTTGGCCGGATTGCTAGATTCCGGCCCATGGGCACTCCGCCGATTGTTCTGGTTCCTGGGTTCTGGCTCGGGGCGTGGGCGTGGGACGAAGTCGCCGCCGTGCTGCGCGCCGCCGGGCACGACGTGACCGCGGTGACCCTGCCCGGTCTCGACTCGATCGACACAGATCGATCATCGATCACGTTTGCCGACCACGTCGATGCGATCTGCGCTGCCGTCGCTGCGGCGGGGCCTCCCGTCGTGCTTGCCGTGCACAGCGGTACCGGCGGCCCCGGCTATGCGGTCACCGACCGCATCCCGGACCAGATCGCGGCGATGGTGTACGTCGACTCTGCCCCCGCAACGGGTGCGCTCGACCCCGAGTTCGCCGCCGCCGAACTGCCGATGCCGTCGCTCGACGAGTTGGCCGAGGAGGAGAATCTCGACGGACTCTCCGCCGAGCAGCTCGAGACGTTCCGGCGGCGTGCCGTGCCCGAGCCTGGGGGCGCTCTGCGCGAGGGCCCAGTTTTGACCAACGACGCCCGTCGCGATGTATCGAGCACAGTCGTGTGCACCGGGTTTTCGTCCGATCAAGTCAAGGAGGCGGTCGCTGATGGCTACGCCTGGCTCGGCGGGCTGACCGAACTGCGCAACGTGACCTACGTCGACCTGCCCACAAGTCATTGGCCGATGTGGTCGCGCCCGCACGATCTTGCCGAGATCATCGACAACGTCGCCCGAGGCGCCGCCACGGGCTGACTATCCGGAGGCACCCGGATAGGTGAGGATGAGGTTGGCAATGGCGTCCGCGACGTCGGCGACCAAGACGTCGGCGACCTGCGACGGCGTGTCGTCGGACGAGTGGAACAGCGTCTCGAGCATCTCGTCGACCAGCTCGGTGGTGATCGCCACGGCCGAACGCCCCCGCATGGCGAAGATGGCGTGGTCGCTCTGATAGAACTCGGGTCCGGGAATCAGCGTCTTCGCGGTCCCGAACGAAGTATCAACATGGCGCGCCAATCCCTCGTCCAGGTTGTAGGTCGAATAGGCCGTGCGGCCGCCGCGGTAGCCGGCTCCGTCGATATTGATCACGAGCGGAATATCGTCGAGATGGTCCTCGTGATCGGCCAACCACGCAAGCTCTCCGGGAGCGGCGTAGTGGTCCTCGCCGTTCACCGCCAGAAGCTCGACCCCAACGGGAAGGTGGGGCTCTCGATGCGGTGCCAGCAGCTCGGCCAGCATGAGAAGCACGACTACGCCTGCCGCATTGTCGACGGCGCCGGGCGTTCCCGGCTTGGTGTCGATGTGAGCAATCACCGTGATCCGTGGCGCCTGCGCACCTCGGGTCGCGATCACGTTCTCGGCGGTAGACCGCCACCGCTCCGACTGGATCTCGAGAGTTGCCACCGACCCATCGTTGTCCAGCAGGCTCTCAGCATTCACGGGCCGCAGGTTGGCTGTCGGGATCATGAAGTCGCCGTCTTCGATCAACGGGTACGGATCCAGCGCCCCACAGAGGGCCGGATACTTGCCGGTGACGGCCAACACTGCTGCCGGAGCTGCCGCTTCGAGCGCCGCAACGATCGCGGCGTGTTCGTCCGAGCCGTAGAACGGATACGCCTTCGGAGTCAGGGGCTCCGCGGCGAGAGCGCCGGCGAGTACCGCGATCGAGCCGCCGAGATCGGGTCGACGCAAGTCGGCCACCTCACGCAGCACCCGGATGGGACCGGTGGCCACGACGCCCAATCCGTAGGGGCTCGGCGTCACCTCGATCGAGTCGCCGCCGACCTGCAGCGCGCCGCCGTCGGTGCGCCAGTCCATGACTTCGAATTCCGGCGTGGACACATCCCACCCGCCGCGAGCCAGGTGCCCGGCGACATACTCCGTCGCCTGTCGGTTGCCATCACTGCCGGGACGGCGATCCGGTTGGAACGAGCACAGGGCGTCGAGATGCTCGCTCACGCCGCGGTGAACACCATGCCGTGGTAGTCGTCGTAGGTCTCACGCCGAACGACGCCGACGCGGCCATTGACCTCCATCCCCATCACCGGGTCGGCGATGTCGAGTTGGCCGAGCATACGGATCCCGTTGTCGAGTTCGACCACGCCGAGGCCGAGCCGGGCGACCTCGTATTCGGCGGGCAGATTGTGCACGAAGGTGAACGTCAGGAGCTTGCCGTGGGTCGGCAGGGCAACTGGATCGAACTCGAAGAAGTCGTTCTGGCCGCACCCCTTGCACCGCATCCTGAACGGGTAGTGCAGCGTGTCGCATGCCCGGCAGCGGTAGCCGTAGATGTTGCGTTCCATGTCAGCCCTCCCTCACGAACGTCAGCGCCAGCACGTTGTTGCCAAAGCCGCCGAAGTTGCAGGTGAACCCGACGCGAGCGTCGGCCACCTGGCGATCACCGGCCTCACCGCGCAGCTGATGCACGATCTCGTAGGCCTGGGCGATACCGGTGGCACCAACGGGGTGACCCCGTCCCTTGAGGCCGCCCGAGACGTTGATCGGCATCACCCCCCCAAGCTCGGTCTCGCCCTTCTCCAGGGCGAGGTGACCTTCACCCTTTGCGAAGAACCCAACCTCCTCGGACTCGGCAATCTCCAGAATCGTGAAGGCATCGTGCAGCTCGGCCACGTCGACATCCTGAGGACCGACGCCGGCCATCTCGAATGATTGGGCTGCCGCCAGGCGGACCGCGGGCAGTTCCGTCGGGTCTTCCCGCTCGGCAACGGTGTGGCTGTCGGTGGCCTGGCCAACGCCGGCAAGGCGAACCGCCGGCCGGTCGAGCCTCTCCATCACATCGGGAGAGACCAGCATGATGCAGGCACCGCCATCGGATACCGGACAACAGTCGAAGAAGCGCAGCGGCTCGGCGACGTACGGGTTGTTGGTGAACGCCTCCGGCGAGTCGAGCACGCCATCTATGGTGATCGGCTGCTGGAGGTGAGCGAACTCGTTGCGCATGGCGTTGTTCTGGTTCTTGACCCCGACCATCGCCAGGTGCCGCTCGGTCACCCCGTACTTGTCCATGTACAGCCGGGTGAACATCGCGGCGAGCGCCGGCAGCGTCACCCCGTAGATGTACTCGGCAATCGGGTGGGTCAGCGTCGCAACAAAGTCGGTGGCGTCGAGGGCGTTGACTTCACGCATCCGCTCGGCACCGGTCACGAGCACGACATCGTGCATGCCCGAGGCGACGGCGAGGAAGCCCTCCTTGATCGCGGCCGCACCGGAGGCGGGCCCGTTCTCGATGGTTGCCGCCCCAGCCGGGGTCAGCGACAGGGTATCGACGACGGCCGAGGCCAGTGCGGTCTGATGGTTGAGGCGGGCGCCGCCCATGTTGGCGACGTACACCTGGTCGACGTCTGAAACCCCCGCGTCCTGCATGGCCATCATGGCGGGATAGGCCGCGATCTCGGCCAACGGATACTCGAGGCGGCCGAAACTCGTGATGCCGATGCCGGCGACGAAGACATCACGCATGATCCACCCCCCGCTCTTGACGGCGCCGTTGTTGGATCAGCGCCGTTCCGGTGGCGTCGTAGGCGGCACGAGTCGCCGCCAGGGCATCCATCGGCGGCGTCGGAGGATCGGACGGCGGCAAGATCGCCGCCTCCGCCTTCTCCAACAGTTCGGCAGGAACCGGGCGCCGGCCGACGACGAGCTTGGAGCGGGCTCGCTCGAACAGCTCCCGAGTCAACGCATACGAGCGCACCCCGCCCAGCTCGTGGGGAGTGTCAAAACGCTCGGCAAGTTGGTACTCGATCATCCAGCGACGGAAGCCGATCGGTGACTCGGCGACGACCAGTACCTCATCGTGGCCGAGGATGTCGATGTGGTACTCCATCTTGGCGGCAAAGGCGTGCGCCCCGACCCGAAGCCCGCGCCGCAACGCCAGGGTGTGCAGGGACATGCCCAGCGTCGGGGTGACCTGGCGGCCGTTGACGATGGCCGCCAACTCGCCGTCGATCTGCGCTACGAGCACGTACTCGTCCTGCACCCGGTAGCGGTACCAGCCGAGGAGCTCCGCATAGACCCGAGACGCCACACAGTCGTAGTAGTCGCGCTCGACGCGCATCAGCGGCTCGACATACTCGAGCAGCGTCGGAATCTCATCGCGGGTCGCCTGACGGATCACCATCGTCTCCCCACTCGCCAACATCATGTACTTGGCGGGGTATGGAACCATCGGCGAATCAACCGGTCGCAGGGTCTTTTCGAGGTCGACGGACATGAAAAAGCGCCTCCTAGGTACTGGACTGGATGGTCGCCAGCACCACCTTCTCGGCGGTGATGGGCATCGACGTGATGCGGAGGCCGAGGGCTGCCTCCACGGCGTTGGCGACCATCGGGGCCGCCGGGATCATTGTGTGCTCCCCCACACCGCGAGCCCCAAACGGGCCATCCGGCTGGGCCACCTCGACGATGATCGGAATCACCTCGTCGGGGGTGTCGAGCGAAGTTGGGATCTTGTAGTCGGTGAAATTCGGGTTGAGCAGTCGCCCGTGATCGTCGAAGCGCATGTCTTCGTAGAGCACAGTGGCCAGCCCCTGAAGCATCCCACCGGTGATCTGACCCTCGATCAGGGCCGGGTTGATCGCCCGACCGACGTCGACCGCCAACGCCACCTTCTGCACGTGCATCCTGCCGGTCTCGATATCGATCTCGAGCACGATGCCTGCGGCGCCGGTGGTGTAGTGGACGTTGGGATGCCCGCCCTGACTGGTCTCCGGGTCGCTCAACGCCGAGGTGAACTCGGGCATGAACTTCCCCGAACCCACGATGGGGCCGCCCCGATAGGTGCCGTCCTCCATCGGAATGCCGTCGATGACGAACTCGGCCAACGGCAGCTCGAAGTCAGGGTCCGTCTCGCACTTGACCGCCTCGTTCTCGAGATAGAGCGTGCCCTCCTCGTAGCCGCGGGCGGCGTGGACCGTGTCGAAGATCTTCTCGCGAGCCTCGACCGCGGCGGCGTGAACCGCGTTGCCACAACTCCACGTGACATGCGACGCCACCGTTTGCCACTCGTAGGGGTTGCGGTCGGTATCGGGGGTCTCGACCCTGATCTTGTGGGGCGGCACCGCCAGCACCTCGGCGGCGACCTGAGCCATCACGGTGAGGTAACCCTGGCCGAGCTCCATCCCCGAGACCGTGATGTTGATGCTCCCGTCCTCGTTGAACTTGAGAAACGATGCCGACGAGGCGTTGGGCGGCATCGCCGGCGCCTTCCAGAACAGGGCAAATCCCTTCCCGATTCGCTTGGTCGGATCGGGTGAGGTCTCGGTGACACCCCAGTCGATCGCTGCCGCGGTCCGGTCGATCGCCTCTTGGAGTCCTGAGGCATTCATCGTCGCGCCGTAGGGGAGCGTGTCGCCCCCAGTGATGGCGTTGCGCTTGCGGAACTCGACCGGGTCCATCCCGATGGCATGGGCCAGCCGGGTGATGTGGGACTCGAGACCAAAGTGGAACTCGGAGTATCCAAAGCCGCGATACGGCCCGCCGGGCGGAAGGTTGGTGTAGATGCACAGCGAGTCGATCGTCACGTTGTCGATCCGGTAGGGACCGGTCGCCGAAAGGCCCGCGGCGTTGACGACGTTGGCGCCGTACTCGACGTAGGCGCCGGCGTCCCAGTGCAACGTGTGCTCGAGAGCGGTGATGGTGCCGTCGTGCTTCGCTCCGATCTTGAGCCGGGCCCGCACCCCCTGACGCTGATATGTGTTGTAGAACTCCTGTTCGCGGGTCCAGCGCAACTTCACCGGATGCCCCTGGACGGCGGTGGCGAGCGCCGCGCCGAGGATCTCCATCGTGACGCCGGCCTTGCCGCCAAACCCGCCGCCGACATACGGCGTGATCACCCGGATGTCCTGGTGGGTGAGCCCGAGCGGCGCCAGCGTCTCGGCGAACACGTTGCGTTGGGTATAGGGCGACTGCGACGACGTCCACATGGTCAGCCGGCCGGCGAGGTCGTACTTGCCGACAACCACGTGGGGTTCGATGGCGCAGTGGGCGTAGCGGGGCACCTCGTAGGTGTCCTCGAGCACGACATCGGCCGCGGCAAAGCCGGCTTCGACATCGCCGCGGCGGGTCTTGCGCCAGTGGGCGATGTTGGTGTGCTCATGCGGGAAGAACCACGGCACCCGGGGGTAGTCGGCAAGATCGGGGTGGAGCAGTTCGGCGTCCGCGGCGATGGCGGTATCCGGATCGAGGATGGCCGGCAGCTCCTCGTAGGTGACCTCGACCAGTTTGGCGGCGCGCTTGGCGATCTGCGGGGTGCGGGCGACGACGGCCGCCACCTGCTCTCCGACGAAGCGGACCCGATCCTGGGCGAACACGTAGCGGTCCTTCATGTAGACGCCAAAGGTGAACGGGAAGTCGGCACCGGTCACCACCTTGACGACGCCTGTGAGCGCCTCGGCCGGTGCGGTGTTGATCCCCAGGATGCGGGCGTGCGGGTGGGGGCTCTCGACGATCTCGGCGTGGAGAAGATCGGGCCCGAAGTCGAAGTCATCGACGAATTGGGCCGCGCCGCTGACCTTGTCGACGCCGTCGATGCGCGGGGCTCGGGTGCCGACGTAGGTGAGATCGCTCATGATGCGCTCCCCCTCTCTCGGCAAGGGCCATCACGGCGTCGACGATCGGGTCGTAGCCCGTGCACCGGCACAGGTTCCCCGAGATCGCTTCGCGCACCCGATCGCGGGTGGGTTCCGGATCGTGCTCGAGCAATTCGGCGGCAACGAGCACGATCCCAGGTGCGCAGAAGCCGCACTGAAATGAGCTGGCGGCGATGAACTCTTGTTGGAGGGCGCTCAACCCATCCCGGCTGAGACCTTCAACGGTGGTGATGTGGTGGCCGTCGACTTCGATTGCGAGGATGAGGCAGCTGCGGACATTGGCGCCGTCGAGCAGAACCGTGCAACTCCCGCAGTCGCCCCGCTCGCAGCCCACCTTCGGGCTCTTCACCCCGATTTGGGTCCGCAGCGTGTCGAGCAGCACGTCGTTGGGCGAGACGTCGACGGGAAGGGCTTCTCCGTTGACTGTCAGCGTGATCTCGTGCTTCATCGCGTTCTCCTACACCAGGCGAGCCGGGTATGGCGGGCCGGCACCTGCCACGCGGGACGCCGCCGCCCGTAACCCGCGCTCGAGCATCACCCGGCACATGTGCTCTCGATACTCCTTGGTTGCCCGCAGGTCGGTGATGGGCGAGATCTCCTCAGCGACGAGGTGTTGCGCTACGGCGATCTTGTCGGCATCGAGGGGGTGTCCATCAAGGATCTGCTCGACGGACGAGGCCCTGCGCGGCGTTGGGCCCACGGCGCCGAAGGCGACCCGATAGCGATGGGCTGCCGTCATCACCACGGCCAGGTTGGCCTGGGCGAGATCCTCCCCCTCGTATCGTGAGAGCTTGAGAAAGGCAGCGCCGTAGGGTTCGGCTGGAGGGTGGATGGTCAGGCCGGTCACGATCTCAGCTGCATGCAGCGCAGTAGCCCGCGGCCCCCGGAACCAATCGGCAATGGAAACATCTCGCGCCCCCTGCGGGCCGACGATATGGACGTCCGCGTCGTGGGCCAGCAGCACCGGCCCGGCGTCACAGCTCGGGACGGCCGAGCAGATGTTGCCGATCAATGTCGCCCGGTTGCGAATCCCGGCCGATGCGACGAGATGACCCATCTCGACCAGGATCGGGTACCTCTCTGCAACATGGGGCGAGGCCAGCAGGTCGCTGAAGGTGACCAATGCGCCGAGGTGCAGCGAGCCGCCGAGATCGGTGATCAGGTGCAGATCTGGGATGGCCTTGATGTCGATCAGGGCCGTCGGAGCGATCGCTTCGTCCCGCAGCCAAGCGACCACGTCGGTGCCTCCGGCGAGCACTTGGGCGCCGGGACCGTGGTCGGCCAGGGCGGCGACGGCAGCTTCGAGCGTCGCCGGCTTCGTGTAGACGAACTCCTGGGAGATCGTGATCTGAAAGCCTCCTCACTCGGTGAGAATCTTCAAGCCATCAACCTACGGTTGCCCCTCACCCCGCGCCAGGGGCTAATGGCATGGCGCGTTTGCCGTTCGTGCGTCTCCTGTTCTTGCGTGGTCAGGGCGCGATTTCTGGTACCTCAGCCACGCCGGAACGAGGGTTCTGCTCTGCCAGGGCGCGTACCGCCGCGGCAAAACACTCGAGCGGGGCCTCGACCAGGCCGGCACCGACCATGCCGACGCCGGGTTCCTTCCCGGCGATCCCGGTGTTGATCTGGGGCGCGATCCCGGTGCGCGCCACCAAGGCGGCATCGATCCCGACCGGGGTTCCCCGCGACTCGAGGAAGGGGATCCGATATGCCGGGTGCTCTCCGAGGGTGATCTCGTACATCTGGAGGGTGCGCTGCACCGCGCCGGCCGCGGTCCCGCCGACGAACCCCACGATCGCCGGGGACGCAGCCATGGCGAATCCGCCGAGACCGACCGTCTCCGTTATCGCTGAGTCCCCGATGTCCGGGTTGGCATCTGCGGCGGTGTACGAGCCGAGGAACAAGCCATCGACCACCGGCGCCGGTGCCGTGAACCACCGGTCGCCGGTTCCAGACAGCCGGATCCCAAACTCGGTGCCGTTGCGAGCCATGACGGTGACCAGGCTCGACCCGGGCACATCGGCCGCGGCGTCAACCGCCAGTTTCCCGCCAGCCATCACCAGGTTGAGCATGAAGTGGTCGTTGCCGTCGATGAAGCGATATACCCCGACCCGATCGGCCACCGGCGTAGGACCGTCGACGAGTTCGGCCCCGATGCTGCGCAGCAGCAGCGACGTTGCCGCTCGGTTGCGGTTGTGTCCGTCGTCACCCATCTGTAGCGCCTGAGCGATCAGCGACTGCAGGTCGATTGGACCGTGCTGGCGCAGTGCGGTCCGCAGCGTCGGCGCCAGGACGGCATCCATCCAGCGGAGGCGCTCGATGACCTCATCACCGAAGGCGCCGTAGCGCAGCACCTTGCCGAGTCCCTCATTGAGCGTGGCATAGGCAACACCATCGCCGGCGGCGTCGGTGATGACGGCCACGGGCATCGTTGGGCTGATGACCCCGGCCATCGGTCCGACGGCCCGGTGGTGGTGGCACGGTTCGAGCGCCAACTGGGACCCGCTCGCGATTGCCTCCTCGATCGAACCGGCCAGCCCCTCGTACCGCATCGCCCCTATCAGGGCACCGCGCAGTGGACCGCTGCAGTCATCCCAGGTGATCGGCGGACCGGCATGGAGGAACGTGCCGGTCTCCAAGACGGGAATCACCTCGTGGGCGGGGACGATGTCGACGAGTTGGGGGCGCACCGCCAGCAATCGCTCCAACGCCGTCGTGTTGGCGCGGCCGGTGCCGGGATCTGCGGCCAGCATGGCGAGTGCCTCGGCGGTTCCCGGCAGCGGAGGCCGCCAATCGGTTCGCTCCACCGTGGCGCCCTGACTTTCGACGGCGTCGGCGAACAGCGCGGCACCGACGGTGACGACGACCGGTTCCTGGTCGAGCAGGCCGGCGAGCGGGTTCATTGCGACGCCTCCCTGGAGAGACCAACTGCGTGCCGCGCCGCCGCCGCGTTGGACAGCCACACCGATGCGCCGGCGCCGTGCAGCACCGTGGCCTGGCGGGCCCGATCCTGCGGGTCGCCGGCGGTTCCGCACAGCGATACAACCGTGGGGATGCCGCGAGCAACGGCTGCGGCGATGAGCGGTTGCAGTTCGGTGGCCGGATCGGGGTGGGCGCCAAACCCGAGCACGACGTCGATCAGCAACACGCCGGTCGCCGGGTCATCGATGGCGGCTGCGATGTGTTCCATACGCAGCCTTTGGTCGATCATGGGATGCGGACGTCCCGAAGTGAACTCGTCGGCGCCCAGATCCAGGAATCGCCCGGCAACCCCGGATGCCGCGGCGATCGATTCGGCTTCGGTGCACAGGGTGCCACCGGAGAACAGCCCGACGATGGCCGGGTGTCGCGCCACAGGCTCGTGAGGTGAACGCCAGGAGGTTGCCGGTTCCGCGGAGCCGCCGAGAACGGTGATGACTTCGACGGCGGCATCCTCCAGGGTGGCATCGTTTTCTCCCAGGATGGCAACCACCGCTGGTTTGGAGCACGCGACTGCGGCCGCGCCCACCTGGCCGGCAACGGCAGGGTCCGGGGGTTTCGACACCACGACGATGACCTCAACCCCGGGATCGGCATCCAGCGCATCAAGCGCCTGAAGGGTTGAGATTCCGCCAACGGGCTCCGACAAGTCGCGGCTGCCGGTTCCCAAGGCATGGCGGACACCGATGCCGGCGTCGTCCAGCAGGCAGCAAAGCTGCTGAATCCCGGTACCCGATGCCCCCACAACGCCGACGGGGCCGGGGCGCACCACGTTGGCGAAACCGAGTCCGACTCCCGAGACGATGGCGGTGCCGCAGTCCGGCCCCATTACCAGCAGACCCAGGTCACGAGCTTCGCGTTTGAGCGTGACCTCCTGCTCGAGGGCGACGTTGTTGCTGAATACCATGACATGCAGGCCGCGCCGCAGCGCGGCTGCGGCTTCGACAAAGGCGTTGGCGCCCGGCACCGATACCAGAGCAATGGTGGCGTCGATCGCAGCCGTCTCGACACGACGTGACGCTTCGGCCGACGGCGCGGTGCCTGCGCCGGGCCTACTCGAAGCGGCCAACCCGGTTTCGGCCACACCGCGGGCGGCCAACAGCGCGGCGTCGTCGGTGGCCGCAATCGCGATCAGGAGATCGTTCGGTCCGCACGGACCCAACTCGTTGGTGACGAACCCCATGCCGGAGAGCAGTCCCAGATTCAGTTCGGTGGCCATGGCTACCAGTGACTCGACAACGCCGGGAACGGCGAGCACGTCCCGGCTGACCTGCATGAGCCGCACCGAGTCGTAGTAGCGGCCGCGATGCACCTCGACCGTGCGAGTCACCGCGTCACCCGGCAGGCGGCCTCGGCGCCGATGAGTACTCCCTGGGCCAGCGCTCGGCCGGAGGTACCTCCCACGGCCAGCAATGCGTCAATCGAGTCGTCGAGCGGAGTGCGCCCGACCAACGCCCGCAGGACGTAGGCGATGGGCGCGGCGACCCGACCCGCCAGGGCGTGGCGCACCAGCGTCGCCGAGAACGCCGACGTCAACTCGAGCGCCTCCTCTAGAGCGGGAGTCGCGGCTGCGAGGACTGCGGCGGGCCCATCCTCATGGAGCGCTTCACCGATGAGTCCGTAGGCGCCGAACGCCCCGGTCAACAAGTCGTCACCCGTCGGCGTCAAGCCGGTCCCGCCCCCGATGAACTGCTCCGCCGCGGCAACAATCGCCACCGGATCCCCGGCAGCGAGTGCGGCGCCAAGGGCCTCCGCGTCAACGGGCGGCACCAGTGTGGCGGCCGCCGAGAGGAAGAGTCGGACGATGTCGGGCGCCGTTGCGTCCAGCGCTGGGTGTGGATCCCACCAACGAACGATGCTGATCCGATGCGGTCCGACTTCCAGGTTCCCGCCGCCGAGCCGGACGTTGCGGCCGGCGGCGGCGAGGACATCGGGCGCCGCAGCCCCGGCAATGATGACGGCATTGGGTTGACGCACGGCATCGCCGTCGCCGAGGACCACGACCTCGTTGCCGATCCCAAACCACGCCGTGTGGGTCGAGCTTCCCAACGAGACGGCCGGCTGCACCGGGCCCTCGAGCAGCCCCGCGATCCCCTGGCTGGCGGCCGCCGACACCGTCGTCACCGTACCTCGGGCGAAACCCGTCCCGTCGCCGTACATGTTGTCGCTCCCTCAGCCCAGGTCGACGATCGCTGCCACCGTGCCGCCACCGGAAGGTCCTTGATGCATTGCCGCCACTGAGACAAACACGGCAGGGTCGCCAACCGCGGCGGCGACCACTCCCCCGACGGCTCCTTTGATCTGGCGATGGTGGTGGACGTCCGAGTCGTTGAGCATCACCTGGCGCCTGCCTCGCAGCCGGCTGGTAGGAGCGGCTTCGCACTTGACGAAGACGTTGACGAGGCGATCGGCGACGTCCTCGGCCTTGGCCCGCTCCGGCAGGTCGAGGCCGGCATTTCGAATCGCGTCGTAGACCCCCTCGATGTCGATGGCGTCCTCCATGACGCTGTGGCCGCAGCGATAGTCACCGCCGACACCGCGGGCGTTGCCGACCACAACGGTCTGCGCCTGATCGAGCTCGACGCCCGATGAGCAGGAAGCCACTGCCGAGTACAACGAGAAGTCACGCGCGATCTGCTCGGCCCCTGGCATCTCGATCTCCCCCAGGGCCAGGGCGATACCGAGCGCGGAGGTGCCGTTGGAGATGTCCATCGACTCCAGCGTCTGGTCGGTGAAGACCGACTCCCCGCGGGCCCTTGCCTCGGCGATCGTCTCCATCGTGAGCAAGGGAGTCTTGGTCTGCACGTAATGGACGTCGGCCGGGTCGGTGATCCCGGCATCTGCCATGGCCCGCGTTACGCCGCCGGCAACCTTCTCGACCATCGCAGGCCGGCCGATGTCCTCGGGCAAGATGACGTCGCTCATCGCAATCCCGACCGTGAGCCGCAGTTCGTCGCTGGGTGGCGCATCGACCTTGGCAAAAACCGTGGCATGTGGGCAAAGCACTCCGTCGACACCACCGGACCAGACCATGGGGATCTCTCTGACCTCCGAGACCGGACGGGTGCCGAGCTCGATCAAGACATCCCGGAATGCCCGGTCGGCGAGAATCCTCGTGAAGTCGTTCACACCGCCGTTGCCCTCGGTCTTGCCGATGACGGCGATCACCTCGTCGGCGGCGAAGACTCCGTCATCGATGAGGGTCCACAGACCCGACGCGTCGGCAACTCCCTCGAGTACGACCTTGCGGACTTCGATCGCCATGACTGTCTCCTCATCCGTCGATGTGATGCGGTCCTTATCGTCGGGAGAACTGGACGTGCGCAATAGAGTCGAAGGTCGGTCAATCGGAGCCAACCACCTGCAGGAGGCGCGTCCAGGCGGCCTCTTCGCGGTCGGCGATTGCAGGCACTGGGGCGACCACATCTGGAAGGGCAGCCGCAGGGTCGGAGGCTTCGCCGGCCGCCTTGAACCGGGATGCTACGACCTGCCAGTCGTCGCCGATTTCGGCGAACTCAGACCCGATCGCCGTGAACTCGGATTCGCCGGTGATGGCCGCCGCCTCACACAGGAAGCGGCCGTACATGTAGCGAAAGATGCCACCACCGGTCCCCCCGGTGGCATCGATGAAGATCCAAAGGTTCAGACAGGCGAAACGCAGCGACTCGGCGTCGAGGATCTTGGGCCATCCCAGCGTGCGCTTCGCCGCGGTGCGGATACCGGCGACGCCAAAGTTGGAGATCGGCGGCTCGAGCATTCCCCGCGCCGCCTCGGCGATGGCGGCCCGGGTCTCGGTTGCGGTCGGCGCCCGGGCTCCTGTGAAGTCGAACTCGCACCAGCGGTGGTGCGGCGGGAAGGGCTTGAACGTCGAACCCCTGGCTCGTTCGAGGGCTTCCATGGAGACGGGATGCAGCGTTGACTCCCGATCTGCGATCAACACACGGCGGGAAGCTGCTTCGTACCCGGCGACCACAACAACATGGCCACCGAAGTGGTAGTCCTCCGGCAGGTTGTCGAAATATGGAAGGAATCCCATGTCGACGTAGACGAGGACCGGCTCACCGGCCTCGAGGAGGGAGACCAGGGTTTGTTCGGCCTTGCGGGCGCTCGAAGTCATCCGATACTCGACAACCACCCCGGTGCGACGCCCCGCCGTCACTTCGAGCCCTTCGTCTTTTGGCCCCCCGGCGTTGGCGCGCCCGCCGTAGAACGGTGGCGCGCCCTTCTGGTGCCAGTACATGAACCCGACGCCGGCCCCCAGCCCAAGCAGCAGATCCTCACTCACCGGGTGTCCGTGCGTCTCGTAGATGTGGCGCATCGATCCGGTCACACAGTGCAGGGTCTCGAGATTCTGGAAACCGGCCACGGGCTCGATCGGTGCGTCGGCGCTCATCATCTACTCCTTGGGTAGGGCAGAGCTGCGTGCTCTGGCCAAGGTACCGCGCCGGTGCCGCCATCGCCTCTGCTTGAATGGCCGTCGACCACTCGGAGGACGAGATCCCTGATGACGTTCGCCATTCCGAAACTGTTCCGCCTCCTGCCGCTCATGGCGCTGTTGGCAATGCTGATGCTGTCGGCATGTAGCGGCGGCGACAACTCGAGCAACATCACACTCCCCAGCACCACCGAAGGCGCCGAGACCACCGAAGCGCCGGAAACCACCGAAGCGCCGGAAACCACCGAAGCCCCCGAAACGACCGAAGCGCCCGAAACGACCGACGCTCCGGCAACGACGAGCGCGGCCGGTGCCACGACTCCCGCTCCCGAGGATGGCGAATCTGACAACGACCTCACCCTCGTGTTCATCGTCGGCGGGATCCTGCTGATCATCCTGATCGTCGCCCTGGCGGCAGGCCGTGGCAGCCAGGAAACCACCATCACCGCTGTGGCTCCCCCACCCCCGGCGCCCCCGGCCACGCCCTGGGCCGCTGCGGCGCGCAGCGCCTACGCCAACACCCGCTGGTGCGCAGATCACATCACTGAACAGCTTGCGATATGGAGAGGCGACATGATGGTCGACGGTGACCAATCCGCCACCGACCCGACCGCGGCAACCAACGCCCAGACATGGTCACAACTCGGCGGCAGAATGTCGGCGGCCACGAACTCGCTCTATTCGCTCGAGGGCACGGTGCCGGCCGCATCACAACCCGTTGTGCGCGGCGTGGTTGACTCGCTCAACAATGTGCGCTCCGCGGCTGACGTAGTCGCCAAGAGCCAGGTCGACGTCCGCCACCTCGAAGCTCAGTTCCTCGGCGCCGACGACGCCTACCGGCGGACACAACTCGCAGGGGCAGAAGCCGACCGCAGGCGGGCAGTCGACGACCTCAACGCCAAGCGCCACAGTCTCGACACCGCCTTGGGCAATCTCAATGCGCTCGGCAACGCGCCGGGTCCGCCCGCTACGTGAGGATCACTCTGCGGTAGTGGAAGAGCAGGAGCACCGGGATGGCGACCAATGCCGCCCCGATGAGGGAGAGCGCGGCGAAGCCCCACGCCTCGAGGAGGAACCCCGACGAGAGACTGGCGGCGGCTCCCGAAGTCCACACCATTGCGTCGGCGATTCCCTGAAGCCGCACCCGCTGGGCCGTTGGAGCATGCTCGGTGAGGTAGGCGCTCCCGGCCACAAATCCGAAGTTCCAGCCCAGACCCAGCAGAAAGAGCGCAGCCACCAGGAGCACTGTGTCGTCTCCGCTCGCCGCGGCCGCCATCAGCGCCGACACCACCAGCACGACCTGGCCGGTAACGATGACGGGAAGCCGGCCGAATCTATCTGCAAACCATCCGGTGAGCGGAGAGACGGCAAACATGCCGAGCGTGTGAGCCCCGATCACCAGTCCGACGATGCCGAGTCCATCTCCGGCTCGCCGGATGTACACAGGAGTCATCGTCATGATCAGCACCATCACCACCTGCCCAATTATGAGGGCCACGATGGCGTAGCGCACCGGAGGCAACTGGAGTAACGAGCGGACCGAGCCGGCGGCATCCACCTCATCTTGGGTCGCCGCGTCGACAAACGACAGCGGGTCGGGACGCAGTCCGAAGAAGGCGACGATCGCCCCCGTCGCGGCTGCGGCCGCCCCCAGGAGGACCGGTCCGGCAAGGCCGGCGAGGCCCAGTTCCTCGGCCAGCCGTTCGGTGGGCTCGAGCAACAGAGGACCGAGGACGGCGCCGATCGTTCCTGCCCACACCACAATGCTGATGGCAAATGAACGTTGCTGGGGAGGGGAGACGTCGGCGGCGGCGTAGCGGGAGAGCCGGTCGCCGGCGTTGCCGAAGCCGAAGGCGAACATGCCGACCACGAAGAGGGCGAAGGAATCGAGCCCAATGGCGGCGGCAGCTATCAAGGCACCGACGGCGGCAAGACCCATCCCGCCCGATATGCCGGCCCGCCGGCCGCGGCGGGCCATCAAGGCCGCGATCGGTGTGGTCCCGATGGCCACGCCGATCGTCGCCGTCGCTGCCGGGAGCCCTGCCAGCGACGCCGACCCGAGCAGGTCTTCGGCAATCAGCGATCCAACGGTGATGGTCGCAATGAACCCGGTGCGGGCCAACCCGGTGCCGGCAAACAGCACACCAATCAGGCGGCGTTGGATTGATGGCGGGGCCGGCGGCACCGTCGAAGTGTACGGACGGCCGAGCCGGACTCGCCAGCGGACCCGGCCCAGGTGGACATGGCCCATGTGGACATGGGGGGCGCAACCGGCGAACCTTGGGCCGACTCGATGGGATGGGAGAAAGGGAGCGTCGTGGCTGACTTGGAGAACGGACGGGTCGACCTGCCTTCCGGCACGTCGGCATCACAGCTCTTCCATCAGATCTTGAGCGCCGCCGTCGAGGAGTTCCCAGGTGATCTGTCCGGTGCCGAACTACCGGAATCCGCCGACGATTTCCGGTCAAACTATGCCGATGCCCTTCCACGGTTCGAAGCGGCCCGGATCGCCTCGCCGCGACGCACCGCTATTGCGAGATACCTCGCAGCGGAAAGTCGCCGCTCGTTTGTATGGATGGTTGGTGACGAGGCGTTGCCACTGGCGGAGAAGATGACCGCGCCACAACCGCCACTCGAGTTGCAGACGATTGCGTTCTCTGGAACGGGCGGGTGGACACCACAGTTGCCCACCGGCACCGCTGCCGGCGTCCACGACGGCGCGGCCGTCGGTGGCGCCATCGAGGACTATGCCGCCGGTCTCGTCGGGCGCTCGTCGGCGACGCCCGGCGTCGCAGAATCGGTGACCTGGCTGCTGTCTGAAGGCCTCAACGCCGGCGGTGCACTCGACTTGAGCGATCGCAGCATCGTCATGCTCGGCGGTGCCGCCGAACTGGCACCCGCGAGCGCCTGGCTGGCGGCCGGCGCCCGGGTGCTGTGGATCGACGTGGCCTCACCCCCGGCCCAACTCCGTCGCTCCGCAGCCGGAGGGCGCCTTTCGTGGGCAACCGGTGGCGCCGATCTCCTCACCCAGCCACAGCAGATCGCCGCAACGATTGCCGAGTTCGCTGCGGGCGGACCCGTCGACCTGGGGCTCTATGCCTATGCACCCGGCCGGGCAAGGGAGTGGCGCCTCACCGCAGCGATGAACGCCATTGTCGACACCCTCCCATCAGGCGTCGTCGGCTCCGTGACCCTGCTCGTGTCACCAACCACTCCGGGTCAACTCACGGGCCAAGAGGTCGAGACCGAGGAGCAGCGACGGCGCGAGCGGCCCGCCTGGCAGAGCACGTTTGATCGGCTCGGACTGCTCGGATCAGGCTCCGGGCATGTCACCGCCGGCACCGTCGCCGTGAGCCGCTCGGTCGTGTCGATCCAGGGCAGCGGCTATCAGGCCGCCCAGTATCTCGAGAAGATGATGGCGGCAGAAGCATGGGCAACCTGGGGCCCACCTCTGGCGTCGGTTTCCCAGCCGCGGCACGTTTCGGCCAACGTTGCGGGGGTCTCCAAGACTCGATCGCTCCAGCATCCCGTCTTCGATGCCGCGTTCGGCGGAGCAACCGCCTTTGAGATCGAGACCTTCACCCCTGCGGTGACCTGTGCTCTCAACGCCATGCTGACCGCACGGGATTGGCTCGACCCGGCAAACGTTGCTGGTCGGGGCACTCGGTTCGCCACCGACGCCGACCGCGCCGCGGCGCTGCTCACCTTTGCTCGGGTGCATGGCGGCCTCTATGTCCTCCCCTACCCCGTCGACCCGACCCTCAAGGTCTCTGCGGCGATCGGAGCGGCGCGCCATCCCAGCCGCATCCCGGCAATGACCCGCCGCGGCCGCGGCTGATCTCGATCCGTGGCCGACCTGCTCGTCGCCGCCCGCCGCATGGCCTACCGCGCCGCCCACGGAGTCCGATCGCTCTACTGGCGCATCCGACGGCCCACCACCGTCGGCGTCCGCATCGCCGTGGTGTCCGCAAACGGCGAGGTGGTCGTGGTCCGCCACTCCTACGGGCCGCCCTACCTCTACTTCCCCGGCGGAAGAGTCGACCGCGGCGAAACCTGCGCCGAAGCCGCCGTGCGCGAACTGGCTGAGGAGACGGCGATCCGGCCTGCTCGCGGAGCGGCAAGCCTGCGCCTCTTTGGCGTCTACACCAACCGCCGTGGCGGCCTCACCACCCACATCATCCTGTTCGAGCTCCCTCCCAGCGAGTGGGATCATTGCGACCTCGACCGCGACCGCCACGGGGCCGAGATCACCGAAGTCACCCTGGTTGCCATCACCAACCCGCCTGCCGATCTGTCTCGGGCTACCCGGCGGCGCCTGTCTGAGTTGACCACCGGCGACCAGGCCGGATTTGTCTGGTAGCGGACGACCTCAGCCGCCCGGCGAATCGGCGGGGGCTATGCCGGAGTTGAGGCCATCGCCGAACGAGGTCGGGTACAGGGTGGTCCCGTCCGGCAGACGAATCGCCTCAACCAGTCGTTCCTCGGACCCAACCACGGCGCCGGGCCAGACCACGCTGCGTACCACCTCGCCGTCGACCTTGGCCGACGGGTCGACCACGCTGTCGCCGCCCGACCATGTCATGTTGGCCGCCCAATAGTCCCGGGGGGTGCCGCAGTCGATGAAGCTCCCCTCGAGCGGAACGAGATCGAGGGATCCTTCGTCGGCGGCGCGGCTCCAACAGAGCTCGTACAGCCCCCCAGGTTCGGCGGACAGAATGCTCGCCCACCGCCAGGGGAGCAGCGAGGAGCCGGCGAACCGCCACAGCCCGGCGTAGTCGGCCCGCGCCGGATCGAAGACCACGCCGAGACGGACCCGCCGGCCGTCCCAGCCGTTCTGGAGCCGCTCCAGCGACCCTGAGTACCAGGCGTCGGCGTTCGTGATCAGGGACAGGGCGGCCATCCAGCCAGCCCCGCAGATTGCCGATCGCACCCGCGGTACCGAGCGGCCGCTCCGCCTCGATCGAAACGTGGACATTACGCCGCCCGAGGTGAGCTTCCAGCAGGTCACGGCCGTGGTGGACGTTGACGGCGATGTCGCCGGAACCGGCAACACGATCGAGGGCGTGGTCGATGAGCGGACGGTTCCCTACCGGACAGAGGGCCTTCGGCAGATGGTCGGTGAGGGGCCGCAGCCGGGTGCCGAGCCCGGCGGCCAGCACGATGGCCGGCAGGTCTTCGGTCACGTCGTCGAGTGTTCGCCCCTCCTGCATGCCCGGGACCCTACCCAATCACGGAGCCACAATCCGCTCCTCGAGTTGAACGAACTCCGGTGCGGGCATCAGCCCCAGATCGGCCAGAAGGCGCTCGCACTCGCGCAGCGCACGCAGTGCCTCGACTCTCCTCCCCTCGCGGGCAAGCCCGTCCGCCAGCAGGTACCAAAGTCGCTCGTGATACGGATGCTCGACCACCTCTCCCTGCAAGATGCTCACAGCCTCGGCCACGCGACCGATGGCGAGGTCAGCTTCGAGCTGCACCTCAACGGCGGTGAGTCTCAGGTCCTCCAGGCGCCTGACTTCGAGAGCGACATACTCGGCATCGGCCAGATCCCCGTAGGGAGTGCCTCGCCACAGCATCAACGCCTCACGGGTCAGAGTGCGAGCTCCATCTGGGTCGGCGGCCAAGCGCGAAGCCGCCTCACGAACACTCCGCTCGAACACGCAAGCGTCGATCTGATCACAGTCGGCACTGAGCAGGTAGCCATCACCCATGTGCAGGATCGCTCCAGCGCCGAGGAGGCTGCGCAGCTTCGAGACATGTGACTGGAGGGTTGAGGCAGCAGTCCGCGGTGGGTGTTCACCCCAGACGATATCGATGAGGTGTTCGCCGCCGACCACGTGGTTGGCGGAAACGACGAGCGCGGCCAGCAGGGCACGTGTGCGGTGCCCCTTGACCTCCTCGAGGCCCCATGAACGAGGGACGGCGATGGGCCCAAGCACCGCAACCACAACGGATGCCCGCTCGATGGCGGAAGTCATCTCGCTCTCCTTCTGCATCCAGTCTCTCGAACGCGCGGTACCGGCTCCAGAGGAGGAAGACCCCACTGTCCCTCCAGGCTCCCGCAGGCGCCGCTCCACCCGCTTGCCTGCCGACCACGAACTGTGGGCAGATACTCGAAGGGAGAAGGAGGAATCGACCATGCCCACCACCATCAATCGGGTTGCGACCGGCGAGCGAGCCACACCGCAGGTACAGCCACCGCCGCAGGCTCCAGCGCGACCCGCGCCCCCACCAAGACGCCGAGTCATTCGCTGGATTCAGTGGATGGCGGCTATCACGATTCTGGCGCTGACCGTCGGAGCCGGCATGTGGTTTGCGTCACGCGAGGTTGGCCCCACCATTCAGGAACAAGCTACAGAATGGCCGGCTTGCTGGCCGATGTGCTCGGCGGTGACCGAGCTCGAAAGGACGCCACCGGCCGTGGCATCCCAGGACGTGTCGGTGCCGGCGGAACTGCCGGACTGCTGGCCACTTTGCACCTATGCGGCGGCTGTCGTGGCCCCGAGCGCGTACCTCGCAGCAGCTGCCCCGTACCCTGACTGTTGGCCGCTATGTGCAGAGACGGCTCGGATCGTGGAAGCGCAACCGCCGGCCTGTTGGCCGCTTTGTGCGGAGGCGGCTCAGATCGTGGAAACACGGCCGCCGGTCTGCTGGCCCCTGTGTTCCCACCTCACCGCTGTGGCAGTCCCCTAGCCCCCGCCGCAGAAAGAGGCGCGGGCTCCGCATCGGACGGAGCCCGCGCCACACGAAGGACCGAGGGCACACCTCGCGGATGCCAAGGCGGCGGGTATCGTTGTGGGACATGACAGATGGCAACCGTCGCGACGAACCCCTCAGCAGCGAGGAGATGATCGAGCAGTTCCACGCCGGCTATGACGCGCAGGAATCGCAGAGAGCCGTTCCCGAGCCTCGACAGGTTCCTCCGGCGGAGCCTGCCGCAACCGCGATATCCGACACTGCGGCCCTGCAACCGGGCGGACCGCCGCCTCGACCCTCTGCCGACTCTCGCCGAAGAGTTGCCGTGTCCCTTGCCATCGCCCTGGTCGTGCTGGGATTGGGCGTCGCTATTGCCCTCGCCGGAGGCAATTGACTCGCGGTGATGCGGATCCGCCCCTCCGACCATTCCATCGACTGCGAGGGCGTCTATCGCGATGCCGCCATGGACTTCACCATCGCGTTCCGGACCGGTCTCCGGATTCGCTACCTCGACCGAGCCGGGCGAAACAGCAGCGGCGCCATCACGTTCCCGACCCGTCGCATCAACGCCTGGCGCCGCGGTTCGTCGACCGTCGTCACCACCAAGTAACAGAAGGTCCCGCCGAAACGACGCGCCAGCACACCGTCGGTCAGCACCTGGTCGCCAACGACCCAGATCTTCTCGCCACCTGAGAGGCCAAGTCTGCGCCGCGCCGTCCACGGTTTGTTCCCACCTGCGATGATGTCGGCGGCGCCCCGCGGTGCTCCATTGGTGAGCATGATCACCCGCTCGACGCCGGCCACCCCCTCAAACCGGTCCAGCGTGTGCGCCACGGTGCGTGCAACGTCCGCGGGCGCAGCACCCTGGCGCACGAGCGTGTTGTCGACGTCGAACACAACGACGACGGGACCATCCGCAGCATCGAGCGCGACCTCGAGCTCGTCGAGATCTGCCACCTCCACCTTGAGGCCTCGTCGCATCATGCGGCGTGTCCCGGCGAGGCTGCCATCCCGCTAGATGTCGAATCCGGCATCCCGGCCTACCTCACGCAGTTCGGCGAGCGGGTAGAACCCGAGGGCCTCGTCGATGTCCTCTGCCGCCGTCTGGGCGCCCTGACCGACGGCGTTGATGTCGTAGACGATGCATCCGGTGTCGAATTGGTTGTACCAGGTCGCGACGTAGCTGGGCGGATCAAGATCATCCTCCAGTTCCTCGGCGGCCTCGTCGACCGTCAGACCGGAGGCAGGGTCTTCTCCGGGCAGGAGAAGCTCGATCTTGCCGGCGGCAACCTCCCGGTCGTCGACAACGATCACGGCCATCCCCCGACTGGCGGCCGAGTCGATCCTGATTGAGGCGGGTTCGTCCGAATCGATCACCGTCACCTCTATCCTCCGGATCCCCGACCAGGCGCGTTGGAGCTCTTGGCCTGCCACTGTCGCGTAGTTGCGGTGACGCGGCGCCACCGGCACGACGGCGACCTCGATGGCGGTGGCCTCGCTGATAACGTCGATGAAGCGTGTGACGCCCTCGGCCGCAACGGGAGCCGGCAGCGCCGAGCCTGGGTCACAGGTCCTCTGCAGGGTCACCTCGACAAAACGGTCGCCCATCCGGTCTGAATCGAGCCAGAACGTGGCCCGCCCGCGTTCGGCCTGCTGCGGTTGATAATCCCAGCCGACGTTCAGACCGTTGATGCACGCCCCCCAACGTGCCTCGGGGATTGCCTGGAGCTGCATGAGAATGACGGTCGCCAGAGACCCGCTCAGGTCGTCGTCCCGCGGACACTCCGGTGTTCCGGGACCGGTGGGCCCAAAGTCCGAACACGCTCCCACGAGCAGTGAGCAGGCCACAAGGATGGCAAACCGGCGCCTCATGCGAGACCACCGATCTTGAGGTTGTCGATCACCAGGGAAATCAAGAGAGCCAAGGTGAAGGCGGCGCCGATCGCCAGGGCAATGCGGCGACTGCTCCAGCGCTGGATGGCGATCGGCTCGCGATGAGGCGACAGCTCCTGGAAGCGCTTGACCACGTCCACGCCCTGCTTCTTCTGGCGTCCTTTGAGGTGGGCCCGTGATTGCGAAGGGATCGTGATGCTGCGGGTGGCGGCAAAGGCCTCCGCGATGTCCTCGGGAGCGAAGAAGTGGAGGGCTCGCTCGTATACGTGGTCGGGATCGGCGCGCAGCCCGAGAATGATCATCATGTTGGCGAGATCGACGGCCTGGCGCCACGGACTCGGGCGGATCGTACCGAAGGCTACGTCGATCATGCGGACCTTCCCGTCCTTCACCATGACGTTGGCCGGTTTGACGTCGCGGTGCGCCAAACCGGCGTCCCAGAGGCGCCGGATCATGAGCAGGGCGTCGTCGATGACCGCGTCGTCGATCGGCGCCGACGTGATCTCCTCAGCGTCCTGGAGGAATTCGGTGACGATGAGGTACTCGCGCTCCGGGGTGATCTCCACAAAGCCAAACGACGCGGCCGACGGGACACCCGCTTCCTTCATCCGCAACAGCATGTAATCCTCATACTCGACGAGGCGCCGCACCGAGGTGAAGCGCACCTCATCTTCGAGCGCCCCGTAGGCGATGGTCCGCCACAGCTTGTAGAAGCGATCGGACCGCAGATGATTCGTCGAATAGAGCTTGGCGAACAGGTACACGTCGGGGTCCCCTGCAACGGTCAACCGGATCGGCGTCGATCCCCCGGAGCCCTCGAGGCCGAACGGCTCCATGGCGAGCACGTTGAAGCCCAGTTGTTCGGCGACCGCCCGCTTGATGGCTTCCCCGCGCGCCCCGCTGATGTCGAGATGAGCGGTCCTCCCCCGCCCGTACCGAACCGGGAACACCGATTCGGGGGCGAAGAACCGGAAGACGACGACGGCCAACGCCATTCCAAACAGTGCACCAACGACCCCGTCCGTCAAGTGATCGGTGCCCAGGTAGACGCGCGCCAGCGCCAAGAGGGCAACCAGCACGCCGGAGACGGCAAACCAGATCCGGCGCCACCGTCCACTGGGAATGAGGGAGAGGCCCATCACGGCAAGAGTCGCCGAGAATGCAAATACCGGGAAGGACGGATGCGAATACCCCTGCCAGTCGCCGATGATCGGCACGAGCGGCCGGGGGCGGGCAATACCGTTGACGAAGGCCTGGACCACTGCTCCGCCGATGACAAAGACGATGACGGCCGCCAGGAGGTGACGCCACCGCTTGGTGGCGATGAGCAGGATGAGCGTTCCCCACCGTAGGGCGCGCACCATCCACAGCGAACCGAGTGCGTGGAGTCCCTCGCTGATCGTGGTGAGCGGGTCGGTGCGGATGTCGACGAACCATCGCCCGATGGCGAGGTCGACCTCCTCCCACCAGGCCCGGCTCTCCGGCCATGCGAACAGCGAGAACCACAACACCATGACACTGACGGCGACGGCAAGCCAGAACCACCCGCTCGCCCTCAAGTTGCGAGGCAGCGGTTCCTTCTCTCCAGACGGTCGGCGACGGCGCCCGGCAACCCTGATCCCGGCGACCCGAACGACCCGTCGTTCGCTGATACCGGTGAGTTGCGCTGCGATGTGCTCGCCGCTGGTTGGTTGATCGCTTTCGATGGTCGTATCCCCTCGACAAGGCCTTCCAGCCGACCCTAGCTATTCTCGTCTCTGTCGCGTGAAGCTAGAGAACTCCTTGGCTCTCGAGACGCTTGTAGGCCAGCCAGCCGGGCAGAATCGGGAGCCAGAACGTGGCAAATCGGTAGAGGAACACGGCGGGAACCGCCACCGCCGGGTCGAGACCAAAGGCTGTCAAGCCGGCGATGAGCGCCGCCTCAGCCGCTCCGATCCCGCCGGGGGTGGGTGCCACCTGCGCCAGAGCGGAGCCGGCCAGGTACACCGCGGTGACCGCCACAAATCCGATGCCGCCGCCGAACGCCGCAAGGCTGTACCAGAGCGCGAAGGCGTACGCCATGGTGATAACGAAGGCACCACCGAACAGCATGAGGAGCTTTTTGGGGCTGGCCGCTACCGCGGCGATCCCAGCCCCGGCCTTGCGCAGCACCGGCCACAGTTTGCCGAGGAAGAACTTGCGCCCCCACGGCAGCAGCATCACCCCACCGGCCAGGGTCAGCACCACAACGAGACCGACCAGAACTGCCTGACCGGATGGCAGCGAAATAGCATCCGTCGCAGACCTCCCGGCTGTGGTGACGAAAATCACCAGGAGTGAGATGTGCACGATCACGCCGCCGATGTTGTTGACACCAATGGCGGCAACCCCGACACCCGCATCGACCCCGTTCTTCTGGAGGTAGCGAAGGTTGGCCGCCATCCCACCGACCTTGGCGGGTACAAGGCGGTTGAAGAACGATGCCGCCAACTGCGCCCACAGCGTCGGCCAGAACCGCAACCGATCGGGCACAGAACCCATCAATGCCACGGCCGCCCCTACGTAGGTCAGCAACGAAAAGAAGATGACCAGGGGGAACCATTTCCAGTCGGCGCCCGCGATCTCGCCAAGATCCACCTGGGCCAACTGTGGGATGAGGAAGTAGAAGGCAAGGCCGAGCATGACGGCAGCAAGCACCGTCTTTGGTCTGACCCGTTCCAGCTTCTCGGGCTCGTACTCCGCGATACCGGTTTGGCTCAGCACCTCGCCTTGGATCTCGCCGAGGAGACCCTTGCGCTGCTTGAGCGCCACCCCCAGCGTTGAACCCAAGGCGGTGGGTTGCAGACGAGGCGCGGCATCGGCCACCGCGTCGGCGCCGATGACGTCGATCGCCGTGCGCACGGCGCCGGCCGGACCGGCCGCCAGCGACAGAGAAACCAGCATCTGGGCGACATCCCCCCGCAAGTCGCGGGGGGAGGCGGCCAGTTCGGCGAACCCGAAGTCCAACAGCCAGACCTGCTCCTCGGCGTCGACCATGATGTTGTTGGGGCTGAGATTGCGGTGCGCTTCCCGGGTGTGTCTGAGGCGAGCGACCTGGTTCCACGCAGAACGCAGCACGTCATCAGAGACGGCAACGCCATCCAATGCACTCAGGGTTGTGCCGTCCACGGCATCAAACAGCAGCACGATCGAGTTTGGGCCGACGTCGGCGACACGCACCAACTGTGGAGTACGCACGCCTGCCGACGTGGCGGTGAGCGACATGGCGGCTTCGTGCTCTGCCTCACGGCGCAGCGACATGAACGGACGTTCGTCCCCGAAACCGGTGAGCCGAACCGTCCGGTAGCCCCGGTAGAGCACGTCGGCGGCGCGCTCCTCCGGGCTGCGCACCTTGGCAAAGAGCCGCCGTCCGTCGCCCGTCTCAACCAAGAACGGCGTGGAACTGCGGGCGGCAACATCGGCCGGCGCCACCCGTGTTACGGAGAAGCCATGGCGACTGAGAGCCTCAGCGATATCGCCGCCCCGCGGCCTGCGGTCCGGTGAGCCGAAGACCAGGAGGACCCCAGCGCCAATCGTGTAGCTGAGCGCCCCAATCAGCAGCGCATCGACCGGTATGAGCAAGCCGTCGATCAACCGAACCGTGAGGAACACCACGAGCACGATCCAACCGGCGCGCCGCCAGCGCCGATTGAGCCATGGGGTCAACGTCGAGAAACCGGCCATGAGACCTGCCAGATAGACCGTGCTGGGAAAGCCATCTCCGGGAACGCAGGCCTCTGTGTCGAACACGGTGCCGACGGCTTCTCCCGGTTTCGCCACCAGGTCCTGTATGGCTTGCGGATCATCCGCACCAATCGCCCCACCATCAGCCGCGCCCAGGTTGTCGCACACCCACGACGGGGGCGCAACGTCGAGCGTGGGGGGCACGAAGCGAGCCGTCACCTCACTCTGGATGCCCCACGCCAACGCGGCTGCCAGCAGAACGCTCAAACCGACCAGCAGCAACCGGCGGTACCGCCTCCACAGCAGCAGCAGTCCGGCCACCACAATCGGGATCAGCCAGGCAAGCAGCTGCACGGCCAGGATGACGGTGACCACCAGAGCAGCGGGAAGCCCATCGAAGGCATCGACGACCTCAACGGCGATCCCGACCGTGACGTTGTTGAGCACGCTGGCGAGCAGGAGTCCGATCGCGGCGACCAGCAGGCTGACCAGCAATCGCAGCAGGTCGCTGGGAAGTCGCGAGCGCCGATAGCCACCGTCGTCAATCACCTCGACGGCTGCTTGATCTGTCTGCGGATCCGGCGGTGCGCTCGTCATTGCTCTCCGCGCCTCACCCTACCGACCGGTCGGTTGGGCTGACAGTCGATTGCCTACTCGGGGGTTGGACAACGTCGGTTCGGCGCTTGCCACGAGCGGACTGACCCGGCGTCACCCGGTTCGAGCAAACGCCGCGCCGGGGGCGACCCGAGGCGTGCCACCCCCGCAACGCCCCCTGTCCAACAGCCTCTACTCGCGCGCCACCAGGTTGCCGACACCGACCCGCTCCATGTCTCCCCATTCCTGGCGCTTGCGGTTGCCGAACATCGAGCGAACCCGCCACCACACCGTGCGCTGCCTCCAGCCGAAGTTCTCGGTGAAGGCCAGCCCGATCAGGCGGGCGGCTTCCGTTGGGCTGTTGAAGTAGCCGTACACCTCGTCGAGGTAGAGCGCCAGCAGCGAGTTGATGGCGCCGACCAAGAATGCAATGCCGATCAATGGGAGGGCGACCGCAACGTTGAGCACTCCGAGGAGGAAGGCGATGGGGAGCACGAACCACCCGGCGAACTCGACTATCGGGGCCAGGTACTCGATGAAGAACTGCGCCGGCCAGCCAACCATACCGACGGTCCCGTAGCGCGGACGAAGCAGCAAGCCGCGGAAGTCACGCACCGCCCGCAACAGACCGCGGTGCCAACGAATCCGTTGGGTTCGCAGCACCGAGGTGGTGCTCGGCACCTCCGTCCAGGCGACACAATCCGGCGCGTAGGTGATGCGATAGGGCAGCTTGTTGCGCCGCATGTGGCGATGGATCCGCATGGTGAGGTCGAGGTCTTCGCCGAGATGCCCGGGAACCATCCCGCCGACTTCCGCCAGGGTCTCGCGGCGGAAGATGCCGAAGGCTCCGGAGATAAGAGTGAGCGCATTGATCCGAGACCAAGCCGGGCGGGAGGCAACAAAGGAACGCAGGTACTCGAGCAACTGGACCCGCTCGATCATCTTCTCCGGCACCTTGGCCTCGACGACGCGGCCAAATGCAATCTTGCACCCGTTCGCCGGCCGCACGTTGCCACCGACCGCGACCGTGCGCACCCGGTCTTCCACCACATGGCGCATCGCCCGCAGCACGCAGTACTCGTCCATCACGACGTCGGCGTCGGTGAGCAGCACATACGGGTATTGGGCCACGTTCGTGCCGGCGTTGAGGGCGTCGGCCTTGCCACCGTTGACCTTGTCGACCACGACGAGCGGAATGGGCAGCAGCGACTCGTAGATCGCGGTGATCGGTTCGGTCGCGATGTCGTCGCGAAACGGCATCGTCACCTCGACCATCCGGAAGGCCTCGATGAGACGGCCCAGGGTCTCGTCTGTGGAGCCATCGTTGACCACCACGATCTCGATCTTGGGGTACTTGAGCATCTGCATCGAGCGGATCGACTCGGTGATCCCAACTTCCTCGTTGTGAGCGGGCACGATGATCGAGACCGGGGGAACCGCATCGGATGAGAGCAGGTCCTCGATGCGGCGGAAGCGCGCGACATAGCGATCGTGGCGCAACGCAAAGCCGGACCCGATGCCGAGTCCGAGAATCGAGAACTCGATGGCCACGGCATACGCCAGGATGAGAATGGACAGGACGTTCAAGATCATCCGGCCTGCTCCGACGTCTCGGGTGGCCCGGGCTCGAGCACGGCGTTGAGAATCCTGCGGTCGAGTTCGGTGCCGCTCCCTGCTTCGATGCGCCGATAGGCGTCCCGAACGGTTCCTCTTAGGCCAAGCTGGTGCAGCGCCGCATCGCGCGCGTAGGGGTCGTCGTCGCGCAGGGCCTCGATCAGGCGGGCTTCACCACCCAAATGGTTTGCCAGAGCCTTGGCACTGTCCTGACGGACCCACCATGCCGGGTCGCGCAGCGCAACACCAAGCGGCTCGATGGCCCTCGGATCGGAGAACACTCCCAGCGAATCCGCCGCCCTGGCCCGCACCCGCCAGTCGGGATCCTCGAGTGCCCGGAGGAGGGCAGGGACGCTGGCCGGGGTACCGGCTGCGCCCAAGGCCGAGGCGGCGCCGATCCGCAGCAGTTGCTCGTCGACCTCCAGCATGGCGACAAGAGCGGGCTCGGCGCCGAGGTCGCCGATCAGGTCGAGGACTCGGATGATGTCGCGCAACAGTTCTGCATCGCGCCGCTCGTCGAACTGGCTGAGGAGGAGATACTGCGACAGCGCCGGAACCGCGCCAGGGCCGTAGCCGACCAGCACGTCGGCCAGACGATCCGCCACCCAATGTTCCTCATGCTCCATCCGATCGAGGATCGTTCCCACGGACTCGGGATTCCCGATCCGGGCAAGACCGCGAGCCGCGTGGAGGCGGACCTCAACGACGTCGTCGTCGAGACAACCAAGGAATAGGTCCTCGAGCGACTCGTCGGCGATCTCCACGAGATAGCCCAGGGCCTCGAGCCGCTTGCGAAGCCGTCGTGAGCCTCGGAGGTCTTCGGCGAGTTGGGCACGGAGGTCGAGCCGCTCGATGAGCCGCTCGAGCGTGGCGCGCTCGTCTCCGGTGACGATGGTCAGGAAGTCAAAAAGCACCTCGAGGAAGACCGGATCATCCCCCCATCCGGTCAGCGACGACATCGGCAGGGAGTTGCGCGCCACCAGTTCTCCGAGCGCCCCGATGTAGTGGGCCCGCCGCACGCCGATCGCCCGGATCCGGCGGCGGTGCACCAGCTTGACAGTGAACAAGATGATCGCCAGCACCACGGCAACGATCGCCAGAACGATCATCGCCATCACCAGGGTCGACGGGCTCAGCATGACTTTGCGGTCGGGGGGTTCACGATCACCCCGCAACTCGAGGTGCGGCAAGATGCATTCGCACCCGCACCAGCAGTTCCTTGAGGTTGAACGGCTTGCGAATGAAGTCGACGGCTCCCAGTTCGAGCAACTGGATGACGAGGTCGTCGTCGTCCATCCCCGACAGGACCACGGTTGGGAACGAGACCCCGGCCTCACCCCACCGCTGCAGAACCTCCGTGCCGAGCATGCTGGGCATCATGTGGTCGAGCAGTGCAAGGTCGAAGTCGTTGGAGATCCCCGTCTCGAACGCGGCGAAGCCATCGCTCTCCACCGTCACGCGGTAGCCGGCCGACTCGAGGGCGCGACTCACGAGCAACGTGACCGTGGCCGCGTCATCAGCAACGAGAATCCACGGCGCTTGTGCCATGCCAAGTGTTATCGAACCGTTCAACCACTCTCCTGAGCCTTCTCGGTTCGGGAACCAGTGCGGGTTGCCCGAGCGTCACAGCCGCGACGACTGAAGCGTGGGAGGAACAGTGATTCACGCAGCGAAGCGTTGGCAATGGGTTCCGGCAGTGGTGGTCGCTCTGGCGGTGGTCGCAGCCGCCTGCGGAAGCAGCGGCGACTCCGATACCGCCGCAACGACCACGACCGCGGCCGCGGCCTCCGATGCGGAAATGGCGGACTCTGCCGTCGAGCGTGCTCCCACGACCCCGGCACCAAGCCCTCTCGAAGCCGGCGACGAACTCGGGGACGGCGGTATTGCCATCGACCCCGGCCAGATCATTGCGCTGAACCGCGACATCATCTACACCGCTGACCTGGTGGTCGCCGTCACCGACGTCGCCGCCGCCGGAGCCGAGGCGAGCCGTGTCGTCGCCTCCGTCGGGGGCTTCCTCTTTGGTCAGCAGACCACGGGAGCACCCGGGCCCCGCAGTGTCCTCATCTTCAAGGTGCCGCCGGAGGACTTCCAGGAAACCCTGGCGCTGCTCGGCAATATCGGCGACGTCCGTACCCAGACCGTCACCGCCGACGACGTCACCGAGCGAGTCGTCGACCTCGAGAGCAGGATCAAGACCTCCGAGGCGAGCGTCGAACGCCTCCAGGCGTTGCTCGCCGAAGCGACCGACATCAAGACCATCGCCAACGTCGAGGGTCAGCTGCTCCAGCGTGAAACCGATCTCGAGACGTTGCGCGGCCAGCTGCGCACCATTGAGGACCGGGTCGCCCTGGCAACGGTCACTCTCACCCTCACCGAGGCCCTTGCCAACCCGCAGATCGGCCTGAAGGTCACCGCGTATCCGGGTAGGGACGACGCCGGGTCGTCATGCCCCGGCCAGAACGGCCTTTCCGTCGAGAAGGGCGAGACGGCCACCATGTGCTTCAAGGTGACCAATTCGGGCGACACCCCGCTCACCGACTTTTCCCTCACCGATACCGTCCTCGACATCGAGCTCGGCGATCTGATCGTGGTCGTTGGCAACCCCGCAGGAACCCTCCAGCCCGGCCAGTCGTTCACCCTGGCGTTCGAGGTCGAGGTCGACCAGGACGTGCGTACCCGCACCCGGGTGGAGGCCACCCCGGTCAATCAAGATGGTGAACCGATCGAGGGCCGCACCGTCGCCGCCACCACCCAGGCCGGTATTCAGGCAGTCGAGCCGGGAGGGCTCCCGGGATTCTCGGACGGCCTGGCGGCGGCGTGGGACATGCTGTTGTGGCTCGGCGGCGTGATCGTCTTGTTCGCCGGCCTGCTGCTGCCATTCATCTGGGTTCCGATTGTGGTGTGGCTTATTTGGAGGTGGCGTCGGAAGCGAAAGGACGGCGAGCCATCTGAGGAAGGCGGCGCCGAAGCCACGGCCGAACCGGCCGCCGACCAGGTCACCGCTGAAGCCGTGCCCGAGACGGTAACCGCAGCCACCGAGCCGGTGACCGAAGATGCGCAGGCGGCCGACGCAACCGAGCCCGAGTAGGCGTTACTCGGCGGAGGGCCCGCTCGGCTCGCCGTCGTCGCCAAACGGGTCGAGCCCCGGCGGTTGCTGCTGGAGGTAGCGCTCGATCTCCGTGGCGAGGTCCTCCCCGGAGGGAGCGTCCTCGACGGCGAGCCGTTCAAGACGCTCGACGACGGCTTGGGCTTCCGGTTGCTCGGCGACCAGCTCATCAAGCCGTCTCCGCTGTGACGCGGCATCGTCGAGCAGCGTCCCGTAGGGAAGGGTGATGCCGAGATGGGCCAGCACCCGTTCGACGAGCGCGACCGTGGCTGGGACGTAGGCGGCGCCGACGTAGTGGGGAACTCTCGCCCAGAACCCACGGGTGGGGATGCCACGCTGGGCGACATACCACTCGACGGCTGAGGTGGCAGATGCCGGGGCATGCAACGTGCCCTCTGGGTGATCGGAGTCGTCTTCGAGGAGCTCGGGTTGAGAAGCCGTCTCGATGATCGACGTGAGATGGGTGTGGGGCGTCGCCCACGGGATGCCCCCGAGCGAGACGTGCTCGGCGACACCAAGTTCGATGGCGAGATCGGCGATCTCACTACCGAGTCGCTGCCAGCGCCAATTCGGCTCCACCCCCGACAGCACCAGCAGGTCCCGGCCCTCGGCGGCGCGGTGCCTGATCGTCAGCTCGGGCCAGTCGATGGATGACAGAACACCACCCTCGAACTCGGCGGTTGGCCGGGCGGCCCGATAGTCGTAGAGCTCATCTGGGTCGAACCGGGCGATCACCTCTCCGTCGCCAGCCAGGTGTTCGGCGGCCCCGGTCGCGGCCGAACCGGCGTTGACCCAACCGTCGAAAGCAGCGATCAAGACAGGATCGGTCAGCTCCTCGGGTTCGCTCAGCTCATACAGATGCATACGGCAAGCGTAGGGGCCTTGACCGGTCGCCGCCGATCTCCCGTCGTCGCGGGCGCTTCTGGGGGTACCACCCGCACAATCTAGGGGAGGGCCCCCATGGTGATCACCGGCAAAGTCGATACGTTGCCGGATATGAAGACCTACTGGTCCACCACAGCACACCTGGCCACAGCGACACCCGGACATCGCAACCGGATCGTCGACTTCTGGCGAGCCGTCGCCATCATCGTGGTCGTGTTCGGCCACTGGCTGGCGGCCTCGATCTGGCTCCAGCCCGATGGGGAGATCGCATTGCTCAACTCGCTCGAATGGGTCCCTTATGCCGGATGGGTCACCTGGGTCGTCCAGGTGATGCCGATCTTCTTCCTGGCCGGTGGGTATGCCAATGCCAAGAGCCTGACTGGTATGGGCGACGGCAACGCGGTGCGTCGCGACTGGATCACGACCCGGGTGCGACGCCTGTTCACCCCGGTTGTGCCTCTGCTGCTGGTGTGGGTGGCGTTGATCCTGGTGTTGCGGCCGTTCCTGCCGTCCGAGGTCGTGTTTGCGGGTGCGATGGCGGCGACGGTGCCGCTGTGGTTCCTTGCCGTCTACCTGGTCCTCATCGCCGCCGCCCCGATGACGTTCGCGTGGTGGCGCCGATCCGGTGTGCGCAGCATCGTCGGTCTGGCCGCGGCCGCCGTCGCCATAGATCTGGCCCGCTTCGCCCTCGGCGTTCCCGGAATCGGATGGATCAACTTCATCTTCGTGTGGGCCGCGGTGCACCAGATCGGCTACTGGTGGGCAGGACGCGACTCCGGCGTACAGATCCGACCGGCTTTCGGATGGTCACTGGCCGCCGGCGCCCTGACTCTGTTGATCGGACTCACCTGGATCGGCTGGTACCCGGTCGCGATGATCGGCGTCCCCGGCGCCGGACTCACCAACATGGCACCCCCGACCGCAGCTCTCCTGGTCCTCGGCGCCATCCAGGCGGGGATGATCTGGGGCACCCAGCCGGCGGTGGGTCGGCTCATGGCTCACCCCCGAGCCTGGCACGGAGTCGTTGCCGTCTCCGGCGTGATGATGACGGTCTACCTGTGGCACCTCTCCGCCATGTCACTGGTCGCCGCCGCCGGACTCAACACGTTCAACGGAGTCCTCTTCTCGATCGAGCCCGGCACCGCCCAATGGTGGCTCACCCGGCCGTTGTGGCTGCTGGTACTCACCACCGCCACCGGCGCCCTGGTCGCCATCTTCGCCCGCTTCGAATGGCGGATCAGCACCGCGCCCCCGCCACGGCACCGCCGCGCCGTATTCGTCGGAGTCCTGCTCTGCGCCGGTTCAGCCGCAGCCGTCGCCGCATGGGGCATCATCAACCCCGACGCCGTAATTCACTGGAGCATCCCGGTCGGCGCCATCGCTGGAGCCGCCATCATCGGCGCCATCCTCAGGAAGACTCAGCCCCGCCGGCAGTCTCCGGCGGCACTCAGCGAACGACCCGCAAGCGGTGATCGCGGTACCCGTCTGCCAGCTTGACGAAATCGAAAACCTTCTGGTTGTCAATCTGTCGCTGCAGCAACGCACTGGCCTGCTTCGGACGCAAGGGACGGGCGAAGTAGAAGCCCTGCCCCAGTGTGCAACCCAACGCCCGTACCCGTTCGAGCTGCTCCTTGGTCTCGATACCCTCGACAATCGTCTCGAGCCCGAGAGCGTTGCCGAGCCCGACAATGGTCGAGACGAACGGTGAAGCGCTGTCCTCATCCTCGAGGCCCTCAACAAAGAGCCGATCGATCTTGAGGACGTCGACGGGCAGCCGATGAAGCGACGCCAGCGACGAGTAGCCCGTGCCAAAATCGTCGATGGCAAGCCGAACTCCCAGACTGCGCAATTCGTCGAGCCGCTCGGGAGGGGTGCGCATCATGGCCGTCTCGGTGATCTCGAGGACCAGCAGGGCCGGGTTGGTCTGTGACGCTTCGAGCGCTCTGGCGACCTCGGCGACGATCTCGGGATCCTCGAGCTGCTTGGCCGACAGGTTGACCGTGACCTCAAAGTCATCAGTGTTCGGGCCCAGCATGTCCTGCCAGATCCGCAGCCGGCCCAGCGCCTCCCACAGCACCCACTTGCCGATCTCGTGGATGATCCCGGTCTCCTCTGCAAAGGGGATGAAGGCGTCCGGGCCGAGCCATCCCTTGCGGGTGTGCTCCCAGCGGACCAGCGCCTCAAAACCCCGGACGGCCCCGGTGTCGAGGTCCACGAGAGGCTGATACAGCAGGCGCAACTCTTGTTTCGCCACGGCAGCTTCGAGATCTGCCTGCAATTGGATCTGAGCGATCACCTCGGCGTGCATGCTCTGCTCGAACAATCGGAAGGTGCCCTTGCCGTTGCGCTTCACGGCATACATGGCGGAGTCGGCGTCGTGGAGCACCTTGCCCGCGGAGTCACCGTGCCGGCCGAGCGCAATCCCGATACTGACCTTGGCCATGACCTCGCGGCCCGAGAGCAGAATCGGTGCGGCAAAGCCGTCGAGGATTCGTCGGGCGACCCTGATCGCGTCCTGAACGTCCTCAACACCCTCGATCAGCACGCCAAACTCGTCGCCACCCAGACGGGCGATCGTATCCTCGGGGCGACATTGGCGGCGAAGCCGTTCGCTCACCTCACACAACATCTCGTCGCCGGCGGCGTGTCCCAACGAGTCGTTCACGTTCTTGAAGTCGTCGAGATCGAGAAACAGCACCGCCAGCTGGCTGCGGTTGCGTCGGGTCAACTGCATGGCGTGAGAAACCCGTTCGGAGAAGAGCGTGCGATTCGCCAGTCCGGTGAGGCCGTCGTGCAGCGCTTGGTGGCGCAACTCCTCTTTGAGGGCCGTCAATTCCGCCAGAGAATCTTCGAGCCGTCCGTTCTCGACGGCAACTCCTACTTGATCGGCCAGGGTAGAGAGCAGCTCGATATCGGCGGGGCCGAACTCGCCGCCGTCGCCGACGTGGTTGGCGACGACCAGCATGCCCGAACGTCTCTCGCCCAGGGAGATCGGGGCAACCATCGCCACATCGATCGGCAACCGGCGCTCTCCGGCGAATGAAGCCAACGAGCCCAATCGGTCGACAACGAAGGGCTGCTGTCCTGCGTTGACTCGGTCCCACACCACTCGCCAACGACCCAGGTCGACACGATCCATGGCAGATTGGTAGTCGCCCGGACCGACGATGGTGCGATACGCGTCGGCGTCCGGCCCAAGCAACAGCACGATCTCGCAAAACTCAGCATCGAACATCTCGCGGGCGTGGGAAGCGGCAACGGTCAACGAGGTCTCGATTTGCGGGGCGGCATGAATATCGCGGGTGGCCTCATAGAGCGCCTTCAGCCGGGAACGCTCCTGACGAGAAGCGGCGTAGGCCCGATAGACGCCGAACAGAACGATACCGGGAATGATGGCGAACACGGCGGTCCGCGGGGCGTCGAACAGGGCCCGGGCGACGAGCATCCCCAGCGCCGCGTTGAGCGCGGTCACGATCGATCCGAACCCGAACGACTCGAACAGCTCACGCAGCGGCAGTTTGACGCCGGTGGACCGGACGACCAGGTAGTCCGTTGCATATCGAAGGATCAATGCTGCTTGGGTGGCTGCGATGGCGATGAGCCACCCGGCAGGCCCGAGGGGGTCGGACGCGGGAGCGGCCCCGGCAAACACCGCAAGGGCGGCTGCCGCCAGCATCATGCGTTGAGCGACAAGGAAGATCAGCATCGAAATGGGCTGGCGACGGTGGCTCCAGGCGAGTGCAACCGCAGCAACCCCCGCTGCGGCGATGAGCTCGAGTGGTGCCAACGTATAGAGACCGATCACGAGCGGCGCCGCCGTCATCGACAGCGACTGCACGTCCCGGCCAAACCGGAGATTGACCACCAGCCATTCGGCGGCGTAGAAGGCCACGGCCAGCGCCCACCATGGCAAGGGAGGTTGCAGCAGTGAGTCGACGTCCATCAGCCACCAACCCACCAGGGCAGTGACGCCGAGACAGAGGAGCGCGAGGAGCCATGCAGTTCCAGGGCCCGTCCGAGGAACCCGGCCGCGACGGAGCGCTCTCGCTGAGCCTGCTGTAAATCCTGGTACGGCCACGCACCAACTCCTTGACCACTAAGCGTAGTCTGATCGCCACCACCTGCACAGACGAGCGTCAAAGCCTGCGCCGACTATCGGACTAGCCCCCCAAGTCTGGCCGAAAGTCGCGAAAAATCAAAGAGATTCTTGGGACGATTGGGTGCCGCCATCGGGCTCCGAGGACGGCTCCCCCGGCCCCAGTCCAAACGGGAGAGATCGAGGGAGACGTAGCCGCGATTCGTATCGGCACCCGGAACCGGCGATCGCAGAAACAGCACCTCGTCGACCAATGCGGCCGCGTACATGGTCTCGTACGGGGTCCCGTTGCCATCCCCAGGAGAAACCCCGGATACGGGACCGGCCTACCCGGTATTCCGAAGGCCGGCGGCTAGTCCGTTGACCGTGAGCAACAGGGCGCGCTGCAGATCGGCCTCGGGCTGATCGACCCGGCGGGCCCGCTCCAGCAACGCGACCTGGAGGTAGCTGATCGGGTCGAGGTAGACGTCGCGGATCGCCAACGTCCGCTGCAGCCCGGCGAGGCGATTGAGCAGCCGTCCCTCTCCGGTGATCCGCATGATCTCGCTGAGGGTTCGGTCGTGCTCGTCCCGAATGACGGCAAACGGGCCGCGGTGTTCGGTGGGGACCAGCGATTCGACGTAGCGCTCCGCGACGACCAGATCCGTCTTGGCCAACGTCATCTCCACGTTGGACAGAAACGTCCGGAAGAACGACCACTCTGCGAACATTTGCTCGAGGACGTCGCCGGCGCCTGCTGCTCGGGCTGCAGCCAATCCGCTGCCGACCCCGAACCAGCCGGGAACGATCTGACGCGTCTGGGTCCACCCGAAGACCCACGGAATCGCCCGCATCCCTCCGAGCCCGACATTGTCGGCGGCGACGCTCCCGTCGGCCGCGCCGGGGCGGCGGGCCGGTCGTGAGCCGATGTTCATCGCTCCCAACTCCTCAACGGGTGTTGAGCTCAGGAAGTAGGGCACCAGATCTGGAGAGTCGATCAGAGACCGATAGGTCGCAAAGGCGCGGTCGCTGACGAGATCCATCGCTTCGTCCCAAAGGTCGAGCACAGATTGCGGCTGGCGGGATTCGCGGTGGAGCAACGAGGCTTCGATGGTCGCGGCCAGTGCAAGTTCCAGGTTGGCCGACGCCAGCGAAGGGAGCCCGTACTTGTCGGAGATCACCTCGCCCTGCTCGGTGATCTTTATGCGCCCGTCGATCGTGCCCCACGGCTGGGCCAGAATCGCCTCGCCCGTAGGCCCTCCTCCCCGGCCCACCGTTCCCCCCCGGCCGTGGAAGATCCGCAACTCCACACCGTGCCGCAAGGCGACGTCACGCATTGATCGCGACGCCTTGTAGAGGCCCCACTGCGATGTGGTGACTCCGGCATGTTTGTTGGAGTCCGAGTAGCCGAGCATCACCTCCTGAAGGTCGCCGCGGAGGCGAACGATCTCGCGATATGGCGGAGAGGCGAGCATGCGCTCCAGATGGTCGCCGGCGTTACGCACCTCGTCGATGGTTTCGAACAGTGGCACAAATCCGATTCGGGCTACACCGGAACGCAGGTCGACCAAACCGGCCTCACGGGCCAGAACGGCGGCGGCCAGGACGTCGTCGGCTCCCCTGGTCTCGGAGATGATGTAGCTCTCGATGGTGGCGTCGCCAAATCGATCGAGGGCACGGCGAATGGTGTGGAAGGTTTCTAGCGTCCGCGCCGGCTCACCGGAGAGGATCGTGGCGACCGGAGCAAGCGGGCGCGGTCCGGACAGCTCGGCTTCGAGCCGCCCGATCCGGTCGGCTCGACCCAGCGACCCGTAGTCGATCCCGTCATGGCGTTCATACAGTTGAGCCAGCGCAGCGTGGTGCTTCGTGGCGTGTTCCCGAATGTCCATTTCGGCGAGGTGGAACCCAAACGCCGCCACCCGGCGCATCAGGCGAGCGAGGGAGCCGGATGCAATCAGCGACCCCTGGTGCTGCTCGAGCGACCGGTGCATGATGGCGAGGTCATCAAGCAGATCTTGCGCCGACAGGTAGTCCAATCCGGGCTGATGGTGTGAGCTGTCGGCGATCCTGCGCCTGGTATCGATCAACCGTTGGTGGATGAAAGCGCACTTCTGACGGTACGCCTCGCCGGCCGAGAGGGCTTGGAACCGTTGATGGACCTGGGGCATCAGGGCGGCGTCGGCGGCCAGCGACTCAGCGAGTTCATCGCTGATGGAGACGATGCGCTCCGAACTGCTCAAATCCGTGGCGAGGGCCTCGAGCGCAGTGATCAACTCGCGCAAGGCGTGATCATGTTGGAATTCGAGGACCGAAAACGTCACCTCGGGCGTCACATTGGGGTTGCCGTCGCGATCGCCCCCGACCCAGGTCCCAAACCGCAGTGGCTGGGCGTCGAGCGCCAAGGCGACGCCAAGCCGGTCGAACTGATGGTCGAGTTCGTCGAACAGGTCGGCCGCCACTTCGCGGAAGATCTCGTCGAAGTAGTAGATGGCCGATCTGGCCTCATCGACCGGGGTCGGTCGGGTGGGTCGCAACTCGTCGGTCTGCCAGATGAGGTCGATGATCTCAGCAAGCCTGCGCTCGGTGCGAGCCTGATCGGCGGCGGTCAATCGAGGATCCGCCCGCTCCTCGAGGATCTCGGCTACGCGGGCCGTCTTGGTCAGAATCGAACGACGGGCAGCTTCCGTCGGATGAGCCGTGAACACCGGCCGCAACTCGAGCCGGGCGGCCACGTCGGCTACCAGGGCACGGTCGATGCCGGCCTCCGCAATCCGGTCGATCGTGGCCTCGAGAAAGCCGCGACGTATGCCGCGCCGGACACCGGCTTCGTCGCGACGGTGGGTCTGTTCGGCCACGTTGGCAAGGTAGAAGTACGTGGTGAAGGCTCTCACCAGCTGAATGGTGGCGGGAACGTCGAGGGCGGCAAGAACCTCGGCCAACTCGTTTGCGGCTGCTTCGTCGTCGGTTCCTGCCGCCTCTGCGACCCTGAGCCGCTTGGCCAGCGCCCGCACTCGCTCGACCAACTCGAGCAGTTCTGGACCCTCCTGACGCACCAGGCTCTCACCCAGCAGGTTGCCCAGCAGGCGGATATCTGCGCGCAGCCGGGTGTCGGCGGTCTCCATGGGTAGCTCTGGCATGGTGCGAGAGCGTACCCGCTCAGCGCCATCGCCGGATACGATGGCGCACGATGGACGACGATCTTGCCTTCGTTAGAGCCGTGCCGGACTCGTTCCCTGAGGCGTTGACGCGCGGGCCCCGACCCCAGATCGACCTCGACGACGCCCGGGCACAACATCGCCGGTACACCAGAACCCTGGTCGGGGCCGGCTACACCGTCGAGGTCATCTCCGGCGACGAGGAGCATCCCGACTGCCCGTTCGTCGAAGACACTGCCGTCGCCCTCGATCGCGTCGCCGTGATCACTCGCCCCGGCGCCACATCGCGTCGCGGAGAGACCAAGCCCGTCGCCGCTGCCCTAGCGGCCCACCGGGCGCTGCGCAGCATCGAAGCGCCAGGAACGCTCGATGGCGGCGACGTATTGATCGTCGGCACGCAGTGTTTTGTCGGCCGTTCGGTCCGCACCAATGCCGACGGAATCCGACAGTTCGCCGGATTTGCCGCCGAAGACGGCTATGCGACGACGCCCGTCGAAGTGCGTGACTTCCTGCATCTCAAGTCGGCGGTGACCCACCTCGATGATCACACCTTGCTGCTCGCACCCGGCAGCGTGCCTGAGACTCTGTTCGCCGGCTTCGAGATCATCCCTGCGGCCGAAGATGAGACCCACCTCGCCGGCGCGCTGCGGATGCGCAACGGGCGCCTGCTGATGCCGGCCAACACTCCGCGCACGACCGAGCGCGTCATCGCCGCCGGGTTCGATGTCGACCTCATCGACATCAGCGAGTTCCAGGCCGTCGACGGTGGCCTCACCTGCCTGTCGATCCTGCTCTCGCCGTAGTCCTTCAGCCGGCCTTGGCAAACCGGGCGCGCCGGGGCGCGCAGGCCCGACCGCGTCCCGACGCGCTGCGGCCCCCGAGATGGGGGCCGCAGCCGTCGATTCCGGTTTGTTCGGATCAGCTGTTGGCTGCCGCCAGCGCGTCGACGAGTCCATGGCCGAAGAACGACGTGCGTCCGCCGTGGCCGTAGCAGCGCTCCCGTTCGTCACCGGAATTGAGCGGCGCCCAATTGGGGGGACAGTCGAGATGCTGAGCCGATCGCTGCACGGCTGCCTTGACGGCGCCCGGCGACCAGTTGGGGTGCATCTGCACCACCAACGCGGCCACGCCGGCCGCTCGTGGGGAGGACATCGACGTCCCGTTCAGGTAGGCATACCGGTATCCCTGGTCAATGACCGTCATGCCTTCGTAGGCGGGGACGTTCGTTTCGAGGAAATCGAAGAAATCCCAGATTCCGTCGACCGGGTCGCTGGTGCTGCTGATCGCCGCGAGCGTGGCGTCCCGAACGGTCCCGGTGGCCCGGAAGTAGTCCCCACCGGGCGCCGCAACGTTGACCCGCGACATGCCGACGCTCGAGTAGTCGGCGATCCACAGGTCGTAGCCCGGATATCCCACGGGTCCGGTAGCCGACACGGTCAGTACACCGGGCAACTCCCCCATTGCGACACGGCACTCGTTGCCGACATCGCGAACTTCGGCGGAGCCCGGTGGCCAATCGGGGCTGGTGGTGTCGATACCTGGGTGCTGCAGGTCGGCCAGCTCGTTCCCGGCGGAGGCGACGATCAACACGCCTCGTTGTTGCGCATAACGGGCGGCAGATTCCAGCTCCCTCAGGATCGCCCGTTGTTGGGCGTCGTTCTTGCAGTAGTACAAATAGGGGTCGGCGAATAGGCTCAGGTTGACGATGTCGAGGCGAACGTCGCCCGCATACCGCAGAGCGGCCGCGACCGAGTCGGCAAAGCAGTAGCCGACCTTGGTGCACGCCTTGAGACCGACCAGAGTTGCTTCGGGGGCGACGCCGGCGATCCCGATCCCGTTGATCGGAGCGGCGATACTCGAGGCAACATGAGAACCGTGCCCGTTGAGGTCCTGCACCGCTGCCTTGTTGGCGCAATCACCGTTGGCGACTTCAGCGGGGTCGGCGGTCGGCGTGTCGGTGAAGATGAATGAGCATGACAGATCCACGTTCAAGTTGGGCTCAATGTCGGCGTGATAGAAGTCGACGCCGCTGTCGATGACACCAACGGTGACACCCGCGCCGGTTGCATAGCTATAGCTGCCGTCGTCGCTGGCGTTGATAATCGCCATGTCCCACTGACAGGGGCCGAGCGGCTCACCGTTCGGCACTCCAAAGACGTCGCCGTAGAGGTCCTCGCAGGCCGCGGCGGCCTCGCCGGCCGTCTCCGATGCCTGGGCGACACCGGCGGTAACGGCCATCGAAGCGATGACCACTAGTGCAAGTAGAAGTGAAGTACGTCGTCTCACATTCCCCTCCCAAGGATGAGCGCAACGCATGTGCGTCGCTGTAATGCGAAGCCTACGGGCCATCGCCTGGCTGTCAATGGCTGCGACGACCCCCGTCCGCCGCGACTACTACGTGCGCGACTGAGAATTCGATGCGATCACTCTGGAGTTGTCAACGCCCCCCTGCCCTGGCGGAATGAGCGCTGCATGGTGCGCACATGCCGGCCAGAAACCCAGAACGCGAAAGAATCCCTTGCATATGCGAATGCTGGCGACCATGCTTCGCATCACGATGCGCGCCATCCTGATTGCGGTTGTCGGAGGAGCGGCGGCACTCGGAGCTCTGAGTGTCGGCCTACTGAACGACGGACCCATCGGAGCGGCATCGTTCCTTCTGTCGATCTTCTTGGCTACGGTGACGGTCGGTATCACCCTCGCCGTGGTGACCGAGAGACTCGCCAATCGGCAGCGGCGGTCACGACCCGGCAACTGCTCAGTCTGCCGAACCTCGATGCACCAGTACGGCAACATCTGGGTGTGCCCGGCGTGCGATCTCGCCCCCGCTTCCCGCTGACTTCCCCGGTCGAGCGCTCCGATCGCTAGCTCGGGATTGGAGCAAACCGGGAGACCACTCGAGTGTGGCGGGGAAGCCGTGTCGTCATCGTCGGCGGTAGCATCGCCGGGTGCGCCACGGCCATCATCTTGCTGATCCGGGCCGACTACCTCGATGCCGACTATCCGTTCTGTCCCGTCCGAGTGGCGCCTGTGGGTGATCCGCGACGGTGACAACCCGACCGCCCGCTTGCTGTGGCGCCAAGCGAGCCGCGCATCGCTCAACAACTGGTCGATTCTCTGGGGCAACCACCGCGCCACAGCCACGCAAAACGGGACTGATGCTCGGTTTCACCGCCGAGGGTCCGTGACACGACCACTGCCCGTCCGTAGGCTCGCCACGCACAGTTGGCAGTCGAAATGCAGGAGGACACAGTGACAGAGCAGGACCAGAACGTCGGGTTTGGCGACATCTTCGACCTGAGCTTCAAGAAGTACGTGACTCCAACGGTGATCCGGGTGTTGTTCATCCTGGTGATGGTGTTCGCCGCCCTGTGGTGGCTGTTCATCGTCATCGCAGGGTTCTCGAGCAGCGCCGGTGCCGGGCTCGGCGCCCTGGTCATCGGCGGCGTCGGATTCTTCATGTTCATCCTGATGTACCGGGTGTTCTTCGAGCTCGTCATGGTGATCTTCTCGATCAAGGAGAACACGAAGGCAACGGCCGACGCTCTCCAAAACCAGGGCTGATCCCCCAACGTCGATACCGGGTGCCTCCCCGTCTTGCGGGGAGGCACTCTTGCGTCAGGCGGCGCGTTTGGCTCAAACCGTATAGCTTCAGAGCAATGACGGCCCGACCCGCCCCCAACGCCGGCCCGACGCTTCCGACCGGCACGGTGACGTTCCTGTTCACCGATATCGAGGGCGGACGCGGCTTGCCCAGCAGACCTCGCCCGACGAGTTCCCGACCCTGATCGAGGCCCACAACACGCTCATCGACGCGGCCATCGTCGCCAACGGGGGTGGTCCTGGACGTCGCAGCAAGCCCAAGCCGGCGTCGTTCAACAGTCTCCTAATGGCGCGACAGTTCGCTGTCGAGAAAGTAGAGCCGCTGGGTACCAAAGCCTTTGATCTCGAACTCGCCCCGTTCGCTGCACACGAAGTCGTCTTTGAGAAGGTCCCGGGTGTCTTCGTTGAGGGTGATCTGCATCGGTTCGGAGATTGTCTCCATCCGGGCGGCCAGGTTGACCCCCGGGCCGAACAAGTCGTACACGTATTTCTGGACACCGACGAGTGACCCGATCACGGGACCCGAGTTGATGCCGATGCGAGCGACCCATTGCTGGGGGTGGGCTTGGTTGCGCCGCTCGAGGTATCGGCGGAAACGTAGCGCCAGGCGGGCGATGTTCGTGGCGTGATCGGGAGTCTCGTCGAGCAGGCCGGAGACCGCCATGTAGGCATCGCCGATCGTACGCACCCGCTCGCAGTCAAACATCTCGGTGATGCGGTCGAACGAGGAGAAGATGTCGTTCAGCTCGGCGATGATCGCCGAAGGGTCCTGCGAAATCGTCATGTTGGTGAACCCGACGAAGTCGAGCATCAGGATCGTGATGTTGTCGAAGCGTTGCGGCGTCGCCGTCCCGTATTCCTTCATCTCCTCGAACACGGCCCGCGGCATGATGTTGAGCAGAAGCCGCTCGACCCGCTCCTTCTCCTTTTCGAGTTCCCTGGCGTTCTTCTCCGAGATCCGCGAGTACGAATCGAGCATGTACTGCGTCTCCATCTCTTTGGAGATCGAGACGCACTGGATCAGGTAGGTCGGCTCGTCCTGGCCGGAGAAGTTCTCGACCGAGACCCGGATCGGCTCTTCGCGACCGTCGAGGTGTGATTTGGTCTCGAAGGAGAACTTGCGCCCGTTCTCCACCCTGCCGGCGGCCCGCTCGGTATTGAGTCCGTCGACGCGGTCTTGCAGCTTCTCATCGTCATCAGCCGTCGATGGAAACCATTTGAAGAACTTGGCGTTCTCGAAGATGATCTGCCAGTCGCCGGCGCGCACCAGCGCGACGGCCATATCGAGCGTCTGCAGCAGTTCCTTGTGGCTGAATGTATCCGATCCCAATGAGTCAGTCCCCCGTGACGATGTAGCGTTTACGGGCCACCACTTCGCCGAGCACGGTTCCAATATCGGTGGCGTCGTAGTCGTGATCTTCGAGCGTCTCGCGCAATACCAGGGCCAGTTCCTCGAAAGCCTCGTCGTTGATCTCGAGACGTCGGTGCACGCTGGCGAGGTGCTCGTTCGTGTAGCTGGCCGGGCCACCCATCATGGCCGCAAAGAACTTGGTCTGGTGATCGATCTGGACCCTCATGTCGACGCCCTCGAAGTACGGAGCCAAGATCTTGGAGTCCAGGACTCGGTCGTAGAAGTCGGAAACGACGCGACTGACACTGGCAAAGCCGCCGTACCGCATGAAGATCGTGTCCGCCAAGGCGCGCTCCCTCACTCGTCCTCGACGGCCTAGACCCTACCAGCGGCTCACCGTCCGGGCCGGGGCAACAACGCCATCCCGACGCCCCGGCGACGTTGGGCGAACTGCGGGCGTAGTCTCGGGTCGTGTCCTCGCAGCGCGTGATCCGCACCTATCTCCTCATCGCCGGCCTCTACACGCTGTCGGCCTCGCTCATCTGGGGCGTCAACACGCTGTTCTTGCTCGATGCCGGCCTCACGATCTTCGAGGTGTTTGTCGCCAACGCCTTCTTCACCGCAGGCATGGTCGTATTCGAGATCCCAACCGGCGTCGTGGCCGACACCGCCGGGCGCCGCGTCTCGTTCCTGCTCAGCCTCGTCGTCCTGATTCTGGGGACGATCGGCTACCTGCTCCTGGCCGAGGCGGGTGCCGGAGTCGTTGCGTTCAGCGCCGCCTCTGTGGTGCTCGGGCTTGGATTCACCTTCTATTCGGGGGCCGTCGAGGCATGGGTCGTGGACGCTCTCAACGCCGCTGGATACACCGGGACCCTCGACAAGGTGTTCGTCCGAGGTGGCCTGGTGACCGGCGGCGCCATGCTGGTCGGAACCCTCGGTGGCGGAGTGCTCGGCAGCATCGATCTGGCGATCCCATTTGTTGCCCGGGTCGTGTTCCTGGCGGGCGCCCTCGGCGTCGCCGCGTTTGCGATGCACGACATCGGCTTCGAGCCGCGCCGGCTCACCATGAGGGAGTACCCGGCGGAGATGCGCAGAACTGCGAGAGTCGGGGTTCGGTATGGCTGGGCCAACCGATCGATCCGGCTCTTGCTGGTGATCTCGCTCATCCAGATGGGTGTGTTCACGTGGGCGTTCTACGCCTGGCCGCCGCTGTTCCTCGAGCTCCTCGGCTCCGATGCGGTATGGGTTGCCGGAGCGGTTGCCAGTGGCATCGCCCTGTCAATGATGATCGGCAACGCACTGGTCGGGTTCCTCACCAAGTTCTGCGGCAGACGGACCACGATCATGCTCTGGTCCGTTGCCGTGTCCGGCGTCGCTGCCGTCGTCGTCGGGGTCGCCAACTCGTTCTGGGTGGCCATGCCGGCCCTGCTGGTTTCGACGGCCACCATCGGCGTGATGACTCCGGTCAAGCAGTCGTACCTGAACCAGCTCATCCCCAGCGAGGAACGGGCCACGGTGCTGTCGGTGGACTCGATGAGCGGCAGCGTGGGCGGTGTGGTCGGTCAGGTTGGCCTCGGGGGCATCGCCGGTGTGGCTTCGATCGGTGTCGGTTTTGTCACCGGCGCCCTTGTCTCACTGATCGCCCTCCTGCCGTTGGGTGTGTTGCGCCGCCACGACGACACGGCCGACCTGATCGTCGGAACGGCGGGCGGACCCAGCGCTGCCTGCGCCGCTCAGGGCATTCCCGAGATCGCCACCGTAGACACCACCCCACGGCGTGATACCGCAGACGTCACTTGACCGTTGGCAAGGGAGAGGGACCAGGCCCAAGGCCGAGCTTGGCGTGCATCAACCCCATGCAGGTGTCCATGACGACGGTCATCCCTGCTGCCGCCGCAATCGCAGCCGCCTCCTCGGAGACGATGCCGTCTTGGAGCCACAGCACCTTGGCGCCGATCGCCACAGCCTTCTCCGCAACGATCGTCGCCTCGGGAGCCGGCCGGAAGACGACAACCACGTCGACCGGTTCCGGAACCTCCAGCAGCGTCGGGTACGCGGTCTCGCCGAAGACCTCGTCGTGGCGGGGATTGACGGGAATGATGCGGTAGCCGTGTGACCGGAGGTAGGCGGGGACGAGGTTGGCCTTCTTCGCAGGATCCGGCGAGGCGCCGACCACCGCAATGGTCTCGGTCTCCGCGTAGATGCGGCGGAGTTCGGTGAGGGGCGGCCGGTATCGCATGGCTGCGACGCTAGCGAACGATCGCTACTCGGGTGTGGTGTAGGCCGCAGTGATTCCACCGTCGACGAGGAACTCGGCGCCGGTGACAAATGACGACTCCTCGCAAGCAAGGAAGAGCGCGGCGTTGGCAATCTCTTCGGGCTCGCCAAAACGGCCCATCGGGATGTGAACGAGGCGGCGCTGCAGCTTGGCCTCCGTGTCGAGGTACTTCATGAGCAATTCGGTGCGCAGCGGCCCGGGGCAGAGCGCATTGACCCTGATGCCCTCGCGGGCATGCACTGCAGCCAACTCACGGGTCAAGGCCAGGACCGCGCCCTTGCTCGCCGTGTAAGCCAGTTGCGGCGTAGCGGCCCCGAGCAGCGCAACAAACGACGCCGTGTTGATGATCGAACCGCCCCCGGCCCGTCGCAGCGCGGGAATGCCGTATTTGCAGCCAAGGAACACGCCCTTGACGTTGACGTTCATCGTCAGGTCCCATACGTCCTCGGTGGTCGACTGGGCGTCACCATCGTCGGCATGGCTGATGCCGGCGTTGTTGAACACAACATCGAGCCTGCCGAAATGGTCCTCGGCCGTTGCCACCATCGACTCGCTATCGGCCGCAGATGCCACGTCAGCGCGCACTGCGATCGCTGTGGCTCCGGAAGCTGCCACCTGACGGGCCGTAGCCTCAGCCGAGGCGAAGTCGATGTCGACGGCGACAACTGCCGCTCCCTCCTGGGCAAACCGAAGTGCCGTCGCCCGCCCAATCCCGCTCCCGGCGCCGGTGATCAGCGCAACCTTGCCATCCAACCGCATCGCGATGCTCCTTGGTCGACGAGCCGAAGCCACACCCTACCGAGGAGAATCACACCGCGACCTGGCGGTACTGCCACCTACACTCGAATCGTGCCCGTGCCGTGCCCCAACTGTGGAACCTCGAACGCCGACGGCGCCCGCTTCTGTTCACAATGCGGGACGTCACTCGCCGTGGTGTGCCCGAGTTGTGGAACCGATTCTGCTCCGGGGGCAAGGTTCTGCTCGTCGTGTGGCCACGACTTGGGCGCCGCCAACGAAGAGCTTGCCACCCCCGCTGAGGAGCGCAAGGTGGTCTCGGTGGTGTTCTGCGACCTCGCCGGCTTCACCGCCCACACCGAGCAGTCCGACCCGGAAGACGTTCGGGCCCGACTGACCACCTACCACGCCAGGGTGCGCCAGGACGTCGAACGATTCGGCGGCCGGGTCGAGAAACTGATGGGCGACGGCGTGTTTGCCGTCTTTGGGGCACCGGTCGCCCACGAGGACGATCCCGAACGAGCTGTGCGCGCCGCGCTTAGGCTCCAGGAGTCCGTCGCCGAACTCAACGCATCCCAACCGGACCTCGCCCTGATCGTCCGCGCCGCGGTGACGACCGGTGAGGCCATCGTGCAACTCGACGATCGGCCCGACCGTGAAGGCATCATCGGCGACGTGGTCAATACGGCCTCCCGACTCGAAGCCGTGGCCGAGCCGGGCACCGTCGTCGTCGACGAGCGAACCTACCTGGCGGCTCGAGCAACGATCGAGTTCGCCGCCCTCGATCCCGTCGTTCTGAAGGGAAAAGCCGGATCGGTCCCGATCTGGCAGGCCGCCGGAGCCCGCAGCCGTTACGGGGTCGCCGTCGATGACGAGGCTGCGACTCCATTTGTCGGCCGATCCGAGGAGATTTCGCTGCTGGTCGACGCCTTCGAGCGCACCGTGGCTCGCCGCACCCCCCAACTGGTCACCATCACCGGCGAGCCGGGCGTCGGCAAGAGCCGCCTGATCCGAGAATTCCGCCGCTCCATCGACGACCGCACCGATCTCGCATTCTGGCGGCAGGGCCGCTGCCTCCCCTACGGCGAAGGCGTGACGTTCTGGGCCATCGGTGAACTGGTGAAGGCGCATGCCGGAATCCTCGAATCAGAGCCCCCTGAGGCGAGCGCCGCCAAGCTCGAACATGCTGTGTCCGCCCTCATCGAGGACCCCGACGACGCGGCGTGGGTCGCCCTGCGTCTTCAGCCGCTCACCGGGGTCGGCGGGGCCGAGGGCGCCGAACGGCCCGAACTGTTTGCCGCCTGGCTCCGCTTCTTCGAGGCGCTGGCTGCCCGCAACCCGTTGATCATCGTCATCGAGGATCTGCATTGGGCCGACGATGCCGTGATTGAGTTCCTCGATCACCTCATGGAGTGGGCGACGGGTTCACCCATCCTGCTGGTCGCTACCGCTCGCCCCGAACTGTTCACCGACCGTCCGACCTGGGGAGCCGGGAGGCGCGATGCGGTCACTTCGACGTTGGCCCCGCTGTCATCTGACGAAGCGGCCAGCCTGATGGTTGCCCTCACCGATCGGCCCGCCTTGTCGGCTGATCTGCAGCAGACGTTGCTGGAACGGTCGGGGGGCAATCCGCTGTACGTCACCGAATACGTCCGGTTGGCCGAAGAGCAAGGCTGGTTCACCAATGCCGAGAGGGGCGAGGATCTACCCCTGCCCGACTCGATCCAGGCAATCATCAGCGCCAGAGTCGACCTGCTCTCACCCGAGGACAAGACGCTGCTCCAGACCGCGGCCGTCGTCGGCCGGGTCTTCTGGGCCGGGGCGCTGTCGTTCGCGGACGCCGGTTCCCCCGACGAGGTGCGCGAGGGTCTGCGCCGCCTCGCTCGTCGGGAGTTGGTCCGCCCAGTGCGCCGCTCGTCAATGCAGGGGCAAGAGGAGTACGCCTTCAACCACATCCTCATTCGTGATGTCGCCTACGGGCGACTGACCCGAGACGAGCGGGTCCGGCTCCACGAAGCGACCGCCCGCTGGCTCGAGGCGGTCAGTGGAGACCGCGCCGCCGATGTCGCCGAACTGCTGGCCCATCACCTTGCGACCGCATTCGAACTGGCTCCCTTTGAGGATCCGGAACGCCGCCGCCGCATCTACCGCTTTCTCCTCCTTGCTGCGGAACGGGCTGCTGCCTTCGACGTGGTCCGGGCCCGGGACTACGCCAAGAAGGCCGAGGCCTTTGCCACGAGCGATGCCGAGCGCGGCAGAGCGCTCATCGACCGTGGCCAGTTCATGCTCTACTCCACCTCCGAGGCGGAGGCAACGTTCAGACAGGCGATCGACTGCTTCGCAGGATCCGGCGACCGCGAGGGCGAGGCGGAGGCGACCATGCACCTTTCCCGACTCGAGTGGTATCGGGGCAACGCCGAACTGGTCGACGCGTTGGATGCCAGGGCCCTCGAGTTGATCGAAGGACTTCCGCCCAGCCCGATGGTGGGCCGCGTGACGCTTTCTGTGGCCGGCAAACGCCAGCTCCGCGGCCACGAGGAGGAGGCGCTCGAACTGGTCGAGCGTGGGATCGCCATCGCTCGCGAATTCGGGGATACCGAGGGCTACGCCCGTGGCCTGGTGATTCGCGGCTCGGCACTCACCCAGATGGGTGATCTCGAAGCCATCTCCGACGTCCAGGAGGCGTTGCGGATCGAACTTGATCGCGGCAACGCCATGTCTGCGATGCGCACCTACAACAACCTAGCCACGTACAGGATCAGCACCGGAGACGCCGTCGAGGGGCTCCGGATCATCGAAGACGCCATCGACTACGGCGCGCAACGCGGGCTGGTCGGCGAGGTTGCCTGGTCGCAGATGACCCGCTGTGAAGCCTTGTTCCCCCTCGGTCTGTGGGACGAGCTCGGCGAGGTGTTGGCGTCCTTTCGCAACAACGACGAGATCAAGGGTACCCAGACCTCGGTTGGTCTGACCGCGTTCGATGCCCTCGTCGATTTCCATCGAGGCGAGGTGTCCGCCGCTTGGCACAAATGGCAGACCGTCATTGCAGCCGGCCGCGAGGTCCAAGACCCTCAGATTCTGGTACCGGCTCTCGGCTTGGGAACGATGATCGCTGCTGAGGCCGGTGACCGGGCCACAGCTCAATCGCTGGCCGACGAGTTCGCAAGTTTCGCACCCAACCATCCCGCGTTCCTCACGATGTTCCTCCTATCTGCTTCTGCCCCCATGATCGAGTTGGGGATGGCCGACACCGTTGACCGGCTGCTGCGCTCGGCCGACGACAGCAGCGAATGGTCCAAGGCACTGCTCCACGGGGTGGCCGCAACGCTCGGTGCCGCCGATGGCCGCCACGACGAGGCCCTGGGCCTGTGGAGCGCGCTGATCATGGCAGCCGATAGCCGCGGCCTTGTCCTGGCCGCCACCGAGGCTCGGATCGACGCCGCCCGATCGGCGTTGGCCCTCGGCGATCGCTATCGGGCCGCCGAACTGCTGATGGCCGCGACCGAGTCGGCGCAGGCACTCCAAGCCAACCTACTGCTCGACCGGATCGAGGAGCTACGAACCGACGGCGCCGCGGCAACCGCCAGCTGAGGCCATGCCAACTCCACCGCCGAGGCATACGAGGTCGTTCGCAGCCTCGACGAGAAATCCGAGATGCTATGGGCGAGGTCAACCGCTAGAGCCTTTCTCCCCCTACCGGACCCTCCTGGGCGGCGCGATCGTGGCTGGCAAGGCTGCCCGGGCCGATCGTCGAGGAGGTACGGATGACACATGCCAGCACCCCGCTGAACACCCTTCGCCCCGCCAGGACAGACTCCCACGCTCTCGAGTTTGGGCTCGGGACGGCCGGGATCCTCGCGGCCTTGCTCGGCTTGGCAATCGCTCCCGGTCGTGCCGGAAACGTCACGCTGATGGTATGGGACTTCAACCGGGAAAACATCGCAGTGGGCTGGGGGTACGGCCTCCTCATCTCCGCTGGTCTCCTGCTCGCCACCGCATTCGGTCTCTATGCAGCAAAGGCGGTACGCCGGGATCACCGCGCGACCGGCGCAGTCATCGTTGCCGCGCTGCTTGCGGTCGTGGCCGCCACCGGCGCCGCCGCTTTCGGGGTGGCCTGGCTGTTCTGAGCGAGCGGAAAACAAGGCGCGCTCGTTTGGTCGATCTCATTCGGCGCGACTTCCCGTAGCCTGGCCCTTCGATGTTTGCTCCGGTACGCCTCTTCTACTCGCTGCGCGACCACCCAGATGTTGGGGTGATGGCCGCCATCATGGCAACTTCCGTCTTGTTTGCCGCCACCCCATTCGTCATCCCCGCAGTAGCCGAGGACTTCGGCGTATCGATCGGGCGATCCGGCCTGCTGGCGGCGGCTCAGGTGGGCGGTTTCGCCGCGACCGTGTTCATCGCCGGCCGCACCCTGCGCACCCACCGTCGATACCTTGTAGGCGGCGCCCTCGCCGCGGCTGCCTTCAACCTGCTCAGCGCGTTCGCTCCTACGTTCGAGGCATTGCTGGTGCTGCGTGTGATCACGGGTTCCGCAGCCGGCCTTTTGGTCTGGCTCGCCTGGTCGAACGCGATGAGAACGTCAGGATCGATGCGCAACGTTTCGGCCGCCGGTCCGTTGAGCGTCTTGGTATCCGTGCCGCTCCTGGCCTGGATCGCCAACGACTTCGGCGCGAGCGGGGTCTATCTGGCACTGGCCCTGGTGTCGCTACCGGCGGCGTTCCTGCCCGCCGAGTTCGCCGGCTACAAGAGGGAGCGCAAGCACGTCAGCCCATCCAGGTCGAACATCGTGCTGGTGATCGCGCTCGGGTTGATGACCGTATCCGGGTCGGCGACGTTTGTCTTCGGAGCGGCGATCGGCGTCGGTACCGGTCTGAGCGCCATGGTCGTGTCGCTGGGCTTCTCGGCGAACGCCCTCGCCGGCTTCATCGCGGCCCGTCGACCACCGGCCGACCGTCTCGGCAGCGTCTGGATCTTTGGCAATGCGGCCTGCGCCGCGCTGGTCGTCTTTGGAGACGCGCCCGTCCTCTTCATGATCGGCATCACGATGTGGGGCTTCTGCTTCTGGATGGCAACGCCGACGATCCTGCGCTCGGTGGCTGCGTGGTCTCTCGCCCCAGACGAGCGAGTCGGCGAGGCCCAGTCATCCATGGCGGTTGGCCGAGCGATTGGTCCGGCCATCGGATCGGCCCTCTTGGTCGGCGGGTCCTACGACCCTGCCGGCGCGTTCACGATGACGGGATTGATCATCGCAGGCCTCACGGTGCTCTCGGTGCGGATCTACCGCCGCAGCCACCATCCGCCGGTCGGAGCCGTCGGCTGACCACAGCTACACGATGCCGGCCGCTGCGCCAACCTGCCGATACCACTGGGCCAACGACGCCGTGGTCTCGTGGGCGTTGAGACCGCTTGGGTTGGGAACGGCCCACAACTCAGCTCCTGCCAGGTCCTCGGGTTGGCGACCCAACTGCGCCTTGGGCCGGCGGAACGCGGTGCGGTAGGCGGTGATTCCGGCGACGGCCACCACCCGGGGTTGCAGCTCGGCGACCAGGGCACCAAGCCGCTCGCCGCCCTGGCGAAGCTCAGCGGCTGTGAGCTCGCTGGCCCGCACCGTGGCCCGGTTGACGAGGTTGGTGATGGCGATGCCTCGGGCGACGAGATGGGCCCGGTCGACGTCGCCGAACCCGGCCGATCGATCGATCTCGCGTTCGATCAGACCCGCTTGCTGCAGCGCCGGGTAGAAGCGGTTCCCGGGGTGGGCAAAGTGGGTTTGAGTCGCCGCCGTCCACAGCCCCGGGTTGATCCCGACAAAGAGCAGCCGAACGTCTCCGCCGACGAGATCGGGCACCGCGGCGTTCCGAAAGCTCTCCAATTCGTCACGAGTGAAGCTCACCACTGCAGGCTACCGCGGCGATCATCCCGCTCGACGTGGGAGGTGGCGACGGGTTTTGCCGCAAGCCGCCACGCTGGTCGCCATGAAGACAGAGGGTGCTCGGGCACCACCCCCGGGAACCGGCCCATGGTCAAAGGGCGACCAGGACGCGTCGTCAGCGGTTGTTGGCGGAGAAGTGCATGTAGTCCACCAACGAACGGAAATCGCCGCCCCACCCCCACCCGATGGCGGCGAAAGCGGCGACGGTCGGATCATCCTCGAGGATCATGCCCGGGCGGACGTCATCACGATCGAGATAGGCGGTGGCGAGTTCGGGCAGAACCCACCCGTCGCGCTCATAGGGGTTGTGGAACGGATTCACATCGATCGCCAGCCCGTACGCATGTTGTGACCACGACGTCCCACCCGTGGTCGGCCGACACACAAACGACGTCGTGTTGTTTCCATCGCCGGTCGGCGGATAGTCGAGTTCCTCGGTCGCAACAACCCGCATTTCCTCGATTGGGAACTGGATCTCGTACAGGTGCTCGAAGACATCGGCGACGCCGTCGGCAAAGCGGGCGTTGACCACGAGTTCACCGGTATGGGGAAGGTCGTCGAAGCCCCGGAACGAAACCGTGACGTAGGCCAGGTCGTCGACTCCAATCGGGCAGCCGGCATGCCAGGTGGAGCGGGCGAGTACGTCGTCGGGGACGGGTCCGATCGTGGCCGCGAACCCGCCGGTCGGCGGGGGCAACAGATCGACCGTACGAAAGCGGCGGTCCTGCAGTTCGGGTGGCGTGGGTAGGGGAAGCGCATTGCCATCGTCGTCGGTCTCGAGCACCCGCTTGCCCAGCCAGGCGGGCGGGTCGACTGCGGTGGTTGCCGCCATGGTGGTGGTTGTCGCCGGCACGGTCGTGGTTGACGTGGTCGTAGGGGCAACCGTGGTCGTAGCTGTCGACGGGGCAACCGCTGACAGCGCCGTCTCGGAGGTTGTCGTTGTTGCCGTATCGGCCGAGGTGCTGCACGCCGCCGACAGCACGGCCAGCACCACCCCGGCCGTGAGAAACCTGACGATCGCGGCCATGGGGACGAGTGTAGGAGACGTCCCCGGCGACTCACCGCGGAGGGCCGAGACAAATCCTGTATCAATCGAACCCCCACAGCCATCGAGTATTGAGATACATTCGAAAGTAGATCAACAGAGGGGGCAGTGTTGTGACCAGGAGACAGATTCGAGTGATAGCCGCGGGCGTCATCGCGTTTGCGCTACTGACTGCGGCATGCGGCGACCCCGCTGAAGTGCTCAACGAGCAGCTCCTCGAGAACATCGAAGGCGTCGAGAACGTTGAGATCAACGAAGGCGACGGTACGTTCGAGGTCACCATCGAAGAGGACGGGGAGAGGATCACCATCGGTGGCGGCGAGGTCCCCGACGGGCTCACCGTTCCGGTCGCCGATGGCGGTCAGGTGGTTGGTGCCGCAAGCAGCGACACGGACATCTTTGTCAGCTTGACGTATCCGGGAGATCAGTTCGATGACCTGGTGGCGCAGTACCAGTCCTGGGCCGATGGCTCGGGCCGGGAGGTCGACAAGACGCAGAGCACCTACGAGTCGGATGGAACCGAGATTCGCAACGTTTCGTGGTCCACCAACGACGGTTCGGTGTTCGTCAACGTCAGCGACTGCAACGGCATGGAGACGGGCGAGCTCGACAGCATCTGTGTCACCATCAGCGAGCGATCCTGATCGCGGCGCCCCGGTCCGGGACGCGCCGCGGCGGTCAGCTCGAGTAACGGTCGGGGTTCGAACGCTTGGTGGTGATGTAGAGAAGGGCGAGCAGCACCCCGATGATCAGGTAGAACGGCCACAGCCGCGGCTTCCACACCATTTAGGCGATGGCGATCCCCTGATGATCCGCCGGTACTGTTCTGGGATGAGCCCAGAACAGATCACCGCCGCCCTCGATCGAGCCGTCACCGTCGACATCACCACGATTGGGCGGCGCAGTGGACTCCCGCGGCGGATCGAGATCTGGATGGTCAAGGTCGACGGCCGCTATCTCATCACGGGCACCCCGGGAGCACGGGATTGGTACGCCAATCTGCAGGCCGACCCGAGGCTGATCCTTCATCTCAAAGACGACGTCGTAGTGGATCTGCCTGCCGAGGCGGTGCCGATTCTCGACCCCGAGCAGCGGCGAACGATCCTCACCGCACCGGAGACCAGGTGGTATCGGGGCGAGGCGGATCTCGATGTCATGGTGGCGGGGAGCCCGATGGTCAAACTAGTATTTCGCGACCTCGAGAACGGGAGTGGGTCCACTGCGTAGCAGGCGTCGATCTGCACCGTAGGCCCCGTTCCCGGTACGCTGTTATCCACAGGCAGTGCGTTGGAGCCTCGGCAGCAGGAGCTGCCGACGTAGGAAGGAGCAGAGATGCGATCGGTCCGGGTCTCAATAGTGGTGATCGCACTCGCTCTTGTGGCCACCGCCTGTGGCGGCGACGACTCGGCGGACACCACCACCTCCTCCTCCTCCAGCCTCGCCCCGGTTACCACCACCTCGGCGCCGACGACAACGGCGGCACCGGTGACGACCACCACAACATCGGCGCCCCGTCCGCAGGCCACCGCTCTGGTTGCCGCCATCCAACTCGAACTCCAGATCCTCGGCTACTCGGAGGACCCCCCTGACGGCATCTACGGACCGGCGACGGTCGACGCGCTGACCGCATTCCAGACCGATGCCGGGATCACGGCAGACGGTCAATACGGAACGGAGACTTACGGGGCTCTGGCTGCCGCCCTCGAGGCCGATGAGGAGTTCGTGACGTCATTGCAGGAGGACCTGACCGAACTCGAGCTCTACACGGGTGACATCACCGGCGAGTACGACGAAGCCACCGAGGCCGCCGTCGTGACCCTTCAGGAAGACTGCGTGCACGAGCCGGAGCCAAACGGCCGGTTCACTCCCCTGACCCACGTGTGTCTGCTCGAGGCGCTCAACAAGCTGTAGAGCGGGGCGGCAACGCGACGCCGCTTCCAAGAGCCGCCGGAGGGATGTCCGCTACTCGGGTAGTGCTGCGGCAATACCGTCGGACGTGAGTTCTTCGCCATCAATGGTGACAACCAAGGTCGCCGCGGCCGCACGTAGGGAAGCCTCGACTGCGTCGGCAGTCAGACCCTCGGCGAACACAAAGCCGAGGTAGCGGTCGCCCTCGGGCAGAGCCAGGACCGCACGGCCCTTGGGGATCGTGATCGTCACCCCCGTAATGCCGTCGATCGCCTCAACGGCCTCGAGGTTCTCGACCCCCGTGAGTGTTCCGGAGGCCGGAATCGGCAGCATGAGGACCCCGGTGGCGGGTTGGGCCGGTGCGGTGTCGCTGCTGTCGATGCCCAGGGCGCTGCGCAGGATCACGACTTCGAGCGATTCACCGAGGAGACCAAAGCTGAGCGACCGTCCGCACAGACCGCCGATCGAGCGGGCTGCGATCTCGATGAGTTGGGCCGGGCCGTCAGGCGGGATTCGAACCTCGGCGTGAACGGGACCGGTGGTGAGGCCTATGGCTGCTGCGGCGTCGGCGACGAGTGACACGGCTTCTCGTTGGATCTGGTTCGGGAGGCGCGACGGGGTCACGAACATCGTCTCCTCGAAGAACGGTCCCTCGAGTGGATCGGGCTTGTCGATCACGGCGAGAACCTGGAGCTCGCCGTGGATGAAGAGACCCTCGACAACGACCTCGTCGCCGGGCACGTACCGTTCGACGAGGAGAGGCTCAGCCGGGTCGCGCTCGGCGGCGGCCAAGATGACGCGGATGCGGGTTTCGGCACGGGCCGCATCGACCGCGCCGTCGATCCGGATGACGCCGCGGCTGGCGGAAAGGCCGGTCGGCTTCGCCACCACGGGGTAGCCGAGGCGCGCTGCGGCTTCGGGAACCTCGCCGGGGTCGGCTGCGGCAAAGTCGGGCTGGGGCACCCCTGCCGCCGCCAGCAGGCGACGCATGGCGAGCTTGTCCCTGGTGGCGGCGACGGCCTCGGGGGCGTTGTGGACCAGGTCGAGCGTCTCGGCCGCCAGGGCCGCCGCCTCCACACCTTCGTCGTCAACGGCCACGATCGCATCTGCGTTGGGAGCCGCGGCGGCGATCTTCTCCGCGGCTCCGACCGGATCACCGAGGTCGATCTCGATGTGGCCCTCAGTGCCGTCGATCGGTGCCGCGGCATCGGTGGCGATCAGCGTCTCGAGTCGCAGCAACGTGGCCGCGGCGACGAAGTCCGCGATCCGATAGCTCTGACATCCGGCAACGATGACAACGGCCTTCATCCGCCCATATTGGCGGACGGCGCCGGCAACGTTGACTGGTGCCGTACGATTGCGCCATGGCCGAACCCGACACCCCGCTCGTCTCCATCGACGAGAAGGCTCTCTCGATGCTGCTCGACGTGCGCGATCGGGAAGTGGACGCGCCTGATCTCGGCTTGGTGATTGGTGTCACCGGGGTCGAGGGAGATCGCTTCACATACGAGATGGCGCTGATGCGCCTAGAAGATGCCGCCGCCGGCGATCATGTCGTCACCGACGGCATGCTGCCGATCATCGTCCCGGCCGGCGACGTCGAAGCCATGCGCGGTGCCACGATCCGGATGTCGCGGGATCTGCTCAAGCCGGGTTTGACGATCGAGAACCCCAACTCACCGAGTCCGCTGGTGAATGCGGGCGGGCCGCCACCGGAACTCACCGGTTCCGTCGCCGAGCGGGTCGTTGCCGTGGTCGACCAGGCGATCAACCCGGCGATTGCCTCCCACGGAGGCTTCGTCGAAGTGGTCGCCGTGGAAGACCAGACGGCGTACGTCCGGCTCGGGGGTGGCTGTCAGGGCTGTGGGATGGCCTCGGTGACGCTGTCGCAGGGGATCGAAACCACCATCACCCAGATGGTCCCTGAGGTGCTGAAGGTGGTCGATGTCACCGACCACGCCCAAGGCGAGAACCCCTACTACGAGCAGGCCAAGAAGTAGAGCGCACGGGAGTTGACGACGGCAGCGGGTTTTTTTGTCGTGGGTGGTTGGTAGAGTCGAACGTATGTTCGATATGATGCAACCGGGCGAACCCGCCGCAGACCCCGACGATGTCGAGGACCATGAGGAGTTGGAGGCGTTTGAGGAGTCGGAGCGGCTCGCCGAGATCATCCAACTCACCCAACTCACTGCCCCTGCGACGCCCCGGGACCCAAGGCGGATGGCTAGAGAGCTCGATGCGGTGCCCCCTGGGGTGCACCTCGCCGCAATGATGGACCAGATCAACCTCTCCACGATCTCGGGCCATGAACAAATCGCGGTGGTGCGGGCCCAGCAACGCCAAGCATCACACCACCAGGCCCAGCTCTACCGGGCGATGGAAACGATCGTGACCACCATGGAAGGCGAGTTCGACGACCCCGAATCCCAGATCCACGCCGCCACCGCCGAAATCCGAGCCGCCCTGCGCCTCACCCGCCGCGCTGCGGAGACCGAACTCGCCATGGCCCTCGAACTGGTCCGACGGGTCCCCGCCGTGCTCGACGCGTTGGCGGCTGGGTTGATCGACAACCGCAGGGCCCGAGCCATTGTCCATGGCACCACCCATCTCGACGACGACACCGCCCGGGCCGTTGTCGACGCAGTGATCGGCGACGCCGCCAGGTTCACCACCGGACAGCTCCTGCACCGGCTACGGAAACTCTGCATCGACGTCGACCCCCAAGCCAAGCAGCGAAACGCTACCACCAGGCCGTCGAACAACGGGCCATCCGTAGCCAAGCCACCGAAGCCGGCACCACCAACCTGTTCGCCACCGACCTGGCACCCGACCAGGCCGCCGCAGCCATGGCGCACCTCACCCACACCGCCCGCACCCTGCGCAACCAAGGCGACCCCCGCACCATGGACCAGTTGCGTGCCGACGTGTTCATCGACCTCCTCCAAGGCACCCACACCCGCTGCGGGGGTAAACGTGGCGGGGTGAACCTCACCGCCGACCTCGAAACCTTGACCTACGCTCGGCCGAGCATCCCGGTGAGTTGGCCGGGTACGGGCCCGTCATTGCCGACATTGCCCGCCAAGTCACCGAACACCAACACCACTCCCAATGGACGTACACCATCACCGACCCCGACACCGGGATGCTGATCGACGCCGGCACCACCCGACGCCGACCAGACGCGACACAACGCCGCTGGGTCGAAGCCAGAGACCAGGTCTGTGTGTTCCCCGGATGCCGCATGCCCGCGGTCGACTGCGATATGGACCACATCGAACCCTATTCCCACGGCGGGATCACCTCCGTAGACAACTTCGCCCCCGGCTGCCGCCACGACCACACCACCCACACCAAACTCGGCTGGACCTACCAACGCCTCCCCAACGGCGACTACCAATGGACCACCAAACTCGGTCACATCTACACCACCAGCGGCAACCCGCCATCCCCAAACGCGGCACGCCGACCGAGAAAAGGCCCGCCACGCGGACCGGGCGGGGATCGTCGAGATCAAACAAGGACCGACAACCACGACAAGCACCCCACCAACGACAAACCTCCCTAGCAGCGGCCCGGCCGAGGCCGATCAGGAGAAATGAGCCCCGCCACTGGCCCGGCTCGACCCGAGACGGCCATCGTGCCGTACATCGGAGACTCTGCGCTTCGTCAGCCTGCGATCTGGCCGGCCCAGACATACAGGATCGGGGTGCCATCGACGATCTCGAGCGTGCACCACCAGCCGTACATCCCGGTGGGTTCGTCTCCCTCGAAGACGTCGAAGAATCCGGGCGTCAGATAGGAGTCCTCTGGGCCCCGGTACGACAGGATCGGTCCATACTCCTCACCGAGAGGCGCGGGACCGTAGGGGAAAGTTGGGTCGGCGATTCCGATGTTGAGAAGGTCGCCCCAGATGTCCCCGGATTCGTACGCGGGGGCAGCGAACGTGGCCACTGCTGCGTCGACTCGGTGCAGCAACGAGGCGAGCGCTCCGCCGTCGCCCTCGATCGGGGAGTCAACCCACACCCCGTCCTCGGAACGCCCGATGGGGCGGACGACGGCAATCACTGTGCTGTCGAGGTCCACCGTCCTGGTGACCGCATTGTCGCGGTCTGCATAGACGTCTCCAGGGAACAGATCGGGCGAGCATTGGTCGGGCTGTTCCGAACACGGCAGCCAGCGCCGGATGTCGAGTTCGAGCTGGTCGGTTTGGCCTGGCTGCCGAGACACGCCAACGGAATAGGCGCCGTCGTCGGGGAACGGTCCCGTCGCCGGGGGAAGTGGTGGCGACTCAGGTCCGTTGTGGTTCATCGAGCAACATGCTGCCGCCACGGGCGCCTCGCGGTCGGATGGGCGCCACCCACTCCCAGGACCCGGGGCCAGTCCCGTCGGGAGGGGATCTCCCCAGTAATTCGTCACGTCACTCGCCGGGTAGACCGTTTCGCAAGGAACGCCGTTTTCATCGGCATCCATGCGAGCGGGGCGCCCTTCGACATTCCAGTACGCAACCGCCTCAACGTAGGTCCGACCCGCCGCGACGAGGTCGCGACAGAAGAGCCCCCACGCCAGGGCCTCCACACCGGTTTCGTCGGGCGGCTCGGGGAGCGTCGCCGCGGTGGACGTCGTCGTCGTGGACGACGTCGTTGTCGTGGACGGCGTCGGCGCAGTAGTTGTTGTCGGTTCAATCGACGAGACATCTGTCGCCGTCGGAAGCGACGTTGTGGATGTGACTTCGACGCCCGACGCCGTTGTTGATGTTGGATCGATCGATTCTCCGTTGCCGCATGCGGTCGCGAATAACGCGACTGCCATCAGCAAGACCAGCGTGCGACGCATGGTGTACCTCCCATAGGAACTCGCGTGGTCGGTCGCGGCGAAGCCGCGGAGGGCCTTATCACTCCGGCGCGGAAAGGGAGAGATTGTGGACACGGCACCAATCACGAGCAGCCACCAGATCCTCGCTACGCACCAGCCTCGCGACCCGGCAGCCTCAGCCGTGAGGTCGGAAAGTAAAGGTGGCTGGGCGGGCCGAAGCGTGGTGGTGCGATTCGGCTGACTCCGAGAGGACCACTCGAACGACAGACGACGCCTCATGGACGCCACCCCCATGCCTCATACGCAGTCCCAATGCGCTCACCACAATTCTCGCGCCGCACGACCATCACGCTCAAGACCGCCGAAAGTCACAACTGCTGTGACGGAGGCCGATACGAGCGGAGCCGGGTGCCGACGTCCTCAACGGCAGCAAAGGTGACGACTGGCTCCACGCCTTTGACGATGAGGGACCGCTCCACGAAACGGCGCCCCATATCCTGCGGGGAGGAGCCGGCGACGACAGGCTCTTCGGCGGCGGCGGCAGCGACATCCTCGGCGGAGGCGGCGGCGACGACTACCTCGACGGCGGTGATGGCAACGACAATCTCGACGGCGGCCCCGACGACGACCAATGCACCCGTGGGGAGATATACACGTCGTGCGAGTTGATCCTGTAGCTGTGCGTTTCGCCCATTGTGCTGCGCCATCGGCGGCCACCACCATCAGGGATAGCCGACTGAGCTGTTGAGCTGTGCCGAACCATCATCGACACCGCCAAACACCTTGCCGTGCTCGGCAGGCTGAGCGACGAGTACGCCGACGGGGTCGAAGATCGAGACGTCCACACCTCCCGTTCTCTTGCACACGACCGACCCACTCGTTCTACTGGGCGGACCGGGCGTGGTGGACCCGATCGCGCAGACAGGCGCCACCGGGTGACAACACGCCGACTCATCCAGCGCCAACGTCGCGTCCCGTCGACCCACGGCGTGGATCCGGGTGCTGCAAGGTACTCGAACTGACCGCAGCCACAGGGGCCGGCGGCGACGACATCAGCGCCGCCATGCGCATCATCGGCACCGAACGTTCCCGCAGGGGTCTTCCCGGCTCTTGAGGGTTTCCCCTAGGGGTTGTTTCGAAACCCCTACACCTCGGCCGGTTCGGTATTTCGGTGATGGTCCCACGCTCTATCTGTCGCTCGTCGGAACGTCCGGCGAGCGGAAAGGAAAATGCACATGAAACGTTTCATGATGCTCGTGGCAGCAGTGGCAGCGCTCGCTGCGTTTGCGATGGTCCCGGCGACGGCGACGCCCGTGACGCCAGTACCTGTCAACCCGTGTGTGTTGACGTATCAGCTCACGTTTGCAGCCTGGCTCAACCCGCCCGGCTACGACAACGTGTTCCAAGGAGACGATCTGGTCAACAACATGATCGGAACACCGGATCGCGATCTGTTCTGCACCAACGGCGGTGCGGACACCGTCAATGCTGGTGATGGCAACGACATCATCTTCGGTGGCTCCGGATACGACGACTTGTGGGGCGAAGGCGGCAACGACTTCATATTTGTCGGCCCTGACGGCGGCGGTGGATACGGCGGCGAGGGCGCCGACCGGCTCTATGGCCATTCCGGAGACGAGTGGTTGTTCGGCGACGCCGGCAACGACGTGATCTTCGGAAGCGACAGCGGCTTCAACCACAACCTGAACGGTGGAGGCGGCCGCGACACCATCTATGGCGGCGACAACGTCAGCAACGACATCGACGGAGACGGCGGTGTTGACTACCTGTACGGTGGCGATGGCGGCACGAACTTCATCCTTGGTGGCAGCGGCGGTGACTTCATCTACGGAGGCGACGGCGACGACGACCTGTTTGGAGCCGGTGGCGCTGATTGGATCCACGGGTATGGAGGTGACGATGTCATCTGGGGTGGACCAGCCAATGACGAACTGCGCGGAGGAAGCGGATCGGATGATCTGTGGGGTGAAGGCGGTTCCGATGACCTCTACGGAGGCCCGCAGAATGACGCGCTGGATGGCGGAGCAGGTGCCGACGCCTGCAACGGTGGCGGAGGCGCCAACGTCCTCACCAATTGCTAGCACACACCCGATTCGAGAAGTTGGGCCGCCCCACAGGGGCGGCCCAACCTTGGTGGCCGGACAACGTCCCGCTGGACGCGATCTGGACGGCTGACGACACCGCACAGTACGGATGGCCCGGGTCGCATCGGCAAGCAGAATCTTCGACTCCGTCTGCCGCCCCGAGAACGCGAAATCTCTCGGTAACAATGTCGACCGATCCTGCACGCCGCGGTAGCCGACCGCATATAGTTCAGCCGTCGGGCAGGGGGATTACGGCTTCGGCCTCAAACAGAAAAGGGTGGGGTAATGGGACGTCTCAGACTTCCATGGATTCTGATCGCGGTGATAGCCGCAACACTGGTCAGCGTGGGTTCTGCCGCCGGCGGTACGACCCGCGTTTGCGCTCCCCCGGGAGACGACGGCACGGCCGGCCTCACCATGGGACCGACCGCGAGCGGCGACTTCGACGGGGACGGACTGGAGGATGCCGTGGCCCTGTACTACGACGCGGCGACTTGGGGCCTGGTGACCCAGGTCACGTTGGCGAACGGCTACAAAGCCTTCTTTGAGAATCCCGATGCCCAAGGACCGCTCGCGTCGTTCTTCAAGATCGGAGACATTGATCGCGACGGTGACGACGAAATCCTGGTGAGCGTCGTTCCACAGAGCCCTCTCGGTCCCCTTGACCTATACGCGCTCGCCGGATGTGATCTCGTGAAGGCAGACGGTCCCAGTGCAAACGGTGATCCGTTCGAACTGCGGGCAGGGCCCGGCACGCTCTTCCCGTATGGGCTCGACTGTTTCGCCCCTGCTGCGGGCGGGAAGGGGATGACCCAGTATGTCTCGTACCCCGATCCGCAGAACTACGTCGACTACACGGTCGTGCGCACGGAGTATCGGCTGAAGGTCGACGACACCGCTGCGAGCGCCACCTTCAAACGGACGCGAGAAACCACGACGCTTCTGAAGGCGAACAAGGCGAACTCCGCAGGTCTGTTGAACTACGCATCATCAGTTCACTGCGCGGGCGCACCGCGCTGTGAGGGCAAGCGGGCCACCATTCAAGGGACCCCGTTCAAGGACAAGGTGGTTGGCACTGCCGGCAAGGACATCGTGGTCTCGCTCGGAGGAGCCGACAACATCGTGACCAAGGGCAAGTCGGACGTGATCTGTGCGGGCGGCGGCAACGACACAGTCATGGCGGGATCCGGCGCGGATTCGGTCTTCGGTCAGTCGGGCGGTGACAAGCTGTTTGGCGGTCTAGGCGCCGACCTCCTCGACGGCGGCCCTGGCAATGACACGGCCAACGGCGGCCCAGGCAAAGACACCTGTCGAGCCGAGAACAAGACGAGCTGCTGAGCGGGGTTGGGGTTTGTTGAGCCAAGACTGCGGCTTGCTGGCGGTGACCGATGTCCGTCAGCAAGCCGTAGCTTCGATGGCAGGTCAGGCGGGACTCGAACCTGCGACCAGGATGGGGAAGATCTGGGCGCTGACCGGGCCGAGCGGTACCGCAAGAAGGGCGTCAACGACCGAAACTCGGTCGAACCTCGGCCCCGGCGCCGTTGATGGGGAGCCGGGTGACGCAGACGCGAGTACGAAACGCCGGCCCCACCGACGTGCTCTCGGATCAGCCCCCTCCCGGGCCTCCGACCCAGCAATAGCTGCCCCATGAACCGGTGTTGGCGAAGTGCTCCTCGATGCCGTATTCGGCCGGGGTACTCTCCCACCGCGAGCCGGCGTAGTTCTTCATCGCGCCGGCGGTGGACGACTGATAGCGGAGACCCATCATGTAGGCCGACCATGTCCAGTGGTAGTCAGGCCAGTATCCGCTGCCCATGTCGGTCCACGAAGAGCCAGAGTCCTTCCCCGAGTCGACAATCTCCCCGTAGAAGGCGACCTTCTCGGCCTCGTTTCGCAACCCGCCGGCGCTGAAGATCGACGCCGGGTAGTAGCCGATCCAGCGGCCGTTGCACCGGAACCACCAATTGCCCTGGTACAGCTGGTACTTGATCCACATCACGTACTGGGCGCCACCCCTGGTGCTGTTGGGGCTGGAGATCGCCTCCGGGTAGACCACGTTCGAATACTGCACCCAACCGTCGACATCACGGTTGTATCCGCCCTTGTTGTCGCCGGACGCGGTGTAGCCATTCGTGGTGTAGAAGACGAACAGATGCGGCACCCAGTCACCGTAGAGGTCTCGGTACTCTTGCCACCCTGCCTCGATCGTCTGCTTGCTGCTGCCGGACCCCCGCGCCAGCGCCACCTGGAGTAGAGAGAACTCATCCGAGCGGTGGACGTAGGGATCAAAGGCCGCCAGACCGCCCTCGGCCCCGTAGCACTTCACCCAATGCGACGAGTACCCGTACTCGTGAGCGGAGGTGTCGGCGGGAACCTCAACGCTGTCACGGTCGTCGATATACATCGGATAGGTCCGGCGACCATGCTTGGAGAGATGCTCGGACACGGTGTGCGACCCTCGGACCCGATTCAAGTTGCGGCGGACGATGGGAACCGTGCCTTCCGGTCCCCGCTCGATTTCTGGGTCTTCCAGTTCGAAGGTCACGGGAAGAAGGCGCTGCCTTCCTTTGGTCGCCTTGATCGGCTCGTCTCCGCTGGGGGGGTCGGCGATGCCCTTGCCCCTTCCCACCTGAGACTTGATAGGCACCCAGTCGAGGATCTGCCCGGCCGGGGTGCGGGTGGTGGCGACGACCTCGAGTCGGCTGCGGCGCTCCTTGAAGTAGGCCAGAAGTGCCTCCCTGTTCTCTTCCCGGCTCGGGATGTGGATCGGCAGTTTGCGTTCCAGGCCGCGGACGTCTTCGCCCGCCTCATCGGAATAGAGAGCGTCCTTGTCGCGTCTCACATTGACTCCTTTGTTGAGACTCGTCGCCGTTGCCGGGTGTTCTCTTCTCATCCTCTCGTTCAACCCTACGCGAGCACGCGTCCCGAGGACCGAATCTCGGCCGAGCCGGAGATACTCGGCGCAGCACCCCGAACCGAACGCTGAAGACCAATGCCTGACGGAGCAAGAGCGCCTTGCCTCGTTGGTTCTGGTTGTTCGCGCTGGTTGCGTTCGGTAGGTTCAGGCGAGAATAGGAAGGGTGTGATGCCTGATCGGTCTGCCAAAGAGAAGATGTTGGCGGGAGAGCCGTACAACATGCTCGATCCCGCTCTCGAGGTTGTGCGGGACGCGACGAGGGATCTGGTCTATCGGTTCAACCATGCAGCCACGGTGGCGGAACGTCGCGCCGTTCTAGAACTGCTTTTTGGCGGGATCGGTGAGAACTCTGTGGTCGAACCGCCGTTCCATTGCAGCTACGGCGAGAACACCTACCTCGGCGATGACGTGTACTTGAACGCGTTCTGCACGATCCTCGACAACAACGTGGTCCGTATCGGTAGTCATGTCATGATCGGTCCGGCCGTTCAGATCTACACGGCGGCACATCTCCTCCAAGCAGAAGCCCGAATCGCAGGTTGGGAAGTGACCAAGCCTGTCGTGATCGAAGACAACGTGTGGATCGGCGGCGGAGCTGTTGTCTTGCCGAACGTCACGATCGGGCGCAATGCCGTTGTAGGCGCAGGTGCGGTCGTCACGCGAGACGTTCCGGCGAACACGATCGTCGTCGGGAACCCGGCCAGGGTGACAAGAGAGATCGATCAACGCCGGTTCGCTTGACCGGAGGGATGTTTGGCCAGCCCTTCCTCCGCCACTCACGTCGCAGTTCAATCAGCGGCGCGGATCTGGTCCAGGGTCGGGCAGGGGTCGATGCGGTACCTGGCACACTCCGCTTGGGTGAAGGTACGCCGTAGCCCAGCGCGGATCTGACCGATGAGATCGTCGGTGCTCAGCGACACGACACCCCACACTCCGGCTTCGGTGCCGATGGCCAGGGTCTCGTCGTCGATCCAGTAGACAGACTGCACGGCGGGCACCTCGAGAACCTGCGCCGTGGTCAGTTCCTCGAGATCAAAGATGATCAAGCGGTCCGTGTTCCCAAGCGCCACTTTTGTCTCGTCGGGGCTGAACGCTATCCCCCGCACGTTGCCAAAATCGTCGCCGATCATGGTCTCCTCCCAAGTCGTCGTGTCGACGACTCCCAGTCCGGTGCCTTCGGCGGGGAACACCAGAAGCCGCTGCGACGGGGACAACCGAGACCCGATTGGTGTCTTTGCGGCCCAGAGCCGTTCGCCGGTGGTGCGGTCCAAGGCGATGTGCTGGTCGCTGTCGCCGACGATCACGAATGAATCGCCGACGTACCGCGCAAACAGGAATCCACCAGGAATGGGATCTTCTGCGATCAAAGAGCCGTTCTTCGGATCAAAGCGAAGCAGTCGACCGTCCGTGGTGGAACCATCTGTCACGGGGACGGCCACGAGTTCCTCGTTCGCGGTGTTCACCATGACGAAGTAGTAGGGCGCCGGCTCGCCGGTGTCCTCACAGGTGCCGTCTGACCCGACCACGCAGCCTAGGAATGGCTGGGTTTCACCCGTCTTGGGGTTGTAGAAGGCCCATGGACCATCGACGGTCTCGTAGACGAACCGTCCGTCAGAGAGTGGGAAGGCCAGCCACCCCTCGAGCGTCTCCTCCAGAAGTCGACCGTCGGCCGGATCGAACAGTTGGATGTATGGCGTGTCTGTCTCGAAGTCGTATGAGACGAACACTCCAAGGTCTGGTCCGACGTGGATCCGATTCTGCGCGATGTATTTGCCCGCGGTGTCGCCTGCCGAGACGATCCCTGCCGCGTCCGTGCTCAGGTCCCATATCTTGACCGTGCCGTCGTCGTGGGCCGTGAAGAGCATCTGGGCCAAATCATCGTAGGCCCAGTTGTTCAGCTGGCCACCCGGGAGGCGAAACAACAACTTCCCTGTACCGACATCGAACACCGAGGCGTACCGGCCCTTCGTTCCGATGATTGCCATCGTCGCGTCGTCGGTGAAGGCTGCGCCCCACGGGATAGCGATGGTTTCATCTGTCGGGAGCTGATCGAGCGCCGCGCCCGTTGCCGAGTCGAATATCGCCATGCCACGTGGACCGTCAGCCAGGATCAAGCTCCCATCCGACGTGACGTCGCCGGTCCCGATCACTGCGTCAAGCGTGTCGGTGAGTTCGAATGTTCCCGACGTGTAGATCTGGGCGGGGCCGTCCGCAGTGAGGGCGAAAAGTCGGTTGTTGGTGTCGAAGTGGACCAATGTCGATCCCACACCAGGAGACCCCTGCACCGGCGAAGCAAGGAAGGCGACGGCCTCCCACGTCTCGGTGTCATACACCTCGTTCCAATGCCTGACCTCGTCTCGCTGACACCCTTCAAATCCGCTTCCGACCACGAGGAACTTCCCGTCAGGAGACCACGCGCTCTGTTCGACCGACTGGCAGTCAGGGAATTCGAGAGACGTGATGCGCGCCCCGGAGGCAGCGTCAAGCACGATGACTCGATTGGGGAGGTCATCTCGAACCCCCGGCGGGATGTCTCTCACCGCGCCCAACCCATCCGAGTCAATGACACCAACCGCTACTCGGCTTCCGTCCGACGACATTGACGCGAACGTGAAGCTGTCAACCGAGTCCTCGTGGTACTCCCAGATCACCTCGCGCGACGCGGCGTCATACGCCCGAACGAACGCGCCTTCCTCCGACGTCACGATCAGCCGACCCGTCTCGTTGGAGAGCGCCGCAAAGGTCTTCCCTCCAGACCCGTGTTCGATCACCCCGATGAGTCGGTTCCACTGACTCGATCGCCACAACGCATTCACAAGTTCGACGGGCGGTATGTCCGCCGCATTCGCGTCAATCGCCCCCATGGCGAGCAGCGTCGACAACTCCGGGTCCTGTTCCAGGATGTTGATCGCAGACGCAGCCAGCTCACGGGCCTCGGCGAGAGCCTCGGCCTCCCGAGCTTCGCTGCGCTGCACCAGCGCAAACCCTCCGACAGCGAGCGAGATGACCGTGGCGCCGGCCAGCACTCCTACGAGTATCCGGCGGCGCCGGCGGCGAGCCAGTCGGGCCGCTTCGTCGGCGTCCCGACTCGCCTTGAGAAACGTCTGCTCCTCGGCGGTCAGCGAAGCCGTGAGGGCCCAGAGTGAGAAGGGCGCGAGCCGGTCTCCGGTGAGCAGGTAGTCGTCGGCCCGTCCAGCACGGATCCATTCGGCCATGGCTGCCTGGAAGCGGCGCCCCAGGATGAGGTCTTCGCGCTGCTCCTCGATCCAGCCGCGGAGGCGGGGCCACTCACGCAACAGCGCCTCGTGGGCAACCTCGACGGTGGGACTGCGAGTAGTGGCGTCACGGTCGAAGGAGAGCAGGCGGTGCCGACCGAAGGCGTCTACGACTTCGCTGACGTCGTTGTGGTCGATGTCGAGCGCCTCCAACTCGCTGCGCTTGGCGCGCCGTCGGGTGTCGTCGGTGTTCTCGTCAACGGTGACCAGCCTGAGAAGGATCTGCCGGGCGGCCTCCTGACGAGTCGAGGACAGGTCCCGGTAGACCTGTTCGGCCCGGCGGCCCAATGCTCCGGTGACGCCACCGATCTCTTCGTAGTCGACAACAGTCAGCACGTCGGTGGTACGGGTGGCCACGAGCTCGGTCAGCGCGTACTGCATCAGGGGGAGCCCGCCTGGTTGTTCGGCCACGTCGGATGTGATCCGGGCGGCGAGCCCTGGCTCGAGATGCAGACCCACGGCCAGGGCGGGCTTCTCGATGGCTTCGATCAGCTCGGGTCGCGTCGGTGGGATCACCGTCACGTGCCCTGAGCTGACGTGAGGCCCGATGTGCTCGTAGCCGAGGGGTCGGTCGAAGAAGTCGGCTCGCAATGTCACAAGTACTCGAACCCGGGACTCGGAAGATTCGACGGCGGCCGTCAGGAGCCGAAGGAAACGCTGGCGCGTTGTCTCGTCATCAACGATCGTGAAAGTCTCTTCGAATTGGTCGATGATGAGCATCAGATCGCCTTCGAGGCCTTCGAGCAGCTCTGCAGCAACCTCGCAGAGAGCGTTGGGAGAAACGGCGAGCCGCTCGGCCAGGCCGGGGAGACCTTTTGTGGCGACGGACTCCAGTGCGTCAGCCATCGAGCCGAAAGGGTCTCGGCCCGGTGTGAACGCCACGTACAGCCAGCTTTCAGAGCCCGCAACGGCCCCGCGCCGCAACGCCGGCAGGAGTCCGGCGCGCACGGCAGAAGACTTGCCGGACCCCGATGGACCAACGACGGAAACCAAACCTTGCCGGCCCATCGCCGCCAGCAGCGTTTCGATGAGATGATCGCGACCGAAGAAGTCGCCCGCATCGAACTCGCCGAAGGGGCGGAGACCTTTGAAGGGGTTCCTGACTTCGGTGCGACTCAGCGGCTCCGGCGAAACCTCAACCAAGGCGCCGAGTGCCATTTCGAGGGCATCCACGAAGTCGTCGATGGTGACAAAACGATCGCCTGGATTGATGCTCGAGCCTCTGGCGATCACGGCGTCGAGCGCCTGTGGTAGATCGGGACGCACCGCCGACACGACACCGGGGCGGTCGACAACGCGATCACCGGTGAGGAGCTCGTAGGTCAGCACCGCCAACGAATACACATCGGAGCGAGCATCTGTGGGGGCCTCGGCTGTCTCTTCTGGTGCCCGGTAGCGCTCCGCCGAAGAAGGCAGCGGGTTGATCTCGGTCGGATCAAGGATTCTGGCGGCAATCCCGAAGTCGGCGAGATAGGCATTTCCCTCATCGTCGAGCAGGATGTTGGCGGGCTTGAAGTCGCGATGAACGACTTCTTGGCGATGAGCTGCAGCCAGCGCCCCTCCGACCTGGCGAACCAGCTTCATTGCGTCCGCCGGTTGCCAAGAATCGCCCATGAGCGGCCGAAGGGTCCCGCCTCGCATCAGCCGCATGACGAGGTATGCGCCGTCTTGATCGCGCCAGTAGTCGAACAAGGGCACGATGTGAGGGTGCTCGAGTTGCGCCACGAGACGAGCCTCGTACTCGAAACGCCTCACAAATGCCGGGTGGTTGGCGTACTCGGGTCGGATCACCTTGATGGCCACCTCACGCCCGACAGCCGGCTGGTAGGCCCGATATACGACACCGAAGGTACCAATACCGATCTGCTCTCGCAGCTCGTATCCACGCAGACTGTCACCGGACTCAAGACCTGACAGGGTCGACCCGCCGACGTGGATGCGGAGCTCGGGGAACTCAGCGGGCAAGCCAATGAAGACCAATTGCCCGATGCGCTCCGGTTCGGCAAGACCACGGAGTCGGTGTTCGCCCAGGTGAAGAACCTGCACGCCCTCCATGGGATCGCGCATCAGGGTCTCCTGCGCCGAGAACGAGAGCAGCACTTGGCCGCCGTGGCCGATCGCCACGATACGGGCGCACCGATTCAGTGGAGGGCCGACAAAGTCCTCACCGCGGACGTCAACGTCGCCCACGTCAATCCCCATCCTCACCTTGACGGCTTCGAGTACCCCCCAGGATTCGCCCTGCAGGTCGCGCTGGGCGGTCTCCGCGGCTTGCACCGCGTCCTGCACGGTCGGAAACGCAGCGAGGACTCCGTCACCGACGTGCTTGAAGACCTTCCCTGCGGACGCGGCGATTGCGGCCCGGAGAATCTCATCGTGTCTGCCGAGGGCTCGACCCATGGCATCAGGATGGATATCCCACAGGCGAGTGGAATCTTCGATGTCGGTGAACAGGAACGCGCGCCGCTGTGTTACCGGCTGACTTATCCCGGATCGCAAGGAATCGTCCTGCTGCAAGATGCGCATCTCGAGGTCCTGCAACTCTGCTGAAGGTTCGATCCCGATCTCGTCTCCGAGGTAGTCGGCAGCCTTCCGGTAGGCGCGCAGTGCGTCCGTTTGTCGACCCGACCGATAGAGGGCCAACATGTGCTGGAAGCGGAATCGCTCGCGCAACGGATGTTCGGCAATAAGGGCCTCGAGCTCGCCGACAAGCCTGCCGTGGCGGCCCGCTGCCAGGTCGGCGTCGATGCGCATCTCGACCGCTTCGAGCCGTAGCTCTTCAAGGCGGCGAATCTCGGCTTGCACACCAGGGATGTCGGCAACGTTGGCGTATGGCCTGCCGTTCCACCAGGCGAGAGCGGTTCGGAGCAGGTCGGCGGCTTGATCGGGAGCCGTGGCCAGCTGTGTCCTGGCCTCGTCGACGGCGTTCTCGAAGGCGAATCGATCGACTTCGTCGGGTTCGACCACCATCGTGTATGCCGTGCCATCCCGGCTGATCTCCAATCCCGTCAACGCTCTGAGATTGGAGATGTAGGTGTGGAGCGAGGCTCTATTGGAGGTGGTTGCAGCTTCGCCCCAGACTCCCTCGAGAAGAATGTCTCGATCAATGGCACGGCCGGCTTTGCCAAGCAGCATGGCAAACACGGCGCGCTGCTTCTCGCCGCCGAGGCTGATCTCTGTGCCGTTCCGTGTCGCCGACACCGGGCCCAGGACTCGATATCGGAAGGCGCTCTGCACGCCGGATACGACCTGCACGACCGTATCTCCTTCTTCTCGTACGAGGCGGCTCACGTCTTCCCTGCTTTCCAAGTTCTACACGCTCTGTCGATCCGGCGTCGTGGCACGGCACGAGACGCCACCGGCCGATATCGTGCCGTCTTGGTCTCAAGCGCCGCTCAAATGGGATTGCGGTTTGCGTTGACGCCGACGATTCGGCGGGAAGGATGCCGGCTACAAGGCTCGCCCGGGGCCGGAGTCCGGTTGGCATCCTTCTCGTCCCGGGGCCGACAAACCAGGGCCGGTCGCCCGCGCGGCGCTAAGCCACGCTCAGCCTCCAATGACTCGTAGCAGCAGCCGGCGGCCGCACTTTCCTGTTGCGCGGCAAGGGCTTGAGACGCCCTTGAGAGCCACTCTGTAGAACTGCGTCATCAGTCAACGCCCCGACGAGGGCAGGGAGGTCGGAGACCATGACCACCGTAGCTACCGAACACACGATTGAAGCGAGGAAACCCTTGCTGGCTCGCAGACGCATCCTCATCCTTGCCGTCGCGCTCTTGGCGCTGGTGGCGACATTGACGACGACGGCCCAGGCGAGCAACGCCTCGGCCGCCAGCGACTCTCGCTCGCTCGTCGGCACCTGGCTGTTTGACGTACCGGAGACGGAAGGCGGGACGCCGGCCTTTCAGTCGCTACTGACGTTCCACGCAGGGGGCACACTGACAGAGGTCAGCAGCGAGTTGGGCCTCGGCCTCCAAGGGCCCGCCCAGGGGGTCTGGGAGAAGCGTGGCAGGCATTATGTTGCCACCTTCCAGACCTGGGTCTTCAACGGCGACACCGGTGTGGTGGAGGGCCGAGTCCAGATTCGAGCCCGGTTCCAGAAGACCAGCCGACACAGTTTTGAGGGATGGACGGTGATCGACTTCATCGAACTCGACGGAACGGTGATTCCGGACATCGACCGGGGCCCGATATCGGCAACGCGGATGAAGCTGCAGGCTCCGTAGTCGCGAGAATCTGCCGACCCAACCGAAGGAGCGGACCGGACGACCCGGTTCGCTCCTTTGCCATGCCTTGTGCGCCCTACGCCTTCCGATGTCCCTGTCCTTCCCGTCGCCGATCAACTCAACCGCTATCGCACGACGACGTTCCACGGCGGACCAGACGACCTCGACTACGTGTCCGCAACCGGCACCTTTCTCCTGCACTCCACAGTCAACAAGCGGCTCTGGAAGCCAGCTGTGCTGCGACCAGGCCTGCCCCCACAGCCAGGGATGCATGACCTCCGCCACACGACTGTGGTGTTGACGATCTCCCAAGGTGCACACCCCGAGGCAGTAGCACGCCACCTTGGGCACTCCTGAATCGCTGGTACACCATGGACAGCTACGGCCGCTTCTTTCCCTCCGAGGTTGAACGACTAGCTGACCGACTCGACAAGGTGACGCCTCGCTCGTGGACATCAGAACGGCAGAGCGCCCTGTTCTCGTCGGCGCGAGCCGCACCTGACGCCAAAGAAACCTCTTGCTGTCAGGGGGTTTCCCTTTGTGGGCCCGGCAGGACTCGAACCTGCGACCTACGGATTATGAGTCC
>CAVPHV010000010.1:0-74007 GCA_963704825.1 uncultured Acidimicrobiia bacterium
AAGAAGCGTCACTGGCTGCGGTGGCTTCTCCTCACCCTGGCGGTACTGCTTGCCGTGTTCTATCTCGGCGGCGGCTGGTACTTCTCGGGAAGGATCAAGGCCGGCGGCCTCGATCCGAAGCCGCCGGAGCGCAACTACGACGTCACCATCGAAGCCATCGACGAGGAAGCCGTGGTGTTGGCCGGCGGCGACGAGGCCATCGACGACCCCGGTGACTACGCATTGTTCTGGGAGGACGGCTACGGCCACGTCGGCGAGGTTGAATCGGTCACCCCAAGACGGCGTCCGGCGACCCTACGAAGCCGCCACCGGCACGACCCCTCCGTTGAGCCCCGACGAAGTCGACTTCGACTCTTGGTACTACCCGACCGACCCGGCCGACGCCCGCCTCGCCTTCGAGAACGTGCAGTACCAGAGCCCGCTCGGCGACTTCGACGCGTGGTACGTGCCTGCAGCCGACCAGCCTGCCACAACGTGGGCGATCCATGCCCACGGCTGGCGAACCGACCGGCGGGAATCCATCCGACCCCTCGACACCTTCTACGGGGCCGGCATCGATTCTCTGGTGATCGAACTGCGCAACGATCCGGACGCCCCCGCCGACCCATCCGGGCTCTATCGGTTCGGGCGCACCGAGTGGCAGGAGATCGAGGGTGCGGTTCGCTACGCCATGGACAACGGCGCCGAACAGGTGATCCTTGCCGGGTACAGCACGGGAGCCACCGGCGAGATGGCGTTCCTCGAGCAGTCCGAACTCGCCGACAACGTGGTGGCCATCTTCTTCGACTCACCGAACCTCGACTTCGGGCGGGCGGTCATGGTTGAGGCACGCGACACGGCCCTGATCCCGGGGCTTCCATTCACCGTTCCGGACTCGCTGACGGCAACCGCCATGGCGATTGCGGATCTCCGGTTCGACGTCGGGTGGAGGGAGATCAACTACGTCGACGATGAGGGGGTTCTCACCGTCCCATCGCTGGTCTTCCACGGAGACCAAGACGGCACGGTCCCGCTCTCGGTATCCGAGGACTTTGCGGCCGCAAATCCTGAATGGGTGCAGCTCGTCGTGTTCCCCGGCGCCGACCACGTCCGCAGTTGGAACGCAGACCGGACTCGCTACGAAACCACGCTCGGCGACTTCCTGACAGCACTCCGACAATAGGTCGCTGCGGTCCCTGCGGGCGCCTTCCTCTGTCTGTCGAGATCGAACCAATTGACTCGTCGCTCGACTCACGACCCGAGGCGGGACCTTTGACCCTGGCCAGGCCAGCGCGAGGCGGTCACGCTGAAATCGGACCAAATCGCCGACTCTGGGTTGGGGCCAGGGGAAGGAGCACCATGACCACTGCGTGCCGACGCGCTCTATTGATGACAGCCGCGCTGATTGTGGGGGTGATGGCGCCGGGGACCGCCGTTGGTGCGCAGGGCGGGCCCGCACCTGCGGGCCCGGCCTCCACCGAGTTCCCTCCGGCGGTGCCGGTTGTGGACGGCTGGTACGGGCAATCGGTCGCGATCGACGGCGACCGCTTCCTGGTGGGTGCTCCGTATGACGACTGGACGGACGGCGACACCACCTACTACGCCGTCGGCTCACTATGGCTGTACACCGATACCGGCGCAGCATGGTCGGGCACGCAATTCCTACCCCCGTTCTGGCAGGACGGGAGCGACAGCTACAGCCACTTCGCCGAGTCCACCGACATCGACGGCGACACGTTCGTCGCCGGAGCGTGGGCCGCCGACGGCAATGTGGCGACGTCCGGCACCGCCTGGGTCTATCGCAACACCGGATCGTGGGAGTCAAGCGAGTTGAAGGCTTCCGATGGAGCCCAGTTCGACTGGTTCGGCAAATCGGTGGCAGTGTCCGGGGATCGGGTGGTGGTCGGTGCTCCCACATCCGACATCGATGAGGGGGCTGGAGCCCTGTATGTGTTCGACTACGACGGCGGCAACTGGAGCGAGACGAAGCTCTCGGTGACCGGCGCCGCCGCCGGAGACCGGCTCGGTCTCGGCGCCTCGGGCGTTGCAGCCACCTCCAACGGCGCCGTTGTCGTTGCCGGCGTTCCCCAGGGGTATCCGTACGGAGGATCCGGCGCCGGCACCGGACGGGTCCACGTGTTCACCCACAGCGGCGGATGGGCACAACAGATACTCGCCCCCAGTGGCGTGTCTACTGATGACGCTTTCGGTTGGAGTGTGGCGGTCGACGGCTCTCGGATGGTGGTGGGAGCGCCGGGTGACGACGGCAAAGGCTCGAATGCCGGGGCGGTCTATGTCTTCGAGAAGTCAGCTGGAACGTGGCTACAGACCAAGAAACTGCAGGCGTCCGATGGGGCAGCTGGCGACGTCTACGGCTTCTCTGTGGCGGTGTCCGGCGACCGCATCGCCGTTGGCGCCATCGGTCGTGGGGACGGCACCGTGTATTGGTATACCGGATCGGGCGATACCTGGAACTCGATTGACCCTGACTCGGCGCAGTTCGACAGTTCTCCCGAACTCGGGCGCGACGTGGATGTCGACGGCAACCGGATTGTTGCGGGCGCTCCCTACTACAACGGAAGCGGTGTAGAGGACTCAGGGACCGCCTACTTGCTCGAGTTCATGTATTGCGATGGCCAGGCGGCGACCCTGGTTGGTACGGATGGAGCCGACAACCTCGTCGGTACCCCCAACCGAGACGTGATCGTAGGCCTCGGGGGCGACGACCTCATCGATGGCAAGGGGGGCCACGACATCATCTGTGCCGGACCCGGCAACGATGAGGTGCGCGGCAAAGATGGCAACGACAGGTTGTACGGAGAGGACGGCAACGACAAGCTCAACGGCGCCGCCGGCAACGACGTGGTCGACGGCGGATCCGGGAAGGACACGGTGGTCTACTTCAGCGCATCCGGAGGGGTATCCGTCGACCTTGGGGCAGGAACCGGCGGGGGCGCCGACCAGGGCGCCGACACTCTCAAGCGCATCGAGCACATACTCGGATCACAGTACGGTGACATCCTGTGGGGAGACGCCGGCGGCAACCGATTGAAGGGCCTGGCCGGCGCCGACGAGCTGCGTGGCATGGCAGGCATAGACATCCTCATCGGGGCGGCGAACAACGATTTGATCTACGGCGGCCACGGCAACGACGACATCCAGGGCAAGGCCGGATTCGACGTGCTGTTCGGCGGGCCTGGAGATGATGTCATCGCGGGCAACAACGGCAACGACACGCTCAACGGCGACGCCGGCGACGACATCCTGGATGGCGGACCCGGCACCGACACCCTCAACGGAGGCTCCGACACCGACGAGTGCACTCGGGGCGAGGCCTATGGGTCCTGCGAGGTGATCAACTGACCGCAGCGGGGGCGGGGGCTGAAGCGTTCAGAGTGAACGCACCTAGGACTCGTCCTCGGCGACCGCGATGAGCAGGTCGTCGATTGCGGACATCGAGGCTCGCGGGTTTGTGTCGTCATCCACGATTGCCGAAAAGAAGACCCGGCGTCCTCCGGTGGTGGTCATGATGCCGCTCAGGGCTCGGATGCCGGTAATCGTGCCGGTCTTGGCACGAAGATTGCCCGCCGCCGCCGTCTCGAGGAAGCGCCGCTCCAAGGTCCCGGTCTCGGCGGCGATGGCGAGCCCCTCGACAAACTGATTCCACCAGGGACGGTCCTGCGCCGCCTGCAGCAGCGACCGCCAGCCACGCGCCGAGCGGGCATTGGCGTGGCTGAGCCCCGAGCCGTCATGCTGCAGAATGCTGTTGGGAAGACAGAAGTCGGACACGACCCGTCGCATCGCGGCCACGCCAGCCACCGTCGAGCCCGTGCCCGACGTGGCCAGCCCGATCTCCTTGGTCAGCAGCTCGGCAATCATGTTGTCTGATTCGGTGAGCATCTCCGCAACGAGTTCGCCGACAGGGGGCGACAGCAGCTTGACGATGACGGCGGCATCATCCGGGGCGACTCCTTCTGCCGCGACCCCATCAACGCTAACGCCGGCCTCACCCAGGGCCGCAGCAAAGGCGGCGGCGTTGTGCGGTGTGGGCTCCTCGATGAAAGGCCAGTCGGCGCGGTATCGGTTCTCATCGACGGTGAGCGCCGACAAGCTCCCCATCGACGACGGGATGTTGTACTCGCGCCAGCCGATGGCCTGGCGCAGATCGTCAAATCGGCTCTCGTCCCCCAGGACGGTCCCGGTGATCCGCTCGACTCCGGCGGAGCGGACTGCAGTGGCCAGCGTCGCCAAGGAGTGACCACCGCGGGATGCGAGCGTGGCATCCCCGCCTCCCACGAGGTAGACATCGCCGTCGAGCACGCCATTGACGAGCAACCCGGTCGTCATCACCTGAGTCTCGAGCCGGTGGCCCGGCCCCAAGATCTCGAACGCGGTCATCGCCGTCAGCAGCTTCTGGTTGCTGGCAGGCTTCAGCCGCAGGTCGGCCGCCACCGCCTCGACTTCGCCGTAGCCCTCGATCCACAATGAAAGCCCCAACCCGGCTCCGTCCAGCCGGACATCATCGAGGTGCTCATTGATGGTGGCAAGCAACGCCCGGGGAGGGACCTCTGCGCCGGATGCCGAGATGTCGGGTCGAGGCCGGCAGCTCCTGACGGCAAGCGCCTCGGGCTCAAACGGCGCCTCCGCCGCGGTGGCCCCCGCCGGCACCATGCCGACTAGCGCCAAGACAGTGGCGGCAAGAGCGAGCAGCGGTCGAACCATCGAGTGTTGCAACCTCCCCTTCGCCGTCGGCGTTCCCTCAGTGTACGTGTGGCTGGACGGGAGCAGTTCCCCCGCGGGTCGGCGATCCGGCATGTCGAGAGGCTGGTGTTGCGGCGTTGGAACCTCTGCTTTGCTCGTCGTGGCTCCCGAGTAGCCAGGACTTGATCAGGACGACTCCGACGTTTTCGATCACCTGCTCATGGGCAGCCAAGGTCGCAGGAGGGTCTCCTGGGGATCAACCGGAGGAGCCTCACCGACCGGTCGGCAAGCCGTTCACTCCCCAAGGATGACCCACCTTGTGTCACGATCCTTCGTTGCGCTGGCGGGACCGCCCATGCCAGATTTTGACCGTTCCCCCAAAACAGCCCGCCTTGCTGGGACTTTTGTCTCTATTGAGTTGCCGGCTATGAGCGCACAGTGGGGATGGCGAGGACCCGGGCATCCGCGCCCACCGGTCTTCGTTGACGCGAACCGCTAGAGGAATGGAAGGTGTTCGTGATGCGGACGAGACGGAGTGCGCTGCTGATCCTGGCCGTGGTCATTGCCATGATCACGCCAACGGCGGCGCTTGCGGGGAATGACACAGACCATTGGGGGGGCCACGGTGATACCGCCGAGGTGACGCTGCTCCACACCAACGACTTCCACGGTCGTTTGGAAACCGACTACGCGGGTCGCGGAGGTTCCGCGTATCTGGCCAGCGCCATCAACAAGGTGCGGTGGTCGGAGGGCAGACGAAACGTGGCGCTGCTCGACGCCGGTGATGTGTACTTCGCGGCGCCGGCGATCTCTCAGCTGTTGATGGGTGAAAGCACCATCGACATCTACAACATGATGGGCTACGACGTGGCCACCTTCGGCAACCACGAGTTTGACAAAGGCCAGGATGAGCTGGCCGAGCGGGTTGCCCAATCGCGGTTCCCGTGGCTGGGTGCAAACGTCGTCCTCGAAGGGACCGAATGGGACCTTCCCGCCTGGGCTGAGCCGTACGAGATTCTCGACATGGGCCCCTGGTGGAATCCAGTCAAGGTCGGTGTGTTGGGACTCGCCGGGCAGGAAACCCCTGAAGTCACCCTGATCGGAACGACGGACGGTCTCGTGTTCAAGGATCTGACCGAGACGATCCTGCACTACCGCGACCAGGTGCTGGCCGAGGCCGACGCCCTCGTCGTGCTCGTCCACATGGGCACCGAGGACAGCGGGCCCTACGACGGGTTGGCAACGGTCGCACAGAAACTGATCGATGCCGGCAAGCCGATCGACTTGATGATCGGCGGCCACCAACACCAGGCGCTGACCGAGCCCGTCTACGTCGGTGACACGGCCATCGTGTCCGCCGGCTACTACGGCCGCTACCTCGGACGGGTCGACGCGACCATCGACAAGAAGGCCAAGAAGCTGACGGTCGACAGCTATCAGTTGAACACCATCACTGCCGAGGCCACCATCGAGAGCCTGATGGCCGACGTCGAGGACTTCTATGCGACCGGCGCCATCACGAGCGAATGGACCTACAAGCGCCTGATGACGCTGCTCGAGAGGGCCCAGACGGCGCTCGACGATGGCAGGGCCAAGATGGCAAAAGCCAAGCTGATCCGGTTCGACCGCAAGGTGAAGTGGCAAACCGGCAAGACGATCAGCCCCGAGGCTGCCGAGTCGTTGCGCGGGGACACGAAATGGATCCTGAAGAACACCAGCTTCTGGGTGGCTGCCAGGGTTGCCTACTGGGCCGAAGTGGTTGCCCCGATCGTCGATGAACCGGTTGGTGCCACCAACATCGACTTGGTCCGCGACTACAACAATGAGTCGAACATGGGCGACATCGTCACCGACTCGATGCTATGGAGCGCGGACCAGTACGACGACGGTGAGCTGAACGGGTCCGTCGACGTTGCGTTCACCAACCCCGGAGGACTGCGGGCAGACATCGTCATCCCTGAGGGAGCCACGCTGCCGCACACCGTGACCTGGGGCAATGCGTTCGACGTGCTGCCGTTTGGGAACACGCTGTTCCTGATGGACCTGACCGGTGCCCAAATCCAGGATCTCCTGGATCAATCGGCACTGTTGTACAAGGGAATCCTCCAGACATCCGGGTCCACCTACCAGTGGTACAACGACACCGGTGACGACGCCGCAACGGCCTGGGGGGCCTACGGCGTCACGATCGGCGGCGAGCCACTAGTACGTGACGAGGTGTACCGCGTCGTGACCAACGACTTCTTGGCCGGCGGCCAGGACGGTTGGACCACCTTCGCCGAAGGCACCAATCGCTGGAATACCTACTACGACATGCAGGAAGGGTTCGTCGAGTACATCGAGATGCTCGAGGTGATCGATGCCGAGGACATCCCGATGGAGCGCATCGTCCGCTTGGACGACGTGGTGACGATGCTGCACGTCAACGACACCCACGGCCGCTGGAGTGCCGACTCCTACGGCGGCGGAATGGTGTACCTGGCGTCGCTGATTGCCGAGGAAAGGGCTCACAACCCGAACGCGCTGCTGTTCGACCTGGGCGACACGTTCCAGGGCAACTCGTTTGCGTACTTCTTCAAGGATCGTCCCGACAACCCGATCGCGGGTGGGATGAACCTGTTGGAGTTCGACGCGATGACCATCGGCAACCACGAGTTCAACTTCGGGCCGACTACGTTCGCCACGATGTTGAGCCAGGTCGAGGCCCCACTGTTGGGCACGGTCAACATGGATGACGATGGTTCCTATGGCTTCATCAACGACAACGTCGAGGACTACATCAACCTCGAGGTGAACGGCCACAAGTTGACGCTGTTTGGGTTGACCAATCCGCGGATCGATCGTTACGAACTGCCGACGAACATCCCCGGCATGACGTTCTACTCGAGCGTCGACACTGCCGTCGCGTTGGTTCCGGAACTCATCACCAATGAAGCCCCGGACCTGCTCGTCGGGCTGACCCACACCGGGTATCAGCCGTACGGTGGCGAACTCGACAGCGATGAGTTGATCGCCCAGAGCGTCGGCGGCATTGACGTCATCATCGGTGGACACAGCCATACGCCGCTGAATCCGTCGGTGATGGTCGCCTCGGACGCCAACGAGAACGGGACGTTGATCGCTCAGGCCGGGCGTTATGCCGGGTACCTCGGGCAAGTCAACGTTGGGTTCATCGGGGATGAGATCGTATTGCGCGAGGGGTTCCTGATCCCAACGAGCGAGGCCACCCCGGATCCGGCTCTCGAGGCCTTCTTGGCCCCATACGAGGCCGAGATCCTCGCCTATGACGCAACGGTCATCGGCGAAACCGAGGTGCCGATCGACGCGCTCGATGCCTACACCCAGGAGACCAACGGAGCCAACCTGCAGGCCGACGCCGCCATCTTCGAATTGGCGGCCAACGGGGTCACATCCGACATTCACCTCTCCGGTGCCATGTCGAATCGCCTCGTCGCCGAGGGGGCCACGCCGGCGGCTCCAATGGAAATCACCAAGGGTGACATGTTCAGCTTGATGCCGTATGAGAACTCGCTGGTCGTCATGGAGATGACGGGCCCGCAGATCAAGGAGGTCTTGGAGCGCGGGTATCGCAACTACTACTACTACAAGTACGTCCCGGACTACGGCGGATACTCGCACTACACGACCTGCATGCTGACGGTGAACGACGGCGTTGAGGTCACGTACGACGAGAAGGGTCAAACGGAGCCCGACGGTGACAACGTCGTGTCGCTGACCATCAACGGCACTCCCATCGACTTTGCCAGCGATACGACCTACAACGTGTCGAGCGTGAACTACGTCGTGGCCGGATCGTGCAACTTCAACAACGACGGCGAGACCATCTGGCCACTCGACCAGATCATCGCCGACACGCAGCTCTACGTGCGTGACTCCGTCATCAACTACGTCGATGCGCAGGTAGGCCCGATCGCCCCTGCTATCGAAGGAAGGCTGGTCTTCATCCCGTAGACGTTCGTCAACCCGGCGGCACATGCCGCCATCGGCGATAGAACCTCCCGCAGGAGCACCACCCTGCGGGAGGTTCGCTTCCGGGGGCGCTCACTCGGGCTTGCGAGCTCGCAGCGAATACATCAGCGGCATCCGGTCGCGCTGGTGCTCGGGAAGACGCCATCGCCCGTCGACGCCTTCGATCATGTGGTGTTCGCCCTGCCACTCGAGGAACCGATGCTCCTCGAAGAGGTCGATCAACAAACCCTGAGTAGTGAGCGCACTCATGATCTCGGCGATGCCGTGGTTCCACTCGTAGGTGCGGGTGTTGATGATGGCCGCGGACCCGAGGTAACTCTCGCCTTCGTCCCAGGCGACCGGCTCGGCGACCTCGAAGTACGGATGCTCGATGACCAGGGTGTCGTCGTGTGGGTCCTCGACGGGAAACCGCAGCGCCCAGGCAATTGGGTGGCACTCTCGGATGTAGAACGTCCCGCCCGGCTTCAACATCGTTGCCACAACATGACCCCACCCGGCGATATCGGGGAGCCAGTTGAGAGCGCCGACCCCCGTGTAGACGATGTCGAACTGCTCGCCGGCCAGCGCTTCGGGGGTGCCGTACAGCTCGGTTTCGACGAAGCGGCCGGGGGTGCCGCTCTCCTCGCTGAGCCGTCGAGCGGCCACGATGGCGTCAGACGAGAAGTCGATCCCGGTGACGTCGGCGCCGAGCCGAGCCCACGACAGCGTGTCCTGCCCGAAGTGGCACTGCAGGTGGAGCAGCGAACGGCCGGTGACGTCGCCGAGGTAGGGGTGATCGAACTCGACGATAGAACTGATCCTGGTCGGGTCGGCAATGAATCCGGGGGCGTCGTAGCCGTCGGGCTCCCAATGCCCGGCGACCCGTTCGCTCCAGTTGGCACGATTTGCGGCGCGGTAGTCGTCGAGTTCCATCAACGAGAAGCTAGCAACGGAGACATCGAAGCGATAGAGACGCCCGTGCCAGAATCGGTGCCATGGCCACTGTCGAACTACGTGAGATCACCAAGGAAACCGTCCGGGCCGTGCTCAAGGTCGAGACAACAGAAGAGCAACGCGACTTCGTCGCTCCCACTGCGGTTTCGATCGCTCAGGCGTACTTCGAGCCAAAGGCGTGGTTTCGCGCCATTTACGCCGACGACGAACCGGTTGGCTTCGTGATGCAGTTCGATGACACCGAGACGCCCGAGTACTACCTGTGGCGGCTCCTGATCGGCGCCGACTGTCAGGGCAAAGGCTACGGGCGGGCCGCGATGGACCAGGTAATCGACTACGTCCGCACCAGGCCGAACGCCACTGAACTGCTGACGAGCTGGGTGCCCAAGCCGGGTGGCCCCGAAGCCTTCTACCTCGACCTCGGCTTCGCCCCCACCGGCGAGGTCGACGGCGGCGAGGTCGTGGGCCGCCTCGTCCTGTGAGTACCGATCCAGTCTCTCGGAGGGGCCTGCTCGTCGAATCCGCTTGGCTCTTCGAGAGGGCCGACTTCGCAAGCGGGAAGTGACCAACCGGCGCCGCAGCTTCACCCAAGCCGACACCCGTCGCAACCCAATCCGAAGGATCGAAGGTTGGGACAACGGCCGCCGGCTCCACTCGATCCTGGCCTACAACAGCCCCCCGTCCAGATCGAAGACCTCCACTAGCGTCGCGGTGACGGCATCGCCTAACAACCTACCTGCCCGCCGAACGGGGGCAGGTAGGTTGCGGAACGGACGTCCTGTCATGGGGTAGCGGCTGTCCGTTCGACGACAAGGACATCGTCGAGGTATACCAAGTCACCGGCGCCCGTGCTGTGGCTGTAGCCGACACTAGGTCTCGAAGGCTACGAGGTTGACGGCAGTTACCGTTCGGATGGGGACAGGAGGGTCGATGACCCGGGCTCGACCGATGTCATCGATCGCGTTCGTCTGTAGGAGTTCCTCCCATGTGCCTTTGATGACGTCGGCGCCGAAGTTCTGTTCGAGGTACTCGGCGAGGATCATGGCTCCGTACTGGCGCTTCGGACTCGACCACTGGACGAGGTCGATGCGGGACCAGGGCTCCATGAGGAAGTCGTCGAGTCGGATCAACTGGAGAACGTCTTCCAGATTGGTGTGGACAGCGTTATCGGGCAGCGGTTCAAGGACCTTCCCGGCCGCCCAGTTTGCGGTGGCCTCCATCCACCACAGCAAACCCAGGAGATCCAACCCATTTGACACTCCACTCTTGATGTCGTTCCAGCCCAGGTACTCGTACTGGAGAGCGTGGAAGAGCTCGTGGCGGCCAAGGTGCTCGAGGTCCTCGTCGTTGTCGATCTGCACCAGTGGGCTCTGGAAGAGGAAGAGCTCCATGTCTGGGATGACCATGCCCACGGTTTCGTGCACGGCAACCCTGATCGGTGTCCGGTCGGGGCCAACGCGGGTACCAGCAACTCGAAGACCCTCGCGACGCCCTGGTCTCGCTGGCGCAAGCCGCGGTCGGGCGGCTCTAGGAGTCGCTCCCGGCGAGCAATGCAACGATTCGGGCCACCGCTTCGCTTGCCGCTGCCTGGGTGGCGGCAGAGAGTTCGAGCCCCATCTCGAGGTTGGTCGCCGGGATCGACACCACGTAGGCCCGCTCCGGCAGCGCACCAACCGACGGCACCAGCGACAGCAGCGTGGCCGGGTCGCCGTGGTGGGTCATCGTCTTCGGTCCTGACGGCTCAGCATCGACCGGTTGCACCGTGACCTTCGACGCGTCGACACTGGCATCGACGAAGACGACCACCTCGCGGCCGGCCACTTCGAGTGACAGTTCCGGGGTGAGCTGCGCAAGCGAGCGCACCTCAACACCGGGCAACTCCAGTGCCTCGATTTGTGTGGCCACCCAGCGGCCGGCGCCGTCATCGGTACGCAGGTCGTTGCCGTATCCGATGACGAGGGCGTCAGTCACGCCGTACTACGCAGAGGGTCTCCCCGTCTGCACCCTCCAAGGTGATGACAAGCGGCATCTGCCCAATGGCGTGGGTCGAGCAGCTGAGGCACGGGTCATATGCCCGGATCCCGGCTTCGACCCGGTTGAGGATCTCCTCGGGAATCACCGGTCCGTCGATCCACTCCTTGGCGATCTGGTGGACCGTGGCGTTCATCGGCAGGTTGTTCTGACCGGTGGCGATGATCATGTTGATCTTCTCGAGCAAGCCGGCCGGGTCGACGTCGTACTCGTGGAACAGGGTGCCCCGCGGCGCCTCCGACGACCCAACCGCGTGGCGATGGTTGACTCCGGCCGTGGCCCGCACCATCGAGTCGGTGATCGTTGGGTTCTCCAACAGGTCGCGCATCTGCTCGGTGGCGGCCAACACTTCGACCAGGCGGGCGTAGTGATAGAAGAACGAAGAGGTGGCGACCCCTCCGGCCCGTTCCCGAAACTCCGCGAGTGCCTCGTCGCCGAGGGGTGAGCCCATCGTTTCGCACACGTTGAGCCGGGCCAGCGGCCCCACTCGGTACATGCCGAGTTCGACGGGATCTCCGGCGTCGACCGCAGGCTTGAAGTAGGGGCTCTTCAGGTAGGAGTCGACCGAAGCGGATTCCCCGACGATGGTCCGGTAGTCGGCCACATCGACCTTGTCGGCGACGACGGCTCCGGTGGCGTCGACCACCTTGAGGTAGCCGTCGTAGTGCTCCCAGACACCATCGTCGTTGGCGAGGCCCATGAAGTAGCTGGGGAACTGCCCGAAGGCGCGCACCTCGCGGTCGAACTGGTCGAGCATCCCGGTGAAGAGGTCCAGCGCCAGCGCGGCGGTCTCAGATGCTTCGTCGAGGCCGGCGAGCAACTCGAGCCGGGTCTCTTCGGTCATGGGATGAGCGATGCCACCCGGGACGATCCCCGGGGAGTGCACTTTGCGCCCCGCAATCGCTTCGATGACCGACTGGCCGAAGCCACGCAGCCGGATGCCCCGGCGTGCCAGCTCGGGCGCATCGGCCATCAGGCCAAACACGTTGCGGACCGCGGGGTCGGCGTCAAAGCCGAGCAGGAGGTCCGGGGCGCTGAGGTGGAAGAAGCTCAGGGCGTGGGACTGGATGATCTGCCCGAGGTTGGCCACCCGGCGCAACCGAACGGCGGTGTCGGGGATGCGGACGCCCATCACGGCGTCGCCGGTCTTCGACGAGGCCAGCAGGTGACTGACCGGACAGATGCCACAGGTGCGGGCCGACAGGCTCGGCATCTCCCACACCGGACGGCCGACGCAGAACTCTTCGAAGCCGCGGAACTCGGTCACGTGGAATCGGGTCCGGGCCACCGCACCATCGTCGTCGAGCGCGATGGTGATCTTGGCGTGTCCTTCGATCCTGGAGACCGGGTCGATCACTACGAGATCATGCATGAGGCCTCCTCACCCGAACCTGATGTCTTCGCCACGATCCAGCAGCGGCGTGCCGTCGAGCAGCGCCGTGACCGCAGTCATGATTCGCTCCGCCGGGGGCGGGCACCCCGGCAGATACACGTCGACCGGGATGACCCGGTGCAACGGAAGCACCTGCGGCAACAGCGCCGGCACGATGCCTTCCTCGTTGGGGAACACGCCGTCGCGATCCGGGGCCTCGACGTAGACCTTGATGAGGATCTGGGTCGGATCTCCCAGCGGATTGCGCATTGCCGTCACGTTTCCGGTGACGGCGCAGTCGCCAAACGACACAACCGTCTTCGAGTTGGCCCGAACGATCTCGGCCAGTTCTCGGTTGTCCTCATTGGCGACGGCTCCTTCGACCAGGGTCACGTCGACGTCCAACGGGAACTCCTTGATATCGACCAGCGGGCTATAGACGAGTTCGGCACGCTCGGCGAACTCGAACAGCCATTCATCCGTGTCGAGAAACGACATGTGGCAGCCGGAGCAACCACCGAGCCACACGGTGGCGATCCTGGCCTTGGGGGGCGTGGTCTCGCTCATCGCGCCTCCTCAGGGTCGAGCCACTCGCCGCGATTGCGGGCGGTCGCCAGCCGAATGATGAGGCTGACGTCGCGCTGCATCTCGCCCACGGCCTTGCCCTGGTACGACAGCGCGCCGGTGGGGCAGACAATCACGCACTTGCCGCACCAGGTGCACGACTTCGACTCGCCCCACGGCTTGTCGAGTTCGGTGACGAGGACGGCGTCGGCACCGCGGTAGGCGACGTCCCACACGTGGGCGCCCTCGATCTCGTCGCAGACCCGGACACAGCGCGTGCACAGGATGCACCGGTTTGGGTCGAACACATACTTCGGGTGGGTGGCATCGACCTGGCGCACCGGCGACTGGTAGTCGAACCGAACGTGGTCCATACCGGTGTCCACCGCAACATCCTGCAGTTCGCAGTTGCCGTTGCTCACGCAGACCGCACAGACATGGTTGCCCTCGGCGAAGAGGAGCTCCGTGATGGCCTTGCGGTGGGCCCGCAGTTGCGGCGTCTCGGTCTTGATCTCCATGTCGGGTGCAACCGGGGTGGCGCAGGCCGGCCGGAGGCGGTGGTCTTCGGCCACCTGCACGACGCACAAACGGCATCCCCCCCACACCGACAGGCCCTCGACATAACACAGCGATGGGATGTTGACCCCGACTCGCCGGGCGGCGTCCATCACCGTCTCATCGCTGAAGGCCTCGTACTCGTCCCCGTCGAACGTAATGGTGACGGTGGGGCGTCGCTCACGCATCGGCGGCCTCCTTTGCTCCCTCGACTGAGCCGATGGTGATGAGATCCTCGTACTCCTTGCCGAAGTACTGGAGCGTGCTCAGCACCGGGTTCGGCGCCGATTGGCCCAGCCCGCACAGACTGGTGTCGCGCACCGTGGCGCACAGTTGCTCGAGGTGCCGCAAATCGGTGAAGGTGCCGTCGCCGGCGCAGATGCGATCCAGGAGGGTATGGATCTGCACGGTGCCGGCACGGCAAGGAACGCACTTGCCGCAGCTCTCATCCATGCAGAACTCCATGAAGAACTTGGCGACGTCGGGCATCCGCTGGGTGTCGTCCATCACGATCAGCCCACCGGAGCCCATGATCGAGCCGAGTTGGCGCAGGCTGTCGTAGTCGACCTGAGTGTCGAGGTATTCAGCGGGGATACATCCACCCGAGGGACCGCCGGTTTGGGCGGCCTTGAAGGTGCCGCCGCTGGGGATCCCGCCGCCGACGTCCTCGATGATGGTGCGCAACGTGATCCCCATCGGGACCTCGATGAGTCCAATGTTGACCAGGTCGCCGGCGAGCGCGAAGACCTTGGTCCCCGGACTGCTCGAGGTTCCGATCGCCGAGAACCACTCGGCTCCCTTGTTGACGATCGCCGGGATGTTGGCAAGGGTCTCGACGTTGTTGATCATCGTGGGCTTGCCCCACAGACCGCGCTCCGTCGGATACGGTGGCCGCAGGCGCGGCGTGCCGCGCCGCCCTTCGATCGAGGCAAGCAGTGCGGTCTCCTCGCCACAGACGAACGCGCCGGCGCCGATCCGCACTTCCACGTCGAGGCTGAACTCGGTGTCCAGGATCCGACGCCCCAGCAGGCGGTTGCGGCGGGCAACCCGGATCGCCCGGTCGAGGCGTTCGACGGCCCGCGGGTACTCCGCCCGCACGTAGATGTAGGCATTGGATGCGCCGGTGGCATAGGCCGCTATGGCGATGCCCTCGATGAGGCGGTGGGGATCATCTTCCATGACGGTGCGGTCCATGTAGGCGCCGGGGTCGCCCTCGTCACCGTTGGCGACGACGTACTTCTCGTCGCCCTCCGACTTGGCCAGCAGCCCCCATTTGCTGCCCGTGGGGTAGCCGGCGCCGCCGCGGCCCCGCAGGCCGGAGGCGCGGACTTCTTCGACGACCTGTTCGGGGGTCATCTCGGTGATGGCCTTCTGCAGAGCCACGTAGCCGCCGTGGGCGACGTATCCCTCGATACGGTCGGGGTCGATGATGCCGCCGTTGGCGAGCACGATGCGCTCCTGGGCGGCGAAGAAGGGGATCTCGGTGTCGAGCACGCTGTCCTCAACCGGCTGGTGGTTGCGGATGTGGCTGCGCACGATGTTGATGGCGACCTCTTCGTTGACGTCCTGGTACATCGTCTCGTCGCCACCGCGCCGCAGCACCCGCACCAGCGGACCGCGGCTGCACAGCCCCATGCAGCCGGTCGGGATCACGACCGCGTCGAGGGCCAGGTCTGACGTCTCGATGGTCTTCTCGAACGCCGAGATGGTGGCTCCCGAACCAGCCGAGAGACAGGCGGTGGATCCACACGCCTTGATCCTCCAGGGATAGCGGCTCCTGGCCTCATGCTCTCGCTCGGCGACCTCGTGAAGATCGATCGGAGCTGCCATCAGCCCTCACCACCTTCCGCCACGGCCCCGACCGGTTCGGGCCCGACGGGTTCAGGGGTGAGAATCTCTTCGAGCCCGAGGAGGACCTGGTCGACACCCTCCCTTCCCTTGACCTCACCGTCGAGCAGCACCACGGGTGCCAGCCCGCATGAACCGAGGCAGCGCGCCGTCTTGAGGGTGAGGATGCCGTCCTCGGTGGTCTCGCCAACCGGAACCTCGTAGGCGGCGGCAACGGCTGCCACGATGTCGTTGGCGCCCTTCACGAAGCAGGCGGTACCGGTGCAGACGGTGCAGGTGTGCTCGCCGGGAGGGTCGAAGGTGAAGAGTTGGTAGAACGTGGCAACGCCGTAGACCATCGAGGGAGGTAGCCGCAAGGCCCGCGCCACGTAGATCAGGATGCCGTCGTCGAGGTAGCCGAACACGTCCTGGGCTATGTGCAGGGTCTCGATCAGCTGGTCTTGGGCGTAGCGGCCTCGCTTGAGGTGCTTGTCGATGACCGCAAACCGGTCGTCGCCCGACGGATGCTGTTCGGCGGATGGGTCGGTGGAACCGTCGCGGCCGCGACGCGCTCGAGCCGCGCTTGATGTGTCCTCGGTCATGAAACCTCACTCGACGTTCGCCTCACCCTGGCGATACGGGCTCCACCGAGACAGGGGCACAAAGTCCCGAAGTCGTCCGACGTCTGCCCCGAGATCCCGTTCCGGCGTGGCACAAGTACCAGAAAGCGCGCCTGAGCCACGCCAGAACAGGGATATTCAGAGGCCGCTGGGACCTCCGGCCCTGCCCAAACGGCCGGGCCGTACGCGACAGTCCCCCATGCGCCCAATGTGTCCTGAGCCGCGCCCGCCACAACCACGTGTACTGTCGGCGACGTGACCGAACCGACCGCAGCGAAAGACGCCGCCGTCCTCGAACGATTGTCGCGTCTCGACCGGTTTCTACCGGTGTGGATCCTCGCCGCCATGGCGTTCGGTCTCGCGCTCGGACGTCTCATTCCCGACCTCAACGACTGGCTGGATAGCGTCAAGATCGGTGAGGTCTCGCTGCCGATCGCGATCGGCCTGCTTGCCATGATGTATCCGGTGCTGGCCAAGGTGCGGTACTCGAAGATCGGGGAGATCACCACCGACCGCCAACTCCTCTTCAGCTCACTCATCCTCAACTGGATCGTCGGCCCGCTCCTCATGTTCACCCTGGCCTGGGTGTTCCTGCCCAATCTGCCCGGCTATCGGACGGGGCTCATCATCATCGGCCTCGCCCGCTGCATCGCCATGGTGCTCATCTGGAACGACCTCGCCTGTGGCGACCGTGAGGCCGCCGCCGTCCTGGTGGCGCTCAACTCGGTCTTCCAGATCGTCGCCTACTCGCTGCTCGGCTACTTCTACCTGGAGCTCCTCCCCAATTGGCTAGGACTGGACACCGCGGCGCTGACGGTATCGATGTGGGACATCGCCAAGATCGTTCTCGTCTTTCTCGGCATCCCGCTCGTCGCCGGGTACCTGACCCGGCAGTGGGGAGAACGCACTCGGGGTGTCGAGTGGTACGAAACCAAGTTCCTCCCCAAGCTGGCGCCTGTGGCGTTGTACGGGCTGCTGTTCACCGTGGTGATCCTGTTCGCCCTCCAGGGTGAGACGATTACCGACCGACCGCTCGACGTCGTCCGGATCGCGATCCCTCTCCTCATCTACTTCGGGGTGATGTGGGCGGTGTCATTTGCGACGGGATTGCGGCTCCACATGACCTACGGCAAGAACACCGCGATGAGCTTCACCGCGGCGAGCAACAACTTCGAACTGGCGATTGCGGTCGCCATCGGAGTGTTCGGGGTCACCTCGGCAGAGGCCCTCGCCGGCGTCGTTGGGCCGCTCATCGAGGTGCCCGTGCTGGTGGGACTCGTCTACGTCGCCCTCTGGGCCCGCAAGCGCTTCTACCCCACGAACGGCTGAGGCCCCGACACCCCGCCGTCATTCCGGCCGGAGATCCACCCCACCGGCGGCGAGCAAGGCCTCCACTGCGTCCTGGACACTGCCCGAATCGAGATAGGCAGCAAGGTGATCGCCGGGACAGGCGGTGTGGGCGTGGTCGCCGTGTCCCGCAATCGTCTCCGGCGAGACGTCGTACTCATCGGCCGCCCAGGCCAGCACCGCCGCCAACGACTCGAGTTGGGCCGCCGTGGGCCGGTCGACGTCGAAGTTGCCTTCCATGACCACCTGAAAATGTCCCGTCGTGTCGTAGTCGGTGAAGGTATCGGTCTCGTAGGCGGGGTCCCTCGCTTCGTACACCGTTCCATCGACACCGACGATGAAGTGGTACGAGATGTCCGGCCAGCCCTTGCCGTCCATGTGCCAGGCCTGCCACGACCGATAGCGGGCTGGGCCGGTCGTGGCCGATTGGGTGCCGGCATGGTGGACCGTCAGACGGGTGATGGTGTGGGGGACGAGACTGCCACTGCGGGGTGGGCGCGCTCCCCAGCCCTCGCGAGTGACGAAGCCGACCGGAACGGGCTCACAGCCAGCGTACGTCTTGGCGTTCGTGCACACGTCGTCGTCGGGACCGCCATCGATGACATCTGGGCCGAGGCCACCATCGAGCACGTCGTTGCCACGGCCACCGGAGAGCGTGTTCCCGGCACCGTTGCCCCGAATCTCGTCGTGATGATCGCTGCCGACGACATTCTGGATACCGGCTGTCACGTCGCGGCCGCGGCCCGATACGGTCCCGGCGGAAAGGTCGACGACCACCCGGCGGGGCGAGGCGCCGTAGGAGATGGTGTCACTGCCGGCGCCACCTCTTGCGACGTCATCTCCCCCGCCCGGCTCGAGCACATCGTCCCCGGGGCCGCCGCGCACGACGTCATCCCCAAGACCGCCGTGCAGCAGGTCGTTCCCATCCTACTCCCTCGAGCACATCACCACCGGCAGCGCCATAGAGCTCATCCGGTCCCAGGCCGCCGACGAGTCGATCGGCGCCGTCCCTTCCCTTGATGAGGTCGCGACCACCGCCTCCTCGGATCTCGTTGGGCGCATTCGTCCCAAGCAGGACGTCGTCGAAGCGCGACCCTACGGCGTTCTCAATCGAAAAGAGCTGGTCAATCCCATCCCCACCTGACGCCGTGCCGGCGGAAAGGTCGACGCGGACCCGATCTTCGGCGTTGCCGTATCCAGCGGTGTCGGAGCCATAGCCCCCAAGCATCACGTCGAAGCCGAGCCCGCCGACGAGAGTGTCATTGCCGTCGTTGCCGCAGATGGTGTCGTTCCCGCTCCCCGCCACGATGCGGTCGTCGCCACCAAGAGCGACAATCACGTCGTCGCCGTCTGTGCCCCGCACCACATCATCCCCGGACGTGCCGACGATGGTGGCGATTTTGCCATCGCAGCTCGGCGCAGCGGCGCCGGCGTCGGGCGGTAGTGAGGCCGAGACTCCGGGTGCGGCCGCGACCAGTACGAGACCGCACAACGCCAGCCGACTGAGTTGTACCAAAGCGCCCATCGGCTTCCTCCGCCAGGCAACCGCCCCGCACCACCGGGAGATCGTAGACGAACCGTCAACCCGCTGTCCGTGCCCCGCCTCCTCGAACCCGCACGGGCCGGAGCGTCGATCGATAGGGTTGGGCTTTGCGACCAGAGGAGGGCCCCATGACCGACCCAGTAGAGGTGTACCGGGCACAGGCAGCACCGGCGGCGATCGAGGCGAGCCTTGCCTCGAAGACACCAAAGGCGGTGGTGGGAACTCTCAACGAGGACGGGACCATCCACCTTGCCTTCGTGATCTTCCTCTATGAGAACGGACGCTTCTACTTCGAGACGTCGTCGGTGACCAAGAAGGCCCGCAACGCGGCAGCTCGACCGACCGCCTCGTTCGCCATCGAAGGCCCGGGCTTCATGGCGATGGCTGAAGGTACTGCCCGGGTGATCACAGGCGCCGAGGCTCAGGCGATCAATGCCCGGTTGCGCGCCAAATACCTCACCCCCGAAGCGAGAAGCTCTGTGGGTGAGGCCTGGGGAGAGCTCGATGACGTCGCCGTCGAGATCACGCCGGCCAAGTGGCGGTCATGGTCGGCGGAGAAGTTCGGCGACCTCACCGTCGAAGCGGCGGCCGGAGCCGACATCTGGCTCCCCGACGACTGAAGAAGCCCGTTCCGGCGTGGCTGAGGTACCGGAAATCGCGCCTGAGCCACGCAAGAACGGGGAGGTCGTGGTCCGCGCCTATGGTGTCGGCGCACAAGGAGCGGTATGGAACGGCAACTCATCAAGCACGTGCTCGATCGTGAAGACTTCGGCGCCGAGGTGACCATTGCCGGCTGGGTGCGGACTCGGCGCGACTCGAAGGCCGGGTTCTCCTTCATCGAGTTGTACGACGGCTCGTCCTTCAGCGGCATGCAAGTCGTCGCCGACGGCGACCTCCCCAACTACGAATCCGAGATCCTCAAGCTCAACATCGGCAGCTCCGCCCGCATCACCGGCGAGTTGGTTGAGTCTCCCGGCAAGGGCCAGCGGGTCGAGGTCAAGGCAGCCAACGTCGAGGTGTTCGGCTTCGCCGATCCTGAGAGCTACCCGCTCCAGAAGAAGCGAATGTCGTTCGAAGCCCTGCGCGACATCGCCCACCTGAGGCCCCGCACCAACACCATCGGCGCCGCCGCCCGGGTCCGCAACGAACTCACCTACGCAACGCACCGCTTCTTTCAGGAGCGCGACTTCCTCTACCTGCACACACCGCTGATCACCACCAGCGACGCCGAGGGCGCCGGGGCCATGTTCCGGGTGACGATGATCGATCCTGCCGCACCACCGCGCACCGCCGAAGGGGCGGTCGACTACACCGAGGACTTCTTCGGCAAACCGACGTTCCTCACTGTGAGCGGACAACTCAATGCCGAGGCCTATGCCCTCGCCGTCGATCGGGTCTACACGTTCGGGCCGACCTTCCGCGCCGAGAACTCGAACACCCGCCGCCACCTCGCTGAGTTCTGGATGATCGAACCGGAGATGGCCTTCGCCGACCTCAACGACAACGCCGACCTGGCGGAGGATTACGTGCGCTACCTGGTTCGCTCCGTGCTCGACAACTGTGGCGACGACCTCGAGTTCTTCAACAAGTGGGTCGACGAATCGCTGATCGAGCGCCTCACCGGAGTTGCCGACAGCGACTTCGAACGGATCACCTACACCGAGGCGATCGACGTGCTCGAGCGGACCGACGAGCCGTTTGAGTTCCCCGTTGCGTGGGGCGTCGACCTCCAGTCCGAACATGAGCGTTACCTCACCGAGACGGCGTTCAAGCGGCCGGTGATCGTCACCGACTTCCCGTTCGACTTCAAGGCCTTCTACATGCGCCGCAACGACGACGGCAAGACCGTCGGCGCCATGGATGTGCTCGTGCCTCAAGTCGGTGAGATCATCGGCGGCAGCCAACGCGAGGAACGCCTCGATGTGCTGGCCGAGAGCATGGCGCTCAAGGGCATGGATGAGGATCACTACTGGTGGTATCTCGACCTGCGGCGTTTCGGCACGGCGCCCCACGCCGGCTTCGGCCTCGGGCTGGAACGGGTCGTGCAGTTCTGCACCGGCCTCCCGAACATCCGCGAGGTCATCCCCTTCCCTCGGTCGCCGCGCAACGCCGAGTTCTGATTCGTTCCGGCGTGGCTGGGGTACCACTTCTGGTATCTCAGCCACGCAAGAACAGAAGTCGGTAGCCTCGGCATGACGGAAGGAGGCCGGCGTTGAGCAGCTTCGAGTTCATCTTCATGGCGGACTGCCAACTCGGCGCCTACGCCACGTTCAGCGGCATGCGCGAAACCGACATCGCAGACTTTACGCAGCGGGACATGCGAGTTGAGATCGTCCCCAAGGTCGAAGGCTTCGAGTGGGATGCAGCCCGCTACTCAGAGGCAATCGCCGCCGCCAACGCCCTCCGGCCTGCCTTCGTGGTGATGGGCGGCGACATGATCGACGACCCCAACTCGCAGGCTCAGCTCGAGGCACTGCTCGAGATCACGGCCGGGCTCGACCCCGATATCGCCATGCGGTGGGTGCCCGGCAACCACGACATCGCCCCAGACACGGTGACGCCGACGCGAGACAGCATCGACGCCTACCGCGCCGTGTTTGGCCCCGACTACTACGGCTTCGACCACGGTGGCACGCGCTTCATCATCCTCAACACGGTCGTTATCGACCACCCGGAACAGGTCCCGGACGAGTGGGACGAGCAACTCGCGTTCGTCGAGTGGGAGGCGACGCGAGCGGCGGCGAACGACTCCCAGGTAGTCCTGCTCGGCCACCATCCCCTCTTCATCCACAAGCCGAACGAAGCGGACACGTACTGGAATCTCCCGCGGAAACGCCGCAAGGTCATCCTCGACCTCGCGCACCAAGCCGGGGTCAGAAACGCTTTCGCCGGCCACTGGCACCGCAACGCCATCGCCCGCGACGGTGACCTGGAGATGGTCACGTCGGGCCCGGTGGGCTATCCGCTCGGCACAGACCCATCGGGATTCCGTATTGTGCGAGTCGAACCCGACCGCATCACCCACGAATACCGACCGCTCGACGTCCGCTGAGGAGTGCCCGTGACCAAACCGGCCATCGTCGCCGTTGACGACGACCCCCAGGTGCTCGCCGCCATCGGCCGCGACCTCCGCGGCCACTACGGCGAGCACTACCGCATCGTGCGCGCCGCATCCGGTCTCGAAGGACTCGAGGCCGTCGATGAGATCCTCGCTCGGGGCGACGTCGTGGCGCTGTTTCTGGTGGATCAGCGGATGCCCGAGATGGCGGGAACCGATTTCCTGCTCGAAGCTCGCAATCGATTCCCCGATGCCAAGCGCCTCCTGCTCACGGCCTATGCCGACACCGGCGCCGCGATTGCTGCCATCAATGAGGTCGGGCTCGACCACTACCTGATGAAGCCGTGGGATCCGCCCGAGGAGCACCTCTACCCCATCCTCGACGACCTGCTCGACGACTGGCGGGCCAACGTGCCCGCCCCCTTCGAAGGCATCCGGGTTGCCGGCACGACGTGGTCGCCGGCGACCCATGACGTCAAGGACTTCCTGGCACGCAACCAGATCCCCTACCGGTTCCTCGACATCGAACGTGATGCCGAGGCTGCCGCGATGGTCGAAGCCGCGGCAGGCGACACCGGCGCCATCCCCGTTGTCTTCTGCCCCGACGCCTCACCCATGGTGCGGCCCGATCGCAAGGCGCTCGCCGATGCGGTCGGCCTTCAGACCGAGGCGGAGAGTCCGTTCTACGACCTCGTCATCATCGGAGGGGGCCCCGCCGGTCTCGCCGGCGCCGTGTACGGAGCCTCCGAAGGGCTGCGTGTCGTGCTCATCGAGAAGGAGGCCCCCGGCGGACAAGCCGGCACCAGTTCGCGGATCGAGAACTACCTGGGGTTTCCCAGCGGGATCAGCGGCGGCGACCTCTCTCGCCGGGCGGTGGCGCAAGCAACCCGTCTCGGGGCCGAACTCATCACCGGCGTCGAGGTCGTCGGGGTCAGCGTCGAGGACACGATCAAGGTTGTGACCCTGTCGGACGGCACCGATCTTCGTTGCCATGCGTTGCTGATCACCACCGGCATGACGGTGCGCAAGCTCGCCGTCCCCGGCTACGAGAAATATGAGGGGGCCGGTGTCTACTACGGAGCGGCTCCCAGCGAGGCCGCCACCTACGCCGGCGGCCACGTCTATGTCATCGGCGGCGCCAACTCGGCAGGCCAGGCTGCCATGATGTTCAGCAGGCACGTCGAGCAGGTGACGATGATCGTCCGCAGTGACTCTCTCGGCGAAAAGATGTCGCAGTACCTCGTCGATCAGATCGGTTCGACTCCCAACATCGAAGTCCTCACCAGTTCCCAAGTGACCGAGGTGGGCGGATCCCACCTCGTCGAATGGATCGGCTTGCGCAACTTGGCGACCGGCGAAGAAGCCCAACGCCCGGCGCAGGCCATCTTCATCTTTGTCGGCGCCGTGCCCCACTCCGCTTGTGTCACGGACCTGGTTGCCGTCGACGACCATGGGTTCATCCTCACCGGCGACGACATCTTCATCGACGGCAAGCGACCCCAGACCTGGACGGCGGAGCGCAGCCCCCACTTGATGGAGACCAGCATCCCAGGCATCTTTGCGGCAGGCGACGTACGCGCCGGGGTCGTGCGCAGGGTGGCATCTGCCGTCGGTCAGGGCTCGATCGCCATCTCGATGGTGCACAAGTACCTCGAAGGCGTGTGATGCGCGAGGCCCTTTGCCAGGTCCCTTTGTTCGCCGATCTCTCCGACGAGGATCTCGATCATCTGGCCGCCGGAGTGTTCAGCGAGTCCTTCCCGGCCGGGACCGTCGTGTTCTCCGAAGGGGACGACGGTGACCGGGCCTGCGTGATCATCGACGGCGAGGTCGAGGTGATCAAGGTCACGGGCCCCCGCGAGGTGCTGCTGGCCGTCCGGGGACCGGGGGATGTCATCGGCGAGATGGCGCTGCTGGATTCGGCACCACGAATGGCATCGATCCGAACCAAGTCGGAGGTCACCTTCCTGTCGATCCCCAAGGAGGTGCTCGACGAACTCCTGGCTACCTCGGCGACCGCGGCCCGGTCGCTCTTTGGGGTGCTGTTGGCTCGGTGGCGCGAGACCGAGGTCCGGCTGAGACAGTCAGAGCGCATGGCCCAGATCGGGACCTTGACCGCCGGGCTCGCTCATGAGATGAACAACCCGGCTGCCGCGGTCAAGCGCGGCGCCGGCCAGCTCGGAGGTGCCATCGAACGCCTCAGCCGGTCAACGGCTGCGCTGCAGGCGGCCGGCCTCGACGCTGCCGTCCATGACCGTGTGGCGGCAATGCTCGCCGGGGCCCGCGGGCTCCAGGGCCCGCTCAGTGCGCTGGAACGAAGCGACCGCGAAGCCGACATCGAGGCGGCTCTCAACGATCTCGGAGTTGCCGACGCCTGGCGATTGGCCCCCGATGTAGTTGCCGCCGGGGTCGACCCGGCGCAGCTCCGAGACGCCGTCGCCGGTCTCGACACGGGCGCACTGTCGTTGGTGATCGAGGCGCTCGGGGCAACCGCCGATGCAGCCTCGCTCGTCCGTGAGATCGAGGAGGGCGCGACCCGACTTTCCGACATCGTCGGAGCCCTGAAGTCGTACTCCCACCTGGATCGGGCTCCCCTCCAGGAGGTCGACGTGCGCCGTGGCATCGATGACACCCTGCTCATCCTCCGCCGCAAGGTCGATGGAATCGACGTTCGTCGGGAGTATCCGGCCGACCCGGTCGAGATTCAGGCGTATGCCGCGGAACTCAATCAGGTGTGGACCAACCTCATCGACAACGCCGCCGACGCCCTCATCGACTCCAAGACTCCCGATCCCGTCATTGTCATCCGTGTCATCGAACAGGCCGATGGGGTGATTGTCGACGTCGAAGACAACGGACCAGGGATCCCTCCAGACGTGGCGGCTCAGGTGTTCGATGCGTTCTTCACCACCAAGCCGGTCGGCAGCGGTACCGGACTCGGCCTCGACATCAGCTACGGGATCGTCGTCCACCGCCACCGAGGAGAGATCTCCGTCGATTCGGTTCCCGGCCGCACCACATTCCGGGTCGTCTTACCGGCCGACCCCGACGCCTGACCTCAAACTGTTCGTGCGTGGCTCGGGCGCGGTTTCTGGTACCGCAGCCACGCAAGAACAGGAGACGTCCGGCGCAGACCTGTTCCTGCGTGGTTCAAGCGCGGTTTCTGGTACCGCAGCCACGCAAGAACAAGGAGCGGTCAGTCCCGGTAGTCCATCAGGAACTCGCGCAACGGAGCCTCGAGGCCGCCGGCGACGGCAACGAAGCCGGGAAGCAACGGGTTCTTCTGGTTGAACTCGATAGTTTCGCCGTCGGGACCGAAGACGGCGCCACCAGCGGCCACCACCAAGGCAGCGCCGGCGGCGACATCCCACTCGTTCTTGGGCACCAGCGTCCAGGTGGCATCGGCGAGTCCGGCTGCCACGCAGCCGATCTTGTACGCAACCGAGCCCATGTTGCGGATCGAAATTGGGGTTGTGAGAAATGGCCCCCACTCACCCCGTTTCACCTCGCTGCGGCTGGCCAGCACCAGCGCACCACGCAGGTCGGTCGTCGGGGTGACCCCGGCCGGCTCGCCGTTGATCGTCACCCCGTCGTCGACCGAGCCGACGATGCGATGGCCGGCGACCGGATTGAGAATGCCTCCGGCGACCGGCCGCCCGTCGACCGCGAGGCCGATCGAAATGCACCACTCCGGGATCCCGGCGACAAACTCACGAGTCCCGTCGACCGGGTCAACGATCCACACCCGCTCGCACTCGAGCCGGGCGGCATCGTCTGCCGTTTCCTCGGAGAACCAGCCCTCGCCGTCGCGCGGCAGCGTTGCGAGCAAAGCCTCGTTGACGGCCAGGTCGGCCGCGGTGACGGGATCGTCACCGGACTTCATCCGCGCTTCGATCGCGCCCGGCGTGAACGGCTCGAGCGCAACCGCAGCGACGTCCAGTGCCGCCTCGATCCGGGCGACGTCGTCTCCGGCGGTGATCCGGGCCATCAGGTGCCGTTGCGCTTGGCGCCGATGTAGCCGAGGTGCTCGAGATGCAGCACCACCGTGTTGGCCGCCTCTTCCGGCGAGATATCGGTGGTGTCGATGGTCAGATCGGCATCCTCGGGAACCTCGTACGGATCTGAGATCCCGGTGAACTCCTTGATGATGCCGGCCCGCGCCTTGGCGTAGAGCCCCTTGCGGTCACGCTGCTCGCACACCTCAACCGGCGTCGAGATGTGGACCAGGATGTAGCCGCCGCCGGTGCTCTCGATGAGTTCACGATTCAGCTTGCGAACCGCGGCATACGGAGCAATCGGCGCACAGATGGCGATGCCACCGTTCTTGGTGATCTCGGAGGCCACGTAGCCGATGCGCTGGATGTTCAGGTCGCGGTGCTCCTTGGAGAACCCGAGCTCGGAGCTGAGGTTCTTGCGGACGACGTCACCGTCGAGCAGCGTCACCGGCCGGCCGCCCATCTCGAGCAGCTTCACCAGGAGGGCATTGGCCACCGTTGACTTCCCAGAACCCGACAGACCAGTGAAGAAGATGGTGATGCCCTGCTTGGAGCGCGGCGGATGGGTGCGTCGCAGCTCGTTGGCAACCTCCGGGTAGCTGAACCATTCGGGAATCTCACGGCCGGTCGCCAGACGTTCGCGCAGTTCGGTTCCGGAGATGCTGAGCGTCCGGGTGCCCTCGGCGACTTCGTCGATCGGCATGTACGCGTCGCGATCCTCGACGTACACCATCATCTGGAACGGGACCATCTTCACTCCGAGTTCTTCCTCGAGTTCGATGACGAGTTCCTGGGCGTCGTACGGCCCGTAGAACGGGGTCCCGGTTGAGTCGCTGCCCGGGCCGGCGTGGTCACGCCCAACGATGAGGTGGGTACAGCCGTGATTCTTGCGAATGATGGCGTGCCATACCGCTTCGCGGGGCCCGCCCATCCGCATCGCGAGGTTGAGCAACGACAACTTGGCCGTGTTGCGGGGGTAACGATCGAGGATGGCCTGATACGCCCTGACCCTGGTGTAGTGATCGACATCGCCCGGCTTGGTGAGTCCAACCACAGGCTGAATCAGCAGGTTGGCCTCGGTCTCGGCCGCGGCGCGCATCGTCAGTTCAACGTGGGCACGGTGCATCGGGTTGCGAGTCTGGAAGGCCACGATCTTGCGCCACCCCTGGCGGGCGAACTCCGCTCGCAACTCAGCAGGCGTGCGCCGCAGCAAGCGATAGTCATAGTGAAGCGGTGCCTGCAAACCCTCGAGGGTGCCGCCGACGTAGAAGGGATTGGTCCGATTGAGGAGGTGGTCGACCCCGGCATGCTCTTCGTTGACGGAGCCAAACACCATCTCGGCCTCGGCAACCCGGTCGGCTTCCCACACATCCTCAACGTGAAGCACCGCAAGCATCACGCCCTCGGGGTCCCGCAGGGCAAGAGTCGATCCGGCTTCGAGGTCCGCTGCCGTCTCGGCCGTCACGTCGAGCATGATCGGCATCGGCCACAGGATGCCGTCGGCAAGACGCATGTCGCGACACACGCTCTCGTAGTCCGCCTTGGCGAGGAACCCACGCAACGGGGAGAACCCACCGTTGAGGAGCAGTTCGAGGTCACACATCTGGCGATCGGTGAGGTCCCACGAAGGCCAATCGCGTGAGGCGTCTCTCAACTCGGCGGCACGGTCGGGATCGACGATCAGATCGACCAGTTCGCCGCCATGGGGCGGAATGAGGTTGTCGGACACCATGAACTCCTTGTTGCGGTTTCGAGGGAGACAAAAGTCAGCCCCTCCACGTCGTCCGTGGGGGGCCGAACCACGAGGAGTGTAGGTTCGGCGGCGGAAGTTGGCTAGTCGTCTGTCGAACAACGTTGGTTCACACTCGCGGCCAAAACGCTGGTCTGGCGTTTCGCGGGCCGGGCGAGCGTTCTCGCCGATTGTGCAACAGCCTCCTAGTCCGCCGGTTGCACAACGTCGGTTCGCACTCGAGGGATCTGTACAGTCGATTGGTTGGCACGGCGAACGCTCACGCCAGTTGTTCGGTTCAGCCCCTCCGGGAATGCGCCCGCAACAGCACAGGCGAGGACGAGCTTCGGGCCACCAGACGGGGAGCCAGCACCACCCGCTTCGCTTCGGTCCGGCCGCCATCGAGCCGTTCCAGAAGTAGCGCAACCGCCATGCGGCCGATCTCAAACCGGGGCTGATCAACAGTGGTGAGGTCAAAGCGATGCCTGCCCGAAATGTGCGTGTTGTCGTAGCCGACGACGCTGACGTCATCGGGCACTCGCAGCCCGTATCCGTCGAGCACATCGAGGACACCGATGGCAGCGATATCGTTGGCGGCAAAGACCGCCGTGGGCCGGTTGGCGGAGCCGAGCAACTGCTCCATGCCCTCCATGCCGGCAGCTTCCGTGTAGGCGCCTGCCACGCTACGGATCTCCGCCTCGAGACCGTGGCGGCGCATGGCGCGCTCGTAGCCGGTGCGACGGGGGTGGGCGCCGGCCCCACTCCCCCCGTGAATATGGGCAATGCGCCGATGGCCGAGACTCACCAGGTGATCGACCACCAGTTCGCCGCCGAGACGATCATCGTTGGTTACGCAGTCGATCGCGGCCGACCGTGTTGCCCTGCCGACGACAACGGTCGCGACGCTGCGTGCCGCAGCGACCGCGGCACTGGGCCCAACGGCAGGAGCGGCAACGATCAACCCATCGACCCGCAGCTCCAGCAAGGTCTCGATCGCCTCAGCCTCGAGCCGCGGCGATCGGCGCCCTGAGTTGTAGAGGGCCCGGTAACCGGCGACCAAGGCGGCATCATCGATCCCGTCGACCACCTCAGCGAAGAAGGGATTGTGGAGGTCCGAGAGCATGACGCCGAGGATGAAGGAACGCTGACGGACCAGACTGCGGGCTGCAGCGTTGGGCCGGTACCCGAGCTCGGCCGCGGCCTCGAAGATCGCCTTGCGACTCGCAGCGCCTACCTGGTCGGAGCCTCGCATGGCGAGTGACACCAGCGACTTCGAGACTCCCGCTCGCTCTGCAACATCAAGGATGGTCGGCTGCTTCACCAAACTCACTCATCGGACGTGACAACGATGATAAATCGGAAGTAGGGGAGCAGAACCGGCAGCGTCTGCTCGTCGATTCCGGGTCCGAAGACCCGGGAGAAGCGGGAATCAGTCGTCTTCCTCGACCATCATCTTGCGAAGTCCGGCCATCGACGACAGGACTGAGCCGGCGCCCTCGCCGATGCGGGGCAGCTTCGCAGATCGGCGCTCGTAACGGGACCTACCGGCTTCACGCCGGGGCTCGGGCTCGGGCTCCTCATCAACTTCCCCGTCAACCTCTTCGCCATCATGTGCAGGAGGACCCGAAGCAGGCTGCGCTGTTTCTTCTACGTCGCGCCAAGGATCGGCCACCACCGTCGACGTTTCCACCGGCTGAGCTGTTGCGGCGTCGGCTCGAATGCGGGCCGCGGTCTCGCGGGCGTCGGCCAACTGCGCTTCAGCTTCAGCCAAGATCCGCTCGGCCTCGACCCGTGCCTTCTTGGTGATGGCGGCGGCTTCGCGCTCTGCCTGTTCAGCCGCGGCCAAGTTCGGTGCGGAGCCTGCCGCCAGCTCAGCTTCGAGCGCATCCGCCCGGGCCTCTGCCGCCGCAACCAGTGCTGATGCTTCGCGTCGAGCCTCAGCCTTCTCCTTCTCGGCCTCCGCCAAGAGATGCATGGCTTCCTCACGGATCCGTGCCGCTTCTTCAATGGCGTCCCGCCGAGATGCGTCTGCCTCTTGTCCATCCCCCACTGTTTGTGCAGCCCCGCTCTGCCGGGCCGCCGCTACCTGGGATTCAGACTCGGCACGAACCGCTGCGATCTGCTCAGCTGCTTCGGCGCGAGCCGCCTCGACCGCCATGGCCATCTGAGACTCATACTCCGCACGGGCTGCCGCTACTGCCGCAGCGGCCTTGGTCTCATACTCGGCACGAACCGCAACAACCTGCGCCTCCGCCTCGCCACGAGCCGCCTGGACGGCCGCGGCCATTTGAGCCTCATACTCGGTACGAACCGCAACAACCTGCGCCTCCGCCTCGCCACGAGCCGCCTGAGCGGCTGCAGCTGTGGCGATCTCGAGCTGCTCCGTCAATGACGCGCGTTCTTGTTCCCAGCGTTGCGCTTGCTCGGCGGCCATAGCCTGGGCGGCCTCGAGATCAGCCTGGGCCTGCTTCAGCGCGGCCTTGCGCTCTTTGTGCGCAGCCTTCTGTTCGCCTGCCGTTGCATTGGCGACTTCGGCGGCTTCGGTGGCGGCCTGCATCGCCACTTCGGCTTCGTGACGCTGCCGCTCCAGGTCCGCCTGTTGATGCTCGAGCGACGCGGCCCGTTCCTCCAGCTCACGCTGCATCTGCTCGAGTTGGTCGCGCAGCTGACCGGCTTCTTGCTGGCTGCGGTTGAAGGCATCGGCCTCAGCGGCAAGCCGTTCCTGGTCTTGGGTGAGCTCGGCAAGTCGCTCCTCGATGGACCGGGTGCCCGCTGCCACGATCTCCTCGGCCGAGCTCCTTGCTTCGGCGACGAAGCTCTCAGCCTCAGCTCGCGAGCTCCTTGCTTCGGCGACCACTCTCTCAGCCTCAGCTCGCTGCTGAGCGATGGCAGCGGTGGCTTGCTCGAGATCGGTGCGTTCTCGCGCCAACTCCTCACGCTCAGCCGCCAACCGCTCAGCACCGGCCCGCGCCTCAGCAACAATCCGCTCCGCCTCAACCCGAGCCGCCTCAACCACCGACTCAGCCTCACCACGCTGAGACTCCACCACACCCCGAGCCGACTCCAACTCAGAACGCCACCCCTCCAACGCCTCACGCTCAGCCACCAACTCCTCACGCTCAGCCGCCAACCCCTCAGCACCGGCCCGCGCCTCAGCAACAATCCGCTCCGCCTCAACCCGAGCCGCCTCAACCACCGACTCAGCCTCACCACGCTGAGACTCCACCACACCCCGAGCCGACTCCAACTCAGAACGCCACCCCTCCAACGCCTCACGCTCAGCCACCAACTCCTCACGCTCAGCCGCCAACCCCTCAGCACCGGCCCGCGCCTCAGCAACAATCCGCTCCGCCTCAACCCGAGCCGCCTCAACCACCGACTCAGCCTCACCACGCTCTTGCGCTGCCTGTGCGGCGAGCCGCTCAGCCTCCAGCCGCATGGCCTGGGCGTCGCTGGTGAGCGCCGCGGCCCGTTCCTCGGCACCGGCCCTGATCTGTTGCGCTTCGACACCGGCGCGCTCTCGCATCGCGGCCGCCTCATCCTCGGCAGCCTCGAGCGTCGAACGCTGGCTCTCCGCGTCGGCGAACAATGCCTGGGCGGATGCACGAATCTCCTCGGCTTCGAGCTGGGCGCGGGCTCGAGCCTCGGCGGCAGCTGCGTCCGCAGCCGCCAATACAACGCGCCGCTCCTCCTCGATTGCAGCCTGCTGGGCAGCGAGCTCGGCTTCGGCAACCGTGAGCTCCCCGGCCTTCTGGTGCGCGTCGGCGAGCGCCTGCTCCGCGGCCTGCTGCGCCTCGGCAATCCTGGCCTCCTCAGCGGCAACAGCCTCCACGCTCCGCGCCAACAGCTCGGCGCTGTCAACCTCAGCTCGACGCATCCTCTCCTGCGCATCGGCTTCGATCTGCGCCGACCACTCCTCGAGTTGCCGGCGGCGTTCATCCTGGGCCGCGACCAGCGCGTCTGCTTCGGCCCGCAGCCTCTCAGCCTCTTCTGAGGCCAATTCGATGGAACGTTGGCGCTCGGCAACCTCGGCGTCTGCCCCCTGAATGATCCCGGCGGCGCGAGTTTCGGCATCCATGATGACGGTGGCGACCTGCCGCTCGGCGTCTGCCACCGCGGCCGACCGCAGCGACAACTGCTGCTCTCGAGAGGTCAAAGCATCTCGAGCGTCGACCTCGAGTTGAGTCGCCTGCTGGGTAGCGGCGGCGATCGCGGCGATAGCCTGAGCTTGCGCCTGCTCTCGCACTTCAGCAGCCCGGCGTTCGGACGCCGCCACCTCGTCTCGCAGCCGGAGAACGAGAGCCTCTGTTTCCCTGCGCTCTGCCTCAATGGCCTCGTTGGCCTGCCTGGTTTCGATGACCAGCCGGTCTGCCTCGGCCTGCGCAGCCTCGAGAGCTTCGCGAGACTGAACGTCCGCCTCGTGGCGCACCCTGCTCGACTCCTGGCGGGCACGGTCGAGTTCGGCGGCCGCCTCTTGGCGGCGCTGCAATGCCTCGGCAGCATCGGTCTCAGCGCGTTGCCTGAGTTCGCCAACCTCGGCCTCGGCCTGGCCACGCCAAGTCTGCATTTCGGACTCAAATCTTGCCCGCCGCTCCGCCAATGCTGCCTCGCTCGCAGCACGCTTCTCATCGGCTTCGGCCCGGATCCGCGTCGCCTCACTCTCGGCGAAAGCGACAAGTTCGCTGTGCCGCGCCTCGGCACGGCCCTCGGCTTCTGCGATCAAGGCGGCAGCCTGTTGTTCGGCTTGGGCAACGACACCTTGCGCCGCGGCCGTCACCTGAGCGGCGTGCTCCTCAGCCTCACGATGCGCCCGCTGCGCCTCCGCCACCCGAGCCTGCGACTCCTCAGCCACAACCTCAGCCCGGCGACGCGCCTCATCCAGCTCCGCCTCAACCTGGGCCCGACGCTCCGCCAACTCGGCCTCGACCTGCCCCCGATACTCCCCAACCGCAGCCTCCGCCTCGGCACGCAACCGAGCAGACTCCTCATCCGCCTCCGCCATCACCCGCGCCGCGTGCTCCTCAGCCTCACGATGCGCCCGCTGCGCCTCCGCCACCCGAGCCTGCGACTCCTCAGCCACAACCTCAGCCCGGCGACGCGCCTCATCCAGCTCCGCCTCAACCTGGGCCCGACGCTCCGCCAACTCGGCCTCGACCTGCCCCCGATACTCCCCAACCGCAGCCTCCGCCTCGGCACGCAACCGAGCAGACTCCTCATCCGCCTCCGCCATCACCCGCGCCGCGTGCTCCTCAGCCTGCGACATCTTGGCGGCCGCGGCCTGCTCGATCTCCGCGGACCGCTGCTGCGCCTCCGACTCGAGTAGGGCAATCCGCTGCTCGGCTTCAGCAACGGCCTGCTGGGCTTCTTCACGTGCCCGCTGTGCGTCTGCCTCGATGGACCGCACCTCGCGGTGGGCGGCGGCGAGATCCTCTTTGGCCTGGGCGGCCGTCGACGCTGCAGTCGCTTTGGCTTGAGCGATGTCGTTGGCCATCGCCGCGGCAGCGGCCTCGGCCTCGATCTTGATTGATTCGGCGCGAGCCTGCGCCGCCGCAATGATCTCCAAATAGGCGTCGTCGGCATTCTCTGCATCAACCGTGAGCGGACCCATCGCTTCGGCGCGAGCTTCCGCCGCCGCCACCAATTCCGCAGCCTTCTGTTCGGCCGCCTCGATGGTCGACCTCGCCGTGCGCTGGGCGACCGCCAATTCGGCATCGAGTTCGCGTTGGGCGGCCTTCAGTTTGCCCATCTTCTCGTCACGCTCGGCCTCGAACTGCTGCAGGTGCGCCTGAAGCCGTTGCAGCTCAGCGAGGTGCTGTTCGGCCTCGCCCCTTGCCTGGTTGCGCTCACCCTCGAGCGCAGCAATCCGTTCCAGCGCCTGGGCAGTGGCACTGCTGGTTGCGACATGCTCAGCTTGTTGTTCGATCTCGGCTGCTCGCCGACGCGCCTCCTTGAGGACTTCCTCGGCCTCGCGCCGCGCTGCGGCCAGTTGCTGCTCGGCGAGGGCGACGTCGCCACGCGTGTCGCCCGGCGAACCGCTATGCAGCGCTTCGGCGTCGGCCCGTGCAGTCTCCAGCACCCGCTCCGCCTCGGCGGTCATCGCGGCGGCGCGCTCCTCGGCCGCGGCCTCGATCTGGGCCGCCTTGGTCCGAGCACCCTCGATGATGCGGTCCTTGGCGTCGAAGACGGCATACATGGCCTTGTCGACCGATTCTTCTTCGGTGGCGCGCATCGCGGAGAGTTCTTGTTCCGCGGCGGTAAGGCGTTCCTTGGTCTGGAACGCCCACGACTCGAGGTCGCGGAATGAGGCCTCGAGATCGGAGAGATATCGCTTGACTTCCTTCTTGTCGTAGCCCTTGCGAGCGGACGAGAACGAAGTCTTGTCGATCTCCGTGGGGAGAGGTTTACGGTCGGTCACTTCAGGGTTATCGGTCGCTGACGGGATGCCTTTAAGCATCCGCTGGGGGGCAAGGACACTGCTGAACAACTGGCTTCAGGCGTTCGCCCAGACCATGTCAACAGGCTTCCCGGAACCGTAGCCCGTCTTGCGCCACCCCTGGGTATTGAACAACGCGCCGGATGACCGCGCGGCAACCGCTACCTGCCGGTACGGGCCCCACCAACTCCGGGTCAGATGGCCTCGACGATGCTCGGATCGAGTCCCGGGAAGCTCCGCAGGTAGTCGCGCCGTTCATCGGTGAGGGTCACCACGATGGCGCGGTACTCGTCCATACGACCTTGGCGTTCGTAGAGGAGTCGGGGCCGCAGCAGTTCGGGGTCGTCAAACCCGGGAATCGAGACCGCGACCTCGTACCCGAAGTCGGGATCTTCCTCCCAATCGATCGTGCGGGACACGATCCCTTCGACAACCGCCGAGCTGTGCGGAATCCTCACCTTCTTCGAGCGCTCGTCGCTGTCGCCCCCGCCGACCCGACCGGTGTTCATCAGATACACCTCGAGATCGGGCAGGGTCTCGAGCAACTCGAGAAGCCGATTCCCCTGCATGGCGTCGTTGTTGAAGAAGAACGGGTTCGTCCCGGGAACCCGCAGGTTCTTGCCCGCTTCGGCGGCGCCACCGGCCGAGGTGCCCTTGGTCTCGCCGAGCATGAAATAGGCCGCGGCCTGATCACGCCGCAGCCGGGCAACCGCCGGGATGATGTTCTCGTTGCGATTCAACAGCAGCAGGTAGTCGGCCTTCGGCAGATCTAGTGGGCTGCGATGCCGGATGTTGTCGAGCGGGAATGTCGAGCGTCCGTTGCGGGTGTGGGAGTCATCGAAGAAGTCGACAGTGCCGTCCGGCGCCGTGTAGGTGTTCTCGAGCCAGGCGTCGGGATGGGCGGTACCCCAATAGATAGTGGGCTCATCGTCGGGATCGAGTCCAAATGTCTTGGCGAAACAGCCATTCTCAGTCGCGTAGACCTTGCCGCCCGGCATCAAGGCGTTGAAGTCATCCTGGACGGGGAGGGATCCGAGCTGCTGCCGGAACGTCGTTGTGGTCTTGCCGGTTCCCGACAAGCCCAGGATCAACATGGCCTTCTCTTCGCCGTTCACATCGGGGAACACCTTGAGGCCGGAGTGAAGTGCCAACCCGCCACGCTGATACACGAGATGGTTCCACATGCGGAGCCCGCCCATCTTGGACTCGCCGAAGTAGTCCGAGCCAAACACCCTCGTCACGTAGTTGTCGAGGTCGACAATGATCAGACGATCGTCGCTCTTGCCCGGGGCCCGCAGCCCGGGGGTGTACACGACGGTGAACTCCGGCTGCCAGGCGTCGTCCTTGGGGAAGAAGAGTTGCTGCTGCATGGCGGGAATGTTGGCCTGGGCCTTCTCCATGAACAGCCGCGACGCAGTCTGGAACTCCGGATCCGGGCCGATGAACCCCTCGATGAGAATCATGTCCTTGTCGGCGATGTAGGCGTCCTGCTTGGCGCCCCATTCATCCGCCTCAGCGCGCGACATCCGATTCTGAAAGATCTCTTCCTCCGCAACGAAGAAGGTCGAACGGGCGAGTCGTGCGGTGACCTCAGCCTCGTAGCTCAGGTTGTCGAACTCCGTGACGATGACGCGCGGCATGAACTCGAGCGTCCAGGCGCGCATTTCCTGTTGCGTCGGATTTGCCGAGACGGACTTCGCCGCCGGGAGCTGGAATGCCACCACGATCCTCCTCATGTACGTGCTTCGAGGGCGAGGATACCGATCCGGCACCCCCGCCCCGAAATCACATTCCGTGTTGCCTTTTCCAGCGTCGGCCGAACAACCTCAATCTGAGCTCGCGTCGAAGGCCGGGGCCCCACCGTCACGGGTCCAGCCGATCCCCCACGCCATCAGTTCAGCTGCCCCTACGCGACCGTGACCTGCTCATCGAGGTACACGTCCTGGATTGCATTCAGGAGTTCAACGCCCTCGGCCATGGGCCGCTGGAAGGCCTTGCGACCGCTGATCAGGCCGGTGCCGCCGGCCCGCTTGTTGATGACCGCGGTGCGCACTGCCTGGGCGAGGTCACCGGAACCCGACGACGCGCCGCCGCTGTTGATCAGGCCGGCGCGGCCCATGTAGCAGTTCGCCACCTGCCAGCGAGTGAGGTCGATCGGGTTGTCGGTCGTGAGTTCCTCGTAGACCCGTGGGTCGGTTTTGCCGAACCCAATCGCCGTGAAACCACCGTTGGATTCCGGCTGCTTCTGCTTGATGATGTCGGCGTGGATGGTCACACCAATGTGGTTGGCCTGACCCGTCGTGTCGGCCGAAGCCTCGTGATTGACCCCGTCGACGGTGAAGGCAGGGTTGCGTACGTAGCACCACAGCACCGTGAACATCCCGAGTTCATGGGCGGCTTCGAAGGCTTCAGCAACCTCTTCGAGCTGACGCATCGACTCCTCCGAACCGAAGTAGATGGTGGCGCCAACGCCTGCCGCTCCCAGATCCCAGGCCTTCTCGACCGAGCCGAACATGATCTGGTCGTAGGTTGCCGGGTAGGTCATCAGTTCGTTGTGGTTGATCTTGGCGATGAAAGGAATCTTGTGGGCGTAGGCCCGTGACACCATGCCGAGCACGCCGAACGTCGTTGCAACCGCGTTGCAGCCGGCCTCGATGGCGAGCTCGACGATGTTCTTGGGGTCGAAGTAGATCGGGTTTGGAGCAAACGAGGCCGCCCCGGAGTGCTCGATGCCCTGGTCGACCGGCAGGATCGACACATATCCGGATCCGGCGAGGCGGCCGCTGCCGTAGAGCGCCTGGAGATTGCGAAGCACCTGCGGGGAACGATCGGAGATGCGGAAGACTCGGTCGACAAAATCGGGCCCGGGCAACGACAACTCCTCCTTCGGAATTGCAGTCGCCTCGTAGGTGAGAAGAGCTTCGGCGTCGGCGCCGAGCAAGCTGGTGAGATCCATCGTGATACTCCCGTGGAAGGCAGGGCGGAACACACCGCCGGGTCGGTTTCCGGACCCATTATGGCCGAAGACCTCCTGCCGTCAGCGGGCCGTTGGTCCTCGACGGTAGGGACCTCTCCCCGGGTGCAGCTCAGCCGAGCCCGAGAGACCCTGCCGTGGCGGCCGCCAGGGCCTCGGCGTCGCGCAGTGCGGCCGATTCGATGGCGCCAACCAAATCATGCTCTGCCACCTCGCGGCGCAGATCCACATAGATCTTCAGCTTGGGTTCGGTGCCGGAGGGGCGGACCAGCACCCTGCCTCCATCGTCGAGTTGCAGAGCAACCAGGCTGGTCGACGCCAGGTAGCGCGGGCGATCCTCCGCTCCAACCTGGAAATCGACCACCTCGGCAACGGGGGCGTCGCCGATGACCTCCGGTGGGGCCGCCGCCAGCCGCTCCATGGCGGCGGCGATCTCAGCCGCCCCCTCGGTGCCGGGACGAACCACGCTCTTTTGCGTGCTGACCCACAGGCCATCGCGCCGATACATCGCCTCGAGCCGGTCCCACACGGTGATTCCGCTCATCCGGCAGGTTGCCGCCAGGTCGGCGAACACCAACGCGGCCGAAATCCCATCCTTGTCCCGCACCGCGGGGCCGACCGAATATCCGAGGGCCTCCTCGTAGCCGAAGACAAAGGTGCCCTCACCGGCCGCCTCGAGATCGAGCGCAGCGTTCCAAATCCACTTGAACCCCGTCAGCGTCTGGGCAAACCCCGCCCCGTACCCGGCCGCAACTGCGCCGAGCATCGGAGAGGAAACAATGCTGTTGATGACGATGGGGTGCGACACGCTGGTGTGCTCGAGCACGTAGTCGGCGAGCAGGACACCAATCTGGTTGCCGCTGAGAGCTCGCCAGGTCCCGTCGGGGAGGGGAAGTGCGACGGCGAGACGATCGGTGTCGGGATCGTTGGCCAGAATCAGGTCGGCACCCGTGTCCTCGGCCAGGGCGACGCTCAAATCGAGCGCTCCCGGCTCCTCGGGGTTCGGGAACGCCACCGTAGGGAATCGACCGTCGGGCTCATACTGCTCGGCGACCGGCAGCAACTGTTCATACCCGGCATGCTGCAGCGCTCCGGTGACGTACTTGCCGCCGACACCGTGCATGGGGGTGTAGACGATGGCGAGATCTCGTCCCTCCGCCGGCGGGGTGCGTACCGCATCCAACTCGCCGAGATAGCGCCCAAACGTATTCTCCGGGACGAGGTCGACCAGCGGTGACCCGCCGGCCGTCGCGTCCTCGATCCGTGGCACCTTCTTGGCCGAGCCCACCGCCGCAATAGCCGCGGCGATTTGACCGTCGACCGGCGGAATGATCTGCGCTCCGTTGCGGTCGTACACCTTGTAACCGTTGTCGCGGGGTGGGTTGTGACTGGCAGTGATGACCACTGCGGCACGCGCCTCGACGAGGCGAGCGGCGTATGCCACCAGGGGCGTCGGGACCGGCTCGTCGAAGAAACGCACCGGAATCCCGGCCGCGGCCAGCACCCCCACCGTGTCCTGCAAGAAGGTATGGCTCGACAATCGGGCGTCCGCGCCCACTACCACGGGCGCCTCCGAGTCGCCGCCGCGAGCCAGCAGGTAGTCGGCCAGCCCCCGCGAGGTGCGGATGACAACCGCCCGGTTCATCCGGTTCGAACCGGCCGCAACCACGCCGCGCAAACCGGCCGTCCCGAACTGCAGCGAACCCGCCATCCGCTCGGACAGTTCGTCAACGTCGTTCGACTCGATCAAGCCTTCGAGTTCGGCTCGGGTCAGCGGATCGGGGTCATCGTCGATCCACTGCTGGGCTACTGAGATCAGATGAGAGGTGTCCATGGGTCCGAGGATACCGGCCCGCGGGCAAGGCATGCAGGCGACACCTTCCATGGAGATGAGTGGTCGTCGGCAAGCTACGCTCACGCCCATGGACCACGCTCCATCCCAGCTAGGCCCCGACGCTAGACGCCGTGCCCTCGACCGACTCGACGCCGAACAATTCGACGTCGTCGTGATCGGAGCTGGAGTGACCGGCGCCGGATGTGCGCTCGACGCAACGGTGCGTGGTCTCAACACCGCCATCATCGAGCAGCGCGACCTGGCCTCCGGCACCTCCAGCCGCTCCAGCAAGCTGATCCATGGGGGACTGCGGTACCTCGAGCAGTTCAACTTCGCCCTGGTGGCCGAAGCCCTGCGGGAACGAGGCTTGCTGGTCAACGAACTCGCCCCGCACCTCGTTCACCCCATTCCCGTCCTCTACCCGCTGCAACACCGGGTGTGGGAACGGGCCTATGTCGGCACCGGGATCATGATGTACGACGGGCTGGCGGCCTTCGGCCGCAGACCGCTCCCCCGCCACCGCCATCTCAGCCGACGCGGCGCGCTGGCGGCCATACCGGCGTTGCGCAAGGACACCCTGGTCGGCGGCATCCAGTACTGGGATGCCCAGGTGGACGACGCACGTCACACGATGATGGTTGCCCGCACCGCCGCTCTTTACGGAGCCACGGTCGGATCAAGCATTCGCGCCGTCGGGTTCCTGCGCGAGGGGCAGCGCATCACCGGGGTCAAGGCCGTGTGCCTGGAAACGGGGCGACCGCTGCGCATCCGAGCCCGGGTTGTCGTCAACGCCACCGGAGTCTGGACGGATCAAATCCAGGACCTCGCCGGCAAGCGCACCATGCGAGTCACGGCGTCCAAAGGCATCCACCTCGTCGTGCCCAAGGACCGGATCCACTCATCTTCGGGGATGATCATCCGCACCGAGAAGAGCGTGCTGTTCCTCGTACCGTGGGGTTCCTATTGGATCATCGGCACCACCGACACGCCGTGGGACCTCGACCTCGCCCATCCGGCGGCGAGCCGCACCGACATCGACTACGTCTTGGGACACATCAATCAGGTGCTCGTCGAACCCCTCGGACACGACGACGTCATCGGGGTCTACGCCGGCCTGCGTCCCCTTTTGTCCGGTGAGTCGGACGCCACCAGCAAGCTCAGCCGTGAGCATGCGGTGGCTCGCACCGCCCCGGGACTCGTCACCGTCGCCGGCGGCAAGTACACGACGTACCGGGTGATGGCCGAGGACACCATCGACCTCGCCGGCGTCGAACTGGGCGGCCGAATCCCGAAGAGCTCAACGGCCCAAACCCCCATCCTGGGTGCCGACGGCTACCACGCATTCTGGAACGCCCGCCGCCGCCTGGCGGCCCAAGCAGGCCTGCCGGTTGCGGACATGGAGCGCCTGCTGCACCGCTATGGAACGATCGTCACGGACGTGATCGACCTCATGCGAGAACGACCGGAGTTGGCCGAACCATTGCCAGGCGCGGCCGGCTACTACCGCGCCGAGATCGCCTATGCCACCTCTCACGAAGGCGCCTTGCACCTCGATGACGCCCTCACCAGACGCACCCGCATTTCGATTGAGACGTGGGACCGCGGGCTGGAGGCGGCCGAGCCAACGGCGCGCCTGATGGCCGGGATTCTCGGATGGGACGACACAGCCATTGCCGACGAACTCGAGCATTACCACGCCAGGGTCACCGCCGAACGTGAGTCACAGACGGCACCCGACGACCTGACCGCCGACGCGGCCAGGCTGGGCGCCCCGGACGTCAGAACCGGCAAACGGGTGTAGGGCGATGGTCTGGGTGGCCCGCGATCGGGCCACCCAGTCGAACTCACATCGCTACAGCGCCGCACCAAACCGATCGTTGGCTTGGGCGCCATCACCGGCCACCCCGGTCAAGTTCTGGTGGTACCACTTGCTGCCGGAGCTGGTGAACCCGCCTGTGCCGTGCCCCTTCACCATCATGACCGCACCAACGTCGGCCGGTGTGAAGCTCTGCCCAGGGATACCGGCCATCAGATCGTCCCGACCGTCGCCGGTGACGTCGCCAAAGGCGACGGCTGCTCCAAAGTGATCGCCGGGCTGCGCCTTTCCGGGGGTCCCGCTGCGGTCCTCGTGCCAGCGCTGATTGCCGACGGCGGTCAAACCGGACCCACCGCCCCTGATCAGGGCAACGACGCCCGCCTCGGCATCTCCGCCGATCGCCTGGTTCGGAATGCCGACCAAGAGATCGTCGTTGCCGTCGTTCCCGGCGTCACCGACGGCGAGGGCGAAGCCGAATTGATCGTTGGCCTCCGCGACACCAAAGATGTCGGCGGAGTCCTCATGCCAGAACTGGTCTCCCGCCGAGGAGAGGCCGGCGCCGGTTCCATAGATGACCGAGACTGCGCCTGCGTCGGACAAGCCGCTCACACCCTCGAGCGGGATACCGACGGCCAGGTCGGTGTTTGCGTCGTCGTTGAAGTCACCGGCCGCCAGCGCCGAGCCGTACTGGTCGCCGCTCTCAGCACTGTCGTTGATCCCCGGCTTGTTCTGGTTCCAGATCTGGTCGCCCTCGGCCGTCAAACCAAGCACCGAACCGGGCAGCACAGCAACCGCACCGGCCTTCTTCTTGCCGGCCACCTTCTGGCCGGGCACACCGATGGCGAGATCCCAGAAGCCATCGCGGTCGAAGTCACCGCCTACCAGCGCTGCGCCATACCGGTCGCCGCCCTGCTTGTTGTCCAGCGTCCCCTTGACGCTCTGGTGCCAGCTCTGGCTGAATCCGGCAACCAGCTTCGACGGCCCGCCGAAGAGCACCTGGACCCGGCCGGCATTCGACGTTCCACCGACGTCTTCGCCGGGGACACCAACGGCGAGATCGGCAAAGCCGTCGCCGTTGAAGTCACCGACGGCGAGGCTGTCGCCGAAGCGATCACCCGCTTGGGACGAATCGGCGACCGAGTTGCTGTCCTGGGTCCACAGTTGGTCACCATTGGCGGTGAGCCCGGAGGCAGACCCGTAGAGCACGTTGACCGACCCGGCGTTGTTCTTCCCGCCGAGCTTCTCACCCGGCGCCCCGATGGCCAGGTCGTCGTAGCCGTCATCGTTGAAGTCGCCGTACGCCAGCGTGGCGCCGAACTCGTCGCCACTCTCGCTGGTGCCGAGGATGCCGCCCGTCCCCTGGCGATAGAACCTGTCGTCCGTCACAGAAGGACCGGACGAAGAACCGTAGAACACATTGACGGCGCCGGCTCCGGAGTTCTCTCCGGGCACACCGACCGCCATGTCCTCGATACCGTCACCATTGAAGTCGGCGCCCGCAGCGGCCGGTGCCGCACCCGCGTTGTACCAGATCTTCTTGCACCTCTTGGCGCCGTCGTCGTCGGCCACACAGATCTTGGCGCGGTGGGCACCGGCGGCAAACGTGTGGCTCAGGGCAGCCGGCGAAGTGACATCCGCCTCCGTATCGACCGGCGACCCGTCGCCCCAGTCGACGGTCACCGTGTGCTCGTCGCCGATCCCCGGGTCGGTGAAGAACACGTTCAGAGCCACAGGGTTTCCCACCGACGGGGTGGGATCCGTCACCAGTTTGGTGATCTTGGGCGGAGCGTTGGTGACCGTGATGAGCGGCGACCCGGGGGTGTCGGTGCCGCCGTCGTCGTCGGTCACCGTCAGCACCACAAAGTACGCACCGTTATCGGGCGCCACGAAGTCGAACGTTGGTTCGTTGCCCGTGTCGATCACCTGGTCGAGCAGCTTGGCTTCCCAGGTGATGGTGTGCGTGTCGGCCGCGCCCGGATCGGTGAAGACTGCCTGCAGGCTGACCGTCGCACCTTCCTTGCCCCCGGCATACACCGGCGGGAGCGTGTTGCCGAACTCGTCGAGCATCTGGGCATCCGGCGCGACGTTGGTCACGTCGACCGCCCACACCTCGGTCGTCGACCCACCGTCATCGTCGGTGACCACATAGGTGGCCTCGTAGACGCATGTCGCACAACCATCGTCCGGCTGGAAGTAGATGTTCTTGAACGTGCCCGTCTTGAAGACCGCGGGTCCATCGCCGGTGTCCTTGGTCACCGTCCACTCGTAGGTGAGGGTGTCGGCGAACACGTCTGCGGGATTGCCGAACAGCTTGAACCCGGTGCCCTCCGGCGAGGTCGTCGGGCCGTCGATGGCGGTGGTCGGCACCTTGTTGATGACGGTGACGGTGTAACCATTCGTCGCGTCGTCCTGCACGTCATCGGTGTCGTCAACAGTGACCGTCAACGTGCACGAGCCGGGCGCCGACACACAATCCGAGTCGTCGGCGTACGTGTGTGGTCCGGCACCGAACGTCCCCGCGCCGGCCCCGGCCGGCGCATACGTGATCGTCTCCGGCGGCGAACCGTCCCCCCAGTCGACAACCAGGTCGTACGTTCCGGTGCCGTCTGAGTCGGTGAAGTCGCCGCTGATGCTGAGGTTCCCGCCCTCGTTGCGACTGGTGGGGCCGCTCACGTTGACCTCGAAGTCGAGGTTCCGGACGTTCACAGTGAACGTGTCGGAGTCGAAGGAAAGCGGATCGGTTTCGTCGGTGACCCTCACGGTCACGGTGTAGAACCCCGGCACGTTGTATTGGTGCCCGCCGGATACGGTGTCGTCGGGGTTCACAGTCGCAGGGACGGGTCCGGCGCCTTCACCCCAATCAACGGTGGCCACGTGGGTATCGAGGACACCGGCGTCGGTGAACGATGTTGGTGTGGCGCCGCCCAGCACGACGGTCACGCCCTCATCGACGTCAGCGTCGTTGCGGGCCGTCACGACCGGCGCCGCGTTGAGAGTCTCGACCGCGGCAGACTCACAGGTTCCGTCGAGGTGGGGCGACGGCCCCTGGTCGTCATCGGCGACACAGACCTCGACAGTGAAGACGCCGTCGTCGACATAGACGTGATCGAGCGCGAACGTCATACCGCTCAACGTCAGCGGCTGCCATGCGGTGCCGTCGCCGTAGTTGACCTCGGCGGACCACGTGTCACCGGCCCCCGGGTCGGTGAAAGCTCCGCCGAAGGTATAGGTGCCACCTTCGAGGATGGAGTCTGGAAGCGGTGTGTCAACAGCGGGAGCCACGTTGGCGACGTTGACCGTGGCGGCACCGGGGTCCGAGCCAATCCCGTCGGACACGGTGACGGTGACCGTCCACGGACCGTCGTCGTCGTAGACGTGCGTTCCCGTGACGGTGCCGGACAGACCATTGGTCTGGGTCAGGTCGCAGTTCGGCGACACGGAGCAATCCTCGGTGGTCCCGTCGCCCCAGTTCACCACCGCAGTGTGGGTTTCCGCCTGGCCGGCGTCGGTGAACGGCGCGTTCAACGCAAAGCTACCGCCCTCGTCGATGCTGTCACCCGCCGGCGGGGGAACCACGGGACTCACGTTGGTGGCGTTCACCGTCATCGAATCCGAGTCGGTACCACCCTCACCGTCGTCGGCGTCCAAGGTCACGACATAGGTGGCGTCGTCGTTGGGCGTGAACGAGAAGGTGGTCCCCGTTCCGGCGTCAAACGGCGCACCGTTCTTGGTCACCGACCAAGTGAGCGTCAGTGCATCGTTGCCGGGATCGTTCACCGTGGCCGTCAGACTGACCTCGGTCCCTTCGGGACTCGAAAGCGGGTCCGGCCCGTCGATCGACACCGTGGGGCCGACGTTGGTGACGTTGACGGTGGCGGTGTCCGTATCTGAGCCACCGTCGTCGTCGGTCGCAACCAGGGTCACCACATAGGTGGCGTTGTCATCGGGGGTGAACGAGTATGCGGCGCCGTTGCCACTGTCGAAGGGCGCCCCGTCCTTGGTCACCGACCAGGCCCGAGCGATCACATCGGCGGCGCCGGGGTCCGACACCGTCGAGGTCAAATCGATCTGCGTACCCTCCGGACTCGAAGCCGGAGCCCCAACAATCGTCACCGACGGGTTCAGATTGGTCGCGTTGATCGTGGCGCTGTCGGTATCCGAGCCGCCTTCGCCGTCACTGGCGACGACCGTGACGACGTACGTTCCGTTGTCGTCGGGGGTGAAGGAGAACGCCGGACCGTTGCCGGAATCGAACGCCCCACCATTCTTGGTCACCGACCACGAACGCGTGATCACATCATCACCCGGATCCGACACCGTCGACGTCAAATCGATCTGCGTCCCCTCCGGACTCGAAGCCGGAGCCCCAACAATCGACACCGACGGGTTCACGTTCGTCACATTGATCGTGGCCGTATCCGTGTCCGAACCACCGTCACCATCGGTCGCAACCAAGGTCACGACATACGTTCCGTTGTCGTCGGGGGTGAAGGAGAACGCCGGACCGTTGCCGGAATCGAACGCCCCACCATTCTTGGTCACCGACCACGAACGCGTGATCACATCATCACCCGGATCCGACACCGTCGACGTCAAATCGATCTGCGTCCCCTCCGGACTCGAACCTGGAGCCCCAACAATCGACACCGTCGGATCCACGTTCGTCACATTGATCGTGACCGAATCGACACCAGACCCACCGTCGCCATCGTTGGCGGTGACCGTCACCACGTAGGTTCCGTTGTCGTCCGGGGTGAACGAGAACGCCGGACCGTTGCCGGAATCGAACGCCCCACCATTCTTGGTCACCGACCACGAACGCGTGATCACATCATCACCCGGATCCGACACCGTCGACGTCAAGTCGATCTGTGTCCCCTCGGGGCCGGTCCCCGGATCCTGGACGATCGTGACTGTCGGGTCGACGTTGGTGCCGGTGATCGTGATGTTGTCGGAGCCCGTGCCGCCATCACCATCGGTGGCGACCACCGTGACGACAAAGGTGGCGTCGTCGTCGGGCGTGAACGAGAACGACGGTCCGTTGCCGTTGGCAAACGGCACGCCACCCTTGGTGACCGTCCAGCTCCGTGCGATCACATCGTCACCCGGATCAGTCACCGTCGAAGTCAAAGCAACCAGGGTTCCTTCCGGCACGTTGCCGGGGTTCTCGTTGATCGACACCGTGGGATCCACATTGGTGCCGGTGATCGTGACGCTGTCAGAATCCGATCCGCCCTCGCCGTCGTTGGCCGTAACGGTGACGACGTACGTTCCGTCATCATCGGGCGTGAATGAGAACGACGGACCGGTGCCGGTGTCGAACGCCCCACCGTTCTTGGTCACCGACCACGAACGCGTGATCACATCGTCACCGGGATCGGACACCGTCGAGGTCAGGTCGATCTGCGTCCCCTCCGGGCCCGAACCCGGGTTCTCGTTGATCGTCACGGTTGGATCGGCGTTGCTCACGTTGACGGTGATCGAGTCCGAGTCGGAACCACCGTCGTCATCAGTCGCCGTGACCGTCACCACATAGGTGCCGTCGTCGTCGGGGGTGAGCGTGTAGGAGAACCCGGTTCCGGTATCGAACGCCCCACCATTCTTGGTCACCGACCACGAACGGGTGAAGGTGTCGCCGGTGCCGGGATCCGTCACCGTCGACGTCAACGCAATCGGCGTCCCTTCGGTGCCCGTCCCCGGGTCCTGGTTGATCGTCACGGTCGGCGCGACATTCGTCACGTTGATCGTGACTGAATCTGAGTCGGTACCGCCCTCGCCGTCGTTGGCCGTGACCGTCACCACATAGGTGCCGTTGTCATCGGGGGTGAACGAGAAACCCGGGCCCGCACCAGTGGCGAACGCCCCACCGTTCTTGGTCACCGACCACGAACGCGTGATCACATCATTGCCCGGATCAGACACCGTCGAGGTCAACGCAATCAACGTCCCCTCCGGACCGGTACCCGGGTCCTCATTGATCGAAACCGTCGGAGCGACGTTCGCCACATTGATCGTGATCGAGTCTGTGCCCGACCCGCCATCACCGTCGTCGGCGACCACCGTCACTACATAGGTGCCCTGATCGTCGGGGGTGAACGAGAATCCGGGACCGGTGCCGCTATCAAACGCCCCACCGTTCTTGGTGACCGACCACGAACGCGTGATCACATCATTGCCCGGATCAGACACCGTCGAGGTCAACGCAATCAACGTCCCCTCCGGACCGGTACCCGGGTCCTCATTGATCGAAACCGTCGGAGCGACGTTCGCCACATTGATCGTGACCGTGGCGAGCGGCGACAGGTTTGAACCGTCCGAGGCACGGTAGGTGAAGGTGTCCGGCCCGTCGTCGCCATCGTTTTCGTACGTGAAGGAACCGTTCGGATTCAGCGTGAAGAAACCGACGTGGTCGGTCGGCGCTGCTTGCAGGATCGCGGTGAGCGTGCCGGAGTCGCCATCGGTGTCGCCGTTCAAGACGCTGTCCGGGACGCCGACATCCAAGATGTCGCCCTCGGCGACGTTGTAGGTGTCGTTGTCGGCAACCGGGGTGTCGTCGTCGTCGTTGATCGTGCCGAGCGCAAAGCTCTGCACCAACTCGCCGCCGACGATGCTCGCATTGACCCTGAACCGCTCCGCATCTTCATCATCGTCGTCCCCGTAGACCTCGACCTCGATCGTGTCGGCTGCGGCCAATGCCGGGATGAGCAACGTTGCGTTGGTGATCGACTCGTACTCGCTCGGGTCGGCGGGGTCCACCCCGGCCGCGCCCGTCGAGTAGGTCACCGTGATTGGGTTCGTCGAGACCGGGCTGACCGTCACGTCGAAGACGAACGTCGTGGTGCCGTCGGTCTCCACCTGAGCCACGTCGAGGATCTCGACCTGAGCGGGCCCCTCGTCGTCGGTGATGTTCACCGGCACCGTCGGATCCAACCCGTCGTAGTCCCCATCGGAAGACGTGACGGTGTGGGTGATCGCATCGAGTCGCGGCCCGTCGGCGACCGCGTTGTCGGGGACGCTGACGACCACATTGCGCGCGATGTTCCAGTTGCCCGAATCGAACATCACCGACCCAAACCCGGCCTCGGCTTCGGTGCCATCGTTGAACGTGACCGTCACATCGGCGGTCGGTTCCGAATCCAGCACGATCTGATACGAGTTGAACGCGTTCTCCGCCACCGTCAACGACACCGGGGTCAGTGTCATCCCGGGCACATCATCGTCGGTGATGTCGACGGCAACCGGGTCTGGAGTGATCGCGGTATATGCCGGATCGGATCCGGCCGTGACCGAGTGGGTGATCGTCGACACATGGGGCGACGGTTCGTCGATGTCGTCGTCGACCACGGTGACGGTGAAGGGCTTGGGGGTGTCATAGTCGGCGGACGTGAACGAACGCGAAGCCGGCGTCACGAGCACCTGGCTGGCGTCAAATGAGGGGGTGATGACCACGGTACCCACGGGAGCCGAACCCAGCACCACGGAGTAGGAGTCGGTGACTTCGGGAGAGGCCTCGGACACCGCCGTATTGCCGCCGGTCTCCGCGACGAAGATGGCTTCGGCGTCGTCGTCGTTGATCGTCACCGGCAGCGTCGGATCGAGACCGTCGTAGTCGAGATCGGTGGACGTCACCGTGTGGGTGATCGCATCGGCCCGGATGCCGTCGGCTACCAGGTTGTCGGGCACCGACACGAGCACGCTGCGCGGGGTGGCCCAGTTCACCGAGGTGAACGTCACTGAGGGAAGATCGGCCTCGGCCTCGGTGCCGTCGTTGAAGGTGACCGTCACATTGGCGGTCGGTTCCGAATCCAGCACGATCTGATACGAATCGGACCCGTCCTCCTCAACGGTCAAGGACGTCGGCGTCAGCGTGATCCCAACGGCTTCGTTGTCGGTGATGGTCAGCGTGTGGGTGTCGGTGCCGCCGAGCACGGCACCCGTGGGTCCACTCAACCCGAAGATCGCGGTTTCGTTGCCCTCACCGAAGTCGTCGTCGGTGATGGTCACCGTGGCCCCCTGCGGACCCGTCGTTCCGGCGGGGAAGTTGAGGATGGTGTTGGTGAGCGTGTAGTCGGTTCCGAGGGTGGCGGTGCCACCGGTCTGACCAACCGTGACCGTGGTGTCGGCGTACGGGTTGATGCCGTCGAGCGAGGCATTGATGGTGTAGGTGCCGTCGCCCTCGGCGCGGCTGGCCGTGGCCGCGTTGAACTCGACCTGGATGGCCTCGAACGCTCCGGCGTCGCACGACGCCCCGCGGGTGATGTCGCGCTGGTCGGTCGCCGAGCAGGTACCGCCGACGTCGAGGGCAACACTCGTGCCGTTGAGGGCGTGGGTCTGAGTCGGCCCTCCGTTGTCGGCCAGCGCCTGAAGACCGGCGGACATGCCCGTCGAGTCGTTGGCGGCGGGCGTGAAGGTGCAACCGGCGATGGCAGCGATGACGTTGTAGTCGCTTGTGCCGACGGTGCCGGAGCACTGCTTTCCAGTGCCTGGCGCCGAGTTGCCGGACAGAATGGTGTGACCGATCGTCACGGTGCCGGCGTTTTGGGCCACGCCACCGCCGATGCCGGCGGCGTCGTTGTCGGCAACCGTGGCGCCGGTGAGCGTGTGAGTACCGCCGGCAGAATAGAAGCCGCCGCCGTCGCCGCCGGCGGTGTTGCCGGAGATCGTGGAGAGGTCGACCGTCACATTGCCGATGGCGTGGATGGCACCACCGTGGCTGGTCGCGTTGTTCCCCGTGAGGGTCGAGGTGTTGAGGTCCAGCGTCCCGCCGGCATCAACCTGGATGCCGGCTCCGGTGGCCGCGGAGCCACCGGTGATGGTGACGTCGTTGAGGGTGAGCGAGCCCCCCGAGAGCACGTGGAAGACCCGGTCGATTGCGTCGGCGTCGATGGTGGTCCCGCCGGGGGCACCGTTGATGGTGACGTTCGAGGTGACGTCGAGGTCGCCGGTCGCGGCGGCGTCCTCTGCGGCAGCGCCCGTCAGGGTGTAGGTCGCAGCGGTGAGCGTGATCACATCGGCGCCGGCAGTGCCGTTGGCCTCTTGGAGCGCGGCGCGCAGGGTGCAGTTGCCGCCACCGTCGTCGCAGGTGCCGTCGGTCAGATCACCGGAACCGGCAACGTCGGCCGTGCTGTCAACAGCAAACGTGACCGCGCGCGCAGGACTGGCCGGGACGATGACAAGGAGGGTGAGCAGAAGGAAGAGAGCCACGGACAAAACGATGGGACGCGCCCGCAGGTGCGTCCCCCCTACTGCATGTTGCATTGAGTGATCCTTCTCACGCGCGTTGCTTCGCCGCCTACCTCACGCCCAACCGGCGACCATTGTCAATCGGCAGTGAACAAGCCCAACTTGAGGTTTGTACCAGACCAAACCAGGTCATGGTAGAGCCGAGAGACCTTTGCCAACGCAACGATCCTGGGGCCCGCTCGGGCACCCAGGATCGTATGGCTGGGGAGGTGGTACCGGCTGGCGTCAGTCGGCGGCCTTGGAGTCCGCCTGTGCCGCGATTTCGGCGACCACGTCTGCGTTGGCCAGCGTCGTCACGTCGCCGAGCTGCCGTTGCTCGGAGATGTCCTTCAGCAGGCGACGCATGATCTTGCCAGAACGAGTCTTGGGCAGGTCATCGGTGAACACGATGCTCGCCGGGCGAGCGATCGGTCCAATCGTCGTGCTGACGTGGTTGCGCAGTTCCTGCAACAACTCCTCGGTACCCTCGACCCCGCCGCGCAAGGTAACGAAGGCTGCGATCGCCTGGCCGGACACCGGGTCGGCACGGCCGACCACGGCGGCTTCAGCGACTGCCGGATGCGAAACCAGCGCCGACTCGACCTCCGTCGTCGAGATGTTGTGGCCCGCCACCAGCATGATGTCGTCGACCCGCCCCAGCAGCCAGTAGTAGCCCTCGTCGTCCCGCTTGACGCCGTCACCGGCGAAGTAGCGGCCCGGGAAGCGGCCCCAGTAGGTGTCGATGTAGCGCTTGTCGTCGCCGTAGATCGTCCGCAGCATCGAGGGCCAGGGGCGATTGATGGCGAGATAGCCCCCGCCGCCAAGCGGCACCGAGTTGCCGTCATCGTCGACGACGTCCGGGTAGATGCCGGGGAACGGCCGCGTCGCAGAACCGGGTTTGGTGGTCACCGCACCGGGCAGCGGCGTGATCATGATCGCCCCGGTCTCGGTCTGCCACCAAGTGTCGACGATCGGGCAGTTGTCGCCGCCGATGTGCTCGTTGTACCACATCCATGCCTCGGGGTTGATCGGCTCACCAACCGTGCCGAGCAGCCGCAGCGAGCTGAGGTCATGCATGGCGGGATACTGATCGCCCCACTTCATGAAGGCCCGAATTGCGGTCGGTGCCGTGTAGAAGATCGTGACCTTGTAGTCCTCGATGATCTTCCAGAGCCGGTCGTTGTCCGGGAAGTTCGGGGCGCCCTCGTACATGATGCCGGTGACGCCGTTGGCCAGCGGCCCGTACACGATGTAGGAGTGGCCGGTGACCCAGCCGATGTCGGCTCCGCACCAGTAGATGTCATCGTCTTTGATATCGAAGACGTAGTTGTGCGTCGTCATCACGCTGGTCAGATAACCGCCCTGGGTGTGGACGATGCCCTTCGGCTTTCCGGTGGTCCCCGAGGTGTACAGGATGTACAACAGGTCCTCGGCGTTCATCGGCTCAGCGGGGCACTCGACCGGCTGATCGGCCATGACATCGTGGTACCAGTGGTCCTTGTCACTCCATTCGATGTCGTTGTTGGTCCGTTTGACCACAACGGTCGCCTGGATCGACGGGCATCGTGCCACTGCGATGTCGGCGTTCTCTTTGAGCGAGAACACCTTGCCGCGCCGCCAGGACCCGTCGGAGGTGACGAGCACCTTGGCCTCGGCGTCCTGGATCCGGTCGGACAGCGAATCGGAAGAGAAGCCCCCGAACACAACGGAGTGGATGGCACCGATACGGGCACAGGCCAGCATCGTCACCGGAAGCTCCGGCACCATGCCGAGGTACACGGCAACCCGGTCGCCCTTTTCGACGCCGAGCGACTTCAACGCGTTGGCAAACTTGCCGACCTCTTCGTACAACTCGCGATAGGTGATGTCGCGGGTATCACCCGGCTCACCAATCCAGTGGTAGGCAACCTTGTCGCCGATGGTATCGAGGTGGCGGTCGAGACAGTTGTACGCGAGGTTGAGTTCGCCGTCCTTGAACCACTTGAAGAACGGCGGGTTGGAATCGTCGAGGACCTCGGTCGGCTCCTTGAACCACGTGACACGGTTGAGCGCCTGCTCCTGCCAGAAGCCGAGCCAGTCGGCATCGGCCTTCTCGTAGATCTCGGCGGTGGCATTGGCCTGAGCCACGAACTCAGGCGACGGCGGGAAAAGTCTTTCTTCTTTGAGCAGGTTCTCGAGAGCCTGACTGGAATCGGACACGGCAGTACCTCCATAGGGGATAGTCCGGTTTCGCATCGTACGTGGCCCAAAGCTGGCGGACAGGGGCCTTAGGTCACACGCCGACCGGGGCCAGATGACCGAAGATGGCGTCGAAGATCACGCCGCGCTCCTCATCGATGATGGCGTTGTGGCGGCTGTGGTCGAGCCAGAGGAGACGCTTGTCGGTTGCGGCGATGCCGTCGTAGATGATCTGGGCGCTCTCCGGCTCGACCGTTTCGTCGATGCGCGACTGCACGACCAGCGTCGGACACTCGACCCGATCGAGTGAGCGGCGAGCGGCGCGAACCAGATCAAAGAGGTCTCCGAGCTTGCCAATCGGGGTGTCGGCGTACTGGTGGTAGTAGGCGGCACCGGCACCGGCCGGCGCCGGCAGCGGCTGCTGGCGGACGATGCGCTTGCTGCCGCGAGCCACCCGGGCGATCCGGGCGCGCTTTGACTGGATCTTCATCGGGGCGTTGATGGTGGTCAGCGTGGTGGCGTTGAAGGTCGGTGCCAGCAGGATCGAGATGACGCCCCCCATTGAGAGGCCGACGAGGTGCAGCCGCTTGCCGAGCCGGGTGAGTTCGTCTGCCGCCTCGGCGGCAACGCGGAGCCAATCGCGCCACCCGGTGGCGAGCATGTCCTCGACCCGAGTGCCGTGGCCCGGGTACAGCGGGGCCGAGACGGAGTAGCCGGCGACGATCAGCTCATCGGCCATCAGCCGGAAGTGCGCAGGACTCCCCGTCCACCCGTGCAATAGCAGCACCCCCTCCGGTCCGTCTGCAACGTGCCGGAAGGGGCGTGCGCTCTCATCGAGGAACTCGCCGGATTGGTCGGTCACCCGCCGAATCTACCGCCGCTAGGCGGCCTTTGCGTTGGCCTGGTTGGCGGTGATCGCCACGATCCCAGAGAAGATCACAACCACGGTGCCGATGACGAGGATCAGGAACCCCGCCGTCGTGTTGACGCTGAATGCCTCGGGTATCAATCCGCCCTCAAATGCCTGGCCGAATGCCGCCTGAAGGTTGTCGGCCTTGTCGGCGGCGTCCATCCACTTGATGATGGCGTACACCATCAGGGCAAACCCGATCACCGACACGACACTGGCCGACATGGTGTCCATCGGCGCGTTGAGCGGCGGCCGCAACGCCAGCACCACGACCACGATGATCAAGACGACCAACAGTATCTGAGCCCAGGTGTCGAGCCCGCCCCAGATCGTCGGTATCCCGTCGGGGAACGCCTCGTTTGCCTGGCTGAGCTGTGGGAGAAGTTCCTCTCCCGACGTGCTCAACGATTTCACGGCCAACCCGATGATGCCAATGATGACACCAGCAAGCGCCAACAGCCGACTGAAAGCCATGCCTCACCCTTCCTCTCGATCCTCCCACCATGGAGAGTAGGAAAGGCAACTCTGTCCCAGCAACCGAAACTGTTCGAGAAACCGATCATGTAGCGACGCCGGCGGCACCACTGTGGGGGCGTCATGCGAACCGCACTGGTCATACTCGCCCTCGCCCTCCTTGCCGGCGCCTGTAGCGGCAACGAGGCGGACCCGCCCGGCCCGGGCAGCCTGGTGATCATCGACGAGGCCGGCAACATCGCCACCGTCAACCCTGAGGATGGAGACACCACCGCTATCACCGACGACGGCGGCGGTCGGGTCACGTACTTCCAACCTACGTGGTCACCTGATGGCTCCCACCTCGGGGTGACCCGCTCGGGGGCAGACGGGTTCTCGATCGAGATCATCGACGTGGCGACGGGAGAGCAGACCAGCACCGCAACGGCATCAAATGCCTTCTACTCGTACTGGTCGCCGGACGGGTCTCAGTTGGCGTACCTATCGTCGGCGACCCCGGCGGACTTGGGTCTCGACGTCATCGCTCTCGACAACGCCGAGACGCCAAACCGCCTCGGGCTGGGGCAACCGCTCTACTTCTCATGGAGCCCGGACTCGTCGCAGGTCGCCGCCCATCTCGGAACCGACCGGCTCGAGATTCTTGGAGATGAGACGGACGCACCCGAGCTTCCGGCACCCGGTGAGTTTCTCTCACCCCAATGGACCGAGCGAGGCATCCTTCACGTCGGCATCAGCGCCGGCCGCCAGCAACTGATGTTTACCGAACCGAGCGGCGACACCGCGTCGATCGCTTCGCTCTCGGGAGGTGCCGTGTTCACCGCCACCGCTGATGGGGAGCGCATCGCCATCTTGCCCACCGGTGGCGACGATATCGGCTCAACCGTCGCCGCACTCCAAGCGCCGCTCCTGCCGGCCGGACGTCTCCTGATCGTCGACGCCGAGGACGGCGAGTCGGTGGAGGTGGAAACCGAATTGGCCGTCACCTTCCTTTGGGACCCGACGGGAACCCGGCTGCTGATTCTCGAGTTCAGCGAGAACGGGACCTTCCGATGGAAGGTGTGGGAGGACGGCGAGACCACGGTCTTCCCCGACTTCGTACCCGAACCCGGCCTGCTGCGTGACCTGGTGCCGTTCTTCGATCAGTACGCCCAGAGCATGACGCTGTGGTCGCCGGACGGATCTGCCTTCGCCTTCCCCGGCGCCTTCGATGGCGTGGAAGGCATCTGGATCCAAGAGATCACGGCTGCCGATCCGCGTCGCATCGCCGGGGGCTCCTGGGTGGCGTGGTCGAACGGATAGCGGGCCAATGGTCCCTGGAAGGACGGGCGACCGGCGACGAACATGGCGGAATGGACACGCCAATCATCGAATGGCTGCTGGCCGGTGATCCCGCCATCGGCTGGCAGGTGCAGCGCGATCTCATTGATGGTGCCGCCGACTCGGTCGCCGCAGAACGTCGCATGGTGGCGACCGAGGGATGGGGTGCCCGATTCCTCGCGGAACAAGAGGCCGACGGCCGTTGGGGCGGCGGCCTCTACGGACCCAAGTGGATCTCAACCACCTACACCCTGCTGACACTGGAACGGCTCGGACTCGCCGATGCCAACCCGGCCGCCGCAGCGGGAACCCGGCTGCTGGTCGACGCCGGACTGGCCGACCACGGCGGCGTCACGTTCTGGCCGAGTCGCCCCGAGGGTGAAACGTGCGTCACCGGCATGGTGCTCAAGCTCGCCTCACGTTTCCTACCAGACGATCCCGCTCGGGACCGCATCGTCGACCACCTCGACGGCCGGCAACTCCCCGACGGCGGCTGGAACTGTCAGGACGTCAACGGTGCCACCCACAGTTCGCTGCACACCACCATCACCGTGCTCGAGGGCTTGGCCGCCGCCCGACGAGCCGGTTCAGGCGGATGTGATGAGCTGATGGCGGGAGGCAACGAATTCCTGTTTGCCCACCACCTCTACCGATCGCACACCACCGGCGAGGTGATCAGCCCGGCGATGACGAGATTCTCGTTCCCGCCCCGCTGGTGGTTCGATGTGCTGCGCGGCCTCGACTACCTGCAGTCGGTCGATGCAGCATACGACGAGCGGCTCGAAGATCCGGTCGCCCTGATGCGAAAGAAGCGCACCAAGGACGGCAGGTGGAAGCTGCAGAACCATCACAGTGGGCTGACCTACTTCGAGATGGAGCCGGTCGGCAAGCCCAGCCGCATGAATACGCTGCGAGCGCTGCGGGTGGAACGATGGTGGGAGCGAGTGGCGCCGAACACCTGAGCAACGTGACGAAGTCGGGTGGAGAGGCAGGAGCCGCCGCGCCACCCGCCTCGCCGCAACGCCGCAAGCGTCGTATACTCACCCGGCCCGATTCGATACCGCATTGGTTATGATCCGGGGCGCCCTGCCCCCATCGTCCAGCGGTCTAGGACTCCGCCCTTTCAAGGCGGCAACGGGGATTCGAATTCCCCTGGGGGCACATTGGGGGCGTGGTGAAGTCTGGAGTTCACGCCGGCCTGTCAAGCCGGAGGTCGCGGGTTCAAATCCCGTCGCTCCCGCCAAACCCGCCCGGATCAAGAATCCGGGTGGGCCATGGACTCGCCCTTTGGCGAGTTCTGTTGGTCAGGTAGCTCAGTTGGTAGAGCGCTGGTCTGAAAAACCAGAGGTCGTGGGATCGACTCCCACCCTGACCACCACCGAAGTCCCTTGTCCCGCAGGGGATTTCGTCGTTTCGGAGAACCCGGCGGCGCGACCCGAGGCGCGTCCAGGGCGCGCTGAGGGCGCGATACTGGAGCTGGGACCGTTCCAATGAGCAGGCCGAAAGCGCGGCTACAGCCCGCGGTGGATTGCCTGGAGTCGCCGTGCGATCTCGTCCTTGGTGTCCTCGTAGAGGTGTCCGTAGACGTCCATGGTGACCCGTATGCTGGAGTGGCCGAGGTGCTCACGCACAAGTCCGGGGTGGGCACCGGCGGCGATGAGCATCGAGGCGCATGTGTGTCGCATGTCGTGGATCCGCAGCCCCTCCTGACCGATCTCGGCGACGGCCGGGTACCAGACACGACGGCGGAAGTTCGAAGCGCGCAATGGAGTCCCGCCGGCGCTGAAGATGAGGCTCTCAGAGCCAGCGTCGGTGAAACGCCCTATGTGGTTTCCGAGCAGGTCGGCAACGAAGGGCGGGATCGCAACCGTGCGAGCCTCCCACGTCTTTGGGGGCACGATGTGGAATCGCCCCCCGACCTCAGACAGCGTCTCACGAACGTCGACTCGGCGGCGGAGCAGGTTGACGTGCTTCGTCTTTAGGCCGATCGCCTCCGCCCAGCGAAGCCCTCCATATGCGAGAACGTAGACGAGGCCGACGTATTGCTCCGGTACGACGCGCGACAGATCGTCGACTTGGCTCGCCGTCAGGAATCGAGGGGGGCGCCTAGTTGGCCGCGGCAGTGATATGCCGAGCGCTGGATTCGATGGGAGGCGCCGAGACCGTACGGCCGCTTTGAGGATCATCGACAACAGCCGGTACGCCTGCGTTGTGTGACTGGCTGACAGTCCGCCGTCGGTGAGCTCGACGACCCAGGTCTCGATCATGAGGGGGTCGATGGCGCCGAGAGGAAGCTGGCCGAAGCGTGGGAGGAGGTGAACTCTGAGAAGTGACTCGTAGCTGGCGAGGGTCTTTGGTTTGAGGTGGCGGCGGGTGTCGAGCCAGGGGATGGCCCATTCGGCGAAGGTGGTGCGGGCGAGGCGCGGGTCGGTCCATTCGGATCGGTCGAGGCGGGCTTGTTCGTTGCGGAGCCATTTCTCGGCGTCGATCTTGCGGTTGAAGGTCTTGTTGCGGGTGCCTTGGCCGGGTACTGAGAGTCGGGCTTTCCAGCGGCCCTGGTCGGTCTTGATGATCCACCCTGCCATGAGAACCTCCTCTCATATGTGAGCTACGCCACCGGTCCCCCTCGATGCAACGCTACCGGTCGGGTGTGACGTGACGCTGGCTGACCTCGGTGTTGTTGTCGTCGATGTGTTGTGTGATCCAGCGGTTGACGTCGCTGCTGCGGAATCGTAGGTGGCGGCCGGCACGGAAGCTGGGTGGGCCGTGGCCGCGGTGGCGCCAGGTTTAGATGGTGGCGACCTTAGGTGGAGATCGTCGGCGAGATCTTGGGCGCTGAGGAACCGACCGAGGGTATCCATAGCGCAAATCGTCGAGTAGGACCCTGTCAGCAGAGTGTCAGCAGCCATTTCCGCAACCCTGTTATTGCTGCGGCGACAGCGGCGATATCACGATTTCGGGAAGGTTGTCTGGTTTCTGTAATCCGTTGTGCTGCAGATGTTTCCGGCCGATCTGGCGCCTGATGTATGCCCGGCTGACACTCTGGTGATCCTCCCGTGAGAGGGTGTCGTTGTCTGATGCGAGGTCATGGACCCGATATGCGCCCTCACATCACACGGCAACTCCCATGCGCCCACTCGATGCGACGAGACCTCAAGCAGGAACACGCGGCGTAACCGGCACCCGGATCACGGATGGCAGCTCGTCGAACTCGGTCACCGTATTGGAAATGACAGACGAGTGCACACCTGCGGTCCCACTGTGGGGGTGAGGCAGTGACGGTGCGGGTGACGACGCTCAAGGGTGCGCTTGCCGGTCGCTACTACACGGAGCAGCTCCCGTCGTACTACCTCGATGGTGGTGAGCCGCCGGGTCGCTGGTTCGGTCGAGGCGCCGCGATGTTGGGTCTTGATGGTGTGGTCGACGATGCGGCGTTTCTGGCGGTGATGGCCGGACTGCATCCGTCGACCGGGGTACGGTTGGGGCGCCGCTTCGGAGAGACATCAGTGCGGGGGTTCGATGCCACGTTCTCGGCGCCGAAGTCAGTGTCGGTCCTGTTCGCCGTCGGCAACGAGCGACTGCAACGGGAGGTGACGGAGGCGCACGACACCGCGGTCGACGCCGTGTTGGGTTGGGTGGAGTCGCGGGCGCATACGAGGTTGCGGCGGCGGGGTCATGTGGTGTGTGTCGACGCTGAGGGGATCGTGGCCGGCGTGTTCCGGCAGCATACGAGTCGTCGTTTGGACCCGCAGTTGCACACTCATGCGGTGATCGCCAACCGAGTGGAAGCTCCCGATGGGCGTTGGTTGGCGCTCGACGCCCGCACGGTGAAGATGGATCAACGCACCTTGTCGAGCCTGTATCACGCCGGGTTGCGGGCCGAGTTGACCCGCCGCCTCGGAGTCCGATGGCACCAACCTGAACATGGGATTGCTGAGATGGCCGGTGTCGACCCGGAGGTGTTGGTCGAGTTCTCGCAACGCAGCCGTGACATCGAGCAGCGTGCTGCGGCGAAGCTGGACCCGGTTCCGCAGCGACTTGGCTCGGGAGCCGACACCACGGGAGCGGTGGCGCCTGGAGCGTGAGGCCGTGCTCGACAGCCGACCCGCCAAGGAGCGCCGTCACTCCGCCGCCGCCCTGCGTGAAGGGTGGAGGATGCGGTTGCGAGCCCTCGGCCTTGAACCACACGAGCTTGTGGTGAATGCCGTCGGTCGTGCCCGCTCGCCGACGGGCATCGACCAGCGAGGTGATGCTGGCGAATGGTCGAGGGGGCGCTCGAGGCGCTGGGGGAGCGGCAGTCGACGTGGCGTCCCGCTGAGGTGGTGCGTGAGCTCGCCGCCCAGGTCCCCACTGAGGTCACCGTCCAACCCGGGCGGCTCTGTGAGTTCCTGGAGGACCTCGCCGACCACGCCACCGCGTCGCGCTGTGTTGATCTGTCACCGCCGGTCCCGGCTGGTGTGGTGTTGCGTCGTGATGGACGCCCGATCAGCGAAGCTGCCGTTGATCGTGCCTTCACCACCCGGGCCATCCTCGATGAGGAGGAACAGATCCTCGAATGGGCCGACCGGCAACGCCGTCTCGCCAGCATCGTCGACACCAGACCGAGGGACCTCGACACGGCGGGGTTGAGTCCGGGTCAGGCCGACGCCTGCCGGGCGGTGGCGGGGATGGCCCCGTTGGAGCTGATCGTGGGTCCGGCCGGGTCGGGCAAGACCACCGCGCTTACCCCCGCCGTTGCACTATCTGCAGGGTCGCGGGGAGGTGGTGTTCGGGGTGGCACCCACCGCAGCGGCCGCCGACGTGCTCGCTACCGAAACCACGATGCCCGCCGACACGTTGGACAAGCTGCTGTACGAACACTCCCGGCCGGACCGGCCACCAGGTGCGGGGTATGACCTGCCGGCGGGGGCGACGGTGGTCGTGGACGAGGCCGGCACCGTCGCCACCCCGAAACTCGCCGCCCTCACCCGTCTCGCCGACCACAGGGCGTGGCGGGTGGTGATGGTGGGGGATCCCCGCCAGTTCTCCGCTGTGGGTCGGGGCGGCATGTTCGCTCACCTCATCGACACCCACGGCGCCATCGAACTCGACCACATCCACCGCTTCACCCACGACTGGGAACGCGACGCCACCCGACGACTCCGCACCGGCGACCTCTCGGTGATCGCCGAGTACCAGCGTCACGGGCGGCTCCACGACGGCACCCCAGACGACATGGAGGCAGCCGATCATCGACGCCTGGAGCCTGGCACGACAACGCGGCGAGTCGGTGGCGTTGATGGCCAACACCAACCACACCGTCGACCGATTGAACCAGCTCGCCCAACAGCGGCGCATCGACCGCCGGCGAGCTCGACCCGGACGGGCCGGGCCTCGACGTTGGCGATCAACGTCTGCTCATCGGCGACGACGTGGTCACCCGCCGCAACCAACGCACCCTGCGCACCAACCAAGGAGCGATGGTCAAGAACCGGGACCACTGGAGCGTCGAAGAGATCCACGGAGATGGTGCGGTCACCGTCGACGGACGCACCGGCAGGGTGCGTCTTCCCGCCGACTACAGCCACCAGTATCTCGAACTCGGGTACGCCCAAACCAGCCACGCCACCCAAGGCCGCACCGTCGACACCGGTCTCCTCCTCATCGACAGCCCAACCGACAACCGCGGTCTCTACACGCCGCTGACCCGCGGACGAGACGCCAACCATGCTTACGTCGTCACCCGTGAAGGCGAAACCGCGGCTGATGTCCTCACGACGGCGATCAGCCGGGACTGGATCGACCAACCCGCCGTCACCCGACGAGGAGACCTCGGGACCGGCAGCCGAGTGACACGCTGGACAAGCGGAAGCGGACTCGGAAACCACCCAGCAGCCGGCCATCAACAGGTCCGCACCGACCCGCCCAACCACGACCTCGCCATCGACGACCACAGATCCGACGATGACCAGGCCTGGCAGGCAGTCAACCGGAGCATCGAAGCCGCCATGCAACGCCGCACCGCAGAGCGGACTCCCAACCGGCATCACCCTGGCATCGGCCGCTGACGCCGGCATCCTCAAGCCAACCTCCCCGGGGAGCACAACCAGGCGTCCTCAGGTCGGTATGCCCATCAACCACGTCCAGCTCCCCCCCAAGTGAGTGATGCGGCGGCGAGATCAAGCGCCCCACGCCACATTCGTCGCGGAAAGCCTCCGACGACGCGCCAGGCCGGTCCGGCCGTTGGCTCAGCAGCCGTGGATGGTTTCGGCGGTGCAGGTGTCGACACCGGTGTTGCCGTACACGACGTCGATGTCGAGACCGCCGGTCAACACGTCATCACCCGGGCCACCGTAGAGGACGTCGTCGCCGCGGTTACCCGCCGCGTCATCGTCGCCGGCACCGCCGTAGAGGTGATCGTCGGCATTGCCCCCACGGATACGGTCGTCGCCTTCCCCGCCGTAGATGATGTCTTTGCCCAGCTCACCGTACAGCCGGTCACGTTTCCACTGGCCGTGGATCCAATCGGCGCCACCGCCGCCCCGTACCAGGTCTTTGCCCTTCCCGCCGTACAGGGTGTCGTTGCCCGAATCACCCAACACCGTGTCCTTACCGGCCCCGCCCCGCAGCTCATCGTGGCCCGGGCCACCGAACAGGGTGTCGTCGCCGGCCTCGCCCCGCACCACATCGTTGCCGTACCCGGCACACACCACATCGTCCCCACCCCGACCCTCGATCACGTCATCGCCACCAAACCCCACAATCACATCAACACCCTCGGTGCCTACCAGGGTGTCGGCACCATCAGTACCCACAATCGTCGCCACCAACCCGTCACACATCACACCCGGGGGAATCCATGCCTTGGTCCCCAACATCTCACCCGAGCGCAGCGTGGACGAGTCACCCGCTGCCAGATCCTTCACCACGACGTAGCCTGTGTTGCTGCCGTCGTGGGGATTCAGCAGAACGCTGGTGTCGTCGCTGTTGAACTGGGCATCCCACATACCCATGCCCGCCTTCTTGTACACCTTCGCCCTATTCCCACCATTGCTGTCCGCTAGCCACACGGTTGCCGTATCTGCGAATGCCGCGTAGAGGATCATCGACGCATCGGCCGAAACGTCCATCACCGCCAGGCTCTTGTCGGTGTTCGCACCGAGGAGCAAACTCGACTCGCCCGCGACGAGGTCGACAAGCCACAGATCACCCGGGCCGAGATCGAGGTTGTCCGGATCCGGATCCAAGACTGCATACGCGTTCACGATCACCCGACGTGCGTCGTCGATGAAGCCGGCCCGGTAAGTCGAGAAGTACAGATCCGGCTCGTCGGTGATCACCTCGTAGCCGCCACCGGCATCGATATCGGTCACCGCCAACTCGATGCCTCCAGGCGCCGCTGACGGGTCTGGCAGATATGTGAACAGGATCCGTCTCCCGTCGGGGAACCACATCGGCCCCGACTCGTTCGCCACCGGCGTGTGCGTCAGATTCACCAACCCCGACCCGTCGATGTTCACCACCCACACATCCGAGAACGGCGGATCATGCTCATCCTCACCGTCTGTCTGTAGTTCGAACACGATCCGCTGCGAGTCCGGCGACCACCGAGGCCAGCTGATACGCGTGTCCTCACCGGGCGCATCGATCACCTTCACAGGTGAGCCACCACCATCAACCGGCACTCTCCACAGCGAGTTCCCGAGCTGCGGAAAGTAGAACACCCACTCGCCGTCTGGCGACATCTGTCCGGTGATACCCTCAACCAGTTGGTACTCACCCGAACCGTCCGAGCCCATCACGACTGCGTGGAGCGGTCCCCCAGGGGCCGACTCCTCCGCAAACAGAATCCGTTCGCCCGGCACCGGAGAGCCCTCCGCCAGAGGGGCAGTCAACGCTACCAGCGACACCACCGCCAGGAACCCGATCAGGACACGGAAACTGTTCATGGCGACCACCCTATGTGACGGTCGTGGCTTCGTATAGGGACCAGAGGTCCCGGAGACGATCCGCCGATTCTGCAGTCGAACACTCGCCGCGATAACCGGGGACGATGTCCCCGAGCAACGGCCTGTCGACCGACGACCTCATCAGTACGGATCCGCGGCCGGCACCCGAGCGTGCGAGCGACGAACAGGCGCCCGCATCTCGGGGCGCGCTGGGGGCGCGGGAGAACGAGAAGCGATGCAAAACACCCAGACACGACCAACGATGATGAGAGGCCGAAAGCCCCTGATCTACAAGGGTTTTCGGCGGATACGGCAGCGAGGCGCCCATCCTCGTGACACAGCCGGCACGGTCTGAAAAACCAGAGGTCGTGGGATCGACTCCCACCCTGACCACGCGGACCGGCCTTTGCGGCCGGTCCGTTGCAGTTTGCTCCGCGAACTGTGCCGCTCGCAGACCACGTCGGATTCGCGATGAGGGAATCCGACCAAACAGTCACACCACAGATGGCGGAAAGTGCGGTTGGAGCATGCCGGCAGCACGCAGGGTGGTTGCCCCGACCGACTTCACGGCGCGCAGCGCCGCGGAGACGCTAGCCCCACGGTCAATCGATTCGAGCAGGCGCCCACTTCGCTTTCTCATCAGTTGACCCCGGATGGCCGCCCACGAGAACCCTCACCGGTTGCTGGGGCGGTTGACCGGCGTCCTCACAACACTGCCGGTTCCGATGCGTCACTTTCCGGTCTGCCCACCTCCCTCGGGTATGCGTCGATCAGTGGCGTCCCGGTTCAGTACGGTCTGTATGCAGCTGCGGCAGGCCTCACCGGATTCGCCCTCTTCACGACTTCGAGACAGGTCACCGCGTGACCGGGTTCCTCGACGTCGGCGGTATTGGGTGCTGGCGTCCTGGCCGTCGCCGCGTCCGGCTCCGACGAGGCGGTCGTGCTCGCAGCCTCCATCGTGTTCGTGGCCGGCGGGCTGTTCGTCATCATGTACCTACTCAAGTTGGGCTGGATCTCCGACTTTCTTTCGGCCGCAGTCCTCACCGGCTTCACCTTCGGGGTTGCGTTCAACGTGGCCGCCGGTCAGCTCTTCAAGATCACGGGAACTGGAAAGGCAGGGGACAACACGTGGCAGAAGCTGTGGTCATGGATCGAAAGCCTCCCCGATGCCAATACCACAACGCTCGTTGTGGGCGTCGCCGCGTTGACGATCACGTTCGGGCTCAAGTTGGCGGCGCCGAAGGTGCCGGCGGCGTTGGTAGCGGTCATCTTTGGCATTACGGCGACAAAGATCTTCGATTTCGCAGTGGCGACAGGAACCGCACCTCACTCGTCGAGTTCGCTCGCCTCCTCCCAGTTTTCTCGAGCCTCATTGGCTGCCGCGATGGCAACCAGAAGAGCTGCGGAAGGGTCGGCCCACCACCAACCGGCGTACGCATTCAGGGCGAGCCCAACCAGAGTTGCCGTTGACAGCACCCCGTCGAGGAACGTCATCGTCGCCTCCGAAGCCAGCGGCGCTGAACCCAAAGCGGCTGCGGTCTGTCGTTTCTTGAATGCCAGACCGAACATGACCAGGGCAGTGACCGCCAGGTAGGCAATCCCCCACGGGGACTCGCCGGCAATCCGCCCGGTGGCTAAGTCGCGAACGGCGCTGACCGCCAACACGACGGCAAGAGCCCCAAAAGCGCCGGCCGTCAACCGCAGCGCGATCCGGGTCCGGCCCGAGTGGTCGACCTCATGGCCGGGAAGCAGGTGCCATACAACGACTGCTGAGGCAAAGACCTCGACGACCGACACCGTGCCGAACCCGATGAGCGCCAGCGAGCCGGCCACCAAGCCAAGCGACACCGTGAGGACGGCCTCACCGACGTTCCAGGCAATGGTGGCGTACTCGAGGCGCAGTGCTCGCTGCTGAAGCGCCGCCCGCGGTGAACTTGCGAACTTCTCGGCCATATGTGACCGGAATCTACGCAAATAGAGAGGATCCGCACGAAAGCGACGGCCGTAGTCTGTGGAGGAATAACTGCCCGACCAGCGGAGGACCCACCGCACATGGCGACCCACGACACCTCCCCGAGTATCGAGACCGCACCCACGGATCCCTGGCACCGCTACAGCCTGATGCCGCAGCGCCGCAGCGGTCGGAGCGGCGTCCTTCTTCCGGCGATCACGCTCGGCCTTTGGCAGAACTTCGGCAGCGGCCAGGACCCTGCGGTGGCGCGCGCCATAGTGCGTCACGCCTGGGACCGCGGTGTGTTCCACTTCGACCTTGCCAACAACTATGGCCCTCCGTACGGGCATGCCGAGATTCTGTTCGGGGAGATCCTGGCTGAGGGCCTCGGCAAGCACAGGGACGAACTCATCATCTCGACCAAGGCCGGATACGACATGTGGCCCGGGCCGTTCGGAGACGGCGGGTCGCGCAAGTACCTTCTCGCCTCTCTCGACCAGAGCCTGGCCCGCATGGGCCTCGAGTACGTCGACATCTTCTACTCGCACCGCTACGACCCCGAGACACCACTCGAGGAGACGATGGGCGCTTTGGCGCATGCCGTCCGCAGCGGCAAGGCCCTGTATGCGGGCGTGTCGTCCTACTCGCCTGAGAAAACCGCCGAGGCTGCGGCGCTCCTTCGGGAAATGGGCGTTCCCCTCCTCATCCACCAGCCGTCGTACTCCATGTTCAACCGCTGGGTCGAAGCCGAACTGCTGCAGACCCTCGCGGACAATGGCATCGGATGCATTGCGTTCTCCGCCCTCGCCCAGGGGCTCTGCACGAGCAGGTACCTCAACGGCGTCCCCGAGGACTCACGGGCTGGCAGCGAGGGGTCCTTCGATACGGCCTGGATCACCGCCGATGTCCTCGAACGGGTTCGTGGCCTCAACGACATTGCGGTTGAGCGCGGCCAAACCCTGGCGCAGATGGCGATCGCCTGGGTGCTGCGAGATCAACGGGTCACCTCGGCCCTGATTGGAGCGAGTTCGGTGGCGCAGCTCGAAGAGAACCTCGCCGCCGTTGACAACCTGGTCTTCAGCGACGAGGAACTCTCCCAGATCGATCGGTACGCCGAGGACATCGGAATCGACATCTGGGAGACGTCACGCCGCGCCGGATAGCGGCCCCTGGCCGGACGACGCCGCTGGAGGAATAGCGGCGAGGGCCAAATCGAAGGGCGACCCTCCGGGAAAGGCTCCGCAGCAGAGCGCGAGCCCGTAGGGCCGGTGCGGTCAGCCCCGAGGCATCATCCGCGCACCCGGCCAGATCGTGCCGAGCGAGTCCAAGAACACACCAGCCATTCGAATGACTAGAGAGCCCTCCCCTGAGCTGAGCGGCGGCGAGTCAGAGTCGTCACGGTGTCGCCTCGACATGGTCCTCGGATTGATCAGCAGCGGGAGGCTCATGCTCGACAGTGGAAGCCCTCCGCGTTGCTGCGGAGATACCCCACAGGTACAGAGCCAGCACACCCGCGACGAGGAGCAGCGGCAGCACCTCGATACCGGTGATGAACAGGATGATCACCGCGACGGCGATTCCTGCGATCCGGAGCGCGTCGTGGCGCGAGGCGATCCACTGGTCGAGGTCGCTGCCGCCGGGTGCGGCGTCGCTCCTGCTACTCAACCGGTTCGAAAGACCGGTGATCCATGCCGGTCTCCCAAGGAGGTAGGCGGCGAGGGCTACGACCGCCGCCGCAACTACGACGATGATCGCCACGGCTCGCAGGCTCGCGACCACCTCGCCAAGAAGGGACTCTCCCGCTGCTCGACCGTTGGGGCTCGAGATCTGCTCGACGATCGCCGACTCGAGGCGCCGTATCGCAGCAACACCAATCACAAGACCGGCAGCGATCCCGAGCGCCAATTGGATGACGGTCCTCCGACGCCGCGGTGAGACCGCCACGGTGACGAGCACGAGAACGAGGCTGAGCAGAACGAGCGCCCACACGAACTGATCTACCCGACGCGCCGCGCCCTGAGCATCCGCCAGCTTCTGCTCGCTCAGCAGGGTCACCTGGCCGAAATCCTCGGGCAGCTGGGCGTTGACGGCTTCGGCGAGTTGCTGCCTGCCTTGGTCGACGCTATTCGAGATCACCTCGGGAAGCGTCACATCCGGAAGGAAGTCCCTGATCTCAGCCGCAACGCGTCGCAGAGCCTCGGTGATGGCGGGCACCAGGTTGAGGCGCACCTCACCGTTTTCGATGTAGACGTTGGGAAGCTCGGCGAGGTCGTTGCGCAGCAGCGCGACGCCGGCGGCGTGGGCCTGCTCCACGAGATCCGTGAACCGCGCCTTGAACTCATCCGACGTGATGAACGCGTCGACGATCTCGGTGATGCGAGTCTCGAGCGCGCCGGCGATCGGCGCTGCCAGGACGGCGAGCGAAGGTCGATCAACACGATCAAGCACTGCCCGGCCCCGGTCGCCGACCTCGAGCGCTTCAAGCAGCGTCTCCGAAAGATACACGTCGACACCGGCAAGGGTGGCGGCGATCCGGGCTTCCAGATCGAGCGCCACAATGATCTCATCCGACACTCGCTCGCTCAACGCCGCATACAGGGCCGGATCATCGAGGGCCGGCTGCACGGTCTCCATGAACCGGTCGGTGTCGAAAACCGTCTCGTGCACCCAGACCGCTACGGTGGTCGTGACGACCGAAAGGGCGGTGAGGACCACGAGCACCACCGTCAACCAGCGTCGCCAGAACGTCCGCGTGGCCAAGCGGGTGCGGAGGGCTTCGTTCTCGCTGCGAAGCTGCGCCAGCTCAGCCCCGGAGTCGGGTGAACCCTGATCGTTAGTCTCGCGTGGCGTGGCCATGCGGCGTGCTCCTTTGGACAGAAGTTCGGCTGCGGTGTCCCGCGGATCCTACGCCAAGCGTCGCTCGGCCGCGTCATCCGCAGGAGTGATTCCTGTCCACCCGCCGGATGCAGGATTTCATTGGTGCGCCAGCCCGCGTGGCTGTGAGCCTTGGCTAGAAGCCCTCATGGAGACGCCGGGCGTGTCCCTCCGGGTCTTGGTAGTACTCCTCCGGCGTGATGCCGAGGGCCACGGCCTTGAGAGGTGGTTGCACCTTGGGGTTGGTGGCGGCGAAGCGGAGGATGGTATCGGCATGGGGCTTCAGCGAACCGTCAGGTCTGACGAGGCCGAAGTGGCGTTCGTGCTTGGCGCCGCCCGGGTCGCACGGCGGCCGGTCCCAGAGGTCTTCGGCGTAGTCGGCGAAACACCACAGGAACGCCCCGGTCGACCCCACGTCGACGAGGCGAGGCAGGACACCCGCCACGTACTCGGCAAAGGCCTCTTCGCCGGCCATCAACTGGCTCCGCGGCTTGCCGTAAGGCGTCCATTCCCACATGACGGAATCGTCGGTGTCCGGTGACGTGCAGCCGCCCCACTCCTCCGCCAGGCACGGCTTGTCACACAGGGCCGTCACCAACGCACACAGGTAGGGCACGAAGTCGGGGTCGAGCGGGTCCCGAGCCCAATCGACGTACATCGGGTAGCCGTGCATCACCGCGGCGTCCGTCTCCGTGAAGACCTGATCGACCCGCAAGCCGTTGTTCGCGAACAAGCTCGCAGCGTGGAGGCCACAGGAGACCGAATGGTGAGGGTCGATCGACTTGATCACTGCGGTCATGTCCCGCACCCAGGCTCGGCCGGCCGCCGCGGTATGAGGCTCGGCAAACAGGTCGGGTTCGTTGCCGAGGCTCCACATCCAGATCGCCCCATGATCCCGATAGGCGCCGACCACCGTCTCGAGGAGAAGACGCTCCGCACCCAGCGCAACGGGATCGTGGAACATGTTCCGGTAGGACGCCGCCACCACCCGGCCGCCGCTCACGACCTGCAACCGGTTGCGAGCCGGATAATGCGTCGTGTCGGCGTCGAGCAGCCAGCCCGGAGACCAGTTTGGACCGCTCATGTGGCCGGTGAAGAAGGTCACGTCCAGGCCGAGACCCCGAGAAGCGGCGAGGTCGCACACCACCCCGAAGTCGCGCAGGCGTTGTGGCGAGACCACATCGGGTGCCGGCTGCCAATCGTCCCAGAGCAGGAAGATTCGTACGGTGTCCATGCCGACATCGGAGATCACGTCGAACTCGTCGGCCACCTCGGCGGCGTCGAAGTCCGACCACCAATACATCGCCTTGCGGCGCGGCCAGTAGTTGACGCCGAGCCGAAAGCGAGTGGAGTCCGCTGAATCAGCCATGCCTAGCATGATCGCACCCCACCACGGCTTTGGCGGCCGGTGCCGATCGCGCTCGAGATGCCGCCGGAAAGGGACCCAGCGTGCGCTTCGGACACTTCGACGACTCGGTTCGCGAGTATGTGATCACCACCCCACGCACCCCCTATCCGTGGATCAACTACCTCGGCACCGAGGAGTTCTTCGGCCTCGTCTCACACCTCGGCGGCGGCTACAGCTTCTATCGCGACGCAAGGATGCGGCGGCTCACCCGCTACCGCTACAACAACGTGCCGACCGACGCCGGCGGCCGCTACTTCTACGTCAACGACGGAGGCGACATCTGGACCCCAACCTGGGCACCGGTTCAGGCCGACCTCGACCACTTCGAGACCAGGCACGGGTTCTCCTACACCGTGATCACAGGCGAACGCAGGGGTGTCCGGATCGAGACGACCTATGTCGTGCCGCTCGGCACCACCGCGGAGATCCATCGAGTGCGGGTCACCAACACCGGAGCCGCCGACAAGTCGGTGAAGCTGTTCTCCCTCGTTGAGTTCAACCTCTGGAATGCATTCGACGACCAGACCAACTACCAGCGCAACCTGTCGCTGGCCGAGGTCGAAATCGACGGCTCCACCATCTACCACACGACCGAATACCGCGAACGGCGCAACCACTACGCCATCCATTCGGTCAACGCCCCGATCGCGGGATTCGACACCGACCGTGAGGCCTTCTTCGGCCTGTACGGGAAGTGGGACGCCCCCGCCGCGGTCGTTGCCGGACAGAGTGGCAACTCAGTTGCCAGCGGCTGGGCACCCATCGGGTCGCATCATGTCGATCTCGATCTCGTTCCCGGCGAAACTCGGGATCTGGTCTTTGTGCTCGGCTATGTGGAGAACGGGCCGGACGACAAGTGGGAGTCGCCGGGCGTCGTCAACAAGGCGCCTGCCCGGGCGTTGCTCGAACGGTTCTCAACCAGCGAACAGGTCGACGACGCCATGGCCGAGCTGCGCCGGTATTGGGACGGCTTGCTGGCGACCTACACCGCCTCAACCGGCAACGAGCGGGTCGACCGCATGGTGAACTTCTGGAATCCCTACCAGTGCATGGTCACCTTCAACATGTCGCGCAGTGCCTCTTACTTCGAGTCCGGGATCGGCCGCGGCATGGGGTTCCGTGACTCCAACCAGGACCTGCTCGGTTTTGTCCACCTCGTCCCCGACCGGGCGCGGGAGCGGATCCTCGATACCGCAGCCACCCAGTTTCCCGACGGCAGCGCCTACCACCAGTACCAACCGCTGACCAAACGCGGCAACGCCGACATCGGTACCGGGTTCAACGACGACCCACTGTGGCTGATCGAAGGGGTTGCCGCCTACATCAAGGAAACCGGCGATTTCACGATCCTCGACGAGCAGGTGCCCTTCGACAACAACCCGGAGGACGCCGGCACCCTGTTCGAGCATCTACGGCGATCATTCCACCACGTGCTCCACAACCGCGGTCCGCACGGTCTGCCGCTGATTGGGAGGGCAGACTGGAACGACTGCCTCAACCTGAACTGCTTCTCCGAGACACCGGGCGAGTCCTTCCAGACCACCGAGAATCGGGCCGGGGGTACCGCCGAGTCGGTGTTCATCGCAGGACTGTTCGTGCATTGCGCGCCGGACTACGCCGATCTGGCGGATGCGGTGGGCCAGCCCGCCGAAGCCGAACGTGCCCGTGCCGCGGCAAAGGCGATGACCACCGTCGTCCTCGACCACGGGTGGGACGGCGATTGGTTCTTGAGGGCCTACGACTTCTTCGGTAACAAAGTTGGCTCGCACGAATGTGACGAGGGCAAGATCTACATCGAACCGCAGGGCTTCTGTGTCATGGCCGGCATCGGCGTCGACACCGGCGAAGCAGCGCGCGCCCTCGATTCGGTCAGGGACATCCTGGACACCGACCACGGGATCGTGGTCCTGCAACCGGCGTACACGAGGTACTACCTCGAACTCGGCGAGATCAGCACCTACCCGCCCGGCTACAAGGAAAACGCCGGCATCTTCTGCCACAACAACCCGTGGGTGGCGATTGCCGAGACCGAGCTTGGCCGCGGCGACCGGGCCTTCGAGATCTGGAAACGAATCGCACCGGCGTTTCGAGAGGAGATCTCGGAGGTCCACCGCACGGAACCCTACGTTTACTCGCAGATGATCGCAGGCAGAGACGCTCCCCGTCACGGCGAGGCGAAGAACTCGTGGCTCACCGGCACTGCGGCGTGGAATTACGTGGCGATCTCCCAGCACATCCTCGGGATCAAACCCGAATTCGACGGCCTCCGAATCGAACCATGCTTGCCAGATGAAATGGGCAGGGTGGAGATCAGCCGGACTTGTCGCGCCGCCGAATACCGGATCTCAATCGCCAATCAAGGCGGCGGGGCGGCTCGGCTAACGGTCGATGGGCAGCCGATCGAGAGCACCCTGGTCCCGTATGCGCCGGCCGGCTCCGTCGTCGAAGTGCGTGTCGAGTTCTAAGGCGCGTCGACCCCGAATCGGTAGAGCGTGGTGCTACGCAGGGTCTGGCCGGGACGCAGGATCGTCGACGGGAACTCCGGGTGATTCACCGAGTCGGGGTAGTGCTGGGTCTCGAGGCACAGTCCCCCGTGGGTTGGGTAGGTGATCCCGCCGGTACCGGTGAGGGTGCCATCGAGCCAGTTGCCTGTGTAGAGCTGCATCGCCGGTTCTGTCGTCCACACCTCGAGCACCCGGCCCGAGGTTGGTTCGCTCACCCGAGCGGCGAAGGCCAGCTCGCCACCCCCGCTGCGGAGCACGAAGTTGTGGTCGTATCCGTTGGCATGGTCGAGGTACCGGTCGATGCGGTCCCCGATACGGGTCGGCGTGGTGAAGTCGATCCCGGTACCCGCCACCGGCGCGATCTCGCCGGTCGGAATCATCATCTCATCCGTCGGCGTTTCGTAGTCGGCGGCGATTTCAACTACGTGGTCGACGATGGTGCCCGACCCGGCCAGGTTGAAGTAGCTGTGGTTTGTCAGATTGACCGGTGTGGGAGCGTCGGTGGTCGCCTGGTAGTCGATTCGCAGCCCATCGTCCTCGAGGGTGTAGCGAACCGAGGTGTCGAGGTTGCCGGGGTAGCCCTCATCCCCGTTCGGGCTGAGCAACCGAAAGGTCACCGCCCGTTCCCCGTGCGGGATCATGTCCCAACGATGGCAATGAAAACCCCTCGCCCCGCCGTGGAGGTGATTGGCGCCCTCGTTGGCGGTGACCCGATGCACGACCCCGTCGAGCTCGAAACGGGCGCCGCCGATCCGGTTCCCGACTCGGCCGACCGTCGACCCGAAGTAGGGGTGCTCAACCAAGTAGCCGTCCACCTGGTCAAACCCGAGGACGATGTTGCCGATCTCGCCGTTGCGGTCGGGAACCCACAGCTCGGTCAGGATCGCACCGAGGTTGGTGACCTTGCCGACCACGCCACGGCTATTGGTGAGAGTGGCCCGCTCCAACGTTTCGCCGGCTGGGTTCCTGCCCCACTGGTCAATGCTCATCCGACTATCTTGCCACTCTGGTCTTCGGAATCATCAGCGAAAGATTCCTCAATGCCTCCCTGGTGCGTTCCGATGGACCATCCGTACGGGGCGATCAGCAACAAATGACACAAGCCGGTTTCCCGAGGGGTGCGTCCTTGGGATTGCCGGCGCCGCTGCTCCCGACTCCAAGTCGAAGCACAAGAGAACTGAGAAGGGGTACTCATGCGCTTACCGACGACCAATCCGGCAACGAACCGATCAGCCATTGTCGTCATTGCACTGCTGGCCTTTCTTGCCGCCGCGTTCGTGGCACTCACCGTCGACACCGGCCCTGCGTTCGCGGCGCCCGGTGATCCCAACGCCACCATCACAACGCCCGGTTCCGGCCAAGCGCTCCAGGGGACGCCACCGCTTGTGTTGCGTGGCGAGGCTAGCGACGACACCGGTGTCGTCCGCACCGCAGTGGCGATCCGGAATCCCGCGGCCAACACCTGGCTGCAACCGAACGGCACCTGGGCGAACGGCTTCTCGTGGGTGGATGCCACCACAGCCGACGTGGGAGAGCCCAACGTCGAATGGACCTTCGAATGGACTCCGCCGGGGCCTGGAACCTATGGCATGACTGCGCAGGCTTACGACGCCGCCGGGAACATCGACAGAGCCCGGCAGTGGGTGCAGTTCTCCGTTTCCGACACCGAGACGCCGACCACGACGACGACCACCACGGTGCCGCCGACAACGAGACTACGACGACCACGACGACCACGACGACCACGACGACCACGACGACCACGACGACGGTACCGCCCACAACAACCACGACAACCACGACCACGCAACCACCCCTCGAGGACACCACACCGCCAAACAGCAATGTGGTGATTCCCGGGTCGAACCAGGCGTTTGGTGAGGGCGCGGTTGGCTTTGCGGGGGCCGCACAAGACAACGTGGCCGTGGTTGCCATCGAAATCG
>CAVPHV010000011.1:0-189025 GCA_963704825.1 uncultured Acidimicrobiia bacterium
CCACAGGGATGATGGAGTGGCTCCTCGTCTTCGCTTGTGTTGTCGGGTTGATGAGGATGTCAGATGGGTTCTTGGACTTGGCCTGACCCGATTTACCGGCTGGCGCTTTGGTTGCCTTGGATATGAACTGTCGGCCCGGTTCGAGGACCCATCTGACATGGGCTTGCCGTGCCGATTGTGACCTCATAGGAGCCTGCCATTTGGCTCATCCCTGTTCTGTCCAACGTCGCGGCATGTGACCCAGGGCAGACACCGCGAACGGAAAGGGATAGCCATGACCACCCAACTAGAGACGATCCCAGCCGTCACCGCTGGGGTCGATACGCATCGTGATGTGCACATGGTTGCTGCGTTGGATCAACGCGGCGCCGAGCTCGGGGTTCAAGCGTTCAGTACCGATCCGGCCGGGCACTACAGCATGTTGGCTTGGCTTGAGAGGTTCGGACCGGTGGAACTCGTTGGTGTCGAGGGCACCGGCACCTACGGTGCGGGACTGACCCGGTTCCTGCAACGCAACGACATCGTTGTCGTCGAGATCAGTCGCCCCGACCGTCAAGAGCGACGCAGCCACGGCAAATCCGATGAGGTCGACGCCATCGCCGCAGCCCGGGCGGCACAGTCTGGTAAGGCCACCGCCCAACCCAAGACCCGCACCGGGAACGTTGAAGCAATACGGGCACTGCGGATGGTTCGCCGTTCCGCTACCCGTGACCGCACCTCCGCAATCAACCAGATGCGGGCCCTGGTCGTCACCGGCCCCGACGACATTCGGGAAACGTTCCGGGGACTGACAACCAAGAAACTGGTCTCCGTTGCGGCCCGGCTCCGACCATCGGATCCAACCACTGTCCACGGAGCAACCAAGTTCGCGCTGCGCGACCTGGCCCGTCGCGTCCGGTCCCTCAACGCTGAGATCAAACAAGTCAACGACATCCTCAGCCCACTCATTACAGCTACCGCACCCGGACTCATCGCCCGCCACGGGATCGGCATCGAAACCGCCGCCACTCTGCTCGTCACCGCCGGCGACAACCCAAACCGGTTACACAGCGAAGCAGCCTTTGCCCACCTCTGCGGCAGCGCCCCCATCAATGCGTCATCAGGACTCATCACCCGCAAACGACTCAACCCACGCGGCGACCGCCTCGCCAACGAAGCCCTCTGGCGCATCGTGATGGTCCGCATGTCATCAGAACCCCGAACCCGCGCCTACGTCAAACGCCGCACCATCGAAGGCAAAAGCAAACGAGAAATCATCCGCTGCCTCATTGGATGAGTATGGGGGTTGCGGCACCTCGTCGAGGAGCCGTGCTTGTCGGTGAACGTCGGGAGATGACCTCGTTGCCTTGCCGCTTGGACGGCCAGTTTTAGTCAGTCACTCCCGGTGTTCGCCGAGGTCCCTAGACCGGCGCCAAGGACTCGCCTCTCGAAGGCCGAACAATGAGGATTCCGGCACGGCCTCGCCACCGACAGCAAGCCAGCAACACCGACGGAGGAGTCAGTATGCATGTCGGATGGGATTGGGCCAGCCGCAACCACGATGTCACGGTGATCGACGACGCCGGAGTAATCCAGGCTCGCTTCGCGATCGGCCACGACGAAGCCAGCTTGGAAGGTGTGCTGGGCGAGTTGGCGTCGCTCGCCGACCCGGCTGACCTGCCGGTGGCGATCGAACGACCAGACGGCATCATCGTGGAACGTCTCGTGGTGGCCGGACATCCCGTGGTGCCGGTGCACCCGAATGCGTTCCATGCCGCACGGTCACGGTGGGGTGCCGGGCGAGCCAAGTCCGACCCTGCGGACAGCTACATGCTGGCCGACTATCTCCGCACCGACGGTCACCGGCTGCGTCGCCTCCGCCCGCTTGATCCCATCACCCGCGAGCTCCAAGCCCTGGTCCGTATGCGGGGCGATCACGTTGCCGCCAGAACCGCTGCCACCAACCAACTCCACGCCCTTCTCGAAGCCCACTGGCCAGGCGCCAATGCCATCTTCTCCCGCCTCGGCTCCACGATCGCACTCGCGTTCCTCGGCGACTACCCAACCCCAGAGTCAGCCGTTCGGCTCGGCGAAGCACGCCTGGCCATGTTCTGTCGCCGTCACTCCTACCGCGGGGGCCGCACCCCCACCGAACTCCTGGAACGACTCCGCACCGCAGCCATCGCACCGGTTGGCCTCGACCCGATCGTGCTGACCGAACTCGTGCAAGCTCAAACGACACTCATCGAGTCCGCGCTAGGTTCCATCGCCCAACTCGACGCCGCAATCGGCGCGCAACTGCTGGTGCACCCCAAAGCCGAGCTCCTGCAACCACTCCCACGCATCGGCGAGATCAACCTGGCTCAGATCATCGCCGAAATCGGACCACTCCTCGATCGCTGCGACAACGCCGACCAAGCAGCCGCAGCCTGCGGGGTCGCCCCGATCACCCGCCAGTCAGGCAAGACCCGCAACGTCCAGTTCCGGTTCTCGAGCAACGCCCGCGCCCGAGTCGCACTCACCTGCTTCGCCGACAACTCCCGCCACAGCTCCGCCTGGGCTCAGCAGCTCTACACCAGCGCCCGCCGCCGCGGCATCCGCCACCCCCACGCCGTCCGGATCGTCGCACGGGCATGGCTCCGAGTCATCTGGGCATGCTGGCACAACCACACCGCCTACAACCCCACACTCCACGCCAGCGAAGCCCACCACGCCGCCTGACTTGACCCAAGGAACTCAAACGCTACGTTGCACGCGAAGTATTCAAAGACCTCAAACAACCCCTTGACGACCAATAGGAGCTTCATATCCTCGAGTCGTGCTCGGGTCAGTCAGCTGCCTGCCAGTCCGAAGAAGACGACGATTGCACGGCCGAGCCTGACCATGTCTTCATCGGCGAGACGTCCGACTCGCTCGCCGAGCTTTGAGCGTGGCACCGTTGTGATCTTGTCCACCATCAAGCTGCTGGGCATTCCCAAGCCGTTCTGATCGTCGGGCACCACGGGCAGCCGAATCAGCGGCGCCTCGGTCGGATCGGTGGTGAAAGCGCACACGGTCACCGAGCCGGTCGCATCGAAGCGATCGTCTTGGAAGATCACCACCGGACGCGGCTTGCCGGTGTAGCCGCTGCCTGCGGCAGCCGTCCAGATCTCAGCGCGCCTCACGCCTCGTCGAGACTCACGGCATCGATGAAGGCTTGATCGTCGGCCGCGTGGTCGCTGCCGGCGACTGCTGCCGATTGACGGTGGGCTTCTGCCGCAAAGCCGGGGGCGCGAACGTCGGCGACCCACATCTGGATGGGGCGCATGCCTTGGGCGCGCATCCGCTGTCGGTAGCTACGGACGCGTCCGGTGACGGACAGATCTTCGTGCGGTGTGGCCATGACCCGATGTTACATGTAACGGCCGATCGGGGGAACCCCGATCACCGATCCCGAACAGAAACGCTCACCACGCCAGATAGCGCCCATCCTCACGTCCGCGCTCGGGTGATTGCTGTGCGTCGACCACCGATGGTGTCAGGCGAGGTAGGGCACCGAGAGCGCCACAGCCACCAGGAAGACACCGGGGCGAGACATCAGTTGATGTCCAGCTGCAAGCCGCCACCTGCTGTTCGCTCCGCTTCTCGGGCTCGGGCCCGGCGGCGTTCTTCGATGAGCTGGTGGACGCGTTTCTCGAGCTTGTCGAATTCGTCCTCCTCGCCGAGCCCGGCGGGTTCTCGGTGCCGGGTGCGGTGAGGGTCGAGCTGGGCTTTGCGGACCACCGCGGGTTGGTCGATCCAGTCGCGGGCGAGGGCCTGGGTGAGTACATCGGGGGCGGTCTGGTTGTCTTCGACGACGACGTAGGCGTGGTTGCCGTCTCGTCCTCGGGTCATCGGGGTGTAGACACCCCGACTGTCCGTGGGGGTGTCGATCAGGAGAAGCGCGGTGTCGACCGTACGGCCCTGGGTGGCGTGGCTGGTCTGGGCGTAGCCGAGTTCGAGATGCTCGGCCACGTAGTCGACTGGGAGCCGGATTGTGCCTGCGCGTCCGGTGACAGTGACGCTGCGATCACGATGGACTTCAGTAACGGTCCAGTGGTCGCGGTTCTTGACCATCAGCCCTCGGTGGGTGCGGAGGATCCGGTCGTTTCGGCGGGTGACCACCTCATCACCGACGAGTACCCGCGCGTCGCCGACTCGCATGGATGGTCTGTTGAGGTCAAGTTCACCGATCCTGATCCGTGTGGCTTGGGCGAGCCGATTGAGCCGGGCGACGGTGTCAGTGCTGTTGGCCATCAGGGCCACTGTCTCGCCTCGGTGGCGGGCCCGTTGCCATGCGGTGATGACCTCGGCCTCCATCTGTTCGAGGGTGCCTCCGTGGAGGCGTCCCCGCTGCTCATATTCGGCAAGGACGCCCGGATCGCCGGCGCGGAGACGGAGGCTGGCCTGGCGTTCCCAGTGGTGGCGGAACCGGTGGACCCGGTCGAGTTCGACGCCGCCATACGTTTCGACGAGGTGGGCGAACATGCCGCCCCGTCCCACCGCTGAGAACTGGCGCGGGTCCCCGACCAGGACGATCCGCCAGCCCTTCTGGTCGGCGAGTCGGGCCAGTTCGGCCAGTTTGGGTGTGGCTGCGGTGCCGGCTTCGTCGACGATCACGGTGGTCCCGGCGGGAAGGTCATAGGCAGTACCAGCTGGCCGAGCCGAGTGGCGATGCTCGACGAGCAGCTTGTCGAGGGTATCGGCCGCTGTGCCGGTCTCGATCGCCAGTACTTCGGCTGCGGCTGCGGTCGGTGCGACTCCGAATGCCGGCCGGCCCTGAGCTTCGAGATGAGCAACGGCGGAGGCAAGCGCAGTGGTCTTGCCGGTACCCGCAGGGCCCACGATCAGCTCCAGGCCTCCACCATGGGCGACTGCGGCCACCGACTCGACCTGTGCCGACGTCAGCTCGTCCGTGTACCCCGTGACCTGCCTCCGGATGCGTGACGACTCGCCCGCCCGGTGATGGTCGGCCCAGGCGATCAGCTGTTCCTCCTCGTCGAGGATCGCCTCGGTAGTGAGTGCCCGGTCCACGGCCGCTTCGCTGATCGGTCTTCCGTCGCGCCGAAGCGGGGCGACGGTCGGGACCGGTCGGGAGATGTCCACACAGCGGGCCGGGACCGCATGGTCGGCGAGTCGCTGCAGGAAGTCGGTCAGCTGCTCCGATCCGGCCGTCACGATGGTGGGCACGGATGCAGCCAGTTCTCGGACCAACTCGGCGGGCCGCCACGTTGACTGACGCTCACTCAACGAGTCGAGTGCGCTCTCTACCAGCAGCGCCGACATTGCGGAGTCGATCCCCCCGATACCGCGCTGGCGGCCGATCACCTTGTCGACGAGCCGCTCCGGGTCGTAGCCCAGGGTCCGTGCCCGGTCCTGCCACTCGCGACGGAACTCGGTCGCGGTGAGACCGTGACGCTTGGAAGGCCGGCTATCCACCACGGACTCCCGCTCCAGTCTCCACCGCTCGTTGGCCGTCGGTTCTCTCCCCAGATCCCTGCGAAACCGGCAGAGCTTCTCATCGAGGCGGCGCTCCACGTCGGCGGTGCGTTGGGAGAACTCGGCCAACACGCCGGCGTCAAAGCCCGCAATCTCGGCGATGCCATGCTCGGGCGGTTCCCAGCGGACACCCAGGCGGCGAGTCATCTCTGCTCGCAGGTTGGCGTGATAGAGAGCGGACAGGGTGCGCTGGTCGAGCTTGATGGTGCGGGCGTCGAGAGCGAGCCAGCGGCCATCCGGCGCCGGCACCCGGTTGGCGATCACCGCATGGGTGTGCAGCTGGGGATCGAGCTTCCGACTCGTGTGCTGTCGAAACACACCCACCACAATCCCCTCGGCGTCCACACACACGATGTGGCCGTGGCGACGCATACGGGTGTGAGCCTGGGTCTCGATCCAACCGAGCACCGCCTCCACCGCACCCTCGTGGGCTTCCACCACCTGACTACGGACCTCCTCATCACCGATACCGAAGAGGACAGAGACCGACTTGGGGGCGGAGAAGGTGGCGTCGTAGCCCCTTACCGACCCCTCCCCGAACCCGCGTCCCAGATCCTGACCAGTCGCTGGATCGTGTCCGGCCAATAGCGCCAGGAATCCGTCCGAGTCGACCACGCCTTGGAGACCCAGGCGATCCGCACCGCGACCCCACCAGCGTCCCGGAGGCTCGTCACCGTTCAGGTAGTAAGAAGGCAGGCGCTCGGTGTAGTAGCGGCCCGCCCCAGGGCCCTTCAACGTGGTGACCCGCACCGTCACAACAAACCTCCCCGCCATCGCCCACCGCCGGTGTGCACTCGTCTGTCCTCCCGGACGCGGTGACGCGGCTGGGCAAGCGCGGGTTGAGCCTCGCTCGGCTTGGCGTCCGGTCGCGCGCTCCGATGGGATCGCGCGTCGACGATGTGCGAGTGTGAGCTCGTCGTTGGTATTGGTGGATGCGCTATCGGTTCGTTCCCCCGTAGCTGTGGCAAGGAGGGTTCGCTCACGTGGGTCGCGTCGCCGCGCGCGTCGTGCCGGCACGGCAGCAAGCTGCCGGCGAACGAGCCCCTCGCTGCAGCACAGTGGTGGGCATGAGTCGCAGAGAGGCGGCGGGTCCGATCCATCGCGTCGCATCAGACACCGCGACCCTCTCACCAGAGTGTCAAACACCCTGTCACCCGACTGCCGAACCGGCCCCAAGCCCCATCGCACAAGGTTTCCGGACGCCGCGACAATCAAGGCCGATCGTGAGGGCTCGCGGCAGTTGGAGGGTCCCTGAAAGGGTCCGCGACAGGGTTCCCGGCATCCTGATGACAGGGTCCTCACGGACACTCCCGGAATGGACACCCTCGACAGACTCCTCAGCGTCCAAGACCTCGCCGACTACCTCGGCGTACCCGTCGCCACCATCTACGCCTGGCGGCATCGAGGCGACGGGCCAACCGGATTCCGGGTTGGCAAGTACGTGCGATACCAGATGAGCGACGTGCAGGAGTGGATCGAAGGTCAGCTCGAGCAGGTCGGCCGGCAAGCAGGTGTCGACGTCGACCTGTACGGTCACAGAGCACGCGAACGGCTGCCCAAGGAATGACCCATGGCACACATCCAGGACCGGGGGAGAGAACACGACCGACGCTGGCAGGCTCGCTACCGGGATCCGGAAGGCCGCGAGAGATCGAAGTCGTTCACCAGGAAGGTGGACGCCCAGAGATGGCTCGACCAGGTGGCGGCCGACCTGGTGACCGGCCGCTACATCGATCCCAATGCCGGAAGGGTCACCCTCGCCGACTTCGCTACCCAGTGGCTTGAGACGCAGACATACGACGCCTCCACCCGGGAAACGATGGAGTCTCGCGTACGCACCCACATCCTGCCGACGATCGGGGACATTGAACTCCGCCATCTGAAGCCGTCCACCGTTCAGGCGTGGGTGAGAAGCCGGCAGATTCAGGTTGCACCCTCCTACTGTCGACTGCTCCTCTCCAACCTCTCCACCATCCTCTCCGCGGCGGTTGAGGATGGTCTGATCGCCTCGAATCCCTGTTCCGTGTCATCCGTGAAAGCGCCACGGGCTGAGCGGCGCCGAGTGGTCCCGTGGACCGTAGACATCGTCCATGGTGTCGTCGAAGGCCACCCTGACGAGCTCCGCGCCATACCGGTGCTGGGAGCCGGCTGTGGGCTGCGTCAGGGCGAGATCTTCGGCCTCGCCCTGGAGGGGATCGACTTTCTACGACGAGTCGTCCACGTCCGTCAACAACTGCGCCTGGTCGGGAACCAGGTGGTCCTCGCCCCGCCCAAGGGCGGCAGGGAGCGGGAGGTGCCGCTACCCGAGGTCGTCGCGATGGCCGCGGCGGAACACGTCCAGAGGTTCGGCACCGCGACCGTGGAAGTCCCCTGGCGGGAACCGGGTGGAGAGATGCGGAATGTCGAGCTGATGTTCACCAACCGGGACCGTGGACCCCTCACCCGGGCCTACTTCACCCACAATGCCTGGAAGCCGGCCCTAGAGGGCGCCGGGCTGGAGCGAAACCGGGACAACGGGATGCACGCGCTCAGACATCACTACGCCTCGGTGCTGCTCGAGAACGGGGTCAGCATCCGCGCCGTGTCCGAGTATCTGGGCCACCACGATCCGGGCTTCACCTTGCGCACCTATGCCCACCTGATGCCCGAGTCGGAGGACCGGGCCCGAGCGGCGATCGACGCTGCACTAGGTGCTCCGGCGGAATCCACGCGGAACGCAAACCGCATCTGATCGCGTTTTGCCTGGTCAGAGCGCTACAACCTGCCCTAACCCCCGATGTAGCTCATCTCCACCTTGGGCAGGCCGAGCGTCGCCTCGCTGCGGATCTCGGAGTAGCGGTCGGTCCGCCGCTGCCAGACATCGCCGATGAGGGTGGCGAGCTCTTCATCGGTAGCGCCTTGGCGCAGCGGACCGCGCAGGTCGGTGCCCTTTGAAGCGAACAGGCAGGTGTAGAGCGATCCCTCGGCGGACAATCGTGCCCGGGTGCAGGTGCCGCAGAAAGGTTCGCTCACCGAGGTGATGACGCCGATCTCGCCCTCGCCATCGCGGTAGCGCCAACGGCGGGCCACCTCGCCGGGGTAGTTGGCCTCCACCGGCTGCAGAGGGAATACGGCGTTGATCGTGTTGATGATCTCGGCGGCGGGCACCACGTCGTCGAGTCGCCAGCCGTTGGTCCGACCCACATCCATGTACTCGATGAACCGCACGATGTGTCCGGTCCCGCGGAAGTGGCGAGCCATGGCCAGCACCGAGCCGTCGTTGACTCCGCGTTTGACCACCATGTTGATCTTGACCGGATCGAGTCCTGCCGCCGCGGCCGCCTCGATCCCGTCGAGTACCTTCGACGCCGGGAAGCCGACGTCGTTCATGGCCATGAACACCTCGTCGTCGAGCGAATCGAGGCTGACGGTGACCCGGTTCAGTCCGGCAGCGGCCAAGGCACCGGCCTTGCGCTCCAACAGCGACCCGTTGGTCGTCAGCGTCACGTCGGCGATCCCCTCGATGGCAGCCAACGAGCCGATGAGGTCCTCGATCTCGCGGCGCAACAACGGCTCGCCGCCGCTCAGCCTGATCTTCTCGACGCCCAGGCCGGCAAAAGTCCGGGCAATCCGCTCGATCTCCTCAAACGAGAGCAGCAGGTCCCTGCCGAGGAACTCGTACTCGCGGTTGAAGACCTCCTTCGGCATGCAATAGGTGCAACGGAAGTTGCAGCGATCCGTAACCGAGATGCGGAGATCCCGGACCGAACGTCCCAAGGTGTCGACCACTGGCATGCCGGAAGGCTACCCGCCTGCCGTGCCCAATCGATCAGACGACGGAGCGGTCCGCTATGCCTTGATCAGGTCGAGAAACTCGGCGCGGGTGCGAGCATCGTTCTTGAACGTGCCCTTCATCGCGCTGGTCACCATCGAGCTGTCCTGCTTCTGGACGCCCCGCATCATCATGCAGAGGTGCTTGCCCTCGATGACCACCGCAACGCCGTGGGGATCAAGGATCTCTTCAATGGCGTCGGCCACCTGGTTGGTGAGTCGCTCCTGGACCTGCAGCCGACGGGCAAACAGGTCGGTGATCCTGGCGATCTTGGACAGGCCGATGATCTTCTTGTTGGGGAGATACGCCACAGAGGCTTGCCCGTAGAACGGCAGCATGTGGTGCTCGCACATCGAGTAGAACTCGACGCCACGCACCAGCACCATCTCTTCGGCACCTTCGGCGTCGAAGATGGCGTTGTTCACGACCTCTTGGAGCGAGGTCGTATACCCGCTGGTCAGGTAGTCGAGCGCCTTGGCGACCCGCAGCGGGGTGCGCACCAGGCCTTCTCGCTCGGGGTTCTCACCCAGCTCTTCGAGTTGCTGGCGGACCAGCGCTTCGAGGTGCGGGGCGTAGACATCGTCGACATCGTCGAAGTCGACGGGGCCTTGGGGCATGTAGGGGGTACTCAGTTGAATCGCCATGACGGGTCGTACCTTTTCTCTCGCCGCATCGAGGTTCACTGCCAATTCATACGCAGACGACCCCGTCACCGGATCAACCCAATCTGGCGCAACATCGGCAATAGGCACCGCCACGTGCGCAGCGGTGCGCACATCCGGCGCCGGCATCTGGAATTCTCCGTAGTCGTGCACCACGTCGCAGTAGTAGGAAATGTCGAGGTCGATGGTGCGCGGTGCGTTCTTGTCGTCACTGCGCTGCCTACCGAGCACCGCCTCGATCTTGCGGAGCTCGCGGCGCAACTCCTCAGGCTCGAGATCGGTCCAGGCCAGCACCGCCGCGTTGAAGAAGGCAGGGGCGCCCTCCGGCCCCCCGACGGAAGCGCTCTCAAAGAATCGGCTGACGGACTTGACGTCGATCCGGCGGTGGCGGCGGATCAACCTGATCGCTTCGGCGAGGTTGCGTTCCTTCTCGACGTTCGACCCTGCTGAGATCACGACGTCGATGAATTTGGAATGATCGTGCATGATTCACTTTCTTTGTGGGCAGTGCATCAAACGCGCGAACGGTGGATGGTGATTCCCACCGATCTCGCGAAGCGCAGCGCTCCAGGCTTTTCGACCGTGATCTCGACCTCTTGCACCCGCGGTTCTGTGGCGAACGTCACATCGGCAAGTTCCTGAACGAGTCGCTCCACCAACATCGGGTGGCCTGCTTCGATATGGGAAATCATCGCCTTCGTGATGGTCCGATAGTTGGCAGCGTTGGCGATGTCGTCGCTCTCCGCTGCGGGCCGGGTGTCGACCCACAGAGTCGCGTTGACCAGGATCTCCTGCGGGTTGACCCTTTCGTCGGGGTTGATCCCGATGATCCCGGTGACGGAAAGGTCCTTGATGTGAATGAGGTCCATGGGTGGAGCGTACCCAGCGCGGGCACCTACTGCGGGGGGACTGGCTACACCAGGTGCTGACCGCCGTCGACCCTGACGATCTCGCCGGTCAAGAAGTCGTTGGCGATGAGCATGAGGGCGGCCGCCGCCACCGGATCGGTCCCGCCGGGGCGTTGCATCGGAAGCTCGGCGGCCAGTCGTTGCGCAAACCCGGCATCCTCGCCCGGTGGAGGGAGAATGACCCCGAGGGCCACCGCATTCACCCTGATCTGGGGAGCGAGCGCCACCGCGGCGGCCTTGGTGAAGGTGTCCAGACCGCCCTTGGCGACGATGTAGCTGAAGTGGGTTCGATAGGGCGTCGCCGTCCGCACGTCGGTCACGTTGAGCACGGCTCCGGTTTCCGCCTCAGGAAGGGCGGCAGCAAACGCCTGGGTCAGAAGCATCGGGGTTGCCAGCGTCAGATCGTGGGTGCTGCGCCAGGCATCCAGCGTCACATCGGCCAAGCCGTCGGTGGGGAATCCAGACGCACTGTTGACCAGTATCGAGATCGGACCAAGCGCAACAGTCGCTGCGTCGAGCAGGGGGGCGGCCGTTGCCGGGTCGCTCAGATTCGCCGCCCCGGTCACCGCTCGTCGGTCCAACGCTCGCACCGCTTTTGCCGTCTCCTCGGCCGGTGCGCTCGAACTGTTGTAGTGGATGAACACATCCGCTCCGGCTGCGGCGAGCGCCAGCGTGAGGGCTCTACCTACTCGATGGGCGCCCCCGGTGACAAGCGCGTTGCGACCGGCAATCTCCATGGCAAACAGGGTAGTGATGCATCTCGATCAAGGGTCGGACTGGGCCGATCCGCCCGCTTTGTCCCGACCCCGGCTATCTTCGTCGCGAAATGAGCAAAGAAGATCCAAAGCACGGTCGGTGGATACTGCCCCTCGTCGTGGTCGGGATCATCGCCTTCACCTTTGTGTTCGTGAGGGCCTTGGAGCCGGCCACTTCGCCCGCGGCAGCGGACCTAACCACGACCCTGGCGCCCACGACAACTTCTCCGGTGCCGACCACGACCACCCTTCCGCCTGCGATCGCCGCGTTCGTCGAGGCTGCCGAGACCGTCCAGGCCACATCCGCCGACCTCTCCGAGGAGGCTGCCACCGCCAACCAGGAGTGGGAGGACGGCGGTTCGTACACGGCCGCGCTCAATGCGCTGCGCGACCTTGCGGCCCGCACCGAGGACCTGTCGCTCGACGTCGAGAACACCACCGTGCCCGAGAGCGCCGCAGCTTCGTGGGCCGTGGTACAAACCGCGGTCGATGCCATGGTTGTCGCCGGCAACGGAATGGTCGAAGGTATCCAGGCACCGGACAGCGGTCAGATTCGGCGCGCCGCCCTCGACGAATACGTCAGTGCCGCCGAAGAACTCGACGCCGGCGTCATCGTCAGCATCGCTGCCGCCAAGGAGTAACGAAGAACGGGGCCCCCGTAGGGGCCCCGTTCCAGTCTTGGTAAGTCGAGCGCTCGAGCGGCGCGTTTGTCAGCTTCCCGATTCGAGGTATGAGCAGACCGTGTCCGTGATCAATCGCGTTACGACATACGGGTCCATGTTGGCGTTGGGCCGCCGATCCTCGATGTATCCCTTGCCCTCCTTGGCTACCTGCCAGGGAATCCGCACCGAGGCACCCCGGTCCGAGACGCCGTAGCTGTACTCGGTCCACGGAGCCGTCTCGTGCAGGCCGGTGAGCCGGTCCTCGATGCCGGCGCCGTACTGGGTGATGTGGGTATCGGCCGCCTTGCCGAGGGCCTCGCACGCCGCGATGACGGCGTCGTAGTTCTCGCGCATATCCGCAGTCGAGAAGTTGGTGTGCGCCCCGGCGCCGTTCCAGTCGCCCTTGACCGGCTTCGGCATGAGGTGGGCCGAGATGTCGTAGTCCTCGGCGATGCGATAGAGCAGCCAACGCGACAACCACAGCTCGTCGGAGACTTCAACCGGACCGAGCGGCCCAACCTGGAACTCCCACTGACCGATCATCACCTCCGCATTCGTTCCGGACACCGCAATGCCGGCGTCCATCAAGGCTTTGGTGTGGGATTCAACGACGTCACGGCCCCAAATCTCATCCGCGCCGACGCCGCAGTAGTAGCCACCCTGAGGCGCGGGAAACCCGCCGACCGGCCAGCCGTGAGGGCGGCCGTCTTTGAAGAAGGTGTATTCCTGCTCGATGCCAAACCACGGTTCGTGGCCGGCGTACCGCTCGGCAACCTCAACACAGGCGGCACGGGTGTTCGTCTCGTGGGGAGTCATGTCGGTGTTGAGCACCTCGCACATGACGAGGACATCGTCACCACCGCGGATCGGGTCGGGCACGACGCGCACCGGGCGCAGCACACAGTCGGAGTTGGCTCCGGGGGCTTGCTCGGTGCTCGAACCGTCAAAGCCCCAGATGGGCGGCTCTTCGCCGGTGGGTACGACCTTGGTCTTGGACCGCAGCAGAGCCGTCGGCTTCTGCCCGTCGATCCAGATGTACTCTGCCCTGTAGGCCATTGTCTGTCTCTCCGTTCCTGGGCGTATCAGCTATCCGTAGCAGGTGATGCCGGGCGGGCGCACACACATGCACGACCACCCGGTGGAGTGCACTTTGCCAGCAGAGCGTTTCACCCCCGTGACCGAAATGTGAACGGTGTGTTTCGAGATGTCAAAACCCGGCCCAGATCCTTCAAATCGATCCTACGATGACCACCAATCCGGGCCAATACCTCACCAACGTCACCGCGAGGCAACCGATGCAGAAACAGGAAGAGTACGTTCTCCGCACCGTTGAGGAACGGGGGATTCGCTTCATTCGACTCTGGTTCACCGACATCCTTGGCTTCCTCAAGTCGTTCGCCATCACCCCCGCCGAGTTGCAGACCGCCCTCGAAGAAGGCGTTCGGTTCGACGGATCTGCCATCGACGGGTTCTCTCGCAATCGTGAATCCGACATGCTGGCGCGGCCCGACCCGACCACTTTTCAGATCCTGCCCTGGCACGACGACACCAGCGGCGTCGCCCGCATGTTCTGCGACATCGTCACCCCAGAAGGCGAGTCGTTCGCCGGTGACCCTCGTGCCGTGCTGAGGCGAAATCTGCAAAGAGCTCACGATTTGGGCTTCTCGTTCTACGTCGGCCCTGAGGTCGAGTACTTCTACTTCAAGGACACCAGCGCAGAACCCCAGACCCTCGATCGGGGCGGCTATTTCGATCTGACCCCGCTCGACGTCGCCCAGGAGTACCGCCGCCACACCATCACGGTATTGGAGCGTCTCGGCATCCCGGTCGGCTCATCCCACCACGAGGTGTCCCCCAGCCAGCACGAACTCGACCTGCGTCACACCGATGCCCTGTCGATGGCCGACAATCTGATGACGACCCGGCTCGCCGTCAAGGAAGTCGCCATGGAGCACGACATCTACGCCACCTTCATGCCCAAACCGCTAGAGGGTCACGACGGCTCGGGCCTGCACCTGCACTTGTCCCTCTTCCAGAACGATGACAACGCCTTTTACGAAGAGGGCGCCGACTACGCCATGTCGAAGACGGCCCGTGGATTTGTCGCCGGACTGCTCCACCACGGACGGGAGATCACGGCCGTAACCAACCAGTGGGTCAATTCGTACAAGCGGCTGGTCACCGGGTTCGATGCCCCGGTCTACGAGAAGTGGGGACGCAACGACCAGTCTGCCGTCGTCCGCATCCCGCCGACCAAGGCCGACAAGTCACGCTCGGTGCGGATCGAGTACCGGGCTCCGGACCCCGCCTGCAACCCCTACCTGGCGTTTTCGGTGATCCTGGCCGCAGGCCTCGCCGGCATCGAGAACAACTACGAGCTTCCCGATGAGGGCCCCAACGGCGAGGGTGCAGCATCGCCCAGTGGTGTCCACCGACTCCCGTCGACGCTCAGCGAAGCGCTCGACGTCATGGAGCGGTCCGACCTGGTCGCCACCGCACTTGGTCCCCATGTGTTCGAGTGGTTCCTGCGCAACAAGCGGATCGAGTGGGAACGCTACGAACACCACGTGTCGCGCTACGAGCTGGAGAACTACCTACCGGTGCTGTGATGTTTGTTCCCATCTATCCCGCCGATCCAACGCCGACGCTGACGGCAGCGCTCATCGCCGCAGGCTTCCAGCCGGTACCGATCGACAATATCGATACGATCGGAACTCGCACCCCGCCCGGCGGTTGGGTCGCCGCCGTTGTCGAGGTCGCCGAAGACCTCGGCCGCTGTCTTGGCGCGGCGCACAAAATCGCCGAAACGCACGACCTCGCCGTACTCCTCGTCATCGACCGAACCATGACGACGGAGATCGAAGACGATCCCAGCTTTGCCGACTTCATCCTCTCCCCGATCGACCGCACGGAACTCCGGGTGCGGCTGGGCCGTCTCGGGGCATCCCCGACGCGCTCCGATCCCGAAGAGGTGCTTCGCTTCCGCGACCTCGAGCTCAACACGGCCACCTACCAAGCCACCGTGGCCGGCGAGCCCCGCGACCTGACCTACATGGAGTACGAGTTGTTGCGCTTCTTCGTCGAGAACCCCGCGAGGGTGTGGAGCCGGGAGCAGATCCTCGCCAAGGTGTGGGGCTACGACTACTTCGGTGGCTCTCGCACGGTTGACGTCCACGTGCGGCGCCTGCGCTCCAAGCTCGGCGAAGAGCGCAGCTCCTGGATCACCACCGTCCGCTCCGTCGGCTACCGCTTCGGCTAGAGGCCAAGAGGGTTTTGGCGGACATGAGCGCAATATGCTGCGCCATTGTCCGCCAAAACCCTATTGGCTGCCCTTCATGGCTTCGAGGAGGGGGAGGGTCTGGCCGCTGAGATAGCGGATCAGGGCGCCGCCACCCGTTGACACGAAGTCGATGCGGGCAGTGTCTATGAACCGCCCGGCGCTGCTGACGGTGTCGCCACCGCCGATCACCGACGTGCCGGACGCATCGGCAACCGCCGCCCACAAACGACGCGTTCCCTCCGCGCTGTTCTCGCGTTCATAAACCCCGGCCGGGCCGTTGACGAAAATCGTTGCGGCCGCCGCGATCCGTTCCTCGTAGATGGCCATCGTTGCGCTGCCGATATCGACGATCGGCTCGGGCACCGGGAGATCCTCGACGGCGACCTCGACCCGCTGCCCGTCACGTTCGATGGCAACGTCCACCGGCATGCGGATCTTGCCGGGGAAGGACCTGAGGTATTCCCTGGCCTCGGGGATGAACACCTCGAGCGAACGATCCGCGATGAATTGCTCGGAGCCCGCGCCGAGCGAATTGCCGGCGGCGAGCAGCATCACCTGCCCGGTGATCCCCGTCGTGAGCACCTCATCGGCGGTTCCTTCGGTGAGCACCTGCTGCAGCATCGAGAACGCATCGGAGATCTTGAGTCCGCCGAGCACAAAGAGACAGGGACGAGCCGGGTTGCCCGCCACCGCCTCTAGTGCCTCGAGTTCTGCGCTCAGCAACCGGCCACCGGCGGAGGGCATCAGTTGCTGGAACGCCACCATCGATGGTGCGCCCCGGTGGGCCGCAGCAAAGGCATCGTTGACGTACACGTCGAACAACGGCGCCAGGTTGCGAACCAGGTACGTTTTTGTCATCTCGGCCGGAGTCAGCTTCACCGCGGCCTCGAACGTCGACACCTCTTCGGTCAGGAAACGCAGGTTGTCGAGCAGCAGGATCTCACCGGGCTCGAGGGCCGCGATGCGGGCCCGGGCCTCCGGTCCGGCCACGTCATCGACGTAGCCGACCGGTCGTCCCAACTTCGCCGCGAGCTTCTCGGCGTGCTCCTCGAGCCCGACGAGGTTGTGGTAGTCGAGCGTGTCACCCTGGTGAGCGATGATGGTCAGCCGCGCCCCGCCGGCGGCGAGATCCCGAATGGTGGGGAGGCTCTTGTCGATTCTCGTCTCGTCCGCGATCCGGCCCGTGTCCGGGTCGATCGGAGAGTTGATATCGACCCGCAGCAACACCCGCGTCCCGTCGAGGTCGAGATCGTCAATCGTCGCAATGGGCGCCATACCGCCTCCTCACCAAGTTCGATAGGTCGAGTCGCTCAGGCCATCCCGAGGTAGTCGTTGGTCAGCGTGACCGCTTGGGCACCATCGGTCTCCATCGGCATCGCAGCCCGAATTGCATCCATCGTCTCGGGAACCACGACCGACTCCTGCGGGATGTTGATGGCGAACATGATGTCGTCGCCGGAGAAACCGATGGTCTCCTCGAACACGGCGATCTCGTAGAGGTCGCCGCGGGGCTTGCCCAGCATGCGCCCGTAGTTGAACATCGCAGTGTTGGAGTCGAAGCCCTCAGCGATCTTGACGACCCTGATCCGCGGATGGGCGCGGAAGGCGTCGACGACCTCCTCCTTTGTCACCTTGCGCTTCGGCGTCGCCACCAGCGTGATGATGTGGCCGTGGGTGACCGGAGTGTGAACCAGTAGCCCGGTGGCGTCGACATGCGGCATGATGTTCATGAGGTCGACGGCCTGGTGATTGGGAATCGGCTCAATCAGCAGCAAGTCGACGAGGCCGCGGAACGTGTCACCTGGATCGGCAACCCGACGGATGATGGTGATCGCGACCTTCTTGATCCCCGCCATCTTGTCAAGGCAATCGACCGCCCGAATCAGGCCTGTCGTGTTGCACGACGTCAGCTTGAGGTAGTCGGCACCGACGCCCTTGTCATAGTTGGCGTACCCATGGAAGAAAACATCGGCGACTTCGCCCGCCTCGCCGCCCTGAAACACCGCCTTGAGTCCGTGCGCTTGGTAAAGCTGCTTGTTCTTGGCGCCGATGCCCGCTGAGGTGGCGTCGAGCATGATGTCGACCTTGTCGAGCAACTCGTCGAACGTCCCAGTGACGGGCACCCCTGCGTCGGTGAGCACCTCAACGGCGCCCGGCACCGCGGCGTAGAGGTCATACGGCATCCCCCGCTCGACCAGGGCCCTGACTGCAAGCGTCGGAGCAACGTCGGCGACACCGACCAGTTCCATGTCCTCCTGCAATGCGACCCCGTCGGCGAGACGCTGACCGATCACGCCAAACCCGGCAACGCCAACTTTCACCTTGTCCATGTTCTCTCCTCGCTCGTTCTCTGGTTCTCTGCTGGTCCGTCAGGACGCCAGCAGTTGTTCGCGGACGGCCGCGCCGACCTCGGCGGTGCTGCTGGTGCCCCCGATGTCTCTGGTCCTCACCTCACCGGCGGCGAGCACCGCGGCCACCGCGGCGTCGACCCCGGCGGCCGCCTCATCTTCACCGAGGTGGGCCAGCATCATCCTGACCGCCTCGATCGACGCGATCGGGTTCACTCGGCCCTGTCCCGTGTACTTGGGGGCGGAGCCGTGGATCGGCTCGAACATCGACGGGTAGTCCCGCTCGGGGTTGATGTTGCCGCCGGCGGCGAAACCCATCCCGCCCTGCAACATGGCGCCGAGGTCGGTGATGATGTCCCCGAACAAGTTGGAGGCGACCACCACGTCGAAGTAGTCGGGGTTCTTGACGAACCACATCGTCAATGCGTCGACCAATGCCATGTCGGTCTCGATGTCGGGGTAGTCGGCCGCCACCTCGTCGTAGACGGAGTCCCAGAACACCATCGAGTAGTTGAGGGCGTTCGACTTGGTGCAATTGGTGACCCTGCCGACCTTCCCGTCGGGTCCGAGCTTGGACCGCTCCCTGGCCTGGTCGAAGGCGTAGCGGATGACCCGCTCGCAGCCCTTGTAGGTGAAGACGCCGGTTTGCAGCGCCACCGCGTCCGGCGTCCCCTCCTTGAAGATGCCGCCAATCCCCGAGTACTCACCTTCGGTGTTCTCTCTGACCACCAACATGTCGAGCGACTCGGGCGTGACCGTCGACACCGGCGACGACACGCCGGGATAGATGCGAATCGGCCGCAGGTTGACGTATTGATCGAACCCCTTGCGAATCTTCAGCAGCGCCTGGAGCGAAATGTGATCGGGCACCTTGCCGGCATCGCCGATGCAGCCGAGGAAGATCGAATCGAAGGCGGCGAGCGTTTCGAGAGCGTCCTCCGGCATCATTTCGCCCACCTCGAGGTAGCGATCACAGCTCCAGTCGAAGGTCTCGAACGAGATGTCGAACCCGTACTTGGTTCCGGCAGCCGCTGCCGTTGCCGTTGCTTCTGCCGCAACCTCGGGTCCCACCCCGTCACCGGGTATCACTGCAATACGGTAAGCAACCATGTCCTCGCCAGCCATCCTCTTCGCTCGGGGAACCCAACGAGTTCCGGTTTCATTGTTCGTGTGCTCCTGATCCGCTGAGTCCTGCGGGCGACGGCGGATCTGCGGTACATAGGCATCCTGGCCCACCGGCGACTCCGTCACAGCTTGCCGAAGGTCCCGTCTTGCGCCACAGGAGGTCCCCGCCTGATCACCTTCGCCGGTGAGGCCAGATGGGGTGACCCTGAGGCTACCCTGAGACGACGGGAACGTTCCAATTCGTGACTACCGTGGTCTCCCTCTCGCACCGTTCGAGACATGTCCGGGCAGCTTCAGCAGTCGCGGGGCACGCCGGCCGTCGTCGGATCGTGCCGGAGAGCATCTCATCTGTGCCAACCAACGAGGAGCGTTGATGTGACCGGTTCCGCTGAACTCTTGGAGCGACCCGACGTCGCCGAACTCGAGGAACTCGCCCGTCAGGCCAGAGTCGCCATCGTGAAAGCCATCTATCACGCCGGAGGCGGGCACCTCGGAGGGCCTTTGTCGGCCACCGACATGCTGACCACCCTCTACTGGCGGGTGATGAACATCCGGCCCGAGGAACCGAACTGGCCCGACCGCGATCGGTTTGTGCTCTCGAAGGGCCACAGTTCCATCGCCCTCTATACGGTGATGGCGATCCGGGGCTACTTCCCGCTCGACGAACTCAACACCTTCGACTCGATCGGCTCGCGGCTCCAGGGACATCCCGACATGACCGCGCTTCCCGGCATCGACATGTCTTCCGGTTCGCTGGGGATTGGATTCTCTGGGGCCACCGGCATTGCGTTCGGGGCGCGTGCCACCGATTCAGCATTCCAGACCTATGTCATGATCGGCGACGGCGAGTGCAACGAGGGCATCGTCTGGGAGGCCGCCCACGTGGCCTCGCGACACCGTCTGGACAACATCGTTGCCATCGTCGACCACAACAGGCTGCAGCAATTCGGGTGGCGCGGCGAAACGGCCACCGACCGCCTCTCCCCCTACACGGGGAACCAACTCGTCGATCGCTGGAGGGCATTCGACTGGGAGGTACTCGAGGTCGATGGCAACGACATCGCCGCATTCCTCGACGTCATGGACACCGCCAGAGGCGCAGAAGGTCCCGTCGCCATCATCGCCCACACCGTCAAAGGCAAGGGTGTGTCCTACATGGAGAACAACTATCCCTGGCACAGCCAAGTCCCCAATGCCGAGGAGTACGCCATCGCTCTGGCGGAACTCGGCGAGACCCCCGGAGGTGACGCATGACGACCCAGCAAATGGGCGAAGCCCCTCGTGTTGCGTTTGGCAAGACGGTGACTGAGCTGGCCAACACCGATCCGCGCATCGTGATGCTCGACGGAGACGTCGGCAACTCGACTCGGGCAGACATCTTCGAAGAAGCCCACGGCGACCGGTTCTACCAAATGGGCATCGCCGAACAGAACATGATGGGCGTTGCCGCCGGTATGGCGTCGGTTGGCCTGATCCCCTTCGTCAGCACCTTTGCCGCCTTCGCCGTGGCCAGGGCGCTCGACACCACAAGGGTCATCGTCGCCCAGCCGAACCTGCCGGTGAAGATCGCCGGTGCCTACTCGGGCCTGTTGGCGGGGATGACGGGCAAGACCCACTTGATGCTCGACGACGTTTCAATCATGCGGGCAATGCCGAACATGACCGTGCTCTGCCCGGCCGACGACATCGAGACGGCCCAGGGAATCAAGGCGCTCGTCGATGACGACGGACCGGCCTACCTGCGCCTCACCCGGCAACCCACGCCCCGGCTCTTCGACAGTGACTACAGGTTCGATCTGAACAGGGCCGTCGTCGTCCGAGAGGGCAGCGACGTCACGCTGATCTCCAGCGGACCGCAGTCAATCAGAGTCCGCGAGGCAGCCGACATGCTGGCCGAACAGGGCGTCGACGCCCACGTTCTGCACGTGCCGACCATCAAGCCGATCGATGTCGCCAGCGTGGTTGCGGCCGCCGAGAAGACCGGGTTCGTGATCACCGTTGAAGAACACACGATCCTTGGTGGATTGGGTGGTGCGGTGGCGGAGGTGCTCGCCGAGCATGCTCCCACCCCGATGAGGTTCCACGGGATCCTCGACACGTACGGCGAGTCGGGACCCGATGAGGCGTTGCTCGACAAGTACCGACTGTCTTCTGGCCAGGTAGCAGCAGTTGTCTCAGAACACCTCCAAAGTAGATGACCCGGGCGAGGGGGCACAGCGGGCTCCTCGACATTGGAAGGGACAACATGAGCGTGACAGACATCTTCCGCCTCGACGACCTCGTTGCGGTGGTCCCCGGCGGCAGCGGGGGCATCGGTTCCGCCCTGTGCGCGGCACTGGCCCGCGCCGGCGCATCGGTCGCCGTCATCGGCCGGCATGAGGATCGCGCCCAGGCCGTGGTCGACGAGATCGAGGCCGACGGCGGTATCGCGCTCGCCGTCCCCGCCGATGTGACCATCCGGGAGCAGGCCGAGGCGGCCATCGCCACCACCGTGGAACGGTTCGGCCGCGTCGACATCATCGTCAACTGCGTAGGGGGCGGTGCCGGCAACGTGCTCCACGAGGCGCACGACTATCCCGATGATGACTGGAACTGGATCTTCGACCTCAACGTGACCAGCGCCTGGCTCCCCACGCAGGCTGCCGTCAAGGCAATGATCGCCGGAGGCCGAGGCGGACGAGTCCTCAACATCTCGTCGGTTCGCGGTCAACTCGGAATCGATGCCGGCTACTCGGCCTATGTCGCCGCCAAGGGAGCGATCGACTCGCTGACCCGCCAGGAGGCCACCGAGTGGGCCAAGTACGGCATCAACGCCAACGCCATCGCCCCAACATTCGTGGATACGCCGCAGGTAGCCATGCTGCTCGATGATCCGGACTTCAAGGCCGGCATCGTCAACCGCATCCCGCTGCGGCGGGTTGGGACCACCGACGATCTGGTCGGCGCCGTGCTCTTCTTCTGCTCGCCGGCATCGTCGTTTGTCACCGGACAGATCCTCACGATCGACGGCGGCCTGACGGCCACACAGTGATTTGGTTTCCGAGGAAGGAACAACATTGGAACAGGTGACTGAGAACGTCTTCACCAACACCAAGCTGCGGGGCTGCAACCCCAGCTTTGTCAAGACCTCAGATGGCGTTGTGGTAGTCGACACCCCCCAACTGCCGACCAAGGCCGTGGCGATGCGGGAGGAAGCGGAGAGCCATGGGCCGATCCGCTATCTGATCAATACAGAGCACCACGTCGATCACATCTTCGGCAACTACTACTTCCGAGGCGCCGGAACAGTGATCCACCACCAGGGTGTCTACGACAACTTCATGACGGTTACCCCCGACCTCGATCCGTACGCGTATGCTCTCGAGGCCATCCCAACGGATGACCCTGAGGGAGAGGCCATCTTCCCCGATCGCGACGTCTATTACGCAGACAACAACAAGGCCACCGTCGTCTTCACCGGGGATGTCACCCTCGACGTCGGCGACCATCGATTCGAGCTGCTGTGGACCCCGGGACACACTCCCGGACAGATCGTGGTCTACGTACCGACCGAGGGGGTCGTCATGACCGGTGATACGATCTTCTCGGAGTGCCAGACCTGGCTGATGACCTCCAACGTCGAGGAGTGGCTTGCCGCGCTCGAGCGAATCCGCACCCTCGACTTCGACACCATCCTGCCGGGACACGGCCCAATCCAGCCCAAGAGCTATCTCGATCGGCAGCGCAGCAACCTGCTCGACTGGGTCGCCGGCGTTGCTGCCGCGGTTGCTGCTGGATGGACTCGCGAAGAGACGATGGAGCGGGTGCACTTCCGGGATCGTTATCCGGTAGATATCGGCCAGGGCTACATGATGGACCACATCCAGACCCTCAACGCTGCATCGCTCTACGACAAGATGACCAGCTGAGCCGGGACGCCGCTTTGGCCGGTCTGCCTCAGGGCTCCGGCGCGGCGCGGTCGCGCAGCAGGGCGGTGGTCATGAGGATCGCCCCGAGTGCCAGAGCGACCGTCATCACCACCCAAGCCGTGGTGTAAGAGGCCTCAGCAACGAACCCAAAGAGGGCAGGCCCAGCGGCCGCCCCCGTATAGACACCCGTCATGGTGATACCCGTCGCCGCAGCCGGGGCGGCCGGGTTGCGACGAACTACCGCATAGGTCAAGAGGCCCGACCAACCCCAACCGAACGTGAACGCCACTAGAGAACCCACGATGATCGCCGGGTCCTGCCCGGTAGCGATCATTGCGATACCGCCGGCGCCCAAGGCGAGGAAGACCGCCACCGTGACCAGACCGCCCGTGGCGCGGCGGTCGACCATCCATCCGGCGAACAATCGCATCAGAATGCCGGCCGCACTTCCGACGGCGAGCAACACGCCGGCCGCACCTTCACCGAAGCCCACCTCGACCGCATAGGGCACAAGGAACGTCGCCAACGCGTCCATCCCGAAGATCCCGAGACCCGCTCCCACCGCCATGACGACCAGCAAGGACATCGGCGAACTCCTGGGGGCCTGGTGCGCAGCGCCGCTCTCCGTTGGCTCGATCTCGTAGCGACGCGGCTTCCACGGGACCAAGACCGCCGCTCCCAGCGCCAATCCCGCACCCATCACATACACCCATTTCCACCCAAGCGGGATCGCAACGAGCGGCAGCCCGAGACCGGCGATAGCGCTGGCCGCCGGGATCGCGGCGTGTTTGAAGCCATAGGCCAACCCTTGGCGTCCGACCGGAGTGCAGCGGGCCAACGCCAGATTTACCGAGGGATGCGCCAGCGCCAGCGCTATGCCCCCGGCAACGGTGACTATGCCCAGAGTGAGAACGTTCTGCGCCACGAGCGGGGTGATGAGCAGGGTCAATGCGGAACCAAGGCAAGCTGCTCGCATCGCCGGCGCCCAGTCGAGACGCTCCGCCAGCCGACCCAACCGCGGCGACACCAACGCCGACATCCCAAAGAAGGCGCCGACCACCAACCCAACGCCTGCCTCGGCGATACCCATCGCGTCAGCCAGTTGCACCGCAAGTGCCCCTGGGAGGAATCCCGGCAGGATTCCCACTGTGATCGTGAATATCGAGGCGACGACGACTCGCCACTGCAGCTCACCGCCGACATCGCTTGGCGTGAGCTGCGAGGCGCCGGCGGTCACGGTTCGACGATGACCTTCAGGGCTCCGTCGCGGCGTTCATTGAATGTGTCGAGTGCTTCGGGGAACGAGGTCAGCGGGAACTGGTGGGTGATCAGCTCCCGGACCCGCATCTGCCCGTTCATCACCAGCGGAATGACCTGTCGCATCTCCCCCGCCGAGGCGCGCGACCCGACCAACTCCAGCTCGTAGAGCACGAGGTTCTGAAGCGACAGCTCCACTGGCCCAACCGGAATGCCGACGCAAGCTACCCGCCCGCCATTGCGCAGGACATCAAGACTCCACTGGAACGTGACGGGAACACCGACACACTCGAGCACAACGTCGGCGCCCACGCCGTCGGTGAGGTCTCGGATCGACTTCACCGGGTCGTCGGCGCGCGAGTCGACGATCTCATTCCCCATCTCCTCCGCCTTTGAGAGCCGCGAGCCTCGCCCGACCAGAATCACGCGGCCGGCGCCACGGGCCCGAGCCGCCTCGGCGGCCAGGAGACCAACCGGGCCGGGGCCGAGCACCACCACGGTGTCTCCCGGCTTGTTCCCGCCGCGGTTGGCAGTGTGAAGTGCGATCGACGCTGGGTCGAGGACCGCTCCTTCGCCATAGGAAAGGGCGTCGGGCAGGTGGAACACCGATTTTGCGCCGTGCACGACGTACTCGGCATAGGCGCCCTGATAGTTGTGCCCGTACTGGCGGTGGAGGCCTTCCTTGCCGTAGTTCTCGCACAAGTTGTAGCGGCCCTCGACGCACTTCTGGCAGAAGCCACACGCGTCGTGCGATGTCCCGGCCACCCGGTCGCCAACGGCCCATCCCAGCGCCCCGGCCCCCGGGCCGAGCTCAACAATATCCCCCGACCACTCATGGCCGGGAATGAAGGGATAGCTCGGCGGCCAGAAGCCTGGATAGTCACCTTTGAGTAGATGGGCATCGGTGCCGCAGATGGTCACCGCTTGGACCCGGCACTTCACCTCGAACGGACCCGGCTCCGGCTCAGGAACGTCCTCGACCGACATGACGTTTGGCTCGGTTACGACAAGGGCTTTCATCGTCGCCTTTCGTCTCAGATGACTGCGAGCGGATCCACCATTGATCCCGTTGCTCCGCTGATCTTCAGCGGGAGCGCGACGAAGAGGAACTCGTAGACCTTCGCTGCTGCAATCTCCTCGAGGTAGGCACTCTCCATCAGGTAGATGCCGTTCTCGATGAGCAACCGCGCATGTACCGGCTGGGGGTTGGCCGGGGTGCCACGGTCGGGAGCGGGTTGTACCTCGTACGTCTCGGTGTCGGTGCCGGTGCCAATCACGCCCCGCTCGAGCAGCCATTCGGCGGCAGAGATGTCGGGTCCCGCCGTCAAGTGGGCCTTCATCTTCTCCTCGTCCGGCCAGTACTTCAGATATCCCGTGCGGATGAGCACCACATCCCAGGGGCGAACCTCCACACCTTCCGAATCTGCGATGGCTTGCATCTCGGTGGCATCGATCGGCGACCCGGCCGGTAAGGCATCGACGCCGCGATAAGCAGGCGCATCAAGCAACACCCCGCGGGTGAAGAAAGGCGGCATCTTGGCCGCGTCTCCGAAACTGGGGCCTTTGTCGGTGAGGTGCTCCGCGGTGTTCCCACCGCCATACCAGCGGTTTTCCGGCCCGATCGTCATGTGGGCCAGCGCATCGAAATGCGTACCGGAGTGAGCGGTGCCGCTGACAACGTCGGCCATGTACCCGAGGCCAACGTCATTGGGTGGGCCCCACGGCTGGGCACCTTCGGCGCGGATCCCACCGGGGGTACGGTAGTTGGTCACCTGAAACGGTGGATGCCCCGGAAACAGCGGCATCCCCGGGAATCTGGCTGCGGCCAATGAGAACCACGTTCCCGTCTTGACCATTCTGGCTGCTTCAACGATCTTGTCTGCGGGCAGGTCGCCCGCCGGGCCGACTTCCTTGTACTCAGTCATTGCTGCTCCATGAGTGCGTCGGACGATCTCACATCACCACATCGGACGGCGTCGCGCCTCGCCCGCGGCGAGCTCGAGTGAGCGAGGGGTCTCGGCCCCGGACGGGACCGCACCGCGCGGACCTGCCCGCATCGAGCCCGTCGGCTAGACCTCTCGCCCCACATACGACTAACCTATCGATAATCGATGATAGGTTCGCGAGAAGTCGATCGTCAACCGCAGAGCGCAACCCGTCAAGGCGCGATCCGACCATCCGAATAGCTGAGGAGCCGCGATGAGCGACATGCCTCCCAACGGCGCCACCCAATCCCCAGGTTCGGGCACGACCATCCCCACCCCGACCCGCCTCGAGATGTACTCCGCCATGTGGAGGGCACGAGTCTTCGAGCAACGCGCCTACGACCTGTTCATGCAAGGCCTCGTCAAGGGCACCACCCACCTCGGGACTGGTCAGGAGGCAGTCGCCGCCGGATTCTCGACGGCGATGAGCGCCGACGATATGACGTTCTGCACCTATCGAGGTCACAACCACACGCTGCTCCGCGGCGCTCCGATGGACTCGCTGCATGGGCGAATTGGCTCGGGCGCGAGCATCGGGTGTCTGCGGCGGCAAGGGCGGTTCGATGCACCTGACCGACGTCGACAAAGCGCGCCATGGGTTCCTACGCCATCGTGGGAGCGCATCTTCCGGTCGCCGCCGGCGCCGCCTGGGCTCGCCCGATGCGAGGCACCGGGCAGGTGACCGGTGTGCTTCTTCGGCGACGGCACCACCAACATCGGAGCCTTCCACGAGGCGGTCAACCTCGCTGCGGTGTGGAACCTCCCGGTCGTGTTCGTGTGCGAGAACAACCTATACATGGAGTACACGCCGATCTCGGCGGTGATCCGCAGTCGAGTACCCCGCCGCAGACCGGGCCGTCGGCCTACGGACTCGATCCGCATCATCGTCGACGGCAACGACGCCGACGCCGTCTACGTCATGGCCACGGCCAGGCTCTCGAGCGGGCCCGCAGCTGGCGAAGGCCCCTCCCTCGTCGAGGCGCTCACCTACCGGCACAAGGGCCACTCCCGAGCCGATCCCGGCAAGTACCGTCCCGACGATGAGGTGGCCGTCGTGGATGGATCGAGATCCGATCGTCCGTCTACCGCGGCTCGTCTCGAAGCCATGGGGATCGACCCGCCACCGATCCTCGACGACGATCGAGGAGGCAGCCCGGGCCGAGATCGATGCCGCCACGTGCAGGCCGCGCAAGCGCGTCCCCCGAACCCGGACCTGATACGCTGATGACCCAGGTCTGTGGGCAGATGGAGGCTCTTCATGGCGGAACTGACCTACCGCGGCCGCGGTCGCCCGGGGCATCGCCCAGGAGATGGAACGCGATCCTCGCGTCGTCCTCATCGGCGAGGACGTCGCCGCCGCCGGCGGCGTGTTCAAGACCACCGAGGGCCTGCTGTGAGCGGTTCGGCCCGCGAGCGGGTCCGCGACACGCCGATCTCCGAGGAGGCCATCATCGGCGGGATCATGGGCGCGGCCATGAACGGCCTGCGGCCGATCGGCGAGCTCATGTTCAGCGACTTCCTGGCGACCTGCTGGGACATCGTGGTCAACCAGATCGCCAAGACCCGCTACATGACCGACGGCCAGATCGCACCTGCCGCTGGTCATCCGCACCGCCAACGGCGGCGGGACCCGCTTCGGCGGACAGCACTCCCAGAGCGTCGAGAACTGGGCGATGGCGATCCCCGGCCTCAAGGTGGTGGCGCCGTCGACCCCGGCGCGACGTAGTCGGCTTGATGGCGGCGGCGGTCCGCGATCCCGACCCGGTCGATCTTCTTCGAGCACAAGAAGCTGTTCGCCGTCAAGGAGGACGTGCCCGACGGCGAGATCGTCGACACGACTGGGGCAGGCGCGCGGTCCGCACCACCGGCGATCCGACGTCACCATCGTGGCGCTGGCGGCGATGGTGCCCGGTGGCGCTCGAGGCCGCCGAGCCTGCTGGCCGTCCAGGGCGTCTCGGCCGAGGTGATCGACCTGCGCAGCCTGGTGCCCGCTCGACACCGCCACCCTGCCTGCGATCGGTGGCCAGGACCGGCCGGCTGGTCACCGTCGAGGAGAACCCCCGCCTGTGCGGGTGGGGGCCGAGATCGCCTCGATCGTGGCCGAGGAGTGCCTCTGGGATCTCGACGGTCCCATCGTGCGGGTGACGACGCCCCACATCCCGCTGCCCGGCGGCCGCCGAACTGGAGGACCTGGCGATCCCGTCCGCCGACCAAGTCGTCGAGGCCGTCCTGAACGGCGATGGCGATGAAGATCCAATCAGACTCTCGACAACCACCCCTGAGGAGAACAACATGACCAAGCGGCTCAAGTACCTCGTCGGCGGCGAGTGGAGAGAATCCACGACCGAGGAGTGGTACCCAATCACCAACAGCAGCACGGGCGAGGTCATGGCCGAGGCGCCACGTTGTACCCCCGAGGAGATCGACCAAGCCGTCGCCGCCGCCCATGGTGCCTACCCGGCATGGCGGGACACGCCCATCACCGAGCGGGTCCAGGTCATGTACCGCCTCAAGGAGCTGCTCGAGCACGAACTCCACGATCTGGCGATGCTGCTGGCCACCGAGATGGGCAAGAGCTACGCCGAGGCGCGTGGCGACGTACTCAAGGCGATCGAGGTCGTCGAGTTGGCCTGCGCCACCCCGGTGACGCTGATGGGCGACTCGCTGATGAACGTATCAACCGGCTACGACACGGTGACCTACCGCGAGCCGCTCGGCGTGTTCGTCGGTATCGCGCCGTGGAACTTCCCGGCGATGATCCCGATGGGCTGGATGATGCCGCTGGCGGTGACCACCGGGAACACCATGGTCATGAAGGCGGCGTCGTACGTCCCCCAGACCTCGATGCGGATGGCCGAATTGCTCGAGCAGGCCGGCCTCCCCGCCGGGGTCTTCAATCTCGTGACCTGCTCGCGCCATGAAGCCGAGCGCCTCCTCACTCACCCCGACGTGCGTGGCGTCTCGTTTGTCGGCTCCAAGAAGGTCGGCGCCCATGTCTACGCCACCGCGGCCGCCCACGGCAAGCGGGTCCAAGCATTGACCGAAGCCAAGAACCATGCACTCATCCTGCGCGACGCTCCGATCAAGGCAACCGCCCAACGGGTGATCAACTCGGCATTCGGCTGCGCCGGCGAACGCTGCATGGCGCTTCCGGTGATCGTGGTCGAAGAGGCCATCGCCGACGAGCTCGTCGCCACCATCAGCAAACTGGCACAGGAACGCACCATCGGCCCTGCCTACGAAGAGACCACCGATATGGGGCCGCTCGTCAACGCCGAGCACAAGGAGTTCGTCACCGGTTGGATCGAGAAGTCGATCGATGAAGGTGCCGAGCTGGTGCTCGACGGCCGAACGATCGAGGTCGCCGGCCACGAGAACGGTTTCTACGTCGGCCCCACCGTCTTCGATCATGTCACCGAGGACATGGCCTGTGGCCGCGACGAGGTCTTTGGCCCCGTCCTGTACGTCAAGCGGGTCCAGAACTTCGATGAAGGCGTCGAGGTCATCAACGCCAGCGAGTTCGCCAACGGGGCTTCGATCTTCACCCGCAGCGGTTACCACGCCCGCGAGTTCGCCCGCCGCATCGACGGCGGCATGGTCGGCGTGAACGTCGGCATCCCGGTGCCGATCTCGGTCTTCCCGTTCAGCGGTCACAAGAACAGCTTCTACGGAGACCTCCACGTCATGGGTCGCGACGGCGTGGCCTTCTTCACCGAGACAAAGTCGGTGACAAGCTACTGGTTCGACGAGGAAGCGCTCAAGGGCGACAAGGTCGGCACCTGGGAAGGCACCATCACCCGCAGCTGAAAGGACCAATGTCGAGATCCTGGCGTTGTCGCCTGTTCGGCTTCTTGAACCGGTGGAACGACCCTTGGGTACACCACTCGAAGACCCATCCCATCAAGCGGCGACCAAGCGGTGGGAGCTCAAGGTTGGGCAGCGGGCAAGCACCGTCACCATGACGAGGAGTCGGATGCCTGAGAGGTCGATACGACTGGAGGGCGCTCCGAACTTCCGTGACCTCGGGGGGTTGCCCGCTGCAGGCGGAGCAACCGTAGCGCACGGTCGGGTGTTCCGGTCCGGGAACCTGGCAAACCTGACCGACACCGATGTCGCCCGACTCACCTCCGTTGGCATACGCACGGTCATCGACTTTCGGCACGAGTTCGAGGTTGAGGCGTTCGGCACCGATCGGCTTCCCCCCGGGGCCAACTACCTCTCGCTGCCGATCACCGCAGGCGGCATGGACGCCTCTACCCACGAGGCCTTGCGCGGCGGCGACCTGACCGCCCTCCCCGACCTGACCGTCGCCAATCGCAAGTTCGTCCGCAACAACCGCCGTGAACTCGGCGAACTCCTCCGCATCCTCGCCGAACCCGGCAATCTTCCGGCCATCTTCCACTGCATCGGGGGGAAGGACCGAACCGGCATCGCCGCCGCCGTCCTCCTATCGGCCCTCGGTGTGCCCTGGACGAAGGTGCAAGCCGACTACCTCGCTACCAACCAGCAGGTCGGAATGCGGGCCGACCAGCAACTCGCCCACCTGGCGAGGACAACCGGCTACCAGGACAAGCCGAGCCCAGCCTCGCTCGAGGCGGCACGACGCTTCTTCGTGCTCGAAGCTCGGTACATCGATGCCGCCCGCGAAGAGATGATCGCCTGCGCCGGCTCGGTCGATGACTACATCCGGTGCGATCTGGAAGTCACCCCGGCCACCGTCGCTCGCCTGAGACACGGACTCCTCGAGTCCGCAACGGGTCCAGACGCCGCTACCTCGCCATCCAACGCCACCAACCAAACGGAGCCGTTGCCATGACGTACATCTACGCGTTCGACCACGAGCACGACATCTCACTCGACGAGATGAAGCGCCTCGTCGGAGGCAAAGGAGCGAACCTCGCAGTCATGACCGGGCGTCTGGGCTTGCCAGTCCCCCCGGCTTCACGATCTCGACGGCCGCATGTCGCTCCTACTTGACCGATGGCTGGCCCATGGGCCTCGACGATGAACTGCGCGAGCACGTTGCACATCTCGAGACTGCCGTCGGGAGACGTTTCGGCGACCCCGAAGATCCCCTACTGGTGAGTGTGCGCTCCGGGGCCCCGGTATCGATGCCAGGGATGATGGACACCATCCTCAACATCGGTCTGAACGAGTCGACCGCGGCAGGCATCGCAGCACTCACCGCGGATCCGGACTTCGCCGCGGCATGTCACCAGCGCCTCGCTGCGATGTACTGCGACATCGTTGGCGTCGACCGCGTCCCTGACGATCCGTGGGAACAGCTACGAGCAGCCGTCGAAGCGGTCTTCCAGTCATGGAACGGCGACCGGGCCCGCAGCTACCGCGCTCACGAGGGCATTCCGGACGATATGGCAACGGGGGTGAACGTCCAGGCGATGGTGTTCGGCAATCGGGACGACACGTCGGCGACCGGGGTTGTCTTCACCAGAAACCCGGCAACCGGCGAGAACGGTCTCTACGGCGACGTGCTATTCAACGCTCAAGGCGAGGACGTCGTGGCCGGAACTCACGCTACTGAGCCACTCGCCACGCTCGAGGCGCGGCTGCCCCACCTCGGTGCAGAGCTTCGCCGCTACTGCGACATTCTGGAGCGGCACTACGCCGACGTCTGCGACATCGAATTCACGATCGAACAGGGAAAACTCTGGATGCTGCAGACTCGCATCGGCAAACGAAGTCCGCAGGCGGCGCTGCGGATCGCCGTCGAAATGGCAGAGGACCCCGATTTCCCGCTGACCCGAGCCGAAGCGATCGAGCGTGTGGCCGAGCATCTCATCGACCCTCCGCGCATCAGCACCGAGCCGGACGTGGACCTCCCCCTAGCTACCGTTGGTCTGCCGGCGTCGCCGGGTGTCGTGTCCGGTGAGATCGTCACCACCCCCGACGCCGCAGTCTCGAGCGCTGCTTCGGGAAGACCGGTCATCCTTGTCCGCAGAGAGACCTCACCCGATGATGTTCACGGTATGGCGCAATCCGTCGGGATCCTGACCACAACGGGGGGTCTGGCGAGCCACGCCGCTGTGGTCGCCCGCGGCTGGGGCATTCCAGCAGTAGTCGGCGCCTCAGCCGTCGCGGTCGAACCCGATCGCGTCACCATCGGCGATCGTCACCTCGCGCCCGGTGACCTGATCACCATCGACGGGACGAGCGGCGCGGTTCTCATCGGCGCAGTCAGCGGCAAGAGCGTGACGGTGCCCGAGGCCGAGATCTTGCTGACCTGGGCCGATGAGCTGGGTATCGAGATCGACGAGTCAAGCCCAGGAGGCACTCCGATGAATGAACCCGCTTACATGGGCGACCCGGCAGCCGTAGCCCCGGAGGGCCTTATCCGGATCCTCGTCATCAAGGGATTTGCCGTGCCCGAGGCGCTGGCTGAAGCCTTTGGGACCTCAGAGGGCGAAGTGACGTCAGCTCTAGACCGGCTCGTCGCCGACGGATTGGCCGCCATGGTTGGGGCCATGTTCCAGTTGACCGACGATGGCAAAGCCGTGGGCAATGAGTTGCTGGCATCTGATCGGCGGCGTTGGGGAACCGACAACGCTGCCCGGGCCCTCGATGCCTTTGTTGCCCTGGACCACCGGGTGAAGGAGATCGTGACGGCCTGGCAGATGCGTGAGGTGGACGGCGCGATGGCTTTGAACGACCACGCCGACGCGGCGTACGACACAGGGGTGCTCGCAGACCTCGCCGCCCTCCACACCGACGCCGACGCCTGGCTGGCCCCGCTCGATCAAGAGCTCCCGCGGCTCACGACCTACCGTACCCGGTTGGCGAGAGCGGCGGCTTTGGTCGCGGACGGCAACCCCGAGTTCATCGCCTCACCCCGGTTGGACAGCTATCACAACGTGTGGTTTGAGCTCCACGAAGACCTCATCTTGCTCGCCGGCAGGACCCGAGAGGATGAGGTCGCCGCGGGCCGGGCTTGACCTGCGTCTCAGATTTCATCAGCCCAGCGGGCGTAATGCTCGATCAGCCGGCGGGCCATCGCGACCCCAAAGGCCGGAGCGTTGATGTCGGCATCGACCTCAACCAACTCGACATGCGGTTCGAGGTGGGCTCGTAGGGTCGATGCCAGCGCCTCATCGGCATCTGCGTCATAGAACACGCCACCGGGCACGGCATAGGACGAAGCACCCCCCAGCGGCAGAAACAACGTCACCGGACCTCGAGCCGCATTGAGTTTCTCCGCCACGAGTCTTCCGTATTCAGCAGCCTCTTTGGGGTTGCTGCGAACCAGCGTGATCGAAGGATTGTGAGCGTAAGTGGTCCGGGTGCGATACGTCACGGGAACGGCATCGGGAGGTGTGAAGGTGATCTGGTCGTACGCTCCGACGGATACCACTTGAGGCAGACCCAGCGATCCAGCGATCTCGAGCCGATCTGGACCGGCCGTGAGGGTGCCGCCGGCAACCTCGTCCATCAGTTCGGTGGTGGTCGCATCAAAGACGGCCGTGATGTACCCGCTTTCCACGAGGGACTCCATCGAACGCCCCCCGGCTCCCGTCGCATGGAACACCAACAGCTCAAAACCGGCCGCCTCGAGGATGGGCCGAGCGTGCTCGACACAAGGGGTAGTCGTTCCGTACATGGTGACCCCGACGAGGGGCCGCGTCGTCTCCGACCCAACAAATGTCTCGTGGGTCCGAGCCATTGCGGAAACCGCGGCTGCGGCGTTGCTGAGGATGCGAGCGGACAGGGCATTGATTCCCGCAATGTCAAAAACGGAGTACATCATGGCGATGTCCGAGGTACCCACGAAGGAGCTGATGTCACCGGATCCCATCGTCGAAAGCAGCAGCTTCGGGACGCCGATCGGCAATCCCCTCATGGCTCGCGATATGAGCGAGGATCCACCGGATCCGCCCATCCCGACAATCCCGTCCAGCCTGCCTTCGTCGTAAAGACGCCGTACGATGACCGCAGCACCGTCGGCCATGGCCGTCACCGCCGCACCACGATCGCCAGCCGTCACGAGTTCGTCGAGGTTGGCTCCGGCTGCCGCGGCGACGTCGTATCGGCTGAGCTCGACCGGATAGGGCGGGTCATCGAGCACCCCGGCGTTGATCATCACTATCTCACAGCCGGCCGCAGCCACCCGGTCGCGCAAGAAAGGTACTCACGACCCTTCGTGTCGAGCGTCCCGAGGAGTATGACGGTGGCCATGGGCGGACTACCCTGAGAGGGTTTTGGCGGACAATGGCGCAGCATGCTGCGCTCATGTCCGCCAAAACCCTATGCGAACTCGATGCCTTGGGCGAGGGGGAGGTCGTCGGACCAGTTGATGGTGACGGTCTGGCGGCGCATGTAGGCCTTCCAGGAGTCCGAGCCGGATTCGCGGCCGCCGCCGGTCTCCTTCTCGCCGCCGAAGGCACCGCCGATCTCGGCGCCCGAGGTGCCGATGTTCACGTTGGCGATACCGCAGTCCGACCCCTCGTGGGACAGGAAGCGCTCCGCGGTCCGCATCGACTCCGTGAAGATCGCCGACGACAGACCTTGGGTCACCCCGTTGTTGACGGCAACCGCCTCAGCCAAGGACCCGACCTCGATCAGGTAGAGGAGCGGAGCAAACGTCTCGACTCCGAGGATCTCGGCGTCGGCGGGCATCCGAATGACGGTGGGCTCGACGAAGTAGCCCGGCCGGTCGAGCACGTTGCCCCCGGTGAGCACCTCTCCACCCTGCTCTTGAGCGATCCCGACCGCGGCGGCGAACGTGTCGACTGCCGACTGGTTGATGAGGGGGCCCATCAGCGTCGAGGGATCGAGCGGATCACCAACCCTGACCTGGGCGTACGACTCTACGAGACGTTTGCCCATCTCGTCGACCACGCCGCTCTGGGCGATGACCCGCCGCAACGAGGTGCAGCGCTGGCCGGCCGTGCCGACCGCGGCGAACAAAGCGGCACGGGTGGCCAGGTCGAGGTCGGCGTCGTCCATCACGATCATGGCGTTGTTGCCGCCGAGTTCGAGCAGGGAACGCCCCAGCCGCTTGGCCACGGCGGTGCCGACCTTCTCTCCCATGTTGCACGACCCCGTGGCCGAGATCAGGGGGAGACGTCGATCGTTGATCAGGGTGTCACCGACCGTACGGCCACTGCCGGCGGCGAGGTTGAAGACACCCTCGAAACCGCTACCTGCCATCACCTCGTGGGCAATGTTGGTGACCGCCACGGCCGTCAACGGGGTCTGGCTGGACGGCTTCCACACGTTGGTATCGCCGCAAACGGCTGAGATGAAGGTGTTCCAGCTCCACACCGCAACCGGGAAGTTGAATGACGTGATGACCCCAATCGGGCCCAGCGGGTGCCACTGCTCGTACATGCGGTGACGGGGCCGCTCGGACTGGATCGTGAGCCCATAGAGCTGGCGGGACAGACCGACGGCGAAGTCGGCGACGTCGATCATCTCCTGGACTTCGCCTTCACCCTCGGCCTGTATCTTGCCCATCTCGAGGGCAACCAACGCCCCGAGTGGTTCCTTGTAGTTGCGCAGCGCGTTGGCCAGCAGGCGGACGTATTCGCCTCGCTTCGGGGCGGGCAGCATCCGCCACTCTTGGAAGGTCTCCTCGGCATTCGTCACCACTTGTTCGTAGTCGTCGAGCGATGCCTGCTTGACCGCCGCGATGGGTTCCTCGGTAGTCGGGTTGACGCTGGTGATCTCGTCACCGGACGGTTCGATCCAGCCGCCGGAGTATGCGCCGGGGTTGACGTCGTCGAGTCGAAGGGCAGCAAAGATCTGGTCACGGGTCACAGTCGAACCTCCATCACGGTTCACGTCGAAGTGTTGCCACAGGCTACCGAGTCCTCCGAACGACCACGGCGGCGCAGCGATCGGTAGCGGCCAACGGGCCGGGTTGTCAGCGGCCTACGGCCGGGCCGCGAGGACCTCGATCTCGACGTGGACGCCGAGCGGGAGAGCGCTGACCTCCACCGTCGATCGGGCCGGCTTCGCATCGCCGACGTATTCGCCGTAGGCCGCATTGACGACGGCGAACTCGCCCATGTCGGTGAGGAAGATGGTCGTCTTGACGATGTCGGCGTAGCCCAGCGAGAGCTCACCGAGGATGTTCCCGATGTTCTCCATGACCTGGCGGGTCTCAGCCGCCACTCCCCCGTCGACTAGGACGCCGGTCGCAGGATCGACCCCGACCTGGCCGGAGAGGAAGACAAAACCGTTTGCCTCGGTGGCGACGGAATAGGGCCCAACCGGCGCAGGCGCACCGTTGATGTCGTGGATCTGCTTTGGCACGGGATCCACCTCCTTTGCAGTTGTCCGGACCACGCTATCTGGTTCGTGCGTGGTTCAAGCGCGGTTTCTCGCGCCCCAGCCACGCTCGAACGAAAGAGGGACCGGCAATCGGCCGGTCCCTTCAGGTGGTTAGTTGCTCGCTCTCAGCAGAAGCTCTGGCCGCAGCCGCAGCTGCGCTGCTGGTTGGGGTTGTTGATCGCAAAGCCGGAGCCCTGGAGGCCGGCCTCTTTGTAGTCGACGCTGGCGCCGGACAGCATTGCCGCGCTCTCGGCGTCGACCAGCAGACGAACCCCGTCGGTCTCCGTCACCAGATCTGTCTCATCGACCTGAGCATCGAAGAACATCTCGTACGAGAAGCCCGAGCATCCCCCCGGCCGAACGGCGAGACGCAGCGCCATGTCCGGTTCACCTTCCGCCTCGATCAATTCGCGCACCTTGGCGGCGGCGCTGGCGGTAAGCGTGGCGGGCTGGCCTTGGACTTCTGGCTCGTTCGTGATCAAGGTTCTCGGCCTCCTCGGGAAGCTGCTCTGCTCCGGTGTGGGGGCAGTATACGGACCATTTCCCACTATGGACATAGTGATATTGGCGACGCGGGGTGCCTACGATGCCGCAATGGCCGACGCCACGACAATCGAGTCCGCCCTGCGCGGTGTCATCGACCCGGAATTGGGGACGGACATCGTCGATCTCGGCATGGTCAAGGGCATCACGATCGAGGGCTCCTCCGTGACCCTTCAGATCGCCCTCACGATTGCCGCCTGCCCGATGCGCGATCAGATCGAGTCCGATGCGGTTCGCAAGGTTGCCGCGCTCCCCGACGTCGATGAGGTCAGCGTGCAGATCTCTGCAATGACCCAGGACGAACGCAGCGCGTTGATGAGCCGGGCCCGCCGCCACGCCCGCGACACTGCGCCACCGACCAACGTCAGCCCGCTGACCAGGGTGATCGCGGTATCCAGCGGGAAGGGCGGAGTTGGCAAGTCATCGCTGAGCGTGAACCTCGCCCTTGCCATTGCCGACGCCGGCCACCGGGTCGGGCTCATCGACGCCGATATCTGGGGATTCTCCGTGCCCCGCATGCTCGGCGCTACCGACCTGCAACTCAGCGCAGGCGAGGACCGCCGGATCGTCCCCGTTCGTGCCCAAGGCATCGACGTGGTGTCGACCGGCCTCATCGTTGAAGACGAAGACACCGCGCTCATGTGGCGTGGCCTGATGCTGTCGAAGGCGCTCGAGCAGTTTCTGCGCGATGTCGCCTGGCCCCAGGACATGGACTACCTCATCATCGACATGCCTCCAGGAACCGGTGACATTCAAATGGCGCTCGCCAGGTTGCTACCGCAAGCGGAAATGGTCGTCGTGACCACCCCGCAGCAGGCCGCCCAGAAGGTGGCGGCTCGCGTCGCCGATATGGCACGACGTTCCTTCATGCCGGTCGTCGGCGTGATCGAGAACATGTCGGGCTTCACCACCGAGGATGGCAAGCACTACGCACTGTTCGGTAGCGGTGGCGGCAAAGAGCTGGCCGACGATCTCGGGGTACCCCTCATCGGGCAGGTCCCGCTCGACCCCTTCATCGTCGCAGGTGGCGACGCCGGAACCCCGGCGATTCGAGAACATCCCAACTCACCGGCGGCCCGCGCCATCGCTGCCGCGGCGCAACGGATCGTCGCGCTGGTCCCCCCGGCCGAAGACGAAAGCTGCACGTCACGGATCGCCGTGCTCGCCGAACAGCTGGAACGAATGGCCCAGGCGTAGCGAGGCGACTCGCAGGAGTTGCCCGCTCCAGTCGCGTGAGCTCTGCTAGCCGCAGAGGGCCCTGACCAGGGGGTAGGGGTTTACGGCCGAGCCGCCACCGGGGTGGTGCTCGAAGTGGAGGTGGGGCGCCGTGTAGCGGGCGTTGCCGGTATTGCCGACGTACCCGAGCAACTCGCCGACGGCCAACCGCTGTCCGGTACGCAGCCCGGAGGCCCAACCATCGAGGTGGGCGTAGTAGTACTCATCCCCGCTGTTGCCCTTGAGCCAAACGGTCACACCGCCAAGTCCATAGTTGCCCATGCGCTGCACGTATCCGGCCTCGATGGCCACCAGCGGGGTGCCGCGTGGCGACATCATGTCAACACCTTGATGGCGACGACCGCCGGAGCGTGGAGCCCCCCACGAGTCGCTGAAACCGGTCGGTCCATCGATCGGGCAGGTGCGGCCGCTGGCATCAACCGTGGGCGGGTTGCTGGGAGGCGGAGTGGTCGCCGGCGGCGAACCGCCACCACTGTCGTCGTCGCCGCCACCGCCGCCACCGCCGCCACCACTGTCGTTGCCCGGACTCGAGGCTGCTTCTCGGGCAGCCTCCTCGGCGCGCCTGCGGGCTTCTTCTTCTCGTCGGCGCCGTTCCTCTTCTTGCTTCTGGTAGTCCGAGACGATCGAACGGTATTGCGTGTCGGCCTTTTCGAGCTCAGCCATGATCGCGGCAGCCTGGACCTCCATCTCGGCCGCCACAGCATCTTGTTCGGCCGAGGCCATGTCGAGGCGGCCTTGCTGATCGAGGTAGCTGGCCTCCAAGGCGAGCAGGCGGTTGAGCACGGCACGGTCATTGACGGAGATGAGTTCGAGATACCCCTCCCGGACCGGGATCTCGGCAATGGAACCTGCGTCGAGCAGGGCCACACTCCCCGACCCGGCCGACATGTACAACTCGATGGCAACATGCTTGGCTTCTTCCATCGTTGCGACCAAGTCGCGCTCACGTACGCTCAGCTCGCTGGAGAGGCGTTCGAGGTCGTCGTGCAACGCCTCGGCACGGGTGGCGTTGGCGTCGTAGAGATCGGTGGCGTCGCGCAGCCGCGCCGAAACGGCCCGCCGATATGCATCGGCTGCCTCGACGTCTCCTGGTGTGATCTCGCCCGAACTCTGTGCGTACGCCGGCACGGAAAGTGTCAGCAGCAAGAGAACGAGCAAGGCGAGTTTTCTCACTCCGTCGGCTCCTCAACGAGTCGAACAGCGGCCGTATCATCTGCCTTGCCCGGATTCAAGGATACACGACTCTCAGATTGCAACTTCGCGAGCTGGGTTCTGACCTGAAATGCGGCAGCGAAATGCAGTGATTCGTCGACATCGGCGTATACCACTCGCACGATGTCGTCGACCGTGGTGGCACCGGCGGCGATGGCCGCGATGATCTGGCGCTCTCGCTCGATGCGATGTTCGATGTACTCGGTGATGACCGCACCGGCATCCGGCAGCTCGGGTCCGTGGCCCGGGTAGAGATGGACCGGGTGCAGTCCTTCGAGTCGACGCAGCGACGCCATGTAGGCGGCAACGTCTTCCACGATCACGGTCGAGCCTCCCATGATGTGGTCTCCGGTGAAGATGGCGTCGGCGATTCGATAGCAGAGGTGATCCTCGGTGTGACCGGGGGTGTGGATGGCGTGCAGTTCGATCTCGCCTACCGTCACCACATCTCCATCAGCCAGGGTTGCCGATGGCTCGAACTCGGGACCGGGGCTGTGACCGAGCACGGGCACACCGAGGCGAGCACCCAACACGTTGGCGGCCGGAGCATGATCGGGATGAGTGTGCGTGACGATCACCGCGGTCGGGGTGAAGGCGGCAAGGGTGGTCTCGATCGAAGCAAGGTGCCGGTCGATGATGGGGCCGGGGTCGAGCACGATCGCATCACCGGCCGACGAGATCACATATGTATTGGTCCCGGGACCGGTGAACAGACTTGGGTTGGGCGCCAGCACCCGTTCAACCTTCATCGCCGCCGACCTCGGGTATGGCCGTGCCTTTGGCCGCCGCCTGAGCCGCTCGCGCCAGTGCCGCCGGGTCGGGCGGGACGTCCTCGAGCTCGTCAAACCCGGGCTCACCGGGCAGCATCACCTCGAGGGCGCCATCGGTGCCGATCCGCATCCTGGGCTGGATCGCCGGCACCGCCGGGAGACTCCTGGCATGGGCGATCAGATCGGCAACGGTATCGAAGCCGGCTAGAAACTCGAGCGTCTTCATCGTGGGAAAGGGCACCACCCATTCTCCCGAGCGGCCCTTGGCCAAAGCGTCGTGCGGAGTCACCCAGGCGACAGCGTCGAGTTCCCCTGGTTCCGGGAAAGCTCGGGTGCGTGGTGCCACCTCGACGGCGAAGAACCTGGTATCGAAACGAACCGGGACCATCGTTGGAGTGATCCAGTTGGCGAAGTAGACCACGCGGTCGGCGTCGAAGTGCAGGCCACGTTCGATAGCCGCCGTGAACACTGCTTCGTCGCGTAGCCACTCTTCGGGGCGATCGAGTTCCAGCGGTTCGGCGGTGACCCACACCTGGGCCTCCTCGACCAATTCGCGCAGAGCGGCGGCAATCCAGGGCCGCGCCTCATCTCCGGTCGAGCCGCCCATGGCGGCGACGGCGTGCGCACCATGATCGACCTCGTCGACAACTCCACCGGGGAAGACCCAGGCGCCTGCCATGAACCGGGCACCGCTCCCCCGTTGGGCCATCAACACCTCGGAACCCGCCGAACCACCACGGAACACGCAGATGGTCGACGCCGGCCGCAGGCTCATAGCGTGATCGTGCGTCCCGGCGTGTAGCGCCGCACTGCCCAACGGCGCAGGGTTTCGCGAACTGCAGGCACCAAGAGCAGGAACCCGATGATGTCGGTGAGGAAACCCGGCGTAATCAGCAGCGCACCGGCAACCAGGATCATTGCGCCGTGCGCCAGCGACCTGCCGGGGAACTGGCCCGAAGCAAACTCCGAGCGCACCTGCGCATAGGCATTGCGGCCTTGGCGGGAGACCAGCATCGAACCGACGACTGCGGTCACGATGACGATGAGCACCATCGGCCAGAACCCGACTTGCCGGCCGACCGCGACAAACAATGCGATCTCCACCAGCGGGATGATCACAAAGAGAACGGTGAGTGCGGGCACAAAACGGCTCACGGGGAACGAGCATACCGGTCCCGGTAGGCTGCGCCACATGGAATTGCGGGACCTGCCGTCCGTCGATGCGCTCACCTCACGTCTCCTCGAAGACGACGCAGCTTCAGGACTGCCTCGCCCCATTCTGCAGACCCTGGCACGCGACGCCATCGAGCAAGCCCGTGCCGAACTGCTGGCGGGCCGGCCCATCAGCCCGCTCGACGTGGCCAGCCGCAGGGTGGTTCACCTCGCCGCGTTGCGCCCAACCCGGGTGATCAACGCCACCGGGGTACTCCTCCACACCAACCTCGGCCGGGCTCCGCTCTCGCCAGATGCCGCCGCTGCGGCGATGGAGCAGGCCATCGGCTACGGCAACTTGGAGTTCGACCTGACCACCGCGGCCCGCGGCGGCCGTGGTGCCTACGTCACGGAACTCCTCACCAGCCTCACCGGTGCTACCGGCGCCCTCGTCGTCAACAACAACGCCGGTGCGCTCTTCCTCGCCCTCGCCGCTCTTGCCGGCACCGGAAGAGTCCTGGTCTCACGGGGCGAACTGATTGAAATCGGCGGGTCATTCCGCCTGCCCACCTTGATGGCCGCCTCCGGGGTCGACCTCACTGAGGTCGGCACGACCAACCGCACCCGACTCGCCGACTACGAGGCAGCGCTCTCGACGGCGGCTTTGGTACTCAAGGTCCATCCCTCCAACTACCGCATCGAAGGATTCTCTGAGGAGGTCACCTACCGCGACCTGGCCACCCTCGCCGAGCGTCATGGCGTGCCCTTCGTTGCCGATCTCGGCAGCGGGTTGATCGACTCGAGAACCCCATGGCTCGGGGGGCCGCCTCCGGCGTGGTTGGCGGGCGAACCGGCCGTCCGCCAGACCATCGAGTCCGGAGCCGGGGTCGTACTGTTCAGCGGCGACAAGCTGCTCGGCGGGCCCCAGGCGGGCATTGTGGTGGGAGACCGCGACCTCATCGCGAAGATGGCCACCCACCCGATCGCCCGGGCCCTGCGGGTCGACGGCGTCACCCTGGCGGCTCTGGCTCTCACCCTCGAGCTCTACGCCGCCGGGCGCGGCGATGAAATCCCCTTCTGGCAGCGAGTTTCGCTGTCGTACGAGGAACTCGCTGCACGGCACGAGGATGTCCTGCGGGCCTCGGGCATAGCCGGAGCCGTCATTGCGGCGGCCTCGGTTCCCGGCGCAGGCTCGGTCCCCGGCGAGCTCATCCCCTCGCCGGCCATCGCACTCGAGTCTGCGCCCGAGGCGGCATGGCAGCAACTCGTTGCCGGCTCGCCTCCCGTCATCGGCCGGCGCCGCGACGACACCCTGCAGATCGACCTGCGCAGCGTCGCACCCGGCGACGATGCCACCGTGATCGCAGCGTTGCGCGGGCTCGCCTGACCCATGTCGATCGTGGGTACTGCCGGGCATGTGGATCACGGGAAGTCGACCCTCGTCGCCGCGCTGACCGGACGAGATCCGGACCGTTGGGCTGAGGAGAAGGAGCGCGGCCTCACCATCGACCTCGGCTTCGCTTGGACGGAACTCGAGCCCGGCTCGACCGTCGGGTTCGTCGACGTGCCCGGCCACGAACGCTTCATCAAGAACATGCTGGCCGGCGTCGGGGCGCTCGACGTGGCTATGTTCGTCGTCGCGGCCGACGCCGGATGGATGCCGCAGTCTGAGGAACACCTTGCCGTCCTCGACCTTCTCGAGGTGGAGCACGGCGTGATCGCCCTGACCAGAGTCGACTTGGTCGATGAGGAGACCCGACTATTCGCCGAACTCGAGATTGCCGAGCAGGTGGCGGGCACCGTGATGGAAGACTGGCCGGTAGTGCCGGTCAGCCCCATCACCGGGGATGGGCTCGGTGAACTGACCGCGGCCCTCGCCGCGGCCGTGCGGTCCGCTGGGCCTTCGGCGGACACCGGCAGACCCCGGCTGTGGGTCGACCGCTCCTTCACGATCGCCGGCGCCGGCGCCGTCGTGACCGGGACCATGACCGGAGGAACCTTGACCCGCGGCGAGGAAGTGACGCTGTTCCCCGGCAACAATCCGTTGCGGATTCGGAACCTGCAGGTCCACGAGCATGATGTTGAGACCATCGGACCCGGCACCAGGGCGGCGGTCAATGTGTCGGGCGCCGGAATCGACAGCATCGTTCGGGGATCGATGCTGGGCCGCGCCGGCCGGTTCCGCACCACCCGCCGCGTCCTGGCCGATCTGCGCACGGTTCGGTCACTCGAAGCACCACTGACGGGAAGGGGCGCCTATCACTTGCATGTGGGAAGCGGGTCGTGGCCCGTTGAGGTCCGCACCGTGGAGACCGTCTCGATCGCCGGCAGTGGTGCCATCCTCGTCGACTTCCCTGAGGCAATTCCCCTGGTCATAGGTGACCGCTACATCTTGCGCGAGACGGGTCGTCGCGCCGTCGTCGGCGGGGGACGAATCCTCGATCCCCATCCACCCCGCAAGGTCGATCCAGAAACGCTTCCCCTCCTGCGACGCGGCCTGGAGGCAACACCGGACGAGCAGGCTCGGATCCTGGTGGAGCTGCGCGGTCACGAGACCCTCGCTCACCTGGCAACCGACACCGGTGGGGGCACGGTGAGCGGCTTCGTGGCCGGAGACCTTGGCATCGCAGACTGGAAGGTCGCCGCGCTGCTGGCCGATCTTCACCAGTCCGTCACGGAGTACCAGCGGGAGAACCCGCTGCGGCCGGGAGCACCCAAAGCAGAACTGACCGGGTCGATCGCCGTCACCGGGACGGTGCTCGAAGCCCTTGCCGCTCGCGCCGACGACCTCGTCGATGATGGCGCGACGATTCGCACCGTCGACTTCAGTGGCGGATGGGGACCGGCGCAGGAAACGGAGTGGGGCGCGGCACGTCAACTACTCGCCGACTCCGGCCTTGCGGTTCCTCGCGCCTCACAGCTCGGTCTTGGGACGGAGACGTTCCACGCGTTGTTACGCGATGAGCAACTGGTACGGATCGAACCTGATCTGGTGTATCTCCCCGAGCAGATCGATGTGATCGTCGAACGCCTATCCGAACTCCCCGACGGCTTCAGCGTCGGCGACTTCCGGGATGCCCTTGGGGTTTCACGCCGTCAGGCCGTGCCACTGCTCGAGTGGCTGGATGCCAGAGGGTGGACGGCACGTTCTGGCGATGTCCGGCGGGTCAAAAAGCGCCGGAACGAGCAAACACCTGGCGACGCTCCGACTCGGTGAGTCCTCCCCAGATGCCGTACGGCTCGCGGATCTCCATGGCGTAGTTGAGGCAACTGCCCTGCACCGGGCATACGTCACATATTGACTTCGCCCGGATCTCGCGTCGCTCCCGTTCCTCTTTGCGTTCGGTCGTACTGGGGGGAAAGAACAGGTGGGAGTGGTTCCCACGACACAAAGCAACAGGTTGCCATGACCGGTCAAGCGGAGTCACAGGGGGATCCTCCCAATTAGGTAGCCGACACGTCCTCACACACAGCCCAAGGAACCTAACCATAGACTTGTCCACAGACCAGGAATTTCTTGGCAAAACGCGCTAGCTAGTCGCGAGCACCCGAGTCCGGGGCAGGTGGACCAACCTCGAGGACGATGCCATTCACCTCGATCACCTCGACGTCATCCCCGGGCCCAAGGCCCGCCGCCCGGTGCGATCGGGCTCGCCAACGGGCACCGTCAACGGTCACGATGCCTTCGGGATCAAACCCGGTCTCGGCAACCCCGGAACGACCCACGAGGTACTCCCGGCCGATGGTCGGCGTCGAGAAACGAGATCGCACCACACTGGTCATCGCAAACAGGTAGAACAACGCCACGCCGGCAACGACCAGCAGCACCGCCCACCAACGCGGACCGAACTGCGGCGCAGCGTCCGTGATCGCAAACCCGCCATAGAGCAGCAGCCCGGTGCCGACGATGCTGCGCAGGCCCAACTCGTTGCGTTGGAAGTCCCACGTGTAGAGGATCAAGCCCGCCACCGTCGCCGCGACGGCAAACCAATTGATGGGCAACGTCGCCATCCCGTACCCGCCCAGGAAGAGCGAAAGGGCGGCGACCGCGGCCACCACGCCGGCGCCGGCCGCGTAGAACTCGAACGCGGCCAGAGCCAGCCCCGCCACCAGGAAGAAGAACGTGGCCTCGGGGCGAATGGAAAGCCTCAGGAAACGAGTGAACAGATCCGGCTTCACGAACCGAACGTTGACCGACGACGTGACGACCTCGACGCCATCGTCGGTGACCGTCTCGCCGGTTTCAACCTCGATACCACGGACCAAGGCGCCGTCCAAAGCCACGATGAACTGACCGATCGTCGGGCTCACGATCTCAATGAACTCCGGATTTGGGCCTTCCGGCGTAATCGTCACCGCATCGTCGAACAGCGGAAGGGTCAGATCTGCGCCGGCGATCACGTCGACGCCCTCGCCGCCTGCAACCGTTGGCGTCAGATAGCCGACCTCGGATCCCGGCGCCGCACCGGCGACATCAACTCTGAGCAAGAGTTCGGCAACGCCGCCGTAGGCCTCGGCTCCCGACGGTCCGACCCACGCGACCACCGGGACGGGTGCGTCTGCAACCGCAGCGAACAGTTCACTGGGATCGCCGGACGCAATCCCCGGGTTGTCGATCTTGAGAACCACGATCTGGGCGTCCGCAGTGCGCACCGTGTCGACGAGGAAATCCAAGGCCCGCTGATCCAGGGGACCCCGCACATCGGCCACCACCACAGGCCCCGGCGCGTCGGACCGAGCCGCGGAAGGAGCCCCATCAGCAAGCAGGCCCACAAGCGGGGCGGCAAAGAACACGAGCAGAGCAAGGCGTCGAACCATGAAGGCGTCGATGGTAGGCCGGATGGTGTCCACTGCGTATTCCCCGCAATGCCGGCGCCGGGTGGCGACCGAGGTCACTATCCTCCGCTCGATGCCAAAGATCCTCGTCGTCGCCGATGTCTCGTGGGTTCGCAACGAAGTGCACGCCGCGCTCACCGAACCAGACTTCACCCTGATCGATCACGATGATCCGGCTACCGCCGCGGCCCGCGCCACCGATGAGAACGTCGACGCGGTCGTGGTCGACATGCAGGTGGGGGCCATGGGCGGAGTGGCAGTGACCCGGGCACTGCGCGACGCTTCGATCCGACACGGCATCAACGACATCCCCGCCGTCATCCTCCTCGACCGCAGCGCCGACACATTCCTGGCCAAGCGGGCCGGTGCCGCCGGATGGGTCACCAAGCCGTTTTCGACCTACGAGATCGAAACCGCCCTTGTGGGCGCCATTGGCGTGGTGCCGCACGATGATGTCCCCAACGCCGCCCCCATAGCCTCCGATGAGTAGCCACCTCCCAACCACGACCCCGGCCTGAACGAGCCGCCGCCGCCGTGTCGTCCACCAACATCACCTACGTTGTGATCCTCGGATTGTGCGCGCTCGGATCGGGCTTCTTCTCCGGCTCGGAGACCGCCCTCATCGGCATCGGCAGGGAGAGAGTCCACCAGCTCGCCAACTCGGGCAGACGGGGCAGGCGGGTCGTCCAGCTCGTTTCCGACCCCGATCGCCTGCTGAGCACCGTGCTCGTCGCCAACAACCTGGTCAACATCCTCGGCGCATCGGTGGCGACCGTGCTGTTCGTCTCCCTTCTGGGCCAAACGTGGGGACCGTGGGTTTCGACCGCCGTCGTCACGACGGTGATCCTCATCGTCGGGGAAATCACACCAAAGAGCCTGGCCGCCCGCTACCCCGAACGATTCTCTCTGGCGGTTGCCCCGACCATCTACCAACTATCCCGCGTCCTCGGCCCGGTCGCCCATTTGTTCACCGGAATCACCCGGGGCCTCTTCCGGCTGTTCCGCATCCCCGTCACCCCCTCGGTGAGCGCGGTCACCGAGGATGACATCAGGGCGCTGGCCGAACTCAGCTTCGTTGGAGGTGAGATCGAGCAAGTGGAGCGTGAGATCATCGACGCCCTCTTCACCCTGGCCGATCGGCCGGTGCGCGATGTGATGACGCCCCGAGTCGACATCGTGACGCTGACCGAGCCCGTAACGCTCCTCCAGGTACGCAAGGCAGTGGCCGCCACCGGGCATTCACGCTACCTCGTCTCCGCGGGAGACCTCGACGCGTTGAGCGGGGTGCTCTACGTGAAGGACCTCCTCCAGCTTCCCGACAACGCGCCGCCCGAACAGCTCGCTCGCCTGCTGCGGGTTCCCACGTACGTTCCCGAGTCGATGTCGGTCCTGCGGGTGCTGCACACCCTGCGGACGGGACGATCCGCCTTCGCCGTCGTCCTCGACGAGCACGGCGGGGTCGAGGGCCTCGTCACCATCAAGGATCTGGTCAGCGAACTCGTCGGTGAACTCCAGGACGAATACGACCCCGGGATGCCCAGTGTGGTCCGAGTCACCCCCGGAGAGTGGCTGGCCGACGGTCGGATTCCGATCGAAGACCTCGAAGCGGAACTGGAGTGTGACCTGCCCGCCGGGCCATACGCCACGGCCGGCGGCCTGCTCATGACGATCGCGGGGCGCATCCCGAAAGAGGGCGACGTATTCCACAGCGATGGCCTCAAGTTCACGGTTCTCCAGATGGACCGCAACCGGGTCGACCGGATTCGGGTTGAGACCGCCACCTGAGGGGGTACAATCTCCCCATCGGGACGTGGCGCAGCTTGGTAGCGCGCATCGTTCGGGACGATGAGGTCGCCGGTTCAAATCCGGCCGTCCCGACCATATGAGAAAAGCCGGCGGAACACCGCCGGCTTTTCTCATATGGTCGCAGGGTCGGAGGGAGAAGCTCCCGCGAAACGCGTTGCCCAGAAAGGCTCCGTGGCCACCCCCCGGAGTTGTTACGCGTCGGCGCCTTTGGTGGCGTCGCCTTTGACGGCGGCGGCAAGGGCTTCGAGTTCCCGGGTGAGGCGCTTCCTCATGCTGCCGCGGGTGAAGGGACCAAATACCACGGCGGCAAACCGGGTGGAGAGGCTGTCCGGATCGGCAACGATGTAGTTGGTCACCCGAGTGCCACCGTCGACCGTCTCGAGTTCGAGGCGGCCCTCGAAACTGAATGGACCACGCGCCATCTCGGTGCCGAGAACGTTCGGGGGCTCGAAGGTGAAGACCCGCAACTCGATGTCGGCCCGACGCCAGTTGCTCGTGTACTCGCAGGTGAACAGAGCGCCTTCGTGCATCTCGTCCGACAGCATCCTGGCGCCGGTCACTCCCGACACCCAGGAGGGCATGTTGGCGACGTCGGAAACGAATGCGAAGACGTCAGACTGTGGGCAATCGATGATGACTGATGCGGACACATTCATCGGCGGCTCTCACCTTCGTCGTGCTCCCTTACCGTACCTTCTGATTCGGACAACACGCACGTCGGTTGATCGATTTTGCACGTCAGTCCAGCAACAGTTCAGCAAGTTGGACGGCGTTGAGGGCGGCTCCCTTGCGCAGGTTGTCACCCACGCTCCACAGGCTGATGCCGCCCGTGTCTCCAACCGTGGCCCGTACTCGCCCGATCAGGACGTCGTCGATTCCAGCCGAATCAAGCGGGGTAGGCACTTTGGTGTCGTCCCACAGTTGCGCTCCGGGAGCCGTCGCAAGGATCTGCTGCGCCTCTTCGAGGCTGAGGGGCCGCTTGAAGAACATGGTCGATGCGATGCCGTGGCCGACCATGACCGGTACCCGAACACACATCGGCTCAACCCGAATGTCGGGCGCATCGAGGATCTTGCGAGTCTCGTAGACCAGCTTCCACTCCTCGTCGGTGTAGCCCTGCTCGGTGAACGATCCCGCCTGCGGGAGCACGTTGAAACCGATGGGGCGGGCATAGAGGTCGCTGCCGGGGTCGGACCACTCGCCATCGACGAGGGCCTCTCGATCCTTGCCGAGGACGTCTGTTTCGTGGGCGAGCACATCCATCCCGGTCTGACCTGAGCCGGAAACGGATTGGTACGAGGTTGCCGTCATCCGGTCGATCGTGGCGGCCTGATGCAGGGGACCCGCCGCCATCATCAGCACCATCGTCGTGCAATTGGGGTTCGCAACAATCCCTTGATTCGTTGCGATTGCGGCGTCGTTGACCTCGGCGACCACCAGCGGCACCGCAGGGTCCATCCGGAACGCCGACGAGTTGTCCACGACGGTGCCACCCGCCAGGGCAAACCGCGGTGCAAAATCCCGCGACCGGGCGCCACCGGCAGAGAAAAGGGCGATGTCGATCCCAGCAGGGTCGGCCGTCTCGAGATCCTCGACCACGATGTCGCCCCACTTGGTGGCAATCGTCCTTCCTGCCGACCGCGATGACGCCATGAGGCGCAGGTCGGCAACCGGAAAGTCTCGCTCCTCGAGAATGGAGACCATCGTGGTGCCGACGGCTCCGGTAGCGCCGACCACGGCCACTCGCGGGTTCTTGATGCCCATCATGCGGATACCTCCCCAGCCTTGTCACCCAACTCGAAGCCGTCATGAAGAGCGGCCACCGCGGCGGCGACGTCGTCTCCTCGCACCACACACGAAATGCGAATGGGCGAGGTGGAAATCATTTCGATGTTGATGCCGTTTTCCGAGAGGATCCGAAACATTCGAGCGGCGATCCCCAACTCGGTCGTCATCCCGGCGCCGACCAGCGACACCTTGGCAATATTGTCGTCGACGTGGACTCCCTCGGCCCCGATCTCAGCACTGATCTCGTCGGCGACCCTGCGGGCCGTCGGTACGTGATCCTTGGAGACGGTGAACGAGATATCCGTGACGCCCTTGATCGAGATGTTCTGAACGATCATGTCGACGTTCACTCCAGCCGCGGCCAGCGGCTCGAACATCGTGGCGGCAATGCCGGGCTTGTCCGGCACGCCGTGCACCGTGACCTTCGCCTCGCTGGCATCGTGGGCCACGCCCCGGATGATTGCCTCTTCCATCGTCTCCTCCTTCACCCACGTCCCCGGTCCGTCGTGGAATGACGAGCGGACGTGGATCGGGATGTTGTAGCGGCGGCCAAATTCAACGGAGCGAGCCATCAGCACGCGAGCCCCCGAACTAGCCAACTCCAGCATCTCCTCAAACGAGATCTCGGCAAGTTTGGTTGCATGCGGCACGAGTCGCGGGTCGGCCGTGAACACTCCATCGACATCGGTGTAGATCTCACACGCATCGGCTTGGAGCGCAGCCGCGAGCGCCACCGCAGTTGCGTCCGATCCACCCCGCCCCAAGGTCGTGATCTCTTTGGCGATCGGGTCAACCCCTTGGAAGCCGGCAACGATGACCACCTTGCCCTCGTCGAGACCCTCGCGCACCCGGTGCGCTCTGATATCGACGATCTCGGCGGAACCGTGGACGTCGGTGGTCAGAATCCCGGCCTGCGAACCCGTGAGGCTCATCGCCGGACAACCCCGGTCCTGAATCGCCATCGCACACAGCGCCATCGAAATCCGTTCACCGGCGGTGAGCAGCATGTCCATCTCTCGGGCATACGCTCCGTCGGTCACCTGCCCGGCGAGGTGGATCAGTTCATCGGTCGACTTCCCCATGGCGGAGACGACAACGACGACGTCGTTGCCGGCATCGTGGGTTGTCGCGACGCGCTCGGCCACGCGGCGAATGCGCTCGGCATCCGCCACGGATGTACCACCGAACTTCTGGACTATCAGTGCCATGGAGCCGCGCAGTGTACCGATCGACCACGATGTTCAGCGTTATGCCGGTCGGCATGTAGCATCGCACGCCGATATGGAGCTCAACATCAGAACCCTCATCCCGGTTGCCCTTGCGCTGGCGCTACTGGTCACCGCCTGCGGTGACGACGATTCGTTCGAGCCGACGAGCACCGACGCTCCAGCCAGCACGACCACGGCAGTGCCGCTGTCCGAGTTCACCACGACGATGGCCACCGAGGCTCCCCAGTTCGGGCCGGCCGATTACGACGGCTTCCGCGCCCAGCAGACCGCCTGTGGCGCCGACGCCCCCGAGCCCATCGAACTCATGACCTTTGATGAGCCCGAAGACATGAGTCTCGATCCGTCGACCCCCGTCACGGTCACGATCAGCACATCGTGCGGCGACATCGTGGTCGAACTCGACCCGTCGATAGCCCCCGAGACGGTGAACTCATTCGTGTTCCTCGCCGATCAGGGCTTCTTCGACGGCGGAGCCTCACACCGCATCGCTCCCGGTTTCGTGATGCAAGCGGGGGATCCGACCGCCACCGGCCGGGGCGGACCCGGCTACTCCATTCCCGACGAACTGCCCACCGGTGACACCCCCTACACCAGAGGCACCCTCGCCATGGCCAACGCCGGGCCCGATACCGGTGGGTCACAGTTCTTCATCATGCTCGACGACGCCGGTCTGCCCCCCGCCTACTCCGTCTTCGGACAGGTCATCGAGGGACTCGAGGTGCTCGACCTCATCGCGGCCGTGCCGGTCGGGTTCAGCTCCTCAGGCGAGCCAAGTTCCCCACTCGAGACGGTTTATCTCGTCAAGGTGACGGTGGATCTTCCCAGCTGAGCCGGCGTCCCTCGGGTGTTCTATCATTTGCGCCGCAATGGCAACCGACAAACGTGAGCGGCAGCGGGCCAACCGGTCCGTCAAGCAGCAAGAACAAACCAAGGAACAGCGCCGCCGCAGGACACTCGACCTGGCACGCCGAGGTCTCATCTGGGCGCTGATCATCGCTGCGCTGTTCGTGGCAGCAGCATTCATCTGGGGCGGTGGCGACGACGCCAGCGTCACCACAACGACCGTAGGGTCGCTCGGCGCCATGCTCGGGCTCTGATCTGTGTCGGTCGACCTTCACCTTCACAGCACCAAGTCAGATGGCACCAGTACCCCCGAGGAGGTGGTCGGGGCCGCGGTTTCGGCCGGACTGAGCACCATTGCCCTCACTGATCACGACAATCTCGACGGCATCACCGCGGCACGCGCTGCGGCCGGTGCCGCCGGACTTGGGTTCATCCCCGGCACCGAACTCTCCGTGGGTTGGGAGGGCGGCGCCATGCACATGCTCATCTACTTCTTGGAGCCCGAGCCCGGTCCACTCCAGGATCGTCTCAACGCGATTCGTGAAGGCCGCACCGCCCGCAATCACGAGATCGTCGCTGCGCTGCAGGACCTCGGCATTGACATCAGCTACGACGAGGTGAGCGCGGAGGCCGCGGGATCCGGCATCGGCAGGCCCCACATCGCTGCCGTACTTGTCGCCAAGGGGGTCGTCGCCGATATCCCTGAGGCGTTCGATCGCCTGCTGGCCACCGGCCGCCCCGCCTATCGCCCGCGCCTGCGCCTCGAAGCCATTGAGGCCATCGCGCTGGCTCGTGCCTCCGGCGCGGTACCGGTGATCGCCCATCCCCACACGCTGGGCATTCCGGAAGGAGGGTATCGGGACGCCTTCCAAGAACTGGTCGATGCCGGACTCGGCGGCATCGAGGCCTACTACGGCGAATACACCCCCGAACTGCGTAGCCACCTCGCCGAACTCTGCAACGATTTCGGCATCGTTGCCACCGGCGGATCGGACTATCACGGCCGCTACAAACCCAGTCTCTCCGTCGGCACCGGGCGGGGCGACCTGCGGGTTCCGGACGAAACGGTGGATCGGCTCGTCGAAGAGCGCCGTCGCCCATCGCCACAGGCTCGTTAAGCGCCCATCCGCACCGACCGATACAACCGACGTGACAGCGGCGAGCCTGAAGGACACCGTCGATCCGACCGATCGGTTCGATGCCCCGATTCGGTACCGCGATGTCCGCAGGGTCTTCAACACCTCGCGGGCGCTCGGTGCGTCTGTCATCGCGCTCGGATCCATCTTCGCGCTCGCCGCAGGGCACACCCCGGCACCTTGGATTCTGGCCGCCAGTCTCGCCATCGCGATCGATGGCTACTACCGGCGCACTCACGGAGAGAGCGCACTACCACTTCTCCTCCTGGACGCGACCGCCATCGGCGTCGCCCTGATCGCCCGCGGCCCAACCCCGGCAGTGGCGGCCGCCGCCTTCATCTACCTGGTGACGGCCGGTCTGCTGCTCCTGCCGCTGGGGCAAGTGCTCATTGTCCTCGTCTACACCACGATCTGGGCAGGACTGGTGGCCGCCTTCAGTCCGTTGGCGGGCGACGAGCTCGGCAGCGATGCCGCAGCCGTCGCCTCAGCACTTCTCGCAACGCTGGTCTTCGTCGGAATCATCGCCCAGCTCCTCTTCTCCGCCGGCCAGTCGTTGCACGCCGCCATCGAACGCCAGCGGGCTGCGCTCGAGTCGGAGCGGCGCGCCGGCCAACTCAAGGACGAGTTTGTCTCAATGGTGAGCCACGAATTGCGGACCCCGCTGACGAGCATCGCCGGGTTCACCGAAACGCTCCGGGAGTCGTGGCCGAAGCTGAGCCAGGAGGAGATCGACGAGTTTCTGGTGATCATGCGCCGCGAGGCGGCACATCTCAACAACCTCGTCGAGGACATCCTCGTGATCCCGCGCCTCGAGGCCGGTCACCTCCGCCTCGACGCCACCGATCTCGACCTTCGCACGGAAGCCTTCCGCACCGGTCAACTCGTCTTCCAGGACAGCGACCGAGAGTTCGCGGTCGCCATCCCGGGGGGAATCGTCGTTCACGCCGACCAGGTTCGGCTCGAACAAGTGCTGCGCAACCTCCTGGAGAACGCTCGCAAGTACGGGGGCGATCAGGTGCTCGTCGAAGGGGAAGCCCGCGGCGACCTCTATCGAGTCGTCGTCAGCGACAACGGTCCCGGGGTCCCAGAGGCCGATCAGCAGCGCATCTTCGAGCACTTCGAGCAGGTGACCAAGGGCGACGCACGGTCGGACCAGGGCGTTGGCCTCGGCCTGCCGATCGCCCGCACTCTGGTCAGAGCCATGGGCGGCGATCTCTGGTACGAACCCCGGTTCCCGATCGGATCGCAGTTCTGTTTCACGATCCGGCTCGCTCAGGTCACCGCGCCGACCGACGCCGCCGCAATCGACGACGTTGAGTCAAACCCCGCGGCCTGAGTCGTGAGGACACCGCCGGGATCCCCCGCAACCCAGCCGCGACCCAATACGATGACCGACCGGATGACCCAGCCACCGCCATCGCGCCTCACCGCGGCCGCTCCCGTTGTGGTGCTCGTCATCCTGGTCCTGTGGCAGGCCTTCAGCCAGGCAGGGGCGTTGGAGTCCGGTGACGTCTTCTGGCACCTCCGCACCGGCGACCTCATCCTCGACTCGGGAATCCCGGCGGCAGACTCGTTCTCCTGGACCGCGCACGGCGAACCCTGGCAGCCAAACGCCTGGCTCAGCGACGTCGTGTGGGCGGGGTTGCGCAGTGGCTTCGGACTGACGGCGATCTCGCTGCTGCGCGGTGCCACCGTTGTCGGCATCGCCCTCATCGTCTTCTGGAGCGCTCGGCGCCGCGGGGCCGGGCCGTGGGCCTCGGTATCGGTCGGGGTCGCGGCCACGCTGCTCATCAACCCGTTCATCTCGGAACGGCCGTTGCTCGTCGGGTTCCTGCTGTTCCCGGTGCTGCTTGCCCTGACGCAGGACTACCGGGCCGGATCGAGATGGGCGCTGGCCGGCGCTGCGGGGGTCATGGTCCTGTGGGCCAATCTGCATGGGAGTTTTCTCACCGGCGTCGCCGTGGTCGGCTTGTACGCCCTCGGATGGATGTTTGAAGACCGCACCTGGCGCCGTCCCGTGATCCTTGGGGCCGCGGTGGCGGGGGCCGCCCTGGTGAACCCCTACTTCGTCTCCGCCTACACCCATGCGCTGACGGTCCGCGACGCTTCGGTCAATATCGACGAGTGGCAGCCACTCTCCGTCGCCGACGGGCGCGGCCTCCTCCTGGTTGGGTTCATGGCCGCCGTGGCGTGGGCCGTCACCAGCCTGAGTGCCTGGCGGACCTATTCGACCTCGCTCCCGATCGTGTTCCTAGCCGCAGGCACGATCGGCGTGGTCAGGACGGGGGGGTTCTTCGTCCTGGCCGCCGCTCCGGTGGTGGCTGCCGCTCTCTCGGCCATTGCGGTCCCCTGGCTGCGCGCCTGGGCCGCCCCGCGACGTCAGCCGCTCATCATCGGGTTCGTGGTCGCCGGCCTGCTTCTGGCCGGTCAACAGGTGAGCAACCTGAGCAAAGCCGGTACCGTCGACCCTCGCTTCTCTCCGGACTTGGTCGCTGCGGTGCCGGCCGGGTGCCGGCTTTTCAACGAATACGACCTCGGCGGATACGTAATCGATCAGAGGTGGCCGGACGTCCTGGTCTCACAGGATGGCCGCAACGACATGTACGGCCGGGCCCGCATCGAAATCCAGGAGGTGTGGACGCTTTCGAGTGACGCCTCCGTCCTCGATGCGCCGGGGGTCGATTGTGTGCTCGCTGATCTCGATCGGCCGATCACGGCGGCGCTGCAGGCCGACCCAAGATGGACCGAGGCCGCCCGCTCCGGATACGTCGTGCTGATGGTGAGGGCCCCGTAGCATTGGCTACGGGGCTGGATCTCCATCGGCGCCATTGCCGGCCACGACACCCCACTCTGCGGTGTCGTAGTTGTGGGACGGAAGCAAAGCCGGGATATCCCGCGGCCGCCACGCCAGCACCCACGCCGGCTGGCGGGGAGGCCGGGGAGGATGGGCTCGCAGTTCCTCCTCCCGAGCAATGAGGTGAGTCACCGCCGCCATGATGGCAGCCGCCGTCTCCGGCTCAGCTCCCCCTCTGATCTCAAACGATGGCTTCATTCGTCCACCTCGACCAGTTCGATGAGCGTCCCGGCGAATTCCTTCGGGTGGACAAAGGCAATCCGCGCTCCCCTACCCCCGACCCGAGGCTCCTCGTCCACCAAACGAGCTCCCGAGGCCTTCAAGTGGCCGAGCGCCGCTTCGATGTCGTCGACTGCCAGCGCAATGTGGTGGAGGCCCTCGCCCCGCCTGGCGAGGAAGGTCCCAACGGGAGTCTCAGCACCGAGCGGCTGCAACAGTTGGATGAACGATCCACCAACCGCGATCATCGCTTCCTCGACACCCTGCTCGGACACAACCTCCCGATACAGCGGTTCGGCCCCGTAGAGCCGGCGGTACTCGGCGACGGCGGCATCGAGATCGGCGACCGCAATGGCGACGTGATCGAGGTTGTACGGGAACATGCAAGAACGGTAGTCGGGCCGTTGCGGTGTCACCACGGTGGACTCGGCCGGAGCGGTGCGCACCGGTACCGTGTGTTGCGCAGACGAGCCTGGAGTGTCGATCCGATGGAAACGGACATTGATCCGCACGGTGGCCTCAACGGTCATCTTGGGTTCGAGTACGAAACGGTCGGGCCCGATGGATGTGTCCTCACGGTCGAGGTCGACGATCGCCATCGTCAGCCATACGGCCTCGTACATGGCGGGGTCTACTGCGCGCTGGTCGAAACGGCGGCATCGACCGCGGCGGCGCTGTACGCAATGGAACGTGGCATCCCCGGGGCGGTCGGTCTCTCCAACTCGACCGACTTCTTTCGCTCCCACCGCGAGGGCCCGATCCGGGCCACCGCAACCCCCATCCATCGCGGCCGGACCCAGCAGGTGTGGCAAGTCGATGTGACTCGCGACGCCGACGGGGCACTGCTGGCCCGGGGCAAGGTCCGCATGCACAACCTGGTTGATCCGGCGGTTATCGGCGGGCTGAACCGCTGACTGCAGGGTCTCGGATGGAGAAGAGCCCGAAGCCCCGTTCTGGACGGCGCGGGCATCGTTAGGATCGTGACGACGGCTCCGAAAGGACATCAATGAACCCTGTGATCTGTTCCATCGCCCGCACCCCGATCGGTCGGTTCTCCGGGGCCTTCACCTCGCTCACCGCCATGGATCTCGGCGGCGTCGTCATCGAGGCTGCACTCGACCGCGCCGGGCTGTCACCCCAGCAACTCGATGAGGTGATCTTCGGCCACGTCATTCAGGCCGGGCAGGGCCAGATCACGGCCCGTCAAGCCGCCCGCAAAGCCGGTGTTCCGATGACGGTTCCAGCCACCGTCATCAACAAGGTATGCCTTTCCGGCATGACGGCAATTGCCGAGGCCTCGCGCCACATCCGCCTCGGCGAAGCCACCTTTGTGATCGCCGGCGGGATGGAGTCGATGACCAACGCCCCTTACCTGGTGCCCAAGGCCCGCCTCGGGCTTCGGATGGGCGACGGCGTTCTGGTTGATTCGCTCAACAACGACGGCCTGTGGTGCGCCTTCGATCATTGCATCATGGGTGAGTCCTCTGACAACAAGAACACCCTGCTCGGCATCAACCGTGAGGAACAAGACGAGTGGGCGGCGGCAAGCCAGGCGAGGGCGGCGGCCGCCGCCTCAGCCGGGGCGTTCGATGATGAGATCGTTCCGGTCACCGTGCCACAACGCCGCGCCGACCCGCTCATCGTCACCAAGGACGAGGGGATCCGACCCGGCACCGATGTGGCCGGCTTGGCCAAGCTCCGCCCCGCCTTCAGTGCCGACGGCACGGTGACGGCCGGAAACGCTTCACAGATCTCGGACGGCGCGGCCGCCGTCTTGGTTGCCGACCGCGCCGCTGCTGAGGCGGCAGGACTGCCCGTCCTCGCCGAGGTGCTCGCCTACGGGCAGACGGCGGGTCCCGATGCCACGCTGCACGAGCGGCCGGCGGAGGCGCTACTGATCGCCCTCAAGCGAGCCGGCTTGGAGGTCGCCGACCTCGATCTCATCGAGTTCAACGAAGCCTTCGCCTCGGTGGCGCTGTGGTCGGCACGCATGCTCGAGATCGACCATTCCAGGGTGAACGTCAACGGTGGCGCCGTTGCCCTCGGGCACCCGCTCGGTGCCACCGGCGCCCGCATCACCGTCACCCTCATCAACGAGCTCCGCCGCCGCGGCGGTGGCATCGGGGGCGCCGCACTGTGTGGCGGCGGTGGCCAGGGTGATGCCCTCATCGTCAGAGTCTTCTAAGCCACAGCCCAAATCATTCGACATGTCAGGAGTGCAACAGAACATGAGCGAGCAGCCGGACAGAAACCTTGCCCTCGAGTTGGTCCGCGTCACCGAGGCTGCCGCCATGGCCGCCGCCCGCTGGCAGGGGCGCGGCGACAAGAACCAGGTTGATCAGGCCGCGGTCGACGCGATGCGCACCGTGCTGTCGACCGTCGACATGGACGGGATCGTCGTCATCGGCGAGGGCGAGAAGGACGAAGCCCCAATGCTGTTCAACGGCGAGCGGGTCGGGAACGGCAACCCACCGCTTGTCGACGTCGCCGTCGATCCCGTCGACGGCACCCGCCTGACCGCCCTTGGCATGCCGGGCGCCCTCGCAGTGATCGCCTTTGCAGAACGAGGGTCGATGTACGCCCCGGGCAAGCTGGTGTACATGGACAAGATCGCGGTCGGCGAAGCCGCAGCCGGACTGGTCGATATCGAAGCGCCGGTCGCCCACAATCTCCAGCAAGTCGCCAAGGCCCTCGGCAAGTCCGTATCGGACGTGACGGCAGTCATCCTCGACCGGCCCCGCAACGAGGAATACATCCGCAAGGTTCGCGAGGCCGGCGCCAGGATCTCGCTGATCGGCGACGGCGACATTTCTGGAGCCCTGTCGACGGCAAAGGGCGACAGCGGCATCGATGTCCTGTTTGGTATCGGCGGGTCTCCCGAGGCGGTCACCGCTGCCTGCGCCATGGCGGCAGTGCGAGGCGAGATTCAGTGCAAGCTGTGGCCGCGCGACGACGGCGAGCGCCAGTACGCCAGAGACGAGGGCCTTGACCTCAACCAGGTGATCACCACCCGCGACCTGGTGGACAGCGACAACACATTCTTTGCCGCCACCGGGGTAACTACGGGCGATCTTCTCAAAGGAGTTGAGTTCCGCAGCGGTAACCGAATCGAGACTCATTCTGTAGTGATGCGATCCAAGACCGGCACTGTGAGGTTTGTCGAAGCCACCCACCGCATGGACGAACTCGGCAAGATCAGCGCCATCGACTACTGAGGGGATTCGGCCTCGGATACGGTTGCCGCGACTCGGGACAACTCCCGGTCGTACCTCGGCCCGAGCACACTCCAGTCGTGGTCAGCCATCGTCGATCCAAGCTCGGCGGCGATGGAGCCGGCTTCCTCAGGGTGATCCACCGCCCAGGTGAGGAGATCGAGCAACTCGGCGTCGTCGCGGTAGAGACAGCGGTCGTGGAACTCGGGCGGAATTCGCTCGGGGTACACCAAGGTGCGGGGCAGCACCGGGAAGGCACCGGCGTAGACCGCTTCGGTGACCGCGATGCCAAAGAACTCCTGGCGCGACGTCGAGAGGACGATGGCGGCGGAACGCAGCAACCTTCGGTAGTCGGCTTCGGGGGCAAAGCCGTAGTGCACGAGGCGCGGCCCGAGCCGGGCCTTGAGCCCCTCGAACGGCGGCGGCAGCGTGGCGAATGTCTCGCCGCAGATCGCGAGCCGGAACATCGCACCGGAATCGTCGAGCGCTTGGATGGCGGCTGCCAACTCGTCCGGCCCTTTGTCGTGGTCCCATCGTTGGTTCCACAGAATGAGCGGCGGGGTGGTGCGCGAGGACGCCTCGGTATCCAATCGGTGGAGATCAACACCAAGCGGGACAACCTGGGATCGACTCTGCACCCCGGCGAGGTGATGGTCGTGTCGAGTATCCGGGAACCGCCGCAGCATGCCGGGGACCCGCTCAAACCACAGGTCGTAGTGGAACCTCGAGTTGAACCAGATCTCATCGGCAACCGTCATCGACGTCCAGTTGATGAATGGGTAGGTCAGGTCCTCCCGATCCCGGGGCGAGATCGGGTAGGTGAGTTGGTTCTCGTGCATGTAGAGCACCGTCGGGGTGTCGGGCGCCTCCCGACGGATCGCGCCCAGGAACCCGGCGAGGTTGAGCATGCTGGTGGCGATGATGAGGTCGTACGGCCCCGCGGCGGCCACCGCGGCACGGTAGGCGTCCGCCAGCGTGACGTGGCCCCCCTGCATCCGCCACTTCCAGAACGCGGCGGGCAGCGACAGGATCTCGATCTTGTGGTCCGAGGCCGCCACCAACCCCTCGGCCCACGCCCGATGCGACCCATCAAAATATGGCTCGACCAGCGCAATCCTCAACCGTTTTGGCGGATCATTGCGCATCATGCTGCGCTCATGTCCGCCAAAACCCAATCTCACAGCTCGCGGCGGCCGGAGAGGGCCCGACCCAGGGTGATTTCGTCGGCGTAGTCGAGGTCGCCGCCGACCGGGAGGCCGGAAGCCAGCCGGGTCACGGTGACCCCAATCGGCTTCAGGAGCCTGGCCAGGTAGAGCGCCGTCGTGTCACCCTCGATCGTCGGATTGGTGGCGGCGATGACCTCAGACACATTCTCGGCATCCACTCTCGCAACGAGTTCCCGCATGTTGAGTTGCTCGGGTCCAATCCCCTCGATGGGCGAGATGGCCCCGCCGAGAACGTGGTAGCGACCGTTGAACTCCTGGGTCTTCTCCAGGACAGAGATGTCCTGGGCACGCTCGACGACGCAGATCATGGTCGGGTCCCTTCGCACGTCGCGACAGATCGAGCACTCCTCGTCGGCGGTGACGTTGAAACAGCGTGAACACAGCCGCACCTGTTGGCGGAGTTCGATGATCGTGGTGCCGAGCCGTACCGCATCCGCCTCCTCGATGTGGAGGAGGTGGAAGGCGAGACGCTGCGCGCTCTTCCGCCCGATCCCGGGCAGCCGGGCCAGCTCGTCGATGAGCCGCTGGACCGGCGCTTCGAACATCAGCCGAGAAGACCACCCAGGTCCATGCCGCCGGCGAGACCGCCCATGGCGTTCCCCGCATCGTCATTCGCCTGTTGCATGGCTTGGTTGACGGCGGCCACGACCAAGTCGCCTGCCATCTCAGGATCGTCCGGGTCGAGGACGGAAGGGTCGAACTCAACCTCAATGAGCTCCCCCGAGCCTCTCACCGTCGCCTTGACCACACCGCCGCCGGCGCTGCCGACGTAGGTCTTCGTGGCGAGTTCTTCCTGGGCCTTGGCCATCTCGGCCTGCATTTGCTGCGCCTGCTGCATGAGCTGACGCATGTCTTTGGGCATTCGTGACATGGGCGGAGCGTACCAGTCACGGGCGCATCGGCGGCGCGCGCCCCACGCTCCGTGTGGCGCGTCCCAGGCGGCGAGTACCATCGCCGTGCATGGAGTACCGGGCCCTCTACAACAAATACCGACCGCAACGATTCGACGAGGTCGTCGGCCAGGACCACGTCGTGCGCACCCTGGCGCACGAGATCGTCGAGAACAAGGTGGCCCACGCCTATCTGTTCGCCGGACCGCGCGGCACCGGCAAGACCACCAGCGCCCGGCTCCTCGCCAAGGCCCTCAACTGCACCAACCGGGGCGACGACGGCGAACCCTGCAACCAGTGCGCCTCGTGCATCGGCATCACCGAGGGCACCTCACTCGACGTGATCGAACTCGACGCCGCCTCACACAACAAGGTCGAGGACATCCGCGAGATCCGGGTCAACGTCGGTACTGTGGCGGCCGCCGGCGGCGCCCACCGCATCTACATCCTGGACGAGGCCCACATGCTGTCGCGAGCGGCCGGCAATGCCTTGCTCAAGACCCTCGAGGAGCCACCGGAGCACGTCATCTTCGTGCTGGCGACCACCGAGCCCTACAAGCTGCTCGATACGATCCGCAGCCGCAGCCAGCGCTTCGACTTCCACCCGGTCCCCGTAGAGGTGTTGCTCGACCACCTCGCCGACATCTCGCAGCGGGAGGACTTCGACCCGGAGCCGAGCGGGCTTGCCATGGTCGCCACCCATGCCAACGGCTCGGTGCGCGATGCCATGAGCCTGCTCGAACAGGTTGCCGCCCTCGGCGGTGGTCGGGTCGAAGCCGAGTCGGTGGCCCGTGCCTTGGGTTTGGCGGATAGGGATGCCTTCGGGCACCTCGCCTCGGCCGTCGCCGACCAGGATGCGCCTGCCGCGCTCGGGCTGGTGTCTCACCTTTCGGCCGCTGGCTCCGACCTGCGCAGGTTCGTCGCCGACGCCCTCGGATTCTTCCGCGGAGTCTTTCTGGCGCAATACGCCCCCAATCTCGAGGAGGTTGCCGACGAGTCACTCGAGACCATGGAGGAGTGGCGACGGTACGCGTCGGTGCTGGCCACCGGTGACGTCTTGCGCGCCATCGACCTTCTGGGCGAGGCATTGCTTCACCTCCGCCAGGGTCGCGAGGAGCGCCTTGTCGTCGAGTTGGCACTCCTGCGCCTTACCCGGCCCGAGACGGCGCTGGATGCCGCCTCACTCGATGCCAGGCTTGGACGTCTCGAGAGCCGGGTCCGCACCCTGGGTGACACAACCGCCCCCGTTTCCTCCCCCGGAGCCGTCCCGGTAGCCGAGACCGCGGCGGCAGAACCTGCCGCGCCCGCCCCCGCCGAGCCGGAGCCTCCGCCGCCTCACCAGCCGGACCCCACCGAGCCTTTTGTGGATGTCGCCGCGGAGCCCCCGTCGCTCGCGTTGACCGAGGCAACGCCGCCCCCGCCCGTCGTGGCGCTGGTCGACCTCGATCTCGCCACCTTCGAGGCGGCATGGCCCGCCATCGTTGCCCAGGTGCGCGACCGCGCCGGGCCTCGACGCCACGCTCTCCTCAAAGAGGCTGTGCCGGTCGCGGTCGAATCCGGCGGCGTGATCTGCGAGGTCCCCGGCCATCTGCCCTTCCACCTGGAGCAGTTGCGAGTGGACGCCGAGCTCAACGCCGTCATCTCGTCACTGGCTGCCGAGATCCTCGGCGGCTCCATCACACTGGAGTATCGATCCGCCGGCGGCTCGGCCGCGGCGATCAGTGTCGAGCCAACGACCGAATCGGAAACCCGGGCCCCAATGAAGGACGAGTTGCTCGAGGACGACGAGGCCGCCGCCGAAGCTCCAGAAGACCTCATCGCCGATTTGCTCGGAGGCGAGGTCATCAGCGACTGATCTCCCCGGCCGCCGACCGGATGCCAGACTCAAGGTTGGTGCCGCTGTCGGCCGATGTATCCCTTACGAGCAAACTACGACAGGGGCACATCATGCGGCTTGGCATCGACCTCGATGGCGTCGTCGCCGACTTCAATTCAGGATGGATGCGTCACTACGGCGCCGACTTTGGCATTGCCCTGACACCCGAAGCTGCCCGGGTCTGGGACGGCATCCCCGATCTCACCCACTTTGCCGACATGAACGCCTTCTGGCGGTGGGCCGAGCACCGGGGTACGCCCTCGTTCTTCCGTCACCTCGACTTGTTCGACGGCGCCGCCGATGCGCTCGAAGACCTCGGCAAGGTCCATGACATCGTCATCCTCACCGGCAAGCCCGACTGGGCCATCCACGACACGTACGCCTGGATCGCAGAGCGCCGGCTCCCCACCCGTGAGGTCCATGTCACCGACAACAAGTGGCTCGTGCCCTGCGACATCTACCTCGATGATTCCCCCGATCAGCTCGCCGAATTGGCGCGGTTCCGCCCCGAAGCCGAGGTGTGCCGGTTCGTCCGCCCCTGGAACGCACCGATCCCCGGCGTGCGAGACATCGACGGTTGGCCGGCCTTCACCCGGTTTGTCAGCCACTTCACGGACCTATCGATCGGCACTCCGCTCTCCGCCTGACTCCCCCCTCTTGGGCCGTTTGGCCCTAGAGCTTGGTCCACTGTGGCTGGTCGGTCGGCCCTCGAGGCTCTAGCCTTTGTTGTGGACGCAGGTGCGCGCTCCACGCGTGCCGATCAAGGGAGTGCAAAATCAGCATGACAATTCGCAAGTTGCTTGTCGTTCTTGCTGCCTTTGCTCTCATCGTTGCCGCCTGCGGTGATGATGACAGCAGCAGCGAAACGACGACGACGGTTGCCGCGGAGACTACGACCACCGCGGCACCCGCCACCACCACCACGACAGCGGCGCCGGAGACTACGACGACCGCAGCCGCCGCCCCAGAGGTCGGCTCAGCTGAGCTACCGATCCAGGTGTTCTTTGTACCGTCGGTGAGCGCAGAGGACATCATCGCCGGTGGCGAGCTCCTCGACGCCGCGCTGACCGACGCGACCGGTCTCGAGTTCGAGGTCAGTGTCGGTACGTCGTACGCAGCGACGATCGAGGCGATGTGTGCCGCACCGGAGAACAGCATCGGCTTCATCCCGGCGCAAGGCTACGTGCTCGCCAACGACCTGTGCGGGGTCGAGATCGCACTGAAGTCCATCCGGTTCGGCTACGACGTCTATTGGACCCAGTTCATCGTTCCGAGAGACTCCGAGATCACGAGTATTGAGGAACTCGCCGGCAAGCAGTGGGCCTATCCGGATGCCGCCTCGACCTCCGGCTTCCTCGTTCCGTCCGGGCTGTTCAACAGCTTGGGCATCGAGGTAACCGATGTGGTCGAGGCCGGCGGCCACTCCGCGGTAGCCCGCGCCGTCTACCTCAAGGAAGCCGACTTCGGCACGACCTACTACAGCCCGCCGGTCGACTCCGAGCGCAACAGCCTGTGGGACGGCGTCGGCGACCCCGATGTCCCGGCCGACCTGGTTCCGACGTGCGCTCTCGACGCCGACGGAGAGATTCTCTGTGGCGACGACTTCTTCCCCCGCGACGCTCGCCGCGACATCCGAGAAGAGGCTCCGGATGTGATCCAGCAGGTCCGCATCCTGGCGGTGTCGGACCCCATCCCGAATGACGGCATGGCGTTCTCGCCGGATTTCCCGCAGGAGACCGCCGACGCCATCGTTGCGGCCATGGTCGCATTCGCCGCCGACGATCCCGAGGGATTCGAAACAGCGTTTGATGCCTACAGCTGGAGCGGAGTCGCCCAAACCAACGATGCCGAGTTCGACTCGATTCGCGCTTTGTTGCAGGCACTCGGCTACACGCTCGAGGACTTCTAGAAGCCCCTACCGAGTGTGACTATCGGCAGCGTGGGCGGGGAGCACATCCCCGCCCACGCTGCATTGTGAGTTGGCGTGCCGTCATCGGCATATGACGAGGAAGTGAGGAGCAGTACGTGCTGAAGGTCGAGCACCTGACCAAGGTCTACGAGGGCGGGACCGTTGCGTTGGAGGACGTCAGTTTTGAGGTCCCAGCGGGAGAGTTCCTGGCTGTGATCGGCCTCAGCGGCTCCGGCAAGTCGACCCTGCTGCGGTGTATCAATCGACTGATCGAGCCCACGGAGGGCCGGATTCTCTGGAACGACATCGACATCACCGCAGCATCTCAAGAGGACCTGCGACGGATTCGGCGCCGCATTGGAATGGTCTTTCAACACTTCAATCTGGTGCACCGCTCCAAGGTGCTCACCAATGTGCTCTCGGGACGACTCGGTTACACCAATCCCGCCCTCTCGCTGATCAATCGCTTCTCCAAGCAGGACCTCGCGTCGGCGGCCCACCAGCTCGAACGGTTTGGCCTCCAAGAACGCACCAACTACCGGGCCGATGCCCTCTCCGGTGGCCAACAGCAACGGGTCGGCATCGCTCGTGCCATGATTCAGAATCCGGAAATGATCCTCGCCGACGAGCCGGTCGCCAGCCTCGACCCGGTGCTGGCTCACTCGATCATGCAATACCTCGAGCAGATCAACCAGGAGGATGAAGTCACCGTGCTCTGCAGCCTCCACTTCCTCGACCTCGTCCAGCGGTATTCGGAACGAGTGATCGCGCTCAACGAGGGAAAGCTGGTGTTCTCGGGCACTGCAGCCGAGATCGACGACGCCCGCTTCGAGGAGATCTACGGGCAGGAGGCTGAGCGAGTTGGCTGACCCGAACCTACCGACCGATCAGGGCCAGACCGAGAAGGAACAAGCCGACAAGCAGGCTCGCGAAAAGCGGCGCTTCAAACGCACCATCGGGTTCTTCGTGTTCGGGATCGTCGCGATCCTGCTCTACTCCTTCGCCGTCCAAGAAACCGAGGTCGACCTCGGTGAGGTACGCAGCCCAGTCCGTCGCGAACAGCTCATCCGCATCCTGCGGGCGTTGGTCAGACCCGACCTGGTGACCTTCGACAAAGAGGAAGTCGTCGTTTTTGCCGATGTGCTGGTTCCTTGTCCGCCCGACGGCAGCGGACCGGACACGGATACCAGCGAGCCCCCGTATCTGGTCGTGACCCCCTCGTGTGGGTCGCCCGAGGACACGCTCACTGTCGAGGGGGTGGGCTTTGAGCCCCGCTCCCGAACCGGGCTCCTGTTCATCCCCGACTCCGAATTCGCCGTGAGCCTGCCGCTGATGGAACCGTTCGAAGTCGGCGAAGACGGCACGTTCTCGGTCGACGTCGAACTACCGGAACGAGAATCGGAGAATCCTCAGCAGATCCAGGCCCTGACCCGCGTCAACGTGGGTTCGTACCTCGCACCGGTGCAGGTATGGACCGACGCCAACAACAACGGCGTCGAAGACGACGGCGAGAAGATGTGGTCGCCGCGGCCATCGGAGAACCTGACCCTCACGCTCGAAAAGATCATGGAGACCGTGTTCATGGCGTTCCTCGCCACGACAATCGGCACTGCGATCGCCCTTCCCCTCTCGTTCCTGGCCTCGCGCAACCTGATGCGTGACGTCTCCACGACGGTGACCAACCTGTCGTTGAACCTGCTGGCGATCCCGATAGGTGCGATGGTCGGCATCATGGCCTCGCAGTGGATGAGGAGCGTCTCCGAAACCCTCAGCATCAACGATTGGGCGCGCCTTGCGCTCTTTGTCCTTCTTCCCATCGGAATGTTCTATGCACTGCGATGGGCACTACCCGTGAGCGAGGAAGAGCCGCCCCCGCGCCGCGTGAAGACCCAGCGCAATCTCGTGATCGTTGCGTCGCTGTTCGTCTTCTTGGTCTGGCTGAACGTATTCGCGATCTTGTCGATCCACGTCGGCCGGGCGATCGCCCCCCACTTGGGGGTGTTCGCCTTCCTCGGCAACTTCGTCGCCATCATGGGCGAGGTTCTCGAACTGACGCTCCCTGCGATTGCGGCTCTGTTCGGGATCGGGATTTTCATGGTCCTCGGGTCGCGACTTGGATATTTCCTGCGGTCGCATCTGTCCCGGTCGACCATCCTTCTGGTCAATCTCCCCCTGGCGGCATTGGCCGCCGCCATCATCGGATTGTTGATCGGTCGAGCGATCGATTGGCTCTACGAGATCACCCTCTACGCCGTGATTCCAGGGCTATCCGCTGGGACCTTCGCGATCGCCGGGTTCATCGTTGGCGCGCTCACCGGCGTCTATTTGGCCATCCGCAAGCGGACTTCGGACACGGTCAAGATCGGGTTGATCATCTACTACATCGCCCGGACGATCTTCAACACACTGCGGTCGATCGAGCCACTGGTCATGGTCATCGTCTTTGTCGTGTGGGTCGGCTTTGGCCCATTCGCCGGAATGCTCGCCCTGTCGCTGCACACCGCGGCAGCGCTCGCCAAGCTCTACTCCGAGCAGGTCGAGAGCATCCAGGTCGGCCCGCTCGAAGCCGTCAGAGCCACCGGCGCCACCCGGTTGCAGACCGTGGTCTACGCGGTCGTGCCCCAGATCGTGCCGCCGTACATCTCTTTCACGATGTATCGCTGGGACATCAACGTGCGCATGTCCACCATCATCGGCTTCGCCGGTGGTGGCGGTATCGGCTTCCTGCTGCAACAGAACATCCAGTTGCTGCAGTACCGGGCGGCCGCAGCGCAGATGCTTGCCATTGCCATCGTGGTGGCAACCATGGACTACGTCAGCTCGCGCTTGCGTGAGCGGATGGTGTAGCTCGGTTTTCCAGGACGAGAGGCAGGACATCCGGATGAATGAGTTCGTCCGCCGCACCCGCCAGGACGTCGAGCGGCTCGAGGCTGAGACCCTGGCGCCGGCAGCCACGTTGGCGGTAGACACCGTGGGTCGTGCCGTGGCCGAGGCTCCCGATCCCTATCGCACCGCGTTTGCCCGCGACCGAGATCGAGTGCTGCACACCAAGGCCTTTCGACGCCTGAAGCACAAGACGCAGGTGTTCATGAATCCGGAGGGCGATCACTTCGTCACCCGGCTGACCCACACGCTGCAGGTGAATCAGATCGGCCGGGCGATCGCTCGCGCCCTCGGCCTCAACGAGGATCTGACCGAGGCCATCTGCCTGGCTCACGACGTTGGCCACTCGCCGTTCGGCCACACCGGCGAGGATGCTTTGAGCACCTACGTCGCAGGCGAGTGGCTCCATTCTGCCCAGGGAGTCCGCATCTTCGACGTGCTCGAACCGGTCAACCTCACCTGGGAAGTGCTCGACGGGATTCGGGCGCACTCGTGGAAGATCCCCGAGCTGCCCGCCACCCCGGAGGGTTGGATCTGCCGATTCGCAGATCGCATCGCCTACCTGGCGGCCGACGTCGAGGATGCGATGCGGGCCGACGTCATCAGCTACCCCGATCTTCCGGCACGTTCGATTGCCACGTTGGGCGAACCCGGCGGGCAATGGATCGCCACGATGATCTCAGCGGTGGTCGACGAGTCGCTGCGCACCGGAGCGGTCACCATGCAGCCCGACACGCTCAACGTCATGAACGACCTGCGCAGCTTCATGTTCGAACGGGTCTACCTACGTCCCGAAACCGAGGACCAGCGGCGCAAGGTCACCGGGATCGTGCACGACCTGGTCGACTACTTCGTCGCCCATCCCGGCGAGATTCCCGAGAGCTACCGCCACGATGACGCCGACACCCTCACGCAGGTCATCGACTACGTGGCCGGGATGACCGACCGTTTCGCCATCCGCACCCACGACGAGCTATTCCGCCCCCGGCTCTTCTGACCGGAATCTCTCCGTTCTTGCGTAGCTGCCGGCCAATACCGGCCGCAATCTACGCAAGTTCGGTGGGCCACAGGGGCTGGTCGATCACCCAGTCGGGTGCGGTGCCCCAGCGTTCGCTGTAGACGACCCGGTGGGCGGGAGCCCGGGCTGCCACCCCCCACCGACCCAGCGGATAGCCGCACGTGATTGCGGCAGCGTTCGACCAACCCTTGTCCGTCGGAACCCCCAACAGTTCGAAGAGCGCCGGCCCTTGGAACATGCCGAGCACCGTCGTGAGCGTGGTGCCCACGCCGTGACCGCGTGCCTCCAGCATCAAACTCCAGACCGCCGGGTAGATCGACGCGCCGGTCGGATCGTTACGGTGGAACGGCAGCACGACCAGCGGCACCTCGTCGAAGTTGTCTGCAAGCCACTGCGACGACTTCATCACCCGGATCGTCTGTTCGTCACCCCTGGCCTCGGCTTGCTCGAGACGCCCGGCATAGAACGTCGCTGTCAGTTCGTCCCACGCGGCGCGGTACAGGTCACCCAGATGCTTCATCGTGTCGCGATCGGTCACCGTCAACCAACGCCAGTTCTGGGTATTGCCCCCCGAAGGGGCGCGTACGGCCGCGTCCATCATGGCGGCAACAACGTCCTCAGGGATCGGATCCGGCTTGACCCGGCGCATCGCCCGGGTCGTGTACAGAGCTTCGTTGAGTTCCATAGCCGGAGCGTACCCAGCCGGGAACTCTCAGCCCAGGAGTTGGGCGATCAACACGATCAACATCACGTTGCCTGTGATCCAGATCGTGGTGAACGTCAGGTAGCGACGGAGCCACTCCGACCACGTGCCGGAGAGGCCGGCCATTGCCGAACCAAGGAGATACCACACCGGGAAGCTGGTGAGGATCGACACAAAGACCACTGTGAAGCGCTCGGCCTCGATGAAGTCGATGGCGAACACCCACGCCGTCGGCGCGGCGAGCACGAAGACCAGCGAGGCAAGGATGGACGATGCAACATCGGACATGTCGCCGCCCTGGCCGAACCCCACTCCGAGCGCGACAACCACCAACACGGTTGGCAGCACCAATGCGGCGGCACCGCCGGCCGGCCGACGTAATCCCCCCCTCTGGGAATAGATCAGATCCTGGGCCACGCTCTCAGGCTAACTCGGATGAAGGAGTGCATGTCTTGATAGCATCGCCAGAAAGGGCAACCACTTCAGGAGGAATCGTGGGCGAGTTCATCGAGGCTGGGGCGGTCAAGGTCATCGAGGTGATCGGCATCTCCGAGGTCGGGTTTGAGGACGCCGTGCAGCAGGCGGTGGCCAAGGCCGCCGAGAGCATCAGCGGGATCACCGGCGTCGAAGTCAAGCGCCTCAACGCCCGGGTGGTCGGCGGCCAGGTCTCCCAGTACCGGGCCACCGTGAAGCTCGCCTTCGCCGTCCGCTGAGAAGACCTCACTTGACGAGCCCGCGTCACTGGTAGCGGCGGCTTGTCGAGAGCTCCGAAAGAGTCAGACAGAGCCGGTCCACACCTGAGAGTGCGAAAAACAGACAACGCTCTCAGCAGCGGAACGCTGCTACTCGCGGGTAGGGTCGAAGGAGACGCACCGTTCCGAATGACACGTGGGGTGTCATTGGGCCGTGAGAGATGTCCATGTCGTCGACGAGAGGACTGAGTTCTTTCGTGCCTCCTCGTAGTCGGAGCCACGGCTCTCGACGACTCAAAACTCGAGACGCTTGACAACGAGAACAACTTCGGGGAGGCACGAGCCACCCCAGCCAGAGCCGGGAGGCAATGATGCGAACGAAGGCAATCACGAGACGACCATCAGTGACAGTTCTAGTGCTCGCAATGCTGGCAGCACTCATGCCCACCTTGATCCTTGCAGCCGGCCCGGCCGGCGCGGCCACCAACGATTTGCTGCTGTCGGAGTACATCGAAGGCAGCTCGTTCAACAAAGCCGTTGAGATCTACAACGGTACCGGCGGGAACGTCGACCTCGCTGCGGGCGGGTACACCCTGGAGCTCTACAGCAACGGCGCCGCCACTGCCAGCCAATCGTTGGCACTTTCCGGAACGATTGCCGACGGCGACGTATATGTGCTGGCGCATCCCAGCGCTGATCCCGCGATTCTTGCTGAGGCAGACGTCACGAGTGGCTCGGTCATCAACTTCAACGGTGATGATTCCGTTGTGTTGCGCAAGAACGGTGCCGTTGTCGATGCGTTTGGACAGATTGGGTTCGATCCCGGTTCGCAATGGGACGGTGGAGGACAGGACGACACGCTGCGGCGAGGCGCCGACGTCTGCGCTGGGGATTCAAACGCCGATGATGCTTTTGACGCCTCCGTCGAGTGGGTCACCTTTCCGATCAACACCTTCGACGGCCTGGGCAGCCATACCGCAAACTGCGGTGGCGGCTCGCCCCTCGTCGTTGACTGTGGGCCATCGCTGGTTACCGACGAAGGTGCGGCCGCGGTCGCCAACATCACCGCGGTTGACGGCGATGACGAGATCGCGGACATCCGACTGGTCTCCGACGACGTGCTTCCCGGCGGCAACGTGACTGCAGGCACCCCCACCCTCCCGGGCGGGATCGGCGTCACCGCCAGCCTTGACATCAACCTCGACGGACTCGCCGCCGTCGGCAACTACACGGCCACCATCGAGGCGGAAAACGCCACGGGCGACCTCGCGACCTGCGACCTCGACATCGTTGTCGAGTCGACCGTGGTGACCATCACCTTCATCCACGACGTTCAAGGCAACGGACCGGCGAGCCCGCTGGTCGGTCAAACCGTGGTCATCGAGGGAATCGTCGTCGGCGATTTCCAGGATGGTGCGAGTGGCACGAACGGCGACCTGAACGGCTTTCACGTTCAGGAGGAAGATGCCGATGCCGATGCCGACCCCGCGACTTCGGAAGGCATCTTCGTCTTCGACGGCAGTTCTCCGGCAGTCAACGTTGAGATCGGTGACCTGGTGCAAGTCGAAGGCGCCGTTTCCGAGTTCAACGGCCTGACGGAAATCACCTCATTCACCGGTGTGTCCGTTCTCAGCAGCGGCAACGCACTGCCCACCGCAGCGGTGGGAGCCCTGCCGGTGTCGGCCGTCGGCGACTTCGAGTCGTTCGAGGGCATGGCCGTGACCTTCCCGCAGGCACTGGTGATCTCGGAGTACTTCAACTTCGACCGGTTCAATGAGATCGTGCTGACAACCGAGCGGCGTTCGACGCCGACGGCGGTGGTCGAACCCGGACCCGCCGCCGTTGCGGCTGCCGAGGACTTCCTCCTGAACCGGATCACGCTCGACGACGGGCGCACCAGTCAGAATCCGGATCCTGCCATTCATCCCAATGGCGCTGCGTTCGACCTGACCAACCTGTTCCGCGGCGGGGATACCGTCGCCAACGTGACCGGTGTGATGGACTACGCGTTCGGTTTGTACCGGATCCAGCCGACCCAGGGTGCCGACTACACAAGCGTCAACCCGCGCACGGCTGCCCCCGACGAAGTCGGAGGCAACCTGAAGGTTGCGACGTTCAACGTCCTGAACTACTTCACGACGTTGGACGACGGAGTGAACGACATCTGCGGGCCGCTGGAGAACCAGGAGTGCCGAGGGGCGGACGACGCCAACGAGCTCACTCGCCAGCGTGACAAGATCATTGCCGCCATGGTGGCCATCGATGCCGACGTACTCGGCTTGATCGAGATCGAGAACAACGTGACCGATGGCCCGACGGCCGACCTGGTCGCCGGTCTCAACGCCGCCACGGCGCCGGGCACCTACGACTACATCGCGACGGGAGCCATCGGCACTGATGCCATCCGCCAGGCCATCTTGTACAAGCCGGCGTCCGTGACGCCGTCGGGTGACTTCGCGGTGCTCGACAGCACCGTCGACGCGACATTCGACGACACCCGGAACCGCCCGATGGTTGTGCAGACCTTCGTCGAGAATGCGACGGGCGCCGTGTTCACGGTGGGCGTCAACCACCTGAAGTCGAAGGGTTCAGCCTGTGACCCCGACGACCCCAACACCGGAGACGGCTCGGGCAACTGCAACCTGACGCGTGCCGCGGCCGCCCAGGCCATCGTGAACTATCTGGCGACGGACCCAACGGGCAGCGGCGACGGCGACTTCCTGGTCATTGGTGATCTCAACTCCTACGACAAGGAAGAGCCGATCGATGTCCTGATTGCTGGAGGCTTCCATGACCTGGTGTTCGAATACCAGGGCGAGGACGCCTACTCGTACGTCTTCGACGGACAGACCGGCTATCTCGACTACCAGATGGCCAACGGACCGCTCTCGTCCCAGGTGACGGGAGCAACGGTGTGGCACATCAATGCGGACGAAGCCGACTTGATCGACTACGACACGACGTTCAAGGGGCCGAACCAGGATGCCATCTACGCACCCGATGCCTATCGCGCCTCCGACCACGACCCCGTCGTCATCGGTCTGGCGCTGGACCCAACCGGCTACCAGAGCAAGACCAAGGTCGTCGGCGACCTCAATGCCCTGCTGCCAACCGGCAGTTCCCGGAACGACAAGGCGATCAACCGGGCCATCGATTCCATCGAGGACAGCCTGAATCCCGAGTACTGGGCCGATGGCGACCACCTCACCGAAAAGGGCAAGAAGGTCTTCGACAATGAGAAGAAGGCCGTCCAGGAGCTCGGCAAGGTGTGGGGTGCCGCGAGGGCACCGGCGCGCGCTGCCATCGCAACTCTGGTTGGTGTCGATGCCGATCTCGCGCAGACGGCCATCGACGTCGCGATCGCAAGCGGCGGCAACCAGAAGGAGATCGCCAAGGCGCAAAACGAGATTGCCAAGGCAGAGAGGGCGCTGGCGAAAGGCCACGCGCCGCAGGCAGTCAATCATTACGGAAACGCCTGGTACCACGCCACCAAGGCCTTGAGGAACCTGATCAATCTTCAGGTTCTGGGGATCAACGACTACCACGGGAATCTCCAGCCGAACACCCCCGGCAGCGTCGCTGGTGTGGCGGCCGGCGGGGCCGAGTACCTGGCTCGCGAGTTGTCACAGCTTCGAGCCGGGCAGAAGTACAGCCTGACCGTTGCCGCCGGTGACCTCATCGGCGGATCGCCGGCGTTCTCCGGCCTGTTCCACGACGAGCCGTCGGTTGAGTCCCTCAATGCCATGGGACTCGACGTGTCGAGCGTTGGCAACCACGAGTTCGACGAGGGGGTCACCGAACTGCTTCGCATGCAGGACGGCGGATGTCACCCCGTTGATGGCTGCTACTTCGAGGACGAACCGTACGCCGGCGCCGACTTCCAGTGGCTAGCCGCCAACACCGTCAACGACGCCACCGGCAGGACACCACTGCCGCCGTACGAGATCAAGTACGTCGGCGGCGTCAAGGTGGCGTTCATCGGTATGACACTCGAAGCCACCGACACCTTGGTCGCCGCTGCCGGCATCCAAGGCTGGAGTTTCCTCGACGAGGCTGAGACGGCGAATGCGCTCGTCCCGATTCTGAAGAGGAAGGGCGTCGAAGCCATAGTCGTGTTGCTGCACGAGGGCGGGTCGCAGACGCCGCCTCCCGGTGACGTGGATGCCTGCGTCGGCATTTCTGGGCCGATCGTCGCCATCAACGATGCGCTCGATCCCGAGATTGACGCGTTGATCACCGGCCACACGCATCTGCCTTACAACTGCCTGCTCGACGACCCGGCCGGTGCGCCCCGCATCGTCACGAGCGCCTACTCCTACGGTCGAGTGGTCACGGAGTTGAACCTCGTCCTCGACAAGAAGACGAAGGATGTCCGGCGCGATTCCAGCACCTCGCAGAATCACGTCGTGGATCAGAGGTTCCTGGCCCCCGACCCGACGCAAACGGCGATCATCGCCAAGTGGCAACCCCTCTTCGATGCTTCCGGGAACGATCCGGTCGGATCCATCACCGCGGACATCGTGCGTGGTGGGACGCCGCCGGGGTCGGATCGTGGCGTTGAGTCTGCGGCAGGCAACCTGGTCGCCGACGCCCAACTGTGGGCGACGTCTGCGAGCTTCGCCGACGTTGCGTTCATGAACCCCGGTGGGGTGCGCTCCGACCTGACGTACGCGCAGTCGGGTACGGAGGGCGACGGCGTGGTCACCTACGGCGAGGCCTTCACGTTCCAGCCGTTCGGTAACACGCTGGTGACGTTCGAGATGACCGGGGCGGAGATCGTTTCGGTCCTCGAGGAGCAGTGCCAGCCTCTCGGGTCGAGCCGCCCGTTCCTACACCTCGGGGTGTCGGACGGATTCACCTATGACCTTTCCACGAACATCGTTGCGGGCGACTGCATCTCGGTCACGGTGAGCAACGTGCAGTTGAACGGCGTGGCCCTCAATCCGACCGCGACCTACAAGGTCACGGTGAACAACTTCCTCGCCGACGGTGGGGACAACTTCACCACGTTCGCCACGATCACAGGTCCGAGGCTCGACGGCGGCAACGACCTGCAAGCCCTCATCAACTACCTGGATACGTACAGTCCGGTCCCGCCGCCACCCACAGACCGGGTCAACGAGAGCTGAGACAGGCGGAGTTCGATGGCCGCTGGGCCCGACCCCCGACGGGGTTGGGCCCAGCCCGGCCGCGGCGGCAGTCTGCTCAACGACGCCGACGTCATTGCCCGGTTCATCGGGTCTGCGTGGTGGGATCAGTCAAGATGGTGCCTGGTGAGATAGGCGGCTCGGACTCTGCTCGCTTGGTCGATCCTGCAAAACCATGGTTCCCGGCCCTGGCTCAGATGACCTTCGGCTCTGGGTCCGATCCCCATCGATCGGGAAGGATGGGCAGGGTACGCACCGATTGAGGAGAAACGATGACGACGATCCCGGTCACGATCAATCTCGCCAGGTCCGATTCCGGCATCGAAGCGACTGCGGTCATGGAACTCGAGAAGAAGACCATCGAAACCACTGCCCACGCTCCCTCGCGCCGCGCCAACGACGACGTCGCCGACAGCCTCGCCATCGCCCGGGTGTTGCGGGCTCTCGAGGTCGAGGTGATGCACTGGGTCCACGAGCACATCGACCGCTACGTGGCCAACGAGTAGCCGGGGCTCCATTCTCCAGCACCTCGGATACCCTTGACGCGGTGAAACCCCGACCTGAGAGGCTCGCCCGGATTCTCTTCGCCGTTGCCCTGCTCAGCGCCGTCATCGTCTCGGCCGCCGGTCCGGTCACTGCCGCAGGCACAACTCACTACGTCGACCCGGCGGGATCCAACGGCGCGCCCGGAACGAAGGCCGCGCCATGGGAGACTCTGCAACACGCGGTCGACAACATCGCCGCCGGCGACACCATCGTCGTCAATCCGGGCACCTACGCTGGAATGCGCATCGAACGCTCCGGCCAAGCCGGGGCGTTGATCACCCTCACCGCAGCCGTCCGCGGGACGGTGGTGATCGATCGACCAGGACCCGCCAACGTCCACGCCTCGAACCTCGAGGTCGAGACCTGGGACGGAGACGGAACCGTCCACCATTGGGTGATCAAGAACATCGAGGTACGCGGCGCCCCCAACGCTGGCATCGATGTGCGGGGCACCGCGTCCAATCACTCGCACCACATCACAATCCGCAATGTCAAGGTTCACCACAACGGGGTGGCCACCACCAAGACGGGAATCTTCTTTGCATTCGTGGACTACGCCACCGTGACCGGAGCCAACAGCCACCACAACGGCGAACACGGCATCTACCTGTCCAACAGCGGCGACCACTTCACCATCCAGCGCAACAGGCTGCACCACAACGAACGGTGTGGCCTCCACCTCAACGGTGACCTTTCCCAGGGTGGCGACGGTGTCATCTCTGCCGGCCAGATCGACGCCAATCGAATCGAGGCAAACGGTGCCGAAGGGTGTTCGGGGATCAACCTCGATGGTGTCACCGACACCACGATCAGCAACAACGTGATCGTCGAGAACCACGCCACCGGGATCGCCGTCTTCCAACAGGACGGCGCTGTGTGCAGCAGGCGCATCACCATCGTCAACAACACCATCGTCCAGGCCGCCGATGGCCGTTGGGCGGTAACCGTCGGCACCGGCGGATGCCGGGATTTGACCATTCTCAACAATGTGCTGTTGACCCGGCACTCCTGGCGCGGAGCGATCGAACTGCCCGACCTATCCGTCACCGGCCTCCACAGCGACTACAACATCGTCGCCGATCGCTTCAGCACCGACGACGGCGACACCAGCATCACACTGGCGCAATGGCGAACGGCCACCGGCCAGGACACCCACTCCCGGGTGGTCGGAATCGACGCAGTCTTTGCCAGCGGCTCCTACCGCCATCTCGCCGACGGCCCGGCGGAGGATGCCGGCACAACCGTGGCGTTGGCTCACGATCACGATGATGTCGCCCGCCCCTCCGGAGCCGCCAACGACATCGGCGCCTATGAAACCCCGATGTGTCGAGGGCACAAGGCGTCCATCGTCGGCACCAGGGCCGGCGACACGCTGGTGGGATCGTGGCGACGGGATGTGATTGCCGGCCTCGGCGGCCACGACGATATCCGCGGGTTCGGCGGCGATGACCTCATTTGTGGTGGTGACGGCGATGACCACATCGCCGGCAACAAAGGAGCCGACCACCTGCGGGGCAACGGCGGCACCGACATAATCCGGGGTGGAGACCAGGCCGACGCCATCTACGGCGGCAATGGATCAGATGCACTCTGGGGAGGAGACGGGGCCGACGGGCTCTGGGGAGAGAGGGGCAACGACGCCCTGCACGGTGGACCGGGCACTGACGCTCTCGACGGAGGAAGCGGTGATGACCGGTGTTTCACAGGTGAATCACTGACCGCCTGCGAGGCCTGACGGCGGCCGCAGCGTCAGCTCGAACGCGATGAGCGCAGCGCCGCCATCTCGGCGGCCACCGACTGCACCCTATCCCCGAGATGCGGCAGATGGGCAGAACGACGTCGATAGCCGGTGCTCTGCTGATCAAGGATTGCGTTGCGCCGGATGCGGAGCACGTCAACCTGCCGCTTGGCGTCTCGCACCTCGCCAAGAGCGACGTCTGTCGCCGTCGTAATGAAGACCAAGGCGCGTTCCGCCTCCTGGGGCTCGTGCGCTCCGACGTCTTCGAGATCGAGTGACGGGCCGGCACCGGGAATCATCCGAGGTCGACTCCGTATTCGAGGTCGCCGGCGGCTTCGGCGACGCCGGCCGACTCGGTCACTGCGATTGGTTCGGCCATCGCAACGGGCTCAACGACATGGAGAACGGGAGGTGGCGGCGGGACCTCGATGGCATGGTCGGCGGAGGGGTGAAGAAGCCGCTCGGACTGAGGAATCGGTGGTGTCAGCGGTGCCGGCTCAACCAGTGTTTCCCATGACGGCGGGGTGGCGAGCACCTTGGCGCCCTTCAACAGCGGCTCGAGCTCGGCCCGCAGCTCATTGAGAGCAGGCAGTTGCTTGTCGAGCAGGGCCTGAATGGCCTCAGCCCTGGTCCTGGTCTCTGCTGCGTCGGCGATGGCCTGAGCCCGGATCTCCTCAGCCTCGAGTCTGGCCTCTTGGAGTTGATCCTCTGCCATCGCCTGGGTCTTGATCCGGTAGCGCTCGGCCTCGTCGCGGGTCTCGGCCGCAAAGGCTTCGGCGTGGACCCGCAGCTCGTCGCATTCACTGTGCGCCGCGCTCAGTAACTCGTCGCGGGCGCGCTTGGCGTCTTCGAGGTTGGCGCGCACGGTTGCGGCAGCCGCCTCAGCCTCGGCGACGATCCGCTCCATTTGCTGATCGATCGACGACAACTCCTGGTCGGCGTCACTGGCGCCGGCTTCGTTCCACATGAGCATTCCCTTCTCGGAGGTTCGGGGGGTTTCGGGGTTTGTCTCTCCTATGGAATCGGCCCGACGGGCACATTCCAGGAGGACGGTCCTCGCCGGGGCGAATGCACTAGTCCCTTTGCCGCGACCCGGTAGGGTTCGGGCGTGGATGTGACGATCAGAGCGGCGACGACTGAAGATTTGCCCCGCCTCACCGACATCTACAACCACTACATCGACGGCTCCCATGTCTCGTTCGATGTCGACCCCTGGACGATTGAGCGGCGGCGGGAGTGGTTTGCCAAGTACGCACCGACCGGCCGCCATCGCGTCCTGGTGCTCGAAACCGCCGATGAGGTCGTTGGCGCCGCCTGGAGCAGTCCGTTTCGCCCCAAGGCGGCGTACGACACGTCGGTCGAGACCACCATCGTGCTCGACCCTGCGGCGATCGGTCGCGGCCTCGGCAAGCAGCTGCTGGCCGCCCTCCTCGACGAACTCGCCGCCGAGGACGTCCACCGCGCCTACGCCGTAATCGCCCTCCCCAATGAAGCCTCGATCGCGCTCCATCACCGGCTGGGCTACCGCTCCCTCGGCGTCCAGCACGAGGTCGGGAGGATGTATGGCAGGTACTGGGACACCGAGCTGCTCGAAAGGCGATTCCCCTAGGAGTCTCCGACCCCGCTTATGGTCTCTTTATGTATGACCTGGTACCTACTACGGAGCACGATCCACCCGACACGCCCAGTACCCTCAGCCCATCCGGCAATCGACACCCAGGAGGACCATGACTGCCGCAACGCCGCGACTCGTCGTCGCCACCTTGGCGCTGCTGCTCTTTGGCACGGCCTGTTCCGAAGGAACGACCGGGACAACTCTGGCTCCGGATGTGGACACGATTCTGACGGCGTCCGCCGAGGTGATGGGGGACATCGACTACGTGAAGTTCACCATCGAACGGGGCGGCGCCCCCATCTACATCGACCCTGCCGACGCCCTCGCCTTCGAAAACGCCGAAGGTCGCTTTGCCGGGCCGAGCTCGGCGGACGCAGTCGTGGACATCAAAGTCTCGAGCCTCACCACCCGGATCGGCGCGGTAGCGATCGACGGTGACACCTGGCTGTCGAACCCCATCACCGGCAAATTCGAGCCCGCTCCAGCCGGATACAACCTCGACCCGGCGACCCTGTTTGACCCGGAAGAGGGTTGGCGCCCGCTGCTCGCCGGCGGCCTGACCAACGTCGAACTGATCGGCCTCGAGGATCGTGAGGCGGGCGAGCTGTACCACCTGCGCGGCACCGGTGATCGGGAACGCATCGGAATCATCACCGCCGGCTTGGTCGACGACCAAGACGTCGTCCTCGACATCTGGATCGATCCGAGTACGGGCTATGTGCGGGAGGCCGAGTTCGTAACCATCTACCGGGGCGAAGACACCACCTGGCGGCTGACGTTCTCCGAGTTCGGCGAGCCGATCGAAATCAACATCCCCGATCTAGGCGGCGAAAGCTGAACCCAATCAAGCGCACCGCCTCACCGATGGCGATCCTCGCGGTCGTCGGTTTTGGTGTGTTCATCGCGGCAGACGACCTCACCGTTGTCTCCACCATGTTGCGGCCGATCATCGGCGATCTCGGCATCGTCCTGCCCGATGGATTGGACGACGCGGCGTGGATCGTCAACGCCTACCTCATTGCCTACGTGTCCGTGATGCCGTTCATGGGTCGCCTCAGCGACATCGTGGGGCGACGCAAGGTCTACATCGGAGCGCTCACCCTGTTCCTGATCGGATCGATCATGATCCCGTTCACAACATCCATGGGACCGTTCCTGTTCGGCAGGGTTCTGACGGCCATCGGCGGGGGTGCCCTCGTCCCGGTTGGGATGGCGGTCGTCGGTGATGTCTTCGCCGAGAAGCGGCGCGCCCGCGCTCTGGGAACGCTCGGCGCCATCGATACGCTCGGTTGGGTGTGGGGCCCCCTCTACGGAGCCATGCTGGTTCGTTTCCTCTCGTGGAAGTGGCAGTTCTACACCAACATCCCGCTGGCCGTCATCGGTATCGCGGCGGCATGGTGGGCGCTGGCGGCGTTCGACAAGCCGGTGCGGCGCAGCAAGATCGACTGGGCGGGTGCGACGACTCTCACCATTGCCCTCGTCGCCGTCAACCTCGCGCTGCTCGGCAGCGCCGAGATCCAAAGCGTCACCGGCCTCGAGGAGTTGACCGGCAGTGGCGGCGACTGGTTGCGCTGGCTCTACATCGTTGCCGCAATCGCCGCCGTGGCCTTTGTCGTCATAGAACGTCGATCCGACGATCCCTTGATCGACTTCAGTCTGTTCCGGGGCCGAAACCTCACTTCCGCCGTGATCATCAACTTCCTCGTCGGCGCCGCCCTGGTCATTGCGATGGTGGATGTGCCCCTCTTCGTCAACATGGTTGAAGTCAACGTGGAGCGTTCCGCGGTCATCGCCGGCTGGGTTCTGAGCGCGCTGACCGCCGCCATGGCGGTGACGTCCTACCTGGGTGGTCGCATCACGGAACGTACCTGGTACCGGCCCCCGGTCTTGATCGGTCTCGGCGCCGCCGCGGCCGGGTTCCTGCTGATGGGAGCCGGATGGACGGTCGACACCGCGTACTGGACGATGGCGTGGCAACTGGCGCTGCTCGGCGCCGGGTTCGGGTTTGTGATCGCCCCCACCAGCGCCGCCGTCGTCGACGGTGCTCCGGCCGACCGACGCGGGACCGCAGCCAGCCTCGTCGTCGTGGTCCGCCTGATCGGACTCAGCGTCGGCCTCTCCGGGCTGACCGCATGGGGACTCTTCCGATTCAACCAGTTCCGCCAGAACGTCGACCTGCCCCCACTCGGCGACCCCGGCTACACCGAAGCCCTCAGCACGGCACAAGCCGAGGTGACCACATCGGCGCTGGCGGAGACCTTCCTCGCCGCCGCAGTGGTGATCGGCATCGCCTTCGCTGTGGCCTTGATGATGCGCCGCACCCCAACAGCCACCCCCGACCTCGTTCCCCCGGCCGAAACCCCGACCACCGCGGACGACACCACCACCCTGGAGTTGCCCGCACAACAACCCGCACAACAAGGAGACCCGATGAAGGACTTCGTCAACCGCAACATCGTCGCCGTGCTCGGCACCCTCGGCGGGTTGGTGGTCCTCTCACTGCTCCTCAATGTCGTGCTGCTGGCGCGCGCCTCGAACGTGTCGAATGACGTTGCTCAGAACGCCGCCGATATCGAACGGGTCGAGGGCGGAGCCGCCATCTTCGCCTCACAGGTGACCGGTCTCCAGAGCCAACTCGCCGACCTCGCCCCCACAGTGAGCGCCGGTCTCGACGAGGCAATCGCCGGTCTCGAGGCGTTTGCCACCTCAACGATCGATTTCACCGTCGACATCAACGAGACCATCCCGATCAATACGACGATCGATCTCAACCGCACGCTTTCGGTTCCCATCAACGAAACGATCCCCCTGGAGCAGACCATCGACACAACGGTGACGGTGGCCGGCCCGTTCGGAATCGACATCCCGCTCGACATCACGATCCCGGTCGCGGTCGACGTTCCCATCGTCCTCGACGTCGATATCCCGATCAACGAGCAGATCCCGATCACCACGGAGATCCCGGTGGTGCTCAGCGTCCCGCTCTCCGTCGACGTGGCCGGAACCGAGCTCGCTCGCCTCGCCGAGTCCCTCCAGGCAGGGCTTGCCTCCTTCCAGGCCGTCATGGCGGGTCTAGCCGGCTGACCCCGCTGGTCAGGCCGAGCTGACCGCACGACCCGCCCCGCGAACTAGTCCGCTCACGTCGCCCCAAATCACCCGGGCACGCATTCAATTGACTACATAGAGTGGTATTGGACGAAGTTGGAGCAACAGGGGGCTGGAATGCGGACGCGCAGGCTGTCTATCGCCGCGCTGGCGATGCTGCTCGTCGTCTCCAGCGTCGGCCTCGCCGCTCCGTCGCCCGCCGCCGCAGTCGACCACGGTCCCCTGTTCTTCGGCGCCTACGCAAAACCGCTCGACGGCAGAACCGAACGACAAGCGGTCGAGGACCTCGAGATCGCCACCGGCCGTCAGATGGATACCGTTCGCGAGTATCTGGTGTGGAACGAGAGTTTTCCCACGAGCTACCACGAATGGCTGGCCGACACCGGTCGGGTCCCGATCATTTCGCTCAAGACGAAGCGGCTGAACGGCACCAAGATCCAGTGGTCGACCATCGCCAACGCAACCCCTGGTTCGGCGATCTACGCCGAGATCGTGGCCTGGGCCCACAAATTCCGCGACTACGAGGTCCCCTTCTACTTCACGTTCCACCACGAACCGGAGATCAGCGAGAACGACCCGTATGGAACCAACCTGCAGTATCAGGCGGCGTGGCGCACAGTCGTCGACATCTTCCGCGCCGAGGGAGTGGACAACGCCCGGTACACCTTCATCACCACGGCATGGAACTACCACGTTGATCCCGCCAATCGGCGCTACGTGCCGACGTGGTACCCCGGCGACGGCTACGTCGACTTCATCGCGGCCGATGCCTACAACTGGGGTAACTGCCTCGATCCCGACAACGGCATCTGGCGAAGCCTCGAGCAGGTGATCGAACCCTTCCGCCAGTGGGGGGCAACCCATCCGGACAAACCGCTGATGCTCGCCGAGTGGGGCACCGTCGAGCACGCCACCGACCCATCGGCCAAGGCGGCCTGGTACGCCGAGGCCCGGGACCTGTTCAAACAACCCCAGTACTCCCAGTTTGTCGGCATCTCCTACTTCAACTCACCGTGGGTCGGCAACTGCACCTGGCAGGTCGACACCACAGAACAATCGCTCAACGCGTTCTCGGCCATGGGGGCCGATCTCTTCTACCACGCTGCCGAAGACCCCGACGCGACCGGGATCACCGTCGCCGTCTCGGCCTCGCCCGACCACATCATCGGTCCCGGCGACGACGTTGCCTTCACCGTGACCATCTCGAATCAATCGCAACGCGACAACGCCTGGATCAACACACTCGACGCCACCGCCTTTGGCGACGTCGGCACCGCAGGATCATGCTCGCTTCCGAAGACGATCCAACCCGCCGCGTCCTTCGCCTGCACCTTCACCGGCTTCGTTGCGGGCGATCCCGGCGACGTCATTGCGACCACCGTTGTCGCTTCCGGTTGGTCGAGGGGGAGCCAGATCTCGGCGGAGAACACGGTCGAGGTGGCGGTCGAGGCGGGGCCTTCCGGGGAGGTCCTCTTCGTCGTAGCAGATGTGGCCGCCATGACCGCAGCCGAAGGAGCGATGCAGGCTCGACTGGCCGATCTCGACTACTCGGTGACCACCAAGACGGCGGCTGCCGCGGCGACGGCCGACGCCACGGGGAAAGCGGCGATCCTGCTCTCTTCCAGCGTGAAGCTCACTGCAGTGGGAGCCAAATTCACTCACGTCCCTGAACCGGTCATCGTCTGGAAGCCCCGGTTGTTCGACGTCTTGGGACTGACGGCCGAACACGGCTCGACCCGGCAGGTCACGACCATCACCCTCAACGACCCGAACCACCCGTTGGCAGCGGGGTTCGACAACGCCGTCGCGATCCTGGCCCCAAGTGCTCTGGTCGCAGTGGGGACACCGGCGCCGAGCGCCTCCGTTGTGGCCTCTGCGGCTCAACAGCCCTCGCTGTTCGCCTACACGGCAGGTGCTCAGTTGGCCAACGGCGAAACCGCTCAGGGATGCCGCGTCGCCTACCCGGCGTTCCACACTGCGGCCACGAACTACACCGCCGGCGGCTGGGCGCTCTTCGAGAACGCAGTCGTCTGGGCGGCAGATGGATGCCCCATCTCGGTGACCGCACCGCAGGCACTGTTCGTGGTGCCAAACGAGAACAACCTCACGGAAGGCGACGGTGCGATCACGGCTCGCCTCCAATCGCTCGGGTTCACGGTGGTGCCACGGTCGGCAGCTGCGGTGACCGGAGGCGATGCGGCCGGGAAAGAACTCGTGCTCATCTCGTCGAACATTGGAGAGGCCGCCGTCGGCTCCAAGTTCACCAGCGTGTCGGAGCCGGTCATCATTTGGAAACCCTGGTTGTACGACGCCATGAAAATGTCGAACTCCAATGGCTCGAACCGCACCGTGTCAGCGCTCGACGTGGTGGCCGGCAACCACCCCGCGGCCGGCGAGTTCACCGGGGAGACCACGATCGTCGAGACCGCGAGCAAGGTCGCCGTCGGCACGCCGGCGCCGGGCGCCACGGTGATCGCACGAGCCGCCGGCAAGCCCTCACTGTTCGCCTTCTCTCCCGGCGACCCGCTCTCCGATGGGCAGCCGGCGCCGGGCTGCCGTATCGCCTATCCCTCGTTCCACACCACGCCGAGCGTCTACAACGCCACCGGATGGAAACTCTTTGACGACACCGTCGCCTGGGCGATTGGCGGCTGCACCACGATCCCGTGACACCGCGACGGCCCACGGCGATCGCGAATCCGCGATAATTGGGGCACCCCGGACGAGGAGGCACCCAGCATGTCAGACAACGATGCTTTGGATGCGGCAAGAACCAAACGCACGGCCTTGCACACCGCGATGGTCAAAGTGGAAGATGCGGCTCAAGCTCCGGCCAAGTCGCAGATCTGGCGGGCCATGTTGTTCGCCGCACTCGACGATCTCTCCGTTGCCCTTGAAGAACACATCGCAACAGTGGACGCCCCGGGCGGCATCATCGACCGAGTCACCGCCGACGCACCTCGCCTCGAGGCTGCCGGCCGGCGCCTGGCCGACGACCACGAACCACTGCGCCGGCAGGTCGCCGTCGCCATCGCGGCGGTGCGGGCTGCGGACTCACCGCCCAGCGATGAGGACGTCGAGACGATTCTCGAGATCATCCTCGAACTGATCGGTGCCTTGTCGCGTCATCGCCAGCGCGGCTCTGACTTCGTGTGGGAGGCCTATGACGTCGACATCGGCAGCCACTGACGGCGTCTCAGGCTTCTCGCCGCGACGCCAACAGTGCGCCGAAGATCACTAGGCCGACCCCGACCAGGGCGACGGCCGTGACTTGGTCGTCGCGGAACACGACGCCCAACAAGAGGGCTACCACCGGAATCACGTAAGTGATGAAGGACGAGCGAGTTGACCCCACCCGGCCGACCAGGCTGCCCATGATCACGAAGGCAAGGCCGGTGCCCAGCACGCCTGCCGCGGCCACCGCCAGAAACGAATCCCAGGCGAAGGTCGAGGCGGGGATCCCAGCCAGACCGAAGGGAGCCGTCCAGATCGTGGCAAGCGCCAGCATCCTTGCCATCACCGGAAGCGAGCCGTAGCGCTGCTGGATCGGCGCGGCGAGATTGACGGAAATCCCATAGCACAGCGTTGCGATCAGGACCAGGACGACACCGAGCGCTTCCGTTTCGCCTTCACCGATCGAGGGCAGGCTGATGGCGACGACGCCGGCAAAGCCCACAAGAAGGCCGAGGAGCTGGGCGCCCCGCGGCAACCGTCTCAGCAAAACCGCTGCAATCGTGGCGGCAAAGATCGGCATCGCGCCGTTGAGCATTCCCGCAACCGCAGAGTTGATCCACTGCTGTGCGATGGGAAACAGCGTGAAGGGGATCGCCACCCACAGGAAGCTGAGCACGATCAACCGGGGCCAGTCGTAGCGGTCCACCGGGGTGCGTGCCGCCGGGAACAGGATGAGCACCGCGGCGCCGAGCGCCACCCGAAGCCACGTGATCAGGCCTGGTTCGAAGGAGTCGAGGCCAATCGCGATGAACAGGAACGACGAACCCCAAATGATCCCGATCGACCAGAACAACAGCCAATCGGCAGGGGTAAACGCCTCCCGGTTGGTGCCGGCCGATGTGGAGAGGATACGGCTACTCATGAGAGTCCCATCGCCGTCGGAGGTGCATCACCAGAGAGAAACCCGACCGGTGCACACCGGTTGCACTCGATCGGCTAGCCCTTGTCGGAGGTTGCTCCGTCGCCACCGTCGGCCGCCTCGTCGGCAACGGCGTCTGCCGCCCCGGCCGCTTGGCCGGTAGCCTTGTCTACCGCACCCTCGGCAGATGATGTTGGACCTGCCGCCACCGGAGCAACCCCAGCAGCCTCAGCCGGAGGATCGGTCCTGCCAAGACGATCGAGCACCTGCTGCTTCGAGCTAGGCCATCCCGGAATCATGTCGTCGATCTTGTCGCCGAGCGTCGCCGCAGCCACGAAACCGGCTACAAACGCCACAATTCGCGACCGCTTGCCAAAGATCAGGCCGGCGACGGCCGCCAGGCCTGCGGTGGCGAGCGGCGCACCAATGATCAGCGCCTGTGGCTGCTGATCGGTCGACTGGGCCTTCTTGATGGCCATCGTCTGGTGAAGGACGTACCCGGCGGTCGTGCCTGCAAGTGCGGTGCCGATGGTGGCGAAGAGACGTTTCATACGTTGCGATCCTAGTGGTGGCTCGATCCTGTTGGGCCTGAGGCTCGAAGGGCCCTCCCCGGAGGCATCGTAAGCTGGTGTCCCGTGACCACTCCCGACACCGCCAGCCTGCGCTCCGTGGCCTTGCCGGCCGAGCACGGCGGGTGGAGTCTCACCCTCGAACCGGTGGTGCTCGGCCTGCTGGTGACTCCCTCACTCGCCGGCGCCGCCCTCGGTGGAGTCGCCCTGCTCGGTTTCCTGTCGCGCACCCCGCTCAAGGCCTACTTCGTCGATCGCTACCGAGGTCGTCACCTCGCCCGCACGAAGCTGGCCGGCCGGGTGGGCGCCGTCGAACTCACCTTCTTCGCCGGACTGTTGTTCGTGGCAACAGTCACCGGATCGCTCCGCTTCTGGATACCCCTCCTGATCGCCGCCCCACTCATCGCGATCGAAGTGTGGTTCGACGTGCGCAGCCGCAGCCGGCGGCTCATCCCTGAACTCGCCGGCACCGTCGGCGTCGCCTCGATGGCAGCCGCCATCCCTTTGGCGGGGGGAGCGACGGCTTCACTCGCCGCCGGGCTGTGGTGTGTCGCCGGCGCCCGAGCCGTCGCCACCATTCCCTTCGTTCGACTCCAGTTGCGCCGGTCCAAGGGCCAGCCGCACCATGTGCGCACCAGCGACGTCGCCCAGATCGTGGCCGCCGGCGCCGCGGCGATCGGCTGGGCATTCGGCGCGGTGCCGATGTCGGGGCTGATCGCCATTGCCGGCCTCGCCGCCATCCAAACCTGGCTGTCGCGCCGTCCGCCCCCGGCCACCCCGGTGCTCGGCGCCCAGGAAGTCGTTCTTGGCCTGACCATCGTGCTCGCCACCGCCCTCGGAGCCCTGGCGCCATAGGGCCTCAGACGACGTCGATCTGGTTACCTTCGGGATCGGAGGTGATCTGATACCGCGTTTGGATATCGGCCACATGCACTCCTCAGGATCGCAGTCAGCCGATCCTACGTCTCAGAGACAAGCGCCATCCGCAGTTCGTGCTCGCCGTCGTCGTTGACGGTGCCCTGATCGACAAAGCCGAGGGACTCGTAGAGGCTGCGGGCGATGGAGTTCTTTGGGTCGCAATCGATGCGCATCCCGTGGGCCCCGGCGGCAACGGCGACCTCTATCGCCCCGACCATGCCGGCGCGACCAAATCCTCGACCTTGGTGGTTCGCATCGATGAGGTAGCCCCACACCAGGTAGTCGCCGGCCCACGAGCCGCTCGGGATCAGTTGCCCCATCATGAACCCAACCAAAGTCCCGGAGTCAAAGACGCCGAGCGGAACGGCCCCTGGGTATCGCTCAGCGTCTGCGAGCGAGTCCATCACCGGGGCGACCAGCCGTTGCTGGATCGGGAGCACCCGAAGCGCCCGAGCGGAATCCACCTCATGAGGCTCCAACATTCGCACAACTACCGACATGGAGCCAAGCGTAGGCTCTGTGGCCATGGGCGACGAACCCTTTCTCGTCAAGAACTTCTTCGACACGACCACCGTCGGCGTGCTCGCCGACGGTGCAGCGGCCGAGTATCCGCCATTTGATCGGGCCGGCTTCATAGCGGGCGTCTTCGACGCCCAATGGCAGGACCGCGAGTTCAAGGAGCGCCTCCGTCATGTCACCGTGACGTTGGCCGCCCACCTTCCCGCGGCATACCCTGATGCCGTTGCAGTTCTGAGGTCGGCGAACCATCACTTCGCTGGAGCCGGACTAGCCGCCCTGGTGTGCTCAGACTTCGTCGAGGCGTTTGGGATCGACGACTACGACACCTCAATCCCCGCACTCGAGGAGTTCACCACCGTCATGTCGGCCGAGTTCGCCGTCCGCCCCTTCATCCTCCGCTACCCGGATCTCATGTACTCCCAGCTCCTGGAGTGGGCGCACAGCCCAGACCCTGCGGTTCGACGCCTCGCCAGTGAGGGGAGCCGCCCCCGGTTGCCGTGGGCCATGGCGCTGCCGCCCCTCAAAGCCGATCCGTCACCGGTGCTGCCGATTCTCGCCGCGCTACGGCACGACCCTTCCGAGGATGTCAGGCGCAGCGTCGCCAACCACCTCAACGACATCGCCAAGGACCATCCCGACATCGTCATCACCACCCTGACGGAATGGCAGGACGGGTCACCAGAAATCGATGGCATCACCCGCCATGGGCTGCGAACGCTCCTGAAACGGGGCGATCCCGACGCGCTGGCTTTGCTCGGGTACCGACCCGATCCCGACGTGCGAGTCCATGAGCTCCGCCTCGAACCTCCCGACGTCGCCATCGGCGGGTCGACGCGACTCCACTTCGCCATCAGCTCGACGGGCCACGAACCACAACGGGTCATGGTCGACCTCGTCGTCTACTTTCAAAAGGCGAGGGGGCAACTCTTGCCGAAGGTCTTCAAGCTCAAGACGGCGGATCTCGCCCCGGCGCAGACCATCGAACTCTCGAGGAAACTCTCCTTTGCGCACCTCTCGACCCGGCCCATCTACCCAGGCCGGCACGCCGTTGAGGTTCAGGTCAACGGATCGCGACTCGGGCGGCTCAACTTCGAGGTCGCCCCGGCCTGAGCCGGCAGCCGGCGCCCGGTCCTCACGCGTTCACCCCCGCGTCTTGACCGGGGAGGCCCTGAAGTAGCTCGACCAGCCGCGCCGCCTGTGCCTCGTCGAGCGACTCGAAGGCGACGTTGTTGCGCCGATCCGTTTCGACTTCGATTCCATCCCGCAGGGCCACTCCGGCTGCGGTGATTCGCCACGGGTCGGGGGTCGCCCATCCGCCGGCGGGCAGGCCGGCGGCCGACGCGTTCGGGGGGAGAGCACCCCCCTTCCACAGCGCATTCAGGGCCAGAGCGTCCGCTGCGGTCAGTCCGACGGCGGCCCAGGCGTCGCCGTGCGCGTCGGCCCGAACCAAACGAAGCGTGGTGAGATGCTGGTGGAGTCGCAGCTCAGGCTCCGCCGGATCGGGCAGCAGCCCGTGGCCGGCCCCAAGCGGAAACTCATCGGGCGCCAGAGACGCAAGCACCGGCGCCATCAGACCCTCGAGCTCCGCAACATCCGAGGTGACGCCCGACCACTGATAGGCGGCAGCCTCCGCCCGGCCGGCGAGGAGCCATTCGAGGAACCCGGCAAGCTTGGGTACGGCTCGGTATCCGTCATCGGCGAGGACAATTTGCCCGCTGCTGCGAAGCGAATCCAGACCACCCATCACGTCTGCAGCGTCCATGTAGCGGAAGCGACGAATCGCCCACTCTTCGGTAAGGCGGCCGTCCAGGAGGAACTCCGCAACGTCGTTGAGGAGGAAGATCGAGTCGAGGCCGATGGCCTGGGCGCGGTCCCACACATCCAACCCGTGTCGTTCTCGGGTCGTCAGGTAAACCGAGATCACCAGGCGGTCGACCTCAGGGGCAAGGGAGCGAGCTATGTCCATGGCGCCAGAAGCTAGCCGGATTTGCCCGGTGTCCCCTTCATTCTTGCCTTCTCCATGCCGACAACATGGAGATGAGCGCCAACGACGCAACGATGCTGTCGAGGGAACGAGATCGCCACCACGAAGAGTGCCGCTCGGAAGGCTTCGAGTGGTGCCCGGAGTGCGGCACCTTGCTCAGCTGGGAGCTTCCCGCCGCACCACGGTCGACTCCGGTGCCTCCGGCCTGGACACCGATTGTCGGAGATTGCCCGCCGTTGACCCTGCCCCACCTCGCCCCGTAACTCGCAGACTCCGAGCATCGAGGGGCGGCGTCCCCGCGGGGTGTTGGACTCAACTATCCGCACCCAACTGCCGATTGATAGGAAGTCCCAACGCGACGAAGGGGACCATGGGTCGCGCAGTCCGTTACCGCAGAATCCTTTCCGGTGTTGCCATCTTGCTCGCCGGAGCCGCCGTCGTGCTTCTGGCGAGCGGATCACCCGAGCCGGCGACGGCGGTTGCCGTCGTGGCCGCCGCGGTTGGCAGCGTTGGCCTCTCCCTGCTGGGAACGATCGGCCCAATCTCAGATCAGAACCTCATCGCCCATGCCGCCCACGAGCTGAGGACTCCACTCACCAGCATGATGGGGATCCTCGACCTCATGGTTGACTCCGACACGAACCTCGAACCGGGAGAATCTCAGGAACTGCTCGGCATGGCCCACGACGACGCGATGCACATGCTGCACATCCTCGGCAACCTGCACTCCGCATCCCGCCTCGCCCGAGAGGTCCTGCGCCCGGACCGCCGGGCAATCGACCCGGCAGAGATCGCCCGAGTCTCATTGGCTCGATTCCCGGAAATCGCACGGCGCACCCATCCAATTGCCACCGACGTGGTCCCGGTCTGGGGTGACGCCGAACTCACCCGACAGATCCTCACCAACTTGCTGCAGAATGTTGAGCGTTATGCGCCCAACGGCGAGGTTGAGATCCACGTCGAGCAGCGCGGGAATCTGGTAGCAACCTCGATCTCGGATGACGGCCCCGGACTGCCCGAGCACGCCGAAGACCTCTTCGACGGAGCGGCCCCAACGAGCAGCGGTCTAGGACTTGGATTGGGTCTGAGCCGCGACCTGGCTCGAACGATGGGCGGCGAGCTTGTCGTGGATACCGCCCGGCGCCGCGGAGCGACCTTCACTCTGCTGATGCCCCATGCCCACGAAGCGCCCGAGAGGCTTCCGGCCCCTCACGTGACGACGCCGGCGCTGACACCACGGGCTCGCATTCTCGTCGACATGGCCGCGGCGCTATCGGAGCGGTCGCTCGACCGGACCGTCGCCGGGCTCCAGAACCTCTACACCTCACTGCTCGGCGCCCGTGGCGCCATGCTCTTCGTCCCGACCGGGCCGGACACCTTTGAGCCGGTTGGGGCGATCCCTTCGGCGACGCCCCTGCGGGACCCCCACCTTTCCCAGGTGATTCGCACCGTCCAACCCCTCACCATCGACGAGTTCGACGACCGCGGAACCGAGGGCTGGCGCACCACGATTGGTGGCGACGCCGTGGTGCTCCTGCCCGTGCTCGACCTGGGTGAACCAGTCGGAGTGCTCGCCGTTTCTTGGGACTCCGCTGACGATGTGCCCGAGCCTCAAGCGATGGCCGTCGCCCAGGCACTCGGCCAGATTGCCGCGTTCGCGATCCAGCGAGCCGCCCTCGAGGACGACATCGCCTTTGAGCGCGGATTGCGTTCCAGCGTCATGGAGTCGCTCCCCATCGCCATCTCCGTCTTTGCAGGTGACCCGCCGCGCGTCGTCGACTGGAATCGGCGAGAACGCAGGATGCTGGGAATCAACGTTGACGGGGAACGGCCCGACGACCTTGGCGCCAGCCAGCACAAGTATGAGGTCCGCTTCGCCGACGGGACGCCGCTCACGGTCGACAACGCTCCAGTGACGGCGGCGATCCGTACCGGCCGGTCGATGGGACCGTTCCTGCTGGTCTTGAGGCGAGCCGACGGTACCGAAATCACCACCCGTACCTATTGCGCCCCGTTCTTCAACGAGAACGGAGACGTCGCCGGTGCGGTGGTGACGTCCGAAGAGCTGGACATCGATACCGCGATGCTGACGGGCGGCGGCGCGCTGGGCAGCCACATCAGCCCTCTGCCCCGCACCGGCTGAGCCCCGATGCTCGCCACCGGGCATCCGACCGACGTCGAGCGAGTCGCTACAGCACCAGCAGGCGGTACTCGGGAAAACGATGCAGCCAATCGGGGGCGCCGCCGCCGGCAGCAAACACCGCCGTCGCCAGTGCATCGGCCACCCCGAGTTCAGGCCCCATGACGGTGACGCTGCGAGGTAGGCCGCCGAGATGCGGCCGCGGCGACCAAATGTGCTCGCCGCGCTCGTAGGTTCCGGACGTGGCCACCGCAGCGTCGACGACGGCAATGACGGTCGCTATCTCGGCGGCGGTGCCGGGCTTGCGGATACCGACCCGCCACGGGTTCTCACCGTCGGGGCGACCCATCGCAACGACGTCGCCACCCGCGCTGATGCAGAACCGATCAGTCCCGTCGAACCGCAGTATTTCGACGGCTCGATCGATGCTCCAGCCCTTGACGTAGCCGGAAGGGTCGAGCGGCCGACCGCGGCGCCGTCCGCCTTCATGGTCGAACCAACCGTCGGTCGCCTCGCGCAGCTCACCGCAGCGGACCAAGACCTCGCGCACCTCGGGACAAGCATCGTCGCTTCCCAACTCGCCGCGACCGATCCTGCTGATCTGACTGTCGGCTCGGTAGATGGAGAACGTCTCATCCACCCAGTGGAGGAAATCGACCGCACCGCCGACGGAGGCCGCGTTGGTCGATGCCCGTACATCGAAGCTGACGGCGGTGCCCATCACCCGCTCCACGTGGCGAAACCCTGTGGTGGCCACCGTCATCCGAGACCCACCTCGTCGAGGGCGGCTTGTAGCGAGCCGGTGTAGCCCCGCCACGTCACCGTGGCGCCGGAGACCACGTCGATATCGGCGCTCTGCGCTTCGATGGCGAGCTCCTCGTAGATGGGGAGCGCCTGGGCGTTGATCCGGCGGGAGCGCCGATCGCCCGGTTCCTGCACCGCGGCGACGGAGGTGAGCACCCCGTCCTCGACCACGATCTCGACTTGGAAGAAGCCCCACTCGGTCGCGACGGCCGGTCCCGTCACCGTCACCGATGTGCCGCTCGACGTCGTCGTTGTGGTCGTCGCAGGTGGCTCGGTACTCGTTGCCGGCGGTTCAATCGTGGTGGTCGTTGCGGGACCGGCGGTAGTGGTCGTCGTCGTTTCGGGTTCTGGCGGGGGCTCGCCGGTGGTGACGACCGGGAGACTCGATGTGATCGCCAGTGGTTCAGACTCGGACGTACCAACCACGCCTGTGATGGGGTTGAACAGCAGTCCGATTCCTATGAAGAACAGGCCGAGGAGACTGAGAGTGCGTTTCATTGTCCGACCATGGTTCCAGCTCCGACTCAACTCTGCGTGAGGTGAATCTAGGAAGACCCTGAGAAGACCAATGACGGCTCGGGCTCATCTCTCATCGGGTTCTTACCCTGGAGCCAGACCACCTTCACGTACGTGTCATTGCATAATGTGCACGCCTATCGGAAGCACGAAGATGCAGACCCTCGTTCGGCCACCTGAGATCGGGACCCCTCCTCTCGCTCAGCCGGCGCGGCGGGGATCACACCATGTCCTCGGACTGTTCCTGATCGACCTCGCCATCTTCGCCACGTTTGTCCTCGTCATGGACGTACCCCTCACCGGACTGGCCGTGCACGAGTGGCTCGGCATCGCCATCGCCATCGGCCTGGTTGTCCACCTTGTCCAGCACACCAACTGGATCGTGACCACGACTCGTCGCATCTTCTCCGCCACCTCGTGGCGCAACCGCTTGAACTACCTGATGATGGGCGCGCTGTTCGTGGCCTTCGTGGCCGTTGTTGCCTCCGGCCTCATCATCTCTGAGGTGGCGCTGCGCTGGATCGGGATCACAACCAATCCGGCGAGCTTCTGGGTGTGGCTGCACCTGGTATCGGTGAGCGCCGTGTTGTGGCTCACCGCACTGCACGTCGCCCTCAATTGGAAGTGGGTCGCGACGACGGTCCGGCGCTACGTGGTGAAGCCACTCGTGTCGGTCCGGACGCGCCTGCGGGTTGGAGAAGGACGATGAGGCTGCTCAATCGCTCACTCACCGTGCTCATCTTCGCCATCGCCGTCGCCCTCGCCCTCGGTTGGGTGGCACGCACGGATTGGGCGGCCGCTCGCGACGTCCTCGGCGCCGGCGAGGGGTTCAGCACTGCCATCCAGCCGCTCGTCAAGATCACCGCAGCTCTGTTGATCACCGTCAGCAGCGTTCAGCTCATCCGAGACGGTTATCGGCGGATTCGCAACCGTATCTCGCCCGACCGGCCCTCGCGGCCGGCTCGGTGATCGCGACCACCTCTACCGGGCGTAGGCTGGTGCCCTCGGAGGTGCTGCTCAATGACCCGCGAAACCGCTGACCAACCGCCCGGCCCGCAGGACGTCTCATCCGACGACTGGGGCGAGGTCTACCCGAAGGCGCTCCGCACCCGGTCTGGCCTGAAGATCGAGGTGCGTCCGATCGAACCAAGCGACGCCCCCGAGTTGCGGGCCGCATTCGACCACCTCTCTGAGGCGAGCAAGCGTGCCCGGTTCCACACGGTGAAGCCCGAGCTCACCGAGGCGCAGCTGCGCTATCTCACCGACATCGACCACGACCAGCACGAGGCCCTGGCAGCCGGCGTCGAGGGCCCCGACGGGCTCACCGGAATCGCTCTCGCCCGCTACGTACGACTCGAGGACGAACCCGAAGTAGCCGAGGTGGCGGTCACCGTCGATGACGAATACCAGAGCCAAGGCGTCGGCTCGGCCGTGTTCGACGAGCTGAGCCAACTCGCCTACCGGAGAGGGGTTCGCTGGTTCCGCGGCTGGATCCTTCCCGACAACACCCAGGCCATCGAGTTCTTCACCTCACGGGGCGCGGCCAGCCGATTCCGCGACGGCCTCATCGTCATCGAGCTGCCCCTGCCCTTCCCCGAGCCGTTCCGTCCGCACCGCTGGCTACCGCCTCAGACCCGGCTCTATCGGTGGGTGCGCAAGGTCGCCGACCGCCATGACGACGATGAGCCTGCTGCACCGGCCCTCGACCCGCCCACCTGGATGACAGTGAGAGTCACCGCCACCGAAGCCGGCGACATCGCCCGTTCCCTCGAAGCCCACGGCGACCGCTTCGCCGACCTCGCCTCCCGCTTCCGCCACTACGAACAGACCTAGAGAGGCTTTTGGCGGACATTGGCGCATCATGCTGCGCAAATGTCCGCCAAAAGCCCGATGACCTGGTCGGGGTGCTTCGTTAGGTCGACCCAGGTGAACCGTACGGTCGTCCACCCCAGAGCAAGCGTCCGATTCTGTTTGGCGCGATCACGTTGGAAGGTACCGCGATCCATGTGGAACGCCTCGGAGTCGAGTTCGATGAGCAGCCGCTGCTCCGGATAGGCGAAGTCGGCGCGACATACGAACCGGCCGCCGCCGTCCCGTACGTGGAATTGCGCAACGGGCTGCGGCAGCCCGGAAAGCTGGATCAAACGGCGGAACTTGTCCTCGAGTTCGCTCTCGGTGAGCCCTTTCCATTTCAGACGCTCCTCAACCAGCGGACGAATCGTGCCAACCCCGCGTCGGCCACGCCGGCCCACCCGCGCGATCAGACGCCTCACGTCCTGGAGATCGAACAGCTCGGCTCGCAGCGCGGCATCGAGACATGACTCCACCAGCCACGGCCGCGCCTCAGCTCCCAAGTCAACGATCGTCCTCACCGGCGAGGTCAACGCGACTCCATCCAGCACGGCGCGGTCTTCGGGAAGGAGATCCCGGGATTCATGGACCGCTATCCCCGGACGCCGCACTCGATCCCAGCGCCTCGTCACGACATCGATGCGATCGGGTCGACGGTCCGTCATGTCCCACAACACCGCCGCCGTTTGGTGCGACGCCGCCGCATGGTCATTCACCGAGAGAACCGCGGCCGACACTTCCTGGATCCAAGTCCGAGGAGCGCCGCCGATTGCGTAGACCCCTGGATGATGTCGAACGTAGGCACCCCGAGCTGCCCGGTCTTCGATCGTTCGGACACCAAACCCGCACGCGGCAGCCTGGGCACATGTGAAGGCGCCATGCTGCGTCTCGGCAATACGCGACAGGCGCAACTCTCGATCTTCCATGCTCGCAGCCTGCCAACAACGGAGGACCGATGGAACCCCCGTGGTTTTGGCGGACAATGGCGCACCATGCTGCGCTTATGTCCGCCAAAACCCTCTTCAGGCCGCGAACCAGGCGGCGAGGCGAGAGAAGCCTTCCTCGAGAGTCACTGCCGGGGTCCAGTCGAGGGCGCGGCGGGTCTCTCGTTGGTCGAACCAGTGGGCGGTTGCCAGCTGCTCGGCGAGGAAACTCGTCATCGGAGGATCGGATTCGAGACCACGCCGATCCCAGACTTCCTCGACCACCCGACCTCCGGCTTTGGCCGCCCCCGCGGGAACCCGGAACCGAGGCGGCGGGAGCCCGGCCGCAGCGACGATCCGCGACAACAACTCACGCACCGGCCGTGGCTGGCCGTTGGACACCACCAGGGCTCGGCCCGAAAGAAGCGGAGCACGATCGACCGCAGCAGCGATGGCGGCAACTGCGTTGTCGATGTAGGTCGTGTCGATCAGGGCAGCCCCCGTGCCGACGATCGCCAATCGTCCCTGTCGTGCCCGGTCGACGATTCGCCCCACCAGTTGGGTATCTCCCGGACCCCAAACCAAGTGGGGTCGGATCGCCGTCACGGCGAAGCCTTCCGTCGCAGCTCCCAAAGCGATGAGTTCCGCCGCGGCCTTGCTCGTGGCGTAGTGGCCGCGGGTTGCCCTCGGATCCGCTCGGCCGGCTCCGACACCAACCAACGAGGAACCGGCATGTGCCACCGAAGGCGACGAGACAAAGACAAGCCGGCCCACCCCCGCCTCGAGCGACTCCTCGATGAGGGTGCGAGTTCCGTCGATGTTGGTGCTCTCGAAGGCGGACCATCGGCCCGTCACACCAACCCGGGCGGCGAGATGCACTACAGCGTCGGATCCGGCGACGGCAGCCGCCACCGCGGCGCGGTCGCCGATGTCACCAAGCCGCTCCGGCAGATCGAGTCCGCTCGGATGCCGCTGGAAGACGGTGACCTCCTCGCCGCGAACATGCAACCACTCGGCCACGCCGCGGCCGAGGAGACTCGTTCCCCCGGTCACGAGGACCTTCACAGCCGGCCGAACCTGCCGCCCGCCAGCACTTGCTCCGCCCAACGGGCGACCCTGGTCCGGTCGATCTTCGAGTTGTGCCGCTTGTCGACCGGCAATGCCGGCACGAGCAGCACCGCGGCTACGTCGACATCGACCACTGCCCGGACCTCGTCGGCGAGAGCATCGGACGCAAGCTCAGGCCGGCGCTGCGGGTCAACTGGGGCAACGACCACTACCAACTGCTGGGTTCCGACCGGGCCGACTCCGACCGCGGCGGCAAGCGCTACCGATTCGAGGGACTCGACAGCGTGCTCGATACCCACGGGAGTCACCGGGCCTGCCGCGGTGACAATGACGTGAAACAGTCGACCCTCGATCCACAGTCGTCCGTGCGCATCGAGATGCCCGACATCACCACTGCGATGCCAACCCGGCGGCTGGGCCGAGGCATGCTGGGTCACCCACAGCCGATCGTACCGGTCTTTCACGTGGGGAGCCCGAATGCAGACCTCCCCGGACACGCCGGGCGCCACAATCGGCGCGTTCTGAGGCCGACCGAGCTCGTCCAGCGGATCGATGGCGACCTCCACCCCGGCGACGGGAACGCCGACGCAGACGCCGTCGCCTGCCGACGCGGCTTCGATCCCGGCGAGAGTGATATCGGCGACCGGCAACACCTCCGTCATGCCATAAGGGGTGTGGGCCTCGGCGTTGGGCATCACCGCGCAGGCCCGATGCAGTACGGCGGGAGATACCGGGGCACCAGCCGACATCAGCAGGCGGACACCGGCCAGGGCATCACGATGGGCCGGCGACAGACCGAACGCGGTTGCGCTCACATTGGTGAGGGCGGCCGGCGATGCAAACACGAGCGTCGCGTCGATGGCGTCGATGGCGTCGGCGAGCGCCGCAGCGGTGAGTGTGCCCGGAGAGGTGACCTCCATGTCGGGCACCGCCGATGGAATCCCCATCGCAGGCCCATAGAGAGCAAATGGGCCGAACGCAGCCACCAGCCGATCATCCGGCGCGATGTCATAGATATCCATCAGCGCGTCACGTTGCGCCTGCGCTTGGTGGTGGCGATACACCACACCTTTGGCGGCGCCGGTGGCCCCCGAAGTGAATACCACTGCCGCCACATCGTCGTCGGCAGGCGCGATCGGGAGCGCCCCAACCGAGCCGAGTCTGCGGATCTCGTCAAGTGTTGCCCACGCTCCCAGCAATCTGCGGGCGGTATCAGACAGCGGGGCGGCGGCAATCCTCACGCCCGGCCAGCGGAACACCCGCGCCGCCGCCAGGGCTCGGGGTATCCCAATGAGATAGGCGGGATCGGCGCTCGAAAGGGCCCGACCCATGCCGCGTAACCCGAGGCCGGCATCGGCAATCACGACAACGGCGCCCATCCGCCAGCAGGCATACAGACACACCGTCAGCTCGATCCCCGGCGGGATCAGCAGGGCAACTCGGTCACCCCGGCGCACCCCGGCTTCGCTGAGGCCCGTCGCCACCATCTCTACGTCGGCGGCCAACTCCGCGAACGTCACCGCCCGGCCAACGTCCGATCCGTCCATCTCCAAGACGGCAACCTCGGTGTCGTTGCGCCGCCGCTCCAGCGCGGCCCACAGCGGCTCGCGCCGTTCTTTCGCCGCCGGCTCAGGCTTTGCGGCACCGAGTTCACCTACCCAGGTGTGAACGGCCCCGGCGACGTCGGCATCTTCCGGTGTGTAGTGGCGGGCACCGATGAACCGATGCACGTCGGCGTGGGGAAGCCGGGCCTCGAAGTCGTGCAGGTAGATGTCGGAAAAGACCGGGTCAGATGGACCCCACAACAGCAGAACCGGCACATCTTGGAGGTCGTCGAGGCCGGCGGCCACCCGCTCCAACGCCTCATGGCTGGGGTGATCGGGATCCAGCGGAATGTCCGCGACGAACGTTCCGATTGCAGCCCGCCGCGCCGCGCTTCGATAGGGAGCGTGGTAGGCGGCCCGGACCTCAGCACTCGGGCGCGGGTTCGACATCTCGAGCGCACCCCGGATGAACGCCGGAGTCTTGACCGTTACCTGTTCGAGCACCCCGGGCAAACGGGCCGTGCGGATCAGGCGGGGCGCCGGCGACCCGGCGGGCTGATGGACTGCCGTGTTGGCGAGCACGACGCCGGCCAACCGATCGAGATGGCGCGCAGCCCATCCGAGCGAGATCGGCCCACCCCAATCGTGTGCGACGGTGACCACCGGCCCCCGCAGATCGAGTTCATCGGTCAGAGCGCAGAGATCATCGATCCGGTTCTGGAGTCGCCGCGTCGTCCCGGTGCGCTCCGAGAACCCCATGTCGAGATGGTCGATCGCAATGACCCGCACCCCGGGCGGAGCGATGGCGAGCACGTCGCGCCACAGGTACGACCACGAAGGGTTCCCGTGAACACACAGCAAGGTGATCTCGGGGTCGGCGACACCGTTGTCGAGCAGGTGAAACGTTCGGCCGGTGCCGTCGAGACCGGGAACCGTGACGAGCCGCGACCAGGCAGGATCGAGACCGGCCAGGCCGGGCGGAGGCAGAGTGGCCGGCGCGGTACCGCCGGTCACCAGATGATTTCGGTCGCCATCGCGTTGATGCCGGACCCAATACCCAGCATCAGCACTCGGTCGCCCGGTTCCAGCGAGTCGGCCTCCCCGGCGAGGGTGATCGCGACCGAGGCGGGACCGACATTGCCCAACGTTGGGAATGTCAGCGGCGCCTTGGTCGAGTCGATGCCGAGCACGTCGCACATCATCGAGGTGTGCACCTGCGAGACCTGGTGGATGATGTAGCAGTCTGCTTCCCGCCACTTGCGCTCCTCGTCGACATCGGCCCATGCCTTCTTGGCGAGGTGCAGACCGGCGTCGAGCAGCGCCTTGGTGTCGGTGCGCATCTGGTCGAGCGTCCCGATGCAGATCTTGTGGTGGCTCGTATCGGCCTGGCTGATGCCGCCGATGATTCGATGGCTGCCCGGGTTCTCAGAGTGGCGACCGATCACCATGGCGGCAGCACCTGAGCCAAGCGTCAGCGTGGCGAACTCGGCGAAAAGGTCACCGATGGTCGAGTCGGGCACCGCCAGCCGGTCGAGCGTGGCCTCCTGGGGGCGCCTGCTGCCCTCGCCGTCGACGATCAGGGCGTAGTCGATCTGGCCACCGTCGATCATCATCCCGGCAATCTGCATGGCGTTCATGAATCCGAGACAAGCGTTGGCGAGGTCGAAGTTGAGGCATGAGCTGGGCAGATCCAGCAGGTGATGCACGGTCACGGCTGCTGAAGGCTCGAGTTGGTCACGACAGACCGAGGTGTCGATCAACAGCCCGACCCGGCTCCGGTCGATGCCGGACGCTACGAGTGCCTTCTCGCCGGCCGACGCGGCTGCCTCGGCGAAGGTGTACCCCTCCGGCCACCAGCGGCGTTCCTTGATCCCGGCGAGGCTCTCGAGCAGGCCGGACTGGGTCCCGAGTCGCTCGTAGGTTCCGGCGAGTCGCGCGTCGAACTCCGCGGACGTGATGACGTCGGGGGCTTCGGTGGCGGCCACGGACACGATGGCGGCGTCGATGTGACTGAATGTTGCATTGCCGTGCATGCGGCCTCTTCCTGGGGGGTGCTTGATTCTCCCACCAATGGGACCCAATCACGAACACCGGCGTTACCGAGGCGCCTTCAGGATGTCCGCCAGCGCAGCAACCAAACGGCGGGCATCCGTCTCGGTGAACACAAGGGGCGGCTTGATCTTGATCACGTTGTGGTGCGGCCCGTCGATGCTGAGTAGCACCCCCGCATCCTTGGCCCTCTCAACGATTTGGGTCGCCAGGCCGGGGTCGGGTTGTTGGGTGGTTCGGTCGGTCACGAGTTCGACCCCAATGAACAGGCCGGCGCCGCGAACGTCACCGATAGCGACGTGCTCTGCGGCAAGCGTCCGCAGCCCATCCATGAGGACTCTCCCAACCCGGGAGGCGTTGGCTTGGAGACCGTCGCCCTCAACGACGTCGAGCACTGCGTTCCCAACCGCAGCCGACACCGGGTTGCCCCCGAACGTGTTGAAGTACTCCATGCCGTTGTCGAAGGCAGCCGCGACAGCCCGGGTGGTGACGACCGCTCCCAAGGGGTGGCCGTTGCCGATGGGCTTGCCCATCGTCACCACATCGGGCACGACGTCGTGGAGCTCGAATGCCCAGAACGTTTCACCGACGCGACCGAATCCGGTCTGGACCTCGTCGGCGATCACCAATCCTCCGGCGTCGCGGACCGCTCGGTAGGCGGCAGCCATGACCCCCGGGGCGGGCACGACCTGACCTGCGCAGCCTGGGAGCGCTTCGGCAATGAGCCCAGCGGGGGGACGGTCTCGCCCGGCCACAATGGCTCCGGCCACCTCCCCGTAACGCTCGCCGGCACCTTCCCCGCGGAAGGCCGCCGCCCGGTAGGGGTCCGGTGACGGCAGCACCCCAACCCACCTCCGCTGCCCCGAACCACCCGGCCCATTGAACTTGTAGGGACTGACGTCGATCAGCGTCGAAGTGTTGCCGTGGTAACCGTGCTCGATGCAGACGAGATCGAAGGCACCCGTCGCAGCACGCACCAGGCGGATCCCCAGTTCGTTGGCCTCGCTGCCCGAATTGACGAGAAACACCACTTCGAGGGGTGCAGGCAAGGTCGCCGTCAGTCGGTCGGCGTAGCGAACCACCTCTTCGTGGAGGTACCGAGTGTTGGTATTGAGCACCGCCATCTGCCGGGCTGCGGCGGCAACCACCTTCGGATGGCCATGTCCAACATGGGCTACGTTGTTAACGGCGTCGAGGTAGCGACGCCCCCGCTCGTCGAACAGGTAGGCGCCGGTTCCGCGCACGATATGGAGCGGGCGGGTGTAGCTCAGCGACAGCGATGGGCTCAGTCTGGTATTGCGTCTCGCCTCGAGTTGTGCCGTCGCGTCGGACATGGGACGGCTGTGTCCCGCAGCGGTGGCGAGTTCGCCGGCCACCAGGTCGTGGTCGGCGGACGTAAGGCGCTCGAGCAGATCCCATGCCAGCGGCTCGGAGGCGGTGTGGTGGGGGTTGGTGCTTCCCCGCTGGGCCGACATGACCACTGAGGTTGCCAGTCGAGCCAAGATCAGATCGAGCAGCACATTGGCCTCAGCTTCATGCAGCGTTGCCTCCGCGACAAAGCCCCGGATGACATCGCCGCCGACGGTGACCGGATCGTCCTGGTCGAGCATCACGTAGGTGGCCGCGATGGCGGCCTCGCCGGCTCGTATCGACCACATGGCGTCGCCGACATCGATGACACCAATCACCTGCTCGCCCTCGAGAAGGACGTTGTCGTCATTCAGATCGTTGTGAACGAGTTGCAGGGCGAGGTCGCTGAAGTCAATCGAGTCGACCCGGTCGGCGACGGCAAGCACCATCCGGCGACGCGCCACATCCTCGATCGCCGCTACATGGCGTCGGATGGTCTGGGAGGCAAAACGCAGATCCCACTCGATCCCGCGCTCGGGGGCGGGGTGTTCGCTGGTCGCGAGGAGAGCCGCTATCTGGCCGGCGGTGCGCCCCACGGACTCCGCGGCGCTCGCCGGCCGCCCGACGGCGCCGAACGACACCCCTTCGACCCAGGTGAACATGCGGGCGATTCGCCCGTCGGGCAGAACAACCGCTTCGTCGCCATCGAGGCTCGGGACCGGACGGGGTGTGGCCACCGCGTCAAGCCGACCCAAGACGCTCAGAATCTCTGACTGGAGTTCGAGAACGTCCCGGTCGGTGCGCGGCGGGCTGAGGCGCAGCACGTATGTCGAGCCATCGGGGGCGTCCAGTCGCAGGTTCTCGTCGATCTCCCCCGGCAAGGGATGAGTCGATGCCGCGATGCCGAAGTACTCGGCGGCAACGGCAGCGGGGTCCGTCTTCATGTCATCCCCACGGTAACCCGAGGCCCGCGAGATCTTGTCGTCGGGCGGCGACACCCCCACCGTTCATGGCCTCTGGGACAACGAGGAAGGCCCCCACTTGCGCGGGGGCCTCGCCCGGGTTTTCGATGGTTGTTCTTGTTCGTTCAGTTCACCACCACGCGGTCGCCGGTGATGCTGGCCGCGGTTGCCGGGACTACATCGTCCTTCTTTGCCTTGCCGGCCCAGAAGAGACCGCCGCCGGCCAGCGCCAAGGTCAGGCCGAGGCCGACCAGAACGCCGGCAAGAGCGAGACCGAGCTGCAGAGTCGAGTGGGTCACCGTGCCGACGCCGAGTTCTGCAATCAGACCGTGGGCAACGCCGCTCCATGCCTGCTCACGGGCAATGCCCTCGATCGGATGCATGCGGTCGAAGCCGGTCCAGTAGCGGCCGTCGACGTCGAACTCGTACGTTCCGGCCGGGAATGCTTCACCGTTGTACTCGGCGTCCTCGGTCAGGACCACGGTCTGAGTGCCGTGCAGGGTGTGGAAGCCGATGGTGGCCATCTGGTACATGTACTCGGATGCGGTGTTCACCAATGGGTCATTGGGGTTGAGATCTGACTCGTTGACCGGGTAGCCCCAGTCGTCGACGAGCAGAGCCATGATGGCGTCTGCGCCTTCGGTGGTGCCCCGGTCGATCAACTGGCCGTCTTCGTTGTAGCTCAGGGTGACGTTCTGCGCCTCACTGAATGACTGCAGCGAGCCGTAGCCGTCCTGCACTCTCGTGTAGGCGACTCCGCCTGCAATAACGAAGACCAAACCGATGACGGCGATCACTACGCCGAGTGTTCTCAGGCGTTTTGCCATTGTTCTCTGTGCTCCTTGTAGGGTCCAAGCTCCCGTGAGCTTGTGAATACTTTCACAAAGAGCATTTGATCGTATATCGTCGATTCCCGATAGGGCCAAAAGACCCGAGCTCGAGGGACGTCGATCCGAGCGAGCGGCAGGAGGTCCAACCTCCGCGAAGTCTCCCGCTGAGACGGCCTGCGGTTGTGTCGAAGGGGTCGACTAACCGACATTCAGGTAGCTCAGCTTCTCCGATAATTCCCGGATGACACGGGCATACTCGCGCAACACCGAGCGCCGCACACAATACCAACTGCGAGGACCATCTTTGCGAACGAACAAGACATCGGCCTCGCGCAATACTCGCAGGTGCTCCGAAACGGTTGATTGGGCGAGGTCGCATTCCTCGACGATTTCCCCAGCGATGTGTGGGATGCACTGATCAAACTGCTCGATGATCCTGACTCGAGCCGGATGCGCCAGGGCCTTCGAGATCAGTGCGATCCGCTCCTCGGTCATCGGTCCCGGCTCAGGCAGCCCTTCCTCGGTGCAGAGCGGCGGTGTTGGTCGGAACTCCACAATACGTCCTCTCGGGCTCGGCGGTAGGACGACCGTCCAACCTTGTGAAACATTTCACAAATAGGAAAGCGTAGATCGTCGATTCCCGATAGGGCCGTTTGTCCCTGATGCACCGACCCGGCCGACTCCGACGTCAGCGCTCGGTTGGGATCCGGTCACAGGTCGGGCAGATCCAGATCGAGTGCAGGTCCACCATCCTGCGGCGGCACGCCCCGCACTTCGCTGCCCGGGAAGATGTCAGCCTCGGCACCCGCATCGAATCGGCACATTCGACACACGCTGCAAAGACGAGGCCCACCGTCACCGCGCCAGCAAAGATCGCCATCATGAACGCGCCGGCCGCGGTGATACCGTCGCTCAACCGATTGACCTCGAGCGCAATGGCGGCAACGGCGCCCCCATGGATCGCGATCAGCAACGGACGCGGCAAACTCCAGGACCGCGGCTCGACCCGCGTCCGCAAAGCCTGACGTGGGACCATCGAAAACCTCTTCTCTGCCCAGCGTCCAACACCTCAGCCTGCCGCTATTGGCCGCAGATCACTAGGGCACAAATCCCCAGAACTCCATTGGGTTTTGGCGGACATCTGCGCATCATGCTGCGTGAATGTCCGCCAAAACCCTCTGGGTCCCGCGTTGACATCGGGCGACGTGGGCTGCAGACTCTGTTGATACAACGCGTTCATCAAGAGCGGTGGAGGGACAGGCCCTACGAAGCCGCGGCAACCGGAGGAGGGTGTTGAACAACCGGCGTGAGGGCTCGCCCCAGGCGGAACCTCACCTGGTCGCGATGGCGGTCGCGAGCGCGAACTGACGTTGTTCAACAGTCTCCTGGAACCGGTGCCAATGCCTGATCGATGAGCTGCCCGCAGCGGACCTCCGCCCGCGGTGCTCTGCGAGCGCGTGGATGTGCCAGAGGAGGAGGCCAGTGCGATGCAGAACGAACTCACCAGCAGGGATACCTGATGGACTTCCTCGAAGCCCTCAATCAACGCGTCATCGTGTACGACGGTGCAACCGGCACCGCGCTGCAACGGGCCAACCTCAGCGAGGACGACTTTGGCGGACCCGACCTCGCAGGCTGCAACGAGATCCTCAACGTCAGCCGCCCCGATGTGATCGCCCAACTCCATGCCGGCTACTTCGAGGTTGGCGCCGATGTGGCCGAAACGAACACGTTCGGGGCGTTCGCCGTTCCGCTCGCCGAGTACGGCATTGCCGACCGCTCCTACGAGCTGGCTCACGCCGCCGGATCGATCGCAGCAAGCGTCGCTGCCGACTACTCGACACCCGACCGTCGCCGCTATGTGGCAGGGTCGATCGGCCCGGGTACCAAACTCGCCTCACTCGGGCAGATCCGATACGCCGAGCTGAGAGATGCATACGAGCCACTCGCCAGTGGTTTGCTCGACGGCGGCGTCGACCTCTTCATCATCGAAACCATGTACGACCTGCTGACTCTGAAGGCTGCGGTGGCGGCCTGCCGGCGTGCGATGGAAGCCGGCGGACGTCGCGTGCCGCTCCAGGTCCAGATCACGATCGAGACCACCGGCCGCATGCTGCCGGGAACCGAAATCGGAGCTGCCCTCGCTGCGATCGAACCGCTCGGGCCCGACGTCATCGGACTCAACTGCGCCACCGGCCCCCGGGAGATGGACGAGAGCCTCCGCTATCTCGCCAGGCACGCCACCACCCCCATCTCAGTCATCCCAAACGCCGGGCTGCCCGAACTGCGCAATGGCGAGATGTACTACGACCTCACCCCCGGCGAACTGGCCGAGCATCACGCCCGCTTCATCACCGAGTACGGAGTTCGCGTCGTCGGCGGCTGTTGCGGCACGACCGAAGAGCACATCGCAGCCATTGTCGACCGTTGCGCCGGACTCACTCCCGCGACGGTACGGCCGGAGCCGGAGCCCGGGGCGGCATCGCTCTATAGCTTCACGCCATTCCGCCAGGACACGTCGTTCCTCATCATCGGAGAGCGCACCAACGCCAACGGCTCAAAGCGGTTCCGCGAGGCAATGCTCGCTGAGGATTGGGAGGCCTGCCTGTCAGTCGCCCGTGACCAGGTCGCCGAGTCCGCTCACCTCCTCGACCTCTGCGTCGACTATGTCGGCCGCGACGGCACCACCGACATCGATGAACTCGCTCTCCGCTTCGCCACCCAGGTGCCGATCCCGCTGGTCATCGACTCAACCGAGCCCGAGGTGATGGAAGCCGCGCTGCGGCGCATCGGGGGCCGCGCCGTGCTCAACTCGGCGAACCTCGAGGACGGCGACGGTCCGGACTCCAGGGTGGACCAAGTGTTCCGGCTCGCCAGGGAGTACGGGGCCGCGGTGATCTGCCTCCTCATCGATGAGGATGGCCAGGCCCGCGACGTGGAGTGGAAGCTGCGGGTGGCTCGCCGCCTCTACGACCTGGCCACGGAACGGTACGGGCTCGAGCCGGGTGACCTGCTCTTCGATCCGCTCACCTTCCCGCTGTCGACCGGCGACGACGCCTTGCGGGGCGACGCCATCGAGACGATCGAGGCCATCAAACGCATCAAACAGGAGCTCCCCGGGGTGTTCACCGTGCTCGGCATCTCCAACGTCTCGTTTGGCCTCAAGCCGGCCGCCCGTCACGTGCTCAACTCCGTATTCCTCCACGAGTGCGTCAACGCCGGACTCGACGCCGCCCTCGTTCACGCCGGGCGCATCATCCCGCTCAGCCGGGTCGACGCCGCCCACCAGGAGATCTGCCTCGATCTCATCTACGACCGGCGGCGCGACGGGTACGACCCACTCGAGGAACTCATCACCGCGTTCGAGGACGCCTCGGTCGCCGGCCGTGTGGTCGAGGACCGCTCCGGCTGGCCGGTCGAGCAGCGCCTGCGTCAAAGGATCATCGACGGTGATCGAGCCGGACTCGAATCCGACCTCGATGCGGCGCTCGGCGCCTACCAGCCGCTCGATATCATCAACGACATCCTGCTCGAAGGGATGAAGGTGGTTGGCGACTTGTTCGCCTCCGGCGACATGCAGCTGCCATTTGTGCTGCGTTCGGCGGAGACGATGAAGGCCGCAGTCCGCTACCTCGAACCCCGGATGGACAAGGTCGACCGCGCCGAGCGAGCCTCGATCGTCCTGGCAACGGTAAAAGGCGACGTTCACGACATCGGCAAGAACCTGGTCGACATCATCCTCACCAACAATGGCTTCCGGGTGCACAACCTCGGGATCAAGGTTGGAATCGCCGAGATCATCGAGAAGGCCACGGAAGTCGACGCCGACGCCATCGGGATGAGCGGGCTCCTCGTGAAGTCGACACTCGTGATGCGGGACAATCTCGACGAGTTGGCGCGTCGTGGCCTCGCCGCGACGCCGGTTCTTCTCGGTGGAGCCGCCCTCACCAGGAGCTACGTCGAGCGCGAACTGCGGGACCGCTATCCCGGTCCACTGTTCTACGGCAAGGACGCGTTCGCAGGCCTCGAGATCATGCAGCAGATCGCGGCGCGCCCCCGAGTACGGCACCGGATCCCGACTTCGGGCGAATCGCAACCGGCAGGCAGTTGCCCGCCCGTGAACCCAAGCCCGTGCCCACCGGGACCACACCGACTCGCTCACCCGACGTTGCTCCCGACAACCCGGTGTTCGCCCCACCGTTCCTCGGCAGCCGGATCGTCAAGGGCCTGCCGCTCGACGACATTGCCGCCTACCTCAACCTCACCGCGCTGTTCCGCAACCAGTGGCAGTACCGGCCGGCCGCGAATCAAGACGACGCCGCCTTCAAGTCCGAGCTCCAACCGATTCTGAAGCGAGAGCTGCTGGTGGCACGGGAACAGGATCTGCTCACGCCCCAAGTCGTCTACGGCTACTTCCCCGTCAACGGTGTGGGCGACGACCTCGTCATCTGGAAGGACGACCGCCGCGACGCCGAACTCTTGCGCTTCTCGTTCCCCCGCCAACTCGAGGATCCGTGGCTGTGCATTGCCGACTTCTTCCGACCCGTCGACTCGGGAGAGGCCGACTACGCCGCGTTCCACATCGTCACGATGGGGGCGGCGGTATCGGAGCGGACCGCTGAGCTATTCGCCGCCGACGCCTACCAGGACTACCTCCACCTCCACGGCCTCGGTGTCGAAATGACCGAGGCTCTCGCCGAGTACTGGCACCGCCGGATACGGATCGAATGGGGGTTTGGCGATCAGGACGGGCCGAGCCTGCACGGACTATTCCGCCAGCAGTACCGCGGCGGGCGCTACTCGTGGGGGTATCCCGCTTGCCCCAACCTCGAGGACAACGCCAAGGTTGCCGAACTGCTCGGTGCCGACCGGCTCGGCCTCGTCGTCGGTGAGGAAACCGGGTTCCAGTTCCAGCCCGAGCAAACGACCTCGGCGCTGATCGCCCACCACCCGAGGGCCAAGTACTTCATCGCCCGACAGAGGGAGAGGGTCTGATGCTGAAGGCCAAAGCCGACTGGCAGCTCATCGCTGAGGTGAACCCGCCTGATTTGCCCGACAGCAGCCATCTCCTCCTCGACCGCGCCTGGGCCAATGTCCTGATCACGGACAACGTATTCGGCAAGATCAGGGTGTCTCCATTCGCCTTCGCCGCTCGGATCACCCACGATGTCCCGTCGGTGCACCCCACCGTCGTGGTGTCGACTCGGGACCGCAACATCCTCGCCATCGAGAGCGAGGTGCGCGGGGCTTTGGGCAACGGGGTCGACTCCTTCCTCGTCGTCGTCGGCGACACGATGCCCGCCGTCGAGCACATGGCCCATCACTACGAAATCGTTGAGCACCTCCGCTACCTCCAGGATCGCATGCCCGAGTTCGAGGTCGGGATGCCGACCCGGTTCCGACGCTGGCAGTACGAACGCAGGGTCGAACTCGGTGCCCAGTTCTTCGTGGCCGGCCCCGTGCTGGATCCCGCGACCGTGGCCCCGAACGTCGCTCGACTCGAGCGGGATCCGTCCGATCCACCGCTCTATCTCATGCTGATCCCGCCCTTCAGCCTCGACTGGATCGGCCGGATGGAAGACATCGGGGCCGTAGCGACCACCGACGGCCTCAAGGCGCGTTTTGCCGAGACGCCGGCGGAGGCGCAGCGCCGGCTCGCATGGGATCTTGCGCTCGAAACTGCCGACGCAGCTCGCGAAGCCGGGTGCGCCGGAGTGATCCTGATGGGTCTCAGCTTTCCCACCGTGGTCGACGAGGCGGCCGGCGTATGGCGCGGCGCGAGCCTACGGGAAGGCTCACCGGCGCCAGCCGACCCCGCGTAGTCTGATCGAGAGCGCCCAATAGGGCTTTGGCGGACATGAGCGCATCATGCTGCGCATATGTCCGCCAAAACCCAATCGACTAGGTTGTCTATACAAATCTCACGAGGAGGATGGCAATGGAAGGCCGCTCGATTTCCATGCTCGGTTCGGGTCTGATCGCCGACTTCTACACCATGACACTGCACGGCCAGCGGGGCCGGGACCGGGTCGGCGTGGTGTACTCACGAAGCAGCGAACGGGGCGAGGCCTTCGCCCAACGCTGGGACATTCCCCGCAGCACCACCAGCCTGGAAGAAGCCATCAACGACCCAAGCACCGACGTCGTTGTGGTCGCCCTCCCCAACTTCCTGCACGAAGAAGCGATCAGGATGATCGCCGATGCCGGCAAGGCCGTCCTCTGCACCAAGCCGCTGGCTCGCTCCGGTGAAGAAGCCAAGCGCATCCTCGACAAGGTAGAAGCCGTCGGCATTTTCGCCGGCTACCTCGAGGACCTCTGCTACACGCCAAAGACCCTCAAGGCGATCGAGGCGGTGCAAGGTGGCTCCATCGGTGATGTCACCTGGGTGCGCTCGCGCGAAACCCACCCCGGCCCGCATAGCGCCTGGTTCTGGGACAAGGAGAAGGCCGGCGGCGGGGCCATCGTCGACCTCGGCTGTCACTGCATCGAGATCATCCGCAACTTCGTCGGCAAGGGCAACCGGCCGCTCGAGGTGATGGCGTGGGCCGACACCCTGGTTCACCCGATCGAGGCTGAGGACAACGCAGTGGTGCTGATCCGTTTTGAGTCGGGCGCCCTCGGTCAATTCGAGGTCAGCTGGAGCTTCCGCGGCGGCATGGACCTGCGCGACGAGGTCGCCGGCACCGAGGGCACCATTTGGATGAACCACTTCCTGCGTACCGGCTACGAGATGTACACCAGCGGCGGCGGCGACGGTTATGTGGCCGAGAAGCTCGAATCCACCGAGGGGTGGCTGTTCCCCGTCGGTGACGAGGTCAGCGAACTTGGCTACGTGGACATGTTCACCGATATGTTCAATGCGATCGAAAGCGGCACCGCCCCGATGGAGACGTTCTACGACGGCTACATCGTCAACGCCGTCATGGACGCCGCCTACCGCTCAGCCGAAAGCCGCCAGTGGGAGCCGGTCGATGTGGACTGGCGCGGCGGCGTGACCCCGCGGATCGCCAAAGAGATCGCCCGCCACGACGGCCACGCCATCGTCAAGGAAGAGGTCCTCCCCGACGGACGCCGCAAGCTGATGTTGAGCGACAAGGACACCGGTGCCGTCTTCGACCTGGTCACGGACGGGTGAGTCCAGATTCCACGAAGCCCAGCATCGAGGTCTTTGCCGACGACGAGTGGGGGGCAGCGGTAGGCGCCCGCCTTGCCGAGCGCGTCGCCGCTGAGCCGGGACTTCGACTCTGCCTCCCCACGGGGAACACACCTGTGACCGCCTACCGGGCGTTCGCCGAGTTGGGCGGTCGCCTCGACCAGACCGAGGTGTTTCTGCTCGACGAGTTCGGGTTGCCGGGCGGCCATCCGGCGCGCTGCGACGAGATGCTGCAGCGGTCACTACTCGAGCTGGTTGCCACGGCACCGGCAGCTCTGCACGCCATCGATGTGGCCGCCGATGACGTCTCCGCAGCATGTGCGCGATATGACGATGTGGTTGCCGACGGCGGTCTCGACCTCACTCTCCTCGGGCTCGGCGCCAACGGACACCTCGGGTTGAACGAGCCAGGATCAGAGCCCGCTAGTCCGACTCGGATTGTCGAACTCCACACCGCCACAGTTCGCAAGGCCGCCGTCTACGGCGAGGGGGCAGCCCCCCAATGGGGAGTGACCCTGGGGATGGGGCCGCTGCTGGCTTCGCGCCAGATCTGGCTGCTGGTCACTGGGACGGCGAAAGCCAAGATCCTCCACCGGGCGCTGACCGGCCCCGTTGGTCCCGAGGTGCCGGCTTCCTACCTGCAGAATCATCCCAACACCATCGTGCTGGCGGATCAGGCCGCCGCCCGCTTCGGATAGGAGAACCATGGCCGAATGGAGCGGCGACGCCATCATCTTCGATCTCGACGGCGTCCTCATCGACGCCAATTCGGTCTATGAACGCCACTGGCAAGCATGGGCCGATCGCAATGCGGTCCCGTTTGAGGACATCCTCGCCGTGCACCATGGCCGCCCGGCGGCTCAGACGGTCGAGATCGTCGCTCCGCACCTCGATCCGCAATACGAGGCGGCTGAATACAACCTAACCCTGCTGACGGACACCGACCTCAGCGGCGTCCTGGCGTTTCCCGGCGTTGCCGGACTGCTCGGCTCGCTGCCCGCCGACCGCTGGGCCATTGCCACCAGCGCGCCGCAGCCGGTTGCAATGGCGCGACTCGGGCACCTCGCCCTCCTGCAGCCGGACGTCCTGGTGACCGCGGATGACGTAGCCCGGGGCAAGCCGGAACCCGACCCGTATCTCTTGGCGGCCCGCGGTTTGGGCTATCCGCCGCAACAGTGCCTCGTGGTCGAGGATGCTCCCGCCGGGATCAAAGCCGCGGCAGCAGCCGGAGCCTTCGTCCTCGCAGTGACCACCACGCATACTCCTGAGCAGCTCGACGGAGCCAACGGTCTGGTTGCCCGTTTGGTTGATATCGCCGTGGTGGCCGACGGCGGCGGCCTGCGGGTCGCTTGGCCGGACCTCGGTGGCCAAACCCACCGCCCCTGAAGCCGCTACCCCGTCCGGACCGCCCCACCCACCGCACGGCTCGCGTCGGCCGGTGTCACCGGCCGGGTCCCCCGCTCGGACCCTTCCGACCCGGTGGCCTCCCGGTTACGCTGACGGCGACACCGTGTGGTGGACGTGAGCGTCCGTCGCCATCAAGAGGGAGACCGCCGTGCTGGTTGATGTTGGAGAGATGGTCCATATCGTCGAGCGACGGAGATTCGACACGGACCTCCGGCGACACTTCTTCGGAGTCGCTGAACGAGTCGAGCGGACCGCCATGCGAGTGCGAGGCTATGTCTTCTTGTACGACTCGGGTACGACTCTATACCTACGTAGCGCCGAGCAACGCACCAGGGTGATTTCGCTGACCGGCGACGGTCTCATCATCAACATCGTCCCCCCCGAAACCAACATCGAGGAAGTGCGCTACGAAGACCAGGAGGGGAGGCTCGTCGTCACCGACGGCGAAGCCTTCCGGCTTGACATCAACGAATTTGGCCGCAACCGCTGACCGCCGCACCGCAAGATCCGCCGCACCGCACGATCCGGTGCACCGGCTTCGAGTGTCAGTCGCCGGCGGGCAGCTTGTCGAGGGGTGAACCGGTCCTGCGGTTGGTGGTACCCCGGAGCAGCATGGCCGTCAGCTCAAAAACGGCGCCAACCACTTGCGCCGGGGCTCACCTTGCCTGGACAAGGCGCAGAGGTCGATGACCCGACCAGCCTCCCTCTATCTTGATACCAAACTACTTGACACCTTCCTTTATACTAAGTATCTTTTGCTCAAGTTGTTGTTTTCCTATCGGAAGGGAGACTCTTGGCGATCAAGAAGTGGTTTGGGGTTGCCGCCCTGGTGGCGGCCGTCGGTGGAGCGGGCGCCGCAATAATGGCCAAGTCGAAGGAGGCCCGTCAGAAGGCCGGCGCCACTTACACATCCGCAAAGGACTCGACCGCCAAGGCCGTGGAGCGGGTGACCGGCGGCGCGTCTGCGCCGGCCGACAAGGAAGCGGCAGAAGAGACCGTATCCGAGTCAGCCGAACCAACCCAGGAGAAGTAGCTATCAGCACCGCCATAGCGAAAGCGGTACGGTGATCCCGGGAGGTTCGAATTGAGACTTGCATTTGTTGTCAATGACATCGCTACTGAGGAACCGGGCTACACCACGACCCGTCTCGGGGTGGCAGCCACCAACCGCGGATACGAGGCATGGGTCATCGGGGTTGGTGACCTCGCCTATGACGCCGATGAGCGGGTCAAGGCGCGGGCCCGGCGCGTCCCGAAGACTCGGTACACAGCCGGTGCTCCCTACCTGCGAGACCTGCAAGGCAAAGGGGCCATCGAGGAGCGCATCACGGTCGACGATCTCGACGTGCTCATGCTGCGCAACGATCCCTCGACCGAGAAGAACCGGAGAGAGTGGGCCAAGACCGCGGCCATCGACTTTGGCCGTGTTGCCATGCGCCACGGCGTCATTGTCCTCAACGATCCCAATGGACTGGCCAAAGCACAGAACAAGATGTACTTCCAGACGTTCCCCGAGGAAGTCAGGCCCGAAACACTCATCACCAGAAACCGCAACGAAATCAAGTCCTTCGTCAGCGACAAGGGCAAGTGCGTCCTCAAACCTCTGCAAGGATCCGGCGGAGACGGCGTGTTCTTGGTACGGTCCGATGACGTCGCCAACCTGAATCAGATCATCGATGCCGTCACCCGGGACGGCTACGTGATCGCCCAGGAGTACCTCACCCGCGCCGAGGAAGGCGATACTCGCCTCTTCCTCATGAACGGGCGGCCGCTGCGCCACCGCGGCCGCTACGCCGCCTTTCGCCGAGTCCGCACCGGTGGGGACATGCGGTCGAATGTTCATGCCGGCGGCAAGCTTGCCAAGGCGACGCTCGATGATGACGCCCTGCGCTTGGCGGAGATGGTGCGACCCAAGCTGGTCCAGGACGGGATGTTCCTGGTCGGTCTCGACATCGTCGGCGACAAGCTCATGGAGATCAACGTGTTCAGCCCCGGCGGCTTGGGTTCGGCCCAGAAACTCGAGGGAGTCAACTTCACCGAGGCAGTGCTCGACGCCCTTTCCGCCAAAGTTGACTACATGGCGTACTACCAACGCAGGTTCGACAATCGGGAGATGGCAACGCTGTGAGCACCAAGAGCTGGGCGATCGCGTCGGGCGAAGGCCCAATCATCACAACTGCTATTCACGCCGGCCACGAGCTGAGGCCAGAGATTCGAGGACTGACGGCGCTGTCCGACGAGGAGCGCCTTCGTGAGGAAGACCCCTTCACGGATCAGTGGCTCAGGGTTGGCGATACAACGATCGGACTGACCACGTCGCGGTTCGAGGTGGATCTGAATCGCCCGCGTCATTCCGCCGTCTATGTGGCACCGAGCGATGCCTGGGGTTTGCAGTTGTGGAACCAACCGCTGCCTCCAGACGTGATCCAGAGATCGCTCGAGATCTACGACAACTTCTATTCCGAGCTGGAACAGACGTGCGACCGGGTTGCGGCAGCCCATGACCGGTTTGTCGTTCTCGACATTCACTCCTACAACCATCGGCGCCAAGGTCCCGACGCCGCCGTTGACCCGCCCAGTGAGAATCCAGAGATCAACGTCGGCACCGGCAGCGTCGACGTCGAGCTCTGGCGTGGCGTGGTGGACGCCTTCTCCTCGGCGCTCGCCCACCACCCCTTCGACGGGGGCCACCTCGATGTTCGGGAGAACGTTCGCTTCCGGGGGGGCCACATGAGCCGGTGGATCAATGAGCGCTATGCGGGCCGGGGTTGCGCGCTGGCCGTCGAGGTCAAGAAGATCTATATGGACGAGTGGACCGGCCAAGGCGACGAGATCGTCATCGTCAGTGTGGGCGAAGCACTCGCCGCCGCCACCGACGCCGTCCGCGAGTATCTCTCAGCCTGAACCTCCGACGACGGACCGCTAGTTGGCGAGTTCTGCGAGGGCGACACCCTCGCGGAGCCGCTCGAGCCGGTAGTAGGTGTCGGGGTCATCGAGGTACGCCGGCCGCAGCGGCGGGTTGACGAGCACACCACGCCGCTGGAGTTCCTCGATGACGGCCACGTGATTGAGCGCAATCTTGCCGACCAGCAGCGTGTCGAGTCTCCCACCGTCGGCTAGGTACCCGACAACACGCTGCAGCCCGCGCAAGTAGACCGCATCCTTGACGAACCCGCCGCCGCGATGGACCCGCATCGCCATTTGAAAGGCAGCCCGGGGGCCAAAGCCGTGTTGGTCGAGAATCAGCCGGTAGGTATCGATGAACTCAGCCCCATCACGTACCGACCGGGCGGCAATCACTCGACCGGCAAGCGTGCGCAACCGGCCGGGCGTTAGACCGTCGACCAGGTACTCGGCCAGCACCGCAAGGCCCTCTTGGAGCTCGTCGTGGCCCGCAAGACCGGTGGCCAGCAGCTTGAGACGCTGCGCGGCGCCGTTCCAGTACGTGACAACATGGGTGCCGACCTCATGTTGAATCAGCGGGTTGACCCGTCGAGGACTGAAGTGCATTCCGGATCCGACGAGGAGGCTGCCCGACGAGACCATCAGCGAGGTCACATCCTCACGCAACTGAACGGTTGCCTCGAGTTCCGGATACCGCTCGCGATAGCGATCGATCTCGATCTGAGCTGAGGCCGCCAGCGCCGCTGCGTCGGCCTTTGGCCCCGTGGTGCGACCAAGCGACGCCGGTAGCCGATCGAGGATCTCGGTGGCTTCGAGCACCATCGGCGGGTCGACGTCGCCGTAGAGGGCGACACCGGTGTGAAGGAACCGCTTGGTACCGCGGTCGCTGAGCAGGTCGAGCTTGAGTGAGAGCTCGCGCTGTTTCTCCCGGAAGATGGCCGCCAGCGTGGGGTCCTCGACCCGTTCGATTGGGATCTGGTAGAGCGCCCGCTTGACGCGGCTCGGATCAATGTCCAGTGGCCGATACCGAAAGATCGGAGACTTCAGTGCCTTGTTCCTGCGGAACGATCGAAAGGCCTGCTCGGTATTGACTGGAGTCACCATGAGCAACAGGTCGAACCCGGAGGCAACCGATGCCAATTGCCCATCAACGCGAGATACGGCTCGCACGATGGCACGGCGACCCAACGCTTGATAGTGACGGGGCTGATGCGTGGTCTGGTTGAGGGCGAACTCGTACGCACACTGCTGTAGTGCCCGCGATAGCTGCCTCTGGATTCCACGCATGACTTCCGGCAGCAGGTCCCCCGTCGTCGGGTCGCGATAGATGGGCTGAATCTCGATTCCAATCATGCGGACCGGCGATTTTCCGGTTCCGAACGAGCGCACCAAGCGTGGCATCCCCGGCGGGGAGAGCCGCGCTCCGGGCGCCAAGGTGACGTCGGCGGTTCGCCCCAGCACTCGGATCTTGCCGAGGCTTGTCACCAGTCGAGTCACGCTCGGGGATTCAGCATCGCTCCGGGGCACGATCACCCGAAACCCCATCCTGGGCAGCTCACCCAAGACACCGGGTTCCGAATCGGTCTCGGCAGCGCTCCAGACTTCGACGATCAGGAAGCCCCCGAACGCTTTGAGGGCCTCGTCGGCAACCGATGAGACCAAGGCGGCGACACGGCTGCGGTGTTTGGCGGATCTCGGCGCGATGAGGTACGAAGCCTCGCCTCGAGCGAAGCGAGCGGTTCCGGTATCGGCCGCCTCGAGCGGCGGTCGATACACAACGAGGAACGGCAGCTGTCGATCGATGTGAATTCGCCCGGCGTCGGGCAACGTGCGCCGAACCGTCTGGTTGGCTGAGATCCGTTCCCGTATCTGACCGATCAGCCGGTCGGTGATGACCGAGGGCTTCTTCGGCGCCATGGTGGACTCCTCGACGTGCGGCGGGCTGCCGGGCCGGCAGCTCATCGGGCCATTATGGGCCGCTCAGAGCTTGGCTGGCGCCACACGGGACCGCGGTGCCGGGAGCTACGGGTGTCGGACCACCACCTCCGACCAATCGGGCCGGGCAACGCTCCTACAGACTCGCCCTGGCCAAGTTGGCGCCGGCCACCATGTGCTCGAGCTTCACCCGGCTCGCCCAGCGCGCCGTCTGTGACAGACCGCAGTCCGGCGACACACTGAGCCGGTCGGCAGGCACGTAACGCAGGCACTCGGCGATCCGGGCTGCCACATCCTCGGGCGTCTCGATGTAGTAGTTCTTCACGTCGATCACACCGACGGCGACATCCTTGACGTCGGCAACCTCGGCGAGGCGGTCGAGTTCGGCGAACTCGCGGCTTGCCATCTCGAAGTGGATCTCGTCGGCGGCAAGATCGAGGAACGCCGGAAACATCGGCGCATACCGGCGCGGTGCCACGGCGCGCCCCTTGTAGTTCCCAAAGCAGAGATGGGCACCCAGGTAACAGGAGCCGACCACGGGTGCCACGGTGCGGTTGTAGATGTCGACCAGTCGCTCCGGGTCCTCGCGATGGGCGTAGCAGCTCATCGATGGTTCATCGACCGTGATGATCTCGCATCCCGCGGCGACCAGCGCCTCCAACTCCCGCTGCACGATCGGCACCAGTGCTTCGGTGACGGCATAACGGTCCGGATAGTCGGCGTTGGGCAACAGCCGGCCCGACAGCGTGTACGGCCCGGGAACGCTGGACTTGAGGCCGGGGCCCCACGGAGCCAACTCGACCAGGCGCTCGTACTCGGCGACGACCCCGAGCCCGTCGGGAGCGGCCAGTTCGCCGACGATCGTGTGCTTCCCCCGCTGGTCGTGGGCAGGGGGTCCAAAGCGTCGAACCGATGAATAGTCGGCGACGATCCCGGAGAGGAACCCGTAGAAGGAGAGGTTGAAGTCGAAGCGGCTCTGCTCGCCGTCGGTAATGACGTCGATGCCCGCTCTGACCTGATCCATGATCGCCGCCGTGGTGGCGTCCGCCTGCATCTCCGCAATGTCGGCGGCGCCGAACTCGTCGAGGTGCTCGGCGGCGTACTCGAGCCATCCGGGGAATGGATAGCTGCCGATCACGGAGGTGAGGATGGGATCGTGTGGCATCGGGAGACCTTACCCAACTAGTGCCCCGGCCGATATCGTTGGCGATGTTGAGGCCGAGTCAGGGGCGTTGCCGGCAAGGACGCACGACGAAGACCCATCAGGGGACACGTCGAGGACGAGGACGCCGCCGGCGGCGTCGCCGGCCGTCCTCAACGCGGCAAACGTTGCTGGTCGGGGCACCAACCAGGAGTGGCTCATATCAGTGGTCACTTCAGTCGTCGATCGCATGACCGACCGTGCCGTTGATGACGAGGCCACCGTCGACCACGATCTCCTGGCCGGTCATGTAGCGGGACGCCTCAGACGCCACGAAGACCACAACGTCGGCGACTTCCTCCTCGGATCCGATCCGGCCCAGGGGGATTCGCTGTTCGTAGGTGCGCCGCACCTCAGGCGTGTAGGCCTTGACGTTCAGCGGCGTGTCGGTGGCACCCGGAGACACCGCATTGACGGTGACGCCGTGAGCCGCCGCTTCGAGCGCCAGGGTCTTGGTGAGGCCGACGACGCCGCCCTTGGCGGTGATGTAGGCGCCCAGGTTCGCCACCACGAGGATGTCGGCGGCCGAGGTGATATTGATGATCCGGCCTCGCCGCTGGCCATACATGATCTTGGCTGCCGCCCGGCTCCCGTAGAAGTAACCGTGGAGGTTGGCAGCCAGGAGTCCGTGCCAATCCTCGTCGCTGGTTGCAACGAGTGGCTTGACCATCAGCCGCGCCGCATTGTTGACCCAGATGTCCAGAGTCCCCCACCGCGAGGTTGCCTCCGCGGCCAAACGCCCCGCCGTGTCGGGATCGCCCATGTCGGCCTGGAGGATCACCGCCTTTCGGCCGGTCGCTTCGATCTGGGTCCGAACCCGAGCTGCGCCATCGTGGTCGGAGCGATAGCATCCCACCACGTTGGCTCCTGACTCTGCCAAGGCAACGGCGACGGCGCGGCCGATGCCGTTGGAAACACCCGTGACCACTGCGGTCGGCCCGACGAGCGAATGGCGATCGACGGCATCCGTTCTGTTGCTGGCCATCATCAGTCCGTCCCTTTCTCTCCGGTGCCGGTTCGGGGGTCGAGCACGATCTTCATCCCTTCGCCCGCCCGCGTAGCTGCGAACGCCCGCTCCCACTCGTGGAGTGGAACGACGTCGGTGACAAGCGGATCGAGGTCGACCAATCCCGCCTCGAGCAATTGCAGAGCCCGCTGCCACGAGCGCGGTGTGCTGGCGTTGCCCGAGGTCATGTCGAGTTCGCGATAGAGAAGGACGTCGAGCGGGACCGTGACCGGCTTGCCGAAGATGCCGACCTGGATGTAGCGGCCGTCCTTGCGAACGGCTGCAAATGCAGTCTGCGCCCCGCTCTCATGACCCGAGGCCTCGGCCACCACGTCGAACTCGCCGAGGTCGGCCAGACCATCACCTGATACGGCAACCGTAAACCCGAGCGACGCCGCCAACCCGAGCCGATCCCGGTCCCGCTCGAGGCCGATCAACGTCACCACACCTCCCGCGGCCCTGGCGGCCTGGGCGGTGAGCAGCCCCATGGTTCCCGGACCGACAACCAGCACCGTGTCACCGGCGTCGATGACGGGCGGATCGAAGAGGCAGCGGGTCACACAGGCCAGCGGCTCGACCAAGGCGCCGGCGTGGATCCCGACATGGTCGGGGAGCCGCCACAGACTGCGCGCCGGAAGGGTGATCCAACGAGCAAAGCCGCCGTTCTCACGCGAGCCAATCGAGCGCCGGTCGGAGCAGAGGTTCGGCTTGCCGTCGCGACAGAACCCGCACACCTCGCAGTACGAGTAGTAGGTCTCGCACGCTACCCGCGCCCCGAGCCAGCCCGCGTCGACCCCCGCACCGACCACGGCGACTTCGCCGGTGACCTCGTGCCCCATGGTGACCGGAGGCTCCGAGGGAAACTCGTCGTCGGCGATGTGAAGGTCGGTACCACAGATCCCCGTGGCCAGGACCTCGATGAGCACTTCACCAGGACCCGGCGGTCGCACCGGCTGCGTCCACATCGCGAGTTTGCCCGGGCCGGGAACCAGCTTGCCAACCGCAGGAGTTGTATCCGGGACGAAGGTCATGCCGCCATCTCCGCGAGGCTGAAGAACCGGGCCGGGTTCGAGCGCAGGATCTGGCCGATAGCGTCGTCGTCGACACCGAGCCGAGCCAGGACGGCAACAACATCGACCACCAGTGCCGCCAGGCCGGGAGCACCTCCGTAGGCGGTCCACATCGAGCGGCGGGCTCCGTCGGTGCCGACCATCACCTGTTTGGCGTAGCCGCCTGCCGCCGCCTCGGCTATCAGACGCACGGTGCGGTTCTCCTCGTCGATGGGGTGGCGCAGCGCCTGGTCGTACTCGAGGTTGACACCGGTCGCCACGAGGTCGCGGTGGTATCCGATGTCACCTACCTTGTCGGTGTGCGACAAGACCACTCGGTCAGGCTCTACCCCTAACCCGGCGAGGACTTCCACCTGCTCGATCCCGCCGCGTCCCTCCTCACAGTGGGTGAGGATCGGTGCCCCGGCGGCAGCATGGGCTGCCGCCGCCGCGGCGAACACTCGCCGGTCGCGGGCGTTGAGCTTCTCCTGCAGGGTTCCCACCTTGATGAGACCGGCGCGATGCGGAGTGCGTTCGATCACCGGACCGCGATAGTCGTAGCGGTCGATGCCGTCCTGGAGATCGGCGATGAACAGCCCCGCCAGGATGTCTGGGTCGGCCTCGTTCGCCCACGACAGCCCCGGATACCACTTGCGGGTGTGCAACCCGGTCGTTGCGATGATGTCGACGCCGGACCGCCGGCTCGCCTCGGCAAGTCGGATCGGATCGCGCCCGACCCCACATGGCATCGCATCGACGACACATCCAACCCCGGCGGCAGCGCAATCGCCCAATTCGGCTGCCGCCGCGTCGACATCGTTGAGCAGGATCTCGGGAAAGCGGTCCTCCACCAACGGGCAATCGAGGATCACGTGTTCGTGGGCGTAGGTCACGCCGAGGTCGCAGGCCGGGATGTCTCCCAGCACGGTGCGCACCACACCCGTCATCGCACATCCTCGATCGCCACCAACGCGCCGTCGCTTCGGAGGCCTTCCCGGATCACCTGCGGATCGATCGCACGCACCTCACCCCCAACGCCCGTTGCCAGTGCCGCTGCCATGCCGGCGGCCTGGCCCATCGCCATGCATTGGGCCATCGAGCGCACAGATGCCTGGGCGTCGTGCTCTGCCGAAAAGCAGCGGCCTGCTGCGAGGACATTGACCCCGTCACGCGGGATCAGGGTCCGCAGCGGAATACCTACCACCTTGCCGTCGGGCAGGTATTCCCATGTGGTCCCCGAACCCGCACCACCGTGGTGGTCTTCGATCGGTGCCCCACACAGCCCGATCTGATCCTCGAAATGGCGAGCCGCCAGCACGTCGTCACGGGTGAGCCGGTAGTCGCCGTAAACGCGCCGAGTCTCCCGCAGCCCGACCTGGCTGGACAGCGCGATCAAGGACGCCCGCTCGTATCCCGGCACCTTGTCGATGAGGAACCGGACGTACTCGAGGGCTTGGCGGCGACCTTCGATTTCGGCTGCGGTCAGCACCTCGGGGTCGGTGGCGTTGCGAAAGTCTCCGGCGGGTGACGGCCGCACTTGGTCGATCCGCGTCATCACGGTGGCCGTCATGCCATCGACCGGGGTGACATGATCGCTGCCTTCGAGCCGCGGCAGGTCGTACTCGCCGGACCCGCTCGCCTCCCTCATCAGGGCGTGGAGATGCTCCTTGTCGACGGAGCGACGCCGCTCCATGTCGACGTTCGCCATGCGGAACGTGGTGGAGAGGGTCTGTGCCGGAGATCGGGCTCCGGCCAGCTCGTAGCCGAAGCCGGCATGGTGGCACACATCTGCATCACCCGATGCATCGATCACCACCCTTGGGGCAACCGTGACGTGCCCGGCCTTGGTGGCGACGAGCAGCGATTCGATCCGGCCGTCGCGCAGGACAACATCCTGCAGGAAGGAGTGGAGCAGAATCTGAGCGCCGGCGTCGACGACGAGTTGCTCCCACACCACCTTGAGGTGTTCTGCCAGATACGTGATACCCGTGCCTGCTCCGTAGGTGTTCGGTCGCTCGACGACCTCGCCGATGGCGCGCAAGCCGGCAACGACGTCGTCGCCGATTCCGGCAACGACCTTGCGGGCTCGATCGCCCGGCGTGTAGAAGCCGTAGAACGTGTCGAGCACTGCCGTGGAGTTGCCGCCGAGGAACGGCAGCTTCTCGATGAGCAGTGTGCTGGCCCCATTGCGCGCCGCGGCAATCGCCGCCGACGATCCGGCAGCCCCGGAGCCGACGACAACGACGTCAAATGGTCCGTACGTAGTGGGGCTGGTCAAGGTCGGCTCGGCAACTGAGGAGACTGTTGACCAACGCCAGCTTGGGCTTGCCGCGAAGCCCAGGACCGGGCGTTTGGTCGGTGGTGCAATCCCGCACGGCGTTTGCTCAACACCCTCCTAGTGGACGTACGGTGCCAGCACGTCGCGTGCCAGCAGGAACCCGCGCTTGACCAGTTCGTCGGTCGCCTCAAAACCCCGGTCCTCATGCTCGATGATGATGGGGCCGTCGTAGCCGACTCGGTACAGAGCTGAGAAGACGACGCCCCAATCGACATGACCCAACCCGGGCAGCCGAGGGACCTGCCAACCGATGCCGCCGGACAGCGACCCGTTCTCGTAGAGCCCGGTGTAGTCGATCATCACGTCCTTCGCTTGGAAGTGATAGATGCGCTCACCGAACTCCATGATCGCTCGCTGCATGTCGATCATCAGCCAAACGAGGTGCGAAGGATCGAAGTTGAGGCCGATCGTCTCCCCAAACTCCTCGAGCATGAGCCGCCAGATCCTCGGGTTGTAGGCCACGTTGTGGCCGGAGGGCCATTCGTCCGTGGAGAAGATCATCGGGCAGTTCTCGATGGCGATCCTGACACCGTTGTCCTGCGCACACGCGATGATCTCGGGCCAGACCCGGGTTGCCTTTTCCCAGTTCTCGTCCTGGGTCAGGGCGCGGTCGGCCCCGATGAACGTGTTGACGATCCCGACGTCCATCTTGCCGGCGGCGACGATAACCTTCTTCAGATGGTCGATGACCGTCCGGGCGTGCTCTGCGTCGGGATGTAGGGGATTGGGGTAGAACCCGAGTCCGGAGATCTCCAGTCCTTTGCTGTTCATGCCGGCGACGATCTCAGAGGCCTGTGTGTCCGAGATGCCATCGACATCGATGTGGCTCGTCCCGGCGTAGCGGCGGGTGTCGCCACTGGCCGCCGGCCAGCAGGCGATCTCGATCGTGGTGAACCCGTTGGCCGCCGTCCAGTCGGCGACTTCCTCCAACTCGGTCTCGGGGAACGGTGCGGTCAGCAATCCGAGTTTCATGCGCTTCTCCTCATCATCGTTCGACTCGTGTCCAGCGTTGTTCGGTCGAGCTGCGGGCCACGGCTTCGGTGACCAGCAGGGCATCGTGTCCATCGGCAAAGGTTGGATAGGTGGGCTCGGCCGAAGGCCCGCCGGCGAGTACATCGGCATAGACCTCGGCAAACAGGGCCCGGAACGTGTCCGGGTAGCCCTCAACGTGACCGCCGGGGTAGCCGATCACTCGGGCCGCCTCCGGACTGGCCAGTGATGGGTCGCGCTGGAGAATCTCGTTGGGGCGACCGCGGTGGCCGATCCACAGATGATCCGGGTTCTCGGAGAACCACGACAAAGCAGATTCGCTCCCGTCGACCTCGATCGACACCGAGTTCTTCCGGCCGGCCGAGACCTGGGAGATGGTGAGCACACCGCGGGCGCCGTTGGCGAACCGCAGCAAGACACCAGCGGCGTCGTCTGAGGACATCGACTCTTCGATCAGATCGGCATCCGCAGAGACGGCGGCGAAGGTCTCCACCGGTCCGGCCGGATGGGTGCGCACCGGCACCAGCGTGTGGAGGTCGGCCATGACCTCAACCACTTCAGACCCGGTGATGAACCGGGCCAGGTCCAGCCAATGCGATCCGATGTCGGCAACGGCTCGCAACCCGCCGGCCTTGTCGGGCTCGAGGCGCCAGTTCCAATCGGTCTGCAGCAGCAGCCAGTCCTGGAGATAGCTGCCGTGGACCAAACGCGGGCTGCCGATGTCGCCCGAGGCAACCAGCGACATCGCCTGGTGACAATTCGGGTAGAAGCGGATGTTGAAGCACACCGCATTGACCAGACCGGCGATCTCGGCCCGCGCCACGAGGTCGGCGGTGTCGGCTGAGTTCAAGGCCAGTGGCTTCTCGCAGACGACGTGCTTGCCGGCGTCGAGCGCAAGCCGCACCTGATCGGCGTGCGCATGATTGGGGCTGGCGATGTGGATGACGTCGATCTCAGGGTCGGCGGCAAGGTCCGCCAGGCTGTCGTACACCTTGGGAAGGTTGGCGGCGTCTGCCTTGGCACGGGCCCGCTCCGGGGATGATCCCACCACACCGGCGACATCGATCCCCAGGCGACGCAGCGCCTCGATGTGGGCGACGCCGATGAAGCCAACGCCGACCACGCCCGCCTTGATATCGCTCAGTCGCATGCTGGATCGTCTCTCCTCATTGTGTTGCCGAGATGCTGGTGTAGAGCCAAGAGAGACCAATGATGATGGCGCCGTACAGCATCTGCTGGATCGCCTGGCCGGCACCGAGGAATGTCAGCAGTGACTGGAGCACACCGAGGATCAACGCACCGAGAATGGTCCCGGTGTACGTGCCGACACCACCAAAGATCGAGGTGCCTCCGATCACCGCGGCGGCAACCGATGGCAGCAGGAAGGCGCCTGCCAACTGCAAGTCGACGGCCCCGACCCGCCCCCCAAGAAGAAGTCCGGCGACGGCGCCAAAGATGCCGGCAATGACGTAGACAACGATCAACACCTGCCAGGCGCGCATCCCGGAGAGGCGTGCGGCGATTGAGTTGTCACCGATGGCGTAGAGGTTTCGTCCGAACCCGCTGCGCCGCAGCATGTAGATCACAAAGACAGAGAGCACCGCCCAGACGACCACCGCCCACGGGATACTCCTCCCGAAGAAGGAACCACCTCCCAGGGTGCGGATGAAGTCACCCATCCGAGTCGAGCCGGAGAAGATGGTCTGGGCCCATGAGGTGAACAGCCCGAGCAGGATGCCCGACATGGCAAGCGTCATGATGAGCGGGTTCACCTGGAACACGCCGACGCCGATCCCATTGGCGGCTCCGGCAAACACACCGACGAGTAGGCCGGCGATGATTGCAAAGACCGCACCCTTCGGCGATTGATTGGCGGCTACGTAGGCGGCCCCCGTGGCAATCATCGCCGCGGACAAGTCGATCCCTCCGGTGAGCATCAGGATGGTCTGGCCGGCGGCGAGAACCCCGATCGGTACGGCAAAGAGGGCCGAGTTGCGCAGCCCGTTGATGCTCAGGTAGTTCGATTCGACGGCGCCGGTCATCAGGATCAGCACGATGAGCACGCCGATCAGCACGAGGTGGGGGTGGGTCGCCAGGTAACGCCCGCTCCGCTGCCACACCGTTGCCTCGGTCGAATCGGGTCTCAGGTCGGCGGCCGGGTTGACGTCGATACTCATACCCGCCTCCTCCGACGCCACTCGATGAGACCGGTCACCATCATGACCACCACAATCAGAACGCCCTGAACGATCTGGGCCCGATTGGGATCAACCCCCATCGCGGTGAGGATCGGGTTGAGGAAGAAAAGAATCAGCCCCGCCGGAACGACCGCGATCACCGAGCCGATCCCGCCGGTGAGAGCAACCCCGCCGAGCACGATGGCCGCAACCGAGTTCAGAGTGGCGTTGCCTCCAACGGCGGTGGCGTTGCCGCGTCCGGCAATGGCCGTAATCGAAAGCCCCGCCATGGCGGCGAGGGCGCCCCCGACGGCGTACGACACGATCTTGACTCGTGCCGCCCGGATGCCGGACAGGTAGGCGGCGGTCTTGTCGCTCCCGACGGCATAGAGCGAGAGCCCGCTGCGGGTCTTCGCCATCCACCACGCCACTATGAGAATGACCACGCTGATCAAGATCGCCGCCGGGTACGGATTGGAACCGATCCCCCGGGGCGATCCGGTGAAGAGCCAGCGGAACCCTTCGCTGGTGCCGCCGCCGGGATTGGGGAGGACGGCCAGGGCGAGACCCTGGAACACGTAGAGCGAGCCGAGGGTGATGACAATGTCCGGCACTTTCGACGTCGTGATGATCCAGCCGACCCCCGCATTGAGCGCGGCGGCGAGGAGCAAGATGATGACGCCGAAGACAAGCGTCGTCGCCAGCGGTTGGCCTTCCATGAACCGGGCGGCCGTGACATTGGTGAGCACCATCATGCCGCCGACACCAAGGTCGATGCCCCCGGCAATCACAATCACGGCTTGAGCAGCAGCCAGGAACACAAGCGGTGCGCCGTTGTTGATGATCGAAGCGAACTGGAACGAGCCAAACGCCGGAATGAGGGTCGAGTAGTAGGCGATGAGAACCACCAGGAGAATCCATACTCCAAAGGTCCAGCCATGACGCCGGAGCCAGCGTCGCCAGGCAGCTTGGGTTCCGGTGGCAAGCGCGTCCGGCGTCGTGGCCGTCATGTTCTCGCTTCCTCGAGCCCGTGAGCAGAAGTGAGCATCACTTCTTCCGTTGCGGTCTTGGCGTCCTGCTCATGGACGATGCGGCCGTTGTACATCACCAGGACCCGATCGCACACGAGTGGGATCTCTCGCAGCTCGCTTGTGTACAGGAAGATCGACGATCCATTGGCGGCCAATTCGCGCAGCAGGTCGTAGATCTGGGCCTTGGTTTGGATGTCGATGCCGCGGGTCGGGTCGAAGCACAAAAGGGTGTCAAACCCGGACGCAAGCCAGCGCCCGATGGTCACCTTCTGTTGATTGCCCCCGGAGAGGCGTTGCACCTGCCGGCCGGCTCGGACGTCGATGTCGAGCCGATCGACGGCTCGATCAACCCGCTCAGTCTCGTCGCCGGCAAGCGTGAACCACCGGCTAGCCCGGTTGTACAGAGGCGTTGAGAGGTTCTCACGGACCGAGCGCTGGGGAAGCAACGCCTGCTGCCGATCGGCCGGCACGAGGACGAGCCCCTTGCGAATCGCGTCGTACGGCGACCGGGCGACCATACGTTCGCCTTCTACGAGCAACTCCCCAGAGCTGGGTCGATGGTCACCCGAAAGCAGTTGGAACAACTCGTCCTGACCTTGTCCTTCGAGCGCGGTGAGCCCGAGGATCTCGCCGCGATGCAGTTGGAATGAGACGCCGTTGACCTTGTCGCGCAGCCGGACGTCCTCGAGTTCGAGCACAACGGGGGTGTCAAATGACACTGCAGCAACTGCGGTCTCTGCGGCTGGTGTCGATTCTGCTGCAGCTTCTTCGCTCAGTTCCTTGACCAGTTCCTCGCCGAGCATCGCGATGACGAGTTGGGCTTCATCCACCCCGGCAAGGTCAAAATCCGCCACATTGGCTCCATTGCGCAGAATCGTGGCCCTGTCACACATCTCAAGGACCTCACCGAGGCGATGGGAAATGAACAGGACCGATCGGCCTTGCTCCTTCCACTCCCTCATCACGCCGAACACGTACTCGGCCTGATCGGTGGTGAGCGCCGCGGTGATCTCGTCCAGCATCAAGAGCTGAGGGTCGTGGGCCAGGGCCCGAGCCAGGTCGAGCAGACGCAACACCGCCAGCGGCACATCGCTCACCAGCAGTTCGAGGTCGATGTGGCCGAGATTCATACGCTCCAGCCAGGGCATCACATCGTCGGGGCTGAGCCGCGAGATGCGCAGGTTCTGCGCCAGGGTCAGGTCGGGGATCAGCGATGGGTCCTGGAACACGGTGGCGATCCCGGCGGACATGGCATCGGTCGGCTTGCTGAGCCGCACCGGCTCTCCATGCACCGTCGTGGTGCCGGAATCCGCCGTGATGACGCCGGAGAGGAACTTGACGAGGGTGCTCTTGCCGGCGCCGTTGGCGCCGAGCAGTGCATGGATCTCGCCCGGCCGAACGGTGAGGTCGGCGGAACGAAGCGCGACGACGGGTCCGTAGCGTTTGGCGACTCCCTGCGCACTCAGCAGGGCTTGGCTGGCTTCAGTCACATCGAGATCCTTGCGGAAAAAGTTGGTGTGATGCCGGGCTCCGGAAGGAGCCCGGCATCACCATTGTCTCAGTCGGCTGTTGAACAATGTCGGTTCACGCTCGCAGCCACAACGCCAACTTGGCGTCTCGGCTTGTTGGGCGAGCTTTCACGCCGATTGTTCACCAGCCTCCCAGATCACTCGCCGGGACCTACACAGTCGACGACCTGATCTGCGGTGTAGTGCACGTACGGCTCGATCTCCATGTAGGAAGACCAACCGGCCGTCAGGCCGGGCACGTACACAGTTTCGAGGTCGGCTTGGTCGGCGATGACGGCCGGAGTGATGAGCGTCTGTTGGTCGACGTCCTGTCCCTCCAGGATGTTCAACGCGATTGCCGCACCTACCCCACCGATCGACGGCGGATTGCTGACTGCGGCGCCGGTGAGGCCGTCAGGCGCCAGGGCGATCAACTGGCCGACGAACTCGTTGTTGTCGGCACCGACAATCGGCACATAGTCAACACCGGCGACCGCGAACTGTTCGACAACGGTGTAGTCGATACCGGATGTCCAGATCCCGTCGACCTCCATGGTCGTCAGAATCTCGAGTGCCTGCTGGGCGCCCACGCTGGGATCCCAACCGGTCCAGTTCTCATACACAACCTCGATGTTCGGGTAGTCCGCCAGGGCGGCATCCCAGCCCGTGTCACGGTCGGTGTCGGCCGGGTGGCCGTCCAAGCCGCGCATGTAGGCGACCTTGCCTTCGCCGCCGAGTGCTTCGAACAGCCAGCGTGCGCCAACTTCGCCGTACTCGACCTGGTTGTTCGAGACGAAGTACGCACTCGGCGCCGTCACCGGGGCATCAACGGAGATGACCGGGATGCCCTGGGCGGCAGCTTCTTCGATCACATCATCGAGCGCCGAACGGTCCGCCGGGTTGATGATGATGGCATCAACACCCTGCGAGATCAGCGTCTGGATGTCGGCGATCTGGCCGGCGACGTCGGTGTTGCGGTTCTGGAGAACCACCTTGTCGACATTGCCGCGAGCGAGGGCCTCGGCCTTGATGGCGCAGACCATCTGCTCACGCCAGGCGTTGCCAACGAGGGTGTTCGACACACCAAGTGTGAACATCTCGTCGGACATCGCTTGGGTCGTCGTGGTCGCGTCCGTCATGGCCTCGGTCGTCGTGGTTGCGTCCGTCATGGCCTCGGTGGTCGTGGTCTCGCCACTGGCCGCAGCCGTGGTCGTGGTCGCGTCGTCGTCATCGCCGCACGCGGCGACGACCATGGCGAACACGGCGAGCACGGCGAGCCACCTCACCCAGCTTGCCTTTCCTTGTCTCATCGATTCCTCCTCCTAGTTTTCCTTCTCTGTCTGACTCGTCGACGGCGCCGGGACGCCACCAACGGTGATCTTGTGGTCTCCTCCCGGGGGGTCACGCTCCACGGCCCGCATCATCATCCGACCGCCTCCCTGGTGGAGAGGCCCCGGTCGACGGCGACGGGAGCAAGAACATGTTCGATGACCATGGCCGCGGCTCCGGTGATGCCGGCGCGATCGCCGAGCGAGCTGGGCACGATTCTGAGGTCCGCGGTCGATAGGGCGGTGGAACGGCCGTAGACCGTCTCGCGGATGCCCGCCATCAGCTCCTCGCCGGCAGTCGCCACATCTCCACCGATCATGATCACCGCAGGGTTCAGCAGGTTCACGATGGCGGCAAGTACCCGGCCGACGAGGCGGCCGGCGTTGCGGATGAGCTGGACGGCATCGGTGTTGCCGGCACGAACCAGACGGACGACGTCGCGGCCATTGTTGGTGTCGTAGCCCATCGCCCTCAGTTGGTCGGCAAGTGCTCCCCCGCCGGCCGACGCCTCGAGACAGCCGAGGTTGCCGCATCGGCACAGGACGTCCCCGGGGCCTACATACACATGACCGATGTCGCCGGCGGCGCCGAGCGCGCCGCGATGGATGTGGTTGCCGAGAATCATGCCCGAGCCGATCCCGGTACCCATCTTGACGAAAAAGAGATCGTCGACAGGCGCCTGCAACCGCCAATGCTCCCCGAGCGCCATGATGTTGACGTCGTTGTCGACCAAAGCGGGAGCGTCGTATCGATCGGCAAATCGATCAGCAATCGGATAGCCGTCCCAGCCGGGCATGATCGGTGGATGCACCGTCCGTCCGGCGGCGAACTCAACCGGGCCGGGCACGCCGATCCCGGTGCCCCGCACTTGGGCAGAACTCCGTCCGAGCCGGATCAGCATGGCGTCGAACTCGTGCTCGACCCATGAGAGTACGTCGTCGGGACCGGCGGAGATCGCCATATCCCGGCGCTCCTCGGCCAGTGCCTTGCCGCCAAGGTCACTGACCGCGATCCTGCTGTGGGTTGCTCCGAGGTCGGCGACGAGCACCACCCCAGCGTCGCAGTTGAACCCGAGCACGGCAGGCGGACGGCCTCCGGTCGATGGAGCTTCGCCCACTTCAAGCACAAGGTCGTCGCCCATCAGGACCTCGATCCGCTGCGCAATCGTGGATCTGGCAAGACCGGTGGCGGCGGCCAGTTCGGCGCGGGTGGTGGCATCGCCCGATCGAATCAACTCGAGCAGTTGACCCGGCGAGCCGACCGCAGTGCCCTGCTCGAGCGAGCCATGGGTTCGGTCTCGGGTGGCCATAGTTCCGTCAGATAAGCAGTGGCTTTTGTTTGTGTCAACTACAAAAGTCCCGAACTTGTGCTGGAGACCGTGGGGGAACGCGGCCAGGGTCACAGGCCCTCATCCGGGCTTTGGTGGTCCGAGAAGGCCAGCCGGGCCACCCGCCTGGCATGCTCGGCATAGGCAGCATCGAACAGTTCGGCCGAACGCTGCGCACCAACCACGGAACTCGAGGTGATCACCGGCGGAAGTTGATCGCGCTCGACCAGGATGGCCGCCGCTTGCACCTTGATCTCATTGACGATCGCCGCATTCGCTACCGTCGATACCGGCCCGACCGGGGTATCGACACCATCGAGCTGCACCGCGGCGTCGCCGACCGGGACGCAGATGTCGATGACGATGTCGGCGTGGTCGAGCAGTCGTGTTCCCGAGTCGTGCTGGGAGGAGCCGGCCATTGAGTGCTCGATCGCAGTGACCGCCACCACCTTCATCCCGCGGGCGCGGGCGCCCATCGCGATCTCGATGGGAACCGCCGTCGTCCCCGACGAGGAGAAGACGATCATGAGATCGTCCGGCCCGAACTCGAAGTTGCTGAGAATCACTTCGGCGAGGCCGGGGACCCGTTCGATGTACATGGCCTGTCGCTGCCCATTGACCCCGGTGACCTGGGTGTGAAAGGTCATCGACAACTCCGCCATGGGATGGAACCCGGGATACGAGCCGTAGCGAGGGAACATCTCTTCGAGAGGAATTCGAGAATGGCCGGTGCCGAAGAGATGGACCATGCCCCCGGCACCGATCGCGGCTGCCGAAAGCTCGGCAACGGCGGCGATCGCGTCCATCTGCGAGGACTCGATCCGGTCGAGCACGATGCGGGCCGCGGCCAGCCACCTGCCTCCAAACCCCATCGCACTCACGCTGCCTCGACCCCCGAGCGACTTGTCTAGACAACCAAGCTAGCACGCACGAACGCAAGGTATGCTCGACGCCAATGAGCGGACCCCGACCCACTCGCCACGAAGAGATCGCCGCCTACCTGCGCGAGTTGGTGGCCGAACGTGAACCCGGGGACCGTCTCCCTTCGGAGGCTCAGCTGTGCCAACGCTTTGGGGTAAGCCGCATGACCGCCCGCCATGCCGTCCAGACCCTCGAGGGTGAACATCTCCTCCACCGCAAGCGTGGCAAGGGCACCTTCGTCAGCGCCCACCCGGTACCCCGGCTGCTCGGTTCGCCACTCTCATTCAGCGAGAGCATGGAACGGCGGGGAGCAACGGCTGCGTCGGCGACGCTCGAATCGCGGTACGGAGCACCGGACGACACCGACGTGAAGGCACTCGAGATCGCCACCGACGATCGGGTTGGCGTCCTCGAACGGATCCGCTACGCGGACGGCATCCCGATGGCCATCGAGCGAGCGGTCCTTGCCCCGAATTGCGCCGCGGTGATCGACCACCTCGGCGAGGGCTCGCTCCACGATGCATTCGAGGCGGCCGGTCGGATCCCGAGCCGCGCCACCGCCCAGGTGGAGGCACGCCTGGCGACGGCCCGCGAGTGCGAGTTGCTCGAACTCGAACCAGGTGGCGTCGTCCTGTGCGAACGACGAGTGATCTACGACCAGAACGAATTGCCGCTCGAGCACACCGAAACCCGCTACGCCGCCGACCGCTATGTCTTCAACGTGATGATGTACCGCGACGAGACGGGACGCTGAGGCCGTCATGACGACGACCCGCTACCTCGGCGTTGACCTCGGCGCCACCAACACCAAGATGGTCGTGGTGGCAATTCCCGACGGGGGCGAGCCTGAGATCATTTCGGTCGACAGCGTGCCCACCGGCGGGGAGGACGGCCACGACGCCGTCCTCGATCGTCTCATCGGGGTATTCCTTGAAAAGGCCCGGGGCGAGGGCCCATTTGCCGCGTTCGGCATGGGCACCCCCGGACTGTCCGATGCCGACGGCGTCGTCGAGATCTTCACCAATCTGCCCGGCCAGTGGCGCGGGCTGCGACTGCGCGACCGGCTGGAAGCCGGGCTCGCCATGCCGGTCACGCTGATCAACGATGCCCGTGCGTTCACCCTCGCCGAAGGCAGGATCGGAGCAGGCAAGGGCGCCCCGATCGTGGTGTGTATGACCCTCGGCACCGGGATCGGCGGCGGCATCATGATCGACGGCGAGTTGTTCATGGGCGCGACGGGGATCGCCGGTGAGATCGCCCACCAAACCGTGCTGCCCGACGGGCCCGTGTGCGGCTGCGGCAACTACGGGTGCGCCGAAGGTCTCGCCCGCTCCGATGTGCTCGCCGCCATGGCCGGCAAGGCCACGGTGCGCGAGGTGTTCGCCGGTCTGGCCGACGGTGATCCGGCCTGCCGCCGGGCGGTCGACACCGCCGCCAAGTATCTGGGCATTGCCGTCGCCAATGTGGTGACATTCCTCGGCCCGCACCGGATCGTGATCGGCGGCGGCATCGCCAACGCCGGCGACGCCATCTTGGATCCCATCCGCGAAGCCGCCAAGCAACACGTCACCCTGACCTCTCACGACATGATCAACATCGTCGCCGCCCAACTCGGCTCCCAAGCCGGTGCCATCGGCGCCGCGTTGGCGGCCGCCGACGCTAACGCGGCGGGGCGCTGAAGGACCCGCCCCTCACAAAGGAGCTTCGGTCACCGACCAGCCGCCGTCGAGGGCAATCACCTGGCCGGTGATGAAGCGCGACTCGGCGGAAAGGAAGAACACCGCAAAGTCTCCGGCCGATTCGGCCGGGAGCAAACCCCCGGCCAGTGGTTGTTTGCGGGCCGCGTACGCGACGCTGTCGGGGTCGGCCTGGGCCCGGGCCGACATCGGAGTGGCAACCAGTCCGGGGGCAACCGTGTTGACCCGGATTCCGTCGGGGGCGTAGTAGGCGGCCATGGTTCTGGTCAGCGCCTCGATGGCGCCCTTGGAGGCGGCGTAGCCGTGGGTAACGAAGAGCCGGGCCGGGCTGGCGGCCAGAACACTCGACATCAGCACGATCGAACCTCGCTCGCCGGTGGGGAGCGGCTCCTGTTCGAGCATGGCGCGCACCGCATGGCGGGCGGCCAGAAAACCCGGCGTGGTGTTGTAGTCGATGGCGGCTTGGAATCCTTCGAGCGGAGACTCGTGCACTGCTCCGTCTCCCGCCTCGCGGGCGCTGCCCCCGGCGACGGCAAACAGTCCGTCGATCCGGCCGAAGCGGTCGAGACAAGCGGCGAAGGCTGCCCCGGTGGCGGCGTCATTGCGCAAGTCTGCGGGATGGGAACCGGCGACGCCACCGAGCGCTTCAACCTCAGCAGCCAACGCAGCCGCCCCCTCGGCGCGACGCGAGATCACGAACACTTTGCCGCCCTCCGCCCCAATGCTGCGAGCAGCGGCGGCCGCCATCCCTGTGGCGCCGGTCACCACACATACCCGATCCTGCAGACGTTTGCTCATACGCCATGTTGTAGCACACCCGCGACTCTCCCCGGGTCCGGAGCGCTGCTCACCGTGATGGCCGACGAAGCGGCTCCCGAGGTCTACGATCGCTGTGCGATCTACGCAAGGCTCGCCACCGTGGTCGGTTATGTGCTCGCGGTGCGCTTCATTTCGTTGGAGTAACCCCATGACGGAAGAAACGATCGGGAAGAGGGCCCGATCAATCGAGGCGGCCGCCATCGCCGGCATTGCCTACGCGGTACTTGCCTTCATGGCGCTGACTCTGCTGACGCGCCTACCGTCACTTTCGCAATCGAGCGAAGGGATCGCCGCGTGGTACGGGGATGCCGCCAATCGGACGCCCGTGGTGATCGGTCTGAACCTGGCCGCCATCTCGGCGGTGGCGTTCTTGTGGTTCATCGCCGTCATCAGGCGCAGGGTCGGCGATAGGGAGGATCGCTTTTTCGCCACCGTGTTCCTGGGTTCCGGCATCCTGTACATCGGCATGTGGTTGGTGGCCGCAACCCTCCTTGCGGCCGCGGCGGTCGCGCCGGACCTGTTCGCCGGCGCCGCCGTCGACAAGGCATCGCACACCCTGATGGCCGGGACCGCCGGCGGACTGCTCCTGGTGGCTGGCCCAAGGGTTCAAGCCGTGTTCGTGCTGACTACGTCGACCCTCATTCTTCGCACGGAGGTCATGCCCCGATGGCTGGCATACTTCGGGTACGTCATGGGCCTGGCGCTCTTCGTGACGCCCCTCGTCATCAAGCCGATCGGCCTCGGCTTCCCCGCCTGGGTGTTGGTTGTGAGCGTCACGATCCTGTTCTCTCGAAAGGCCGCCGGCTCCTAGCTACGGCCCACCGGAACCCTCGCAAGCGACTCTGCGGGATTGCGCATCTTCATTGGAGGAATGCCGATCCCATACGTGACGAAACGACCAACTGGCTCAATCCTGATGACGCATACGTCTCCGATGCCTTGCATGCCCCTGGTGAGTCTCTCCTGCAGCGATCGGTCGAGCGAGTCGAGTGGAACCAACTCGGCCAGGCCGGAGAAGGTGATGACTGCGGGCGGGATCATCCGCACTCGGACCGGCACCCGCTGCACCGTTACCGTGACCGAAACATGCGGATTGGTCTGGATGTGGCGGGCCTTCCACGTGTCGGGTCCGGTGATCACATAAAGGACGCGATCCCGCGCGATGTACATCACTCCCGCCGCCCTCGCTTCGTTCTGAGGGGTGACGAAGCCGAGAACGGCAAACGGCCACTTCTCGATGTGTTCCCAGATTTCGTCTGCGGTTGTTGGCAATGACATGTCGGGCCTCCTTTGCCACGTGAGCATCGTCTCGCCACACCGCTGCGGCCAGAGGCGAAGTTCCCGATCGCCCCCAAGCACCACCCGACTTCCGACTCTGGTCGGCGAGTGGGCTCCTACGTACGTTGGTAGCGACCCGGAGGTGTCCATGGCAGATCAGATCCGTTCTCGTGCGACCCGGCGGTTCGGCTACGGCGTGGCGATCGCCGTCAATGTGTTGATGCTGTGGATCGTCAACAACCTGATCGATTGGGGCTGGCCCTCGTGGCTGACCACGGACTTCGAGAAGGTTCTGCCGATCATCAACGTGTCAATCGTCGCCACGATCGCCGTCAACCTCGTGTACCTCGTCTACGACGCGGACTGGCTCAAATCGATGCTGCAGATCGGGCTGCTCGCGATCAGCCTGCTGGTGACGATTCGTCTCTATCAGGCGTTCCCGTTCGATTTCTCGGCCTACGGCTTCAACTGGGAGGTGGTGACCCGGGGCATCCTGATCTTTGTCTGCGCGGCCATCGGGATCGCCCTGATCGCCGAACTCGTGAAGTTCGGCAAATCGGCCACCGAAGCCGTTACTCACCAACCCACGCGATGACTGCGAGAGGGTTTTGGCGGAACCCTACCCGCCGACGAGCAGCGCCTCTGAGTCTTCGGCGCCGTCGATCGTGAGAACTCGAACACAGTCGGCGGGCACGACAACGGTATCGCCCTTGGCCAGTTCGATCCCAGGGAAGGACCCATCGGATGCGCTGAGCCGGATCGGGCCGGCCGTTACCATCGCCACCAGCCAGGTTCCCGCGCGGCTGCCCTCGAAGGTAGCGAGACCGGGGCGGAGTTGGCGGATCCAGTAATGCTCAGTGGACACCAGGAGATAGTCCGCCGCTGCGGGCGGTGCCTTGACCGGTGGGGGCGGGTCGCCGAAGTCGAGGCACTCGAGGGCGGGTTCCAGGTGAAGCTCCCGGCCCTCCCGGCCGTATTCGACGGCCCAGTCGTACAGGCGGAAGGTCGTGTCGCTTGGGGTCTGCACCTCGGCCACCAGGACTCCGGCGCCGAGTGCATGGATGGTGCCGCTTGGCAGGTGGTGGACCTCGCCGGGGATCGCCGGGAAGGTGCGCAGCATCTCGGCCAAGGTGGCGTCACGTGCGCCGCGGGCGACATCCGCCGCCGTGACGCCGGGTTCCAAACCTAGGTAGAGATGGGCCCCGGGGTCGGCGTCGAGCACCACCCACGACTCTGTCTTGAGATTCGCCTCCGGATGCGCCGCCACGTACGCGGCCGTCGGGTGAACCTGAACCGACAGATGTTGAGCAGCGTCGAGCCATTTCACCAGCAGCGGGAAGTCCCCCGCCGGGGTGGGCATCGAGACCCCCATCAGGTGGCCGCCCCAGGCATCCATCGCGTCATGCAGGGTTTGGCCGGCCAGTTCCCCGGTCGCGATCCGGGACCGTGCCGGCTCGCCGCCACCGCCACCAGGAGCCGTAGATGCCAGGTCGGCCACCTCCCACGACTCGCCGATGAGTACATCGGCTGGAAGCGCTTTGCCAAAATCGGCCAGCCTCCGTCCACCCCACACCTTCTCTTTGAGAATCGGCTCGAGCAGCAGTGGATAGGGAGGGAATTCGCTCACTGACTCGGCTCCTCTCCGACTTTGACCCCGGCCATCTCCTCGAGCGCCTTGACCAGGGCGTGGTTGCCCTCATCGCCGAGGCCACGCTTTTGCAGGGCGCGATACAGCTGGAAAACGAGGCTCGTTCCCGGGATGGGGACCGCCAGTTCGTCGGCTGCCTCGAGGACGATGCGTAGGTCCTTCTGCTGGAGGTCGATCGTGAAGCCCGGCCTCCAGTCACGCACCGCCACTTGCGGGCCACGATTGGAGAACATCCACGATCCGGCCGCGCCGCCTTCGACGGCAGCGATCGTGGTCGGAAGGTCGAGACCGGCGGCATCGGCCAGCAACAGTGCTTCTGACACGGCCAGTGCGTTGACGACGACGAGTACTTGGTTGACGACCTTCACCATCTGCCCGTCACCGACACCGCCCACATGGGTGATGCTCGTGCCGTACGCCTCGAGGAACGGACGGGCGCGGTCGACGTTCTCGGCGCTCCCTCCCACCATGATCGCCAGCGTCCCGTTGGCGGCACCTTCGCTGCCACCGCTCACCGGAGCATCAATCCAGTCGGCGTCGACCTCTTGGACCGCAGCGGCGAGCCGCTGGGTTGCCGAAGCGCTGATCGTGGAGTGGTCGACGACCAACTTCCCTGGGCCCAGGCCGTGGATCAAGCCACGGTCACCAAGCGTGACTTCTTCGACGTCGGGAGTGTCGGAGACGCAGATCATGATGATGTCGCACGCTGCGGCCAGCTCGGCGGGCGAAACCGCTACTGCGGCTCCTGCAGCGGCGAGCTCTTCGGTGCGCCCCGGCGTGCGGTTCCACACGGTGACGTCGTAGCCGGCCTGCACGAGGTTGGCCGCCATGCCCCGACCCATGATCCCCATCCCGGCGTACCCAATCTTCATTGACCCTCACTTCGTCGCTCGTGGAACCAAGGTAGCTGTTGCCTCCGTGCGAGAAGCGCGTCGGTGCGATACCGTGATAGCAGCAACTCGTGTAAGAGAGGGGACTGTGATGGTGCCGTTTGTGGTCTTCGGACGTCTCCTTCTCGCCGCCGTCTGCAGCGGGCTGATCGGTTACGAAAGGGAGTCGTCCCGCAAAGCTGCCGGGCTGCGCACCCATACCCTGGTTGGAGTCGGGGCCGCCGTTTTCACGATCGTATCGATCGTCGGCTTTCCAGGATCGGATTCATCTCGCGTCGCCGCCCAGATCGTGACCGGTGTCGGCTTCCTCGGCGCAGGAGCCATCTTCCGGGAAGGCACCTACGTGACCGGACTCACCACCGCGGCCGGGCTGTGGGTCGTTGCCGCTCTCGGCATGGCCGCCGGTTCGGGCAGCTATTGGGTCGCCATCATCGGCACGTTGGTTGCCCTCGGGACCCTGTACGGGCTTCGGGCGATTGATGGCTGGGTCTATCGGAGAAAGAGGAAGGTTCACAGCCGCCTAGAAGTGCACGTCCATGATGTGGCCAAACTCGAAGCCCTCCTCAAGTTCATCCGACGGATCGACCCCGAGGCGGAGCAGCTCGATTTCAAACGCAGCGGAGATAAGGAAGGCGTTCTCGTCGTGAGCTGTAAGGACGATCGGGTCGGGATGGTCTCCGAAATGCTGACTTCGCACCGGTCCGTAGCCAAGGTCGAGGAGCTGAGTCCGCTGTATTGGCCACAAGAACACCCCGACTGACGGGGCCTCTCTCAGCCTGCCGTTTCAGCGAGTGGGGTCTCTGCCGGGAGGGCGGCACCCCACGCCTCGAGTAGCCCCATGCTGCCGGTGGCGACAAGCCAATCCCGGACTACTCGACCGGCTTCAGCGGCGGCCTCATCGTGATCGCGCAGCAGCAGCGAAAAGACCACACGCAAACGCGGCACGAGGTCGTCGTACCCCGCTGTCGACCACGCCTCGACCAGCTCTGACAGGAGCGCGGCCGCCTCATCGGGTTCCCCTGACAAGGCCAGCCGGACGGCAGCTGCGTAGTGGTCGAGACCTTTGACCGTGTGGCGAGCGTTTGCGATCGCCGCCTCAACCTGCTCGACCTTGCCAACGTCACCGAGAAATGCCGCAGCAAACAACGCCTGCTGTAGCCCCAGCGAAGAAAACGTGCCGTCCCGCAGCATTCCGGTTGCGAAAGCTGCCTCCCAGTCGCCCGCTGCGGTGTAGAGCTTGGCCTTCGCCCCGTCCCAGCGCTCGCGCCACTGGGGGTCTGTCTCAACATCAAAATGGGCAAAGGCCGCAACCGCTTGGCCGAGTGATTCGACGGAACCATCCTGCATCCAGCCGATCAAGCCGCGGTCGGCCTCGAACTGCATGGCAACGTCCGGGCCCAGCGTTGCAGGGTCGCGTGTGTCGAGCAGCGCCAACGCTTTCTCATAGGCTGCCACGTCGGTGAGGGCCTCTGCCGTGTCCGCCACCACCTGATCGGTCCAGGCGTACAAACCCGCCCGCTCAGCGAGTTCGATCAATCGGTAGCCGAGGGCCTCGAGTTCGCCAAAAGACGCCGAATCAATCGACACTGCGATCAGGTTGTTGAGGCTGCGCGCTGCCGAGAAGACCAGGCCCCGCCGTTCGGCCTCCTCCATGACTCCCGCGAAGAGAACCCGGGCCTCAACCGAACGACCGGCCTGGGCAAGCGCCGTCGCCTTGGTGGTGAGACCCTCGAGGATGAGTTCGACCTGATCGAGATTGGCGGCAGTCCCCAGCATGCGGTCGGCCGCACGCAACGAATCTTCGAATCTGCCGACCAACATGTAGGCCCGGGCCGCCTCAGCGGCGACCGCAACATCCTCGACCGCTGCAATCGTTTCCATCTCCAGATAGACCGGCTCGATCGACAGCAGCGCATCGTCGGCCCGTCGGCTCGAGTTGTACAGATCGGCACGGCCTGCGGTGGCGGCGCGAACACCGGCAACGTCGCCGACCTCGTGGTAGTAGGCCCGCGCCGTATCGGCATAGGCGAGACCGCGTTCGAGCGCCGCCGCGGACCGGGCCGGCCGGATGGCCTCGAGCCGAAGGCTCGCTTGGCGGGCGGGATCGCCGGCGAGGGCGATGGCCTGATCCAACAGGTCCATCGCCTGTTCGCTGGAGTGGAAGGAAGCCGCCCGTGCGGCAGCGCCGGTGAGGACCGTCAGCGCCTCGTCAACCATTGCCTCCCGCTCGGGACCCTCCGGGGTCGCCTCAAAGGCTCCCATGTAGTGAGCGGCGATGAAGCCGGCCAGTTCAGTGTCTTGATGCTGGGCGAAGTGGGTCGCCAGTGCGAGGTGTTTGGCGCGCCGATCCTGGCGCCCGAGTCGTCGATACGCCACCTCCCGAATCAGCGACTGCACGAAGGTGTATTGACCTCGTTCGGGTGACCGCGGATCGTCTTCGATATCGAGGATCTCGAGCTGCATCAGCCGCTGCAGTCCTGGCGCCACCTCATCGGAATCCCGAGCCCGCAACACCAGCATGGACTCGAGCGGGAAACTCTGGCCGAGCACCGCGGCGTCTTGCAGCAACGCCCGGTCCCGCGGGTCGAGCCGGTCAATCCGGGCGCCGATGACCGCCTGCAGCGACTCTGGAAGCGCCACCTCATCGGGATTGCCGGTGAAGCGATACTCGCCGCCGACAGCCTCGAGCTCACCCGACCCAGACAGAGCCCGGACCATCTCGACCGCATAGAGCGGAAAGCCGGCAGCGCGTTCGGCGATGAGGTCAATGACCTGCTCGTCGACCCCGGGGACATACTCGGTCAGCATCGCGGCGAGGTCAGCGCGCGTCATGGGGCCGAGCCGTACCGAGGTCGTTGCCCGCAGCTGCGACCCCCAACTCGGCACCCGCTCCAGGAGATCGGGACGTGCCAGAGTCACCACGAGGAGCGGTGACCGCGTCGATCGCTCGACCAACTCAGCGATGAACTCGAGCAGCCCGGCGTCGGCCCAATGCAGATCCTCGAAGACCAGAACGGTTGGGCCGCTGGTCGCGATGTGCTGGAAGAAGAGACGCAAGGCCGAAAACAGCTCAGATCGGCCACCCGGCGGCATCTCGGCCAGACCAAGCAACCCGGCGAGCCGTGGTTCTATGAAGACGCGATCGTCATCGTTGGAGACGTGTTCGGCCACGGTGGTGCGCAGCCGGGTCCGTTCGCGGGCCGGATCATCGCCCTCCTTGATTCCGCAGCGCCGTCGCACCATCTCACCGAGGGCCCAAAACGTGACACCCTCGCCGTATGATGGGGAACGCCCCTCATGCCAGTAGATGTCGCCGGCCAGACCGTCGATGTACTGCAGGAACTCCTCGGCGAGCCGAGACTTTCCGATTCCCCCCTCGCCGATCACCGACACCAGATGGGCGCGGTTCTCGGACTCGACTGCCGCCAAGGTGTCCTTGAGGAGGCGCATCTCGCGTTCTCGGTCGACGAACGGTGGCTTGCGCACGTCAGCGCCGGCGCTCGCCCCCAGCATCCCTGAGACCCGCAGGGCGCGAAATGCCGCCACAGGTTCGGACTTGCCTTTGACGGTTTGTTCGCCGAGCGCGAGATAGTCGATGGCACCGGCACTGGCGTCGTGGGTAGCGGCGCCGACGTAGACCGCACCGGGATCGGCCAACGATTGCAGCCGTGAGGCGACGTTGACCAAGTCGCCGACGATGAGACCTCGCTCGTTGCCGCCCGCGCCAACCGAGGTGGTGCCGGTGTTGACCCCGGCCCGTAGCATGAGGCCTTCGATGCCCAGCTCCTCGCCCAGGGCGGCGACCATGTCGACGAGTTCGAGGGCGGCACGCACGGCACGCTCGGCGTCGTCCTCTCGCACTTGGGTCGCACCCCACATCCCCATCACCGCATCACCGATGAACTTGTCGACGGTGCCCCCGAAACGCTCGATGATCTCGCGCGAGCGATCGAAGTAGGTGGTGAGCACGTCGCGTACGTCCTCGGAGTCCCTGGTCTCGGAGAAGGTCGTGTAGCCGACGAGATCAGCAAAGAGAACCGAAACGAGACGCACCTCGGCCTCGGCGGCATGAAGCTCAGCGGGAACCAGCACCGACTCGACGTCCATGCTCGCTCCGCAATGGCCGCAGAACTTGTCCCCGGCCTCGTTGGCGGCACCGCACGTTGGGCAGGTCACCGCAAAGGCGGCGCCACACTCGCGACAGAACCTCCGGTCGCCACGGTTCTCAGTTCCACAGGCGTCGCAGCGCACAGGCCATCCTCATCGGGTCGCCCGAACCCTACCGGTCCCCACCCCGCTTGGCCCAGAGGGTTTTGGCGGACAATGGCGCAGCATCATGCGCATATGTCCGCCAAAACCCTCTACTGCGCGGCTTCGTGGTGGTGGCGGCTGAGTTCGTCGTTGAGAAAGGCGGTGGCGCCTTCGATCATCCGGGCGCAGCGGTAGGAGTAGAACAAGTCGAACGCGTGCTGTGCCCTGGGAAGCTCGAGATAGACAACCGGTGCATCTGAGGTCTCACGGAGACGGTCGACGAAGGCCCGCGTCTCCACTGCTGGGGCCAACGTGTCCTGGTCCCCCTGTACCACCAGGAATGGAGGTGCCCCCGGATGGACTTGGTCGATCGGAGACCCGGCGCGATACTTTTCGGGGTCCTCAGCGAGGAAGGCCTTCATCACCATCGGCTCCATCAGGAGCGGCACAAACTTGGAGCTTTGCACCCGCAGACGGTTGGTGAGGTCGTAGACGCCGTACAGCGGCACCGCAGCGTCAACCGAAGTGTTGGCAGCCTCGAACCCGGGTTGATAACGCGGATCGCCGGCGGTGAGGGCCACCAGCGAGGCAAGGTGGCCGCCAGCCGAACCGCCCGCAACGGCGATGAATGATGAATCGCCCCCGTACTCGGCAGCGTGTTCTCGAATCCAGACGAGGGCAGCTTTGGCATCCACGAGATGGTCGGGGAAGGTGGCCCCTGGACTCAGCCGGTAGTTCGCCGAGACGCACAGCCATCCATTGCGAGCCAGGTGGTGCATCAACGGCAGACCCTGCTCGCGTTTGTCTCCCACGATCCAGGCCCCACCGTGGAGGTACAGCAGGATGGGACGCGACGGACCGCCGCGGCGAGATCGGTAGATGTCCAGCTTCAGGACCCGGCCGGCGACCCGACGGAACGGTATGTCGCGCAACCGCTCGACACTGCGGCCCCGGTATGGGAAAGCGGCCACCACCCGCCAAGCAGGGACGTCTGACCCCGACGGCTGGATCCCAGCGGTGGCCAACGTTCGCTCGACGACCCCGCGCGCACCCCGGCTCTGAGCGGTGAGAACGACCCCGCCGACCCACGAAACCACGAGCAGTGCCAACCCGACCCAGCCGATCGGTGAGTCGAACGCCCCCAGCCAGGCAAGTACCGCAGTAAGCGCCATCTGGACCAGCACGTGCTGCGCGGGCAGCTCGATCACGACCCACGACCAGAGCATGCTGGGCAGAAGTAGCCAATCGTTGCGAAGCGGACGGAAGGCGTTGAAGGTGGCTGCGATCGCCCACACGCCCATGATGAGCAGCAGAATCGACCAGAACACTACGCCTCCAACATCGAACGAGCGGGACTCTACCGTGCCGAGCCATTTCCCGATCTGCGCCGGAAAAGTGAAGAAACAGAGAACAAGCGGCATGGCGGGAACGACTCGAGCCGGGACGGGGTTTTCGAGTTGTCGACAATTCGAGCTGAGGCGGGTGGAACGTGGAATACATCAAGCGATATCGCTGGGCAATCGTCGGGGTGGCGGCCGTCGTAGTGGTGGTGGCGTTTCTGGCCTTCCGACCGGACAAACTCTTCGTCGACGACGTCGTCGACGAATCGCTGTCCGACGCGTTCGAGGTCACCACAACAACGACGCCGACCACCACGCAACCACCATCGACCACCGCCCAGCCGGGTGAGACCACGACAACGACAATCGCTCCGACCACGACAACCGAGCCCCCGGCGCCCACCGAACCAGTGGCGGTGACGACCGGCCAGTTCTACGGGATCGACCACAGCGCGGCGGGCACGGCCACGGTGTACGAGGCCGATGGGCGTTTCGTGCTTCGCTTCGAGGACGACACCGACATTCAGAACGGCCCGGACCTCTATGTCTGGATACTTCCGAGCGCGGACTACGAGGGGGGCGACCCCGAGCAGTTCATCGACCTCGGCAAGATCAAGGGCAACGTCGGCGGCCAGAACTACGAACTGCCACCTGAGTTCGATCCGGGGATCCATCGCACGGTGCTGATCTGGTGCCTCCGCTTCGGGGTTCCGTTCGCAGCTGTTCCCCTCACCTGAGAACTAGCAGCGCGAATGGGCCGTCCGCCCCTGGTCGTCACGACTCGGAGCCAGCACCGTGGACGAACTCCGGAGCTGAATGATGGACGCAGCAATCGAGATCCTGTCGGTGGACGCGGCGAACCTCACCGAGCGCGGATTCTTCTGTCGCAAGAGCAAGATGAAGACCGAAGGCAACCTCCGCAAGCTGGCGTGGGCGGCAGATGGATTCGGCCAAGGCCTCGGGATCGAGATCGTCTACGACGAGGGCCGCTCCGTTGGGTTCGTCGAGTATGCCCCGGGTCAACTGGCCTGGCGCGCCGTCACCGCTCCCGAATACCTCGTGATCCACTGCATCTGGGTGGTCGGGCGCGCCAAGGGTAGGGGCTACGGCAGCGCCCTCCTCAATCGAGTCGAGGCCAAAGGCCGCGAATTGGGCTGTGCTGGCGTTGCCTCCGTCACCAGCAACGGGGTGTGGATGGCAGGCAACAACCTGTTCCTGACCCACGGATACGAACAGGTCGATGAGGCGCCACCCTCGTTCCAGCTGATGATCAAGCCGTTCCGGGTTGCGCCACAGCCCCGTTTCCCTACCGACTGGGCCGATCGATCCGCCGCGTTCGGAGACGGCCTCACCATCGTCACCACCGACCAGTGCCCGTACCTCGACGACGCGGAGCGGGCGGTCATGGATGGCGCCGCCAAGCTCGGTGTTCCCACGACAATCGTGCGGCTCGAAGATGCCGGAGCAGTCCAAGCCCGCAGTCCTTCGGCCTTCGGCGTGTTCGGGGTCGTGTTCAACGGGGAGCTGCTGAGCTACCACTACCTGCTCGAGAAGGACCTGGTTGCGCTCCTCTCCGACCGCGAATGAGAACGCTGTCGGCCAACCAGGGCCTCGCCGGCGCCCTTCATCGGCACTCGCTGGCGGAACCGGGCACGCAGGTCGAGGACATCGCGGCCGACCTCGTCGGTTTGCACAACACCACGCAACCCACCCCTTACCTTTCGGTGCGCGCCCGGCGCGCAGGGTTTGCTCGGTCTGATCTCGATGAACTCATGTGGGGTACGTGGCGGTTGGCTCGCCTCCGCGGGATGCGGTTGACCATGTTCGTGTTCCCTCGGGACCTGCTGGAGATCTCGGCGGCGGCGACCCGGCACCTCTCGGAGCCGCTTGCGGCTCGGTGGCTGGCCGAGTCGGATCTCACGCCCGCGGAGTTCGAACGCCTCGCCGAGTCCGTTGAGGAGGCGCTCAGCGACGGACCGCTGACCTCACGAGCCCTGCGCCAGATCCTCGGTGCACCGCAGTCGGTTGACCTTCCGGGCGTGATTGGCCGGATGTGCGACGTCGGCCGCCTCGTCGGCGGCGCACCGCCACGGAGCTGGCGCTCTAGTGTTCGCCAATACCACCGCTGGGCCGATGTTCTCCCTGAGGTCGACCTCCATCGCTGGAACGAGGACGACGCGATCCGCGAGTTGGTCCGTCGCTACGTCCGTTCCTACGGCCCCGTGACCGTTGACGACGTTTCGTGGTGGACGGGCTTCACCAAGGGCCGCTGCCGCGTTGCCATCGGCGGTCTCGACCTCGAAGAGGTTGCCGTCGCCGACTGGCCCGGGCCGCTCTACCGCACCGCCGGCGATCCCCTCGTCGAGGACCCCGGCAACGCTGTGCAGGCACTTCCGTTGCTCGATCCGTATGTGCAGGGCTATCGGGATCGAGTTCGATTCCTCGATCCCGGCCGCCACGGCTTTGTGTATGACGGCGGGGGCAACTCGGCGGCGACATTGGTCCACCGGGGCCGGATCATCGGCGTCTGGCAGCCATCGGACGATCCAGGGCCCTCGATTCGCTACCACCTGTTTGTCAATCATCCGGCGTCGATCCGCCGTGCCGCCGAGGCCGAGCTGGCCGAGGCCGGCATGCTCTACTTCGATCATCCCGCCGACGTGGTCGAAACGGTCCAAATGCTGCCCTTGCGCGCCGGAGGGGGCCGAAGTGCCTCGCACCCCCTCGACGGACGGCTGCACCGTGCCTCGCGCCACGGCACGCCGCTCGCACCCGACCCATAGTGGGTCAACTCCGAGGCCCCCACGAGATTCCTCGCCCGCAGCGGCAACACGGTGAGTAGTGTTGTGACAACTTTGGGGACCTGATGAAGAAGAGGGGGGAGCCATGAGCTTCAACACCGACCGAATATCGCCGGCCCGATTGACGCGAGGGATGATTGTCCGGGCGGCGGTCCTGGCCATGTTTGTCGCGCTGTTGCCGTTGGGCACACCACAGGCCGAGGCGGCGATTGATCCGCCGCAGTACCTGCGCACCATCGGTGGGCCCGGCCATGCCGGCAGCTACCCGTGGGGAGCGGCCACCGCACCCGACGGCTCGATCTACATCGGGGACTACTGGAACCACGAGATCGAGAAGTACGACCCCGACGGCACCCTGATCGGCACTATCTCATCCCAAGGGACCGGACCTGGGCAAAACGCGGCGCCGCACGGTCTGGCGGTCGATCCGGTCGACGGCTCGCTCTATGTCTCGGACCTGAACAACGGCGAGATCGACAAGTTCGACGATGATGGCAACTTCCTCTTCTCTATCGCTCCCTTCATCCCGGGCGTGACCTCGCCATACCCCTATACCCCCCGAATGGCGGTGAACTCCCTCCAAGAGGTCTACATCGTCAGTAGTCACGACATTCCACCCGGCTTCCTCCACCGCGTTCTGGTGTACGACCAGAACGGCAACTTCCTACGGTCGTTCGGTGAGAACGGGACCGGAAACGGCGAGTTCAACATCATTCGCGGCATTGCCATCGGACCCAACGATGACGTGTACCTCGCTGATGCGGGGAACCGGCGCATGCAGGTCATGAACCGCATGGGCGTTTGGCAAAGGACATTCGGCCAAGGTCGCTTCGGCGGTGATATGCGCGGCCTGGCGGTCGACTTCGACAACGAGTGGATCTACGTATCCGATTCGGCCAACAACCAAGTCGACAAGTTCACGCTGTCGGGCACCTACCTGCTCAGCATGGGCTCTCGAGGCACGGGTCCGGCGCAATTCGTCGATGGCGGGCGCGAGCTGACCCTCGGACTCAACGGCAATGTGTATGCACCCGACATGGGCGGCTACAAGACCAACGTCTACTCACCGCAGGGCGTACATCTGTTCAGCTTCCCCTCACCGGCCGAGGAGCCCGCCCAATGGCGGCTTCAACTGGCCGTTTGATGTTGAGGTCGACACGGCCCGCAACGCGGTCTACGTCGCCGACACCTTCAACCATCGCGTCCAGAAGTTCACCCTCAATGGCAGCTACGTCGACCAGTGGGGCGAGCGAGGCGACGACGTGCAATTCGGGATGAACTACCCGAGGGGGATTGCCGTCAATCACGCCAACGGCGACGTCTGGCTGAGCAACACCAGGCAAGGCAATGTGAAGGTGTACAACCAGAACGGCAACTTCATCCGACAATTCGGGACCTTTGGGAGCGGCAACAGCCAATTCCGCTACGCCCGGGGGCTCTGGGTTTCGGACAACCGGATGTGGAGCGCCGATTCCGGCAACCTGCGAGTGAAGGCAACGAACCTGTTTGGAAGCACTCAGGTCACACAAGATTGTGGAGCCGATTACTCAGACCTTTCCCATGAAGGGTGCACCGACGCAGTTCGGGGACTGGACGGCAGACTCTACGTCGCCGCGCCGTCGGACAACCAGATCTACGTCTACAACTACACCAACGGCAACCTGATCACGACCTTTGGCGCCAGCCAGCTGCGGGGACCCGTCGGAATCGCCCAGACTCCGGATGAGACCTTGTGGATCACGGAGCTCGACACAAACCGGGTCAGCGCCTACTCGACGGCCGGCGAGTTCCTCGGAACGTTCGGCAGCTTCGGCAGCGGCAACAACCAGTTCAATCAGCCCACCGGGATCGCGGCCGACACCAACGGCAACATCTACGTGGCCGATCGCTTGAACGAGCGGATCCAGGTGTTCTCCACCACTGGTGGTGGGGGCGGTCCGGATACGACGCCGCCGAACGGGACCGTCGATGTGCCTACGCCGAATCAGGTGTTTGGTGCGGGCACGATCACGTTCGAAGGTGATGCCACCGACAACGTCGGTGTCGACCAGGTGCGGGTCGCGATCCGCAACGTCGACACCCAGCAATGGTGGACCGGAACGGGTTGGGGCGGATGGACCACCTTCCCGGCGGACCTCGGCTCACCGGGAGCGGGTGCCACGACGTGGTCGTACGACTGGGCACCACCGGGCAGCGGTCAATACGCCTTGTGGATCCGCGCCGACGACACCAGCGGCAACCAGGACCCCACCAAACCATGGGTCCGCTTCTCCACCACTGGTGGTGGGGGCGGTCCGGATACGACGCCGCCGAACGGGACCGTCGATGTGCCTACGCCGAATCAGGTGTTTGGTGCGGGCACGATCACGTTCGAAGGTGATGCCACCGACAACGTCGGTGTCGACCAGGTGCGGGTCGCGATCCGCAACGTCGACACCCAGCAATGGTGGACCGGAACGGGTTGGGGCGGATGGACCACCTTCCCGGCGGACCTCGGCTCACCGGGAGCGGGTGCCACGACGTGGTCGTACGACTGGGCACCACCGGGCAGCGGTCAATACGCCTTGTGGATCCGCGCCGACGACACCAGCGGCAACCAGGACCCCACCAAACCATGGGTCCGCTTCTCCAGGAACTGACAGCCAATCGAGCGACGACTTCGGCCCTGAAGCACCACCCGGTGTTTCAGGGCCGAGTCGCGTCCCCGGCGGGGCAACGGCGTGAGCCTCAGCCGCCTATCCTCGCTGTCTGAGTACCAGACCATGAAGGAGCATGAGGTTCGTGGATCTTGCACCGCCTGAGGGCGCCCACCCCCAGCCTGCAGTGTTCTTCGACCTCGACCGAACGATCATCGAAGGCTCGTCGATCTCGCAGTTCGGCTACGCAGCCTGGCGCGCCGGTCTGATTGACATTCGCCATGTTGGAACTGAGCTCCTCCGCGGCATGCTCTTTGACTGGATCGGCGAGTCCGAGGATGTCGCCGATCAGACGCTGCCCCGCATCCTCAAGACCATCAAGGGCAAGGAACGCACCGAGTTGCTGACATTGCGGGGGCCCCTGGTAGCCAAGATGCTCGAGCAGGCCCGCCCCGAGACGCTCCGCCTGCTCGACCTGCACAGCCAGATGGGTCGGGACTGTTATGTCGTGTCGGCGTCGGCGATCGAGATTGTCGAGGAACTAGCCGAGAAACTCGGATTCACCGGTGCCATCGCCACTGAAGCCGAGGTGGTCGACGGCGTCTATACGGGGAGGCTGGCAAAGCCGTTCCGCCACGGCACACAGAAGGCGGAGGCGATCGCACTCTTGGCGGAAGAGAAGAACTACGACCTCACCCTCTCGTTTGCCTACGGCGACTCACACAACGACCTGCCGATGCTCGAACTCGTCGGCATCCCGATCGCGATCAATCCCGACACCAAGCTGGCCCAGGTGGCCTACGAACGAGGCTGGCCGGTCGTCCAGTTCGCCAAACCACATCACCAAGCCGTCCGCAGGTTTCGCACCGCCGTCATGCTGGCCGCCGCCTTCGCCGCCGGGCGGTTCTCCAAGCGCAGATTCCCGTTCGGGCGTGGCTGAGGTACCAGAAATCGCCCCCCAGCCACGCAAGAACAGGGGAGCTAGCCTCGGCGTAGCAAGCGGGGGACATCCGTGGACAGCAACGAACAGACGATCCAAGCCTTCTATCAGGCCTTTCAGAACAAGGACCATGCGGCGATGGCGGCCTGCTATCACCCCGACATCCACTTCTCGGATCCGGTCTTCACCGACCTCTACGGCGACGAGGCTCGGGCGATGTGGCACATGCTGTGCGAACAAGGAACCGACCTTGTCATCACCTACTCGAAGGTCGGTGCCGGCGGCGATCGGGGCTCAGCCCACTGGGAAGCCCGCTACACGTTCTCCCCAACCGGACGCGCCGTGCACAACAAGATTCATGCTGCGTTCGTCTTCCGGGACGGCCTCATCATCCGCCACATCGACTCATTCGGTCTGTGGAAGTGGACCCGGATGGCCCTAGGGCCAACCGGCATCTTCATCGGATGGACCGGAATGGCGAAGGCCAAGGTTCAGAAGGCGGCGGATGTGACACTGCGGCGTTTCATGGATGAGCACCCCGAGTACACCGCCCCAAATCCGGGGTGATCCCGGCCCGCTTCATCCCGATAGCGCGGCGAGGTCCAATTCGGTACGGGTGCCATCGACCTCGAGATGGCCGGTGCGCGGCCACACGAAGTTGACGCCGCCGGGTCCGTGAACCTGGACCCCAGTGAAGAAGGCGCCGTCGGTCACAGGGGCTTCGTCGGCATCCATCAGGCCGCGAAAGATCGCCCAGAGATCCGCCTCGATGGCGTCGGCGGTGAGCTTGGTCAACTCGACGAGGCTGGGAACAGATCCGTAGCGGATCAACGGAAGCAGCCGCAGCTTGAGGAAGCTCTGTTCCAAATCGAGGCGATCGATCGAGACGTTCAGCGATCCGGCGAGGAGTTCGCTCCGAAACGCCACCAGCGCCCCGCACGCCTTTGACGCCTCGGGAAGTCCCGGCCGTTTGACCACGCCGATGCTGCCGTCCGCCCCGATCGCGATGTGCGCCATGGCATACAACACGAAGTGGCGACGACCGCCATCGACCGGGATGTGAGCGGCGGCGGCCGCCAACCCGGTACTGCCGGCGGTCAGCAAGCCTGCCAGGCTCGCCAGACTGAAGACCGGTCCCCACAACGCCTCAGCCTCGATCAGCATCGGGTGCGCAATCTCGTCGCGGCAGATGGCAACCCCGGCGAGCGTGTTGCTCGGCGTGAACCCCTCGCCGGCGAGTGCCCTGACCGAGGACTCGAGGAACTCCCGTTCGGGAACAGCTCCCGGGAAGTGCTCGGCGAGGGCTCGGGAGAAGGCTGGGTTGTCTACGGTGCTCATGGCCCCTGAGCATGGCGAATCCACCGGCACGGGGCAACCCGCACCACTACGCCTGCCTCAGACGCAGAAGCCACCGCTGATGCCGCGGGCACACAGTTGGGTGCGTTCGACCGACTTCAGCACAAAGCCCTCGCCGCCTTCGTCGGGCGTTCCGAACACATGGAGACGGACCCCATGGAGCGAGTCGTCACCGAGACCAATGACGTCGTACGTGACCTCACCCAGATCGCCCACCGTCGGCGCCACCGACATGACGACGCGCGATAGTGGTTCCTCGGAGGCCAGCGCCTCGGCCACGATCAGCCCCAGATCGAGCATCGTCTCCGCCCGGGGCGTCTCCCCGAGATCATTGACGAGCCGAGCCGTGATGTCATCGGTGTCGCCGAGGTAGGCCAGGAAGCTGATGTTCGCCCATCCGGTCACCCCATCGAGCTCCACTTGGGTCCAGATCGATTTCGGCAGCGAGCGGGCGTTGCCGAGCACGAGGACGTTGTCTTCGAGCGGGTCGAGGGTGGCCACGATGGCCTGGTCGATCCCTGGTGCGGCCCGAACGTTGAGCACATCGTCGTGGGCAACCCCGACCACAGCGACGATGTCACCTCGCCACGGTGGGACGTCGATCGGTTCACCCGGCAGCGTGGTCGTCGTCGGCGCTGCAGTAGTCGAGGATGTCGTCGTTGTGGTCGGCGCCGCGGTTGTCGTGGTCGGCGCGCCCGTAGTTGTTGTCGCCGGGGCTGTAGTCGTCGAGGTCGCGGCAAGCGACGTGGTCGTTACCACGGTGGTATCCGCCGACTCCGCGTCGTCACCACAGGCTGCGGCCATTACAGCAAGAGCAACGACGGCAACGAGTAGGCCACGAGAGCCCATTCGAAATGCATCCATCAAACCGGCTCCTCTCCGAGTCCTACCCATTAGAACGCTCGAAGTAGCGGGTCAGGTTCCGCTGTGAGGGTGCCGCCGGGCGACCGACTCCCGCAGTGCGGGCGGGGGGTGCTGCAGAACCGGCAGCCGAGGCCGTGGTTTGGGGTTGCTAGCGTGGGCCGCACATAGCTTCCTACCCCGGAGGAGGGGATCCCAGATGGGCGAGTACACAGGCGACAAGCCGTACGACTTTGTCGTAGCGGTCTACGACGGTCTCGGCACGGCCGACGAGGCTTTCGACACGATCAAGTCTCTCGAGGGTCACGATCGGCTCAAGATCCACGACGCGGCCGTCTTCACCCGCACCGACAAGGGCAAGATCAAGCTCAAGAACAAGGGCTACGTCGCAACCTGGAAGGGCGGCACGATTGGCCTCGGCATCGGCTTGCTGCTCGGTGGCCCCATCGGGGGCGCCGTGGTCGGTGGCCTGATCGGGTTTGGCCGGGGTCACCAGCGTCGCAACATTCGCGGACTCGTCGATGAGAAGCTCGGCGCCACGCAGTCGGCACTCGCCGTTGTGGCGGAGAACGTGGAGTGGCCGGCCGTCGAGGCCGCCATGGCCCGCTTCAACGGAACAATGCTGTACGAGGAGCTCACCGGCGAGTCGCTCGCTGCGCTCCAGGCCCTGGAATCCGACGAGGACATCGTGGCCGCGGCCGAAGATGAACTCGTTGTCGACGATGCCGAGATCATTACCACTGCCGTCGCCACTGACGACTCCAAGAGCGACGACGCCACGTCCTGAGCTGACGAAGACCCAGAAGAATGTGAAGGCCCCGGAATCCGCCGGGGCCTTCACCTTGGGCTTCGCGGTAGGTGGCCACTCCCCACGTGCCTACGCTTCCGTCATGGCGTCAGATCATGAATCGACATCGACCGAACCCACCGTGGTGGTCTCCCGCCGCGTCGTTCCGGGTCGAGAAAGTGACTTCCAGGGGTGGGACCGCCGGATTCGCGCCCACGCCGAGACCTATCCCGGATTCCTTGGCTCGGACGTGCAGCCACCAAACGCATCGCACCCCGGCGAGTGGGTCACGGTGTACTCCTTCAAGACGGTTCAGCAACTCGAGGCTTGGCTGCAATCCGATGATCGCCAGGCCCTCATCGCCGAGGTCCAAGCGCTAATCGAAGAACCCGGGCGCGAGCAGCGGGTTGCCGGCTTGAGAACGGCTCCCGAACCCGTGACGGTGGTGTTCTCTCAGCTCATCGCCCCAGCCAATCACGATGCCTTCGTCCGGCTCCATGAGGATGTCGTCGAACGGATGAGTGGCTTCGCCGGGTTCTTGGGCTCGGAACTGCTCGAGCCCGTGGATGGGGTCCAGGATGAGCACGTCATCGTTGCGTCGTTCGCCTCCCGAGCCGCGCTGGATACGTGGCTCGAGTCCGAAGCGAGGGAGGAGTGGCTGGCCAAGACCGCTCAGCTCGTCGAGGGCGACCGCACGATGAACGTGGTCGGCGGTTTTGGTGGTTGGTTCCCCGCACAGGCATCCCAGCCGCAGGGGCCGAAACGCTGGAAACAGTCAATTGCAGTGTTCATCGCCCTGTTCCCCACCGCGCTGACCATCACCCTCGTCCGCCTTCAGGTCGCTCCCGACATGAACGTGGTGCTCGCCGTGTTCATCGGCAACGTGCTCGGCATCCTCGCTCTGTCGTACGTGCTGATGCCACGGGTCACCAGCTGGCTGGGCGACTGGCTCACCCGCTGACCAGCCGTTCTTGCATTTCTGGCGGCCACAGGTGGCCGTGCAACGGCCACTTAGGCCGGGGAATAGGCAAAGACGGGTATGGGCTTACCGGCCCTACCAGGCGATGCGCCGCCGGACGTAGGCTGCCTCAATAGCCGAGGAGGCCGTGGTGGCTGACATCTTCGTCGCCTATGCGAGTGCGGACCGAGACCGGGTCGCGGTGCTCGCTCGCGAACTGACCGTCCATGGGTGGTCGGTGTGGTGGGACCGCAAGATCCCGCCCGGAAAGACCTTCGACGAGGTCATCGAGGAAGCACTCGATGAGTCGAGGGCGGTACTGGCGGTATGGACTGAGGCTGCGGCCGCCTCGCGCTGGGTGCGCACCGAGGCCGCCGAGGGAGCGGCGCGGTCGGTCCTCGTCCCGGTTCTGATGGACGACGTGAAGGTGCCCTTGGCCTTTCGCCGGATCCAAGCCGCCGACCTGCGCGACTGGGAACCGGGTACCGATCACGCCGGCTTCGACGAACTGATCGATGCCCTCACCGAGATCATCGGACCTGAGGAACCCGAGGAGACCGACCCACTGGCCCTGGCCATCAATGCGGCGCAGGGGCAGGCAGCTGAGGCAGACTGGACCGGTGTCATCACAGTCCTCAGCCCGTTTGAGGCCGAGGACTCCGACTTTGCCGCCGACCAACCCGAAGCCGCTGAGTTGCTCGCTCTTGCTCAGCGCAAACAGCAAGCGCTGGCGCTGTACGAAGAGGCCGAGGTGCTCTACACCAATGCCCGCTGGGGTGATGTCGTCACTCGCTTCGATCAGATCCTCGAGCTCGATCCGGACTTCGAGTACGGCACCGACCTGAAGACTCGGGCCAAGCAACACATCGAGCAGGAGAAGGAACTGCGACTCGCCGCGCTCTACGACCGGGCCGCCGCTGCGCTCGAGGCTCGGGAGTGGCCCCTTGCCGTCGCCCTATTCGAGCAACTCAACGCGGATGCCCCGGACTATCGGGACGTTGCGATGCAGCTCGAACTGGCCCGGTCCGGAGCTGAGACGGACCGCCGCTACCGCGACCTGCAGCAGAAGCTGCGTGAAGGACATCTGGACCCGGTCATTTCTGGCATTGCCGAACTGGCCGCCGCCAATCCGGAGTTCGGCGATCCCGACGACCTGCTTGGTCAGGCCACCGCCCTCGCCCACTCCGCCCAGCCTCCTCCAGTCGAGCCAGCCGAACCGACGGCCGTCGTCGAAACAGGCACAGCCACCGCGGCAGGCCCGGAGGCGCCGCAGCCCGACCCCGAGCAAGCGCTCGCACCAGAATCAGGAGCAGAGCCGGAGGCCGGGCCAAGGTCAGAACCAGCTCCAGAGACTTCTGCGGTCAGCGGCTCGAAGTGGCGTTGGATTATCGCCGGCATCGCGGCGGTCGGACTTGTCGCAGTGATTGCGATCGTGGCCATCGCAGGCGGCGACGACGTCACCTCGACAACTGCCGCCGACTCAGCCGCGCCAGACAGCACCACTGCGTCGCCGGAGATCAGCACCGCTCGCGAGGCCACCGCGGCGGCCCCGGCCTCCGACCAGTTGGTCTGCCTCGTCGCCGACGTGGCCGGCGTTGGCGACCGGGGGTACAACGCCGCCGCCTGGGAGGGGGCAGGGCGTGCGGCGGCCGAATTCGGAGCAGAGGCGCGGCTGCTCGAGTCGGGCTCCGCCGACGACTACGAGCCCAATATCCGTGCCTTCGTGGAGCAAGGATGCGACGTGATCGTGACCGTCGGATGGCAGATGGGTGAGGTCACTCTGGCCTTGGCGGAGGCCAATCCCGAGACCGCTTTTGCCATCGTCGATATCGGGTACGAAGCGCCCCCACCCAACCTGCGGGGCTTGGTCTTCGCCACGGAAGAGCCGTCGTTCATGGCCGGATACGCGGCGGCGTCGATGACCAATACCGGCAGGGTGGGGGTGTTCGGCGGAATGGAGATCCCGACGGTGACGATCTTCATGGATGCATACCTGCGCGGCGTTGACTTCTACAACACCCAGAAGGCAGAACTTGGAGATCTCGTGAGCGGAAGCCAGCCGCGCGTCGAGGTGCTCGGATGGAACCCCGAAACCCGAGAGGGCCTGTTCACCGGCAATTTCGAGTCCCCGGACGACGGCCGGGCATTCGCCCAAGAACTTGCCAATCAGGGCGCCGACATCATCATGCCGATTGCCGGAATCGCGGGCTACGGAGCCTCGGCGCTGGCGTCGGAACTTGGGACGTTCATGGTCGTCGGGGTCGATGTAGACATGACGCTGACCGACCCCGAGAATGCCCAGGTCTATCTCACGTCCGTCACCAAAGGGGTACAGAACGCCGTCCAAGACGCCGCAGCCGAGGCGCTGGCGGGCCACCACACAAACGAGCCCTACCTCGGCACCCTCGCCAACGGAGGGGTCGGTCTCGCCCCCAACCAACTCGACCGCATCGTCCCCGACGAGCTCAAGATCGAGCTCGAGACGCTGCGGCAGCTCATCATCGAAGGCGTGATCAATCCAACGGAGTGACCGCACCTCACCCGCAAACCGCGGGCAGAGACAAGTTGGGCCCGACCCTTGAGGGTCGGGCCCAACCGTCGTCAGGTTGTGTTTACGGCAGTTCGTTGACGCGATCGGTCGGTGGCGGGGGCACCGGGCTGAACGCAGCCAAGTAGTTGGCGAGCGCCTCCAGGTCGTTGCCGCCATCGAGTCGTGTCGCCGGATCGATTGTGGCGAAGGTGACGAAGTTGTCCCCGCCATCGGCCAGGAAGTTGTTCGCCGTCACGATGTAGGTCGCTGCCGGGTCCAACTCCACGCCATCCAGCATGACGTTGCTGATCGACACGGCGGTACAGTCACCGACCGCATCGATCGTGGTCGACAGGTCGTACGTGAATCCGTCCGACACACCAAGGTGTAGGAACGGACGGCTCGAACCGGCCGGCTGACATTGCTCCTCGAGTACCGAGACGATCTGAGCGCCGGTCATCGGGAAGGTCAGCAGCGTGTTGCCAAACGGCTGGAACGTGAACGCCTCACCGTAGGTGACGACGCCGTCGCCCTCACCAGCCGACTCGAGATACGTCAGATCTGAGCGCACCCCACCCGGGTTCATGAAGGCAACCTCGGCACCGTTGGCAGACGTCGCCCATGCTTGAGCATCGGCTACCAGGTTGCCGGCCGGCGACTCGACCCCGCGGTCATCGAACCCGTCGGGTTCACCACCGCGGTTGATGTCGGCGGTGATCGTCCCCAGCGGGATGTTGGCGGATTGGTCGAAGAGCGGTTGCCACTTGTCGATGACGGCCGTGACGGCTGGATCAGGCGTCAGCAGCGACTGATCGACGACATGGTTCGTCGCCGAGCTCTGCCAGCGGCGGACATCCTTCGTACGCTTGTCGAGGACGAGGTTCACCTCCGACACCACCCTGCCGTACGAGTAGGCACTCGTCACGATGCGGGGTTTGCCCCACTTGTCGGGAAGCATGCAGTTGTACGGGAAGGTGGGTGTGACCGGTGATCAGCACGTCGACCTCGGGATGAAGCCGATCGTTGATGTCCACGATCGGCCCGGAGATACCGACGCAGGCATCGACGTCGCCGGGAGGCGGAGTCTGCGATCCACCCTCGTGCAGGAGCACGACAATGGCCTCGCACCCCTCTTCTTCAGCGACGCACCAGTCGGTTGGCGGTGTCTGCCTCATCGAGGAAGGTCCAACCCCGTATCCCCGCTGCCGCGACGAGAGTGTCGGTGGCCTCTAGCGTCATACCGATGAAGGCGACCGGTACTCCGCTGAACTTCTTGATCCAGTACGGCGGAAGCGGCGTCTTGCCGGTCTCGTCGTTGACGGTGTTGGCGGCGAGCCACTGGAAGTCGGCGCCTTCGTAGAGCTCGCTCTCGAAGTAGCAGCCATCGACGGGATGGCACCCACCATCTTGCATGCGGAGCAACTCGGTGACGCCTTCGTCGAACTCGTGGTTGCCGACGCTCGACACGTCGAGCCCCATGGCGTTGAGCGACTCAACCGACGGCTCGTCATGGAACAGACCGGAAAAGGCCGCGAGAACCACCAATGAGGTCACCGGCGGCGACGGTCAAGCTGTTGGGCACACCCTCGCGCAACGCAGCGAGCATGGACGAGAGATACTCTCCGCCACCGGCAACAACGCCATCGGCATCACCGTTTCCGGTGGCCTCGAGGTGGCCGTGGTAGTCGTTGAAGGCCAACAGTTGGACAGGAACATGCTTGCGGGGTGTCGCCAGGGCACGTGGTGGTCACCGGTGGCGGACACGGGGTCGGACAACAAGGCAAGTGAGGTGACGGCAAGCGTAAACACCGCGACGAGGGCAAGAAGGCGCCGCCGCCCCACTCGTGAGCCGCGGACCGCGGCATTCACAACGGGTATGGACATGGAGATCCCCCTCCCTGATAGGGCCCGGTTTTCAGCGCTCCGGGCAGTTGACTCCCGTTTTAGCAGAATCTCATGCGGCGCGTCGCGTCGGCCTCGTCACGGATAGCTCGTTTTGGGGGAGCGACCTGCTGGATCGAGGCAGGGTGGATCCGAGCAGCTCGCGGTACGAAAGCGACGACATCCATGTTTCCTGCGACGTGTATGGTCCGCCGGACATGACTCAGGTCCTGAAGAAGCCGTACGTGCTCGCGTCCATCGCGGTGCTTGTTGTGGTCGGGTACGTGCTCGCCACCAACAGCGATCCGATCCTCGCCGGGCACCGCAGCTACCTTTGGCTGTACCTTGGCGCGGCCGCCGCTGCGATCATCGGCCTTGCGGTCGGAACGGTGCGTCGCACCATCTCGGGCAGGCTCTGGCTGGGAATACTGGCGTCGATCCCGCTGCTGGCGCTTGCCGTCGCCGCCTGGCTTCTATCCCCATTTGCGGCGACCGATATCGCCCTCGACGCGCTTGCCGACTCGGACTCCGTCGTGGTTTCGTCATCGGCCTCGGCAATCACCATCGAGCCGACAACGGGAGCCCGCGACGTCGGCCTCATCTTCCAGCCCGGCGCCAGAGTCGACGCCCGCGCCTACGCCCATATCTTGCGCCCGCTCGCCGAGGCGGGGTATCGAGTTGTCATCGTGAAACAACCCCTGGGAATTGCGTTCCTTGCTTCCGGCTTCGCCGAGGAGTGGGCTTCGACCCATCCCGAGACCGAGACGTGGGCGGTTGGGGGTCATTCGCTCGGGGGCGTCGTCGCCTCTTCCAACGCTGCCGACAATGCCGACATCGACGGCCTCGTATTGTGGGCTTCGGTCCCCGCTTCCGACATCTCTGATTCAACCCGGCTTGACGTCGCTTCGATCTATGGAACCAACGACGACCTGACGGACCCTGACCAAGTCCGAGAGTCTTCGGCAAACCTCCCGATGGGAACGCGCTTCGTTCCGATCGAGGGAGGAACCCATGCGTTCTTTGGCGACTACGGCATCCAACCCGGCGACGGCGAGCCTGGCGTGCCTCGCGACCAGGCGCAGGCCGAGATCGCTTCAAGCACTATTGGCTTCCTCGGCGGGCTCCTCGCGGCACAATGAGGGTTGTGCGATGGTGCCAACTTCGCATTCCTCCAGATATGAGCTCGAGGCTCCCGTCCGACAAGGGGCCCGGCACCCTACGCGGTGAAGGGCCTCTCACATCGAGCGCATCTGAGCCTTGGGCTCGTGGGTTCTCGGTTGCCAACGCCTTCGACCGGGGGGTGCCAGCACCACCGAATGTGGGGGGCTTCCACCCTTGCCATCCCGCCTACTCGAGGTGATCATGCATGACCTGTTCAAGGGACTGCATCTGTTCGGGGAGGGTGATGAGCGTGACTGCTCTCAAAGCCGTTGGCGTGCGCAAGACGTTCGCAGCCGAGTTTGCTCCTGTTCGGGCGTTGCGCGATGTCGACATAGCGGTTGATCACGGCGAGTTCGTGGCCCTCATGGGTCCCTCAGGGTGTGGCAAGTCCACGCTCTTGAACGTGTTCGCCGGCTTCGAGCAGCCGGACGAGGGCACGGTCGTCGTCGACGGCGAGGAGATCAGTCGTCGTGACGAGAACTGGCTGGCAAAGTTCCGTCGTCACCACATCGGCGTGGTGTTCCAATTCTTCAACCTCCTCGACAGTGTCACCGCCGTCGAGAACGTCGCCCTGACCGCGATGCTCGGGGGGTTGAGCCGTCCGGCAGCGGTGTCCCGAGCTCGGGATACCCTCGATCTGCTTGGACTGGGAGATCGAACCGAACAGCTTCCCTCCCTCCTTTCCGGTGGTCAGAGGCAGCGGCTCGCGATCGCGCGAGCCCTCGTCAACGATCCGACGGTGATTCTCGCGGACGAGCCGACGGGCGCCCTCGACAGCGAAGGCGGCGCCGAGATACTGGAACTGTTCCGGAGACTGCACGACGGAGGTCAGACGATTCTCATGGTGACCCACTCGCCTTCCGTGGCGGCCGGTGCATCGCGGGTGATCAGGATGCACGACGGAAGGATCACCTCACCGGTCAACGATCAGGCGTCTGCCGCGTCATGAGCGCTGCCCTCGCCTGGTTCAGGATCGACCTGCGTCGCCGCTGGAAGTCGATCCTGGTGCTTGCCTTACTGATCGCTTTTGCCACGGGAACGATCCTCACCGCCGTGGCAGGCGCCAGACGGGCATCCTCTGCGGTCGATCGTCTGCTTGCCGTGACGCTCCCAGTCACCGCCGTCGCCCTGCCAAACGATCCGGGATTTGAGTGGGACGCCATCGAGGCGCTGCCCGGGGTCGAGGCCGTGGGCAAGTTCGCCGTCTCCACGTACGTCGTCGACGGGATTCCCGATGAGGACTTCTCGACCGGCTTTCCAGTGCTCGGAACCGACGTGTACTCGACGATCGAAAAGCCCGTAGTACTCAAAGGACGCGCCCTCGATCCTATGCGGCCAGACGAGGTCATGGCCACTCCCCTGTTCCTCGAGCACTACGGGCTCGACGTAGGGGACACACTCACGATTCGCCTCTGGAGCCCTGAGCAGATCGACACCTTCGACACCCCAGACTTCGATGGTGGGCCGCCGGGGGGCCCGGCCATCGAGGCGACCATCGTGGGGTCGATTCGATCCCTGTGGTTCTCCGACAAGGAATCACCTCTGGGTGGCATGACGCCTTCACCAGCACTGGTCGAGCAGCACCCCGCCAACTTCCTCGGTGCACAACCCACCGCGTACGTGAACGCGATGATACGGCTCAGCGATGGTGCCGATTCGATACCGACCTTCAAAGAGGATCTGGCCAGGATCACCGGGCGCAACGACATCGACGTGTGGGACATGGCGGCCGCCGCCGAGGAACTCAAGCAGGTGACGTCCTTCGAAGCCCGGAGTCTCATAGTGTTCGCCGTCGCCGCACTCGTCGCAGCCTTCTTCCTTGTCGGCCAGGCGGTGGCACGCCATGTGGCGTCGACCGTCTCCGACCTCGAGCCGTTGCGTGCGGTCGGCATGACACCTGCCGAGTCGGGGGTAGGCGCCACGTTGGGTCCGACCGTCGCCGCGGTCGCCGGCGTCGCCCTGGGGGTCTCCATCGCATATGCAGCGTCGCAATGGTTCCCTGTTGGCACCGCGTCGTGGATGGAGCCGTCGCCGGGGTTCGACACCGATTGGATCGTCTTCGGGTTCGGAATGGTCGTCATCCCGTTGTTCGTGGTCGGCGGCTCACTCCTCGCCGCAACGATGGCCATCTCGGCGACTCGACGACACCCAACCCCCAGGAGGTCGGTGATCGCGTCCCGACTCGCACAGATCGGAATGCCGGTACCTGTGGTCGTCGGGAGCCGCTTTGCACTCGAACCGGGAAGCGGCTCGAGGTCGGTGCCGGTGCGACCGGCACTTCTCGGAGCCATCTTCGGCGTACTCGGGATCGTGGCAGTGTTCACGTTCGCAAACGGTATCGACGCGACCATCAGCGATCCACAGCGGTTCGGCCAGACGTGGGAACTCGCCACGTTCATTGGGTACAACAACGAGGACTATGCCCCGATCGACGAGGTAGTGACCCGCATCGCTGCCGACGCGGATGTCACCTCTGTCAACAACCTGCGACTCGACGTGGCCCAGATGGCTGGAGCCGCCGTTTCGGTGCTCACTCTCGATCCCGTGGACACGCCGCTCGACGTGGTGCTCACCGAGGGCACAATTGCTACGAAGTCGGGCGAGATCACGATTGGCCCTCGTACAGCTGAGGCGACCGGTCTCGACGTTGGTGACACCGTCGCCGCCGCCGGGTCGGCTGGGGATGTGGATCTGACGGTGACCGGCATCGGCTTCCTATATCCAAGCCCCCACAACGACTACGCCTCCGGTGGTTGGGTGACCGCGGAGACCTACGACTCGCTATTCGATGGTTTCAAGTTCCACATCGTCCTGTTCGATGTAGCGGCGGGGGTCGGTCCTATGACCGTCGCCGAGCGTCTTGGGCCCTTGGGAATCGAGACCGGCCCGAACGAACCGCTCCCCGAGCAACGTCAGCTTCTCCAGGTCCAGGCAATCCCATGGTTCCTCGCCGGGTTCCTGGCGTTACTGGGCGTCGCCGCGGTGGGCCACGCAATGGCGACAGCCGTGCGACGGCGCCGACGTGACCTGGCCGTACTGAGGGCTGTCGGGATGACCAAGCCCCAATCGAGGCGTGTCTTTGTCGCCCAGGCAACCATTCTCGCCCTGATCGGACTCGCGGTCGGTATTCCTCTAGGGGTCGCACTGGGGCGAACTGTGTGGAGATACGTCGCAGACATCACGCCCGTCTACTACGTGCCTCCCATCGCACTGGCTGCCGTCGCGCTCGTTGTTCCGTTCGCCATACTTGCGGCCAACCTGATGGCCATCAGGCCATCGTCGCGGGCCGCCAACATGCAGCTCGGTGAGGAGCTGAGATCGGAGTGAGCAAGTGAACGGCACCATGGGCGTTGCCGGCGGGACGTTCACCGACGCTCGTCGTCGGCGGGACGTCGCATTCTGGATGGGCTGGGGGGTTCTGGTCCTGGTGGCGGTGGCGTATGCCGTCTGGTCGCTGCACGTGCTTCTCGACACGCCCAGCGTCTTGTCGCCTTGGTGGTTGGTCGGGTCGATCGCGATCCCTGTTGCATTGGTCGCGGCCCTCTCCTCGTCATTTCGTCCGCATGGTGCCGCCGTGTTACAACACACCCTGGTCGCGTCTGCGGTAGTCGCGATGATCCTCTCCGTCTATCTGGTCGTCGTCGTCGGGATGGGCCGCGATCTCGACGGCACCGAGCATCGTGTCCTGGGTCTGTCCATGGTGGCGGCAGTCGTCTCGGTGCTCCTGGTCGGGCCGCTTCGTCACCGCATCATTGGCGCAACAGAGCCATGGACCGAGGGCGCGGCCATGCGGTCGACCGCGGCCTTGGAGACCTTTGGGGCAAGGATGACGCGTTCCGTTCCCATGGACGAGCTGCTCCTCCAGCTGGCTGAGACCTTGCACGAGTCGATGGCGCCGGCGGGTGCCGAGTTGTGGGTCGGTGAGTCCGGAAACCTAGAGCGAACGGTCTCGGTGCCCGATCGGGGGCAGAGAAGCACCCACCTGACGGGGGCGGCGTTGGGTGCGGTCACCGTCGCCAGGGTGTCCGGCGCCACCTGGGGGAGCATGTGGGTCCCCGACGTCGTGAGCGACATCGACGGGGAGGACCACGACCTGCGGATCGCCTCGATCACCCATCTGGGAAAGCTCCTCGGCCTGATACTCGTGGCCCGCAACGCCGACGATGGTCCGTTTCGGTCTGCCGACGAGGTCGCCCTTGCGGATCTGGCTCGGAGCCTTGGCCTGGCCCTCCACAATGTCGGCCTCGACTCAGCCCTGCAGAGATCCTTGAACGAGCTGGAACGGCGCAACGTCGAGCTTCAGGCGTCGAGGACGAGGATCGTGTCGGCGGGCGACGAGTCGCGGCGCCTCATCGAGCGCAACTTGCACGACGGGGCACAGCAGCATCTGGTGGCACTTGCATTGAAGGTGCGCATGTTGGAGAGAAGGTTCGGAACCGCCGACGAGGCCCTCTCGGATGCACTCGACCAGCTCCAGAAGGACGTCCAGACGACGATCGACGAGGTACGGGAGTTGGCCCACGGGATCTATCCGCCCCTGCTCCGCGATCGTGGGCTGGGCAAGGCGCTCGAGAACGCAGCCGGCCGATCGCCCTTGCCCATCACGGTCGATGCCACCGCGGTTCGGTTCGCTCCAGACATCGAGGCCGCGGTGTATTTCTGCTGTCTCGAGGCCATGCAGAACGCCGGCAAGTACGCCGGCGACGGCGCCCGCATCAATGTGGGGGTCACCACGGACAACGAGCACCTCAGATTCGAGGTCCTGGACGACGGCGTCGGGTTCGACTCCGAGAGCGTGGCTGAAAGCCACGGATTCGTGAACATGCGTGATCGAGTAGGCGCCCACGGCGGCCACCTCGTTGTCGAGTCGAGTGTGGGCCACGGAACGAGGGTGGCGGGGGAACTTCCCTTGCCGCCGGCCGCCGATTGACCAGTCCCGGCCAGCATCGTGCGGATGGGGAAGAACTCTGGGAGCGACCAACACCACCTCCGGCGCCAAACCCCGTGGCACCAGATTGCCGCGGCCGGCGGCCTTGTTGGCGGCCTCTTCATGCGCCTGGTCACCCGGGACGGTGGAGCGGGGCTCGGCTGCGGGAAGTGGGTCAGGAGGGCTCGTTGATCTGGCCAACTGCTCCGGTTGGGGTGAATCGGGCGAGCAGTCGCCCCTGATCGATCATGGCCTGGCGGTACTCGTCCCAATCGGGATGGGCCTTCCCGGCCACGGTTTCGAAGTAGGAGGCCAGCGCGTCGTTGGATGCATCCTCCGGGCTGACGGTGACGTCGGTGAGTTCGACGGTCCCGTCGATCGACAGGTACGACCAAGATCCGGGTTCGGAGATGTGGAGCACAACTCGCGGGTCGCGACGCATATTGATCGTCTTGGCTCGATCGTCGGTGATCGAGATCAGGAAGACACCGTCATCGACGCCGTACACAATGTCCGAAGACTGGGGACGGCCGTCGCGCCGGATCGTGATGAGTGTGGCGTGTTTGCGGGTCGAAGCCCATGCAATAGCTGCATCGAGGTCCAAGAATCTGCCTCCTGTGTTCGGGCTCACCTGGCCAGGGGTTCTGGCAGGTCCGGCACCATGTTCATACGGACGTCATCGCTATGACGACGGCCTCGTCTGGCGCTCGCTCCCCCAGACACCCGACCGGGTCGACAGCTTCAAGAATCGGCATCGCCGCCCCTGCAGCCTCTCTCGCGAGTGGAGCGAGGCCGGGGCCGCGTTCTTGACCCCGCCCCAAGATGCTGTGGCGGAGATTCGGTACGGCGTCAAGAGGCTCTGGACCTCATGCAGGTCCAAAGGATGGCTCGGGCAGCCGTCGCCCGTTGCCCAGCTCTCAGGCAGCCAGGGGAGGAGCAATCACGACCGGCACTCGAGACCGCGCCACAGATGACCGCCAGGAACGTCGCGTCGCCAGTCGCTGGTCCATGACCACACTCGTCGCGGCCACTCTGCCTACCGTATCGAAAGCGATTCTGTTCGGCTTGGGACCGCCGGTCACGATCGTTGTGACGTGGTGATCCCCAAAGCGCGAGGAGTAGACGTCGGCGAGACGTTCGAGATAGATCTCCCTCGCGTCTGGATAGGAGATGTCCTCGGCCTCGGCAAAAGCTGAGATGTTGGCCACGGTGTCGCGGTTGATCAACACGAGCACGGTGACACGTCCTCCGCGATCGACTACCTCTTTGGCGACTTCGATGACTCCGTTTTCTTTGGCGACTTCGACGGTCGAATCACCATCGCGGGCGGGTTCGATCACGGCGATCATATGCTCTTGGATCTTCATGTTTGTTCCTCTTTGTCTGGCTCTGTTCGATTCAGCTGTTCATCTGGAGACCACGGAATGGTGACGATGAGGCCCCAGAGGTACTCGTCGTCGACCGTGGCTCCGGTGAGAAGGACGCGGTAGTAGATGGGTCCGAGGATGTGGTCCAATATCAGCTCGATCTCCTCGTCGGCCGCCTCGGTGGCGATCTCGCGAACGAGCTCCGCAGCGATGCTCCGTCTTTCGGACCAGAATTGGTGAAACCCATCCGCGAGGCGTTTGTTCCGCGCCGATTCGCCCACGATTCCGGCAATGATGGCCCCAAGGTCGGTGCGCCTATTCACCCGCACGATGTCCTGGAGGAAGACAAACAGCGCGTAGCGTGGATCGTCGAGCGCCGGCACCGGAACGCCTTCCTCTGCGAGGTTGCTCAGCAGATGCAGAACGAGGTCCTCTTTGGAGCGGTAGCGCCGATAGAGCGTGTCCTTGCCAATGCCGGCACCGCGGGCGATTTCATCCATCGAAGCGCCGGTGAATCCGCGCTCGGCCAACACCGACCGCGCCGACTCGAGAATCGCTCGGTCTACCGCCGGGTCACGGGGTCTGCCCCTCAGCCGGGGTTTGGTCGGCGTTGTATCCAACATGGCATTTACCATACCATACTGTCCCGTATTGTAATAGAGGTGATGTGCCGATCACCCGCGATGCCGCTGAGCGCTCACACTCCCGGAAGCCATCTACGCCGCTGCACCCGTCAGCGCCGATGACGCGATCCGGGTTGGGCCATCACCTGGGCGAGGGGTCGCAGCGCCATCCATCCCTGCTCGCGGGGACGGTGGACGCCGGCCTCGACGAGGGCGGGGAACTCCAGAAGCGGGGTGAACTGCACCTTGCCCTTCTGGAGTCCGATGAACGCGCTTGTTGGCGTATCGGCGAGGGCTTGCTCGATGAGGTACTCGACGGATTTCGACGCCAATCGGGTGGCCTGGATCCGGTCGAACGGCGAGGGGTCGCCGCCCTGTTGGACGTGCCCGAGAATGGCCTCGCGCACATCGAACTGTCCGCCGCCCTCGTGCCCGAACAGCGCCTTGATGAAACCGGTCGTGTAGACGGGATCGGCGTGCTCGCTGCGGATGACGAGGCCCAAGCGCTTGCCGTGTGCGAAGCCTTCCCTGAGGTCGTTGACGTCGCTCTCGAGGTCCTGGAGCGAGATCCCTTCCTCTGGCAGGTAGACGCGTTCGGCGCCGGTGGCGAGTCCGCTCATCAGGGCCAGGTACCCACAATCGTGACCCATCACCTCGACAACAAAACACCGACCGGACGCCACAGCCGACTGTTTGATCTTGTCGACGTCTCCCACGATGCTGTTGAGCGCGGTATCAGCACCGATGCTGAGCTCAGACCCGGGAAGGTCGTTGTTGATTGAGGCGGGGAGGCAAACGATCGGTATTCCCAATGCCGGATACTCCGATGCCCGAATCGCCAACTCATGGGCGGCCTCGTAACCGGACCAGCCACCCACCATCAGCAGCCCATCGACGTGGTGAGCCTCGAGCTGTGAAGCGATGGCCGCAAAGCTGTTGCCCGAAGGAATGAACCGGTTGGTACCCAGCTCGGCGCCGCCACGCGACACCCAGCCGTTCACGCTCATCCAACCCATCTCCTCGATCTCACCGCCGCCGAGACCTTGGAACCCGTTCCTCACAGCCAGCATCGTGTGGCCGTGGTCGATGCCGACGCGCACCGCCACTCGCACCGCGGTGTTCATCCCAGGGGCCGGGCCTCCACCGTGGACGACCGCAAGCCGCAGCCGCCGCTGCCCCGGCGCCGGTGCATGCGGATGCGCCCGGACCATGGTGCGGATCATGCGGAAGGAGTCTCGGAAACTCCCACCTCGCATCTCCATCGCCGTCTCGTAATCCTGTTCGGCGATCACCTCCGCCACTGCCCGAGTCTTGCTCACACACTCCATGAGCGGAGAGCTGATGATCTGGTGGCCGCGGATACCGATGAGCTGAGGTTCGCCGCCGGGGGACATCACGACCTGCTCCACAGCCGCGTAGCCGAGCACCGTGCTCAGATACCGATCGAACGCACTTGGGGCGCCGCCCCGCTGCACATGCCCAAGGCTGGTCACGCGGGTGTCTTCGCCGAGCCGCTCCTCGAGCGCCTCCTTGACGTGCTGCGCCGTGATCGGATTGCCGTGGAGGTCCTGAGCACCCTCGGCGACCATGACGAGATTGAGACGGCGACCAATCGCTCGTCCCGCCATCAGGGCACGGCACATCGACTCTTCCCAGTCGTCCGTGTCGGGTGGACTCTCAGGGATCAGCACCCAGTTGGCACCTGCGGCGAGGCCGCTCATCAGCGCCAAGTAGCCACAGTTGCGTCCCATCACCTCGATGACCATGGAACGTTGGTGGCTCGACGCGGTGCTGTGGATCGCATCGACCGCCTCAGTGATGCGATGCAGGGCTGTATCGGCCCCGATGGTCATGTCGGTGCCAAACATGTCATTGTCGATCGAACCGACCAGCCCCACGAGGGTGAGCCGCTGCTTCGCTTCGGCGGCGGCTCCATCGATCTCGCCCATCTCGGTCAACTCGGCGAGCAGCTCCGGCCACTCCTCGCGAAAGAGGTTGGCTCCCGTGAGGCTGCCGTCGCCGCCGATGACGATCAAGGCATCAATCCCTTGTTGGACGAGGTTCCGGGCAGCGCTCCGTCTTCCATCCCTGGTCCGGAACTCGGCGCAGCGTGCCGTGCCCAGGACAGTTCCGCCTTGGTGCAAGATGCCACCCACGTCGCTCGACGACACCCGGCGGATGGATTCGCCCCCAGCCACGAGGCCTTGAAAGCCTTCGTACACCGCAAACACGTCCAGCCCGGCGTCCAGTCCGGCCCGCACCACGGCGCGTACGGCCGCGTTCATACCTGCGGCATCCCCGCCGCTGGTGAGCACAGCCAGACTGCTTGGGCGCTGAGGTGTCCTCAACATGGTGGCCTCCGGGACCTCTGCCGATGTGACTCGCCAATCGGGATGAGGGCCGCCGACGCCAGCCGCAAACGAGTCGACGCTGCTGTTTCCTCGTCCATCACGACCTCCAGCGCCCCATCCGTTTTCGCCCGCAGCAGGCGCGGCCGGTACCCATCCTCACGCAATCTTCGCCCAGACGTGAGTACCTCGTCAAAGTGCGACATCCCGCCGAACAGCCCGCCGCCTCATTCACGCGCCGCCATCGAGGCAAGAGCCCAGACCCGACGCCATGTGCGAGCTAGGTGGGGCTCCGCAGGGTGCCTCGTAGCCACGCCTGGGTGAACTCGCTCTGTCTCAGCCGGCGTCGCCACCAAATGTCAGTTGGGTCACGATCAGTCCAGCTGGAGTGCCGGCGTAGTCGATGTAGTAGATGAGGCCGGACGGTTGCGCATCGGTGCCCCCTGGAGCGCCATAGACAACCTCACAGCGCGTGGTGTCGCCGTGTGGCCGGCAACCGCCGACGACGCTCCGGATGGTTTCGGGCACAACCGTTGGCGTTGCGCCCGGCTCGAACACGCTTTGCGCCTCGGCGACCGCCTGTTCCGAGGCAAGCGTTCCCATCTGGCTCCAGTCACCTGCTTGCCACGCACCGGAGAACGCCAGCAGCAGTTGTGCAGGGTCGGTAATCCCATCCGCCTGGCCAGAGCTGCTGGTGCCTCCGCCATACTTGATCAGGCTCGGCGCTCCGGCCGTGTCGAGTTCGGTGATGTCGCCTGCGTCGAGCGACGCGATTCGAAGCGGCGCGAGCCCTTCTGGACCCTCAACAAGATTCCGATACCGGCCGAGCACGACGCCGACACCGTCGTAGTCGAGGCGTCCTGGCCAAGGAGCAAGCCCGTCGTCACGGAGTTCGATCTCCAGTCGCTGCAGCTCCCCCCCGTTGGCGAGATCCCATACGACGAGATCGGCGAACAGATACCCGTCTTCGGCGGTTGTGACGTCCACGATTTGGACATAAGCGAGGGTGGAGCCGTCCGGCGAGACGGCGCCCTGGACGACTGGTGAGAAGAAGTCCGTACCCCGGCGCGCTTCAATCGGAACTGCGACATCGATCGGTTGCCCGGCTGCATTCAGGACTTCAAAGTAGGTGGTGCCCTCTTCTGCGACGGTCACGACCATTGTGTCGTTCGCCAGCGACACTCGCTGGATTGTGCTCTCGAATTCGTCCCTGCGGTAGATGGGCATTGAGGCGTCTGACTCGAGGTTGTACGTCCACACCTCCTCGTAGGGTTGCTCAACGCCGCCTCCAGAAACTACGTAGAGCACCTGCGCCTCTCCGTCGATACGGACGAGGTCCTGCAGCTGTATCGTCACGGAACCCCCGTCGGCTGCGATATCTTCGGCGGACACCAAGTCACGACCTTCGCCGGTGGGCAAGATGTGAATGATCCGCTGGTCGATCTGAATGACCACTCCCTGAGCTCCGTCACCAACAACCAGGTCGGCAAGGTAGGTCACGTAGCCGGCCCCGGCCGTGAAGGCAGGGGCCGAGCGGTCGGCGATCACGACCATGCCCGGCTCGACCAGGGGCATCGTCGGAGCCGGGGCCTCGGTGGTTGGCCCAGTTGTAGTCGGAGCCGAGGTGGAGTCGGTGACGGTGGTCGTAGGTCCAGCGGTCGCTGGAGGCTCCGCCTCGGGGTCAGCCGCCGGCCGCAACAAGACGAGAACGCCCCCTACGACCAGCGCCACCGCAGCAGCGCTGGCAAACGCAGTGAGCAGCGGTCGGCGGCTGGCACGCCGTGACTGCGTGATCTCTTCGAGTCTTTCCTCGGTCTGGACGGTCATCATGACATCTTGTGTCAGGTGGTCGAATGCGGACCGAATGTCGCGTTCATTCATGCGGAAACCTCCTCAGGACCGAGATCGTCGGCCAGCGCCTTGCGGCCACGGTGGAGATGGACTCGGGCCGTAGCATTGGACACGTCGAGGATGCCGGCGATCTCATCTATCGATCGGTCCTCGAGGTAGTACAGGGCGATCGCTGCACGCTGCTTCCCCGGGAGCTTTTCCACGGCCTTCCAAACGTGGTCGTCGGTGGCGTCGGGCTCGGGGAGCGTCGATCGATCAGCGACGCGCAGCATCTGACGCGTTTCCGCAGCAGCTCGCTTCGTGGCGCTGATCGACAGGTTGATGGTGACTCGCCTCGCCCAAGCTCCCGGAAGCTCGTAGGTCGAGATTCGATCCCAATTCCGATGGGCCCGCAGCATCGCCTCCTGCGCAAGGTCCTCCGCTATCGCACGATTGCCCGAGACAGCTGCAGCAATTGCCACCATCTTCTGGTATTCCCGCAGATAGAACGCCGAAAAGGTCTCTCTCAGTTGATGTGCGCGGGGGCCCTGTTCTTGTTCGGTCACCAACACTCCTGTCGCCTTCATGCCCTACACACCAAGCAGACGGCGGATTCGTTTACCGACTCGCCGAGACCGGAGCACAAGGGTGCAGCAACCAACGGTGCCGGAGCGTCGAACGATGACCGCCGCCTGCTCCAAGGCCGGCGACAGAGTCACAACCCGTGGTACCAGCTGGAGCGCAGACCGTTGCACCTGGAGCGGCCGCGAACGCCGCAATGAGCGGGGCCACCGCAAATAGGGGGCTTCGACCGCACCCCCGGAGAACCCGCACCTATCGCCTTCCAAAGGCCCCCGTCCCTCTGATCCGGTGTCATACGGGCTTCGTCCCCGGCCGGTGGCGTCCAATCAGGCTGCGTCGCCTCCGTCCGGTAGGTTTGGGGTCAGGGTCACCAGGAGGTGAGGCATGCCCGGTGGATCAAGATACGAGGGACCGCCCGAGGCGCTCGAGGCATACCGGTCGGTGGTCGAAGCGAGCCAGGGCGGCGCTGAGATGAAGGGCGCCAAGAACCCGTACACCTCACACAACGGTCACATGTTCAGCTTCCTCGACGTGGACGGGACGATGGCGCTGCGCCTCTCGGACGAACTGACTGAGGAGTTCCGGTCGAGCTACGAGAGCGGCGACGTCATCCAATACGGCGCCACGATGCGCGGCTACTCATCAGTCCCAGCCGAGTTGCTCGCCGACGCCGACACCCTCACCCTATGGTTCGACCGGTCGTGGGAATGGATCGGCACCCTGCCCGCCAAACCAACCAAGAACAAGTAGCGCCACTGGGTCATCCGGCCTGCCACGGTGGACCCCCATTAGGGGGTCTGGTCCGGCTCCATGGCAACTTCGATATCGACCGCAAGTCTGTCGCCGAGAAGCACCAGACCCTCCGTCAGCTCCTCCAGCGAGGCGTCGGCGGGAACCCGCAACAAAGCGTGGGCCTCGAAGATGGTGTCACCAGACATCGGGGCGCTCCTCGCCTCGGTGCTGAGCTCTTCGATACTCACCTGGCGCCCGGCGAGGGCGTGCGATACCTCGTGGATTATCCCGGGATGATCGAGACCGATGATGTCCATCCGGTACCGCGCCGAGTCGTCTACCTGCTTGCTCGGGACGGCGCGCTCCACCGTGATGTCGAGCAGGCCCTGCATTTCGAGCGGCTCCAGGTCAGCGATCAAGGCATCAGCAGCAGCATCGGGAACGGCAACCATGACGATCCCGGCGAACTTGCCCGCCAGGCGCGCCATACGACTCTTGTCCCAATTCCCGCCGTGGTCGGCGATGACGCCCGAAAGGGCGTCGACCAGACCCGACCGGTCGTCGCCGATAACCGTCAGCACCAGAGTTGCCATAGGTCGGAGGCTACAAGAGCCGGAGGGAGTTTCTGCAATGCATGCGACCCCGACTCCGCGCCCGGATTGTTGGCGCCGTCTCGCATTGAGCGCCATCAATCTCCGCGCCCAGCACCTTCGACCTCACCATGTGACAAAGCGGCCGAATCAACAGGGATGGCGACGACGACGAGTTCGCGCAGGCGAGCGTTGTAGGTGGCTGCGTCGTGGTCGGCCTGGTTGCGGAGCGCCTCGAGCCGCTTTTGCACACGTGACGGGGGATTCGCCTCGAGGGTGGATTCGATGGCGGCGCGCAGTTTCCGGTTGGCTCGAAGGCATGCAGCTGTCGTTCCGATCTCCGTGGCGGTCCGAATCTGGTCTTCGACAACGATTGTGTCGGGGTCGGGCGTAAGCATCTCGACCACGGGCACCGGAGCAACCCGTTTGAGTTCCTCCGCGGCGGCCTGTCGGCGACGGGCAAGTCGCCGCAGGCGGTGCGACATACGGCGGTCACCCGACGTCCTTGCCGCCTGCCGCAGCGTTCTGCGGCTCTGAGCGAGGGCGACCAGGACGCTACTCATCTCGGAGATCCAGCGCGGTTTGCGTCGTGTGTTCTTGGCGTTCATCAATTACGGTCCTTCCGTTGCGTAGGGCTTGCATGCGCTTCACCGCACGCCTCGCACTCCCCCAGGTGGGTGATGGCCGTAGCCATAACCCGGCCCGCCACCAGCGGCGGGTGAACGAGGAGGGCGGAAACGTTGGAGGCTCGCCGGCACCTCACGCACCAGAAATGGTCGTGGTCGCTGGTGTCCCGCTCAAAGCGGGCCGGCCCCGGGAGGGTCTCGACCCGGTTGATGAGGCCGGCACCGGCGAGGGTCCCGAGGATGTTGTTGATAGACGATCGCCCCAGGTCGATACCGCGTTCCTCGAGCGCCCGCCGTACTTCCTCGGCGGATCGGTGATCGGGAGTAGCCATGATCGTTTCGAGAACGGCTCGTCTCGGGAGTGTCGAGCGCATTCCCGCGTCGCGCAGCCTGGCGTTGCTGGTGGTCGGTGAATGCAGCGCATCCTGCATCGCGTCTTCCCGTTCCTTATCTGGATACTGACCATTATAGGGCAATGACCATACAAATCAGTTAGGAGCGCGACCAATGGCCGAGATTGCCACGGAACGACTGCGCAGGCTCATCGCACCCGCAAGGGGAGACAACCGGCCCTATTCAAACGGTGGGTCGGGGAAGCTCAACGCTGAGCTGTGCTGGGCCTATCTGGCCGGCGCCCACAACTGCCTGGCCTTCGGTGAAGGGAAGGGCTCGAGCGTCACCCCATACCTTTACCTCGGGGCGACGACGGAAGCGGCGCCTGATGCGAACGAGTATCGGTGTCGTGCTCATGATCTATCTACGGACCTGCCTCCAGACCCGGATGAGGCCATACCCGCAGCCGTGTCCTCCGCCTGAAGCCCCCGCTCACCCAGGGGTTTCAGCGGCACGTCCGAGAGGATTCGAGCCCCCAACCTTCTGATCCCGATCTCCACAAGGTCCAACCGCCGGCAAACCGGCACACACCCAACGTCAGCGGACCGACGAAGGTTCAAAGGGTGGCGATCTGGCTTTGGTCGGGTCAGCGGCGTAGGAGGGCGCGGCCGAGGAGCCGAGTCATTGACTCGACGTAGAGGTCATCGCTCCAGTCGAGTTCGATCACGAGTTCGCGCCACGTGTCGAAGTGGGCAACCGCGTACAGGGTCGCGGAGGCGTCGTCGATGCTCCAACCTTGGGCGAGTTCGCCTCGCGCCGCGAGGGCCTCGATCATCGCACGGAACGTTGCGTGCCGGAACCGCATCCGGTCTCGCCACGCCGCACCAAGGGCCGCGTCTTCGTGCTGAGCTGCCTCGAGCACCTGAGCAACCGGGAACACCTGGGCCCAGAAGGTGGTGTTGACTCGCATCGCTGCCTCGAGCAGCGCCGCCCCGTCGGGGGCTGCGTGCACCTCGGCGAGCGACTCGCCGAGATCGAGGGCCTGGTCCATGTGCTGGACGAGGGCGACCAGCAAGCCGGAGCGGTCACCAAAGTGCAGGTAGATGGCCTGGCGCGATACCGAAGCCAGAGTCGCCACCTCAGAGAGCTTGAGTCGGGCACCCTGCTGGCCGACTAGCTCCCAGGTGGCTTCGAGAATGCGATTCCGTGTTGTCGGATCCCCGTACGGGCTTGTGGTTGACATGATGTAAACCTTGCGATTACTGTAATGGTTGACACAGGGTAAACCATGCGCCTCGGGAGAGCGGCCATGTTCGACAAGGACTTCTCAAAGGCTCAAGCGGCAGTGCTCAACCGCTACGGCATCACCGCGGAGGAACGTTGGATCGAAGCCCCGGTAGTCGATGGGCAGGCTCACATCCTCATCACCGGCGAGGGGCCGCCGGTCATTGTGCTCAACGGGATTGGCGTGCCCGCGGCCATGCTGGCGCCGCTGATGACCCACCTCGACGGCGTGAAACAGTACGCGGTCGACCTGCCCGGGTACGGGTTGACCGACACCACCCCGAACTTCGCCGACAACCTGCGCGCCAACGCCGTCCGCTTCCTCACCGAGGTGTTCGACGGACTGGGCCTGGACCGACCAGCCGTCGTCGCGAACTCGCTCGGGTCGCTTTGGGCAAGCTGGCTAGCGATCGACCAGCCCGACCGGGTCGCCGCCCTGGCTCACCTTGGGTGCCCAGCCATCGTGCTCGACACTTCCGCCCCCTTGCCGATGCGCCTGCTGTCGGTACGTCCCCTCGGGCGGGTGATGATGAAGCTCCAGCCACCGTCGGAGCGCCAGGTCGAACAGCTGGCCAAGATGGTTCACGAGCATCTACTCCCTCCCGAGATCGCCCAACTCATCCTCGCCACCGAGCGCCTTGACCACTTCGAGGATGCCTTTCTCGCCACGCTCAACCGGCTCTTGAGGCTCGGTGGCAACCGCCCCGAGCTCGCCCTGACCTCCCACCACCTGGCCCGCATCCAAGCGCCCACGCTGCTCGTGTTCGCCGACGACGACCCGATGGGCGCTGCGCCGACCGGCCGGCGCGTAGCCGATGCCATTGTCGACGCGGAGTTGCACATCGTCGACGGCGGCCACGCCCCATGGCTACGCCACGCCGACCAGATCGCCCCTGTGCTCCAGGCGTTCCTCGAGCGGGTCAGTCCCCCAGCAAACACCTAAACCGACCGCGAGAGTGGTGCAGGCGTCGAAGAATCGGCTCAGATGGCGGCGCCAACACAGGGGAGCATCCCAGACCGCCCGCTCATGACCTCTTCGACCCGATGCCATGCGAGTACTGTGCGCCCATGTCAGGTGTCGAACGGCGGCAGACCGTCGAGTTGTCCCGAAACCTTGGCTTCTTCGACGCCACCATGATCGGCGTCGGCGCCATGATTGGTGCCGGCATCTTCGTACTCACCGGCTTGGCGATTGGCCGGGCAGGCCCGGCAGCACTCCTCGCCTTCGGCCTCAACGGCGTGATCACCCTCTTCACTGCGCTCTCCTACGCCGAGCTCGCGAGCTCGATTCCTGAAGCGGGAGGGGGCTATGCCTTCGTCAAGAAGGTGATGCCCAATTGGGTAGCGTTCGTCTCCGGCTGGATGCTCTGGTTCGCCTACATCGTGGCGTGCAGCCTCTATGCCCGAGGCTTCGGAGCGTACCTCCTCGAGTTCCTCTCCCAGTACGCCCCTTCCCTCGCATCATCGATCGAGTCGACGCTGGGAGCGACCGGGGCCATCGTGATGTTCACGGTGATCATTGCCGCCGCGTTTCTTGCCCTCAACATCGTGGGAACGCACGCCACGGGCAAGGCGGAGAACGTGATCACCCTGGCCAAGATCGCCATCCTCGCCGTCTTCATCGGGTTCGGCATCGCAGCGGTCGTGAGTGAGCCTTCAGTGGCCCGTACGAACCTCGACCCGTTCTTCACGACCGGTGCCACCGGAGTGCTGGCGGCGATGGGGCTGATCTTCATCGCATTCGAGGGATACGACCTGATCGCCACGGTGAGCGAGGAGGTCAAGGATCCGAAACGGACGATCCCACGGGCCATCCTCACTTCGCTCGGGATCACTGTGGTGATCTACATGCTCGTGGTGTTCGTGACCCTGGCCGCGGTCCCCCCTGAGGGTGGCATTCCGACCTGGGTGACCATCGGCGACCTCGGCGAAACCGGGATCATCGGTGCTGCGGAGGCGTTCATGCCCAGCTTCGGCGTGTTCCTCGTGCTGATCGGAGGCGTCTTCGCCACGCTGAGCGCACTCAACGCCACGATCATGGCCTCGTCACGAGTGGCGTTCGCGATGGGTCGGGACTGGATGCTGCCCCACAAGCTCTCGCGCCTGCACGCGTCACGGAAGACTCCCGTGCTGGCCATCAGCATCACCGGCATCTTGCTGGTCGCGATTGCCGCGACGCTGCCGCTCGAGACCATCGGGGCGGCCAGCAGCCTGTTCTTCCTCCTCACCTTCCTGCTGGTCAATGTGGTCCTGATCGTGTACCGGCGACGGTCCAACGACACGAGTGATCAGGTCTTCCGGGTCCCCTTCTTCCCCGTCACTCCGGTGCTTGGCATCCTCACCACGGGTGGCCTCGCCGGCTTCGTGCTGTTCAACGACAGGCTGGCAGCGATCCTTGCGGGCGTGTGGGTTCTCGTCGGCTTGGCGGTGTTCGTCATCTTCTTTCACCGCAGGGCCGTGGTCGCCGATGTCCGCAAGACGATCGAGAGCCCCGCGTTGCTCGATTTGAAGCGGGTGGAGCGATTCAGGGTCGTGGTTCCCATCGCCAACCCGGAACGCATCGCCCCGCTGCTCACCATCGCCACGCAGGTCGCAAAGGCATCTCAGGGTGATGTGCTTGCGCTGCGAGTACTCCAGCTTCCCGAGGTGACGTCCTACGGGTTCGGTGAACCGCTGGTGGACGATGCACAGGCACTGCTCGACGGCGCACGACGGATGACCCTCGGCGCGGGAGTCTCGTTCACGTCGGTGGTGAAGATCGGTAGGTCCATCGCCGACGAGATCGTGTCCACTGCAACCGAGTACCGGGCGGGCCTCATCATCCTGGGATACAAAGGCGATGAGGATGCGCTCGAGAACAGCATCATCCACCACGTCGTGACCAGGCAGCCGTGCGACGTTGCGGTTGTGAAGGCGTATGGGAGCCAGGCCGGACCGTTCCGCAAGGTGCTGCTGCCCCTCGGGGGAAAAGAGGTCCACGACAGGTTGAAGGCGCGTCTCGTGCATAGCCTCGCCGACCGGGAGGGCGCGGTGATCACGTTCATGACGGTGGTGGCGCCCTCGGACGGACCTGCAGCCGAAAGGAGGGCCTACGAGCTGCTGGAGCGGGCGTCCGAGCTCTACGGAGTCCACGCCGACACGCTCGTCGCCGTCGGGGATGACGTTGCCGATCTCGTCGTCGATGAATCTCGCAACCACGACCTCGTGATCCTCGGAATGCGTGGTGAGCCGCTCCTGCGAACGTTCTTCTTCGGTGCGGTCGCCCATCAGATCGCAACCCGGGTCGAATGCCCGTCCGTGCTCACCAAGACGGCCGTCGGCCGCCGCAAACGGATCCAGCGGAACAGCGTGCCGGCCACGGCAGCAGACCCGAAGGCACCGGTCACTCCGGCGTGAGGTCTGGCCGGGCATGGCGCAGGTCTTCGCCGTCATCAACGTCACACCCGAGCAGATCGTGACCCGCATCGTGGACGTTCGAACCAGGACCAACACCCGGTTCTGCGGACCCATGGCCGGTGGTAGAGCGGGACCGGAAGCCGGTCGTTCTCAGCCGCTCGGACTGTGGCTTGAGATTCGCTGTTGGACCAAACGGTCCACCACGATGGCGGCATCGCGCCCGGCACCACCCAGCAGGGTAGAAGTCAGTCCCACCTGGAACGGGACGCCGACGAAAGCAAGGCCCTCTACCTCCTCGACCAGACCGAACGGCGCCTCTGGCCAGCCCCGTTCGTCGAATCTGAGCCCAGGCACGTCGATCCACGAGTAATCCGGGGCGTACCCGGTACACCACACCACAACATCGGCTTCCACCTGTGATCCGTCGGCCAGTACCGGGCGACCCTCGGCTACCGAAACCACCCGCGGCACCCGCTCCACTCCGGCCGCCGCTACCTGCGACGCCGAGATACGGATCAGCGGGGCCCCACTGGCTTCAACTTTGGGAGCGGCCTTGCGACCGATCGGAGTCCGCCGGGTGAGCACCCGGTGGATGAACTGCCAGTAGAGGTTCCCAGCCAGTTTGAGAACAGGGTCGGGGATATGGAAGGTCGGATCACCGGAGATGGAGACCGCACGGCCCGCCAGAGCGAGTTCTTCGGCGATCTCTGCACCCGAGGTCCCGAAGCCCACGACCAGAACCGTGCCGGGAGGTACTGAGTCGGGAGATCGGTAGTCGTGGCCGTGTAACTGCACGATGTGAGGATCGAGCGATTGTGCCAGGGCAGGCACATACGGCAACTGATTGGCTCCGGTAGCCACCACCACCGCTCCGGCCGTGATCAAGCCCTGCGAAATGAACACTTCGAAGTGGCGGTCGACTCGCTTCAACTGCGAGACCCGGACACCATTGCGGACCGGTAGCGCGAACCGTTTGACGTACTGGGTCAGATAGTCGGCGACCTCATCCTTGGCTGGAAACGAACCCGGACGGGCAGGGAACGCCATACCCGGCAGCCCATCGTGGCGAGCCGGCGTGAAGAGTCGGAGCGAATCCCAACGCCGCCGCCACTCGTCTCCCGTCCGCTCCTCAGCATCGAGCACAACGAAGTCGAGGCCGGCCTGCGACAAGTGGTACGCGGCGGCCAAGCCAGCCTGGCCGCCGCCGATCACGATCACGTCATGGTTCTCGATCGAAACTGGATCGGACATTTCGTGCGCTCCTTGTGTCAGGACCGCGGGCCAGAACGCCCACCAGATCCGATTGTCCGTGTATTAGAATTGGATTCTAATGATTAGAATCATATACTAACGACATGAATGATGTCAATGCCCACGAGCGTAGAAATCGACAGATGGAACAGACACGAGCAGCCATCGTCGGCGCGGCCGCCGAGCTGTTTGCCGACCACGGATACGCGGGCACAACCATTCAGAGCATCGCCTCCAGGGCGGGTGTCGTGGTCCAGACGATCTACAACTCGATCGGATCAAAGAGCAGCGTGCTCTCGGCCGTGTTGGATCGGGCGGCGGCGGGGCCGGAGGCGCCAAAGGCAGTGCCCGAATTCATGCGGGAGCGGACCGAGGCCACCGGTGATGCCGCCGGGCTGATTGAAGTGCTGGCGGACTGGTTCGCAGAGGCGCAGCCTCGCACCTCCAAGGTCCATCGCATCATTCGCCAGGCCGCCGCCCATGACGAAGACATCGCCGAACTCGAGGTAGAGCGGGCCGCCCAGCGATTCCGGAACTACCTGCAAGCCGCCCAACAACTGGCAACGCGCCCCGGCTCGGTGGCGCTGCCCGGAGAAGAGATCGCCGCCACGATTTGGAGCATTGGCCATCCCCAGGTGTACCAGTTTCTCACTGAGAGAGTCGGCTGGGATCTCGATCGCTACCGAAACTGGGTCGAGCGGTCTCTCGTCTCCGCTCTGACGGAAACCGACGAGGCCTGAGGAATCAGGAGTGCCACGCCCAGGAGGCGCGACCGGCCACGTAGACCGGCTCCCGCGCGCTGCGTCGCTTCGCCTTCCCGGCCGCACCCGGCAGTCCATCGACGATCGCCCGGGACCCTTCGGGCCTGCTGGTCGCCGAGCGATCAAGGAACACCCGGGCTACTCGTACGAAGGGGTGGGACGCTGCATGCCGCCTCGGAGCAAGAGCCAGAAGGTGAACCACAGCTCCCCGACCACCGACGGCAGGGCCACAACCGCGAGGAACAGGTTCTCGTAGTCCGTGTAGTTCGCCAGCAATCCGTGGGCGACGGTGTCGACGACATAGGCGGCACCGGCGACCGCGAGGACGAACCCGAGCACCTTTGGGGCGACACCGGAGCGCACGATCAGGTAGCCGAGCAGCATCAGGTGGACGCCGAAAGCCGTCAGGCCGATCAGCCATGTGGCATTGAAGGCATCGAAGGCGACCAGCGCCTGGGCGTCGAGCTGACTCTGGTCGAAGGCGTCGAGCCAGCTCGCCCCCGAGACGAACTGAAGTACGGCAAAGAAGAAAACGAGGCCCATGCCGAGGAATACGGTGTAGATCACCCGGAACCAGGCGGTGATCCGTGAGAGCTCTCGGCTGATGCTCTTGAACAGGACCCAGAGCGCCCAGGCGACCACGATATCGAGGAGAAACACGATGAGGAACGCGATGAGCCCGAGCCGGAACACGACCTCGGAGTCTGCGACGTTGGCGAAGGTGGCAGCGGCGTCACCGGTTTCGACTATGCCGCCGACGACGATGAAGTTGGCGAAGATCGCCAGCACGAAGATGAGCAGGTAGCCGATCCCTGCGATACGCGCAGCCTGGCGGGGTGTGGTCTCGGCGATTGGGTGACCGATGGCGTCGGCGGTCATGGGTGGACTCCTTTCACTGCGATGTGCTGGTTGCTCGTTTGCTTGGGACCGCTCAGATGGTGATGACCGTCTTGCCCTGGGTATGACGTGAGCCGACGTGTTTGAGGGCCTCTACGGTCTGGTCAAGCGGGTAGCTGCGATCGATCACGGGCACGATGTCACCCGCGCCGATCATCTCGGCAAGGACTTCAAGGTCGTGGCGAGTGTTCTTGGCGAAGAAGCCGGTGAGGGACTGGCGGGTGAAGAGGGTGGTCGCGACGGCCCGGATCGTGCGGCCGAAGCCCATGGTCACCGGTCCGCCGGATCCTCCGACGATGACGAGTGTGCCCGTCGGCGCCAGCACGCTGCGGAGCTTCGCGATCGACCGGTTTCCGGCGATGTCGATGATCAGGTCGTAGCGTCGACCCGAGTCGGTGATGTCTTCGCTGCGGTAGTCGATCACGTAGTCGGCGCCGATGGAGCGCACCATCTCCAGGTTGCGCGTGCTTGCGACACCGGTCACCTCGGCGCCGAGCGCCTTGGCGATCTGGACGGCATACGTACCGACGGCACCGGACGCCCCGACGATGAGGACCGTCTGCCCTCCGGCGATCTTGCCCGAATCGCGCAGCGCCTGGAGGGCGGCGACGGCCGAGATCGGCACGGCAGCGGCCTGCTCCAACGAGAGCGAGGCGGGCTTCGGAGCGAGGGACTCTTGGGAGACCGCGGCGTAGTCGGCAAGGGTTCCATGGGCGAACCCGAACACTTCGTCATCGACGGCGAACCGGGTGACGTCGCCGCCGACGGCGACAACGGTGCCGGCCAGCTCGAACCCAGTGATCCGCTGCTTAGGGGTGCGGATTCCGAACATGGGCCTGGCGATGTAGGGCTGGCCGGCGACCGTAAGCCAGTCGCCGATGGCGACACCGGAAGCCGCCACCCGGACGAGGACCTCATCGGAGGCGACGTTTGGGGTAGAGACCTCGGCGAGCTCGAGAGCGTCGGCAGGGGCGCCGAAGCGTGCGTGGACGACGGCGCGCATCGTGGCCGGCGGGGTGGTTGTGTCGGATTCTGTGGCGGCGGTGGGAGTGTTCTCCATGGCGGTTCCTTCTGGTTCTCGGGCGACCAACCATCGGTCACCCCCTGTCCTTACCTTGTAAGGTTGTGACAGAAAACCTAGCCATACGGTGTAAGGTTGTCAAGGGCGAATCGAAAAGGATCTCAGAATCGAGACGAACACGATGACCGAAGAAGCAAGTACTTCTCCCGAACGCAGGGAACGACTCACGCGAGAGCGCGTCTTCCGTGCCGCAGTCGAAATGGCAGACGAGTCCGGCATTGAGAAACTGACCATGCGGGCCCTGGCCCAATCGCTCGGCGTAGAAGCGATGTCCCTGTACTACCACGTCAAGAACAAGGACGACATCCTCGGCGGCATGATCGACCTCGTCGTCGCGGAGGTCGATATCCCGGTCCGCGGCGACGAATGGAAGTCGGCACAGCGCCGAAGAGCGACCTCGCTCCACGACATGCTCAGCCGCCACCCCTGGGTGGCGCCGGTCATGGAAACGCGCACCAACCCAGGCCCGGCCGCACTTCGTTACTACGATTCGACGATCGGGAGTCTTCGCCGGGCCGGCTTCTCGATCGCGCTGGCCGCCCATGCCTTCGCCGCCATCGACGCCTACGTCTACGGATTCGGTCTGCAGGAGCTCAGCCTCCCGTTCGAGGACGAAACCGACGTGGGCGACGTCGCCGAGGCACTACTCCAGGCGCTCCCCCCGGACGAATACCCGCACCTCACCGAGATGATCCTCGATCATGCCCTCCAGCCCGGCTACAGCTACGGCGCCGAGTTCGCATGGGGCCTCGACCTGATCCTGGACGGATTCGAACGGCACCTTCGCGAGTTGTGAGTTCACGACGCACCAGTGCGATCGAAGCGGTTTCGTCTAGCAGCAGCTCACCACTGGCCCGCAACGTTCATCCGCTCGTCGCGACGCAGCCGGCGCTTTTCTACGAAGTAATTCGCCGCCACCGTGAGCGCCGCCAGACCCAATCCCACTGATGCGATCACATCCGACAGATCCGCGTCCCGGAAACCGGCAGCTCCTCGACCGCCGGCGCGATCTGCATTCCTCCTCGCGTGATCGGCTGCCCGACCTCTCACAGAGGCGCCGGATACCGAGCGGCTGGCGGAGCGTGCGACGCAACAGTGTCCTTCATGTTGGGTTCACGGTTCCCCCGATCGGGAGGCTCATCGTCGAGCCGCCAAGTGCGGACCGCGATCCAGGGTTCTGGGCGACTGCGAGCAGGGAGCGTCCACTGTTGTAGATCTGTTCAGCGACAGGGCGCAGGGCAACGCCGACGAAGGGCAAGATGATGAGGTCGCCCGGGTCGGTGTTGGCGTTGACCCAACTGACGACGTCGGCGCCGTCTCGATACGCCGAGTGTTCCGGGAGCTGAATGTCGAGTGCGGAGATCGCCTCGGGGGCGGCGGGACCGACGACGAGTGGACGGTCCTTTCCGGTGAGTGAACGCGCGATCTGGGCACCCAACGAGATCGAGGGCACGCTGCCCGGTATGAGGTTGTGGGCGACGAGAGCGACGCTCGGGTGTGTCGCGACGTCGTCGTGGAGTGCTGCGATGAGGACGGGCACCGACGTGGATGCGATGATTTCGCTGTAGCTGGCTCCGAGTAGATGGCTCCGGAGATTGCTGGGCCCGGGCCATGCCAAGAGCAACAGCGAGGAGTTGTCTTCGATTGCGGTGCGGTTGATGCCGGATGCGACCGACCGATCGACACGGAGCTGGGTTTCGACGTCCTGGCCCAGTCGTCGCAGCACGTGATCGGCACGGACTTGTTCGGCGCGTCCCCACTCGATCCGGTCTGGAGCTGTCGATGGAACCACGACGATGGGCTGGAGGATGCCGCCGACGGGGTCAGCGAGTCGCCCGGCGAGCCCGATGACCCGTACCAGCATGTCATCGGGGATATCCGCGGCCGGTAGAAGAATGGCTTCGCCGGGACGCCGCTGCTCGTCGGCCGGCATCATGACCCTCGGTGCATACCGGTTCGTGCCGATCGATGTGATCACGAGGCTGACGGCGACGACGACCATGACCGCGTTGACCACGTCGTCGCCATAGAGCCCCGCCTCGAGGCCAATCACCGTCGCGGCGAGTGTCGCAGCTGCCTGGGCCACCGACATCGAGAACATCAGCCCGACCTCGGCGCCGGCCAGATCGAACAAGCGGCCCGACAACCATGCTGCAGCCGCCTTCCCAGCGACCAACGCAACGATGAAGCCGCCCGCCAACCGCAAGGTCGCAGCGGTGAACATCACTTCGGGATCGAACAAGAGCCCAACCGACACAAGAAACGTCGGAATGAAGATGGCGTTGCCGATGAAATCGGTCACCGCCATCAAGGGACTCGCGTTCGGGACCAGCCGGTTCAGTCCGACGCCGATGAAGAACGCGCCAATCAAGGCCTCGATCCCGAGCAACTCCGCGACCACCGCCGAGGACGTCAGACCGATGAGCACCATCAAGTACCGCAGGGTTCGTTCCTGACCGATCCCCATGAAGAAAGTGCGGGCCAGCGCGGGATAGATGATCAAGCACCAGAAGGCCAACCCGATCATGCCCAGCGTGATGCTCAACACCAGCCGCACACCACCCGAGCCGCCGGTCTCGGCGCCGATGATCAAGGCCAGGATGACCAACGAGACGGTGTCGGTGATCGAACTCGCGCCGACAATCGCCGCCACCGCTCGGTTCTTGGTCAACCCGAACTGGTTCACGATCGGATAGGTGATCAACGTGAACGACGCCCAGAACGAACCGATCAATATCGACGCGGCAGTATCGATACCGAGCAACAACGCCACCCCAGTACCCAACACCAGCGGGATGAACGCGGTCAGCAAACCGAACCCCACGGAGATCTTCCGATACCGGATGAACGAGTCGATGTCGAGCTGAAGGCCCGCCAAGAAGATGAGGTACAACACGCCGAGACTGCCCACCGAATCCAAGGCCTCGAACCTGGGCAGCACATCGAGCATGTTCGGGCCGATCAGAGCCCCACCCAGCAACAGACCCATCAACCCGGGCAATCGGAGTCGCTCGGCAATCAGCGGACCGAAGACAACAATCAACGCCACAACCGTGAACCCGAAAGTGGGCCCCTGCTGAACAGCTTCCCAGGACATCCCCTACCTCCGCACGCTCAGTGGCCCAGCCGCGGAACCCGATGACGACACCCGCCGCACGACGAGGAGCCTCCGCACGCCAGGGCGGACAACAAGTCGAGAGGCATCACCGCTGAATCTGACAGATGAGGAGCAGCTCCCGGCTCCCCAGCTCGGGAGCACGCACGCACCCTGGTGCCGTGGGCTTGTCATCGAGATCCGGGCACGTCGAGGTCTTCCGTGCTGCCGTCAGGCTCAACCGTCGAATCAGTGGACCGGGTCAGCAACAGCACCACGCTCACGGTCAAGACCCAGGCCGGGAAGACCAATCCGGCCGGTTGGGTGACCAGCGGGAGGACGAAGAGCACCAGGCCACTCAGGTATCCGATCACTGCAAGCCACGATGGCAAGACGCGGCTCCGCATGATCACCGTCGAGGTGGTGAACATGAAGACCGCCTGAATGCGGGGTGCGACGACAAGAATCAGGGAGCCACCGATGCCTCCGGCCAGCGATGCCGATGCCGGGCTCACAGCCGCGGCATCGAGCTGGGTCATGGCGACCGCGGGAGCCGCCAACACGGCAGCGCCGCTGAGCCACACGGCGACGTACAGGATACCCGAGCCGAGAAAGACCGTGGAGAAGAACTGGTCCTCGCGGTCACCCAGGCGACGTCGGATTACTGCCACGAACCACAAGAACGCGACTGCAACAAACGATGCCAGAGCGAGTGCCCCGATCAGCCAGGCCTGATGCGTGCCATCGTCAAACCATTCGGCCAGTTCCTCGTCGCTGAGTTCCAGGCTCGGAAAGCGCGAGAGGCGAATCAACGCCAGGACGGTGAGTACCGAGTAGGCAATGCCGGCGATCGCCGCAGCCTCGATCGACCGGCCACGACGGGTCGGGTCACCCATGGTCGTTCACCTCTGGACGGGCGACGGTGATGATTCAGGCCTTTCGCAGTGGGGGTGGTGTCCAGGTGCCGTCGAGGACTTCGGGTCGCGGGTCATAGAGGCGGATCGTCACACCGAGTGGCCCGGTGGGGGCCGGGAGCCAGTTCGCTCGTCGGTTGTCGCCGGGGTCGGAATGTTGGAGGTACAGGTCGAGTGATCCATCGGCGTTGTACACGAGTGGGTCGCGGTCGCCGAGGGCGTAGCGGTCGAGGTCGTTGAGTACCGGGAAGCCATCGCCGTCGTACATGGTGACCGACCAGAACGCGTCGGCGGGTGGCAGTGCGTCGGCATCGAAGTGCAACACGTAGTCGACTTCGCCCACGGGCGTGTTGCCGTCGGCGTCGTGGAACAGGACCGGGTAGATCGCGTCCTCGACGAGGTTGGCGCCGAGGCCGATCTTGGCGATGATGGCTCGGCGCCAGTAGTCGGTGCCGTAGACCCCCATCGTGAACGTCGGCTGGCTCCACCCGTCGACGACCGGGTGCATGGCCGTCAATCGCTCCATCCTGGCTTGCGCCGACACGGCGCCGGCCTCGATGGCGTCGCGTGTTCTGGTGTCGAGTGCGTCGGCGTCGAACGGGTCGCCCGCGACGACACCCAGCCGGCGCATCCGGGCCAGCAGTGGCTGATCGACGAGGTGGGGCTGATGCTGTTGCATGAGGTCGGCGGTTCGCTGGAGGAACTCGACGCCGGACAGTGCCAGGACCTGGTCGACGGGTGCCGTGGCCATGTCGAGCGAGTCGTCCGACACGGAGGTCGGCACTGTCGGCGCAGCGGGCCAGACCGACAGCGGAGTGGCGACGAATCCGTCCTGCACGTCGTGCACGGCTGCGTAGTCGGCGGGGCCGTTGGTCTGGGTCCGCCCGATCACCCAGCCGATCGATGTCGGCGCGTCGATCCGTTCCATCCCGTCGGGCAGGGTGCCTGACCAGCCCGGGCCGACGAGGGCGTAGTGGCCGGCCGCGGTGCCGGTGGTGCGCCGCCCGACGAGGGCGAACACGTCGGACCACATGTCCATGAACGGCAACATGTAGTAGCGGCCGGCCGTGTCGGGCACCGAGATCACGACCGGCTCGTCACGAAGGTCGAACCACAGAATCGAGTACAGGGTGTCGAAGTTCGGGCGGACAACCTCCTTGAAGTCACCCGGTGGGAACGCCTGCATGTGGGTGAACAGGTTCATCGGCCCGAACCCCGGCCGAAGGCCGGCGGGGACGTTGGTGGTGACTCGTCGTGTGACTTCCATCAACACGATCGGGAAGCCGAACAGATAGGCGTCTTCTGCGATCCGAGCGAGCTCCTCGGAGCTGGTCTCGAGTTCGGCAGACATGTCGTTCTTCCTTGTCCGGCTGTCGGGTCAGGATCTGGGATGGCGTCGCCGAGCAGGCTAGTACCGAAAGCCGGGTGCGAGCCGTCCTCGCCTACCTGTCGGAGTCCCGCAGCTGAGGTGGTGTTATCCCCACTCTCGAA
>CAVPHV010000012.1:0-142145 GCA_963704825.1 uncultured Acidimicrobiia bacterium
TCAAGGTCAAGATGGCGTGCTCCGGTTCGATCGGCCACGGCAACCCTTCGGCCTTCGCAATGTCGTAGCCGTGGACGAGGGCCTCACCGAGCAACGTGCCCGTGACAACGGACGCGGGGACGAGCACCCCCGTGAAGAAATCGACCAGATCACCTCATCGAAGGCGCCGGCCACCTCCAGATACTCGCGGGAGCCCGCCTCGACCCGGTCCGCCAGCACGTCCAGGTCCCGCTCCGGGTCCGCGGCGAGCACCTCGGCGTTGTGCTCGTCAACATCTTCGGCAGCCACCGAGAACGTTCCTTGGAACGCATCGATGAATGACGGGTAGCAATGCGATAGGTGGTTGGCGGTCTCGGCCACGCTCCAGGTCCCAATTGCGGTCCTGTCGGGATGCGTGGTCGCTCTCATCAGGAGCGAGGCTCGAAATGCGGTCTTCTCGACGGCGGCGAGCAGCGCCGACTTCGTGGCGACGGTCATGATTCCTCCTCTCGGCAACGCCGGAGGGATGAGAGGGCGGCGCCCTGCGGATCGCTGCCTGTACTGCCAACGTCGCGCCGGGTGTGTCTGACTGTCAATCGGCGACGTGAACCGCCCTGGATGCCGTCTCGACCCGATCGACGCTGGCCCGACTTCGTGTCACAACCACCCGATACCATCACGGTATGACCGCAGTTATACTCCAGGGTATGAAGACCGCAATATCGCTCCCGGACGAGCTGTTTCGGCAAGCGGACGAACTGGCGAGGAGGCTTGGGATCCCCCGCAGCCGGCTGTATACCCGGGCACTCAGCGAGTACCTGGAGGCCCACGCACCCGGCCAGATCACCAGCGCCCTCGATGCCGTCTACGCCAACGCCGACTCGGCGCTCGATCCCGGCTTGGCCGTTGCCCAGACCGCAGCTCTCGGCGAGGACGAGTGGTGATCCAACGCGGCGACATCTACTGGGCCGATCTAGGTCAACCGGTCACGTCGGCACCCGCCAAGCGACGACCAGTCGTGATCGTGCAGGCGGACTCCTTCAACGCCAGCCGCATCAGCACGGTCCTTGCAGCAGTTGTCACCTCGAATGAGCGACTGGCAGCGGCACCCGGCAACGTCGCCCTCCCGAAGCAGGTGTCCCGCCTCCCCAAGGACTCGGTCGTGAACGTGTCCCAGGTCGTGACCCTCGACAAGAGTGCTCTGAGTGGACGAGTCTCCTCGCTTGCCCCCGAGGCGATGACACAGATCACCGCCGGGCTCCGCCTAGTACTCGATCTCTGAATCTGTCACCCCCACCTGCGACGATCGCGTCGTAGGCACAGAACCTTGGAGGACGCCTGCCCTTCGGGCAGGTCCGGGGGTGTACGGCGTTAGACATGGCAACGACGACGATGCGTCCGGGCGATCGCATCCCGATGTCGTGGGACGAGTACGAGGCTCTCGGGTCTGACGTCCGCGGCGAATACATCGACGGAGCGCTGGTGATGGCACCAGCACCAAGCGGACGCCACCAGGACATCGCCCGTCGCCTTGCCAACGTCATCGAGCCGGAACTGTCCGACGGCGTCCGGGTGAGGGAAGGCTGGGGATGGAAGCCTGGCCGAGACGAATTCATCCCCGACCTCATGGTCTTCGACGGCGACCTGCACTACGACGACCGCCGCCTCACGACAACGCCGCACCTCGCCGTCGAGGTCCTGTCCACCGACCGGGCACGCGACATCATCAGGAAGGCGGCCAAATACGCTGCGGTCGGCCTCGAGCGCTACTGGATCGTCGACGCGGGCGATCCCGCGGGTGAGCCCGGCGAAACCACTCGCGGCGGCGTTCTCGAGATCATCGAGTACCGCCCAGTCCACGGCGTGTTCGTCGAGCAGGCCCGCCACCAGCCCGGCACCGTCGTCACCCTCGAGGTCGCCCCGGATAGCACCGTCACCTTCGACCCGGCGATCCTGCTCGACTGAGGCACAGACGGGTCACCCTGCCCGCTGGATGCGACGATCTGCCCTAGCGAACCGCCGCCCGACCAGGTCGAATGGGACTTCCGCAAACGTGCCGAGGAGCAACCCATGGGTGTCGGAAACACGCTGACGATCGGAATGCTGGAATCTCCGTTGCACGCGATGATGAGCCGGGGCCTCCTGGTCCTCGAATATGAAGGGCGCCGCTCCGGCAAACGCTACGAGCTGCCCCTGCAGTACATCGAGGATGACGGAGGCTTCTACATCTGGGCGGGAAATGCCGAGGAGAAGACCTGGTGGCGCAACTTCAGACAGCCCGCACCGGTGACCGTGCAACTGCGCGGCGAAGAGGTCACCGCCACCGCCTCCCTCGTAGACGATCCCACCCGACGCGCCGAACTGCTGGCCGCCTACTTGAAGCGGTACCCGTACACGACACCGGTCGGACGACCCAAGTTCATCGGCCAACGCTGGCATCCCACCGACGATGAGCTCGCCGAGGTGGCGAAGTCCATCGTCATGGTCGCCATCGACCCCGATTGAGAACGAATGCACGACCCAACCACACGCTCAATGATGAAGCCAACCACGAGAAGGAAGCCATGACCACCACCCAACTCCCGCAACGCTGCGCTTCAGCGCAGACCAAGAAGCAATGGAACGAACTCACCCGGTGCCAGCAGTCTGCGGTCGTCGGCGCTGCCGTCGTCCAGCTCACCCTGCTGGCTGCAGCTCAGATCGACATCACCCGCCGTCCGAAGGAGCAGATCCGCGGCGCCAAGCTGCTGTGGCGGATCTTGGTGCTCGTCAACTTCATCGGCCCCATCGCCTACTTCGCCATTGGGCGCAAGCGCAGCGCCGCCACGGAACCCGCTGAGGAAGCCACCGCCACCGAACCCGCCGGGGCCGAAGAACCCGCCGAAGATTCCGCCAAGACCGAGGAACCGGCCGAGGAAGAAGCCCAGTCCGAAGCTGAGGCCACCGACGATCCCGATCAGGCCTGAGGCCGGTCAGCGGCGGGCGCCCTCGAGGCGGTCCCGATAGGCGCCGATCGCACGATCGGCGATCGCTTCCGGCGATTCACCCGTCGCTTCGCTGCGGTCGCTCAGCCATTCCACCAGGTCGGCGCGGATCCGCAGGCCGCGGCCGCCGCGCCCACCGGCACGCACGATCTCGACATAACCGACGAGCACGACCAGACCGATGAGGAAGAGCACCGCCACGAGAATCGCCCGCATCATGGCGTCGCCGTGCCACACCTGCACGACCTCTCCAGGTACCGGGGCACCGACACGGAACGCCCGAAACAGGTACACCACGATGTACCCGCCGGTGTAGACCAGAAAGCCGATCAGGATGAGCAGCGGGAAAAGTCGCTTCATGGGTTCTCCGTTTCGTTACCGACCAACACCTCAGGGTTCTCGGGAGGCATCACGGGCTTGCCGAGCCAGGTCCGCTCGATGAGCGCCCGCACCACACGAACCGACTGCAGCGACACCGCGGCGGGGATCAGGCTCACCAGGGCAACGAGCAACAGGAACCCCCCAACGCCGTAGCCGACGACCAGCATCCATTCGTCGTCGTACAGCCAGCCCAGCGGGTCGAGATACATGTCGAGGCCAAACTGCACCGTCAGCAGCCCAAGCCCGGCAAAGACCGCAGCGGCGATCACGTACACCCGCCGGGCCCGGGCCGCCCGCTGCGGGATCGAGAAGGGGGCAACGTCGGCGTCGATCGGCGCGGCCACCCGCGCCACGGTGCCCAGGGCCTCTCGGGTGATCTGCTGACGGCGCCGCACCGACCGCGACGGGAACAGTCCCGCCATCCATTGCGCCGCCACGACCGCACCGGAGATCAGAATGCCGACGGTCATCAGAGCCGGCACGAACACTGCGAACACGCCGGCTCCCATCATGAGGTACCCCCAGGCTCTTCCGTCAAGTCCACGGCGATCCGAACGACGCCTCGGGTCCCATCGACCTCCACCACGGCGCCGTCTCCGAGGAGACGGGTAGCGTCGGGGACATTCAATACGGCGGGGACGCCCAGCTCGCGGGCGACGATGGCCGCATGCGACAGCGGTCCGCCCCGCTCCAACACCAGGGCCCCGGCTCGCAGGAACAGCGGTGTCCACGAAGCGTCGGTGGAGTTGGCCACCAACACCTCGCCCGGCTCCAATGCGTCCCCGTCCTCCAGTCCGTTGACGCACCGCACCGCTCCCCGGAACGACCCCGCACTCGCCGCCCACCCCACGAGCACCTCACCGTCGGACCCGGCCGCTACGACGGTGCCGGGATCGCCGACGAACGTAGCCGGGAGCGGGCATCCGGCTTGGGCCTGGAGGCGGGCGGCGCCTCGGCGGCGTAGCTCGACCCGAGTCACCACCTCGCCGCCTCGCAGCATCCCCTCGAACTCACCGTCGCTGAACAACTCGACGTCGCCGACCGCATCGAGGTGGCCGGACCGGACCAGCCGTCGCGCCCCCTCGATGATCACCCGCCGCTCCATCCCGCTGAGCGCCAGCAGCGCCCCCTTGGCCCGCTCCCGCAGGGTCAAGAACCTAACGACGTCGCTGCTCAGCCGCAGGAGCAACCGCCGCCGCAGATCAACGATCTGACCCGACAACACCCGCATGGTGCGCCACTTGCGAGTGGTGCCGACGGCATCGATTCGCGCGACGATTGAGCTGTCCGGGCGAGGTGTTTCAGCGGGTCTGGTCGACACGGCGCTCCGGACGAGTTCCCACAGCCGCTCCGGAGCCTCGGCGAACGTCGCGCCCCCGTACACGGCAATAGACCCGAAGTCCCGTGCCTCCTCCTCGACGGCGGCCACCAGCTCGACTCCGCCAGCCGCGAGGAGACGCCGCTTCACGTCGGCGACCTCACCCTCGTCGAGGACTCGCCGCAGCGCCGGAGTAGCGGCATCGTCGATGACGCCGCGCAGCCGCGCCACCCGGCTGGGCCCGACCATTGCGTGCTGCAACGTGCCCGACGTCACCAACTGGGCGGCGCTGCGACCTTCCTCGTCGCCGAGCCACCGGCACAACAGCAGCTCGAGGGTGCGATACATGGATGCGGCAGCCGCCGATGCAGCGAGCTCGGCCGCAGTGCCCCGCCACGCCAGGTCGCGCAGCTCTCGGCGGTAGCCGAGAAGCTGGTAGAGCTTCAGGTCGGCCGGGTCCGGCTCGATTACCGGCAGACACGAAACCGCGGTGCACAGCACTTGGACATCGTGCTCGACCCGGCGCTGCTGCTTCCAGTTCCTGATCAAGGGGCCGAGCCCAACCCGAGCCCGACCCGACGGTTCCGGTTCACTCGGTACGGCGTTCGGCCCCAGATACCCTCCATCGACGTCGGCCGCGCTCGACGCCGGCATCGTGTCCGCGGCGTCCCGCAGCACGCTGAGGTTCACCGCGGCTCTGCCCCGGAAGCGCGCGACCACCGGCCGCGACCGCAGCGGGGTTGTGCTGCCGAACTCGCCGAGCAGGGACCGGAAGGCGGCGTCGAGCATGGGGCGGTTGATGCTCCACACGAGCGGGGAGATCACGCCGGGCAGCATCTCGCCGATGCCTTCCGGGGTGTAGACGTCATCCGGGGATGCTGAGGTGTCGAAGCCGTCGTCGTCGGAGGCCAGCGGGGCGCCCACCGTGATCGGGCGGGCCTGGAGCACCCACAGGTGCCCGCCCTCCACCGACCACTCGACGTCCTGCGGCTCGCCCATCCGCCGCTCGATTCGCAAACCCAACCTGGCGATGTCCTCAAGAAATGGCGGTGGGCGATGGTGGCCGGCGATCACGCCAAGCGAGTCCCGATCGATCACGAAGTCGGCCGGCGTCACCCGCCCGGAGACCAGTTGTTCGCCCATCCCAGCAACCGACTCCACCCGGAGCGTGCTGCCATCACCTTGTGGATCGCGGGTGAAGATCACCCCCGACCACTGCGCCGGAACCTGCCGCTGGATGATCACGGCCATGGCTTGGTCCTCGTCGGCGATCCCCACTCGGCGGCGATAGGAGCGAGCCCCGGGGAACCAGAGCGACGCCCAGCAGCGCCGGATGGCATCAAAGGTGGCAGCGACCGAATCGACATCCAGGTAGGTGCGGTATTGCCCGGCGAACGACCGATCGTCCATGTCCTCGGCGGTCGCCGACGATCGTACGGCGAGGCGACCCTGGGCCAGCAGCGGAGAGACGCCGGCGATTACCTGATCGGCTATGTCCGCCGGCAGCGGTTGCGCGAGGAACGCCCCCTCGATTGCGGCCTCCTCGGCGGCAAGCACCGGCGCCGGGGGCAGCGGAGCGGAGGCGAGATCGTCGACCAGCGCCGCAATGGGACCCGCCGTCACGAATCGGGTGTAGGCGGTGGAATGGATGACGAACGCCTCGGGGACCGCAAAGCCATGTTCGACGAGGCGATCCAGCGCCCAGGCCTTGCCTCCTGCCAGATCACGGTCGATCCCGGTGCCGTCGAGATGCTCGAGGGTGCGGTGCAGGGTCGTCACGCGGAACCCTCCGGCACCGTGAAGGACCACGTCATGACCTCGCTGCCATCCCAGCTGCGGCCGGTCAGCCGAACCTGGAGACCGCCTTCGTTGTCGATGACCTCGATCACACCGAACTGTCCTCCACCGGGGACGGCTCCCTCGCTGTAAGGGCCGCCCTTGAGCGAACCGGGCCGATCCAGTGCACCGGCGTGGAATACGGGGAACCCGGGCCCGTCGCCGCTGTAGGTGTTGTGTGTGCCGTCGTCGATCGCCAGCATGTGGGCGTCGCCGGAGATCATCAGGAACCCGGGGAACTGGAGCCGCTCGATGAGTTCGGCGATGTGCCGCCGCTCGTCCGGGAACGCACCCCAATGATCGGCGCCGGGCTCCGGGTCGGCGATCCACGGGTCCGGGTTGACCCACAGCACCAGTGGATACTCATCGGCCGCGTGGCTGAGTTCGTCCTCGAGCCACGCCAGCTGTTCGCTTCCCAGCATCGACCCCGCCGGGTCGCGCCCCGACCGGGTGTCCGTGATGATCACCCGCACCCCGCCGATGGTGAACGCCTGGAAGATCGGTTCGTCGTCGCCGCGCAGCGGGTAGTGCGGAACGAGGTCCCGATACACCGCCATGGCGGCGGGCCGACTCGCCGCCGATGCGTCGGCGTCGTTTTGGCTGTAGTCGTGATCGTCCCAGACGTAGGCGATCGGCACCGACCGATAGAGCGCCGCCTGCGCCGGTCGGGTCAGCGCCTCCTCATACGCCGCACGGAAGGCCTCGGGATCGTCGGGGCCGATGTCCCCGTAGAACAGGTCGCCGGTGATGATGTACAGATCCGGCGTCACGGCGCGAATCGCATCGAAGACCGCGCCGTTCGAGCCGCGGCGCGCACACGATGAGAACACAATCGTCACATCGGCGGCACCGTCGGGAAACGTTGCGGTCGACCCCTCGGGACCCCGACCAAGCGACGTCTCGATGACGTAGCGATAGGAGGATCCCGGCGCCAGTCCGGCAACGCCGAACCGGACGATCCCGTCCTCGTCGCCGGTCGCCGTCCCCGCCTGCAGCCACTCGCCGTCCGGGTCGGCCGCAACGAGCAGCGCCACCGGCCCGGCTGCGTCGACCGCGGCGACCACCGAGAACCCATCCGTGTCCGCGGCGCCGGACCACATCCACCGCACGGGTGATGGCTCCGGTGCCGGCGTCGCCGACTCTGGGTGAGAGGGTCCGAAAACGGCGTCGTACGCTGCATAGGCGGCGTACCCGCCGGCGGCCAGGACGACTCCCAGAACGACGAGGTAGACGGCAACCGCAGCCGGGCTGCGCACCCGGCGCCATGCCAGAATGAAGAACGTCGACGCCGGGACGAGCGCCACGACGGGGATCACACCTGCGACGGGACCAAAGTGGGAGGCGACCGCGACTCCGCCGACCACAGCGACCAGCGCCAGCCAGAACCCCCCGAACCCTTCGAAGCGGATGACCAGCACGCCGCCTACCGCAATCGCGAACACGGCGATGGGCCACACGATTGATTCCCAGTCGTGGACCTCGGCACCGCCGAGTGCAAGGCGGATGAGCGTGAACGCAACCATCGCCGCCAGGGCGCCGCCCAGCCAGATGCGTCCCCAGCGCCGCAAGGTGGTTGCCGCCTGGGGCGTGATCCCAGAACTCGATGCTGCCAACATCGCCAATCCTCGCTCGTACCCCTCAACGTACGACGCGCCGGCTCAAACGAGAAGTGGCAAATGGCTCACCGGGAAGCGACATCGGTCCGAGGTGAGACGGCCGTGTCCGGCGGGACGGGCGGCCCTACTCAGGTGGCTCCCGCCTTCGTAGTCTGGAGATGTGGACGGCACCGCACCGGTCGCGGGGGCAACGACCAGTCGGCGGACGCTGCTGGCGATCGTCGTCGGGGTCGCGCTGCTCCCCCTTGCCAACGTCGCCGTGCGGATCACGCTGCTCGAGAAGTTCCTGTGGACCGAGGACTTCCTTCCGGGAGCCCCGCCCGACATGGTCCTGGAGCCGAAGGCGTGGAGCACCACATGCGAGTCGATCACCTTCGCCGTGCTCGTTGACAACGGGTCGGGTGGCCGCAACGCAACGGCGGACGCCGGCGCCGATCCCGTGCCAAGCTGAGGCGTTCCTTCCACGTGAGGAACGAAGGCTGATCGAGCCAAGCCGCCGGCATCAGACCATCGTCGACTTGTCCCCCCACAGCCGCACTCCCAGACCCGACGCTCGCTGGACCGACCGAACTACGGCGCTGCGAACCACGTCCTCGCTGCCGACCACGCGGACTCGTTTCCGCGCCCTCGTCACCGCCGTGTACAACAACTCCCGTGTCAGCAGCCTCGACGACTCCCCCGGCAGGACCACGACGACCTCGTCGAATTGGGAGCCCTGGCTCTTGTGGATCGTCATGGCGTGCACCGTGGCGTGTTCGCCCAGGTGGCTCGGCGGGAACGCCCTTCCGCCGTCACGGTCGAAGAGGACCCGCAGGCCGTCGTCGGTCTCCACGCACACCCCGATGTCCCCGTTGTACAGGTCCAGGCCGTAGTCGTTCCTCGTGATCATCACCGGCCGGCCCGGGTACCACTCCCCGCCCCAGCGCAGCCCCGTGAACCGCTCGTCCAACGCCCGCTCGATCTCCCGGCCCCAGCCCGACACCCCGTCCGGGCCGTTCCGCCGCGCACACAGCACCGCCAGCTCCTTCAGCGCCGCCAGCGCTTCCTCGCCCCTGCCCGCGCCGGCCAGCTCCACCATCCGCACCCGCCGTGCCGCCACCGCGTCCCACAGCTCCGCGAACGCCCGCCCGCTGCGATCCTTCAACCAGCGCACCTGCTCCCCACCTGCGTCCAAGAGCTCCACCGCGGCGTCCTCGTCACCCATCCGGACCGCCTCGGCGAAGTCCGCAATCGCACTGTCCTCCTCGAACCGGAACACCCGCTCCAACACCACCACATGATCCGCGATCGGGGCATCCCCGCCCTCACCCGAACCCACGATGTCCGCCAGCACCGTGCCCGCCTCAATCGACTCCAACTGGAACGGGTCCCCCACCAGCACCACCGCCGCATCGTCCCGCACCGCCGCCAGCAGCTTTGCCGCCATCGGCAACGAGACCATCGACATCTCATCCACGATCACCACATCATGCGGCAGCCGGTTCTTCCCATGGTGGGCGAACCTCCCCCGGTCCCAGCTCCACCCCAGCAACCGATGGATCGTGCTCGGCTCCACCTTGGCCAGCGCTTCGCTCACCCGGTCATCATCCAGCTCCGCCGCCATCGCCCCGATCGCTTCACCGAGCCGGGCCGCCGCTTTGCCGGTCGGGGCGCACAACGCCACCGTCGGGAAGTCGCCCTCGCTCGCCGCCAACGCAGCCAGCGCCGCCGCAATCGTGTGCGTCTTGCCGGTCCCCGGGCCACCCGCGATCACCGCCACGTTCCCCGTCAACGCCAACACCGCCGCCTCGTGCTGGCGGGTCCCCTGATCCAGCAGCTCCCCCAGCATCCGCTCCGCCGCCGGGGCCAGCGGGCGGCGCTCCTCTGAGCCGCGGACCGAGATCATCGCCGCCACCTGCTCCTCATACCGGAAGTAGCGCTCCAGGTAGAGCCGGCCGTCCTCGTGCACCAGCGGCTCGTCGCCGGACCCGTCGCCGACCAGCACGCTCGCCTCGACCGCCGCCAACCACTCCCCTGTCTCCGGCCACGGCAGCTGCTCGATCTCGGCGGGGTCCTGGCCATCGACCACCACAGCCTCGCGCACCGCATCCAACCTGATGCAGACGTGGCCGAACCTCGTACCGCGCACCGTCAGCGCCGCCGCCAGCAGCACCGCCGGGTCGTCCTCGCCGAGCAGCCTGCCGATCGTCTTGGCCGCCTCTACATCGAGCGGGTTGAGCACCCCGGCGTCGTTGAACGCCGCCAGCAGCCCGCCGGTACCCACCACGACCCAGGGACGCTCCGTCGCCAACGCCACCCGATCATGCAGCGTCATGGCGTGCCTCCCACGAACAGCTCACTCAGACCCGTGATCATCCCCACCGGGGGCCGCCATCGCGCCACGCCGCAGCGCTCGCCGTCGACCACCGGGGCATCCGGGCCCGCCATGCCACGCACGAACAGATACATCGCCCCGCCAAGGTGCTGCTGCGGGTCGTAGCCACGCAGGCGCCACTGCAGGTAGCGGTGCAGCGCCACCTGATACAGCGTCGCCTGCAGCACGTAGTTGCCGTCGATCATCGCCGCCGCCAGCGGCCCCGGCCCGTAATCGAGCGGGCTCGGCACCTCGCCGCGCATCGGCAGGGCATTCGACTTGTAGTCCATCACCACGTACCGGTCCCCGTCGGGCAGCGGTACCGCAGCGGTCAGGTCGATCGCCCCGGTGAGGAACCCACGGAACCGTGACCCCGGCAGGCTCCGCAACGTCTCGGCATACGCCCGGTATGGGTCGTCGGCGGCAAGGTGCTCCAGCATCACCGTGCCGATGTCCCGCAGCGACACGGTGCCGGCCTCGGTGCGGACCGGCAGCTCGAACACCAATTCGTCGAACACCCGGTGCGGGTCGAGGTCGCGCAGCCGTGGGGCATCCGGTTCCGGACCGAGCGGAGTCTCCATCGATGCCACCAACCCAGCGACCAGCGTTTCGGGGTCGAAGTCCCAGGTGGCATAGGCCAGCTCCGGGGCCAGGGCTTCGCGGATCGCAGCTTCGAGGTCGGGGGCCTCGAACGGGACGTGCTCATACACGTGGTGGACCAGCGTCCCGAAGCGGGCGCCGCGGGGCAGGTCGGCCATCGGCAGCACGGATTCGCCCACCGGTGCCATCTCTTCGTCGGGCTCGACGGCCAGGCCGGACTCGTCCTCACGGGGCGGCTGCTCGATCGTCTCGGCGGCGGCGCCGATCGGGTGCTCCGGCGACAGCGACGAGAACGAGGCCCGCCGCCAGTCGTAGTCGAGCCGGCGCTCGAAACGGGCCCGCTCCAGCGGCTTCGTCGCCTCAGCGGTCGGGTGGTACTCCACCACCGGCGGCAGCGCGTCGAGCGTCTCCACCGCGATGGCGCCCCCGCCCGCCGTCACCAGGTCATCCGGGGTGCGGCCGTCCTCAGTGATGAGGCCGTTGAGTTTGGAGATGCCGGTGTTGGCTGAGTTCTCGACCCACCACACCATCAGGTGATGCTCGGCCCGGGTCAGCGCCACATACAGCAGCCGTCCCTCTTCGGCGGCGTCCTCGGCCGCGGCCACCTTCTGGTGGTCGGCGTAGCCGGGTGCGTCCTTGCCGCCGACGTCGATCAGCCGCTCCCGGGGCACCCCCTCGTCACCGTGGAAGACCGGAACCGGCGGCCTCCAGGTCGACACATCCCACAGGTACGGGACCAGCACCACCGGCCACTGCAGGCCCTTGGCGCCGTGGATGGTCTGCACCTGAACCGCATCGGCGTCGGTCTCCAAACGGCGCTGGCGGGACTCGGCCTCCTCGATGTTGGCCTCGTCGCGCTGGGCGGCCTCGGCCATGGTGGTCTCGAGCCAGCCGACCAGCGACCCGAGACGGCCCTTGCGCCACACCACGTGCATCTCCTCGGCGAGGTGGGTGAGATCGGTCATGGTCCGCTCCCCGTCGTCGAGCGCCAGCACCCGAGCAGACAGGCCGGTGCTGCGCTGCACGGCGGAGAGCAGCGCCGGGACCCCTTCGGTGACGAGGGTCTCCCGCCACTCCTGCATCCGGCGCTGCAGGGCGAGCGCCTCCTCATCGGTGAGCGCCGCAATCCGCTGAGGTGAGTAGCCCATCAGCAGCGAGCTGGCGGCGAGACGCACCAGGGTGAGCCGCTCCGGGCTCTCGACCCCGTGGAGGAAGCGGCGCCACTCCTCGGCAGCCGCCGAGGCGAACACCCCGCCGGTGCGGGCCGCCACCGAAGGCACGCAACGGGCGGTCAGCTCGGCCCGCACCATGTCAACCTGCTTGCGGGTGCGGCACAGCACGGAGATCTGGTCGGGTCGCAGCGGCTTCGGGCCGTCGGCGCTGTCGATCGTCACCTTCGAGGTGAGCAGCCGCACGATCTGGGATGCGACGTCGGCGGCGACGGCACGCCGAGCGGGATCGACGAGGAAGAACCCGTCCCGCCGGGTTGGGATCTCGATGTCGGGACCGAAGCGGCGGATCACCAGCGGCGGGCCGGCGCCGTGGATGCGGGCTGCCTGGTGGTCGGGGGCGGGCCGGACCGAGTGGTACTCGATGCGGTCGTCGCCGAACGTGGCGCCGGCGAAGAGCACATCGAGCGCGGCGATGAGCGGGCCGTCGCTGCGCCAGTTCGTCTCGAGGGTGCGCAGCGCATCGGCCCCGTCGAGTGCCGCCAGGTACGACTCGACGTCGGCGCCTCGGAAGCTGTAGATCGACTGCTTCGGGTCGCCGATCACCACGAGCCGAGGCCCGTCGCGGTGAGCATTGTTGCGACGGGTTCCGTCGAACACGGATCGGATGACCTGCCACTGGATCGGGTCGGTGTCCTGGGATTCGTCGACGAGCGCCACCGAATAGCGGCGGGCCAGCAGCTCCCGGGCGTCAGTCCCCACCTCGCGGTCGGCCAGGGTGTCGCGCACCTCGACCAGTCCGTCGTCGTACGTGACGAGGCCGGCGGCTCGCATCCGCCGGGCGACTTCGTCCCGCATCCCATGGGCCAGCTCGACCCGGGCCCGGGCCTGCCCGTCGACCTCGTCGGCATTCGGCACGATGCGGGCGTCGGGGGTGCCGACCACGGTGCGGCCGATCTCGATGACGTCCTTCGATGCCAACGGCTCCTCCCCGCCGTTGGCGGCGTAGCGGCCGACGATGAGGTCGCTGGCCGTTTGGGCGAGCAGCAGCTCGTCGGGTTCCCCGGGTTCTAGCTCGTGCGAGAGTCGGGCCCGCAGCCCGAGTTGGCCGAGCAGGCGCTGGGCGAAGCCGTGGATGGTGAAGATCTGGGCCCGGTCGAAGTGGGTCAACGCCTCGCGGATCCGGGTCGCCGCCAGCTCCCGATCCCCGCCGAGCAGCACGGCCAGATGTCGGTCGTTCGAGTCGAGTTCGGCTCCGCCGAACTCGGTCGTCGGGCCTCCCTCGAACGCCCGCAGGGTGGCGACGAGACGTTTGCGAACCCGGGAGCGCAGCTCGGCGGTGGCGGCCCGGGTGAAGGTGACGACGAGGATCTCGTCGAGGGGCACTCCCTCGTCGGCGATGAGGCGGGTGACCAGCGCCGAGATGGTGAACGTCTTGCCGGTGCCGGCACTGGCCTCGATGACGGTGCGGCCGGTACTCAAGGGCTCCTGTGGATCGAACGGGGAGACGGCGGTCACAGCTTCTTCTCCCGGGACAGCGGGATGATCGGGGCCCAGAGCCGTTTGGCGTAGTCGGCGAACCCGGAGCGGAGCAGTGCCCGCATCTCCCCCAAGTCGGCGAGCAGAAGTTGATGGGCCGGGTCCTTTGCCTCCGGGCTGAACTTGTCGTTCTCCCAGGCGTCCCGGGTGGTGCCCCAGGCCTTACCGCGGTCCGACCCGACGTAGCGTTGCCAGCTGTACGACGATTCGCACGGCATCGGAAGGGGTGCCCGGTGGCCCTCGACAAAGAGGGCGACCAACTCGGCCAGCATCGCTTCGGCCTCGGCCCGGCGCTCCTGCGGCGACTCACCAATCGGCCCGATCGTGACCGCAACGTGGCCCCGGCCGCCGGCGTAGCGGCCCAGCACGAACGACTCCCAGGCCACCTCGGGCTCGAGAGCGCTCATGAACACGAGTTCGGCGAACGCCCGCAGCCGGTGCTTGCCCTTGACCCGCGATGCCGTCACCCGGGCGAGGTGGGCCCGGTCGGGATCGGCCAGCACGGTACCTTCGACCGTGACGCCGCCGACCTGCACTTCACCCCGATACGGACGCATCGCCTCACGCTGGTAGCCGCGCTCGACCGCACCGTTCCACAGCTCGGTTGCCGCTTCGACGGCGTCGTCGAGGTCGTCGTGGCCGAGCGCGCCGGGCGGCAAACCGTCGCCGGCGAGCTCCCGGACAGCAAGGTCCTCGAGGTCGTAGCCGTCGGCGAGACCGTCGAGCAGACGCTCCTTCAACCCCCAGCGGCTGAGGGCGCCGAGGTCGGCAGGAAGCGTGTCGTCGGGGATCTCGCCCGCCTTGGGGACGGAGAACCCCATCCGGGCGGTCATGAAACGCTGCACCGGGTGCTGGAGGAAGCGGATCAGGTCCTCGAGGGAGACCACCTCGACCGGCTCCCACTCGGGCCACGGCGGCTCTTGGCCCGCTGCGGCATCGCGCCGGCGGGCTACCGCCCGAGCCCCAGCCAAAGCGACCGGATCGAAGCCGAACGGGCCGGGAAGATCGAGCTCTCCCGGCGTGAAATTGGCCCTGCTGAACGACTGCAAGGGATGGATGGTCTCGACTGCCTCGAGGCCGTCAGCGCCGACCATCGCCTCCACCGTGTCACGCAGCTCGGCGATCGGGACGGCCGGGGGCAGGTCGCCGTTGGTCAGCTCGTCGCGGCCCGAGTAGGTGATGATGAGGTGGTCGCCGGCCGCCATCACCGCATCGAGCAGAAGCTGGCGGTCCTGGGTGGCACGGTCGTAGTCGCCCAAGATCTCGTCACCGAGGAGCAGGTCGTCGCCGTCGGTACGGCTGGAGCGAGGGAAGCGGTCGTCGTCCATCCCGAGCAGGCACACCACCCGGTACGGCACCGACCGCATCGGGACCAGGGTGCAGACGGTGACGTCGCCGGTGCGGAAGTGCAGCGGGCTGGGGCGGGATTCGGTCCAGCCCGCAACGGCGCGGCCGGCCTCGGCCAGGCTGAGGACCGGGTCGGGGGCGCCGTCCACCGGATCGGGGAAGGTCTCAGCTAGCAGCCGTTCGAGTTGGCCGAGCTGCCACTCGTCATCCCAGCCGGGTTTTGCCAGCAGCCGCACACCGGCGGCGATGGCCCGACCCCACTGCGAGGCCGGCAGCGGTGTAGCGAGCATCTCACGGATGGCGACGATGCGGTCGACGATGGCGGCGAGCAGCCCCACCGGCGTGGCCTCTTGGCCTTCGACCCCATCGAGCGGGGCCGTGCCCGCCACCACCAGGACCGGATCGTCCTCGTAGAAGACCCCGGCGAGCGCCCGATCGAGGCCGCGGCGCCAAGTGCGCTCGTCGTTGGAGCCGGCCCGCCACCCCTCACGGTCGGCGGCGTCGAGCCCCCAGCTGATCTCGGCATCGTCGATGAGGCTGACGATGGAAGCGGCGGTGTCGAGGTCGAATCCGAAGCGCTGCTGCACCACGGGTCGGGTCACCAGCTCGCGTAGCCGCCCCGCCTCGAGGCGGGAGGCAGCGAGGTCGAGCACGGTGGCGGCGAAGCGAACCAGTGGGTTGACCGCTGCCGGGGAACGGTCGGCGATCCGCAGCCGCAGGTCGGGCAACCCGCCGTCGTCGTCCTGATTGACTGGGAAGGCGGCCTCGAGCAGCGGGGCGAACGTGGCGAGGTCCGGCGTCATGATGACGATGTCGCGCGGTTCCAGCGTCTGGTCGGCGGCAAGGACATGGAGGATGGCGTCGCGGGTGACCTCGACCTGGCGGCGGGCCCCGTGGGTGACGTGGATCTGGATGGAGCGGTCCGTGCCCGCGATGACCTGGGCGGCGAGGGCGGGCGCAGGAGGGGCAGCCTCTGCGTTGGGTGGGGCACTGCCGGCCGCGGTGGTTTCCGCGTCTGCTGCGAGGGGCAGCAGTTCCATCTGCTGTGCGCCCTCCGTCTCCCGCCTGCGGCCGGAGCCACCTTCAACGCTGGTGGCGAGGGAAGGCGCCGGGGGCGAGAGGGGGCGGTTGGTGCGGATGTCGTGTTGGAGTTGGGTGAGCAGGGTCGCCGGATCGGTCTCGGGGAAGTTGAGGGCACTGCCGGTGAGTCCGGCGGCGGCGAGGACCAGCTGCAGCTCTCGGGCGTCTCGACCCCAGGAGGTGAGCAGCGGGTGGTGGGCGAAGTCGGAGGTGGAATCGGTGTCACGGGCGGACGGCACCGGGGGCACGTCACCCGCCACCGCTTCCCATAGGGCCGGCGATGGGTGGAGCACGTAGAGGTCGACCTCGCGCTGGTCGCCCAGAGCAGAGAGCACTTGGAGGTCGAGCGGGTCGGTGGCGGTCAGTCCGTAGATACTGAGCCGGTCGGGCAGATCGAGGCTGACTGCACCTGTGCGGATCGAATCGAGACCGGCGGGGAGCAGTTCGGCGAGGGCGGGGATGCCGATCTGGTCGCGCACCAGCCGCCACAGCCGGGGCTGCCAAGCGTCACCGCCGGGAACCGGGTCGCCGTCGGGTCCGGTGCTGTCGCCCGCCACCCAAGAACGAATCATCTCGGGGCGGCGCCGGGCGTAGGCGGAGAAGAGGCCGGCGATCTTGGTGGCGGCCGTGATCCGGTTCGGTCCCGGGGTGCCGTCGGCGGTTGTGAGGTAACGCTCGATCAGCCGCATCCAAGGTTCGGAGGAGTGGACGTCGACGGCGCCGAGCACATGGGCAATCAGATCGGGGCCCTGCCAGGCGTCGACCGAGGCGGCAACTTGGGGGACGGCAAGGAGAACCTCACGCACCAGCCGCCATGGTGAAGGGAAGTCGATGTTGGCGGCGATGCCGTCGCCGACGCCGCGGGCGGCGAGCCCCGCGGCGATCTGCTGGGTCAGCCAGCGTTCGATCCCCCGGGTCGGCACCGCAATCAATTCGGGGGCAAATGGGTCCTCGGGCGGATCCGCGAGTTGATCGACGAGCAACGCAACCAGGGCGTCCGGATGCGGCGCAACGTGGACCTTCAACGCCACTTGGCCACCCCTGAGCTCCGCATCGTCCTCACGCGCCACAACCTATCACTCCGGGGTGACACGCTTGAGTCGTGCACTCAGAGGTCCTGTCACACGGCCCCGTTACGTTCGAGCCATGAGCAATTCAGTACAACTCATCGCAGGAGAACCATTGGACGTGTTGGCGTGGGACTCCGTGACATGTCCTACAGACTGGAACCCGGAGGCATGGTTCGGTTTCAACGCAGGTTGAACGACGAAGCCGGCCGCGCCTGGAACCGTGCCATCGAGCGGACAGCCGACCTCCTGGGACCAGGAGGGAACAACACTCGGCAGCAGCGTCAGGGTGAGGCGTTCGCCCGGTTGCTGCTGCAGGTCTCGAGCAGGCTCGACGATCTTACGTCAGCGGAACAGGAGTGATGTAAGCTCATATCTGTGAAACGACTCCAGATCATGATCGACGAGGACCTCGACGAGGCGGTGGGCCGGATCGCCCGCGAGGAGGGTTCGTCCAAGGCGGCCGTGATCCGACGGGTCCTACGGGAGACACTCGACCCGCTGCCTCCGGCGGGCAGCGATCCCCTATTCCGACTGATCGGAACCGTCCAGGCCGAGCCGGCCGACGTCGACGATGTGGTGTACGGGCCGTGATCTTCGTCGACACGTCGTTCTTCGTCGCAATGCTCGTGGTCAAGGATCCTCGCCACCAGGAGGCAATCGAACTCGTCGAGGAGCATGGCGCGGCGGGTTGGCTGACAACCAACCATGTCGTCGGGGAAGCGTGGACCTATTTGCGACGGCGAGCCGGCCACGGCGCCGCGGTCGCCTTTCTCCACGCAGTCGACTCCTCGCCGCGGGTCCACGTCGGCCACGTCTCAGCAAAGGCGGAATCGGAAGCCGCATCGTGGCTGCGGCGCCATGATGAACGTGAGTACTCGTTCGTGGACGCGACCAGCTTTGCCACCATGCGACGAGAACGCATCACTTCCGCCCTCGCCTTCGACGGTGACTTCGCCGCCGCGGGCTACGTCGAATTGCGGCCGTAGGCCGTAGGCCGTAGCTCGGCCTCGGCGGTTCCGCCGTTGAGCAACTGATCCGCGTTTCCGGCTACACGGCGGCACCGTCACCCCTCGGCCTTGCATCAAATCTGTCACGCTGAGCCATCAAGATGACAGCATCAGTTCCTAGCTCTGGAGGACGCCGGAGGTGTACGGTGTATGACATGGCCACGACAACGATGCAACCGGGCGATCGCATCCCCATGTCCTGGGACGAGTACGAAGCCTTGGGGCCCGATGTGCGCGGTGAATACGTCGACGGAGCCTTGGTCATGAGCCCCTCGCCCACCGGCCCACACCAGGACATCTCCCTCAACCTCGCCCTCCTCCTCAAGCAGGCACTCGACCCGCCGGTACGAGTTCGAGAAGGTTGGGCGTGGCGCCCGGCCCTTGACGAGTTCATTCCCGACCTCCTCGTCTTCAACGAGACGGGCGAAACGCAGCGCCTGACCAGCCTTCCTCACCTCGTCGTGGAGATTCTGTCGACCGACCCAGCCGCCGACATCATTCGCAAGGCGGCCAAGTACGCCGCAACAGGTCTCGAGCGGTACTGGATCATCGACCCCGTGGGGCCGGTGGTGATCGACTATCGATTGGTGGACGGCGTGCTCGTCGAGCAGGGGCGGCATGGTCCCGGCACCGAAGTCACGCTCGATGTCGGCCCCACGGAGGTCACGTTCGACCCGGCGGGTTTGCTCGGCTGAGACACTCCATACGTCCGCGGACTGGGGAGCATTCTGCCGCAGCAGACTCGTCGAAGTGCGGGTTTTGGCCCAAGACGAGTGGGTCCAGACCGGCTCCCGGCAATTCCCTGATTGGCATCAGCCTGTGTGAACCCGGACGGCCTGCAAGCCAACTCTTTGTCACACCCTCGAGGTACGATCGTGTCATGAATGCGGCACATAATCCGTGTTACACTGATTCCGTGGCCAACCTCACCCTGTCGATCGACGACGAGCTACTACGACGGGCCCGGATCCGAGCCCTCCACGAGGGGACGTCGGTGAACGCTGTGGTACGAGAGTATCTGGACGCCTATGCCAACACCGACGCTCGTGACGCCGCGATGCGTCGCTTCGTGAAGATCGCCGAGCACAGCGACGCTGGAGGCGATGGGACGGGGCGAACATGGCGCCGCGAGGACCTCTACCAGAATCGCATCGAGCGATGACAGCCTTCCTCGACACCAACATCGCCGTCTATGCGTACGACCGATCTGCCGGACCCAAGCAAGCCAAGGCCCGCGAGACCCTCTTGGCCCGATCAAGCGAGCTGGTGGTGTCATCCCAAGTCCTCGCCGAGTTCTACACCGTGGCGACCCGGCGCCTCGATCCCCCACTCTCCGCCGACCAAGCCCGCGATGCCGTCATTGCCCTAGCGGAGCTTCCCGTCGTTGCAGCCGATGGCGAGCTGGTCCTGTCGGCCATCGACACCGCAGACCAATCCAACATCAGCATCTGGGACGCTCTGATCGTGCAAGCGGCTCGGCGAGCCGGCTGCGACGAGATTCTCACCGAGGACCTCAACCACGGTCAGGTCATCGAAGGGGTTCGAATCCACAATCCATTGGTCGACGCCTGAAGGGTCGTGATCACCGCCGCGAATCCACGCTCCGATCCTGACTTCGCCCACTCAACGACCTCGCTGGTCAAAGCCGAGGCTGCACGGCTTCGGCGACGCGTTCGACCAGCGCTCGCAGGTGGGCATAGTGAGATCCCTGCCAGTAGACCCGCTCGCAGTCTGGGCACCGGTGGAATTCGTCGAAGTGGCGCTGAGTTGCCGCCAAGAGACTGTCGCTGACCTCAGCCTTTTCGACGGCCACCAGCTCGCCGTTGCACGCCAAACATCTCGAGAAGGCATCCAACCACGAGCCGAGGTCGAACCGACCGATCACCTCCAGCAGCTGCTCCCACGGATCCGTTGCCCTGACGAAATACCCGCGGGCGAGCACGGCATGCATCAGTGCGCCGATGTCCCTCGTCAACAACACTCGGGCCTCTCGAGTTGAGATCTCTACGAGCTGATGATCCGTCCAGGCGACGTCGTACGCCGAGTCGAAGCCCAACAAGCGAAGGTGCTTGGCCAGTTTGCCGAGATGACCGTCCAGCACGAACCGGGCCGCGGGCAACGGCTGCGGACTCACCAGCCAGGCCGGCTCCACGTCGAGGGCCCGAAATGGTGGATAGACGGTGATGCGGTCGCGGTCCCTTACCCGATAGCCGAAGTCGACGGCACGACCGTTGGCGAGAATCAGCGCAACCTCGGTGTGTGGGACCCCGCACGCCTCAATCGTGTCTTTGACGCTGCCGGCGACGTCGAAGGAGCGAACGACCGTCCCCGAGGTGCGATCAGTCGACAGAAAATCTCGCAACTCGGCGTAGAAACGCAGTTCGGCGTGCTTCGTCACACAGCATCTCCCGACCAACCCAGCCGCAACCTGGTTCACCCCCCAGCGTACGACGACTACGGCGGCTGCGTCACACCTTCAAGCGGCGGGTTCCTCATCGTGGCCGTGGCTCTGGACGACCGATTCAGGCGGCGCCCAACCGGGGTTCTCACACGAGAGGCGGTGCATGAGCTCATGGAGTTGGTCGACCTCGGCTTCGTCGAGCAATGCTGCAAAGCGGTGCGCGGTGATCGCCTCGACCATGGGCTGGTGCGTCCGAATCAGATTCATCGCGGCATCCGTCACCTGGGCATACACGACGCGGCGATCCTCAACCGAAGGAACCCGGTCCAGATAGCCGCCGGACACCAGACGGTCGACAATCTTGGTCACGCCACCTCTGGTGACCACGAGAGTGTCGGCGAGATCGGCCATCTTCAACCGCCCTCCGCTGAAGATGATCTGCAGGATCACGAGGATCTCCGACAGCCCGAGACCGGTGGCCTTCTCCAGCTCACGATCGAGCTCGTCCGCAAGCAAAGCCGACACCCGAAGCAGCGAGAAGGCCGCTTTGAGGTGAACGGGCGTTGGGCTCAGATCGACGTCAGCGTCAAGATCTCCGGGGGCGTGATGTGGATGCATGCTCCGAGGATAGCACTTTTCCTTTCTTGATCAATCATTTCCCTGTTGACAACTTCTGAGATAATGGTTAACTTGTTAACTGTTAACCGCTTTGCGAATCCCAGGGAGGTCACCACGATGGACACCATGAGCGTCACGCCGAATGGCGCACCAGTCACCGTCGAAGACGGCGCCGTCGTCATCGAAGGTCTCGTCAAGTACTACCCCGACCCTGATGGCGGCACCTTCGCCGCCGTCGACGGGATCGACCTCGCCGTGTCACCCGGTGAGGTTTTCGGCATCCTCGGGCCCAATGGAGCAGGCAAGACCACGACGCTCGAGATCGTCGAAGGGCTGACGCCGGCCGATGCCGGTCGGGTGCGGGTTCTCGGGCTCGACCCCCAAGCGGACCCAATGGATGTGAAGCGCCGGATCGGGGTCCAGCTCCAGTCGTCGGCGTACTTCGAGTTCCTCCGCCTCGGCGAGCTGCTTGATCTGTTTGGAGGCTTCTACCCAAAGCGGCTGGACACGGATGACCTACTCGGCCGTGTCGGGCTGACGGCCAAGCGCAGGGCCCTCGTCGGCGAACTGTCAGGCGGCCAGGCCCAGCGGTTCTCCATCGTGGCAGCCCTCGTCAACGATCCCGAGGTCGTGTTCCTCGACGAACCGACCACGGGACTAGATCCACAAGCCCGCCGCAGCATGTGGGACGTCATCCGCAGTCTCTCCGATGAGGGCCGTACGGTGATCCTCACCACCCACTACATGGAAGAGGCCGAGACGCTTGCGGACCGCGTCGCCGTTATCGACCACGGACAGATCGCTGCGATCGACACACCAACTGCTCTGATGGAGCAGCACGGATCGGGCACCACCGTCATCTTCACGACCGACCACGAGGTGTCGAAAGCCGAGCTCGCCGCACTGCCCGCCGTGACCGCAACCCGCAGCCGGCTCAACGGTGCCGCCACACACGAGCTGGCGGTCGACGCGGCCGACATCGCCGTACCGGCCCTCTACCGCTGGGCTGGCAACGCCGGCGTCGAGCTGCGCGCCGTTTCCATCCGCCGTTCGACCCTCGAAGACGTGTTCCTCAACCTCACCGGCCGTCGCCTGCGCGACTGACAACAAAGGAGTTCCACCCATGCGTTCCACCATCACCATGTTCAAGGCATCACTTCGGTCAATCGTCCGAGATCGACAGACGCTCATCTCGGCGATGCTGTTCCCGACGATCTTCCTGCTGGCATTCGCCGCCTTCGACATCCAGCTGACTGACCAGGGCATCTCCACCGGGGCCGGCGGAATCGACTACTTCGACTTCGTCCTCCCCGGGATTCTGGCGATGGCCTCGGTCCAGTTCTCGGTCTTCTGGACATCCGGCTCCTACGCCCGGCTCGGCGAGACCAAGGTCCTGCGGCGGCTCGAAGCCACGCCGATCCCACAGAGCGCGTTTCTCGCCGGACAAGTCGTGGCGCGGCTGATCGTCGTGGCGGTCCAGGCGGCCGTCGTCATTGGCGTCGGAGTGCTCCTCGGAGCCAACATCGCCGGGAACCCGCTCTGGATGATCGTCCTCACTGTGATTGCCGCCGCAACGTTCCTCTCCGTTGGCTTCGCCATCGGAGCCAAGGCATCGAACGTCGACTCGGCCAACATGCTCGCCGGCATGATCGTGATGCCACTGGTGTTTCTCAGCGGCGCGTGGTTCCCGGTCGGTGGGCTGCCCGGCTGGCTCGAAACGGTCGTCGAAGCCCTCCCCCTCGCACCCCTCATGGAGGCGATGCGCGTCGTCGCCATCGGCGGAGGATCACTCGCGGACGTCGGCCCCCAGTTGCTCCAGGTCGCAGTGTGGATCCCAATCACGTTCACGATTGCCGTCGTTGCCCTGAGATCGAGACGCGGCACGTCACGCCGCTCGAAGCCGCAGGTTGCCGAAGCCGCAGCTTGAGCCGAACTGTGGCGGCAGCCCCAACTCTGAGCCGCATCGGGCTCAACAGTGTCGTGGAGCCCATCGCGAGCCAGCGCCATCTGCCGCTCTGCGATCCGCTTACTCCAAGACAATGACGCGATAGCCAATTGCCGCCATCAAGGTTCCGGGCGTTGAGCCGATCCATACAGTCCGGGCCCCCGCTCGGACCGCGACACGAGGGATTGAATGAGCGACTTCACCGCCATCCGAGACGTGACCCTGCAGCTGCGTTGGCTGCTCTTCGAAGGTCTGAGCGCAACCAACATCGGCAACCACCACGTCGATCCGCAGAGCATTTCGGTGTTCTCGCCCTCCGACGTCATCTCCGGCAACGAGCACGGGCTGATGTCGATGTTCTTGTTCCGGGTCGTGCCGAGCGCCGTCTCGAGCTCCAACTCCCCCACCGGCGACCGGCCTTCCGCCCAGGTAGATCTCTACTACCTGATGACGCCAACGTCGGGAGAGCCCGATACCGATCAGCTGATCCTGGGTCGCACCATTCAGATCCTCGAGGCGAACCCAATGTTGCGAGGGTCGAAACGCATCCCGAACCTCAGCGTCAGCCCTATCGACGCTCGACTCGCACCGAGCGACCTCAGCTTCGAGGAGTCTGCCCGGATCTGGGACGCCCTCGACGAGCCCTACCGCCTGTCGGTGTGCTACCGAGTCGAAGGCGTCATCATCGACACCGCCTGAACCACCGACCCGACCGCTCCGCATGCACAGATCGCGCCCCGGATAACGGTTATAGGCTGGTGGCCATGGCACGCACCATCGCAACCAACACGACCGTCACCCGCGAAGAGCTACTCGAGTTCGTCCGGCCCCGTCATCAGGCCATCCTGTCCACCACCCGCCGCGACGGGCGACCCCAGATGTCGCCGAACACGCTCGGGGTCGATGACAACGGACGGCTCGTCATCTCGTCGTACCCGATGCGGGCCAAGGTCCACAACATTCGCCGCAACCCGGCGGTGTCGGTCTGCGTCCTCTCCGATGACTTCGGGGGCGAATGGGTCCAGGTCGACGGGACCGCGGAGATCGTCGATCTCCCCGACGCCGTCGAGCCGCTCGTCGAGTACTTCCGCAACATCGCAGGTGAACACCCCGACTGGGACGAGTACCGCCAGGCCATGGTCGACCAGGGCAAAGTCCTGATCCGAATCGAGATCGAACGCTGGGGGCCGGTGGCGCGCGGCGGCTTCCCGCCGGAGCTCGCCGACGAGTAGGGAGCCCTGGGATGCCCGCCGATCAGCACGAGATCACCGAACCGTCACCGCTCCTCACCCCCGGCGGCGACCTGACCCAAGTCGGATGGGCCCGCCGTCCCCTGCTCGACTGCAACCTCGAACACGCCTCGTTCTACCGGCTCGGCGCCGCCCAACGCTACCGGATCAAGCGCTGGGACTACTACGGCGTCACCTTCCCCGACGGTTACTTCTCCGCCACCATCGCCCACCTCGGCTACGCCGGACAGGTCTTCATCTACCTCGTCGACTTCGGCCATGAGTCATACCGTGAGGACACCATCACCATCCCGTTCGGCACCGGCGTCCAACTCCCCCGCAACAGCGACGCCGGGGTCACCTCGTACGCCGGGAAGAAAGCCCAGCTCTCGTTTGGCTCCGACGCCAACTCACGCAGCGTCAGCGTGGGTTGGGATCGCTTCGGAAAGGAACGCCTCGAGGCCTACCTGCACTTCGACGTGCCGGCCGACCACGAGTCCACCGTCATCGTCATCCCCATCGAGGCCAAGCGCTTCTATCTCAACCGCAAGATCAACTGCATGCCGGTCCAGGGCAAGATCAGCATTGGCGACCAGCTCATCCAGGTCGAGCCCAAAACCAGTTCCGGTAACCTCGACTGGGGCCGCGGCGTGTGGGCCTACAACTCGTTCTGGGTGTGGGCCAGCGCTTCCGGCTTCCTCGCCGACGGGCGCCGCGTCGGGTTGAACCTCGGATACGGGTTCGGCGACACCTCGGCGGCCACCGAGAACACCGTGCTGATCGACGGCCGGATCCACAAACTCGGCGAAGTGACGTTCGACTACAACAACGCCGACTTCTCGGCACCGTGGCGCATGCGATCGGACCGAGTCGAACTCGCCTTCACTCCCTTCCTGGACCGCACCGCCCGGACCAACCTGGCGCTGATCCGCTCCGAGGTGCACCAGATGTTCGGCCACTACGCCGGCACCGTTGTCGATGACGACGGCGACGATGTAGCCATCGACGGCCTGATCGGCTGGGCCGAGGAGCACCGAGCCCGCTGGTGATGGCGGAGATCTGTGGCACACCCTCGACCACCCGAGTTCTCCCCCTCCAACTCGGCCGCTGAGCCGCCCGCGGTGCCATTGTGTGACTGCCGCCGAGCCAACTCACCAAGAACACTCATCCGCGACCGGCGTCGGCCCCGTAATCCCTTCAACCAATCCCACTAGGAGGGAAAGAAAATGAAGAGGCTTGTCGCGGTATTCGCCGCAGCACTCATGATTCTCGCAATTGCGGCACCTGCCATGGGGCAAGCTGCTGCACGTATCCACCTGATCCACGGCATTCCGGACACTCCGGTTGATGTCTACGTTGACGACGCCGTCGTCTTCGCCAACTTCGACTTCGGCGACACCCAGGATCTGTCGGCTCTCGCCGGTGACACCCTGGTGAACGTGCAGGTCAAGCTGGCCGGCACCGACACGGTTGCCATCGATGCGGGCGACGTCGCGCTCCCCGCCTCCGGCAACTACTCGATCATCGCCAACCTCGATGCCGCCGGAACCCCCACGTTGACCGTGTTTGAAAATGACACGTCGGCGATCGCAGCCGGCAACGGCCGCCTCGTGGTCCGCCACACCGCCGCCGCCCCGGCGGTCGACGTGAAGGCTGACGGCGCCGTAGCGTTCGCCAACCTGAGCAACCCGAACGAGGACAAGGCCGACCTGCCCGCCGCGACCTACAGCGTCGAGGTGGTGCCCACCGGTGCCGATGAGCCCGTCGTCATTGGCCCGGCCGACATTGCGGTCAACGACGGCGACTCGCTCACCGTCTACGCGGTTGGTTCGCTCGAGGGTGAAACCCTGACGGTTCTCACCGAGTCCATCACCGGTCTTGGTCAGACCCCGACCGAGGTCCCCTCCGGTAACAGCCCGGTCGAGAGTGGCTTCCCGATGGCGGCCGTCGCAGGCATGGCGATCATCGCCTCCCTCGCCGCCGCCGGTGGCCTGACCCTCGCCCGCCGCAGCAACTGAGCTACGACGGATCGACCATCAACACGAAGGGGGTGGGGCATTTGCCCCACCCCCTTTACGATCTCCCCTCATGAAACGCACCGCCGCCGCCTCCATCCTGGCCATCGCCTTGCTCGGTGCCGCCTGCAGCTCGTCTGAAACGGCGACCACGAGTGCACCGGCTCCGACCACGACAACCACGGTGACGGTGGCGCCACCATCGACGTCAACGACCAGCGCTCCCGCCGCACCCACCACGGAGACCGTTTCACCGCTGGCCGACCTGGTGGCTCCGGTCGGCTCGGCCGAGTACGACCCTGCCGAGCACCGCAACGATCTGCCCGCCCCGACCTCCATCTCGATCAGCCGAATCGACGTTTCCAACGCCACCGTTATCGACGTCGGCGTTGAGGAGAATGGCGACATGGAGCTTCCCGGAGCCGACGCCGTTGGCTGGTATCGCTTCAACCCCACACCCGGCGAGAACGGCTCAGCGGTGCTGGCGGCCCACATCTCCTACAACGGCAGAAACGGCGTCTTCCGCTACTTGAGCGACGTTGAGCCGGGCGACGTGGTCACCATCGGCTACGACGATGGCTCGATGAGCACCTTCGAGGTCTTCGAGGTCGCCCAATACGATAAGCAGGAACTCCCGCTCAAGCGCATCTTCGAGAAGGACGGAGACCCCGTGCTGACCCTCATTACCTGTGGCGGAGACTTCAACCGCTCACTGAGCAGCTACGAGGACAACGTCGTGGCCTACGCCGCCCCCATCGACACAGGAGCTTGACGCGAACGGGAGAACCTCACAACTGAGCCGAATAGACCCCATGCTTGTCAAGGCCGACCACGCAGTGAGGGGGCGACCGCAGTCGCCCCCTCACATCACCTGCTCGGCAGGGTCACGAGGCCGGAAGGAGATCGGGCAGCTTGAAATTGCCCTTGCCCTTGCGTCCGTTCACGATCTCGGTGTTCATTGCGAACTGCAACGTTGCGTAGGCAACAGCATCAGTATTCACGTCGAACGCTTCGAGATTGATGTTGTCGTACGTGTCGCACGCCAGGTGATAGCAGGGGTCGTACTGATCACCCGCGGTGCCACCCCACAACGCCGCCTCGTCGGCTGTCTTGATGCCCTCGGCACCGGTGAACAGTCCGCCGGCGGGAATCCCAACCGCAATGAACGGCCCGTAGTCGGATCTGCCGGAGAAGTCGGTGCCCTTAAACGGCAAGCCCTGCTCGGTGTAGTACCGCTCAAAGACTTGCTCGATCTGAGCCGACCCATCGGGTCCCGGGCCGGCTCCGACGCCGTCGGAATCGTCGCCGTCGTAGATGAAGAACACGTGGTTCGGCGAACCGATCATGTCGAAGTTCAGATACAGTCCAATGTCGTCGAGTTCTTCCTGCGCCAGGCTGTCGACGTAGTACGTCGAGCCCACCAAACCGGATTCCTCGGCACCCCACCACGCGAAGCGCACCTTGTTACGCGGCTTCACCTTCGTCATCTGCTCGGCGACTTCGAGGATCGCTGCGCTGCCCGACCCGTTGTCTTGAATCCCAGGCCCGGCGTTGACTGAGTCCAGGTGCGCACCGACCACCACCACGTTGTCATCGGCGCCGCCACGCGACTCCGCAATGACGTTGTAGCTGGTCGCTTCACCGCGGAACGTGTCGGTCTTCAGCCGCATCACCAACCCGGTCGTTGCCGCCAGCTGCTGGCCGACGTCTTGGGTCACCGCCGTGACCGAGATGTCGAGCGTGAAGGTATTGCTGAGCGTGCCGTTCAGCGTGCCGGGGATGTTGTTGTAGATGACCACTCCGGCGGCACCGGCATTGAACGCGTTTGTCGCTTTGAGGGCGAACGTGCACGCTCCACGGCTGATCAGCGCGATGTTGCCGGCGGGAAATCCGACAAAGTCCGACGCGTCGCATCCGGTGATGACCGGCAGCGTGCTCACCGGAGCCGTGGTGTCCCCACTTCCGGAGTACGACATCACTCTGTTGACGATGGGTCCTGCCGGCGGCGGCGTCACCTGCTCCAGGACCGACGGTGTGAGTTCGATGAACGTCTGGAAGTCGAACGGCTGCACAGTCACGTCGTAGCCGGCCGCCTCCATTCGCTCGGCTACGTAGGCAACTGAGGCGTCGTAGCCGGGTGTGCCGGACGTCCGAATCCCGCCGTTGGCGTCCGCGATCGCCTGAAGCGCCGCCTGGTGTTCACGAGCGCCTTCGACATCCACGCACTCGAGCAGCTTCTTGATGGTGTTGTTGACACGGCTGTCGCACGACTGTTGGCCGGCGCTGGCCACTCCTGGTAAGCCCATCACAGCCAGTACAACCACCGCGATCAGCACCTTGCGTCTGTTCCTCATTGGGATCCCCTCTCTATGGAACCCGTCGAAACCTACGCGAGTTCCGGCATCGGCGCATGACCAATCCTCCGCTAGTCCCTCGGCGACCGAGAACCTGGCGACTTCCCCCTCCCTCGCCGCGTACGCTTGCGAAGGAGCTCACGAGCGAGGACTCATGAACGCACCACTCAACGCCGCCCTGCCGGCATCGGACATAGCGAGAGCCAAGGATTGGTATCGCCAACACCTGGGACTCACCCCCGTCGAGGAATCGTCCGACGGTGAAGTCCACTACGAGACCGGCGGGGTTCAGTTCACCCTGTACCAGTCGTCGTTTGCAGGGACCAACCAAGCCACGGCTGCCGGCTTCCGAGTCGAAGACTTCGACGCCACCATCAGCGAGCTCCGCGCCAACGGCATCGTCTTGGAGGACTACGACCTCGGGGATGGCTTTGCCACCGTGGACGGCGTCATCACCACGCCAAGCGGAAGCCGCGGCGCCTGGTTCAAGGACAGCGAGGGCAATATCATCGGCGTGGCCGAAAGGACGTAGAACGGATCAGAACCCCACAGCAGACACACTTGCGGCGGCGCCACGCCCCCGATTTCCGCGTAGTGTCTGGTGGACTGCCGGAGGTGTCGTCGTGCTCCTACTGGCGGTGTCCGCCCGATACGGCTTCCACCGTGACGAGCTCTACTTCATCGTTGCCGGACGGCGCCTCGACTGGGGGTACGTCGACCAGCCGCCGCTGACTCCTCTGCTGGCTCGCATCTCCGAGACAGTCGGAGGAACCTCACCCGTCGCCCTGCGCATCCTCCCTGCGCTGGCGCTCGCCGCCGTCGTGCTGCTGTCCGCAGCCATGGCCCGCCGCTTCGGAGGAGGCCCCCGAGCGCAGACCTTCGCCGCCGTGACGGCAGGAGGGGCCGGGTTTGCCCTCGCCGTCGGACACCTCCTCAGCACATCGACCTTCGACTACCTGCTGTGGACCCTGGCAACCTACCTCCTGGTGCGTCTGTTGGCGGGCGCCGATCCCCGCTGGTGGCTCGCCCTCGGGCTCACCGTCGGGGTCGGCCTGCAGAACAAACACCTCATGGCCTTCTTCGCCGCCGCGGTGCTGATCGGGTTGGTGGTCACTGCGCAAAGGAAGCTCCTCGCCGACAAGTGGCCTTGGATTGGGGTGGCGATTGCCGCCGTGATTGCGTTGCCCAACTTCCTATGGCAGGCGGCCAACGACTTTCCTCAGTTCGAGATGGCCACGGCCCTCGCCGGCCGCAGCGACGGACCGGTCGCGTTCGTGCTCGAACAGATCGGGCTGCTCTCCATCGTGCTCGCCGTCCCCGCTGTCATAGGATTGTGGCGTCTACTGCGATCGCCCCAACTCGCCCGATGGCGTGCCATCGGTATTGCGTTTGTTCTGCTCTTCGTGTTCTTCCTGATGGCCGGGGGCAAGTCGTACTACGTCGCTCCGATGTTCCCGGTGTTGTTGGCGGCGGGCTCGCTGTGGTTTGAGGACCTCGCCGCGGTGGGCCGGCGCGTGATGATCGGAGCCGCCTCCCTCGGCATCTTCATCGGCTTGTTCATCTCCCTCCCGCTGCTGCCGCCGTCGTCGATGTCCGCACTCGACGCCACCGGCGAACTCGGCGAGACGGTGGGATGGCCAGAACTCGTCGACCAAGTCACGGCCGTCTACGAGACCATCCCCGCCGACCAACAATCCGATGTCGCCATCTTCACGGGCTCGTATGGCGAATCGGGCGCGATCGAGGTTCTGGGCTCCGGCTCCGGCCTCCCGGCGGCGGCCAGCGGCCACAACAACTACTGGCTCTGGGGTCCACCGAGCGAGCACGGAGCAGTGATCGGTGTGGGCCAAATCGGGGACCCGCTTCGTCGCATCTGCCCGGATGTCCAACAGGTCGGCACCATCACCAATCCCTACGGCGTAGAGAACGAAGAGTACGGCCTACCGCTGTGGTTGTGCCTCGAGCCCGACGGGCAGCTGGCCGACATCTGGGACGACGTGCGCCACTACAACTGAAGAGGGATCAGCTGTCGTCGGAGGCAAGCAATCGGGAGCGCCCATAAGTCCACGGGCGCGCCGGGTCGCTCAGCAGCAGCTGGTACACCCCGACGCCTGAGCGCTCGAAGGACACTGCCGACCCCGCCATGTACACGCGCCAGATGCGGTAGACCCGGTCGCCGACCAAACTGATGGCTTCGTCGCGGTTGGCTTCGAGGTTGGCCACCCAACGCCGCAGCGTCAGGGCGTAGCTCATCCGCAAGGCCTCGACGTCGCGCAGTTCGAACCCGGCGTCTTCGGCGGCGGCGATGGCTTCGTCTACCGGCCGCAGCTCCCCGTCCGGAAAGACATAGGTCCTGATGAACGTAGAGCGCCGCCCGGCCCTGCCCCGCGAACGGGTGACGATGCCATGGTTCAGCACCTGGCCGCCGGGAGCCAGCAGCCGCCGTAGCTGCGTGAAGTACTGCGGAAGCTTGTAGCGCCCGACGTGTTCGAACATGCCCACCGAGGCAATGGCGTCAAACTCTCCGTTGATCTCGCGGTAGTCACGCTGGAGGATCTCAACTCGATCGTCCACCCTGGCTTCCTTGGCCAGCTGCCGGGCTGCCTCAGCCTGCTCGCTGCTCACGGTGATCCCAACCGCTTCCACTCCGTACTCCCGGGCGGCATGAACGACCAGCGAACCCCAGCCACAGCCGACGTCGAGGAGTCGTTGGCCCGGCACCAGGCTGAGCTTGCGGCAGATCATGTCGAGCTTGCGGCGCTGCGCTGTCTCGAGGGCCTCGTCCGGCGAGAGGAAGTGCGCACACGAGTACACCATGGTGGGACCCAGTAACAGCCGGAAGAACTCGTTGCCGGTGTCGTAGTGGTAAGTGACCGCCTGTCGGTCACGCCCGATCGAATGGAGCCGACCGCTCAGACGCGGTCGCCGCTTGGGACGCTCATCGGCTTCGGCCGGCTCGTTGGGCAGGCTTCGCGCCAAACGCAGGATCTGAAATGCCCGCCATCCCGGCTTGATGGCGTCAAGATCGGCGGCGAACTCCAGCATCGAGAAGATGTCACCCTCGATGTCGATGTCGTTGAAAACGTAGGCCTCCCCCGCCGACACGTCGTTTGGCGGCAGCAACATGGACCGCAGTGCGCCGGGGTGTTGCAGGACCAGGGTGGCCGCAGCGGATTCAGGACCCCATTGCGATCCGTCCCAGGCGCGCACCTTCGGCTCCGGGCCGGAAGACGCGCCGACCAGGAGATCGGTGATTCGCCGCGAAACCAGAACCGGTTCCATCGCCCGAAACCTACCAAAACCCGTGTGCCTAGGCCAGGTCGCGTCGGCCGGCATTCCCAAAGATCAACGTATCAAGCCCTGCCCGTCGGCCTCTATAGGTCAACACCACGGAGGGGACACCACGATGAAGGCCGGATACTTCTTTGCCAACCGCGACGCCGCGGACCGCGTGCTCAACCGAGTTGAGCTGCGCAATGAACAGCCGCGGCAGCGTCGAATGATGGCAACGCTGGCAGCGGCCATAACCCGCTTGCTCAAGGGCTAAGGGCGTTACTCTCCCAGCGAGCCGGGGTCGGCTGGTACGTCGACGGCATGCGCCTCCAGTACCCCGAGCGGCACGACCTCGAGGGCTCGCTCATGCGTCGATGCCAACACGACGGGTGCCGCCATTCCGGCGCCCACCGCTCGCAGCCAGTTCGGTGCGGTGACGCACCAACGGTCACCCGGCACCAAACCGGGAAAGCGATACTGGGGCATCGGCGTCGTCAGGTCGTTGCCGATGCTGCGCTGATGAGCGAGAAACTCGGCGGTCATGACGGCGCAGATCGTATGGCTCCCCTGATCCGCATCATTTGTGCGACATGCCCCATCGCGAAACCACCCGGTTACGGGGTCGTCGCTGCACATCTCGAGTTCGCCACCGAGCACGTTGTGTTCCATCGCACCAGTATGCCGTCTGTCGGCCGGCTGACGCAGGCAACTCCTTGCCACCGACTTATCCCTCCGTTAGGTAACGAACCCTGACCATGGCGACCGCAACTCGACACGGGGGGCGCTGTACCCGACGCCGAGTCAGTCAGAGACCCATGACCGAATCTCCCCCGGAGCCGTCCCAGGCGGCTTCACCATCAAACGAAGGCACCACATCCAGCCACGCGGCAGTGTTGACGCCGCTGTGGTCCGCGCTTGATCGGAGCGGACTCAGCCTCGACGATCGTGACCCGCTGGGATCCGAGGACCGCAGCCGGATCATCGCCGGCCTCTTCCACGAAGGTCACCGCAGCCGCCCGTTCCTAGCCCGCTTTGCGCTGCTGACCGCGTTGTCCGGCGCGATCGCCGCCCTCGGCGTGCTCTCCGACTCAACGGCAGTTGTCATCGGCGCCATGCTCGTGGCTCCATTGCTCGGACCGGTTCTCGGTGTAGCTGCCGCGGTCGTGATGGGGTGGCCGGTCCGCATCCTCCGCCAAGGAGCGCTCATCGCCGTGGGGGTTGCCATCGCCATCGGTCTCGCCGTGGCCATCTCGTTTGCGATTCCCGGCGACCCCCATCCGCTGCCCGCCGAACTGCTCGCCCGCACCTCGCCGAACCTGCTCGACCTCGGGATTGCCATGGCGGCCGGGGCCGCCGGGGCCTACGGACAGGTCAGACCCAACGCCAGCGACGCTTTGACCGGCGTTGCCGTTGCCGTTGCCTTGGTGCCGCCGCTGATCGTCGTCGGTATGTCGCTGCAACTCACCGAGTGGAGCCTGGCGGCGGGAGCGTTCTACCTGTTTCTCGCCAACGTGGCGGGGATCATCGTGAGTGCGGCGATCACGTTTGTCGCCGCCGGGCTTGTCCCCGGTCGCCGACTCTTCAGCGGCGACGCACCGCTCTCATACGGCTTTCGTTGGGCGGCGTTTGCCGTCATCATCGTCGCCCTCCCCATGCAGTTCGGCCGAGGTACGGTGCTGCCCCAGAGCGACCAGACAGCCGAGGTCGAGGAGGCCGTCGAGAACTTCGTGGAGGACCACTCCGCCGCAGAGGTCGTCAACGTAGGCGTCCAGGTCGACGACGGTGTCGCCGAAGTTGAGGTGGTCCTCGCCACACCCGGAACCGTGCCTGATGCCACCATCATCGCCGAACATCTGGCCGGCGAGCTGAGCACGCCGGTGACGGTGAACCTGCAGGTTGTCACCACCGACTCGGAAAAGGCATCGTCGACCGACACGGAAAAGACACCGACCGAAAGCCCGGAAAAGGCAACGGCCACCGACCCGTGATGGTTGAAGCGGGTCCGAGCCCCTCAGACAATGGCTGCGATCTGGCCCGTGAGGTGGGCCAGTCCGAATACGACAGCAGCGACGGTTGCGCCCCACCCGACGAGGCGCAACGCCTGCGGGCACTCGATTCCCCGCCAGCGCAGGACCCACGTGATCGCGGTGGCTGTAGCCACGACGAGCAGCGCCACCCCGACGGGACGGGGCGGAACATCGCAGAAACAGAAGTCCGACGACAAGAAGCTGGCGAAGGAGGTCGGAGCGAGCAGTCCGCCAAGCAGGACCACACCCAAGGCGACCGGAGTGAACCAGCGGGCGCCCCGCCACCAAGCCACGAACCTGCGGTCCAACCAGACAGTCAGTAGACCCGCCAGCGCAACAATGGAAACGAACATCACTACGTTGGCCGCGGCGGGTTCGAGGATGAAGAAGTCCCGATTGTCGCCCTCGACCACTGTGAACCCCGTCAGCGCAACGGCTGCAAGGACCGCAGCCGGGTAGCGAGGCATCCGCCGCATCGGCAGCCACGGCCGCACCACGACCCACACCGTCGCCGCCGCCATGCCTGCGAATAATCCGCCGAACAGAACCAGAGCAACGGTCCCGTCGCGTGTGATGTCGCCGATGCGGTTCCCGTTCTCAGTGCGGAAACCGGTTCGGGCCGGATCGATCAACGCCGCAAACCGCATCACCAGTCGACCACCCACACCGCCGGCTACCACGCCCGCCACGGCGGCAGCGATTCCCGACGCGGCCACTTCTCGCAAGATGACGAGAACCGGAGTCCGCGTGATGTCAGACTCCAGCCTCTTGTGATCCACAACCGCCAACGTCGTCCTCCCGCTTGTCTACCCCTACGGACGAGTTGCGTCACCGTTTGGGTGACAGGCCGTCGCTGCAGGCGGGTCAGCCCGACAATCCGATGGCAGCCAGGAACGCGCCGGGCACCTCCATCGCAACGAGGAGTCCGACCACGATCAGGATCACGACGAGCCAGCGAGGCAGCTTCGCGCCGGCCCGAGTCGAATTGAACACGAGCGCCACGACCGGCAGCGCCACCAAGGTCAGCGCGTGCAGGACGCCCATTGCCAGCAGCAGACCGGCGACACGGAAAAGCGCGTCTTCGAGCTGATCTCCGATATCGACCGCGAGGTAGGCGATTGGTTCTTCGAGTCGAGACGTCACCAAGACATAGCCCGCGAAGACCAGGAAGTACGCCAGGTCGAGTAGGCCCAGCAGTCTGGTACCGGTCCCAGGGCTGGTGACGAACAAACTCGATACGAACCCGCGCCCGAAGCGGCGAATTGCCGGACCCAGTGACGCGACGAGCACCAGCAGCACCAGGAACTCGATGCCCTCCAACGCCCGCCAATCAACCCTCGCCCGACCGCCGAGTCGCTCAACGCTCGCTGCTACGACCGACACCGACACGGCCACAACCACGATGAGGGCGGTCGCCGTCAATACCAGACGACGCCTGTGATCGCGCTGTTCCTCGATGGAGTACATGACGCGACTCCACAGGTCAGCACTCACCTCGTAGTCCTTGGCGGCGGCGAGCGCTTCGGCCAGGCGCTGTTCAGTCGTCATGTCGGCTCCCCGAGTCTGGCACCAAGCGCCCCCATCCCGCGCCGACAGTGAGTCTTAACCGAGTTTGGGGAGATGCCCAACGTCTCGGCGATCTCGCGCTCCGATAGGTCGTAGAAGAAGCGCAGCACGAGGCAGTCGCGTTGACGGGGTGCCAGCTCACGCAGTGCGTCCACCACCTGTTGTTGTTCCCCCTTGGCAACGATCTGGTCCTCGAGCGAGAAGCCGTCAGCCTCGACCTTCAGTGCTTCTCGGTGCCGCAACGACATCAACCCGCGCCGGTTGTGGTCCCGCGCCAGGTTGAGGACGATCGAGCGAAGGTAGGGCGCTGCCTTGTCGGGATCGCGGATCCGGCCGGCCGAACGGTGCAGACGAATGAAGGCCTCCTGGACGAGGTCCTCAGCGGCGTTGCGGTCGTCGGTGAAGAGACGCGCCATCCGCACCAGCGAGGGTGCCTCTTGACGGAAGAGCCGGGCAACGAGTTCGTCGGCGTCAACGCCGTCCTGGACCGTGGAATGTGCCGGCTCCGAAACCGTGGCGCCGTCCCGAGCGAGAGCGAAGAGGGCGGCGACGAACAGACGCCGCCGCCGCTCTCTTCCGCCCGCTGTTGCCAGCAACCGCTCGCCCCCTCTAGCTCAAATCAGCACAGGCGAGGCGAATCGACGTGTTCGCCGGATAGTGAATGACGATGGACTGCGCTTCCGGTCGGGCCCAGTGCCCGTGCATGGCCGAGCTGTGGCCCCTGCCTGCGGCATTTGTCGTTATCGCGGGCCAGATCTCGTTCACATCATCAGCCGCACCACCGACCTCGTGCTGATAGTGACCGCCACCCGGAGGATCGGCGGAACACGGGGCGTTGTGCACATGCGCCGGGTACACCGTCGTCGGATCCAACCCCCGAACGTGGACCACCACGAAGGTACGCCCGTGGTGCCATGGCACCCGCACCATCACCGCGCCGCCCTCCACTTGATACCCCAGGTCTGCGCCTCCGGACAGCGTCACGAACGCTCCCTTGGTGACCTCTGCGTGTTTCCGCACCCCGGTTCCGGCCGAGGCCGGAGCGGCGGCGACAACAACGAGGGCGATCACCACGATCAATTGTCCAATTCTGCGACCAAACATCTCGGTCATTCCTTTGATTCGAAGCTGCCGGCGGCGGGCCGGCCCCGTGTCGAGCGGGTTCGCGAAGCGGGCGATTCAGGCAACCTCGAGTTGCCCGGGGTCGCCTTGGGTCGAATCGTCGAGTTGACGGTTGAGGCTGAACAGACGGCCGATCACCGGCAGGGTGAGCACGTTGAGTCCGTGCAGCAGTCCCATCAGCAGCAGCATTCCGCCGATCCTGATCACCGAAGCTTCGAGCTGCGGGGCGCTCACCTGCTCGGTCCATCCGCCGGAAACATCACGGTCGAATTGAACACTGAACAGCACGTAGGCGCCGAAGATCAGGTAGTAGGCGATGTCCATCAGCACGAGATAGCTCTTGCCGGTCCGGGGGTTCGCCCGGAACACGTCGGCGGCGTACCCCTTGCCGTACCGCTTGATCAGCGGTCCGAGCACGAGCACGATCGTGATCAGGATGCCGACCACGATGATCTCGAGTACCCACCAGTCCATCTCTCCCTCTCCCTCTACTCCTTCGAACCTCTCAATAGTGACAGACGAGCGAGCCCGGCGGGTGGGTGACAGAGAATCAAGGTTTTTTTGGTATGCGCCATCCTGCCCAAGCGCGCCCGGCAAACCCCGCTGACCGGGTCAGTAGCCCGCCGAAGCCCTCCACGAGGATCCTGCCCGCACGGTTGACAACCCAGCTGCTCACGTGACCTAGTCGTCGCCGGCGCCGTCATCGTCGAGACGACCGGTGCCCATCGCCGGGTGCGACGAGGTGAATTCGCTCCATCTTCCCACCTGCTTGAGCTTCCCAGTTCGGCGCAGCTCCAGGTACTCCCGTATCTCCGGAATCGAGGCGATGGTGAACAGCACATTGATTGCCACTGCATAGGCGACTTCAGGTGGGCCGCCGCGCCACACGAACCACGGAATCAGCAACCACTGCCCCAGCGTGTAGGCAATGAGCATGTCGCGCAGCACAAAGAGACCCACCACGACCCCGATCCCCGTCGTGACGGGGATGGCTACCCAATCGACGGCGGCAAGACCGCCGTACAGAGGGCTCTGACCCCGACCACCCTTGAACCGATAGAAGACCGGCCAGATGTGACCCGCCATGACGGCAACCGCCACGATCAGGTAGTAGTCATCGTCGGGCCAGACGAGACGGACGGCCAGCGTCGGAACGAACGCCTTGAGCATGTCGCCCACCCCAACGACAATCCCCCATTTCGGGCCGGTGCGCGCCCCGATCGAGGTGGCGCTGACACCGCTGTACTCGATGGTGGCCCCACCGGGGAGTTCGAGGTCCGTGGAGCCGAGATCGGCGGCGGGAACCACCCGCCGCCCAACGATGCGGGCGAACGAAATCGACCCGATCAGGTAGCCGGCCACCACCAAACCGACTGCAGCTACCCACTCCAAGATTCGGCTCCTTACTCGCCGGGCCCGGCCAACTCTGCCAGATCCGCCGACGTCGTGTCGCCGGCATCGCTCGGCTCCTCGACCTCGACCGTGCCGGCGTAGCCGTCGACAACGACGATGGCGCCGTCGGGAAGTTGCGTGGCCCCCGACACGGAGACCACACATGGGATCCGATACTCCCGCGCCACGATGCTGCTGTGCGAAAGCATGCCGCCGGCTTCAGCCACCACGGCACCGGCGCGGGCAAACAGCGGCGTCCAGCCCACGTCGCTGTAGGGGATGACAATCACGTCCCCGGGTTGGACCTTTCCGAACTCGTTGGTGTCTCGCACTACTCGGAGGGTGCCGCGGTGATGCCCCCGCGAGGTGGGAATCCCCTGCACGGAGCTCCCGACGCCGGACCGATCGCTCGGGACGAAGTCGTCGCCGTAGATGATCTCCGGCATCACCACATCGCGCACCGCATCGATCTCGGCGCGGCGAGCGGCAACCAGCTCCGCCGGTGCGGCGTCCAAGGACTGCCGGAGGAGGGCAGACCGCACCTCGTCGGCGTACAGGAACATGACATCCTCGGGTTCGTCCAGGACACTCCGCTCGGCGAGGCGCCTGCCGATCTCGAGGAAGTACCTTCGGAAGAGCCCATAGCCGTATGTGTAGGCGAAGCTCACCGACTCGCGGTGGGCAACATATTCCTGGGTTCGCCTGCGCAGGGCCCGCAATGTCGGACGAGCGACAGGGCCGAGCTGCTGCTCGGCGTCGCCCCACTCCATACGTTGCACCGCACCACGAGTCTCGGCGTGATCGAGCACCATGGTGACGACGGCGTCCGGCGTCTCCCTCCACGGGGTGACCGAGAAGTCGTTCCCGCTGGCGGAGAGGTGACCGAATCGATCGAGGAACTCGTCGACGCTGCTGCGCAAGTCGTCAGGCACTGCCTGGTATCCCTCCGCACGCATCGCAACAACTACTTCAGCGTCGAGCTCGGCCACCTGCTCGCTCAGCACATCGAGGTGGACATTGGGGTTCAGATCAACCAGTTCCGCGGTCCCGGCCACATCGATCGACTCTGGATCCAGACCCGCCTTGGTCAGCCGGGAGCGGAGTATGGCGTTGTAGAGATTGGCCAGCAGTGGCGTCACGATGTTGGCATAGGCGGCCCGTACCCCGATTTCGCTGAGCGCCCGGACATCGCTGAGGAGCGACGAGTCGGAGCGACCGCGCAGATCCTCCCGATCGAAGGCCCGGTAGGAGCCCATGAGCTTCTGCACCTCTCCGGGGATAGTCTTCCCATAGCGGGCCTTGCTGGCGGCGAGACGAATCATCTTGGGCAGGAGTCGCATCGTTGCCGCCGTCGGCTTGAACGACGGCTGGTCGGCGCCGGCCGGGAGTCCGAGCAGCAACTCCAGCGAGTCTCGCGGCATGCCGAGCAGCTCGAAGATGTCGCCGATGGCGCCCATGTTGAAATAGGAGCGGTAGGCGAACGCCTTGGCGAGATTCTCCGGCTTAATGTTGTTGGGACCGATCGCTTCGGTGAACAGATCGACCCAGGCCCGGTTCACCATCGGAACGTTCACGGACCACACCAGCGGCTTGATGATCCCGGGCATCACTTCGCGTGAGATCCGGCTCGAGTACACGCTGATGTCATCAAGGCCGGTGATAGGCCGAAGTTGCAGCCACCAGACGTCTGTGCCGTCGAAGACCCACTCGAGATCGACCGGCGAACCGTAGGCCGCGGCAATGCGGGCAGTGTCGTCGGCAATCGACGCAACGACGCTCTCGTCCAACACGGGACTGACGGGCTGTTCGGACCAGCCACCCCAACGCCGGATCCAGCGGTCCGGGGTGACGCCCTCGTCGACCAGACGATCCCCGCGCCCCTCCACCGCCTCAACGACGACTTCGTTCAGTCCGGTCATCGGGTTTCGAGAGAACGCCACCCCCGACACCACTGGGTGGATCATCGGCTGCACCATCACGGTCATGGCCATCCCGTCGGCCCCGCCGACGTGATCGCGGTAGGCCGCCACTCGCTCGGACGTCATTGAGGCTCGGACGCGTTCGATGGCGTCCGCCACCTCCACCGCCTCCACATCCAACTCCGATTCGAACTGGCCTGCGTAGGAAACGACTGCGCCGTCCTCGACGTTCGCCGAGGAGCGCACCGCGTAGACGTCATCCGGATCCAGAGTCGCCGCAACGAGCTCGCCAAAGTCGGCAACCGCCACGTGCGAGCGGACGATCCAGGTGGTCGGGACCCGCTCGCCGTTGGCGATCAACCAGCCAACATGGGATGCCTTGCCGCCGACCCGCCCGGGCGGGAGATGTTCATGCAGACGTTCGATGACCGTTCCTCCTGACAGAAACCTATCATCCACTATTCGATCCCGGACCGTACAACGGATGAGGGTGCAGTTCTAGAGTCGCGCCTGCCGGGGGAAACAACCAACGAACAGGGGTTATGGAATGGGTGACAAGGTAGCGGTTCTGCTCTGCGGGTATGGCGAGGTCGACGAATACGACGAGTTCGCCGAATACAACGAGCGGTCCTTCCGATTGCTCGTTTCAAAGTCGATCAAGTTCCCGGACTTCTCGATCCCCTTTCTGTCGCGCCGTCTCGAACGCCAGCAACGCAAGGAATGGCACGCCGCCAATCACTATCACTCCCCCCACAACGACATCTTCGAACGTCAACGCGAGGGAATCGAGAAGGAACTCCAGCAACACTACGGCGACGACGTTGCCGTCTTCAAGGCGTTCAACTTCGTCCCCCCGTGGCTGCCGGAGCAGGTGCTCTCCGAGATCCGCTCCCAAGGATTTGAGAAGATCGTCGTCTACCCGTGGCTGGTGGTCGACTCAGTGTTCACCAGCGGATTGGCGCTCGAGCAGATAAATGAGGCACTAGCGGCAGATCCCACCTGGGTGAAGGACATGCGATATCTGCCCTCGTTCTGGGAGCGCAACGACTTCCAGCAGCGTCTGGTCGACCAGATCGAGGAGGGGATCGCCCCGCTTCGGGAGCGGTATGCCGCCATCCAGATCGGCGTGATGTTGTGTCTGCACGGCTGCCCGCTCGAGAGCAAGGGTTACGAGACGGGCGTTCGCGAGAGCCAGGCGCTCTACTACGCAATTCAGCAGCGATTGATCGGCAAGTACCCGCTGATGAGCGCAGCATGGATGAACCACCCGGTACCCGGTAAGTGGACGACGCCGGATGTCGATCAGGCGGCAAAGAACCTGACCACGCTCGGAGCCAAGGCTCTGGTGTTCGCCCCGATCGGTTTTGTCACCGAGAACCACGAGACCCAGCTCGACATCGGCTACACGATCGACAAGGTCGGCGACCAGGTCGAGTGTGTGCACCTGCCGACTCTGAACGACGACCCGGCGCTACTGGCGATGGGCGCCGATTGGATCAAGCCGCTGATTCACGACCTCCAGGCGTCGTGATCTCGCCCTCACATTCGACCCTCGGCAATCGCAGCGATCACCTCGGCGGCGCGTGACCTCACCGCGCCCAAGTCCGTGAGGCGATCGAGCGCGTGATACTGCCGAGCCATCCGGCCGTTGGGTTGGAGCAGTTCACGATGGCGATCGAGGAAATCCCAGTACAGCGTGGTGAATGGACAGGCGTCATCTCCGGTTCGCTTGGCGGGGTCGAAGCGGCAGCCTCCGCAGTAGTCGCTCATCCGGTTGATGTAGGCCCCGCCAGACACATACGGCTTGGTAGCCATGCGGCCGCCATCCGCCCACAAACCCATGCCCATCACGTTCGGCCCCATGACCCAGTCCGCCCCATCGACGTACCACGCACGCATCCAGTCGCGTACTCGGGCAGGCTCGATCCCATAGAGGTTGGCGAAGTTGGAGAGCACCATCAGGCGCTGGATATGGTGCACCCAGGCGCGTTCGTCGAGCCCTTCCAACGCTACGGACAGGCAGCGCAACGTGCTCGGGGCTTCGAAAACCCAAGCCGGAGGCAGTTCGCGGTCGTGGCCAAGAGCGTTGGCATCTGCCTGTTCGGGCCACAACCACGAGATCCCCCACACGAACTCGCGCCACCCAATCACCTGACGGATCATGCCCTCGGCCGAGTTGATGGGAACCCGCCCGGCCCGATACGCCTCCTCGACCCGGTCACATACTTCGTGGGGCAGGAGCAAGCCGAGGTTGAGATACGGACTGAGCAGCGAGTGCGCCAAGTGCCAGTTGTCGGCGACCATGGCGTCTTCGTGAGGGCCGAAGCCGGCAAGCACGTCATCGACGAAGTGGCGGAGCCGAACCAGGGCACCGCGGCGCGACGTAGCCCACCAGCCCACGGGATCGGCTCCTGGAGCATCCGATGGAAGCTCGCTGATGACGGCGCGATCAAGGTGGTCAAGCCGACTTTTGACCGGCGGGGGCCATACTCCGCCATTGTTGGGTGGGGGTTGCCGGTTGTCGTGGTCGTAGTTCCACCGCCCACCAACCGGCTCATCGCCATCCATCAGATAGCCAAGCCGACGGCGCTGCCAGCGGTAGAAGTCTTCGAGCCGGAGCCGGGAACGACCGGCGGCCCAAGCTGCGAAGTCGTCGCGGTGGCAGAGGAACTGATCGGAGCGAACCGCTTCGGCCCCCAGACGGCGGACGGTAGCGTCGACGGTGGGCGAGTTGGGTTCGGTGACGATCACTTCGTTTGGAGAGAACTCGGTCCGGTGCGCAGCAAGACCTGCCTCGAGCGAAGCCGCTCTTCGCAGATCAACCTCGAAGCCGGCTGCTGCCAACTCGCCGGCGAACCGGCGCATTGCAGCAGTGACGAGGTGAAGTCGTTGGCGGTGAAACGGCCTGCCTTCCATCATCGCTCGGCTCTCGACCAGCAGCACGCGAGCCTCGTCCGGGGTTGCGGTGGCCATGGCCCCGAGGCGACGATGCAACTGGTCGCCGAACACCCATATCGTTCTCACATTCACGCCGCCTTCCGTTCGGTGAGGCCATGGATAGCAGGCCGAGGGTCGTTAGCGTTGCCGAACGAACTGCCCGCGACGGCGAGGTCGTCCCATGACCCAAGAAGATCAGACGCAGACCGGGGAACCGCTCTACCGAGTGACCCGGCCCGTCATGACGCAGCAGTGGCGCTCGCTGTCCTATCTTCACTGGCGATACGACCCCGCCGCGGTGCAGGCCCTGCTGCCGGCCGGTCTCACCGTCGACACCTTCGACGGCGCCGCCTGGGTGGGGCTCATCCCTTTCGAGATGGTGGATATCGCCGTGGCTCATACCCCGGCGATCCCCTACTTCGGCACGTTCCCGGAGACCAACGTCCGCACGTACGTACGCGGGGCTTCCGGCCCCGGCGTCTGGTTCCATTCCCTCGACATCAACCGACTCGTCCCGGTGCTGGTCGCCCAAGCCACCTATCGGCTCCCGTATCTGTGGGACAAGATGAGCATCACACACGAACCTGGTCGCATCGGCTACCGAGCGCGGCGCCGCTGGCCCGGGCCGCGGCCGGCAGCATCAACCCTCACCGTCGAATACGGGGACCGGATCACGGAGCCGGACGACCTTGCCCACTTCCTCTCGGCCCGCTGGGGCCTCTACTCGCTACTCGGCAAACGCCTCGCCTATGCCCGGGTTGAACACGAGCCGTGGCCGCTCCACGACGCGGAGGTCGTTGAGCTCGCAGACGACTTCGTCACAGCAGCGGGATACTCGCCACCCGCGGGCCCGCCTCACGTCATGTACTCACCAGGCGTCTCGGTTCGGATCGAGCGCCCCCGATACGTACCCGCAGACGGTGCACCTTGATCTCAGCGGCCCTCCCGAACCCTCCCAACTACCGGCCTGCCGTCGAGCAGTGGGTGGCTAAGCACCTCGACGGCCTGTTTTTCGGCCCTGCGGCCGGCTCACAACACTTCCAGGGAGGACAGCTCGCGGCACGGGCGGCGTTGGGCGCTTTCGACGTCTCAGGCTACGCCCGGCAACGCAATGAGGTGTGGCCCAGAACACGCCGCGGCGCTTCCCGACTGTCTCCGTACATCCGTCACGGCCTTCTCCAGTTACCGGAGGTGTGGGATGCCGTTGCTGGTGGCCCGCAGCGTGATGTGGGCAAGTTTCGCGATGAGTTGCTCTGGCAGGAGTACGCCAGGCATCTCTATGCCCGAGTCGGTCGAGCCACGGCACAACCGCTGCGCTTTCGCCGAACTCAACCGCCGGACCCGGACGTGTCATGGCCGGACGACATGGCATGCATCGCTGCCAACCTGCGGGAACTCGGCGAAGATGGCTGGCTGGTGAACCAGACGCGGATGTGGCTCGCCGCACACTGGGTGAACCGCAGCAACGGAGTCTGGCGCACGGGCGAGGACCGGTTCTTCGCCGACCTTCTCGACGGGTCGCGAGCGGCCAACCGACTCGGTTGGCAGTGGACAGCCGGAATGCTGACCGGGAGACCGTACGGGTTCGTACGCGCCCGGGTCGAGCAACGCGCCCCAGGGATGTGCGCGGCGTGCGGGCTGTCGAACGATTGCCCGATCGAAACCGATCCCGACAACGGCGACCTCGCCGCCGTCGCGCCGAATCCACTCCTGCGCGCCGACCCAGACGTACCTCGCACCGCAGGCCCCCGGCGTGCGCACATCGAAAGCAAGCCTGACGTCGTGTGGCTCACGGCGGAGTCGCTTGGTGACAGCGACCCCGCGCTGCGCGCCCAACCGGGACTGCCGGCGGTGTTTGTGTTCGACGAGCGCCTCCTGGCCGGCCTGCAGCTCGCCGCCAAGCGGCTGGTCTTTCTCGCAGAGTGCCTCGCCGACCTGGCGACGCGCCGTGATGTTCTCGTCTACCGCGGCGCCCCCCGCCAGATGCTTGCCGGCCGATCCCCCGCCGTCACGTTCACCCCGGTCCCGGGGTGGCGTCGGTTGGTCGAGCGCATGCATCTCGCCGAGATTCACCCCTGGCCGTGGCTGCGACCCCCGCATACGGGACCCGTGTCGAGCTTCTCGGCCTGGCGGCGCCACACCGATGCTTGAAGGTTCTGCAGTCACCTGAACAACATGGCAGCCACCAGGAACCCCCGCAGCGTCCACGCCCCGGTTCGGAACCAGTTGGTGCGTATCAGGCGATCTACCGCAGCGCGATCGTAGCCTTCCAGGAGCCGCCGGTGGAGGGGAGCCTGCACCAACGCCGTGGCGACCCAGATGGCGGCCAGCAAAGCCCCGGACAGCATGACCATCCACAGCGGTACCCCATCGGGCCGATACCACACCAGGGCGGCTGCGCTCACCACCTCTAGGCCTGCCGGCAGGATCAGCAGCCGGCCAATGGCGGAAGTATGGGCGGCCTCGTAGGAATTGAACACGTCGGCGGGAACGGTCCGAAACAGGGGATAGTGAACCACTTGGACCATCCAGATCAGACCAACCATGAACCAGGTGGCGGCGACCTGGACAACAAGGACTTCGTTCACGTCGTGGTGAAGGCTTCCGCCGGGAGTTCGCGACGCCCTTCGGCCAATCCGGTGACGATCACACCGGCAACCAGAGCCGGATCGAGTCCGACCGGCATCGCCGGGGCCCGGCCCGCAATAGGGTGGTCGGCCAGACCGGTCTCGGTATGCGGCGGCCGTGCGTCTAGGACGTGGATGCCCTGACGACGCAACTCTCGACCCAGGGCAATGGTGGCCGCACTCAACCCTGCCTTGACGGCCGAGTAGGCCGCCATTCCGGCGACTGGGCTCTCGGCGACGACACCCGAGATGTTCACGATGAACCCACCCTCGAGATGGGGCAGGGCAACGCGCATGACCCGGAGCGGTCCGAGGAGGTCGACGGCAACCAACTCGTCGAGCGCAGCATCATCCATGTCGGCAAGCGGACCGAACGCCACAACTCCCGCGGCGTTCACCAAGCCATCGAGTCCGCCGAGCGACTGGATTGCAGTATCGACAACGTGGGTGGCGTGGCTGGGGACCGCCAAATCGAACATAACCGACGGCACGGAGGCCCCAATCCGGGACGCCTGCTCACGGAGCCGGTCGGGGTCGCGACCTGCGAGCATCACTTTGGCGCCGGCGCGGTCGAGCTCAGCGGCGATCAGACCGCCCAGGACGCCCGAGCCGCCCAGCACCAGGATCCGAGATCCCGACAGTTCAACGGTCGCAGCCATCAGCGCTCAGCGGCGATCCGTGAGATCCGACGGGTCCGGGGCGTCCGCCGGAAGAGTCACGTGGATCTCGGTGAGACCATCGGAGCGGACCTCGGCGGACCTGCCGGAGCTCTCGAGGTCGGCGGCCTGGAGTTCGGCGATACGGCGCAGACCAAATGCAATCGTGGCCCACGCCGTTGCGATGAACATCACGGAACCGAACGTGAAGATGGCGACTTCACTCATGTGTGCTCTCCGACCAGTACCAGCGTTCCGAGCGAGTGAATGGCAGGGACCCAGAGCCCGACGAAGATCCCGAGCTCGCGGTCGACAAAGAACCACAGCGAGACGGACAGGACGAAGGACGCGAAGGCAGCGATCATGAAGATCAATTTGGTGCGATGAAACGCGCTGAGCGACGCCAGCAATGCGGTACGGCTCTGGGGTGCGGCGGTTGGTGTGGACATGACTACTCCTGATCGCGTCTGTGCACCCTCTACGAGGACGAACCCCTGCGCGGATGACCCAGCCGGCCGCAAACCCCGTTCTGGCGTGGCTCGGGTGCGGTTTCCGGTATCTCAGCCACGCCGGAACGGGAGGGGGGTCGGGCGGTGGAGGTCGGCCTCGACCTTGTCGGTACAATCAGCCGCCATGGTCAGGATCGTCCGACGTGGGTTCGTGCTCGGAGTAGCGACGGTTGCTGCTCAAGCCGCCTATGCCAGGTTCCGCGGCGTGCCATCCTTCGACGGGCTCGACCCCTCCGGCAGCTTCGGCGACCCGGAACTACCGACACTCCGTATGGTGATTCTGGGCGACTCGACGGTGACGGCGCCGGGGCTGGACGATCCGGATGACAGCTGGGCGCGTGTTTCCACCCGCCAATTCGAGGACCGCTACCGGGTCGAACTCACTTGTCTCGCGGTCGGCGGGGCCCGTTCACGCGACGTCCTCGAGGATCAACTTCCGGCGGCCCTCTCCTCCGAGTGGGACGTCGCCATTGTTTCGGTCGGGTCCAACGACGTGCTCAACCTGGTCCCCATCTGGCTGTTCGAGCGGCGCCTCGACGAGATCGTGGCGAGACTCAACGTCGTCTCCCGGGCCGTGGTTCTCTTCGGCGTCGGCGATCTCGGTTCCATCCCCCGGGTTCCGTTCCCGCTCGACCGGTTCGCCTGGTGGTCGGGTCACATCGCCGACTGGGTCCACCGTCGGGTGGCGGCGCGCTACGGGGTCGCCAAGGTCGATCAGTGGAACCAGACCACTGAGCCGTTCAACAGCGGCATCCACATGTTCTCTCCCGATCTCTTCCATCCGAGTCCGGCTGGGCACCGCGCCTGGGCCGACGCGTTGATCCCCACTCTCGAAGAGGTGGTCGCAGACCTCGAGTAGGTCACCCGCCGGCCAACATCTCTTGCAGGCGTCGATAGTCCGATCGGACCGAGCGTGCCGCCATGCGGTCCAAGAGAGGTCCGAACACTCTGAAGAAGCCGCCCGGCTCTCGCGAGAAATGCGCCGAGTGCTCCCGGCGGGCACAAGCCGATACCATGCACCCCACGGTCCCATCTCATGAGGGAATGCAATGGACTACAAGCACACCCAGACCAGCATTGCTGCCATCATCCTCGCCATCGGCATCTTGTTGATCGTGGTCGGCTTGATCGGAGTCTTGGGCAACGCAGGCGACGACGACCCCGGAGCGTGGGCCTACCTGCTCTTCATCGTCGTCGCCGGCGCAGCGTTCCTCTTCAATCGGCTCACCGTCACGGTCGCTGCGGGAACCGTCGACGCCACGTTTGGATTCGGGTGGCCGCGACATTCAATCCAGGTGCTCGACATCGTGGCCGTCCGCCAGGTGCGCAACCCGTGGTGGTACGGGTTGGGGATACGTTGGATTCCGAACGGGTGGATGTACAACGTGTGGGGTCTCGATGCCGTCGAACTCGAACTGAAGTCCGGTCACGTGTTCCGCATTGGCTCCGACGACTGCTCCGACCTCCTGGCCGCCCTCTCGTTGCACACCTCACTGCGACCCGATATCGACGGCGCCTGACCGCGCTCAGTCCGCCTCGACTCCGATCTCGGTGGCCTTGATCGACACCCACACAACAGCATCTTCCGCCAGTCGCAGCGCCTCCACTGCGTTGGGGGTGATCTCGGCCGTGAGCGCCAACGGATCGCCGGTCTGGAGGCGAACTCGATCGCCGTAGTGCTCGATCCGAGTGACCACCGTCTCCCAGGTGTTACGAGGACTGCCTTCCGGCTGGTGGCGATGGATCGAGATCGCTCGGGGATGGATGGTGGCCAGCACCGGGCCGGCGATGCGGGTGTCACCGACATGCAGGTCGTGAGTGGCGGTGGTGACGATGCCGTCGGATGCGGTTCCCGCTACCAGGTTCGAGCCCGCCAGATCGGCGATGTATGGAGTACGAGGGCGAAGCCTGATGTCGTCGGCCGTCCCCACTTGGGTGACGACGCCATCCTCCATCACATGGATCTGGTCGGCAAGCAGGAACGCTTCCGTTGGATCGTGGGTGATCAACAGCCGCGGTCCGGGGAAGTGCCCGAGGTGATCATCGAGGGTGCGGCGCAGTTCGACCCGGGTGGTGGCGTCCAATGCGGCGAGTGGTTCATCCAGTAATAGGAGGCGCGGCTCGGCGATCAGGGCGCGGGCGAGGGCGACCCGCTGCGCCTGACCCCCAGACAGGTCGGGCGGCTTGCGATCGCCCATTCCGGCGAGATCAACCCGCTGCAGCCATTCGGTCGCACGCTCCGCCGCCTCGCCCCGGGGAACCTTGCGGCTGCGCAATCCGAACGCCACGTTCTCCGTCACGGTCAGGTGGGGAAACAGCACGTAGTCCTGGAACACCACGCCGATCCCCCGCTCCTCGGGCGGCACAAACACGTTGCCCGTGGGGTCATCCAAGGTCCGACCGTCGAGCGAGATCCGGCCGGCGTCGAGTGGCAGCAATCCGGCAAGCAGACTCACCACCGTCGACTTGCCTGCGCCATTTGGCCCGAGCAACGCCACGGTGTGACCAGGGGCGATCTCGAGCGGAACGTCGAGGGTGAACCCGTTGTCGCGACCGGCGACAAGATGTGCGTCGAGACCGAGAGTTTGGGTCATCGCGACGGCCACCAGCGCTCGCGCAGGACAACCAGGACGGTCAGGGAGACCACAACCATGATGAGGCTGAGGGCAACCGCCGTATCCCGATCGCTCTCCAGGGCAACAAACACCGCCAACGGCATGGTCTGGGTGCGACCCTGCAGGTTGCCGGCAAAAGTGATGGTGGCGCCGAACTCCCCCAACGCCCGCGCCCAGGTGAGCAGGAGCCCGGCGGCCAGTGAGGGGGCGATCATCGGCAGGGTGACCCGGCGCAACACCGTCCAGCGACCGGCGCCGAGGCTGGCGGCCGCTCCCTCAAAACGCGGGTCGAGATTGCGCAACGCACCCTCGACGGTGATGACGAGGAACGGCATTGCAACAAACGTGGTGGCAATGACGACACCCCACGTCGAGAACGGAAGGACCAGGCCGGTTGCTGCATAGAGCGGCTCGCCGATCACTCCCCGCCGCCCCAGCGCAAACAACAAAGCTGCGCCGCCAACCACGGGCGGGATCACCAGCGGGAGCAGCACCATGCCACGCACGATCGACCGTCCCGGGAACTCGACCCGCGCCAAGACCAATGCCAGGGGCACGCCGATCACCGCGGAGATCGCGGTCGCTCCTAGCGAGGCAATGAGGGACAGGCGCAACGCATCGGCGACGACATCTTCGGTCAACAATGCCGGGAGGTCCTGCCACGGGGTCCGTGCCAGCAAACCGAGGAGCGGCACAACAAATACGGCAAGGCCCGCAAGAGCCAGCACCATCACCATCGCCGGGGGACGGCTTGTCTTTCTGCGGACCTCGGTGGCGCGATCAGTCATGGCGTCCCGAAACCATGCCGGGCCAGAATCGCCTGCCCGTCTGGCGAGCGGACAAAGGCCACAAAGGCGGCGGCGCCGTCCGGACTCGCCCCACCGGTTGTTGCGGCAATCGAATAGGCAGCCGTGACATTGGCGTTTGCGGGGATCTCAACGCCACTCACCGCATCGGAAGCCGCGACGTCGGTGACGTACACGATGCCGGCGTCGAGGTCGCCTGATTCGATCTTGGTGAGCAGCGCCCTCACGTTGGGTTCAAAAGTGTCGATCGCGGCGTTCACCCCGGCGTGGTCCAGAACGGCCAGGGCAACATCCCCGCACGGCACACCGGAGGCGCACAACCCGATCAGTAACTTCTCGTCGGCGAGGTCGGCGATACCGGTGATTCCCCCTGGATTGTCGAGCGGCACGGCAATCTGAAGTTGGTTCGTAGCGAAGACCTGCGGGGAGTCGGCGGCGCCGCCCCTCACCACGAGGTCCATGTTGGCGACGTCCGCCGAAGCAAAGACGTCGGCAGGCGCCCCCTCGAGGATCTGTTCGCGCAAGACCGCACTGCCACCGAGGTTCAGAACCACATCGGCCCCGGGATTGGCGACCTCGAACGCCGTCGCGATCTCGGCAAAGGCATCGGTCAACGATGCCGCCGCCGATACGAGGATCACGCTTTCGGACGTCATCCTCTCGCTGCTGCATGCAGTGGGGATGAGAGCAAGAGTCAAGCAACCGACCAACGCGACCCGCGGGAGCTGCCCCTTTCGCCTCCGGCCTCCGGCCGGAGCCACCCCCTCCACCGAATGCGGGGGAGAGCGCAACAAGAGACCCTCGCCCCCGCACCTCGGCGAGGCAACCCCAGAAACCCGCGTTCGGCGCGACCCATTCACGCGATCCGGCTTCCGGAACCGGCGAGGTCGTAGCCCCCGATGCCTGCGAGCCGTGCCTGGAACGATCGGCCGACCATCACGTTGAGCGCCGCCGTCACGGCCCGCTCATTCAGCCAATCGGTCGACACCAACAGCTGGGCTTCGTGGACTTCGAGCGGATGGAAGGTTGCGCCGACCGCCAAGGCGGCTGGTTCAATCGTGACCGCCGGCACACCGGAGATCATGGCTCGGCGAGCGGCCTCTAGGTGGGTTCCGACCCGTGGCCCCGGCACGGGAAGGTGACCCGCTTCAACCGCTCCCTCGAAAGCTCGCTGCACCCCGGCGCCTTCCTCACGTTGCACGACCGGCACCCGGCCGGAGAGGGCTTCCTGCCACCAGCCGGTTGCGGCGTCGCCGGGCCCGGCCAATCCCACCTGCCATCGAGCCACCCGATACCGGTCCACGGCGACGCCACGAGGTTCGACGAAAGGACGGCCGCGGGGCCCGTGCACGACGGCCGCGTGTACCCGGCCACCTTCCAATGCCGCGATGGCGGTGGCGCTCGAGCCCGCCGCGGCGACGGCTCCCATGCCGCCCTCCCGCAGCAACCGCTCCAAGACCTCGAGGCCCGGTTCGCAGCCGACGACTACCAAGCCCGGTGCGTGACGGCCAAACGAGCGCAGCACCCCGGCCTCGATCGTGCCGTCGGCGATGTCCCACCCTTGATCACCGATGCGCGCCGGTGACGTCACCAGCCGCTCCCCAACCTGCCCGATTCTCACGTACGTCCCGTCGGCGGCGATGGCGCCGCTGATCACGTCCACGGGAACAAGATCGGTCCCGAACAGATCCTCGACGGCGACACCAAGCGCCGCCGCCAGCGCCAACGCGGCGTCCACCCGAGGCAAGTGGCGCCCTGCTTCGACGGCGCCGATCGATTGGCGGCTCACCCCGGCTCGAACGGCCAACTGTGTCTGGGTGAGCCCGGCGGCCTCACGCAATGACTGCAATGACGACATGCCAGGAATCTAGCGGTTCCGCCTGATTACTGTCGCCCCGTCAGTGTGAGTCGGTGCGCCACATCGTCCAGACCGAGGTTGGCTCCAGCGACGAAGCCACGACGTGGATCGCGGCGGACCACTCCGGGTACTCATCACCAAGCCGCGTCGTTCGAGCTGCCTCGACCGCCAACGGCACGCCCCACCGCAGCACGGGAACGGCGCCGGCGGCGGCGGCGCGTTCCAGACGCTCGAGCGTCTCGGAGCTGGTCGCCGCCTCACGACGCAGTTCGGCTGCATAGGCAAGCAACGACACATCCAGCAGAGGCCCAAGCCCCTCCAGGTTCGCCACAACAACGTCGAGATACTCAGGATCGCCCGAGGCGTACACGGCATAGGCACCGGCCAGACCAACCAGGTAGTCGGACCATTTGAGATTGGTGAGCGCAACAGCTTGCTCGGTGGTCAGCACATCGAGCCGCCCGGCCGAGAGGAGTAGATCCCAATCGGGCGACGGCGTCAGCGAGAGCGGCTCCGCTCGCGGATTCGCCGGGTCGGCGTTCACCGCGAGCGGGCCGAAGAAGCTGACGGGAAAGGACCAGTGCCCCGCACTGCCGACCACGGAGGTCCACGGCCCCCGGTCCCCCGGGCCCTCAACCGACCACACGGCGGGCAGGCCATCGCCATCACGAACCGCGGGCCGTTCGACAGGATCGGTCAGGCCGATACGAGACGTCATCACGGCGCGGTCGTCGATCACCCAGACTTCCGCAGCCCCACCCAAAGGCCGTTGCCGCATCGCCTCGACCAGACCAACCCGAAGCGGAGGAACCCCCACCGCCTCGGGCAACTGCACCACGGTCTCACCAACCGGCGGAATCCGAACCGTCGTGCTCCACGTCCCCCACGGCAGATCGAGCGAGACCGTCGCAGCCCCGGGGTCCAGGCCATACACGGGCTGTGCCTCGAGGCCGGCCGGCGACACCCTGAGCACCGGATCGGATTCCCAGGGACGACCTACCTCGACGACATCCTCTTCCGACAGAAGCCCGGCGAGCGCCTCGGCGGACCCGGCGAGCTCCAGCCGAAGTCCGGCAACCGCGACATTGGCGGGCGCCACGATCTGCACGTGGTAGCCCGGCGGAATGACCGCACGAACCTCGTCGGCGACCCGATTGACCAACCGCACGCCGGCTTCAAACGCGAACCCATCAATCGAAAACGTCGGGCCGTCTTCGTGAATCTGAACATCGATACCAGCATCATCGGAGATCAGGCCGGCACCGGTATCGATCAACCCGGTGCGCTCCGCCACTGTGGCATAGTGAGCCGAGTTCATCTCGTAGGCAGGTGACCCGTCGCGCTCAACCAGCTTGACCCCGAACTCGACGGTACCGCTGTTGATCTCCACTCCAGGAGGAGCCGACCCCAGCCCGTCGCGGGGACCGAGCGCGATTGGTTGCCCCGCCGCCGCCACGAGCGTGACGACTTGGTCATCGTTGGCGACGAAGGATGCTCGATCGGGCGCCTGCCACTCGGTCTGGGCCGCCAGTTGGCAAGCGGCAACACCGCGCACCCCCGCCGGAAACACCACGGTCAGCGGGAAGGTGACTGGATCGCCGGGGATGGCCGGTTCGGTGTGAGTCCAATACGGCATCTCGTCGAGCCAGACCCTGACCCGCTCGGCATGCGGCGTGACGTCCTGCGGGGTGAGTTCAACTGTGATCGACTTCGACTCGGTGGCGGGCAGCGTGCAGAACGCAAAACCGGCCTCCGCTCCGGCTCGTCCGTGCCGGAAGTACTGGGGCTGCTGGGTAACGGACGGAACGAGCGCGGCGGCATCTCTCGCCACCTGGGGGATGACCTTGTCCATCACCATCCGCACGTCGAGCCGGCGTTCACCGGAGCCGAAGTCGAAGTCGACGCCGTCGGGCAGCGGTGTGTCCGGGTCGATGGCGGCAAAAAGCCGGCGGGCGAATGCGCCGCGGCCGTCGATCTCGGCCGCCCGCTGGTCCTGGGACGCCGCGAAGCACTCGACCAACCCGTTGCCGGGCCGAGCGGTGTATCCGGTGATGCTGGGGTGCATGGCCGCCTTGACGGTGGGGCGAGCCGTGTCGGCATACGGGTAATTGAGGCACCCGTCCATGACGAGCACCTGGTCACGGAAGCTCATGGAGAGGAACAGCTCGCGGTACTCGTCGATCCCCAGGTTGACGTAGGCGCCGCCAACTCCCGCTTCCTGGGTCAGGAACAGCCTGCGGCTCTGGGGGTCGTACAGCCCGTGGCCGAAGAGGAATATGAACAACCGGCTCCCCTGCTCGCCACGCAACTGGGCAATCGACGACCAGATGGTCGGCTCACGGGCGTCAAGGTAGCTCAGCCCGAGGGCATCGATCGCGCCCCGCGAGGCGTCACTGGGGGACGCATGGAGAAAGATGTGCCCGTCGGGAACACCGAGCTTGCGGAGCCAGCCAATCGCTTCGCAGGCATCGGCAACCGGCCCCTCCAGGCTGCGCAATCCGGCATCGTCGTACTCATCGATGGCGACGATCAGCGCCCAGGTTGAAGGCCCATCACGCATCCGGCCAACGCTCCTTGATCGCCTGATACGTGTGGTCATCGTGCCAGTACGCCGAGTGCGACTCGGGGAACGGCACCCCGGGGTCGGTCCCGACATCCCAGATATCCGCCAGCCCGTCGAACACGCCCGTGGCGCGGAACGACAGGATGTCGTTGGGGTTGTAGATGTTGAGCCACGGCCGGAACGGCACACCCCGCCCGCCGGGGCGGAGATGAGCGAGGGAATCTATGGCGTAGAACAGCGGGGACTGCGACCCGGCCGTCACCAGCAAGTCAACCTGCGGCGGCTCCGGACCGCTCATCAGATCGACCAGGACGATCCCACCGAGGCTGTGCCCGACGGCGACCACAGGCCCCTCCAATCCGGCCATCTGTTCGGCAACGTAGCTGCGGATGACTTCGCCTCGCTGCTGATAGAACAGAATGTCCCCGACGGTCGCGTTTGCCATCGACATGATCGAATTGCGCCGCCCGACGACAAAGTCCGATGCCTTCTGGTTGGCGAACCGGATGAATCGCTTCTTGACCCAATCGACCGGAGCAAAGGACCGGATCCCGTCACCGATCAGCGCCTTGGCCATGTCGTCTACGAGCTGGTCGCGGACTGCGCCGCTGAGAACCACGACCGGCTCGGTCCCGATGGGATCGGTCCTGTGCCGAGAGATGAGATCGGCGACGACGGCGCGGGCAATCGCCTCGGTGAGCGACGAATCGAGCGGGTCGCCCGCAGCCACGGCAGCCTCGCCGATTTCGGCCGAGGCCCTTACGTTGCCGATCGATGTCTGTGCGTCATCGGTGCTGATGCCGGCGTAGGAGAGGTCGGGCAGCCGGCTCGCCATCGCGTCCATTGCGGTCACGATGAGCTGATCGGGACGCTGCTCGCCGACGACGACGCCGCCCGCGGCGGTGGCTCCTTGGGCACCAAAGCCGGCGATGCGCAGTTCGGCGAGCGGGTCCTCACCGAGGATGGCCCACATCGCAACGGTCTCTTCCTGGGCGCTCGGGGTGTCGGTGGCGGCTCGAGTGGAGACCGAAGGCAGCGTGGCGTCGATGAGGTGGTCGCGAACACCAAGCTGGGGACCCCACGGCGGCGCGGTCACCGTCGCGGCTACCCCCGCTTTCGCAAGTCCCTCCTCAATCGCCGTCACCGATGCGTCGATGCCGCGCTCGGCGCACCCCCGTGCCGTGCACAAAGACAAAGGTTCCTGCCATGGTTCGGTTTCCTTTCGTGTCGCATCAATCAGCAAGTTCGGAGGTTGGCTCCAACGACGTTTCGGTCTCCCTGAGATCCACGGCGATCGTGGCACCGGGAGGGGTGCCGAACCGAACCGTGGTTTCGCTCAGAGCCTGCAGGCGGTAGACAAAACCAAGCGGGTTGTTGTCCTCGACGAGGAGACTCCGACGCAGGTCGCGCAGGATGTGACCGATTTCGCCCCCTTCCGCAAGACCGGTGATGACCTGTTCGCCGAGCCGCCCCGCCAGCGGGTCCCACAGCGTGCACTCGGTGCTCACAATGCCCGACGCCCCGGCCTCGCGTAGTTCCTCGATCAAGCTGATCGGGTCGGTGATCGAGTAGTCGCCGGAACCGCAGCCGTTGATGAAGACCAGCGGGTGCTTGGCCCAATGCACCCCCAAAGCGTCAAAGGTGAGGCTACTGAGTAGCTCACCCCCGATCCCGATTCCAGGGACGCCGACGCTGTCGTCCGAGGCGTGGTGAGCGTAGAAATACAGGAAGTCGATCTGCGAGGAATCGTCCCGGAGCACATCGAGTAGGCCGTCGAAGTCGGCGATTCTCCCGAGCCCTAGCCCCGCGAGCGTCCTTGCCTGGCGACCGGAGTCGCTCAGCCTGTCGTCGAAGTAGCCGACCGCTACGTCTCCATCGCCGGCCACCGGCGGAGCGAGGATGGCGGAATCCGTGACGACCCAGGGTTCCTCGAGGACGGCCCGGTAACCCCAGAAACCCGTCGGACACATCACCTCGTAGTCGTCGCGATGGGGGCAATCGTCGATGGCGTGCCCGGGATAGTCAGGGCAGAGCCGATTCCGGCCGCTGTGGGGCAGGAAGGCGTGGTCGTACACGAGGTTCCACGGCAAGGTTGAATAGCCCAGACCGGCGCGGTGCTGGATGATCTGAACGGTCGCTTCCGCGGTCAGCGCGGCACCGACCGAGGCGGCGTCTCCTTTCGAGACGCTCCCGGATGGAAGAAGGGCCATGTGCATCTGCCGTCCTGCCTTGACCAGGGGAATGAGGAGGGCCTCTAGTTCCTCTCGTGTCACGTGGGGCCGTTTCCCGGGCCCGGCTTCGAGGGCCTGGCGGAACTGGACGCGAGTGTGTTGGGCTGCCTCCACCAACGCCGCCGGCTGCAGTTTGGAGTCGAAGGCGACCAGCAGCTCTCCCGCGGTGTTGCGAATGCGAGCGTCCACCGAGCCGTCGGCTTCTCGCTCGAGGATGATGAGCAGGTCGCGCGGTTGTCGGGCCTCGAGGTCGGCGGGTGTCAGGTCGGACGCAGAGAACACGGTGCGGGTGGCCTGACCCTCCGCGGCCAATGGCGCTCCCTCTGGTCCGACCACCGAGACTGCGATCCGCTCGGTCTGGAGCAGCTGACCCTTTGCTGTGACATCCACCGCAATCTCGCGGCGACCAGCCCGACGCGGCATCAACGGCAGCTCGAACGACAGGGGCGATTCGGCCAAACCGACATGAATGATGGGCGCAACGTCGATGCCGTCGGACCATGCCGACACCGCGACGGCCTGCTCCTCCGGGCGCTCGTCGTCCCCAGACCGCAGGCCGGGATTGAGCGTTATCTCGAAGCGGTACTCCTGCCCGGCGACAAGCCCGGAGTCGATGGGGACGCGGTGACCCTCAGTATCGAAGATCCGCGACTCGACGTGATCGGCGTGAATGCCGCCACCCGCAGGAATCGGAGGACCTGGGGCCGCGGGCACCGCTACCGGTGCCGGATCGGGTCTGCTGGGCTCGGTCGCTTCGGGCGACGGACGGCCGGGTCGCGCCCAGCGGCGCTTCAGCCTGAAGAGGCCCGCAAAACCGAGGAGCCCAAGGACCGAGGCGCCGAGCCCGTAGAGCCCGGTCAAGTTGGTGATCGGAGTAGCCACGAGCCGGATCCAGGCCACGCCGGCGCAGAAGGGTTGCGCGGTTCCCAAGTCGTCATCGAAGACTGCGACACCCAATTCGATGATCCCCAGCGGGATGATCGGAGATGTGTAGTTCTCTCCCTGCACAACGAAGCCGGTGGGGCCTGATCCGTCGATGGTGAGGCTCGTGTCGATCCGTTCGTTACGCAGCCTTCGGGAAAGAAGCTGGGGCTCGTCGCTCAACCCACTGAGGTCCACCGACATCACCGAACGCACCACCACCGTGGCGAACCCCTCTCCAATCCCCGGCGCTTCGGCACGAAATACGATCTCCCGGGTTGTGTCGAGATCGATCACGAGCGGCGCATCGGGCGAGGTCGCAGAGAGCGGAACCGAAGTGTCGCCGATGGTGACGGTGACTTCGCACGACGCCTGAGCGGTCGCCGGAGGAACGACACCGAAGACCGCAACAGCCACGGTGACGCCGGCCACGCCAAAGGCGACCAGGCGATTGGCAACCCTGGGAAGGTCGATCAGCCCCAGCAGCGCCCCAAAGATGAGGCCAAGACCCGGCAAACCGAGAGCAACATCGGCGTCGACGTGCCCACCTTGGGTGAGGACGATCTGGGCACCGATGCCACTGAGCAGTCCGCTGCCGGCGCCGATGAGCACCAGGAGGAGGCGTCTCCCGAATCGATTGGTCTCTCCCATGCCGTGTCCCCGGGTCGGCTGCCGACCGCTTCGTGCGTCGTTGAACAGATGTCGCGCACGGCCGCCCAGATACACCGATCTGGATCATTGCCCAGCCCCAATCTTACGCGGGGCCTTTGTGGGGTGGGCTCAATAACGCGCCGCGCCGGCCCGGCGCGGCGCCACGGTCAGCCGTTGCCCAGCCAGAGGCGAGCCCGTTCCGGCGTGGCTGCGGCGCGGTTTCTGGTACGTCAGCCACGCAAGAAGCGGACACCGTCACGGTCCTCCCGTTCCGGCGTGGCTGCGGCGCGGTTTCTGGTACGTCAGCCACGCAAGAACGGCTTCCTTGCCGCCATGGCTCTGCGGTTCGGTCAAATGGTATCGCTCGGCCGATCGAGCGGGACCACCGGGCGCATATTCAAAACGGAACCCCCATACTTGAGCTGCTTGAATATGGGGTCACATGACGCATGTTCAGCTTGTCTGAACATACAGGGAGGTCGCACATGGATCACCGCACCACGCAGCGGCTCGGGCTCGGAATCGGCATCGGACTCATCGCCATCTACTCCATCATCATGGTCATCACGGGCGGTTCGGCCCCGCTGGCCTGGCTGTTGCTCATCGGCGGGCTCGCAACACTCATCGTCACCGGAGTGCGGGCCGGCCGGCAGCGCGATGTCTAGCTCGACGATCTCGGAACTCCCCGCCGAGAAGCTCCTCACCGAGATCACACAGTTCGAAGCGCTCGCAAGAACGATGATCAGCCGACCCCGAGCACCACACCGTTTGCCTTCACGTATGCGTTTGCGCCAACGGGAGCAGCAACCAACTGATCAGTTCTGCTCCGAGTGGCGTCGGCGCTAGGAGAGATCCGCCGCGGCGACCTTGGTGCGCGGATCCGTCTTGAGGAAGGCCACCACGCCGAGATAGAGCAACGGGAGCGCGAAGTACAGCACCAGGCTGAGTGTCGGCACCGAACTCGCCACCGCCATCGCGATGGCGTAGATCACCACCGGGGCGAGGGCAACCATCGTGCCCAGCCTGCGGGATTGGCGAGTTGCGGGTTCCCATGACAGGCCTGGGTGCCGCATCAGGTACCAGTACAGGGCCATCCGCATCAGCGTGGCCAGGACGAGTACCGCCCCGTAGAGGTGCAGTGCCGAGGCATTGTCCTCGTATTCGCCGACAACCGACGCCGCGAACGGGATCATCGAGGTCGGCAGAAGGAACAACAGGTTGAGCCAGACCACTTTGGTATCCACGTAGCGGACCTCGGCGAACATGTTGCGGTGCAGCGTCCAGTACATGCCGACGAGCAGGAAGCTGATGACGAAGGCAACGAAGGTCGACCGCATCTCGGAGAGCGACTCGCCCAGCGATTGGCCCGACCCGAGATCCGGGACCTTGAGGTCCAGCACCAGAATGGTGATGATGATGGCGAAGACACCGTCGGTGAGCGCCAGCACTCGTTCGGGGTCGGAGCGACGCTGCTCCCGCGGCGTGATCTTCTCGGTTACGTCGTCGGCCATGGCTGGATCCTATGCGGCTCCGGACATCCGAGCCAATCAGTTCTCAGCTCCGAGCAGTGACCGCTGCCGCGATCTCCTCGGCGACCAAACCGCGGGTGGACATCAGCCAGCCGGGGTCGCCGGGCGGCAGGAACTCACTGGGCAGCGCCATCACGTGAACCTTTCCGGCCAGCCCAAGCGGCGACAAAGTCTCCAGCACCCCGGCGCCAAACCCACCGGTGATCACATTGTCTTCGACCGTCACCACCCGTTCGTACTGCTCAACCCATTCGACAAGCCGCGGGTCCATCGGCTTGACCCAGCGGGCATTGATCACACCGCACGACACGCCTTGTTCTTCGAGCAACGTCGCCGCCTTTGCCGCCTCGGCCACCATCCGGCCGACGGCCAAGAAAAGGACGTCCGTCCCCTCGCGCTGCACCTCCCACTCGCCGAACGGCACCTGCTCGGCCGGCAGGGCGGGAATGGCTTCCACCGAGGCCTTTGGATAGCGGATCGCCACCGGGCCCGGCTGGTCGAGGGCCGTCTCCAGCAGCCCACACAACTCTTCGGCGGTCGACGGCGCCGCGATCGCGAGGCCGGGAATCAGCCGAAGATAGGCGAGGTCAAAAACGCCGTGGTGTGACGGCCCGTCGGGCCCGGTGACCCCGGCCCGGTCGAGCATGAAGACGACGGGCTGATCGTGGAGCGCGACGTCCATCAGCAGCTGGTCGAACGCCCGTTGCAGGAACGTCGAGTAGATGCAGACGATTGGGCGCATCCCGCCCATCGCAAGGCCGGCCGCCAGGGTGACGGCGTGCTGCTCGCACAGTCCGACGTCGATGACCCGGTGCGGCTGAATCTCCGCCAACGTTCCCAGGCCGGCCGCGGTCGCCATGGCCGCGGTGATGGTGACCACCTCGGGTCGACGGACCGCCACGTCGGTGATCGCCGCCTCAACCACATCGGTGTACCCGATCCGGCGAGACAACGGGGCGCCGGAGTCGAGATCAAACGCCCCAACGCCGTGCAGCTTGTCGCGCTGGTCGAGAACCGCCGGTTCGTAGCCACGGCCCTTCTCGGTGACGACGTGGATGACGACCGGTTCGTTGATCTGCTTGGCGCGTTCGAGAGTGGCGTCGAGCAATTCGAGATCGTGCCCGTCAATCGGCCCGGCGTACTTGAGCCCGAGCACGTCGAAGAAGGTCGAAGGCTGGACGATCTGCTTGAGGCTCTCCTTGACGCGGCGCATCGCTTCGTCGGCAGCATCCCCCACCCTGGGGATCGCCCGCACCAACTGGCCGAGCAACGCCTTGTAGCGCTCATACGTCGGATCCACCCGCAGCCCTGCCAGGTGCTCGGCGAGTCCGCCAACCGTCGGCGCATAGGAGCGGCCATTGTCGTTGATGATGATGATCAGCCGCGGTGGTTTGATCTGGGCAATGTGGTTGAGCGCCTCGTAGGCCATCCCGCCCGTGAGGGCACCATCGCCGATCACCGCAACGGTGTACGAGTCGTCGTCGACCCGTCGCGACAGCGCCAGGCCGGCGGCGTAGCTGAGCGAAGTCGAGGCGTGGCTGTTCTCGACGAGGTCGTGAACGCTTTCGGCCCGCGCCGGGTAGCCGGACATTCCGGCAGACTGCCGCAGGGTGCCGAAGTCTGCGAAACGGCCGGTGAGCAACTTGTGGACGTAAGCCTGGTGGCCGACGTCCCAGATGATCCGGTCCCGGGGACTGTCGAACGAGCGGTGCAGCGCCACCGACAATTCGACGACGCCGAGGTTCGGCGATAGGTGGCCACCGGTTCGGGAGATGACGTCGAGCATGTACGCCCGCATCTCTGCGCACAGGGCGGCGAGGCTGTCGGGGTCCATCGCCTCGAGGTCTCCCGGTAGATCGAGAGAGTTGAGCAGCGGAAAGTCGCTCTGGTCGGCCACGGTCAAGGATTCCTACGGTTCGGCACGGGTGCACACCACAAACTAGCCGGACGGCAGGCCAACTAGGTCAACGTAGACCGCGAATGAAGGGTCGCGACAACGCCGCGGGTTGCCGGAACGCCTTGGTGATGAAGAACATCACGACCAGGGTGATCACGTAGGGCAGGGCAGCCAGCAGCTGGGCGTTGATCTGATAGCCGAGCACGGGCACCGCCAGTCGGAACGCATCGGCCAACCCGAATACAAAGACCCCGAGCAGAACACCGCCCAATCGCCAACCCCCGAAGTACACCGCGGCGATGGCGATGAAGCCTCTCCCCCCGACGGCGCCGGTGTCGTAGGTGCCGACCTGACCAACGACGAGGAAGGCACCGCCGAGCCCGGCCAGAATCCCCATGTAGTAGATGGCTTGGCGACGGCGCTTGTTTACGTCGATCCCCGACACATCTGCCGCCTGCGGGTTCTCCCCGACCGCACGCACCTCGAGTCCCCAGCGGGTCTTGTACAGCAGCCACCAGGTGAGTGGGATCAGCGGATACAGCAGGTAGGTGGGCCAGGTCTGCCCAAAGAACGCAGGGCCGATCAGAGGAATGTCGACCAGCAGCGGAATCTCGACGACCTCGGCGCGGCGGGTCACGAGGTCCATATGCGCGCTGAGGTAGCCGGCGAGGCCGAGGACCAGTACGTTGGCTGTCAGCCCGACCACGAACTGGTCGGCCGTCAGCCGGTGGCTCATGTTGGCCTGGATCAGGGCCACCAGCACCCCACCGAATACCCCGGCCGCCAGCCCAAACCAGACCGCCCCGGATCCGGAGATCCCCGCACGGTCAGCGATGGTGTATCCCACCGCTCCGGAGAAGGCGCCGGCCAGCAGCGACCCTTCGACCGAGATGTTGATCGTCCCGGCCTTCTCGGCAACCAATTCACCCATCGCAGCAAACGCCAAGAATCCGCCCAGCCTGACCGCACTCGAGTACATCGTCGGGCTGGTGAAGACATCGGCAAGCGCGGAGAAGATATCACCCATGGCTACTGCGCTTCCGCCTCAGCCAGGTCCTGAGCCTCATCGACCATATGCAGAGCCTTGCGCCTCCGCCTCACGAACATGATGGCCGGTGGGACCAACAGGGCCAGCACCAGCATGGCCTGCACCACGTCCACGATCTTGCGGTCAACCCCGGTCGAGGCGAGGAACCCCGATCCGGTGCGGAGCGCGGCAAACAGGATGGCCACGACGATGCTTGCCAACGCGTTGGAGGCGGCCACCAGGGCGACCAGGAGACCCTGCCAGCCGATGTTGGTCGCAAAGCCGGTGGTGAGCCGGAAACCGGAACTCCCTCCGGCCAGCATGATGGCTCCGGCCAGCCCGGCGAAGCCCCCGGACAAGAAGAGGGCCAGGCCGCCGGTGCGGTTGGCAGCGACGCCCATCTTCTGCGCCACATTCGGGTTGCTGCCCAGCAGGCGGAACCGAAACCCCAGCACGGTGCGAGCCAGCACAAAAGCAACCACAAACGCCAGGATCACGGCGATCACGAAGCCGATGGGGAACTCGTTGCCAAACATCCGGATCACCGGAAGCCGAATTCCCTCGGGCATGATCGCACTGGTCACCGCCCGGCTGGGTCGATCCGGGTCGGTGTCGCGCAGAAACCAATCGGTCGTGATCGCATACCCAACGATCTGGTACGCAATGAACACCAGCAGCAAGGTGGAAATGACCTCAGGGACATTGCGGCGGTACTTCATCACACCGGCGATCCCGGCATAGGCGCCTCCCGCGACCACACCCATCACCAGGCCGAACACCAGCAGCACGGGGCCGGGCCCTGCGAGCTTGGTGCCGACGAACGCCATCGCCATGGCCCCCATGAGAAGCTGACCCTCTTGACCGATGTTGAACAGACCGGCCTTCACCCCGATCACCATGCCGAGTGCAACCAGCAGGAGGGGTGCCGCCACCGTCAGGGTGTTGCCCCACCGCCCCTCGGCGAGGAAGGCGCCGTCGAGCAGGGCACCAAAGACCTTCTGCCAGGAGTTCCCCGTGATCGACACGAGACCGGCGGAGATGGCGAGCGCCCCGCCGATGCTCAGGATATAGAGGACCACCCACTCGAGCCCGGTGCGCCACCGCGACGGCGGGGTCGGTGCGGGATCGGTGTCAACAGGCTCGGTGGCGAGATCGGTCATGTGGCACTTGCCTCTGCGGTAGACCCTCCGATGAGCAGGCCGATCCGCTCTACGTCGAATTCGGACCGTGCCATCTCGCCGATGATGGCGCCTCGGTAAATGACGAGGATGCGGTCGGCGAGTGCGGCGATCTCACCGAGGTCGGTCGACATGAGGAGCACGGCGATCCCCTCGTCCGCCGCTTGGCGCAACCGGTCACTGATGTACTCGATTGCGCCCACGTCGAGACCCCGGGTCGGCTGGGTGGCGACGAGCACCTTGGGGCTGCAGGACAGGGCGTTGGCCAGCACCACGCGCTGCTGGTTGCCGCCCGACAATTGGGCCAGTGGGGTATCGGGGCCGGGGGCATGGATGGCGAACTCGTCGATCAAGACTTGCGCCCTGCTGTTGATCTCGTCTCGCCGCAGCACGCCCCGGGTGGCGACCTGATCGAGCGTCGACATCACCAGGTTCTCGGCCACGGTCATCTGCGGGACACATCCCGAGTCGTGGCGGTCCGCCGGGATGACCGCAATCCCGGCACCAAGCATGGCTCCGGCGTGGCCCGAGCGAACCTTCTTGTCGTTCACGGTGATCGTGCCTGAATCAAGGGTGATCAGGCTCGACAGGACCCGAGTCAACGGCGCCTGGCCGTTGCCTTCGACTCCCGCCACCCCGACGATCTCACCGGCATAGACATCGAGTGAGAGCCCATCGAGCAGCACGGCGCCGTCCGCCGCCTTGGCCGAGGCGTTGGCGATCCGGAGCACCGGGCGTTCGCCTTCATGGGAGTCGTCATCACTCGAGGTAGCGATCGTCTCCTCGGAGATGGCGCCAACGGCAGCGGCAGCTGCCGCGGCCCCAGCAGCTGCGGCGGCGCGCAGCGTGACGGGACGGCCGACCATGGCGCGTGCCAGCGACGCGGCGTCGGCGTCATCGGTCAATACCCGTTCAACGACATGACCGTCCCGCATGATGGTGATGCGGTCGGTCGCCTGGAGCACCTCATCGAGCTTGTGGCTGACAAGGGCGACCGCCCACCCTTCCTTGCGCACCCCCTGTACCAGCACCTCGAACAGGTACTGGGACTCGCTCGGAGTCAGCACGGCGGTCGGCTCGTCGAGAATGATGATGCGTGGCTCGTGGCGGAGGCATTTGACGATTTCGACACGCTGGCGCATCCCCGCCGTGAGGTCACGCACCGTCGCATCAGGATCGACGTCGAGCCCGTAGCGCTCGGTGATCTCAACCACACGCTCCCGGGTGGCACTTGGGTCGAGCTTGCCGTGCTCGCCCAGCTCGACGTTCTCCCACACCGTGAGGGCGTCGACCAGGCTGTAGTGCTGATGGACCATCCCGATCCCGTGTTCCGCCGCCTGGGTCGGATCGACGATCCTGCAGCGCTTCCCGTCGAGCACCATCGTGCCGTGGTCGGGCAGTGCAAGGCCGATGACCATCCGCATCAGGGTGGACTTGCCCGCGCCGTTCTCGCCGAGGATGCCGTGGATTTCGCCGCGGCGCAGCTTCAGGTCGACGTTGTCGCAGGCGAGGACTTCGCCGTAGCGTTTCGTCATCCCGTGGAGCTCGAGCACGAAGTCGGGGTTGGCTTCGGGCATTCAGCCCTTCCTCCGTCGGTCGGCCTTCAATGCACAGTGGGCACCCACCGACGGGGTGCCCACTGTGCCTCGTGTCATCTCGATCCTCTTAGAACCCGTATGCCTCGGACAGGATCTCGAAGATCTGCTCGTCGAACTCACCCGCTCCGATCCGCAGGTTGAACTCGTCGAGCGCCGCGATCTGCTCGGGTGTGGCATTGCAGAACTCGGCGCCGACCTCGGGATCGACTCCGACCCTGAACCGCCGGATCGTGCCTTCCTGGGCCGTCCCGTCGAGAATCTCGGTGAAGACCGGCACCAGATAGTCACCGGCATCGAACTTCACGTTCATGTCGTAGTCGAGATCGTCGCGCGAGCATCCTCGAGACGATCCGGCCGTCATCACAATGAGGCCGTCCTCATTGGCCAGCGCCACGATCGGTTCGTGGGCGCCTCCCAGGAACGGCAGCACGGCGTCGGCGCCTTCGGCAACTGCGTTCTCGTAGGCCTCAGTTGCCCCCGCCGTGTTGTTGAAGTCGAACGGGAAGTTGCCGGTCGGCACATAGGTTGCCGTGTAACTCTCATCGACCGTGGTGAGGCCGAGTTCGAACGCCATGAAGGACTCGACCTCGAAGTCGAGATCACAGCAGCCGATGAATACCGCACTGTCGCCTCCGCTCTCCTGAAGCAGGAGTCCGGTGGCATAGCCGGACGAGAGTTGCAGTTCGGCTCCGCTGTCCTGGCTCATCAAGACACCGGGCGTTTCAGGCAAACCAGAGCCGCAGTTGCAGTACCAGAAGATGTCCTCGTACTGCAGGTAGAGGTCCTCGTTGCCGTCGGCCAGCGCGCCGGAGCCGATCGCGATGATGTCGACGTTCTGAGCGGCGAGGTTCTCCAATTCGGCCCGAGAGTTGGCCGGGTCGATCTTGTCCACGATGATTGGGTCCTCGTAACCGGCCGCTGCCGAGATCTCTTCCACTCGCTCGACGAGCGCTTGGTAGTACGCCCCGTCATCGCGTGGTCCGTCCGTGGCAACGCCGATGATGACCACGCCATCGCCGTTGAAGTCGGCTACCCCAAAGTCGGGGGCCTCCGTCGTCGTCGGTGCTGCCGTCGTTGTCGTTTCGCCGGCTGCGGTGGTCGTGGTTTCGGCTGCTGCCGTGGTAACGGTCTCGACCGCAGTCGTCGTCGTGTCTCCGGTGTCGTCGTCGTCGCCACAGGCAGCAACAACGAGGGCAAAGGCTGCCACCAAGACAATCAGTGTCCGAACTCGTGCCTTCTTCTTCATGGGTTCCAACCTCCCGAATCGAGCCATCCGTCGAATCGTCCTCCGCAATCCCAGACCACCAACTTCCGCAGGAACGGAACCCCCATTTTCTGGTGGAACGGGTATCACTCTTTCCGCAAACTACCGCTGCACTTCATATCGCACTCAGCATCAGCATGGACTGATGGTCAGACCACCACCTCCTCAACCCTAGCCATCGGGCTTCTGAGCGTCCACCCGCGTGGCGGAACCCACCCCATGGTCACATCCCCACCGTTCGCATCACCGCCCGGTCGTCGCGCGACCGCACCCTCTGGGGCCGGCCCATGCTCAAACCTTCAATCGGGCCGAGGTGCCCCTCGACCGCGGCCAGCATCTGCGCTTCGTCTCCAGCAACAAATGCTTCGGCAATCGCCCGATGCTCGCCGGCGGCTCGGGCGATCACCTCACCGGGATTGGCACCTTCTGGTGCTCCGAGCAGGAACCCGGCGGAGAGGTCGGCCTGCACCAGGGCGTCGAGGACCCGCCCGTACACCTCGACCAGCACCGGGTTGGCGCACGCCGCGGCGAGCGCGGCATGGAACTGACGATCAACCAGCCTGAACTCCTCGAGCGTGGTCGGGGCCGGACGCATGGCGAGGTCGAGCACCTCTTTGCGCTCACGGGCGGTGGCCCGCGACGCCGCCAACTCGAATAGACACATCTCGAGGACCCGACGCGACTCGAGCAGCGCCCGCATCGCCTTCTTCCGGCCGTCGGCTTCCGGCACCTCGGCCCCGGGCACCTGTTCGACGACAAATGAGCGGTTGCCGCGCCGTTCAACGATGCCGACGGCTACGAGCGCCTGCATTGCTTCTCGCACCGAAGTGCGGGCAACGCCGAACTGTTCCGCCAGGGTCCGCTCCGCCGGGAGCTGTGATCCCGGCTGGAGTTCGCCGCTGCCGATCCGGGCAAGGATGTCGTCGCGCACTTGCTCGGACAACGTGGTGCGTTCAACCGGCTCGAAGGGACGCGAGGACGTCATGATCCGTCTCCCCAGGTGTCGTGGACGGTCTGATAGGTGCCCTGGTCGTAGGAGAACTCGACGGTGTTGCCGTCGGGGTCCTCGACAAAACAGATGTAGCCAATCGGGGGTGGCATCTGGATGGGTGGCATGGTCAAGGATCCTTCGGCCTCGGCGCGGGCCGCAACGGCGTCGACCGCCTCCCGGCTCATCAGTTCGAACCCGAGGTGAGCGAACGGACCGAGGATGGTCGGCGGGGCGTACCCAAACGGATCCTTGTCGGGGTGGAATTGCGAAAGCACCAGCACAAAGGGGCTGGCGGCATCCTTCGGGTCTGCCAGCCACGCCCCGACGCCAAAGTCGTCGGCGCTGCGGTCCAGCACTTCAAACGGCGTGTGCTCCACGTACCACTCGATCGACCGCTCCACATCGACGACCCGCAGCGCGAGGTGGGTCAGCCGCGCCCGCGGCAGGCCAACCTCGTGGCTGCCTTGGCTGGTCACGAGCTTCTCTCCTTCACCAGCGTCCCCTGACGTCGGGCGCTACCGGGGTCATCTCCCCAAAGTAGGATTTCTTCCAATACACCAGCGCCTCGTCGCCATCGAGCGACCCGCCATCAACGCCGGCCATCACCACATAGGTTCCATGGTGCTCGACGACCTTCTCAACGGTACAGAGCAGATGTGCTGTTGTGCCTGCCAGCACCGGGGTGCCGTCGGCAGTGGGCGACCATTCAAACACCGCAAATGGGTCGGCCTCGGCCCAAGCGAAGCCGACCGACAGCGCGGTCTGGTCGGGGCCGAGGACGTTGGCGCAGAATGTCTGGCCGGGCACGAGCGCCGGACGAGACGACGCCGCGCCGCCGATGCACATGAGCACGGAGGGCGGCTCGTAGGACACGACGGTGAGCGACGAGATGGTCATGCCGCGCCGGACCCCTTCGCGATCTCGCAGCGTCATCACCGCAACGCCGGCCGGCACGGCGGCCATCACGCTTCGACAGATCTCAACTGCATCGTTTTCGGCGGTCACGTTCAGCTACCTCCTCGACGTCCGATTCAGATCGAACCGTGCACGGCGGCGTGCAGCCGGCGCACCATCGCGGTCGGATCCTTGGCCCCCCAGGTGTTGCGTCCGAAGGCGATCCCGGAAGCTCCGGCGGCGACGACGTCGGCGGCGTACTGCACGGCCTCGTCCTCGCTGTCCTTCTTCGGTCCACCGAGCACGAACATCGGCGCCTCGATACTGGCAACGACCTCAGGAAGGTCGGCTAGGTCGGGCGGCGCCATCGTCTTGATGGCATCGGCACCAAGCTCAACACAGATCCTGGCGCACTTGGCGATGTGCTCGGCGTCCCATGGAATCGTCCGCGCCCAGGTCCCGGGGATCGATTCGGCGATGACCGGCATGCCGATCTTCTCGGCCTCGGCGACCAGAGCCACCAGACGCCGCAGCGAGAGCTCCTCATCGTCGGCCCCGGGGAATGCCATGATCACGACGGCGTCGGCCCCGATGGTGGCGGCCAACTCGGCCGAGTACATCAGCGAGAACATGTCTCCGGAGCCGTAGTTGCCCAATTGGGTCAGCGCTCCGTCGAGTCGCAGCACCATCCCACAGTTGGCAAATGCCTCGGGATAGCGACGGGCGATCTGCCATGAAACGAGGATCCCGTCGGGGCCACCCTCGGCAACACGCTCAACAACGTCGAGGTCGGGTCCCGCCCCCGAAGACGACTGCATGTCGATGGCGACGAGGAAGGCCTTGCCGTCGGGCTGGATGAATCGTGACGCCCGCCGAATCTTGCCGGCCCCGATGGCCGATGAGATGTACTCCATGTCCTTCAGTCTCCTTCTGTCGCTCAATCGTTGTCTGAATCTTGTCGTCTGCCCTGCGCCTGCAACCTCGCTTCGGCGGCGTCGCCGAGTTCGATGAAGCGGCGCAGCCCCGCTCGATACGTCTCATTCGGCTGCGGTTCGATGGTGGTCATCTCGGGCACCGGCCAGTCGCCGGAGGCGCCTTCGCCGGGTCGCGGCCACCACCCCATTGCTGCCCCGGCGCCCAACACGGCACCGTAGGCCGACATCTCGTCGCAATCGGGGACGTCGATCGGAACCTCGAGGATGTCGGCTTTGATCGCCGTCCATACCTTGCTCCGGGAGGGGCCGCCCGAACTCACCACTCGCTCCAGCACCATCCCCTGGGACCGGAGTTCGGCAGCCAGATGCGCCAAGCCGTAGCCGGTCGCCTCCAGCAGCGCCCGGCTGACCACGCCGACATCGTGCTCGATGTGGAGCCCGACGATCTCGGCGCGCAGGTCGAAATTCCAGCGAGGAGCTCGCTCACCCTCGAAGTACGGGAGCGCCATCACTCCGTGGGCACCCGGTGGAACGTCGGCAGCCAGCTTGATCAGCTCGGGGACGCTGCGGCCGGTCATCCCCGACCACCAATCCATCATGGCGCCGTGGGCGGCAACCGGTCCGCCGACGATGTAGATGCCCGCAACCGGGCTCGGCATCCCGTAGGTGGCGGCATCGTGATGCTCGGCACCGCGAACCGCCAGGCCGAGGCCGCCGGTCTTGCCACCGGGATCGAACGCCTTGCCGGGGGTGTCGATCCCGCCGGCCCATGCCGTCATGTAGGCGTCGTTGGAGCCTGGGACCAGCTTGATCCCGGCCGGGATCCCATGCTCGCCACTTGAAACGCCGACCACGCTGCCAACGGCAACCGGCTCGCCGAACTCGGGCAATGCAACGTTCTCGGGCCACAGACTCTGCACCGAGTCCGAGCCACCAAGCTGCGCCAAGACCCAATCCCACAGCTGGCGGGGCTGCACCTCGTCGCCGAAAGCAGCGCGCAGGTAGCCAATCTGGGCGGCGTGCTGATCGGAGGGGCTACTGCCCGCCCCTGCCGCATGGCGAAAGGTGAGTGCCCGTTGACCCGCAGAGGCCACGGTGGTTGGTCCGTGCCCACCGACACAGATGGCAGCGGGGGTCGGGCTGTCAAGCGCCGTGATCGCGGCGCAGGTGCCCGCCAGCCAGTTGAACGGATCGACCTCGCCACGGGCCACCGGCCCCGCCGGGTAGGACGCCGTTGCCGACGCAACGACCTCGCCCGCCCGATTCGCCGCCAGGGCGCGTGCCGAGGTACTGCCGACATCAACCCCGACGACGAGTGGCTCGGTCATTCTGGCTTGGGGGGCTCGACGAAGACGCGGAAGGTCGGCTCGGTCGTCACCAGGGTGAGGGCGTCGGCCGCAGTCTCGAAGCTGTACTTGGCGGTGACGAGGGCATCGAGATCCTCGGCGATAACGCCCGACCGGATGATGGTCGCCCCGCGTTTCCAGTCGTCGGCAACCTGCTGGAAAGCACCCACAATCGCCACTTCCTCACGGTGCGACTTGTCGGCACCCACCGTGGCGGGTAGCTCTTTGTCGAACGCGCTGTAGAGCACGACGGTGGCCCCGAGGTCGGCCATTTCAACGGCGAGATCGACCCCGGCCATCGCCGTAACGAACACCACGTCCTGTTTCCCGCCAACTTCGAGAGCGTCTTCCGGGGCCGCCGTCCACGTGGCTCCGGCCGCCTTGGCCAACTGTCGCCGCTCCTCGGAGATGTCGATGACGCCGATGCTCGATGCTCCGCCGACGCGGGTCAGGGCCATGTGGAGGCGTCCCATGAAGCCGCCCCCAATGATGGCGACCCGGTCGCCGGCTCGAAATCCGCCCTGTCGCAGCGAGTGGACGGTGCACGCCAGGGGTTCGCCCATCGCGGCATGCTCGATCGGGGCATCGCCCACGGCGTATACCGACTTGGCGTCGATGGCGATGCGGTCGGAGAAGCCACCGAACGACACGGTGCCGTCGGAGAGAACCCGGCCCTGGCGGGCACGGCACAGATTGGTCTTCCCCCGGCGACAGGGGCCGCACGTACCGCAGCGGGTGAGGAGATCGAAGGTCACCCGATCGCCCACCTGGGGCGACCCGGGCCGCCCGTCGACCGCGGAGCCGACGGCGCTGACCACCCCGCCGGCTTCGTGCCCGGGAGCCACCGGGTACCACTGCTTGTCACCGGCAAAGAGCCGGCGCTCGAAGGTGCAGATCCCGCACATCCCGACGTCGACCAGCACTTGCTCGGGGCCCGGCTCCGGCGACGGCTCACTGCGAACCTCAACCTCGCCAACTCCGGTGAAAACGACAACCTTCACGATGCCTCCCAGGGCTCATGGTCTTATGGTCAGACCATAGCAGCTCAGTCGCGCGGCCTCGGTGCCGAACCGCCTCGGCTACCACTCTCCGCTCTCTCCAATCTTGATGCTGACACTCTTCTGATTGAGGAATTCGTAGATGGCATCGGGACCCTCGCTGACACCATGACCGCTGGCCTTGTACGGCGAGCGGCTGACCTCGAACGCGGCGGTGTAGTAGTGGTTGATGAACACCTGAGCCGCCTCGATGGCGCCGGCCATCTGATGGGCCCGCTCGACGTTCTGGGTCCAGACCGCGGACGCCAAGCCGTACTCGGTGTCGTTGGCGAGAGCGATGGCTTCGTCCTGGTCGGCAAAAGACGTCACCGAGAGCACCGGGCCGAAGATCTCCTCACGGGCAATCGCCGCACGGTTGGGGACCCGGTCGAAGATGGTCGGCTCAACGAAGAATCCGGCCTGGAGCTCTGGGGCGGAAGGAGTCCCTCCTCCGGCCACCAAATCGGCCTCTTGCTTGCCTTGCTCGATGTAGCCAAGGACTCGTTCCTTCTGTTTGGCCGTGATCACCGGACCCATCAGCGCGTCGGCCTCAGGTCCTCCGATGGTGATCTCGCCGGCCTTCTCTACGAGCCGAGACATGAACTCATCGTGAATCGACTCCTCAACGAGCAGTCGGGAGCCGGCGACACAGATCTGACCCGAGTTGGCGAAGATCGCAAAGATGGCGCCGTCGAGCGCCGCCTCCATGTCGGCATCGGCGAACACGATGTTGGGCGACTTGCCACCTAGCTCCATGACCGTACGGACGTTGGTGCCTGCCGCGTTGGCCATGATCTGGCGTCCGGTGACCGTGGATCCGGTGAAGTAGATGCCGTCGAAGCCGGGATGCGCCGTGAACAAGTCGCCGATCCCACTGCCCCGTCCGGTGACCACGTTGAAGACGCCGGGCGGCAGCCCGCACTCGACCGCCAGTTCGGCGAACTTGAGCATGGTGAGCGGCGCTTCACTCGACGGCTTGACCACCACCGAGTTCCCCGCCGCCAGCGCCGGAGCGATAGTGCGGCTGCCGATCCACAGCGGACCATTCCACGGCACGATGTGGCCGGTGACACCTACGGGCTCGCGCAGCGTGTAGCTGATGAATTGGCCCGGGGTGACGAAGCTGTCGCCGCGGATCTTGTCCGCCATTCCGGCGTAGTACTCGAATCGCCTGCCGGCCACGTCGTACATGGTCCACAATCCGGTGCCGACCGATCCGCCGGAGTTGAGGCTGTACAGCTCGGCGAACTCCTGGGCGCGCTCTTGGAGCGTCGCCGCGATCTTGTAGAGGACCTGAGCCCGCACCCGCGGATGTGTCTCCCGCCACAGCGCGAGACCCTCGGTAGCCGACTCGACCGCGGCATCGAGGTCTGCCTGACCGCCGTCCGGTACCGTTGCCAGCAGCGTTCCCTTGGCCGGGTTGACCACCTCGACCTCTTCGCCGGTTGACCCGGCCCGCCACTCTCCATGGACGTACATGTCCAAATGCATGGTGTCCGACGGCACGATCGTTTCCCTCCTCTTGGGACCTCTGGTCGTCTCCTAGCTACACGGGGCTACTTGCCTCCGCCTTCTCGGTAGAACTTGACCCACTTGATGATCTCGTCGACATCAGCCGACAACTCCATCAAGCCAACATGCTCCATGTAGAGATCGGGGTCCATCTGTTCCTTGATCTCGGGCTCGAGCACGTGATATACGGGGAGCCCCAACGGGACTCCGGCCAATGGACCCGCCCAGGTTGGATCGCCGCTCGTGACGGTCTCTGCGAAGAGTCCGGCACTGTTGGGATCGGGCTGACCGAGGATGACGACCATCTCGTCTTTCCCGGTTTCGCCCGCCAACCTCTGCACGTTCCCCTGGTCGTCCAGGTCCATGGCTCCACCAGCTGTTCAGACGAAGCACTGCGTGACGCTGAAGACCACCTTGGCGTTGGCCGACTCGGCCAGCAACCGCAGACTGGGCCCGTTGACGCCTTCGCGTTCACCGATGGCGACAACTTGTTTGCCTTCAAGGTTCATGAGTGCACCTCCTTTCTCGATCTGAACTGATACTCAAACTTCGTGAGCCTCCTGCATGCCTTCTGAGGGCTCGATGATGAACGAGACGCCGTCGACCAGCTGCGTCATCCGCCCCAGGAAGAGGCTTCCTTTCGCGACGATCATCGCACGAGACAGTTCGCCGCGGCGCATTGCGGCGTGGGCGTGGCCGAGGTAGGGCACCCCGGCCGGGATGTGGCCCTGGGTTTGCGAGAAGCCGGGCATGCCGCGGGTGGCAACAAACTCATCCATCTGCTCTCGCTCGATCTCGCCCCGGATCACTGCCATCGCCGCCAAGGTTCGGTAGTTGGTCCTGGGCACGTCGCCGCTGTCGCCCGGTTCGGTGATCTCCGGGTTGTGCATCTCGACGGCGTAACGGTCGACGTCGAGCATGGTGAGGCCGGCACGCTCGAGCGGTGCGACCACCAGGGACTGGTACACGGCCTGTGACGACGAGCCTGCCCCAATCGGATGCTTCCCCGTGAGGTCGAGCCGGATCTTCATCCCGTCCCCGTTGTCGGGACCGACGATGAAGGCCATCGCCGCCAGGGTGTCCTCCATGATGGGGACCCCGTTGCGAAGGTGGGCACGAAACTTCATGCCGATCTTGGCCTGCGAGGCGCCGCCGAGCACCACCACGTACTTGTAGAGGCCGGAAGCGACCATGGCGCCGGCCATGATCAGGGCGTGCACCGGAGCAGCGCAGAATGCCTTGATGTCCGAGCCGGTGGCGTTGAGGCAGCCGACCACCTCGCCGACGGCCTTGGACAGACTGCCGCCGCCGCGCTGGTACCGGTCGCCGACGGCCTCTTCTCCGGTGTTGAGCAGGTAGTCGACATCCTCCGGATCGATCGGGCCATGGTCGAACGCCTCAGCGACCGCCAGCACCGCGGTCGCCTTGGTGATGAGATTCTCCAACAGCACGTGCGCATCGAGGGACGGATCGAGGGCGTGGGCGGTACGAATGAATCCGGCCACCGCACCCGTCGTAGTAGAGAGCCAGACCGTCGTTGGCTTCGATGACCTCCGCCAGCTTCTCAGGGGTGACCCCGGTGATGCGATCCATCCTGATGTCGAAGTCGCCCAGGGCTTCGGTTGCCACTGTGGCCAGGTCCGTGGTGATGGTGAGCAGCTCGAAGTCGTCGGAGAGCTTCATCAGGCCGTAGAGCGCAGCCTCGGGGATGATGCGGCCGAAGGGACCCTCGGTCGACGCCTCGGGGACCAGATGCTCGAACCAGGGCCGCGGGATGCCTGCAAGGTCGTCGGGGGTCAGGTTGCCGATGAACACCTGGTGCGGTGGGTAGGCGATCACTTCATCCCACGAACGCAACGCCGCATCGATCTGCCCGAGCAGACTGGGATCGGATTCCAGCTCCCGAGTCGGCTTCGACCCATACCGAACAAAGTCGGGGGCATGGGCGAGCACATACGAAGTGTGGAGAATCGCCGGTTCAATCATGCCGCCTCACCTCTTCTCGCTCGTACTGACTGCACCGATGGCTACCACTCGGGGAAGATCTGCGCTTCGTCGATTGGGGTAGCCGCGGCGCTGAGCGCCTTGCTGCACCCGGCCCTTGCGCCAGGCGAACTCCTCTTCAGGAGAGCGGGTCGGGTCACCCACTGGATGCGGGATCAACCCGGACGCCACGATCCGGTTGGCGCCGGCGATCTTGGCCATCGACGTCATCGCCGTCAGCAACACCGCCGGGAGCCCGTTCTTCTCGATCATCTTTGAGAGCGTTGCCCCGCAACGCGTTCCTGTTCCTCAAGTGCTGGTGAGGATGACGGCTTGCACCCCATCCGCGATCAGTGCTTTGGCGATCTCATCGCCCATCCGCTCGGCGTGGGTGACGGTGGTGCCCGTCCCCGTGGTCGCATAGAAGTACTCGTCGATCGACCCGATCACTCCCTCGGCTTCGAGGGCCTTGAGGGCGTCGAGCGGGACCATGCGGTTTGGATCGGCGTCGACCCACTGCGAGTCGTAGCCGGCATGGATCGATTTGAACACGGGATCGGCGTTCGCCTCCAATTGCGCCACCGGGTAGCGGGCCCACTTGGTTGCGCTCGACGATTCGATTCGATCAGGGTTGTCAACCGGCACCAGCCCGCCCTCGGTGACCAGGGCCACCTTGACCTGCGACAGGTCGGCGACGGCAGCCGCCGGCGGAACGGCCTCGGCCGGTTCCGGAAGCGACACCTCGCTCACGAACGGCTCCCCGGCGAGCTTGGCCAGCAGCATTTCAGCGGCCCGGGTCGCCGCCGGGACGTCGGTCGGCCAGTTGGCCCGATAGCCCATCGGGATCCTGCCGTCCTCATCCGCCGGGAGCAGACCTTCCCCGGCGGCAAGACGGGTCCCCACCAGGGCAATATCGGCGAGGGCGTCCTTCATCCCGGCCGCCGAGTCACCGGTAGGCACCATGACGGTGCGGGCGCGGTAGACGTCAACGGCAGGCGCTTCTGGGTACAGACCCGTGATGGCCGGAATCCCGAGTTGCTCGGTCACGGCAGCACACACCGCCCCACAGGCCAGGCCGTAGCGGCCGGCGTTGAAGGCGGGGCCGGCAACGACGAGGTCGGGTTGCGCCGCGGCGACCGCAGCGACGATGGCCGCAAGGTTGGCGTCGGGATCGGCGTGGAAGCTGTTGTCGCCACACACGAGGGTGGCAACGATCTCGTCGCCATCGCCGAGGACCATCTCGAGAGCTCGGCCGGGACCAACGGCGCCTTCCCGCATCTCGAACGGGGCATCGGCCTTGTCCTCGCCCCCGATGCCGGCGAAGAACTGATTGAGGTAGTGGACGATTCGCATCAGAACTCCCTCCCCTGCAGCACGTTGGCCCCGAGCTGATTGGTTCCGCAGTAGTGGAAATACATCTTGAGATCGAAGGGACCCCGAGCCGGGGTTTCGTTGTCGAGCAGCAGCTCGTCGCCGATCACCCGCTCGACCTCGGGCATCGCAACCACTTCGTCTTCTGACCCGACACTCACGATGGCGTCTGCCTCGGGCACTGTATAGAACAGTGGGAAGTCGTACCCATCGGCTCCGGCGGCTTCGGACGATACAACGGTCGTCTTGATCCCTGCGTGCTCCATGTACTGGCACGCCAGCATCATGTCGATGGCCGAGTTGCCGCCGCCTTCGGCGGTCAGGATCGCGGCGTCGGCGTCGATGAACGCGGCCAACTTCGCCGCCCAGCGCGAGGAGCGCTCCTTGTCGTCCTGGGTGTAGTTGTGACCGCGGTTGACGATGACTCCGGCGAAATTCAGGTCCTTGCCGTGACGCGCTTGCAGCTCCCAGATGATCGGGTTGTTCTGGTGCAGGTACGTCGGGTTCTTGTAGCAGGCATAGACAAAGACGCCACTGACAACGGCGCCGTCCATCACCTCGTTGGGGCTCATCAGGGTCGGCACCAGGTTGTGGATGTCACGTCCGTAGAGGTACGTGTCGGCCATCGAGCCCTGGCCCTGCAACTGGTAGAAGTACACAACGTCGGGCAGGTCGGGATTCCGCTGCGAGAAGTCGAAGTCGGCAACCGAGTCGACCACGGCACCCTTCGCCTTGCCGGCAAGGTGCTCGGCGACCCGAAGCCCGGCGCGACGCACCGCGTCGTCGTAATCCTCGTTCTCGATGGACGGGTTTGGGGTCAGGACCATCACGAGGTTGATCACCCGCGAGAACGGGCTGTAGTTCGCGCGTCGGACCGGACATATCGACTACGGCCTCGCGGGCTTGGAGCAACCCTGTGAACGGCTGGGGGTATCGACTCGACGCCAACACGCTGACGCCCCCCAGCCGGAGGGTGTTGCCGGTGCCGACGGTGTCCATCCCTCCGAGGAACCCGGGAAAGACCACGGCGTCGTCGTCGAGTTTGGTGCGCGGCTCCACCGCGTCCAGGCAATGCACGATCCTGGCGTCATCTCCCGGTTTGGCGACTTCGAGGTGCACCGTGGCGATGCGGGAATCCTCCAGAATGACGGCTTCCACCTCGGCCCGGTCGATAGAGAGGGTGTGATCGTCAACCCTGGTTGCATCGGCAAATCGGACGTCGTCAACCTCGATCGTGTGGATCTCGAGAGCAAAAGGCTGTTTCATCAGAATCCTGCCGTCTCCACTTTGGTCATATGGTCAGACCATAGCAGTCCCACTAGGGGGTATGGTGGCCCGATGCAGTGGAGAATCTGGGCCGCCATCATCGTCGCCAGTCTTGGCTGGGGGACCACCGGGGTGGCCACCCGCGCCGCCCTGATCGATGGTGTGCCCCCGATCGCCATGGCCGCGATCCGGGCTCTGCTCGCCGCTGCGGTCCTCTTTGGCGTTCTCCTGATCCGCCGCCACCACTTCGTTCGAGATCCCCGGCGGATGGTGACCGGCCTGGTCGCCGGGGTCCTCCAACTGTCCATACCGTTCATCTTCTTCACCCTCGCCTACCAATACGCCTCAGCAGGTTTCGTCGGCCTGCTGACGGCCCTCATCCCGCTCGGCACCGCCATCGTGGCCAACTTCCTGCTACCCGACGAACCTATGCACGTCGCCAAAGCCATCGGCCTCAGCGTGGCCTTCTCGGGCGTTGCGCTGCTATTGATCAGCGGCGACAGCGGGCTGAGCGAGGGCGGACAACCCCTCCTCGCCGGACTCCTCACCCTGGTGGCCGTCACCTCGGTCTCGTTTGCGACTGTCATTGTTCGGGGCCGGCCGGGAACCTATGAGCCGATCGAGCTCACCTTCATGCAGTTCTTTGTCGGCATCTTCGTGGTCGGCGGCGCCATGCTCCTGTTCGAAGGCCTGCCGAGTGGCATCACTGCCTGGGGGTGGGTGCTGGTTCTGTACTTGACGGCGTTCGGCAGCCTGCTGCCCACCTTGCTCTTCTACTGGGTACTGCAGCAGTCGAGCAGTACCAAGGCATCGCTGGTCGGCTACGTCGTGCCGTTCATCGCGATCGTTGCCGGGATGGTGTTGCTGGACGAGAGACTGCAGTTCGGCATCGCGGTCGGCGGCATCCTGATCCTGATCGGCATCGTGCTCACCGATCGAGCCGACACTCAGCGGTCCCTTACCGGATAGATTGATGACAGGCGCCAGGGCTGCGCCTCCCTGAACTTCGCCACAAGGAGTCTCAATGGGGAATAGTCCCGGGGGGTGACGTGCCGTCTCCAGGGCGCCTCCCTGAACCTCGCCACAAGGAGTCTCAATGGAGATCGGTCCACTGCAACTCTTCGCAATCGGGTTCACCGACCCACAACTCGACGGAAGCATCCTTGATGCTCTCGCCGATGCCCGCGATGCCGGCCACATCAGGATCGTCGACATGCTCGCCGTCTACAAGGATGAGGACGGTGACATCACGGTCGCCGAGTCCACCGACCTTACCGAGGACGAGGCGATGACCTACGGAGCGTGGGTCGGAGCCCTCATCGGCCTCGGCGCCGGCGGTTCCGAAGGAGCCGAGATGGGAGCTCTCGTCGGCGCTATGAGCGCCGCCGACGAGTACGAGTACGGCCTCGACGCCGAAGCTCTAGCGAGCATCGCCGACGACATCCCGCCCGGCGGCGCCGCCATAATGCTCGTCATCGACCACGCCTGGGCCGTCCCGTTGCGAGACGCCATCCGCGCCTCCGGCGGTATCGTCATCGCTCAGGACTTCCTCAATCCCGAGGCGCTCATCACGATGGGCGCCGAAGTCGAACTCGAGGACTAGCCACACCCGGAGCCGGGAACGAGCACGACGCCACCCCTGAGTAGAAGAATGCGCCGCACTGCGCGCCGCACCTCGAGACGTGTGTCTCGCCGCCGGCGCTGAAGAACCAACTGTCGAATCTGGGCTCCCGCGTGGTCGCCGGGAGCCCGGTCGCGTGCTCTGCCGAACAGATGACACCGCGGTGCGGGGTGCGCCCTCTACGATCACCGCAGGAGGTACGCCCTCATGAGCACCGGCAACCCACCCACCCAGGCAACATCGGATCAGACCGATTCGAGCGAGACCCCTCCGCAGGGGCCGCCCTCCCGCACTGAAGCCCTCCCCCATGCGCCGGACTGGGCCAAGCCATTGATTCGATGGTCGATCTGGCGGGTCATCCTCTACGTCCTGATCACCATCGTTCTGGTCTGGATGGCGGGCCAAGCCCGTTCCCTGCTTTCGATGGTCGTCATCTCGTTCTTCTTCGGTATCGCGTTGATACCGGGGGTCAACTGGCTCCATCAGAAGTGGGGCTGGAAACGGGGCGCCGCAGTCGGCTTCATCTACCTCGCCGGCATGATCTTCATGGCGCTGCTGGTCATGGTCTTGTTCCCGGCCATCGTGCAATTCGCCGACGCCATCCGTGGCGGCCTTCCCGACTGGCTCAACAGCATCGACGCCTGGGCCTTGGACACGCTCGGTATCGACCTGTGGGAACAGAGCACCGGCGACAACGTTGCCGCAGGCACCACCAACGCCATCGCCGAGTGGGGCGACGAAATCCTCGGCGCCGCCACCGGTCTCGCTACCACCACCGTCGCACTCATCTTCAACTTGGCGACCATTGCCATGTTCACGTTCTACTTCGCCGCCGACGCTCCTCGCATCCAGCAGCTGTTCCTGTCGCGGATGAGCCCAGCCAACCAACAAAGGCTTGGTTGGACCTGGGATGAGGCGATCGCCCAGACGGGCGGGTACTTCTACTCCCGAATGCTGATCATGCTCATCAACGGATCGCTCTTCTTCTTCGCGATGCTGCTGATCGGCATGCCGACAGCGCTCTCGCTGCCGCTGTCGATCTTCGAGGCGTTCGTGGCAACCTTCATCCCTGCCATCGGCACCTACATCGGATCGGCAGTCCCGATCCTGGTCACGATCCCGGTGCAGGGTTGGACTGCGGCGTTCATCCTGCTCGTTTGGGTGCTGATCTATCAGCAAATGGAGAACTACTGGCTCAGCCCCAAGTTGAGCGCAAAGACGATGACCCTCAACGGCGGCGTGGCCTTCGGCGCCGCTTTGGCCGGCGGGGCGATCGCAGGTCCGATGGGTGCATTCATGTCGCTCCCCATCGCCGCCCTGATCACCGCCATCGCCTCGAACTACACGAAGAGTTACGAGGTGGTCTACCACTCGCGCTACGAGGTCGACGAGGACCAGGTTGAGGTGAGCAAGGCGGAGCGCAAAGCCAAGAGTCGGTTCCGGCGCAACAAGACGAGCAACTAAGAGACTGTTGAACAACGTCAGGTTGGGCTTGCCGCGACCCTAGGACCAGGCGTTTGCTCGCCGGCGCCATCCCGCACGGCGTTTGTTCAACACGCTCGCGGCGTCCCACTGAATCAACCCGGCTTGGGCTCCACTACCCCTGCCTTCTACCCGTCCTCTGCCTCGATCTGGCCGATGTCGATGGCGGTCGTGAAGGTGTCGTAGCCCTGCTGATTCTGGTCGGCGTAGGCGAGCGCAAACTCGGTAACGGCTCGCCCGAACGTGTCGCCGTTCCCGAGGCAGCCGGCAATCGCGATCGAGTCGCCCGACCTTGCATGGGCGTGGCTCAGCGCCGCGTCACAGATCTTGATGTATATGGTCATACGACGCTGATTCATGCTCGCCATATCCGCCAAGCCTTTCATGTCGTGGAACTGGCGCCAGTAGTACTGGTGGCCGGATGACTTGACCGACCAGCCGAGGAAGATGTCGCCGTAGGCCTGCATCAGGCGCTGCCGCTCGACCACCCGCTGACCATGACGGCGACAGGTGCTCTTCGGCAGGTCGTCCTCGACCACCGCGTCCGTTGCCTCCTTGATCTGCAGGAACAAGGGGTCGCCGTCGTCCTTGCCGGCGAACAGCACGATCATGCAACGTGTTCCCACGCTGCCGACGCCGACCACTCCTCCCGTTCCGAAGAAGCAAACGACCCGAAGTTCGTGAGGTGGGCATCGCCGCAGATCTGCGCCGAGAGCCCCGTTGCAGGGGTCCCGGCGAGATCTGCAGCCATGGCCTTGCCGGCGCCGCGATAGAACGTGAACGCGGACGGCGCCATTCGGCCGTGGCGAATCGGGACCAGCCAATGGAGGCGTTCCTTGTCCTGACCGGTGATCAGATCGACCGGGTCGGGCCGATTGGCCGGTGGCGACCAATCGGCGTGACTCGATCGGGGGACGGTCCTGGGGATCGCCTTCCCCTTCTGCTTCCGATCAGCGGCGTCTCCTTCGACATGAACGCTCCCCCTCGTCCCGAAGCTCTCCTCCGCAAGTATTCCGGCTACGGCGTGGCGATGTCGTCTCCGTGAGCCGTCAGCGCCCAGATCACAGCGATCGAAACGGCGATGAAGATGATTCCCCAGATCGGATACCACGGCAGCCATGCGAATCCAACCAGGCCCTGGAGCACGGCGATGATCACGCCGACGGTGCGAGCCCATACGGCAGCCTGGAAAAGCCCAAAGCCGGCGAAGAGCACGACGACCCCAATGAGGAGGTGGATCCAACCCCAGGCGGTTGCATCGAACTGGAAGATGTACTCTTGCCCAACGACGTAGAACTCGTCGTTGAAGAGTGCCACGAGGCCGGCGATGATCCACCAGATACCGGCCATGATCATCATGACGCCGGCAAAGGTGGTCCATCCGATGGCCCATCCACTCGGTCGTGAAGTCATTGTTTCCTTCTCCTTCTATCTCGCCTCGATCCAACAAACCATTCTCGCGCAAACGATCCTTCGGTAACCACCCGATACGGGTGTCGGGCAGCTCGTGGTCGGCTCCGGTCGTCGGTACCAGACGGTAAGGCCGTCGGGCCGGCCGGGATCCCACGCGATTCGGGCGTTGGTTGATGGAGCGGGCGATCACAGACTGGGTGCAGCCGGTGGTACGACAACTCCAGCGCCGCCCCCTGGGGCGCCGCGTCCCATGACTCGATCACCGATCTACTGCATGTCGGCGGGAGCTTCTCCCGGGGTAGCCGCAATCGCCGGCTCTGCGGCGTCTTCCGGCGTCCGGTCCCGCAGCCAGATCCGCCGCTTGACCCGCTTGGGCTTGCTGCCGTCCTCGCCGGTTTGCTCCTTGGACGCCTTGATGCGCTCGCCGCGTTCGATCTCGAGTTGGCGCAGTGTGTCGTAGACGGCCTGCATCTGCTCATCGGTCGTCGAGTCGAGCCGGTATGCGGCGTGCACAAAGGTCGGGGTGTCTGCCCGGTAGTCATGGCCGAAGCTCTTGAAGTGGCCCGGTACGACCCGCATCGCGTTCATGGCGTCAATCACGATCTGGACGAAGGTGATGATCGGAGACCAGGTCATCCCCTCGGGTACGTTCCTGCCCCGTTCGGAGCCGGCCAGCCATGGCGGTTCCTTGACCGCCCACCTCACCGACATCTGCGCGATGGGGTCGTTGTCATGGTCGACCACAACGGCGCGCAGCTTCTCCTGCTGCTCAGCCGACAACTCCTCGTAGTGATCGAAGTTGTCGAAGGCGCCGATGGTGCCCTCCGGCACAAGGTCACTCGAACCTTGGGCCATCCCGGTCTTCGACCACTTGGCCAAGCCGGGGAGCCCGAACCACAACGCCCGATCGATGCCATAGTGATCGAACCCCTCGATGCCCTGATGCATCATGACGTCGGACGACGACCAGGCGCCGAGGCTCTCCCCGAAGACCAGCAGCGTCGGGCGCTTGTCCTCCGGCACCGCCCGCAACCTCTGCCGAACCCCCCACAGCAAGCCACGGAACTGGGACCGGCCAAGATGGACCTTCTGCACCTCGAGGAACGAGGGGCCACGACCGTATTGGATACAAGCTGTGGCGATATCTCCCCGGGTCAGGATCTCGACAGCTTCAATCATGGTCTGGTCGACCCAACCCGTGCCCGTCGGTGAGACGAGCAGCAGGTACTTGCGGTCAAAGGCACCGAGGCGTTCGAGTTCGTCGAGCATCATCTCGGAACGGCCCGACGGGTAGAGCGGCTCGCTGTTGACCCCGACGTAGGCCCGGATCGGATGAGCGACCGCTTTCTCCCCCAACGTGGACTCGATCAGGTCCGGGGTGACGACGTCGGTGACGAATCGCCGACCCTGAAGGCCCAGCTCACCGAACGGGGAAACACTGTTCGGTCCGCCGGACACATACTCGTTGTCGGGTGGCGTCGAGTAGGCCGGTTCGATCTTCTCGTTGCTTCGAGCGATGACCCCGACGCCGGTGTAGTACAGCGTTACCGCGCCGGCCGCCCACACGGCCGAGTTGAGCGTCTTGCCGAACTGTGCTTGAAGCGCCCCGGGACCGAAGAAGGCTGCCATCGAGCGACGGGAGGCGAGGAACGTTCGACCGATGCCGCGCCCGCCAGACGCCACCGCCACGCCCAATGCAACCGAGCCCGTCACGGTGGCCGGCTTATCATCGTCCGTCCACCGCTCGATCACGGCCTGCCGCTGAGACAACAGCTTCCTGCTGTACACCATTGCGGCGGCGAAGCTGGCACCGCTGGTGATGATCGGACGCATTGCCGACTTTGGGGGATACTTGCTCTTCACCTCATTGGCGGCCTCGTAGATGATGCCGCCAATGGCGCCGGCAGCAGCCAAACGCCCGGCACTGCGAACTGATGCCCTTGCGGTAGATTCGTCGTCCGTCTCGGGAATCCGGCTCACCGCCATACCTGCGGCGGCCAACGCCGCCCGCGTTCCGAACCGCACCGTCGCTGGGGCCGTCTCCGGCACGATGCGTCGCACCGCGGCGTCGACCGCGGACACAACGAGGTCGGCGGCAAGGACCGAAAGCGCCCCCGCCATACCTTGGTGCAACGTGGCGCGCGGCATCAGCGATGGGCCGAACGAGCTGATGAAAGCGTCCGTTTTGAGCGGCGCCGATGGGCTGTTGGTGATCGGATTGAGCCAGTCGGCAACCCCGACGGCAACGCCAACAACTGTGGACTTCATTGTGTCTCCCTTCGCCCCATGGGCCGTTCACCCACCAAATCGTCGCTTGTGTGAGGACATAGCCTAAGCGCTCGGCAGAAGGCGCGGAATGTCGGCCAAGTCGTACTGGCAGGACCCAGCGTACGAGAGCATTGCGCGCCGCCACCACCCAGAAGGGGTGGTCTCCGACGGAAGCGCGGCGTTGGCTCGCCGGTCACCACCGCGGTTGAGCCGGTGCCGCACCGTCTTACCGGATGATGCCGGGATCGGGGCGACACCGCACAGGTGCGCCCAGGCGGCTTCAGAACGGATACGTTGCGGGTTGTCGCCGGCCGCAACCAGCAGCATCGACGCCGTCTCGGCACCGACACCTTTGAGCTCGAGCAGCGAGGGAGCGACCTCGTCGACCAGGCTCCGCAGCTTGACACGGATCTGTTTCGTCTCGGCGTCGAGGCCTTTGATGCGTCGTGCCAGGTTCCGGATGGTGCACAAGGTGACATACGAGACCGGATCCGAGCTCACCCGGGGCCGCATCTTGGCCATCTCGGTCAGCATCGAGACCTGGGGGCGAGCGACGAACCGTTCCCGGATCGGTCCGGGGCGGTGAACACCAACTGACGGATCTGGTTCAGGGTCTGGATCCGTTGATCCCGGGCCGAACGACGCGCCACCAGCAGCACCCGCATCTGCTCCATCGGGCCGTCACGTAGCTTGGGACGCCCCGCAGGCCTCGACCAGACAACGCGGCTCGTGCCGCCGCCACCGCGTCGGTCGGATCGGACTTGCCGCGGCGATGCCGCAACTGACGGTCGGGGCGATCCACCTCCACCACCTCGACCCGGTGGTCGCGGAGGAACCGAGCCAGGCCGGCGCTATACGAACCGGTGCCTTCGACCCCGACGCTGATCACGGTCCCGAATCCCTCGAGCCACGCCAACAGTTTGCAATACCCGGCTTCGGTGGTTCGAACGACTCGATCCCCAACACCGGCGCCGAGGTGATCAAGCACCGCGGCGACATGGAAATCAACATGGGTATCCACGCCGCACAAACAACACGGGTATCTACGATGGTCATCGCCATCCCTTTCTCTCGCAAAACGGGCAAAGGGGTGGCACGCACCACCGGAACGGCGGACGTCGATGCGGTCGAAGCTGTCGTTACCAGCTCGACCGACGTCACACCGCCGACCGGTGAGCTGGATGTGTTGGAGCATGCCGGGCTGATCGAACGGTCGCGTTCTTCGGGTGATGGCCGTCGCCGTTATGTGCGGCTCCGCCACGAGGTCCTCGACGTGCTGGGCGTGGGGGTGGCGGTTCCTGATGGCCCGGTGGTGTTTGTGTGCACCCACAATTCTGCTCGGTCGCAGATGGCGGCGGCGGTGTGGTCGGCGACGAGACCAACCCCGGCGTTGAGTGCAGGGACCCATCCCGCCCAGCGGGTCCACCCAGGAGCGGTGGCCGCCGCAGCCCGGGCCGGGTATGACCTTTCCGAAGCGGTGCCCCGGTTGATCGGTGACGTTGCGGTGGAGGGGAGCCTGGTGGTGACGGTGTGTGACCGGGCCCATGAGGAGCTCGAGCCTGGGGCGGATTGGCTGCACTGGTCGATCCCCGACCCAGTGGAGGGGGCGTCGCCGAAGGCGTTCGATTCTGCATTGGCCGAGTTGGAGACACGGATCAAGACCGTGACGGGAGGACCCCACCGTGACTGACGGCACTACGAAGCTCACCGCGGAACAGCAGTATCTGGTCACACAAGCCGCGGAGCGGCTGAAAGGTGACTTCGCTGGGGTGTTCTCGGTGGAGACGATCGAACGGTTCATGACCGAATCCCAAGCCCAGTTGGAGAGCCGGGCCAAGGTGACCACGTGGCTGCCGATCCTGATTGAACGATTCGCCCGGGACCGTCTCCGGGCTCTTGCGAAAGTAGAAGGTCTGATGACCGATCAACGACCCGCTGTCCTGTTCCTGTGTGTACACAATGCCGGCCGTTCCCAGATGGCGGCGGGTTGGCTGCGCCACCTGGCCGGCGACACCGTCGATGTGTTCTCCGGTGGCTCGGAGCCAGCTGAAAACGTGAATGAAGTGGCGGTGGAGGCGATGGCGGAGGTGGGGATCGACATCCGCACCGAGTTCCCCAAACCATGGACCGACGAGATCATCCGCGCCGCCGACGTGGTGATCACCATGGGCTGCGGCGACGCCTGCCCGGTGTATCCCGGGAAACGCTATGAGGACTGGGAACTCACCGACCCCGCCGGGCAACCCATCGAGACGGTGCGCCAGGTGCGCGACGACATCCAGGCTCGGGTCCAGGCGTTGATGACGAGCCTCGACATCCCCGCACAAGTGTGATGCCGACGCTGGGAAGGCGGATCGCCGCCGAGTTCGTCGGCACCGCCTTCCTGCTGGCGGCCATCGTCGGCTCGGGGATCATGGCCGAGACCCTCTCCATTGATCCTGGGCTGCAGCTGTTGCAGAACGCGTTGGCGACTGCGGGTGCGCTCACCGCGATGATCCTGGCACTGGGACCGGTGTCGGGGGCGCACCTCAACCCGGCGGTCACCCTCGCAGACCGGGCCTTCGGGGGGCTCACCAACCGCGAGACGATCGGCTACATCACCGCCCAGATCAGCGGCGGTATCGCCGGAGTGATCGTCGCCAACCTCATGTTCGACCTCCCGGCCGTCACCTGGTCCACCACCGCTCGATCCGGTTCACATCTCTGGCTGGCCGAAGCCGTTGCCACCATCGGGCTGTTGTTGGTGATCTTCGGGCTGGTCCGTTCCGGGAAAGCGTCGGTGGCGGCGTTTGCGGTCGGCGGTTACATCGCCGGCGCCTACTACTTCACCTCGTCGACCAGTTTCGCCAACCCTGCCGTGACCGTCGCCCGTACACTCTCCGACACCTTCGCAGGGATCGCTCCCGCCTCTGCCCCCAGCTTCGTAGTCGCCGAGCTCATCGGCGTCGGTATCGCCGTCGGCTTCATCAGGTGGCTGTTCCCCCATCTCGCAGAGGTAGCCGACCAGGTCATCGTTCCCCACACCCAATGACCGGCAGGGTCGATTCCGTGAGCACCGCCGCCAGACACGCCGATCACCAGTTACGGAACAAGAACGACCATCTCGCATAGCGCTCGGGATCGAGGCCTGTTTGGATGTCAAGGGGTGTTTTGGGCGCGGTGGAGCGGCTCGACGGATGACGAGCTCGGTGGCGTAGGCTGGGGGGTGGCCCGGGGTGGCTGAGCGGAAGATCCGGCGCTTCAGGATGCAACGCCGGCCACGCGCGGCGACAGAGACGTTCCTGGGTGCCCCCGGGCCCTATCGCGTCTGTTGGTCGGCGACGAGGTGACGGTAGACGATGTCGGAGAGACGCCGTTTCAACGCTCGTAGGGCTTCTTTGGGTGTTTTGCCTTCTTGGCGTTTGCGTTCGTAGAAGGCGCGGCCTTCGGTGTGGGGGAAGCGGAGCCGGCAGATCGCAATGGTGTGGATGGCGTGGTTGAGCATGCGGTTGCCTCTCGGGTTGAGCCGATGCCGCTTGTGTGCTCCGGAGGACGCTTCGATGGGGGCGGTGCCGTTGTGGGCGGCGTAGTGATGGCGGGTCGGGAATCGGGCCATGTCGCCGCTGTGGCCGATCAGCAGCCCGGCAACGACGGGGCCGACCCCGTAGATCTCCGTCAGCGACGTCCCGGATGCTTCCACCGCCGCTGCGAGGCGAGCTTTGGATGCTTGGCGTTCCTTGTTGAGCCTCCGCACCTCTGCGAGGGACTGGTGGGCGATGCGTTTGCGTTCCGTCTCCACCATGGTGGCGGGCCGGACCCGGCGCAGTAGTCGGGAGGCCTTGCTGGGGGTCATCTCGCTGCTCAACCCGCCAGGGATCAAGGTGGCGAGCACGGCGTGGAGCCTGGAGGCGGCTTGGGTCTTCAGACTGGAGAGCTGCTTGTGGCGCATTGCGAGCATCCGCAGCACCGCCACATGATCCTCCGCCGTCACCGCGTTCAGTCCTGGTTGACGGAGCGCCACAATGGCGACCGAGCGGGCGTCATTGGCGTCGTTCTTCTGGGACCGAGCCGAATCCAACACCCGCACCCGAGCCGCCTGCGTTGCCGGCACATCGAGCACCTGCTCGCCGGCGGCGACCAGCTGTTGGGCCAGTAGGTGGCCGTGACCGTTGGCGGACTCGATCGCCCACCGCCTCGCCGGGAACCGCTGCGCCCACGCCAACAGTTCTCGGCTCTGGCGTTTGGTTGAGCGCACCTCGATCTCCGCGATCACCTGCTCACCACTGCCGACGGCGGCTGCCGCGTGGGATCCCTTATGCGGGTCGATACCAATCATCACCGACATCACACACCTCCTCTGGTTCGGGGCCGGTGGGTTCTGACGGTGGGCACTCCTGATACGGATAACGGTGCTACGCCTGTTTCGAGCCGCACCGTCAGCAAGAGAACCCGGCGAGTACGGCGTCTCGTTCGAAAGCCAACCCAAGGTGGCAAAGCGTCGCGGTGATCGCCTGAAACCGCAGCCGATATGGGCAGCCCGTGCTGCGATCGGGAAGCGAATCGTTCGTGGCGAGCTCCTACTGATCTAGCGTTGCTTGGAGCGCTAGGTGCGTCGTATGTAGGCTTGTTTGGTCAGGCGTTGCGGCGATTCGGGTTGGGTCGGCCCAAGAGAGAGGCAGTAGGCATGAGCGAATACACGAGCCGTGAGTACGTGAGTGGCTGGGCCGCTTGGTCGGCGTTTGCCGGGATCATGATGGTCATCGGGGGCATCTGGTGGATCATTTCGGGAATCTCCGCTCTCGCGAATGACACCTTATTCGTCCTCAGCGAGGACTACGTCTTCAAGTTCAATGTCACAACCTGGGGTTGGATACACATCATTCTTGGCGTCGTGATTCTGCTCGCTGGAATCGCGATATTCAGCGGGAAGGTGTGGGCGCGTATGATCGGCGTGATCATCGCGGTGGTGTGGGCGCTCGTGGCGTTCGCGTGGCTGCCCATCTACCCAATCTGGGCGATTCTGTACATCACCATTTCGGTCTTTGTGATCTGGACACTCACCGTCCACGGCCGCGACATCACTGCGATGTAGGGATCTGCGCATTCCATCGAACATGTCAGGTTGGGTGTGTTGAGCGCGCGGGAGTGCTCCGGGCCCTCGTCTTCTGCCGCATCGGGTTCACAATGACAGACTGGAGGAGTTCGTCGGCTTGAACCTTGCGCATGCACCTTTCCTCTGGAGTGGGGACAGCTTGGCACGATGACGTGGAGGATCCTGGCATTTCCTGCGGGTCGCGAGCGTCCCACTTGGGCTGTCATCCGGGGCCTCCTTCCACTCGGGAAGACAGCAACCCGAATGATGCCGGGCCACCGGCGGGCGGGAGACCCCCACCCGCTCATCGCAACACGTCGGCGTGCGGTAACGTTGGGGACGCTTCGGACCGACGCACCTACACCGTCCGCCACAGAGTGCGGTTGATGAGGTTCTCCAGGCGTTCCTGACCACCTGACACCGGGGTCGGGTCGATCTCGCCGGAAACTACCCGAGCCTCCAGGTCGGCCAACGACAGATTGCCGGCCAGGATGTCGGTCCCCAAGGCGCCTTCCCAGCCGGCATACCGGGCGTCGCGGGCAGCCTCGAGCGCTCCATCCTCGAGCAACTGGGCCGCCACCAGCAGCGACTGGGCGACCGTGTCGACGGCTCCAATGTGGCCGTGGAAGAGGTCGGTGCGATCCATGCTCTGGCGCCGCAGCTTCGTGTCGAAGTTGAAGCCGCCTGAGGTGAACCCGCCGCCCCGCATGATCTCGTAGGTCGCAAGCGACATCTCTTCGACCGAGTTGGGGAACTGGTCGGTATCCCAACCGTTCTGGGGGTCGCCCCGGTTGGCGTCGATGCTGCCAAACGTGCCGTTGTCGACGGCGTAGGCGACTTCGTGGTGGAAACTGTGGCCTGCGAGGGTGGCGTGGTTGACCTCGATGTTGACGAACAACTCGCCGAGCAGGTCGTAGCGCTCGAGGAAACCGTGGACCGTGGCCGAGTCGTAGTCGTACTGGTGTTTGGTCGGTTCCTGCGGCTTGGGCTCGATGAGCAGTGTGCCGTCGAATCCGATGGCACGCTTGTGATCGACAACCATGTGCAGGAAGCGCGCCAGTTGATCCGACTCGTGCTTCATCCGAGTGTTGAGCAGCGTGTCGTAGCCTTCCCGGCCGCCCCACAGCACGTAGTTGGCACCACCGAGGCGGTTGGTGGCATCCATGGCGTTGCGATACCTGGGCCGCGGCGTAGGCGAATGCTTCGGGGTCGGGATTGGTCGATGCTCCGGCCGCAAACCGCGGGTGGCTGAAGACGTTGGCGGTTCCCCACAGCAGCTTGACCCCGGTCTCGGCCATTTTGGCTTCGGCGTAGTCAACCATCGCCTCGAAGTTGGCCTTGGTCACGCCATACGTAGCACCCTCGGGGGCAATGTCGACGTCGTGGAAGCAGTAGAAGGGAAGTCCGAGCTTGAGGAAGAACTCGAAGGCGGCATCCATCTTCATCCGCGCCGCCGCCATCGGATCCATCGCTGCGTCCATCCACGGACGGTCGAAGGTGCCCGAGCCGAATACGTCGTTGCCCGGCCACGCGAACGAGTGCCAGTAGCACACGGCCATCCGGAGTTGGTCCTCCATCCGTTTGCCGAGAACGATGCGATCCGGGTCGTAGTAGCGGTACGCCAACTCGTTCGTCGTGTCCGGTCCCTCGTACTTGATCGGTGACTGGACGTCGGTGAAGAACTCCGCCATTGCTGCACTCCCTATGGGTCAGTTGGGCGCCAACCGAGCAGAGCTCCGTCGTGCGCGGCCCGACGCTACCAGCAGGTGTCGACCGGGAATCGCCCCGCTGCCCAACCGGCTTCGGCCCGTTTACGCGACGAGCGGCAGGATGGACTCGACGTCGCGCAGGTCGATCGAGGCGGTTCCGGCGGGATGGCGAAGCAGGATGGCTCGGTCGCCGTAGACCGATTCCATGCCGAGGTACTCACCGGTGGCGGAGCCACGTGCGGTGGTAGCGGTGTAGTGCAATCCACGTCTGAGGTGGTTCGTGTCATTCGGCGCGTCTGCGCCTGAGGTATGTCGTGCCGTCATTGGCACTCCTTTCGATGTGGGCCCCTTTGGCCCGGGACCGGGGCGACCTGTGTCGCCCGGCCCGTGAGAAATGAGGTACTGAATTCAGAGGCTGGTGTGGCTAAGCCCGCTGGCGGGAACGGCCCCGAGCGGCCGGCTCTCCGTCGGCTCGCCATGTGCGGGGCTTGGCGAAACGCACGGTGAGGTCGCGTCCATCCACCCGAGAACCGTTGAGTTCTTCGATGGCCGCCTTGGCCGCACTTTCGGGCATGTCGACGAAGCCGAAGCCCTTCGAGCGGCCAGAGCGGCGGTCGCTGATCAACGTTGCCTGGCGAACCTCCCCGAAGCGGCCGAACATCTCGGCCAGGCCGTCCTCGTCGAGGCTCCACGGCAGGTTGGCGACATAGATGCTTTCAGCCGCCTTGTCGGTTGGCCGAGCCGGCTGATGGGTTGACGCCGCCGGACGACGTGTCTCCGGTTGGGTCGTTTCCCGACGAGTCGGGGCTGCGGCCTCACGCCGGGGTGAAGCCGCGTTGTTGTGCTTGGCCGGGCGGCTCTCCCTGGTCGAGCTTCCGTTGCGCCGCGGCGCGGATGACACGGGCTCACCCATCTGATGCCCACCATTGCGAAGATCGCCAAACTCGGGCGCCTCGATGGGTACCTGCAAGTTCAGGTCACGCTGCATCCGACCGACGGCACGTTTCTGCTGGTGGGTCACAAGACTCACGACGGTGCCGGTGGCACCGGCGCGGGCAGTTCGGCCCGAGCGGTGGAGGTAGTCCTTGTGATCGGCGGGGGGATCGAAGTGGACTACCGAAGCCACAGCATCGATGTGGATGCCGCGGGCCGCAACGTCGGTGGCGATCAAAGCCTGAGCTTTGCCGGACGAGAACGCCTGGAGCGCCTTGGTGCGCTGGTTCTGGGAACGCCCGCCGTGCATCGCGACCGCGCCGACGCCCAGCTTGGCAAGCTGACGAGCAAGCCGGTCCGCACCGTGGCGGGTGCGGGTGAACACGATGGAGCGACCCGCCATGTCCACAACCTCGGCGGTGTGGCGTACCCGATCGTCGTGCTGCACCAGCCAGAAGTGATGGCGAGCATCGATGGTCTCCGGCTCGATGGTGCCGGCTTCGTGGCGTACGGGTTCACGCTGGTAGTCCCGGCTCAACACGGCAATGTCGCCGTCGAGCGTTGCCGAAAACAGCAGCGTCTGGCGGCGATCAGAGGTCTGGTCGAGGATGCGACGCACCGCCGGCATGAAGCCCATGTCGGCCATACGGTCGGCTTCGTCGACGACGACGATCTCGACGTGCTTCAACTCGAGTGCTCGCTGCTCGATGAGATCTTCGAGGCGCCCCGGGGTGGCGACGAGGACGTCGACTCCCTTGTTGAGGGCATTCTTCTGGCCGCTGTAACGGACCCCGCCGTATACCGCGGCAACCTTGCGGTCGGCGGCGTTGGCGATCGGCAGCAACTCACGTTTGATCTGCTCGGCGAGTTCCCGGGTAGGCGCCAAGATCAGCGCCCGGGGACGCTGCCGAGCCGCCGGTGCAACCCTGGCGAGCAGGGGAAGCCCAAAGGCGAGCGTCTTGCCCGACCCGGTCGGGGCCTTGCCCGAAACGTCCCGGCCGGCGAGGGCATCGGGAATGGTGGCGGCCTGAACGGGGAAAGGCTCGGTGATGTCGCGCTTGGCGAGCGCGTTGACGAGTGGTTTGGGTAGCCCAAGTTGGGCGAACGTAACTGACATGATGACTCCTGGCCCGGACGGGCTTCTTGCTAGATATGCCGATGTCTCGCTCGACCGTGTGCGGCATCCATTGCCTACGGGATCGAGAGTCGGCTGAAGAGGCGGTCCTGCCGGGTGAGAAAAACGCCGTTGACCACCGGGGAAGCGACAGTGCGCTGGCCTCCACCCGGTGCGGCCGGCGGAACAGTAACACAGATCTGGTCCGAAGGGCGCGAAAACCTCCGCGACCCTCTCTTTGCTGGTCAGGATCGTGTCAGCCGGGAGTCAGCTACGTCTGAGACAATGGCACGGTGAAAGTCCTGCTGGTCGAAGACGACAAGAAGATCGCCACCGCAGTGAAACGTGGCCTCGAGGCCGAGGGCTTCACCGTCGACGTCGCCTTCGACGGCCCCCACGGACTCTGGCTGGCCACCGAAGGCGCCTACGACGTCATCCTGCTCGACATCATGTTGCCCGGCCGCAACGGCTATCGGATCTGCGCCGACCTGCGCGAAGCCGGCGATTGGACACCGATCCTGATCCTGACCGCCAAGGACGGCGAATTCGACGAGGCCGAGGCCCTTGATACAGGAGCCGACGACTACCTGACCAAGCCATTCGCCTTTGTGGTCCTTGTGGCGCGGATCAGGGCGCTGCTGCGCCGGGCGACCGGGACCCGCCCGGCTCCGGTCGCAGCCGGGGACCTGCGGATCGATCCCGGCGAGCGCCGCGCCTGGCGTGGCGAGGTTGAGATCGAACTGACCTCTCGTCAGTTCGACGTGCTCGAGTTCCTGGTCCGACGCGCCGGCCAGGTCCTCTCCAAGACCGAGATTCTCGACGGCGTGTGGGAATACGGCTTCGAGGGAGACCCCAACATCGTCGAGGTGTACATTCGGCGGTTGCGGACCCGGATCGATGAGCCGTTTGACCGGCACTCGATCGAGACCGTCCGTGGCGCCGGCTACCGGCTGAACACCGACGAGCGCTGACGTTGATGTCGGTCCGCCGCACCATCCGTTTCCGCATCACCACCGTGGCAACGGTGGCGGTCGCCGTCGTGCTGATCGTCGCCGGGCTGGGCCTGATCCTGTTCCAACGCTCGGCATTGACGGGCAGCGTCGACCAGAACCTGACCCAGCGCGCCGATGACCTCCGTGCCTTGCTTCAAGGCGGATCGTCCCTGCCGGAGGGCTTCGTCCCAACCGCACGCGAGGGCTTCACCCAGTTGGTTGGACCGAACGGCGTGGTGCTGGTGTCGTCGCCGAACCTCGCCGGAGCGCCGCCGCTTCCGCTCGATGCCCCGGCCGAGTCGGGCGACTCAATTCAAACCGTGAGTGGCCTCGCCGTCGACGACGATTCGTTCCGCGTGTTGAGCCGCCGCCTCCCCGGCCTCGGCGTGCTCCATGTGGGCGCCACCATCGACGTGGTATCTGAGGCGGCCACCGCGCTCGCTACCGCTCTACTGGTGATCATCCCGATCGTGGTGGCGGCCCTCGCCGGCCTGGTGTGGTGGCTGGTCGGGCGTACGTTGGACCCCGTCGAGGAGATGCGATCCGAGGTGGCCGCCATCAGTTCCACCGATCTGCACCGCCGGGTTCCCCGACCAGATACCGGCGACGAAATCGACCGACTGGCGGACACCATGAACGAGATGCTGTCCCGCCTCGAAGGTTCGGTAGCCCTCCAGCGGCGCTTTGTCGCCGACGCATCTCATGAGCTGCGGAGCCCGCTCACCCGGTTGCGATCGCAACTCGAGGTCGAGCTGACTCACCACGCCGATCCTCGCTGGACCACGGCTCTCCAGAGCTTGCTCGACGACGTCGTCGGCATGCAAGAGGTCGTCGAAGATCTCCTCTATCTCGCCCGCTCCGACGAGGGACATATCGCTCTCGTCACCCAACCGGTCGACCTCGACGACCTCGTGGTCGCAGAGGCCCGGCGCATCCAGGCTGTAGGCAGAGTCGAGGTCGACCTCACCGCCGTATCGGGAGCGCACGTCGTCGGGAACCTGGGACAGCTATCTCGAGCCGTGCGAAATCTGCTCGACAACGCCGCTCGCCACGCCACCTCTCGCATCACTTTGAGCCTGGGGGAATCAACCGGGACCGCCGTGTTGACCATCGCCGACGACGGCCCTGGGATCGCACGGACGGACCGCGAGCGAATCTTCGAGCGCTTCAGCAGGCTCGACGAGGCCCGCAGTGCGGATGCCGGTGGCAGCGGCCTCGGCCTTGCCATCGCCCGCGACATCGTCGTGCACCACGGAGGCACACTCGACGTGCTCGTGACGAACCGCCCCGGGGCGACCTTCGAACTCCGACTCCCGACGGCCCGGTAGCCGTTCGGATCCGCGGGATCGCTTCGACTCCGGCGAACTCGAGGTTCTCGTCCTCGAGGCAAGCGGCAACCAGACCATTCCTCTGGGGTTCTTCACCGCAGCGTGACCAACCCTGCCGACGCCGGCGACAGGGTCCAAGGAGACTGTCGAGCAAGCCAGCTTGGGCTTGCGGCGCGATTCAGGACCCGGCGCTTGCGCTCTGGCGCAATCCCGCACGGCGCATGTTCAACACCCTCCTACAACCGGTCAGTCCCAGTCAGCCTGGTGTCAGCACCAAAGAGAGACACTGGACAAAGACCGGCAACAGAAAGGAGGAACCTATGACGCGAAACAGCAGATTGCTGATCCTCGCGGCATTGCTCGCCGTAACGGCACTGGCCGTTGGGGCGGCCGCAGCGGTGGCCAGCGATGGCGGTGCCGAGCTCAGCTCGACGGCCGCCGATGATGGCCCTCAGGATGCCGCCGACTCGGCGGAAGACGCGGCCGAAGGACCCGACGTTCCGATCGTGGGACCCGACCTGGACCGCGCCACGGCAGCTGCCCTCGCCTACCTGGGCGAAGGCAGGGTCACCGCGACCGAAGTCGGCGACGAGGAGAGCTACTACGAGGTCGAGGTCACTCTCGACGACGGTCGTCAGATTGACGTCCAACTCGACGAGGCATTCAACTTCGTCGGAACCGACTGACGTAGACGCTGATCCTCCTCCGGCTACCAGGGCCCTGCCCCCTCGAGGGGCAGGGCCCTCCGTCGTCACCTCAAACCCAACCCTTCGAGGATCTCTGAGACCACGTTGGCCGGATCTGTCGGCGACGTGTCGACAACGACCCCGCTCAACTCCCGCCACATGTCCTTGCGACGCCGCAACAACGCAGCCCGCTCCTCGGTGCCGGCCGGCCGGCGGTGACCGGGGTCGTTGGTGCGGTCGGCCAGCACGGGGTCGGGCGCTTCGAGGAGCACACAGGTCTGAGCGGCCAACGCGGCAAGGCAAGTCTCGTCGTCTACCACGCTGGCCGCAGCGGCAATCACACCGGCGACGGGGCTCGCTACGGCGTCCAGGAACATTCCCGCCTCGATTCGGTGGAGCTCGGCAACGCCTTCGGTCGCCGCAATCTGTCGCGAGGTGCGCCCGGTCGCCTGCTCGATCTCGGTGTCCGAGTCGAGAAAGGGGCGGTCCAGCGCCGCTGCCAGGAGGCGCCCGATCGTCGTCTTGCCGACCCCCATCGGGCCGAGCAGGACAAGATGATTTTCGATCGGGGCGCCGGTCATCGGGCAAGCCTATTGGGTCCGAGTCGCCTGGGTAGGGTTGGCGTTTCCCGGCCCGGAGTTGAAGGCATGCGATTCGGAATCAAGACCAATCCTCAGCACACCACCTGGCCCGAGCTGCTCGCCATGTGGCGGCGCGCCGACGGCAACGAGGCGATCGAATCGGCTTGGGTCTTCGACCACTTCTACCCCATCTTCTCGGACTCGGCCGGTCCGTGCCTGGAAGGGTGGACTCTGCTGGCCGCACTTGCCGGCAAGACGGAGCGGCTCCGCATCGGCACGATGGTCAACGGCATGCCGTATCGACACCCGGCGGTCACCGCCAACATGGCGGCAACCGTCGACATCATCTCCAACGGCCGGCTCGAGCTCGGCTTGGGCGCCGGCTGGAACCAGGAGGAAGCCGGCGCCTACGGGATCAGCCTGGGGGCGACGCTGGGTGAACGGATGGACATGTTCGACGAGGGAGTCGAGGCGATCGTCGGCCTGCTCTCCAACGAGGCGACCACGCTGGCGGGCATCCACGTGCAGCTCACCGATGCCCGCTGCGAACCAAAGGGCCCGCAACGACCCCATCCCCCGATCGTGATCGGTGGCGGTGGCGAGCGGAGGACCCTGCGCACGGTTGCGAAGTGGGCCGACCATTGGAACTCGATCCCGCTGGAAGCCGAAGCGTGGCTCCACAAACGGTCCGTGCTCGATCAGCACTGCGCCGATGTCGGTCGCGACCCGGCCGAGATCATGAACTCGATGATCTTCCGATTGGATCCCGACGACCCCGACCGCCTGGCGGACCAGACCGCGCAGTTTGCCGACCTCGGCGTTGCACTGGCGGTGGTCAACGTGCCGACGCCCCACAACCCCGAACACGTCGACATGATCGGAACCGTGGCCGCCGCCATGGCCTGAGGTGAGCCGCCAACCGCCCTACTGAAAAGGTCCATCCGGCCCATACCGGCGAAGCCGCCCGCACGCCATCCTGACGGCACAGCATCCTGAGTCCGGAGTGCATCGATGATCGAGTTGCGGTTCCACGGTCGGGGTGGGCAGGGCGCCGTCGTCGCCTCAAAAACGCTGGCCCAGGCAGCGTTTCAGACCGGGCGGTACGTGCAGAGCTACCCCGACTACGGGGTCGAACGGCGTGGTGCCCCAGTGGTGGCGTTCGCCAGGATCGCCGAGCCGGGCGACGACCTCTTCGTCCGCCAGGACATCCGCGAACCTCACCACCTCCTCGTGCTCGATGAGACGTTGCTGACCTCGGCGAACCCCTTGGCCGGGCTCCGGCCGGGTGGATGGGTGGTGGTCAATACCCCCGATCCGCCCGAGGCGCTGGGAATCGATCCGGCTTTCCGGGTCGCGACCGTCGACGCCTCGACAATCGCACTGCGTCACGGCCTTGGCTCGGAGGCCCAACCGGTCGTGAACACGGCCATTCTCGGCGCGTTCGTGCGGGCGACCGGCATCGTGACCCTCGAAGACCTGTTGGTTGCGATTGAGCATGAGGTCCCGGACAAAGTGGAGGAAAACCAAGTGGCCGCAACGGAAGCTCACGATCATGTCGTCCTCCAGGTGGCGGTATGAGCGGCCTCGAGCACGTCGATGACTACCCCGAGATCCCCGTTTCCCTTGCATCCACCAGCACTCTCCTGAAGACCGGCGCCTGGCGGAGCGTCCGCCCGATCCTCACCGAACGTTCCGCGCCCTGTTCCGCCGGTTGTCCCGCCGGCATCGGAATCCCCGCCTACCTCGACCACCTCCAGGCCGGTCGCCTCGATGCCGCTTTTGCCGCCCTCACGGCACGGAACCCCTTCCCCCGCATCACCGGCCGCGTCTGCCCCCACCCGTGCGAAGACAACTGCAACCTCCCTGAAGGCAACGGCACCGAAGCGGTTTCGGTGCGGGCCGTCGAACGCTGGCTCGGCGACGCCACCGCCGACTTCCCCCACCCCACGGCCGACGAGCCGACCGGCAAGCACATCGCCGTCGTCGGTTCCGGACCTGCCGGGCTGGCGGCCGCCTACTACCTGCGTCGCTCCGGCCACTGCGTCACGGTCTACGAGCGTCGCTCCGAACCGGGCGGGATGCTGCGCTATGGGATCCCCGACTACCGGCTGCCGGCGACCATCGTGGACGACGAAGTCGACCGTCTCCTCCAGATGGGGATCGAGTTTCGTACCGGCGTGACCCTCGGCGTCGACGTCACCCTCGACGACCTCGAAGCCACCAACGCCGCGGTTTTCGTGGCCACCGGTGCCTGGGGCGAGCGCGCGCTTGGCATCGCAGGCGAACACCTGCTGCACTCCGGCCTTGCCTTCCTCGAAGTCGCCGGTCGCGGCGGGGCCACGGCCCCGGGGAAACGCTGCGCCGTGATCGGCGCCGGCAACACCGCGATGGACGTCGCCCGAGTGCTGCGCAAGCTGGGCGCCGACGTCACCGTGTTGTATCGCCGCACCGCCACCGAGATGCCGACCATCCGCGAGGAGTACCAGCGCGCCGTTGCCGAGGGGGTCACCTTCGAGTGGTTGACGCTGCCCCGCGGCATTGTCAAAGACCACGGCGATCTGGTCGTGACCATGGAAGAGATGCAACTCGGCGAATCCGACACCTCGGGGCGGAAGCGTCCGGTCCCCACCGGGACCATCCGCGAGGAACGGTTTGATGCGGTCTTTGCCGCAACCGGAGAGACCGCCGATCTGACCCCGCTCCCGGCTCGGATGCAGGACGGGGACGGATGGCTGAGCCTCGACACCGACGGTGCCACCGTCGATCCGCAGGTGTTTGCCGGCGGCGACCTGGCAACCGGTCCGGCCACCGTGATCCAGGCAATTGTTGCCGGCAGACGCGCCGCTCGCGCCATCGATCAACAACTCGGGTTCGGCCACTTGTGGCCGACCGAGGACGTCGCCGCGGTTGTTACGGCAAGCGAGATCAACCCCACCTACGTGCCCCGCCACCGGCGGGTCCCCGAAATGCCGACCAGGGACGTCGACCCCTTCGCCGAGGATCTGGTGACGTTGAGCGAAGCCGACGTCCGCAATGAGATCGAACGGTGCGCATCGTGCGGTCACTGCAACGACTGTGGAACGTGTTTTGTGTTTTGCCCCGACGGCGCCATCACCTGGGCGGACGGACCCGAGGTCAATTACGAGTTCTGCAAGGGGTGCGGCATCTGCGTCGTCGAGTGTCCGGGGCACGCCATGATCCTGATCAACGAGCGGGAGCTGAGCAATGCCTGAACGCCTCCTCCTGACCGGGAATCACGCCGCCGCCTACGGGGCAATGCTGTCAAGGGCCGAGGTGATTTCGGCCTACCCGATCACTCCGCAGACGATGATCGTCGAACTGCTCTCCGAGCTGACCGCTTCGGGACGGCTCGACGCGAAGTTCATCACCGTCGAGTCCGAGCATTCCGCCATGGCCGCCTGCGTCGGGGCGTCGGCAGCCGGGGCGCGCGCCTACACCGCAACCAGCGGCCAGGGGCTGGCCTTGATGCACGAGATGCTGCATTGGGCAGTCGGGGCGCGTCTGCCGATCGTGCTGACCAATGTGAGTCGGGCGATGGCGCCGGGGTGGTCGATCTGGAGCGACCAGAGCGACATTCTCTCGCAGCGTGACGTCGGCTGGATGATGCTGTTCGCCGAGACCGTCCAGGAAGCGCAGGACTTCATCATCTGGCTCTATCGGGTGTCTGAGCAGGTCTACCTGCCGGGCATGGTGGGGATGGACGCCTTCATCCTGTCCCACACCGCCGAACCACTCATCGTCCACGACCAAGACGCGGTCGACGCCTACCTGCCGCCGTTCGAACCCCTCTACGATCTCGACCCTGCAGAACCCCGCGCCTACGGCGGCCTGGTCAATCGGGACCACTACTACGAGCTGCGTTACAAGATGTACGAGAGCATGGACCGGGCTGCCGGCCTGCTGGTCGCCGCCGGCGAGGAGTTCGGCGAGGTGTTGGGGCGCCGCTACGGACCGGTTGAGGAGTACATGCTCGACGACGCCGAGTATGTGATCGTCTCAGCCGGGGCGATGACGTCGAACGTCCGCCAGGCCGTCAAGGACTGGCGGGATCGCGGAGTCAAGGTTGGTTTGTTGAGGATGATCGCCTTCCGACCCTTCCCGGTTGATGAAGTGCGGCGCCTGCTCGCCGGGCGGCACAAAGTCGCCGTGTTGGACCGCAACATGAGCGCCGGCCATTCGGGCATCTTCGCCGCCGAAATCCGTGCCGCATTGTCGGGTCAACCCGAGGCGCCACTGGTCTTCGGCTACGTCGTCGGCATCGGCGGGCGCGATGTGCGGGTCGAGACCGCAAGTGACGTTCTCGATGACCTGATGATCCGCGCGGAGCCCGAGTTGGCGCTGTTCGTTGGTGTCAAAGGACTGGAGATCGGTCCGCTGCGCGGCAACTCCACCATTCACCGACCCGTGCCGCTGGAGGTAGGCCAATGAGGTGGGCAGTCCCCGAAGCCGAATACATGGACCCCGGCACGCTCGGCTGCCAGGGGTGCGGCGGTGCGCTGTCGATGCGCCAGGTACTCAAGGAACTCGGCGATGATGCCGTCGCCGTGCTGCCGGCATGCTGCTGGTCGATCATCGACGGACCGTGGCCGGTGCACGCTCTCAACATCCCGGTGTTCCACACCGCCTTCGAGACGGCGGCCGTCGTCGCAACCGGGGTCAAGGCGGCCAAGCAGGTCCAGGGCAAGGACACGACGGTGGTGGCCTGGGCCGGTGACGGCGGCACCTTCGATATCGGCCTCCAGGCGCTTTCGGGTGCAGCCGAGCGCAACGAGGACATCGTGTTCATCTGCTACGACAACGAGGCCTACATGAACACGGGGATCCAGCGTTCCTCGGCGACACCCCTCGGAACCTGGACGACGACGACCCCGAACGAGCGCCCCGAACCCCGCCCCAAGAAGGACATCATGGCGATCATGGCGGCGCACCGGATCCCGTATGCCGCGACCGCCACTGCCGCCTACCCCCAAGACCTGGCCCGCAAGGTCCGCACCGCGGTGGCGATGAAGGGAGGCATGCGCTTCCTGCACCTCCTGTCGGCCTGCCCCCCGGGATGGAAGATGCCTGCGGAGCAAGCGATCGAGGCGATGCGCCGCGCCGTGCGCAGCAACATCTTCCCGCTCTTCGAGGTCCGCGACGGCCGGGAGACCACCATCACGATGTTCCCCCGGGACCCGCTTCCCGTCGAGGACTACTTCTCGCTCCAGGGCCGATTCAAGCCGCTCTTGGCAGATCCCGAGATGCTTGATCTGGTGCGCGACGGCGTTACCGAACGGTGGGACTCTCTCGTTGCGCGGCACGAGCGCACGAGAGACCGGCTGGCGGCCGCCGCTCGTTAGCAACTCGCAATCAAGACGCCACGGCGCCGTTCAACCGCACATCCGCCTCACACGGCGTTCCGGCGCCATTCGATGACGGTGTCTCCGGCTCGGGTGGCATGGTCTCCGTCTCCGTGCCAGCTCGGAATCCCGAAGGGAAGATCACGCCGCGGGATCGGGACCACTTCGCCGGCACCGAAGGCGGTGCCGTACTCAGCTCCTCCCGCTGCCCCGTCGTCCGGCTCGGCGATGGGCCGCAGCGCGCCGAGACCGGCGTTCCAGTTGGCGAGGAGCTGGCCCGTATTCGGGAAGGCAGGATGAATCAGATGGACCCGGGGCAATGCGCCGATGCCCGGCCAGCGGTCGACGGCCTCGCGGGCTGCGGTACCGACGGTGACGACTGCCTGCAGCGGGTTCTCGGCCAACACTGCATCAAACTGGCTATTGCGGTAGCTCAGGATTGGATCCTGATGTGACAGCAATTCGTTGTCCCCCCCAAATTGCTCGAAGATGCTGTACGAGAAAGTGTTCAGCATGAGGTACGACCGGGTCACCCCAAGTTTGACCAGGAATCCTTGGAGACGCTGACCGGACCGGCCGACGAATGCCCTTTGCGCCAGGATCTCGTTGACCGAAGGGTCCTGTCCGACGACCAGCAGCCGAGCTGTGCCGTCGAGCCGGCCCCGATAGAAGACCGGCCCGAAGTCGACGCGGAACAGGTCGGGATGGGCCTGATACGTGGCAAGCGGTGCCGCCGCAAAGCGTGCCTCCCACTTGGGCGGGGGTCCCGGATCGAACCCGGGTCGGCCGTCGGCTGCGCCGGCGATGGCCGCGGCGGCTCTGAAGTGTTGGCTCGTTGCCAGATCGCGCACCGACTTGATGCCAAAGGCCGCCGCCAGCTTGTCGGCATCACCGGCCGATACTCCACTGAGAGCGTCGGCTGGGGCAACGGCCAGCTCGGCGGCAGCCTTGCCCCTGTAGGCCTTGACGACCAGCCCATCGAATGAACTACTCACGTGTCTCCCCTCTCAGTCGACATCGACCAGGATTCTCCGCTCGGCCACGAGGTCCCCTCCCAGGTACCCGAGCAGCCGAACCGCGACCGAACCACTTGCGTTCGCGGCGACCGCCTCGTCGACTTCGATCGTGGCTCGGCCGGCCCGGGTCGGACGACTCGCCAGAACGGCTCCGTCGACGTCTCCCCCGATCCGGTCGACATTGACGGTCGTGATCTTGAGCGTGGGGGCCCGGTCGCGGTGACGCTGGATCCCGGCGAGGTCGATGGCGTGTACGGTCCCCGCTTCGAGGACGGCCACGGCGCGGTCGATCAGATCCTCATTGCGACTCATCACGTCTCGACGCGTCATCCGGTGTCGGATGTCGGGTTCGACGCCAAGGTCCTCAAGCACCGCTCCTGATTGGCCCTTCACCCGCGTCGTGCGCCGGACCGCGACCCGCATGTCGGCGCCGTGCGGCAGCGGGGCGTACGGCGAAGGGCCACCATGTTCAGCGTCGGGTTCGGTGAGCCGTCGCAGCAGCGCATGGGGCCACACATTGGCGCCGCCGGCGCCGGTGGCGCCCCCCACTCCGATGATCGTGCCGATCTCGTGGTCCTGGAAACCGGCGGCGAACATATCCGTCGCGCTGTAACACAGTGGGTCGGTGACCAGCACCACGGGGCCGTGATAGCGCTGACCCAGCCGGTTGACGACCTCGGGCGGCGTGATGGGAAAGCCGAGAGAGTAGGTCGCTCCGGTGCGGACGGCTTGCTGGATGGAGCCGACCCAAGCACTGAGGTCGAGCCCGGGCAGGGTCTGGGAGGGGGCATGGCGCCGACAGATGCTCAGGTTGAGCGGGGTGTTGATGAACTGCGCCCGCTCCGGCTCGATGGTTTGTGGTGTGAGCACATCGAGGAGCTGCTCGGCGGCGTAGATCAACCCACCTCCATTGCCCCGCACGTCGATGATCAGGCCGCGGCGCGGCAGGCGTTCGGCGAGCCTCACGAACTCATCGACGAACGCGTCCGCGTCGGGAACGTGAAACGTGAAGATTCGTAGATAGCCGTACGTCGGGTCACCGGCAGTCGCGGTGGATCTGGATACCTGCATCGCACGGAAGACGCCGGGCATGAAGGAGGCGAGATCCGAGGCATCGTCGCGGATCTTGCGGGTCACGTGCTGGCGGGTCGCGGCGAGCTCGGCTTGAGAGACCTTCGGGGCATAGATGATTTTGCGCGCCTCTTGGACGTCGTCGGTGAGATCGTCCAAACCAAGCGCACTCGCCTCGCCCAAGAGATCCTGGGGACGAACGGCCGCCCCCGGCTCGAAGACAAGCCACTCTTGCCGGAAGTCGTGTCCGGCACCATCAGCGTCGATCCAGCGCAGCGTGACCCAGTCCTCATCGGGCGGCAGGCTACGGGCCAAGGGACGAATCGTGAGCGAATTGACCCCCCTTGCGTGACGAGCGTCTGGATTGCCCCCCGCCTGGCGTTCTCCGTTGCGGGCGATGGCCTGGGCGATAGGCATCCCGTTCCAGTGGGTGACGGTTGCCCCGTTCATTGCCGCCGACGGCCACTCGTCGGCGATCCATTTGGCCAGCACAAAATCGGAACGGCCGCCGGCCGCCACTTCTTCGATGAGGAACGGCAGCCAGGCAACCTTGCTGTTGAACGGCAGTGGCAGCCGATACCCGGTGTGCAGGTCGCGCAACGAGTCGAAGATGCTGACGAGCTCGGTGTGGAAGATGATCTCGCGCGGCATCTCGTCGGGGGCCATGTCGTCGAGGCGATGGCGGAGCAACCGAAGCTGTTGAAGCGGGTCAACGGCATACATCGCTCGTTTGAGAGGCAGATGCACATAGTTCTCTTCGAGCAGGAGCAGCGCCTCGTCGACGATTCGTTTGCGTTCTGCAAGGTCGAGTTCTCCAAACACGCTGAGGAACACGCTGAGTTCTCCCGTCGTCGCCTTCAGCTGGTCGGCGACCGTCTTGGTGGTGGTGGCGAGATAGCCGACCGAAACGGGGATCGAAACGGACTGGCCGTACATGCCGGGCAAGCCGGAGCGCACGAAGTGGGGCAGGTTGGGGGCGGCCACCAGGCGGCGCAGATGGTTGCGGTCCTCTTCGACCGTGATCGGGTCGAGCTGGATCGGTTCGGTGACCCAGTGGCTGTAGGGCTCCGCTCCGTAGAAGATCTCCCCGGAGGCAGCTGCGGCTGCGGCCAGCTCCAGGTCTTCCTCTTCGAAGTCGGGAACGATGCGCCAGGTTTCGCCAGAGCTATCGCTCATCCCGCCGGCAAAGGCAACCGTTCCGCCTGCCGTGATGGCGGAGCCGACCGCTTGGTCGACATCAAGAGCGAGCTGCGGCAGGTTCTGCATTGCGGCGCTGAGGTCATCCGCCGCTTGGGAGAGGGAGAGGCCACCCAACAGATCATCATCATTGGCGAGATAGAGGTATCGGGCCGACCTGCGGATCTCGTAGCGATCGACCTCATCGAGGTCGTCGAGTGGGTGGCTCGGCCAGAAGCGCTGCATCAGCCGTTTCTGCCCCACGCGGGGAACCCCTTCGATGATGACCAACGTCACCGACGTCTCACGTGCGAGCAGTAGTTGCTCGTAGGGATCGTCAGAGCGGCCGTTGATCGCAACCAGGTCGGCCAGCATCCCCGGCTGGATCGATCCGAGCCTGTGGTCCCACTTGGCCGCTCGAGCCGGATTGACGGTCACCATGGCAACCAGTTCCTCGGGGGTGAAGACGTCGCCGGCCTCTTGGCTGGCGAGCCAGGCCACCTTGAGCTCACCGAGGAGGTTCTTTGATCCGCTCGGCGCCCAATCGGATCCGAGGGCGATGTTCATCCCGGCGTCTTTCGCCGCAGCAATGTCGGCGGTCTTGCCATACAGCAGGAAGTTGCTCAGCGGCGACCACACCATCGAAGCACCGCCCGCGGCGAGCACAGCGAAGTCCTCCGAGCGCAGCGCCGCCGAGTGAATGCCGCACAGCACGTCGTTGACTGCCCAGGTGTTGTCGTCGATCTTGAGCCGGAGGAACCAGCTCCGGGCGGTGTCGTCGGTGCCCTCGGAGAGGTGCTGCAGGTAGCAGGTGTTGGCCGAGAGGTTCTTGTCGAGGTAGTCCTGAGCGCCATCGGTGTCGGGGTTGGCGATCTTGGTCCCTGCCCGAGGCAGGTCGGGGTGCAGAGGAGCTTCGACGTTGCGCACCAGACCCTTGTAGTACTTCGGAAGCCCGGCGGCTGAGGCGAGGGTGATGCCCTGTGACGTTGTCACGCCACCGAGCAGGGCACGGCATTCGACATAGCGAACCAGTGCCTGCGCCGCGCCGGGTGTCTGCCCGAGAACCTGCGAGGGTTTGGTGATGTCGCGGGTGTAGCTCTCGGTGCCACGCCATTGACCGTTATTGGAGTACTTGGTGGGCACGTCCCACAGCGGCATCGCGTTGTATGAGAGATGGTTGTGCAGTTCGATGAGACCGGGATAGATGGTGTCGCCGGTGCGTACCCGGGGAGCCGCGTCGTACTTCGGTTCGGGGTTTGGGTCCGAGACCGGCTGGATGGCTTCGATGACGCCACCGTCGACGAAGATGGCGCCGTCGTCAATCACTCCTGAGGGGCCCATCGTGACGATGCGACCCTCCACCACGTATCGGTCAATCGGCGGTGTACCGGCCATGGAATCCTCCCGTCGCCCGAGTGCTCCGCTTCGCACCCCTCAACCAAAGTGACGCTGAATCGGCGCCTCAGATACGCCGAAGTGCCGCTGCTGGAATGCTACGCCTCAAATCGTCGCGCAGCCTCTGGGTCCTGTGCCTGTGGAGTGCGGAATCCAGATCAAGATCTCTCGTTGCGCGACACAAGCCCACCCGAGATCGATTCGCCCCCGTCCGCCACCTAACATCGGGCGCCGCCACCCCACCGCGGAGACCGCCCCTATGAGCCAAACCACCCGGTCCGCCGGCTCGACCGACGGGCGTCTCACCACGGCGCACCACGCCGAGTTGTTGCGGGCCGTCGATGGCTGAGCAACTCAGCGCAGAGGATCGAGCCGTTGCCGGCTTCGTGGCCCGCTTCGGCGAAGCCCCGGCCGCGGTCGTCCGCTCCCCCGGCCGGGTGAACCTGATCGGCGACCACACCGACTACTCGGGAGGGTTCGTTCTCCCCATCGCCATCAACCGCGGGCTCTGGCTCGCGTTACGGCCTCGCCGCGACCGCATGGTGCGGATCTGGGCAGAACTGACCGGCGAGTGGGCCGAGTTCAGCCTTGACCGATTGGAAGACCACCGCGGTTGGGTCGCCTATGTCGAGGGAGTTGCGTTTGCGCTGGTCGATGACGGCAAGGTTCTGGGCGGCTTCGAAGGAGTACTGACATCGGATTTGCCTGCGGGTGCCGGGCTGTCATCTTCTGCCGCGCTCGAACTCGTCGCGGCTCGAGCGTTCTCGACCGTCAGCGCCGTCGCCTGGGACCCGGTGGCGATGGCGTTGGTTGGCCAGCGTGCGGAAAACGACTGGGTCGGCATGAACTGCGGCATCATGGACCAGCTGATCTGCGCCGTCGGCGAACCGGGCCATGCCATGCTGATCGACTGCCGATCGCTCGAGGTAACGCCCACACCAATCCCGCCGGAGGCAGCCGTCGTGGTCCTCGACACGATGTCGCGCCGAGAACTGGTCGACTCGGCCTACAACGAACGAAGAGCAGCCTGCGAGGCGGCTGCAACCGCCTTCGGCGTCGAAGTCCTGCGTGATCTCGACATGGAAACCCTGACCGGCCACACTGATCGTCTCGATCCGGTGGTGTTCCGTCGGGCTCGCCACGTGCTCAACGAGAACGCCGCAACCCTTGGAGCAGCCGCCGCCCTGGGCACCGGCGACCTGGAGCTGGCCGGCGCCCTGATGAACGGGTCGCATGAGAGCCTGGCCTCCGACTACGAAGTGAGCACGCCTGAGCTCGACGCCATGGCTGCGGCGGCTCGCCGGGCACCGGGGTGTTTTGGAGCCCGGATGACGGGAGCGGGCTTCGGGGGCTCGGTCGTCGCCCTCGTGGCTGCCGATCAGGTCGACGCTTTCACCGCGGCGACCCTCGATGGGTACCGTGCCGCGACGGGGACCGACGGCGCCGCAATGCCGGTGAGCGCCTCCGCCGGAGTGAGCCTGGTCCCCTGAGGATCGGGAACCGGCCAAATGACCTCCCGGGGCGATCGCGGTTGGTGTACGTTTCGAGAGAGGGTGCCTTCGGCCGAGACCGGCGGTCCCGACGAAGCCTTGCGTGCGGGCATGGACGACAACAGATTCTCGCGCTCAAGGATCTCGAAAGCCGATCAACCGCAGTGCGTGGAGCGGCAGTGTGCCGCCTGGGCATTTCGGGAAGGCGCTCGAAGCCAGAGAAGGGGACAGCCATGACAGGCTTTGGTGATCGCAAGTTCAACGCCCGACCCGACACGGTCGACTTCCGCGACAGGATGTATCAGCCATCGCTGCGAGAGGTGCCACCGGTACTCGAACTCGATCGCTACCGGAGATTCGGGGTCCCCGTGCTCGACCAGGGCGCGGAGGGGGCGTGCACCGGCTTTGGCCTGGCCACTGTGGCCAACTACCTGCTGCGTCGCCGCGAGTCTGATCCTGATGTGACGCTGACCAGCGCCCGGATGTTCTACGAGATGGCCCGCCGCTACGACGAGTGGGAGGGCGAGGACTACGACGGATCGAGCGCCCGCGGGGCGATGAAGGGCTGGCACAAACATGGCGTCTGCACCGAGGACCTGTGGTCGTACAAGCCGGGTCGCAAGGGTGACCTGAACCCCGAGCGCATCACAGACGCCGCCGCCCGGCCGCTCGGCGCCTACTACCGGGTCAACCACAAGGAATTGGTGTCACTCCACACCGCATTGGCCGAAATCGGCGTCGTCTACGTCACCGCGGTGGTGCATGAGGGGTGGGAGCAACCCGATCCCAAGACGGGCATGATCACGCCGCGTTCGCCGAGCACCAAGTCGCTGGGCGGGCACGCCTTTGCGCTCGTCGCCTACGACCACCGCGGCTTCTGGATCCAGAACTCGTGGGGCCCCGATTGGGGTAAGGACGGCTTTGCGCTGCTCACCTACGAGGACTGGCTGTCGTCATCCAACGACGCCTGGGTGGCTCAGCTTGGAGTGCCGGTGACGGTCGGCGCCAAGACCGAGAGCCTCGAAGACTTCACCGACGAAGTGCAGCCCCACGTCTACACGTTCCAGGACATGCGCCCGCACGTCATTGCAATCGGCGACGACGGCGAACTGGCCAGGACGGGCACCTATCGGAACACGGCGCAGGAGATTGAGTCTCTGGTTGCCCAGTTCGAGAACAACACGGCCGACTGGCCGACGCGTCGGGTCGTGTTGTACGCCCATGGTGGTCTGGTGCCGGCATCGACGGCCGTCCGTCAGGGCGCCAGGATGCGCACCCAATTCCTCGACCGGGGCATCTATCCGCTGTTCTTCATCTGGAACACCGACTGGTTCTCCACCCTGAAGAACATGATCGATGACCTCTTCGATCGGTGGAGCGCGGAGGCTCCCGCCGGCGGAGCGTTCGATTTCCTCCAGGACCGGGTCGACGACCTGCTCGAATCGGCAGCTCGCAATACGGGACTGGCCAAGGCCGGGTGGAGCGAGATCAAGGAGAACGGAATCCGCGCCTCGTCGCGGGTCGACGGGGGTGCCCGAGTGCTCGCCAACGCACTCGGAGCGAGCCACAAGCGCGCCCCGTTCGAGATCCACCTTGTCGGCCACAGTGCCGGCAGCATCCTGCTGGCCGGGTTGGCCTCGTACATCGGCACCGGAGAAAGCCACAGTGGCCCGGTGCGGGGCAAGGGCCTCGGGCTGACGATCGACTCGTGCCATCTGTGGGCCCCGGCCGCAACGGAGGCCCTCTTCAAAGACACCTACGCGGCGCTGGCCGGACGGAACCGGATCGACCGGTTGACCATCTTTGCCCTGCGCGACCAATTCGAGCGTGACGACAGCGCCGGGCCATATCAGAAGTCGATTCTATATCTGGTGTCCAATGCACTCGAGGCAAGGGCTCGCATCCCGCTGTGGCGGCCCGACGGCGAGTCGCTCTCCGGGATGGAGAAGTTCCTCACCAAGGGCGGCAGCCAAATGGCGACCTTGAAGGACAAGGGCAAGCTGGACTTCGTCATGAGCCCGACGCAGGAAGGGGCTGCCCAGCATTCGAGCTCGAAGGCAACCACCCACGTCGGCTTCTCGAGCGACATGGCAACCCTCGAAGCCACCATCGCCCGGATCTTGGGGACCAACCGAACGTTGGCGCCGGCCGTGCCGAAGACGGCTCTCAAGGTGTTCGACGAGCAGGCGGCCGCCGCGTCGTAGTGGTGGGTCGTTGAAACCGCGTCTGGGTATCTCCGAGGCATCGGCGCCGGATAGTCCTGCTCCAGGATCTCGGAGTCGACCCAGTCGGCCTCGATCGCCGCGATGTGATAGAGCAGCGCGCCGATCGAGTTGTCTCCATCGGGCGGGATGCTGCTCACTTCGGTGTCGCTGACGCCGGCGATGGGGCTGAGGGTCCGGTCTCGGCAATCCTCGAGCCTCCAGAGAGCACCACCGAGTGCCCCCGGATAGCCGTCCGGCACCTCAACAATCAGATCGAAACTCGTCATGTTGGGAACGTATCGGACGGCCGTGATACGTGGGCGACGACTTCGGCCGAGCCTGCGGCCCAAAGAGGTGCGGACGAAACCATCGCTACCCTGCCGGGCGATGAAGAGCGACCCGGTCTCGGTGGTGTGCTGCGGTCTCACCACGTTGGATGTGGTCCAGGTGGTCGACCGACTGCCGGGACCCGACGAGAAACTGACCGCGGCCGCGTTCTTCGATGACGCCGGCGGTCCGGCGGCGAATGCGGCGGCAACGGCGAGCGCCCTGGGGGCCGACGCGACGTTGGTGACGAGCCTCGGCACCGAGGCGATCGGGCGACTGGCGCTCGAGCTACTCAACGACGCTCACGTCGAAGTCGTCGACCTCGGCGGCGCCGGGGCGATGGTCTCCACCGTCCTCGTCAACCGCCACACCGGCCAACGCGCCGTCGTGTCGACCAAGACGCAGTACACCAGTCCGGACTATCGCCCTAGAGGCGACGAGCTCGAAGGCGCCGGCGTCCTGCTGGTCGACGGCCACCACATGGATGTGGCACTGGCGCTGGCTCGGGCAGCCTCGAAGGCGGGGGTGCCCGTCGTGCTCGACGGCGGCAGTTGGAAGCCACGAACCGAAGACCTCATCGAGTATGTGGACTACGCCGCCATTTCGAGTGCCTTCTCGGTGCCGTCGGGCGACGAGCCACTGCGGGCACTGGCCGCGATGGGCTGTCGCTTCGTCGCCCAGACCCAGGGCCCCGATTCAATCCTCGTGCTGGCCGACGGCATTCGACGTGAAGTCCCCGTTGAAACCATGACCCCACCCCAGGTGGTCGACACGCTCGGAGCGGGGGATGTGCTCCATGGGGCGCTGGCCACCCTGGTGGCCCATCACGGCGACTCGGTCCCCTTCGTCGAGCTGGTGCGCCGCGCCGGAGCGATCGCCACCGAATCGTGCCGCCATCGCGGCGCCAGAGGCTGGTCGCACTTCCCAACGATCACCGCCAGGCTGCAAGATCTCGTGATCAACGGCTGAACCCCCAGCAGCGCCGACCCATTCCGCATGGGTCCTTGTCCCCTAGCGGTGCTTTGAACAGCTGTATAGTTTTTTGAACATGAGTTCAATTCCCCTGCCGACCGACGACGAGACGTTCGCCGACGACCGCACCACGCGCGCCCGGATTCGGGATGCCGCCGTCGCCTGCTTCGCCGAGAATGGCATCGCCGACACCACCGTCCGCAAGGTCGCCGAGTCGGCTGGAGTCTCGCCGGGATCGGTGATCCACCACTTTGGTTCGATGGAGGGGCTGCGCGCCGGCTGCGACGAGTACGTCGCCGCCACCATCCGCGGGTACAAACGAGACGCGCTGACCAGCGGCCCCACCATTGACGTGCTCGCCGCCTTGCGCGACACCAGCATGGGCCCACTCGTTGGTTACCTCGCGGCCGTGTTGGCCGACGACTCGCCCGCCGTAGCCCGGTTGGTCGACGATCTCGTCGCCGACGCCGAGGGCTACCTCCAGGAGGGGGTCGATGCCGGAATGCTGCGGCCGTCGGCCGATCCCCGCAGCCGCGCCGTCGTCCTCACCCTATGGAATCTCGGTGCCCTGGTGCTTCACCAGCATCTCGAACGGCTACTTGGGGTTGATCTGACCGATCCCGAGCTGGGAAACAACCCCGATATCGCCGCCTATGCGCTCCCCGTCTACGAGATCTACGGCGAAGGCGTCATGACTGCAGCCTTCGCCGCCAATCTCCACCGAGTCTTCAGACAAGGCCCCGACGCCGACGAGCCTACAAACGGCTCGCAAGATCCAGGAAGCAAAGGAAGCTCATGACCGACCAGTACGCCATCCGCACCGCGGGTCTCACCAAGCACTACGGGGACGTCCAGGCCCTCGTCGACTTGAACCTCGATGTCCGGGCCGGCGAGGTCTTCGGATTCCTCGGGCCGAACGGCGCCGGCAAGACGACCATGATCAGGACCATCCTCGACGAGATCCATCCGACGGCCGGTACGGCCACCATCGTCGGCTTGGACACCCACCGAGACTCAGTCGAGATTCGCAACCACGTCGGGTATCTGCCCGGCGACCTCGCGATGTACCCCAACCTGACCGGACGCGACACGATCACCTTCTTCGCCAACCTACGGGGCGGGGTCGACTGGGGCTACGTCGATGAGCTGGCAAACCGACTCGACGCCGACCTCTCCAAGAAGGTCGGCGACCTGTCGTCTGGGAACCGGCAGAAGGTCGGCCTGATCCAGGCCTTCATGAACCGCCCGGACGTGCTCATCATGGACGAGCCGAGCTCAGGCCTCGACCCGCTCGTGCAACGTGAGTTCCACGCCATGATGCGCGAGGTCGCCGACCAAGGGCGAACGGTGTTTCTCTCCAGCCACACCCTCTCGGAAGTGCAACGGGTCGCCGATCGGGTCGGCATCATCCGCCACGGCCATCTGATCGCGGTAGAGAGCGTCGCCGGCTTGCGGTCGAAAGCCATGCGCAAGGTTGACCTCTATTTCGACGGCCACGTGGACCCAGCCGTGTTCGCTTCGGTCGACGGCGTCCGCGACCTCGTGGTCGAGAACCACCACGTCAACATGTCGTTCGACGGGAACATGGCGTCCCTGCTCGGGGCGGCCACTGGCCACTACACCCTCGTCGACATCAACACCCAGGAAGCCGACCTCGAAGAGATCTTCCTCACCTACTACCGCGACGAGGAGGCGGAAGCCTGATGCTGGCCAACGTATTCACCAAGACAGTCCGCGACCGCTGGAAAGGTGAAGCGGTTGCCGCCGTCACGATGGCGGCGATGCTCCTGTTCGGGATGGCGGTCTACAAGGACATCGACTTGTCGGTGTACACCAACCTCCCGGCGGGGTTGCGATCGCTGATTGGTATCTCGGAAACGGCCGACGCCGCCAGCCTCGCCTACGCCGCTATCTACGGGTCGTACGGCGCCCTCGTGCTGGCCGGCCTGGCGATCTTCATGGGGTCAGGTTCGATCGCCGGCGAAGAGCAGAAGGGAACCTTGGGCCTGCTGCTCGGCAACCCCAAGAGCCGTACCACGGTGCTCGTCTCGAAAGCAGGAGCGATGGTGCTCCTCACCGGCGCAGGCACGCTCCTGCTCTGGGGGGCCGGGGTCGTCGTGCCCGACCTGCTGAATGTCGACGTGACCGGGATGATGGTCGGCCCGTTCATGTTCCACATGTTCGTCAATGCGCTGTTCTACGGTTTCCTGGCCCTGGCCGTCGGTGCCTGGAGCGGCAGCAGCAGGCTGGCCGGCGGCATCTCGACGGGAGTCATGGTCCTGTCGTTCTTCGCCGTCGGCCTCCTCCCTCTTGTTGCAGGCTGGGAGAACGCCGCCAAGGCGTTCCCTTGGTACTACTACGACGCCGGCCAATCCATCGTCAACGGCGTCGACTGGGGCCACATGGCGGTGCTGTTCGGAGGCATCGTCCTGTTTGCCGTCGCCGCGCTCGTCGGCGTCAACCGGCGTGATCTCAAAGACAAGCCGGCCGGCGACAGCCTGGTTGACCGGCTCCGCAACAACGCTGTGACCGAGAAGGCCATGGACCGGCTAGCCGGCGGAACCCGGGTTTCGAGGATCTGGGTCAAGACCGCGTCCGAACACCAGGGGTTGCTCTTCGTCACCGCGTCGCTGATGTTCTTCATGATGGGCCTGATGATCGGGCCGATGTACACCCTGATCGATGACGCCTTGAAGAACGCCGCGGACCAATTCCCCGAGGTTCTGCTCGCCTTCTTCGGCGGCGGCGACATGGGCACACCCGAGGGGTTCTACCAAGTCGAGTCGTTTGGGATGATGGCTCCGGTCGCGGTGATGGTCGCCACGGTGGCCATCGGCGCCCGGGCCGTGGCCGGCGAAGAAGCCAACAACACCATGGGACTGCTGTTGGCCAACCCGGTGAAGCGCTCCACCATCGTGCTGCAGAAGACGATTGCGATGGTGCTCTACGGGTTCGTGGTCGGATTTGCCACCTTCGCCGGCGTCGTCGGGGGGTCGCTGCTCGGCGGACTGGGCATGGACATCGGCAACATCGCCGCTACCTCGCTGCTCGTCACGCTGCTCGGCGTGGCGTTCGGCGCCTTGTCACTGGCGCTCGGGGCTGGAACCGGCCGGACCAGAGTCGCGGTGTACGGCACGATTGGGGCCGCCCTCGGGCTCCACATCCTCAACGCGTTCGCTCCCTACAGCGACAGCCTGTCGGGCTTGGCCAAGTGGTCGCCGTTCTACTACTACCTCGGCAGCGACCCGCTGAACAACGGGATGCATTGGGGTCACGCCGCGGTCCTCACGGGGTTGACGGTGCTGTTGATCGGCTTGGCCGTGGTGTTGTTTCAACGACGCGATCTTCGGCAGAATGGCTGACGTCGAGGGAAGAGGCGCCGTGCACAAGATGACTGAGGCCGAGATCCGTGCCTTCATGGGCAACGGATCGAAAACGGGCAAACTGGCGACGGTGCGGGCCGACGGCAGCCCCCACGTGGCGCCGATCTGGTTTGCCTTTGATCCCGACAACGGTGATCTGATATTCATGACATGGCACCGGTCGCTCAAGGCCAGGAACATGCATCGCGACCCGCGGGTCTCGATCTGCGTCGACGACGAGACCTTCCCCTTCTCCTGGGCGCGGATCGACGGCACGGTCACGTTCAGCGAGGACAACCTGGTCTATTGGTCGACCACGACCTGCCGGCGCTACGTCGGCGACGACCAGGCCGCCGAGTTCGGCGCCCGCAACGGGGTCGAGGGAGAACTGGTGGTCAGGGTCACCCCGACGAGGATCGTCGGCGAGACCGGCGTGGCCAACTAGCCGTCCGGACCACACGATGGCGTTGCCTCAGCCTCGTAGGGCGGCGCCAGCGGTTCCTCGTGGCGGGCGGCACAGGCGATTTCCCACTCGAGCGGCCACGAGTTGGCGAGACAGGTTCCGACCCCCGACGACTGTTGCGCCATCACGGCAGCCGGCTCCCCGTCCTCGGCGCAAAAGACTGCCGGGTGGTGCTGGCCGAGAAGGTGCCCGACTTCGTGGTTGACCAGCATGATCTGATACTCGAGCAGCGAACCCGGCCAGCTCTCCACAGCTCCGCGCCAGCGATCGGCGTTGAGCGCCACGATCGGGCCGATCTGGCACGAGAACCGGCTGCGAGTCGTGTACGGATCGCACAGCGCGTCAACTTCGGGGCCCTCCGCCAGGATGACGGCGTACTCGGCGGCGGCGTCGAACGAGAACTCGAATCCGGCCTGCTCCCAGCCGCGCGGGTCGGTCAAAGCACCGCGGGCCACCTCGGCGAAGGTCGCGGTCGCCGCATCGTCGACCCGACGCTCGAACCGGATTCGGATCGGGATCAATGGCGGCTCAGTTGTGGTCGTGGTCGTCTCGGCCACCGTGGTCGCGGTCGGCGGAGCAGTGGTCGATGTCGTCGTTGAAGCCATCGTTGTGGGGGCCGCCGCCGATGTCGTCGTCGACGCCGCCAGGGGTGTTGCGGTCGATGACGGCGCGGCACCGTCGGTGGCTTGCGGTGTGGAGTCGTCTCCCCCACACGCGGTTGCCACCAGCAGGAGTGCAACCATCAGCGAAGCGCGGGCGTTCATCAGCATGGAGTACAGCACATCGGCAATCACCCAGCGGGTGTGGGAACACCTGCCGGGCAGAGGCGCGGTCGGCAATGGGTGGCCGCTGAGTCGGAGATGGATAGATTCTGCGATGATGCGGGATGCCCGGCGGGCGCCGCGGACAAGGGGCGGAGATCATGACAACGACTCCACAATCGGATACCGACCAGATGAGCCACACGGTGGTGGGGCACGCCGAGCTGCGCCGGGTCGGGAGATGGCGCTTCCCCGTGTTCGAGCTCACCCAGGACGGGAAGGTGCTCGCCTCGCTCGGCCGATCGGGCTGGGTCAAGGTCTTCTTCGGCCGGGGCCAGCGGATCGTGCTTGCCGACGGGAGTCGCTGGCGAATCAAGTCGCTGGGGTCGGGCGGCACCATCAGCCCGGCGATCTTCGACTCGTCCAAGCGCAAGGTGGCGATCTCGTCGGTCGGAGTCGGCGGCTACGGCATCAACGGCCGGGACTACGGATGCGTCTTCTACCAAGCCGAGAAGAAGCGGTTCACTCGGGCCAATCGATGGATCATCCGGCACCACGAAGACGAACTCGCCGTGATCACCCGCCATCCCCGCACCGTGGAGGCGTCACGCCCCGTGCACCTCGGGGCGGTCCTGTTGTCCTTTGCTCTCGTGCGCTACGGCATCCTCGGCGAGAACGCACCCCGCATGAACTTCATCTGGAAGTAGAGCCTCAGCGCCCGGCCTTCCAGTAGCCGCGTACCGTGACGTCGGAGCGCGCCAGCCCGCGTTCCTCGAAACAATGCCGCCTGATGCGATGCATCGCCGCCGCCTCTCCGGCAACCCACACCTTGGCCCGGGGTTCGAGTTCGACCTCGCCGACGGCGTTTGCCAGGGCATCACCCGGAAGCCCGCCGGCGGGTAGTTCTACCCACCGGGTTCTCACGTTTGCGCCCTCATGAAGGTCGAGCCGGGCTTCGGAAGCAGCGATTTCGACAATGACTTCGACGGGAACCGAAGCCGGCAGCACCTCGAGGAGTTGACAGATCGCCGGAATGGCTGTCTCGTCACCGGCGAGAAGGAACTGCGGGGCATCGGGATCGATGGCGTATCCCCGTCCGGGTCCGGACACCGCCGCCGGATCACCGGGCTGAGCTCGATTGATCCAGGCCGACACTGCTCCCCCGTCGTGAATCACGACGTCCAAGGCCAACTCGAGCCGGTCGGCGTCGAAGAAGCGTGGCGTGAAGGTGCGGATGGTGGGGCGCTTCCCATCGTCGAGCAGAAACTCGTTGCCGTTCCAGGTCGGCATCATCAGCTCGTCCGAGCCCGGTGATGGAATCAGCAGCCGCACGCTGGCAGCAGGCAGATCGACCGCAAACCCCTCCAGCGCCGGTCCGCCGAACCTGACCCGGGTCATGAACGGTGACAGCACCTCGAGGTCCCGCACCGCAAGAACCCGGAACGCCGGCGGCTCTCGCCGCACCCGCAACGACCCCTGATCGGCATCGGAAGGCATGACGGGCTACGAGTCCGTCATTGCAGGCGCCCACTGGTGCTCGGCGGGCACCGAGTTGGCGCCTTCCCACACGACGCGGCGGAAGTAGTCGGGGTCGGTGTTGCCCTCGGAGTTGATGAGCAGCACTTGCGAGTCGGCGTCGAGGCCGAGGTAGTCCTTGAGCTCGGCGTACTCGGGATGCTCGGCGATGTACATGAGGGCGCCGAGGGTGACTGCCCCCGATTCGCCGGACACGACAAACGGGTCGCCGGCGAGCGGAACCGCGTAGACCCGCATCCCTTTGGCTGCCACATAGTCGGGGCACGCCACGAAGGCGTCGACACAATCCCACAGCACGTCCCAGGCGAGCGGGCTGGGCTCGCCGCAGGCGAGGCCGGCCATGATCGTGTCGAGGTCGCCTCCATAATCGTGCGGCTGACCGTCGCCGACACGCGCCGACACGAGCAGACACTGCGCCTCGGATGGCTCCACGACAACGTTGACGGGCCGTTCAGCACCGAAGCGACGGGCATAGAAGCCGGTCGTGGCCGCCGCCAAGGCGCCGACCCCGGCCTGCACAAGAACGTGGGTTGGCTTGGTGATGCCCTGGCCGGCAAGTTGCTCCTGGGCCTCGGACAACATCGTGGTGTAGCCCTGCATCACCCATTTCGGCACGTCCTCATAGCCTTCCCAGGACGTGTCCGAGATGACGTGCCAACCGTTCTTGGCGGCATCGACGCTGGCCTGACGGACCGCATCGTCGTACGTGCCTTCGACGATGTGGACTTCGGCCCCGTACCCGGCGATCGCATCGATCCGGGCCTGTGATGTGTCCTTGTGGACGTAGACAACGGCGCGGCACTGCAGCTTGGAGGCCGCCCAGGCGACGCCGCGGCCGTGGTTGCCGTCGGTGGCGGTTGCGAAGGTCAGCTCGCCGAGCTTCTCCCGAGTGTCCTCAGAGACGAGTTCGTCAAAAGTGAGGGCGCCGACCTCGAGACCCAGCCTGTCCAGGATGAACCGGTAGATGGCGAACGAGCCGCCAAGGACCTTGAACGAGTTGAGGTTGAGCCGCACCGACTCGTCCTTGACCCAGATGCCGCCCACTCCGATCATCGCGGCAAGGTTGGACAACGAGCGCAGCGGACTCGGCTGGTACCCGGGGATCTGGCGGTGGAAGTCCCGTGATTGGGCGAAGACGCCGTCGGGGAACGTGGCTCGGGCTGCGGCCGAATCGACTTCGGCGGCGCGTGGATTGGTGACCCATTCAATGGGTGCCTGGGTGCTCATGTCCGCGACTGTATCGCCAGACGGCCGTCTACGTCGACCTGGGTCGTCGGCAACCCCCCAGGCACATCGGCATTGGGGGGTCCCGTCGAATCGTTCACGGCTCAGGCAGCCACGACCCGGGTCTGCTTGATCTTGTGGGGGTCGGCGACAAACGGGCCGGTGCCGGGCTCGTGCACGGACACCACCGGGCGGACCGCCTCGGGGTGTTCCGTCATGGCGGTCCGGAGATCGGCGTTGAGTTCGATCATCGACGGCACCACCGTTGCCTCGATCAGTTCGGCAAGTTCGGGCGTGGGGTGCTCCGCCGCAAACGCGACCCCGGGCCGGATCGTCCCATCGGGCTGCTCGATTGCCCGCAGCAGATACGACGACACCTGCGCCGCCACCGATTCGTGGTCGTAGAGGGCCTGCTCGAGATCTTCGGGGTAGATGTTGGCCCCCATCACGCTGACCGTGGAGTCTGATCGCCCGTGCACCCAGAGGAAGGGCAACGGCACCGCATCTCGGCGGCCATCGAGCTCCGCCGGGTCAACCCCGCAGCGCACGAAGACGTCGAGCAGGGCGGCAAACGTGGCGACCCCACCCTTGTCGTGGACGTTGTAGGCGATCCGGGGCGCCAGGACCTCCAACCGGTTGATCGTGAAGATCAGCTCACCGTGCTCGTTGACGGTGACGTGGTGCTGCAGCGGGTTGTATTGGAAGACCATCGGAAGCCTCGGGTCGTCGCCGAACAGCGCTCGGCGCAGCTCAGGATTGGCGGCGGCGCAACGGCGAATCGCGACACAGATCGGCGTCTCTCCGGCGAGACCGATCTCGATGTCGGTCGCCCCGAATCCGCTGTAGGCCGACAGGAACCGGCCGGGTCCCATCAGGTAGTCGCGCAGCCCCTCGGACATGCCCTCGCCGCCGAGCAGCGCGTGGAGTCGGTACTCGCCAAGCGGGAAGCCGCGGTGCTCGGCCTCGTCGATCAGGGCCTTCAGGAACGGGGGGTACCCGCAGATCAGGTACTCGCGTTCGGGACCGAGAAACTCCAAGGTCGCCAGGATCTTGCCGATGTCGGGCCCGGTGCTCTTGACGATGGTGCTGCGTTCCATCGCGGCACCCATGTTGAGCCCGGTCGCCCACGCCCCCATCGAGAAGGCGTTGATGGTGACAAACGGCCCGTCTCCGTAGTCGTATCGGGCGAAGTGGCTGATGAACACGTGAGTGGCAAGGCGCTCTTCGGGCGTCCGGACCCAGTTGAAGGGCTGTCCCGTGCTGCCCGACGACTCGTCGATGACCACCCGGCTCATGGGGAGCACCCCGTCGTTGCAGCGGCTCGGAAGCGGAAACGCCTTGACGTAGCCGACCTTGTCGGTTTCGGGAATCGTCACGCCGGCGATGTCCACCATGTCTCGCGTTTCACGCTTCAAGTGATCGTGATAGGCCGGAACCTGGCGCGCCGCGTAGCGGATGGCTCGTCGCGTTCGGAGGTCACCGAGCCACGCCAGGAATGGCGGCGGGGTGTGCGCAATGATCCAGAAGAACAGCGAGTAGCGCGGTCCGATAAAGTGCAGCAGCCGGTCGACCGGCTTGAGTAGGAGATCGACGATCCGATCCCGTGGCCCCGCATGCAATGGCGTACCCCGAGCGGCACGTCGAATGGGCTGGGGCCGGGCGGTGAGTGAGGTAGTCGCCATGGTGCTTCCTCCTGGTGAGTGGGTGGACGCTGTCCTCATATCCCCAGCATGCAGCGGCCAGGGAGCTGCGGCTATGGGGGCGATCCCCCGTCCCACCCCCGGGTACCCCCACCTCGGCGGACCCGCCGCGACGGGGTGGGTCCTCCCGGGTCGCCTCAGGCGATCGCGTCCGGAACGTCGAGACGCTCGACCTCGGCTTCGATGCCTGCTTCGGCGATTTGCCGGTAGGCGGCCGGGACCCGGTACCGCTCGAAGTCGAACAACGTGCCCTTGTAGAATCGGGTCTGATCCAGATCGATGCGGGCGACGATGACTTCGTCGCCGGTGGTGATGGCCTGCCGAATGATCTGGCCCGATGGCGCAATGATCGCGGATTGGGCGAGCGACTCAACGCCTTCCTCGACCCCGCCCTTGGCGACCCCGATGACATAGGTTCCGTTTTGATAGGCGCCGGCCTGCATGACGAGGTGGTTGTGGAATGACTGGAGCGGCGTCTGGGTCGGATCCGGGGCGTAGTGCAGCGGTGTGTTGTAGCCGATGACGATCAACTCGACCCCGCGCAGACCCATGACGCGGTAGGTCTCCGACCAGCGGCGGTCGTTACAGATCGCCATACCGACGACGGCATCAAAGGCGTTCCATACCGGGAAGTCGTCTCCCGGCTCGAAGTAGCGCCGCTCGGCATGCTGGAACTCCCGCCACGGTTCGTATTCCTTGTGGCCGGGGATGTGAACCTTGCGGTAGACCCCAACGGTGCGGCCGGCCTTGTCGACCATGTGATAGATGTTGTAGCGGTGGTTGTCCGCGGTCTTGAGGGCGTACCCCAGCGTGAACCCGACGCCGAGGCGGGCGGCCTCGTCCCATAGCGGCTGGGTGTAGTCGTTGGGCATCTCCGACTCGTAGAACTCGTCGGCATCCTCGATCGGCATCACCCACCGGGGGAAGAAGGTGGTGAGCGCCAATTCGGGAAACGCCACCAGTTCGGCGTTCTGCGCCGCCGCATCGCGCAGCAGGTAGATCAGGCGTTCAACGACGTCGTTGCGATTATCGGAACGTTGGATCGGCCCCATCTGGGCGGCAGAAACGGTGAGGTAGCGCGGCACGAGTCATCCTCTCTTGGGCGGGGCAAACGCCGTCGGGCGCTTGCTTCCGGGTTGGCGGTCCGTATGATCACACGACCACATTCTCGTCAGGAGCCAACCCCATGAGCCGAATCATACGCGGAGCACTCGTCCAGTCCGAGTGGACGGGCGACAAGGAGTCGATGCTCGACAAGAACATCGCCTACGCCCGCCATGCCGCCGGCCAAGGCGCCCAGGTCCTGTGCTTCCAGGAGATCTTCACGTCGTCGTATTTCTGCAACGTGCAGGATCCCCAGTACTACGACGAGGCGGAGGAGATTCCGTCGGGTCCCACGGTGCAGAAGATGATGGCCCTGGCGAAAGAGACCGAGATGGTCATCGTCGTCCCGATCTACGAAAGGGTCGACGAGGGCACGTTCTACAACACGTCGGCCGTCATCGATGCCGACGGTTCGTTCCTCGGGATCTACCGCAAGACCCACATCCCGCAGGTCGAGGGGTTCTGGGAGAAGTTCTACTTCAAGCCGGGCAACCTCGGCTACCCGATCTTCGACACCGCCGTCGGACGGATCGGCGTCTACATCTGTTACGACCGCCACTTCCCCGAGGGCTGGCGGGTGCTGGGTCTCAAGGGAGCCAAGATCGTCTTCAACCCGTCGGCCACCACCCGAGGCCATTCCCGCTACCTGTGGGAACTCGAGCAGCCCGCCGCCGCGGTGGCGAATGAGTACTTCGTCGGCGCCATCAACCGGGTCGGCTCCGAAGGTTTGACCGACACCGACTACTACGGGTCGTCCTATTTCGCCAGCCCCCGCGGCCAGCTGATCGGCGGCGGCGCCTCAGACACCGAAGACGAAGTGTTGGTGCGTGACCTCGACATGGGCCTCATCGAAGAAGTCCGCCGCCACTGGGCCTTCTACCGCGACCGTCGCCCCGACATGTACGGCGACATCTCGCAGACGTAGCGGCACGCTGAGCGGGCCGCCCTAGGGGGACTCGCCGATGAGGGAAGCGAACAGGGTCAGGTACTGGTCGCTCGAGCCTCCGTCGGGATCGGCTACGGCGTCGGACTGGGGCAACACGTCTGTGTCGGTTGGTCCGTCCCAGAACGGAGCCAGCCTTCCGAGTCCGCCCTGGTCGACCAGATCCTCGATGACGTCTGAGCAGGTCCGGGTGCCGAAGAGGCGCACGAATTCGGGCTCGCCGGATTCGATACCGCCGAGTGCTGCCATCAGGGCTCGGCGATAGGACCGAATCCTGTTGCTGGCTCCCCCGTCGTCGAGTTGCCGGTCGAAGCCCACGATGTCGACGCCTTCGTCGAAGGTCAGCCCGCGGCGGCGCCAATGGCTGGTGCCCGCCAGCAGCCAGGCATCATCGACGACGACGCTGGTGCTACGGATGGCAGCGGAGCGGCCGGGGAAGCCCCGGGGATGGAACGCCACCACCCGATCGGAATCCACCGCCTTCAGCGCAGCGAGCGCCTCGTTGCGGGCGGCGAAGGCTTGCCGGATCCATCCCCCGTAGGCGGGGTCGTGGTCGGGCCAGCGGGGCACACAGACCACGACCCTGAGGCTGGGCTGCTCGGTCATCCGAGTTACCAGTTCGGCCACCAGATCCACCTCATGCGCCTGAGGCGCTCCCGCAGGATGGGCGGTGCGGGCGAACTGCGGTGACGCCACGAACACCAGATCCCGCGCTTGGCGGACGGCTCGGCGCAGCGCCCACTGGGCATCACGTGCCCCGAAGCGGCTCCAGTGGAACTCGCGGCGGATCTCACGGACCATCTCCGCTTCGCGGGCGATGTTGACCGTCGGCGAGGTGATCCCCAGTTGGCTCGCCAGCGTATCGACGAGGTTCTGCACGCTGGCGTCCGCCGCCGGGATCGACAGCACCGGCAGGGTCAACTCCGGACTCTCCGCCCCGATCGCCACCGTTCGCAGCACCGCCACCGCCGAGGTGCGGGCCGAAGTCTGGCCGGCGGGGGCGGTGTCGTCGCCCGGCTCGGCAGGCGGCTCCCAGTCCTCATCGCCGACAAACGGGATCCAGCCGAGTCCGCCCGCCCCGAGGGGAAGCAGCGGCTGGACCCGGCGCAGCGCGATTTGGGCGACGTCGAAGGCGGCCTGCCCATCGACTCGCACGCCGGGGGCGTGAACGTCGGGTCCGGCCGGACCACCCGGGTTGGCGGCGGCCGGGTCGGCTGATCGGGTCTCTCGGCTCCAGCGCCCCCCGGTGACCAGGGCATCCCAGGTGTGGGCGGTGCCGTCGTCGGTGGCGACCGCGAGCAGCGTCGGGAAACGGGCCATCGTCGGCAGCCGCGGCCCGATCCGAGGCGTTGACTCTGACGCCAGCGCCCGCAGCAGATCGACCAGCGAGGTCGGCGCCGAACCCGGCGGGGTGACCGGCGACGGCACGCCGAACACAGGCGACGGGGCCAGCGACCGCACGTTGTCGGGCACGATGGCGAGGACGTCCGGTGTGGCGAACGCATCAGCCGGAGTCGGTGGCGTGCCGGTCGTCACCGGGACACTCACCGCGCCCTTGATGGTGAGGTCGCCGGCCCGATCGACGAGGACCAGGTCGAGGGTCAGCGTCGAATCGGCGGGTTGGTTGGCGGCGGCGGGCAGATCCAGCGGGTTCGTCAGCAGCAGGGAGAGGTCGGTCGCCACGTCGGCGACGATCCCGGCGGCCCCGTCACCGCGCACGAAGCTCGGCTGGTCGGCGGTGATGGCGGTGATCAACTTGAAGACCTGCGGGTAGACCCGTACGTGGGAGCCGAGCGGGAGGGTCCCCGCCGCAAAGGTCAGGACCACGTCGTGAGGCCCCGACCAGATCGCGCTCAGTCCGCTGTCGGGCTCACCGGTGGGGGCCGGCCCGGGCATTCCGGGCGGAGGGTCGGGGAAGTTGGGCCAATGTCCGGCCGCACCCGGCCCCGGGGGCACACCGACCGCAGTGTCGAGGGTGGGTGACGCGGCGAACATGAATCCGGAGAACGGAGGCGTGTTGGGAGGCGCCAGCACTTCGGCCGCCGCCCCCAAGGTCGCCACCCCGTCGACGGAAAGGTCCATGCGAACCCGGTCACGCACCGCCGGCTTGAACTCGGCCGGCACCGATTGATCATCAGGCCCCACCGAATGCTGGGAGGTTGCCGACCGGTTCCCCAGCAGATGCCAACGCAGGTCGACGGCGGTTGCCCGCAAGAACTGGCGGTGCAAGGTGACCCCGGCAGGCAGAGCGGGGGGAACCAGGGCGTCGCGGCCCATGGTGAAGTTGCGGGACCAGCCGAGCCGCAGCCGATCCGCCGCCGCAGCGGGGATGCCGAGCGACTGCCCCCCGGCGACCGCGGCAACACCGGACGAGGGGATCGGCCCGACATCCGTGGCGCCGCTCATGATCCGCGGCGCAATGCTGTCGACGGACTGGAACACCCCGCCGTGGGGGTCAACCACATGGACGAAGACCCCGGCGGGTCCCATGGCGGCAATCGTGCCCACCCCGCCGGGCGCCGCAGAGGGTGCGGCGCCCAGGCCGGGGAGTTCGGTGAGCAGGTCGGCAAACAGTCCGGCGACGGCCACGGGATCGAGGATGAGCCCCCGGTCGTCGTGGAAAGTCACCAGACCAGTCGGCGCGACCATCGTGCCGGGGTTGAACCATTGGGGAGCCAGCGTGTCGCTGACATTGCGAATCGCCATCGTGGTCGGGACGGGCCGGATGTCACCGGCAGCGGCACCGAAACGAGCCCGCATCAGCCGGTCGAGCCGCAGCGCCGCCTGGGGGTGGAGGCGGACGATGGCGCCGGGACCGGCCAGCGGCAGGCCGTCGATTCCGTAGAGACCGTGGGGTGCCAGGTCGGTGACCCAGGAGCGGATGGCAAGCATCGGCGCCTGCACCTGCGCCGTCATCGTTAGGGTGAGTTGCGGCTCGTTGAAGGTGACAGCAGCCGACGACCAGGTCGGGCTCAGCAGCGGCATGGTGAGGCCGAGCGCCGCCAGCCCGTCGTCTTGGAGCCGCTGCGTGGCGGTGGCCGGGGTGATGGCAGGAGGAAGGACGGTCATGAGCGGGGCACCCCAATCGCGGCGGTCGCGGTCCGTCCGTCGGGCGACCGCAGCGACAGCTTGAACCCGGTCACGGCACCGCCGGCCCGCACCGCGTATGAGTGGGTCGAACCTGCCCCGCGCATCCGGCGAATCTCGAGAGGGTCGCCGCTGGGGGGTTGGTTGGTGTCGAGCGGAATGTCGGACAGGTTCACGGTGAGCACCACGGGTCGGGTCGGGAAGACAAGGTCGCTTGGCAGGGGCCGGCCCGGTTGGGGCCGAACGAACCCAACGTCGTCGGGCCCCACGTCGAACGCATCGCCCGGCCGCCCTGCGCCGGGCCGGATCCTGGTGAGCCCGCCCGGACGGATCGGAGGAATCGGCCTGGGGAGGACCGGGGTGATCGGGAACGGCGGGAACGGTGGCCGTCCGGGGCCGGCGGTGGTTGCTTCGACCCGCAGCACGTAGGGCTGGCCACCGACGAGCTCAACGGGGGACGTGCTGTCGAAGGTGAGGATGGTGCCGCGTCCGGTGATCCTGAATACGTCGAGGTTGCTGAGGTCGGGCGGGGGGATCACGGACCCAGCCCCGACGTGGATGGTGTGCTGGGTGGCCCGCCCGAGCGGGTCGATGACCCTCACCACGGCGTCGAGTTCGGTCTGCTCGTCGGGGCGACGGATGACCGCGTGGAAGGCGGCCGGGGCAGAACCGTCGTCCCGCCACAGCCCATCGCCTGCAGACGGGGCCGCGTCTGCAACGTCGCCGAGCGGTCCGGCGTAGGTGACGAGCGAGGTGGTGGTGCCGCTGACCCGGATGTCGACCTCGGTGCGATGCACGCCGAGCGGAGCGGTGAAGGGCGCCGTCGTCGTCCAGTCGAGCTGAACATCGGCGACGTTGCCGCCCGGCCAGGTGATGGCGATCGGTGAGAGGTTCGGCGGATTGGGGGGCGGGACGGTGACCGACACCGAGTTCGATGGTTCCGAGCGGCCCGACAGCAGCCCACGCTCGGCGATCTTGTACGGGAAGGGCTCGCCGGCAACGGGGTACTCGGGGTCGGCCCAAGCCACGGCGCGGTACCAAACCCGGCGCCAGCTCGTGCCGGGAGTGTCGGTTCCGGTGAACACGAGGGGCGTGCCGTCGGCGTCGGTCTCGACGGTCCAGCCGGGGGCTCCTTCGGCAACGGTGGCGACGGGGGGACCCATCGTGTCGAGCTCGCGGGCAGCTTCGTCGACCCTGACCCGGTAGACCTGGACTTCACCGACCCGGTGACCCGGCCGGGTCCGCATGATGAGATGCACCGTCGATCCGTCGACTCGGGCTTCGATCTCGGGGGTGGACGGCGCCGCGATCCGGGGAGTGGCGCGGACGATCACCGCGTCGCGCAGCCCCGTCGCACCGAGGACCGGCCAGTTCCCTTCGACCTCGCCGGCACTCATCGAAAGGACGACAAAGGTCGAAATCCCGGTGGTGCCACGCGGCAGCGCGAGGTCCACGGACGTCCCCGTCACCGGCTTCGACGTCAACCGGGTGAAGGTGCGCCGATCGGGATCGGCAACCCAGGCATCGAGCAGTTCGGTCAGCCGATCCGACAGTGTGTCGTTGAGGTTGGGCTCGCCCATCCCGTAGTTGGCCCGCATCGTGATCTCGTCCGACCCGTACACCACGTAGGCGGCGGCGCCGGGGACGGCCGGCCATGAGATCTTGGCGTGGCTCTGGCCACCGGAATCGGGCAGGCTGGAGAGCGGCACGAGTTCGGCGGGCACGGCCGGCGCAATCGGGTCGGAGGCGTAGGCGTAGAACGCGTTGACCGTCGCCGCAGTACGCCCCGGTGCGATCCGTTCGCTGCCCGAGGTCCACAACGCGGCGCCGATGTGGTCGGTCGAGGCGAAGTCGCACATCATCCCCACAATGCGGACCCGGTAGCGGCGCGCCCCATCACCTTGTGGCGCCCCGGGGAGCACCTCTTCGCTGCCCTGGGGGTCGAGGTAGAGGAGCTCTGATCCTGCCGGGGCGCCCGACATCGTGGCCGAGTCGCCGCTGAAGGTGAGCACGATGGCGGTGCCGGCCACCCCGAGTTGGCGGTCGAGACCCGCCGGAGGCACATTGGCTACGGTGGCGGATCGGTCTGCGGCGGGGAATAACCGCCCCACGATCCGCAGCTCGGCGGGGCGCCGATCTGTCCAATCCCATGTCACATCGACCGTCAACGCCGCCGGGCAGGCCGTCCCGGTGGCCGGGACACCGACCTCGAGATCGGCAGCGAGGACACGCGGCGGAAGAAGCTGGGGCTGGGCGACGTCCACCTGGGAGTTCATCCAGTTGCTCCACATCCCGAAGATGTTCTGATTGGCCACCGAATAGCGCACGGCCACGTGGCCGGGGTTGGCGGGAATGGCGAATTGGCGGTCGGCATAGTGGACGAAGTTGCTCTCATCGTCCTCGACATCGACGGCCGGCGTGATGGGATGGTGGCCACGGCTGGCCCGCTTCTCGAGCAGCGCCTCGGCGGCCGTGTCTCCGGGACGATGGCGGGTCACGGCATGGCTGGCGACCCGTACCAGGGCGGCGTCGAGTGGCCGGTCCCAGCGGGTGATGGTGCTCGCCCGCCAATCTGCGTCGGGGACCACCGGGGCGAGGTGGGCGCGCAGCTTGCTCCCCATGTTGGCGGGGATGGGTGGCGGGAAGGGGCGCAGCGGGCGAAGCGCCAGCGAGGCGAGCTCGACCGGCTCGCCGCCGGGGTCGACCCCGCGGGCGTACGGTGCGGTCACCATGTAGTCGTACTCGGCGCCTTGCTGGAAGTCGTCGAAGTTGCCGGCTTTTCCATCTGGCAGGTTGGTGCCGTAGCCGAGGCCGAGGCTGAGGAACGGATCACCGGAAACGGCAACCTGGAGGAGCGCCACCGGGGCGATTGCGGCGTCGGTGTCGGTGCCGCTCATCGCGGTCCCGCTCAGCGTCGCCGGGGGCGGGATCGGTGCGGTGAACACGTGGCCGGGTTGCTGCGCTTGAGGCAGGGAGAGGGCTTTCAGCAGGCGAGGCAGGAGCACGGCGCTGACTTCGTCGACAACACCGCCTGGTGGCGGCGGCTCCCACGGCGGGGCCACCACGCCCGGCTCGACGTGGGCGCGCCATCCGAACGGTGGCGTGCCCCGCAGGACTCGGCCGAGAGCAGCGTCGATCGGGTCGGTGAGCGACCCCGATCAGCCCCTGCTCGGTGAGGTGGTCGCCGACACCGGCCCACGAGCCGTCGACCGGCATGCCGACGATCTCGACCGGCTCCCACTCAGCGGCCTCCGCATACTCCAACGGGTCGGACCCGCGGGCGTCGTTGATGGTCATTGTGGGAGGGACGAGGAGGCCGTTGAGCCGGCCTGCTTGAAGGTGGACGGTGACCGAGCCGGACGGAACGTCGCGCCACGTCAGCAACGACAGGGGGCGCGGGGCGTTGGCAAGCCCGATCACCAGGCCACCGCTCGGGCTCGTAACGTCGAGCGTGACGGTGGCAACCGTGCGGTCGAAATTGACCAGGCGGTAGCCCAGGAAGAGCCCACCGAGCGGCGTCACGGTGAGCGGTTGCTCGAGGTCCCCGAGGGGAAGCGGACGACGACGCCAGACGGTGAACGGGCCGGTGGGCAGGCCGATGGGGTCCTCCGTACCGAGCACGTGGTTGCCGGCGTTGACGTTCCAGCGCAAGGCGGCCTGGCGCAAGGCGAAGTCGGGGTTGTCGATGTCCGGGACGACCACGTCGATCGGCTGGCGTTGCGAGCTGCCGTAGATGGCGATCCAATCGAGCAACGCAGACTCGACCCAGAACAGGCGGGCATCGATCAAGCGACGAGGAGCCACGTCACACCTCCTCCCATGGCGCGTGGTCGAAGGCGACGTCGACGATCAGGTGGTGCTCGTCGGTTGCCGTTGGCCCGTCGAGGTAGGCCTCGGTGAACGCTTGGCGGTGCAGGTCCATGCGGAGCCGCTTGCCCCGGCTGCCGGCCTTCAAGATCACCAGGGCCCGCTGGCTGCCGGGAGCCCGGATGATGAGGTCCTTGACGGGGTCGGATCCCGAGGCGAGGGCAGGCTCGACCCAAGGATCGCTGGTGAGCTCCCAGTGCTTCATGTCGGTCTGCGGCAGCGTCACCAGCGTCGCCCGTTCCCGGTCCTTCCAGAGCGGCTCGATCCCGTCGATCATCACCGCAACCGGCTGCGGTACGGCTCCGGCGCTCTCCCACCACACGATGACCGATGGCCGGTCGGGAACACCCAGCGGTTCGATGCCCGGCTGCACGGAGGTGCCTTGCATTGCGGTGTCGAGTTCGGCCCCCTGCGGCTGATGTGACGCGAACGTGGCCCGGATGCTGGCGGCGAGACCGGACGGCACGGCGCGGTGGCGGACTTTGGTGCCGAGGATGAAGTTGGCGTAGGCCTCCAGCGTCGGGAACGCCGAGGTGGTGAAGCTGCGCCGAAAAATGCGATCGCCGACCGTCCCGGCCGGGGCGGACTTGGGCACCCGGTGGATGTCGAGCAGGTAGTCGGTGGCCGGGTGCAGCGGGATCGGGATCAAGGTAGTGGTGTGCCGAACCCGCTCTTCGTCGATCGGGATGCACTTGCCGTCGATCACCTCGGCGACCGTGTCCTCCCACGGTGACAGCACGGAGCCGACCACCGGCAGCGTGGTCGTCCAGTCGATCGGGAACGGATGCGGGATCCCGGTCTCGGCGGGGTCGGGGTGCCGCGACGATGCGGCGTTGATCCGCACCTCGAGGCGCTGCTCGTAGGCGTCGTAGAGGTCGATGACGTCGTTGGTGGCGAAGGCGAGCTGGAGTGGCTCGAGTCCGAACACGTGGCCGTCGCCCTCCGCCGGATTGGTGGCAAGGACCCACGGGTCGAGCCGGTCTGGAGAGGTAGCGGCGGTGCGAAACCAGAAGCTCTCCTGCTTCGAAGGCTGGCTGGCCGAGTCGCCGTCGGCGTTGCTGGCGGTGGCGGACCACGTGGCCTTCACCTCGTAGGCGGTGTCGGGCTCGAGCAGGGCAACGTTGCCGCTGGCCGCGCCCAGCGCCGCCTCGAGAGCGCTCTGGTTCTCCTCGACGGTCTGCGAGTCGTGGTCGTGGCGGACGATCTCGGCGCACATCAACGCTTCGACGGCGGCAACGTGGAACGGCGAGGTCGGGAGCACCTCGTCGAGTTCGCCGGTGCGGAGCCCGATCACGATCTGCTCGGCTTCGCCGGGAGCGAGGTCGACGACGACCAGCTGATGGGCAAAGTCGAGCTGCTGGAGAGTCTGGAAGTGCTGCACCACCAGGGCGATGTCATCGATCCAGGGGCCGCTCGGGTCGATCCAGGTGGAGGGCAGCATCGCGATGCTGACCTGGTGAGAGACGTTGACGATGACCTCATCGATGATGCCGCCGCTGCCGTCGAGTACCCGCACCACGAGGTCCTCGGCAACCAGCAGCCGGTGGGGCACGAAGAGCAGGAGCCGGGCAACCTCGAAGCAGCCGGGTTCGAGCACGACGGCGTCGTGGAGATCGCCGGGATCGAACTGGCTGATCGCCCAGCGCTGCTTGATGTCCTCGGCGAGGAGCGGGTCTCCTTGAGGCAGCTGCAACGTGTCGAAGCGCGGCGAGGCGAGCACCCGGCTCTCACAGCTGGGTGGCAAGGCGATGGCCCTGCGGGAGTTGCCGGCGACGGCGACCTCAGCCAGCGACGCCCGCGGCACCGCTTCGCCGACGGCGAGGCGGCGGAGGAATTCGGGCGGGTCGATGCTCGGCTCTACGAACCGCTCGGGGGTCTTGGTTCCGACCGCCTGGCGGCCTGCGGTGATGAACCGTTCGCGGCGCCGCGAGGAGCCGTTCGCCGCCACGACTCCGCCGGTGTTGATGGCTGCGAGGTCGAGAGCGAGGTTGGTCTTGTCGTCCTTGTCGTCGTCGGGGAGGCAATACACCATGGCCCCGACCACGGCGGCGGGGAGGATGCCGCGGTAGTCGTCGGCCATGGGATCGCCGGACCGCCACCGGTCGCGGACCGCCAGGATCGTCGGGGTTGGGGCGGAGCGCACCGTGTTCGGCGGGTCGGGCCAGGGCTCGCCGTCGACGCTCCACCCGATGGCGGATGGCCCGATCGGCTCGAACCGGAACGTCCACAGCACCGGGGTGGGCGGGGCCGCCACGTCGCAGACGGTGCCCCAGCGGTCGATCACCGTCTCGGTGAGTTGCTCGGAACGCTGCAGCGCCTTCGGGGTCGGGTTGGGAACCCACGACAGCAGCGCCAGTTGGGCGCTCTCGTTGGCGTCGGTCGGCGGCTGCAGCGTCCACCACGTTGCCGGAGTGTTGCCCGCCGAGATGGGGCCGACCAGGTCGATGGATTCGAGGGTGTAGGTGATCTGGTCGGTGCTGCGGGTCACGGTGCGGCCGCCGGAGGCCGACTCGATGTTCTGACCCTTGAATTGGAGCCCGCTCGCCAGCGGTGGGGCGCTGAAGAGCACGACGGGGACGACATTGATCGGCACGTTCGAGGCCTTGCGGGTCGCCGCTTGGGCTTCGCTGTCGTCCGCAGGGTCGGCCGGCAGCGAGTTCCAGTTGGGTTGGCTGCCGGCGACGGCGTTGCCGAAGGCGCCGTCGACCGGTTCGTCTGAGGCCGTGCCGTGGACGAGAGCCGGCGAGCGGGCCACCAGGCTGGTGGCTTCGATCAGCGGCAGGATGTGGATGTCGGGTGGTTCCTTGTCCTTGAGGGTGAAGTCGACGCAGCCCTCGATCGAGAAGAAGAACAGGTCGAGCTTCCCGCACACCTCGCCGTGGATCTCGTAGCCGGTGTCGGGCGGGTCCGATCCCGGAAGCTCGCCGAGCCGAACGTCGAGCTTGGCGTGAGCCGACAGCCAGATGATGAAGAGCCGCAGTTCGCCGCGGGCGTAGATGGTGCCGGCTACCAGCAGCGGGGAGAACCCGAGCACGGCGTCGAAGCCGGCCGCCAGCTCGGCGTAGAGGCCGACCGCTTTGCTGCCCCACAGCATCGAGACGTGCAGCCCGGTTGAGATGGCGAACCCGGCCGGGTGCGGCAGCGACGGGGCGAGGTCGGAGGGCAGTTTGGAGCCATCCCCCATCAGCATGAGGTAGCCGGAGCCGTTGAAGGTGCCGAAGATGTTGGCCCGGATCTGGTCCTCGTATTTGCCGAGGTACAGGTGCCAGTTGGTCGAGTCGGTTCCGTCGAAGAACGCTTCGACCGGGATCTTGATCTCGATCAGGGGTTTGACGGCGAAGTCGATGGTGAGCCCGATGGTGAGCGTTGAGCGGCCGACGTCGAGGTCGACAACGGCGAGCAGGGTGCCTTCGCCGCTGCCTTCGAGTTCCGGCATCGGGAACAGCACGTTGGCCTTCATCATCAACAGCAGGCGGGGCCCCGGGAGTTCGAGCAGGACCACCCCCTTCATGTTGAAGACGATCGAGCTGCCCATGGTGCCGACGATGGCGCCGAGGCCGAACGCCCAGTGGTCGATGGCGCCCTTCCACAGCGCCGGGTCGTTGACCTTGGTCGGGTCGCCTCCGGCCCGCTTCAGCCACGAAAGCGCCTTGGTGGTCGAGGCGACGTCGGGCTCTTCGTTGCGGGTGAAATGCATGGCGAAGAGGCCAAGGAATCCGTAGATGCCGAGGCCGGAGCTCCACAGGGGGATGGCAACCGGGAACTCGACCTCGAGGGCGACGGCGACGCCGGTGGCGGTGCGGATCCCTTCGGTGACTTCCTCGACCCGCAAGGCAGCGGAGATTCGCAGTCGAAGCGGGGTGAGGGTGACATCGACCCGACCGGCGAAGCCCTTCTCGTTGAAGGCGAGGTAGCCCGAGCCGGTGAGGGCACCGGGCACCTCGACGCTGACGCCGAGAGCGGTGAGTTCGACCTGCACCGGGTCGGCGAACTGGATCCTGACCCCGGCCTTGTCGAGCGAGACCACCCCGAGGTCGACGGACGAGCCGAGCTCGATCTCGAGGTAGGTGGGGTTGGTGCGCGAGATACGGGCGCCGACGACCTTGAGCAGCTGGTCGAGCGGTTCGGCGACGGTGAGCGAGCCGGGGCGGGCCAGGTCGAGGGTGTAGCCCTTCGATGAATCGAACACCGGGTGGAAGATCGCTTCGCCGTTGCTGTCGGCGCCGAAGCGGATCCCGATCGCCTTGTAGCGGGCGACGAGCGGCACTTCCCGGCTAATGGAGAGGAGGCGCAGGCCGCCGAGTCTGATGTCGGCCGAGATGGCGGTCTCGACGTCGAGTAACAGCGCGGTCGACCACTCCCCGGCGTGCTGGCGGATGACGACTTCGCCGCCGAACCACACCACCCGCTCGACGGTGAACCAGCCGGTGGCAGCCAGCACGGCGGGCAGCGCTGCGGCCGCTCCCGTCAACACGAGATCCTCGACCTCGGCCGATCCGGGCTTTTCGGGGGCGACCTCGGCGAGCAGGGGGAAGAAGAGGGCGTAGAGCCCGAGTAGGTCGCGCCCGATGTTGGGGGTGGCGGGCGGTTGGCCGGCAAGCGCGCCGGTCATCAGCAGGCCGTCGACGTCGGAGGGGTGCGAGCCGAACAGAACGGTGAGGCCCCATTCGTCGCTGCCGGGATTGATGGTGAAGACGCCGCGGAACTGGACGATCCCGTCGCCGGGGTTCTGATGGCCGAGCCCCTCAAAGGAGGGAACGTCGCTGTCGTTGACCTGGCCCCGCATCGCCTCTTCCGCTGCGGTGTCGAAGTCGACCTCGCCGTGGATCTCGACGGCGATGAAGTCGTCGCGGATGATGCGGACCTTCGCCCCGAGGGAGCGGAAGAAGTCGGGTCGCTCCGGCTCGGCCGGGGGCGGATCGGGGACCACCGGCGTCGTCGGCACGGTGTCGACCGGGTCACGCTCGACGGTTGCGGTGGTGATCGGGCCGGGGACGCTGATGGCGTTCTTCAGTTCGGCCCGCCAGAACTTGCTCGCCGGGTTGGCGCCCGGGTTGGACTGCTGGGCGGGCTTGGCGTCGGTGAAGCCGCGTGGCTCGAGCGTGATGTCGGGACTATTCGGATCGGTCGGTCCGGTGGCCCCGGCAAGCTCGATGTAGAGGTTGGCAGCCACTTTGGCGCGCCGCTCCGACAGCAGCATGTTGTAGCCGGCCTTGCTGTCATCGTTCTCGTAGCTGGCGTGGCCGACAACGGTGATCGCGGCACCCGGAGTGAGACTCTCGAGCGCGGTGCGGTACTCGGAGGACAGCTTCACGGCTCCCCCGCCGGTCCACTCGGTGGACGTGGGGCTGTTCACGCTCTGGGCGGTTCGGGTCAACTGGCCGTTTTGGGCCAGGGCGTCGAGTTGATCGTCGGACATCTGGTCCGGCTGGTCGAAGTGGAAGTAGACCGGAGCCTTGGTCGAAATGGTCGGCCCGGTGGCGATGACCTGTTTGCTCTGGCCGGCGGCGAGTTCGATGGCGGTGGTGATCGAGTCGGGACCGGGGACGGGAACGCCGTCGACTTGCCAGGCGACGGCGCTGCGGTCCGCGAGGCGGACGACGACGGCGGTGTCGGTCTGAGATTCGATGACGAGCCGCGGTTCTGCGACGGACACCCCGCCTCGGCTGGTTGTGGACGCGGTGACCTCGGCTGCCGGGATGCCGGGTGCCGCCGGGGCGGTCCCCGCTCCCCCGCTGTCGTCGCGGCGCCGAGCGGTGATGGTGAGCTGGGCCGGGGTGGGATCGTCGGCACTGGTGGCCCGCACCACGATGGTGCGGGTGGCCGTGGCGGACATGTCGACCTGGATCATCCGCTCGGTCTGGAAGGTGGTGCCGCCGTCGAGGCTGATCTCCACCGTGTACGGCGGCCTTCGGCCCCCGACGTCGACCACCATGGTCGAGGTGGCGGGCACATCGGCTGTGGCGCTGGTGGCTCCGGTGGAGCGGGTGCCGAAGACGCGACCGTCGGTGGTGGAGAAACGGGCGCTGAGTGCCAGCGGGCCACCACCTTGGTTGATGACGTCGAGTTCGAAGTCGCCGGTGACCCCGGCGTGAGCACCAATACCGATCAGCAGGTTGCGAACCCCGGCGTTGACGGCGAAGCCTTGGGCGCCTTGGGGGGCGAGGAAGAGGCGAATCTCGGGGAAGTAGACGCCGGTCCAGCTGGGGTCGAAGCCGAACTGGTCGAGGATGTCGGGCGGGGTGGTCTGGTCGGAGAGGTCGAGGACCGCGGAGCGGAAACCGAACCCGACAACACTTCCGGTGCCGATGAAGGCATAGGGCGGGTTCATTGTGACCATCTGGGCGACGGAGAGGTCGCCGCTGTCGTCGAGGCCGGTGGCGCCGACGGATTCGAGGCTGAGGACGGGTTGGTTGCCGGTGGTGGCATCCTGCTGGATCCGGATCTTGATCTTGGGCAGCGTCAGGGCGACCGAGGTGTGGGAGGGGTCGGGTTCGAGCACCCCGTCGGCCCGCATCTTGGCCGGCTTGAGGAACGGGGGCCGCAGCACCGCCGTGGTGAAGAGCAGGTCGAGGGTGAAGTCGGTGGATGGGTAGTCGGAGGTCGGTACATCGACAGGGAGGAGGTCGAGTTGGTCGAGCACGGCGTCGGCGGGCGCAAACGGGTCGCCGGCGGCGGGGTTGCTGATCGGTTGGTGCCCGGCTGCCACGACAGATGAGCCGACCCGAGGGGCAATGAGCTGGAACTCGACGGCGGTGTCGCGCAGGTCGATCCAGGGATCGCGTTGGGTGGGGTCGTCCTTGGGGTGGCCCTCGGTGTTCGAGGCGCTGACCCCGAACGACATCGTGGTTGGGTCGAAGAACGCACTGACCTCGCCGTGGAAGAGGGCGCGGCCTCGGATGACGGTGCTGGTCCCATCGACGGCTTGTTCGTACTCGTCGACGGCGAGAACGGCGAGGGCGGCGTGGGCGTTTCCGGCGGCGGCGCCGAGCAGGGAGTAGGGGGCGACGAGATCCCACAACGCAACGTCGGGCATAGAGAACGCACCTCCCCTCTGGGGGCGGAAGCCAGCGGCAACCACCCGGTGTAGCCAAACGTACGCACCGGGTTGCGGGGTGTCAATGGCAACCTCGGGAACGCTGCAGCCGCTCCGGCGACACCCGCTCCAAATCTGAGAGCCGGGAGATTCCGTGGCTTGTCGCTCCGCTGCTCATCCCGAAAGCTGCGTTGGCCACGGCTGATCGGCCCCCTCCCCAGGGCAGATCCGGTTCGGTTCTGCCGCTCAGCCCGTCTCGAGGTCGATGCGCACGACGGCCTCGACCTCCGCCGCAAACCGGGCCAGTTCGCGGTAGGCGTCGTCGAAGCCGTCAAGTTCGCGCTCGCGCGGCGGGCATTCGAAGAACGTGGTCTCTGCGATCTTGACCCAATCCCGGACCGCATCGTCAAGTGCCGGATCTGGGGTGGGAACCAACCCTCGCGATTCCTCTCGGATGGCGACATGGATCTGGTTGCACAGCTCTCGATCTGGTTCGTCGCCGAGGTCATCCTGACTCGGAACCAGCGCCTGAACCTCGACCCACCGTGGTTGCCACTCCTCGAGGGACGGACGCGACACCGTTCCACATGCCGATGCCGACAGAGCAACCAAAACAACGAAAAGTCCCACCGCGGACCCGGAGCGGAGCCTCATTGGCTGAACTGTACTGCTCGCACTCGCCGAAGCTTCGACGCGAAGCCCGACAGAAGCGGCCGAGGTCTCGCCCGCCATCGCGCGCGGGAGCGCACCCGCACCATGGGTGCGCTCCAACGCTTTGCGGCCGACTCCCGACATCCGAGGTGCCCGATGACCCTGCGGAGCTGAGGGTCATCGGGCACCATCGGCCCGCTTCCTACCTCGGGAACGGCATCCAGGGTCCGTCGATCCACTTCGGGTAGCCGGGGTCCACGCCGTCGGCCACGTTGGAGTAGCGCAGGTAGGTCCGGCCGTTGAAGAAGTAGATCTGCCCCGTGTCCTGCCGCATCAAAGCGGCGTCGATGCCGTTGGCGAACGACCCGGGAGCACCCGTCCAGTTGGGCGCAATCGGCTGCGGGTAGCCCGAGTCCATCTCGGTCTCGGTGAGCCGCACGTAGCGGTCGCCGCGGAACAGGTAGATCTTGTCGTTGGACTGCCGCCACAGCGCCGCATCGATCCCATCCTCGAAGTCGTCGGGGATACCCTTCCAATGACCGGCGATCGGTTTCGGATAGCCGTCGTCCATCGTTGAGCCGGTGAGCCGCACGTATTGGTTGCCCTTGAACAGATACGTCTTCTGGTTGGACTCCCGCCACAGCGCGGCGTCGAGATCACGGTGGAAGCTCGAAGGCAGCCCGTGCCAGTGGTTTCTGATGAGCTTGGGATAGCCCTCGTCCATCTCGCCACCCACGGTCGAGAACCGGGCGTACCACTCCCGAGAGAACAGGTACGTCTTGTTGTTGTCCCCTCGATATACCGAGGCGTCGATGCGGGCCATGAAGGCTTCCCACCCGAGATGGCTCGGGGTGTAGCCGCACACTTCAGCGACATTGCTCGACATCAGGCAGGCGACCCCGTTGCTCATCCTGGCGTACTGGTTTCCCTTGAAGAGATAGATCTTCTCCTTGTCGGCGTGCCACAGCGCAGCGTCGATGCCGGAAGTGAACGATGCCGGGAGCTCCTTCCAGTTGCCCGAGATCGAGGTCGGGTAGCCGGCGTCCATCTCGGTGTCGGTGAGTCGGGCGTACTGGTTGCCCTTGAAGAAGTAGATCTTCCCGTTCGAGGGCCGCCACACCGCAGCGTCGATCCCGGCGTTGAACGAGGCGTTGAGGCCCTTCCAGTTGCCGGCGATCGGTTGCGGGTAGCCGGTGTCCATGTCGGCTCCGGTCATCCGCACGTACTGGCTGCCCTTGAAGAAGTAGATCTTCCCGTTGGACGCCCGCCACACCGCAGCGTCGATCCCCGCCTCGAACGAAGCGGGCAGGCCGTTCCAGTTTCCGGCGATCGGCTGGGGGTAGCCGGGGTCGACGGTGGTCCCGGTCATCCGCACGTACTGGTCGTCTTTGAACATGTAGACCTTCTGGTTCGATGGCCTCCAGATGGCGGCGTCGATCCCTGATTGGAACGCCGCCGGCAGCCCCTGCCACGGTCCATTGATGCCGGTCGGGTAGCCGCCGTCCATCGAGATGGCGCCGGCACAGAGGCGGCAGTTGCCGTTCTTGACTCGGAAGAACCGGCCGTAGCTGCTGCCGCACGAGCAGTTGCTGGCGCCGTATTCGTCGGGGGCGCCGAAGAGGTGGCCGGTTTCGTGGGCGAACACCCGATCGAAGTTGTCACCACCGACCTTCCATGCCATCACCAGACGCGGGGTGCCGGCGTAGCCGCCCCAGTACACCGGGTACTTGGTGATGAACGCCACGATGCTCGACTTGGTCTCGTGCCGATTCTGGAGGTCGTCGGCGTAGGCTTTGTACCCGTCGGCGCCGGGACCAAAACCGAGGTCGGCCAGGGCGGGGTCACGCCACAGCGCCTCGGTCTCGCCGGCATCGAGACCGCCGACCCACTTCGGGTAGCCGGCGTCGATGTCGTTGAAGTCGTCCGAGTAGCGGATGTAGTCGTTCAGGTTGTTGCGCGGCGGCGAGTCGAAGAAGTACACCTTGTCGTTGTCGCCCCGCCACAGGGCGGCGTCGATCCCTTCCTCGTAGTGCTCGGGCAGTCCCTTGAAGTTGCCAGCGATGGGTTTCGGGTAGCCGGCGTCCATGGTCGAGCCGGTGAGACGCACGTACTGGTCGCCTTGGAACATGTAGATCTTGTTCGTGGTGTGCCGCATGAAAACGGCATCGATCCCGGACTCGAAGCCGGCGGGGACATCGTTCCAGTTGCCGGCGATGGGTTTCGGGTAGCCGGCGTCCATGGTGGTCTCGGTGAGACGCACGTACTGGTCGCCCTTGAACATGTAGATCTTGTCGCGCTGCTTGTGCCAGAAGGCGGCGTCGATGCCGTCCTCGAAATCGGGCGGCAGGCCGTGCCAGTGGCCGGCGATCGGCTTTGGATAGCCGGCGTCCATGGTCGAGCCGGTGAGACGCACGTACTGGTCGCCTTGGAACAGATACGTCTTCTGGTTCGACTCGCGCCAGAGGGCCGCGTCGATCCGTTTGACGTAGAAGTTCTTCGGCAGCCCTTTCCACGGCGCCGTCGGGAAGATTGGCTGGTCGAGCTCGATCACCCTGGTCTCGTGTACCCACGACATCCTGGCGTCTGGTTCGAGTCCGGCAAGCATGCTGAGGCCGTCTTGGATCTCGGCGTGGGCGTCGACCAGATCGCCGATGGTCATCGACGTCTCGCTCGTGGGGCCCTGGACGTAGACGATGCCGACCGCTACTTCGTTGATGAGCCGCTGGTTGCGCGGGGTCATACGCCCGGCTCCGCGCTGATGATGTCGTCGATGTCGACACCCACGTCGGGACGACGCGCCTTGCGGGCCCGGTAGGCCTCGGTTTGGCGAAGCCGGAACGCCAAGACACCGATCCGAGCGGGATCGAGCGTGTCGGGGATCTCGAATTCGGGTTCCCGGCTGGGCCGCACCAAGGCGCCGAGCTCAGGGTCCCGCGGGGTGCCCTCGAGCACGACCGCACCTTCGAAGCGGTGGATGACCCGCTCCCCTCCTTGACGCAACCGAACGGCGGCGTTCGGTTCCGTCACCTCCATCAATACCTCGTCCATGAGTTCCTCCCCTTCGTTGGCAGTCACGCTTCGTACCCACGCGACCGCGCCGTGTCTCCGGGTCGAGCGTGTCGAGCATCTCGAATTCGGGTTCCCGGCTGGGCCGCACCAAGGCGCCGAGCTCAGGGTCCCGCGGCGTGCCCTCGAGCACGACCGCACCTTCGAAGCGGTGGATGACGCGCTCGCCTCCTTCACGCAACCGAACGGCGGCGTCCGGTTCCGTCACCTCCATCAATACCTCGTCCATGAGTTCCTCCCCTTCGTTGGCAGTCACGCTTCCTACCCACGCGACCGCGTCGTGTCAGTAGAGAGGTGCCGGGCGGGCCGGTGATACGCGGGATCGGTGAGCGGCCGGCGACATGACTGCGCGACTGAGATGTGGCAAGTCCTGATCTGCTCTGCCCGCACACCACCGTACGGAGAAGGGAGACCCGCCGAGCACGCGCTGCAGCGGTTCGCTACGCTCAGTTACGGGGACGATCTGCGTTCCGATCGGGCAGGTGCGTTATGGGCGAATCGATAGTGGTGACCGTCGACTGTGACAACGAGATCTTCGGTCGCGGAATCTCAGTGTCTCTCCGAGAGGATCCCAATCTTGTCGTGACCACGGCCGCGGATAAGTTCGACAGGGAGCCCGACGTGGCCGTGGTCTCGCCAAGTGCTCTGCGATCTCGATCTTGGGAGTGTCCCGTACTCGTGTGTACCGACGCCCCCTTCGAAGTCACCGCGCTCGATGCGACGCTCGCCGGCACCCTTCCCCGCCGCCAACTCACCCAGGACCAACTCCTCTCGGCCGTCCGGGCGGCCGCGGC
>CAVPHV010000013.1:0-37106 GCA_963704825.1 uncultured Acidimicrobiia bacterium
CTTCGCGTTCCAGCCGCCACCGTTCCCGTGGTGTCGGTTCACGCTCGACGTCGCCACGAAAGCGGGTCAGTTTCTCCTCCACCCGGGCCTCCACGTCACGGGTGCGTTGCGAGAACTCGACCAACACGTCCGGGTCGACGCCGGCGATCTCAGCGATCGCCATTCACCGGAGGATGCCAAACAACACCGAGGCGGCGGGTCAACTCAGCCCGCAACCCGGCGTGATACAGGCTCGACAAGGTCCGTTGATCCATCTTCACCGTGCGGGCATCCAACGCCAACCAACGCCCATCCGGAGCTTTCACTCGGTTGGCGATCACCGCATGAGTGTGCAACTGCGGGTCCAAACGACGACTCGTATGCTGCCGGAACACCCCGGCCACGATCCCCTCAGCGTCGACACACACCACATGACCCCGCCGCCGCAACCTCGTATGCGCCCGCGACTCCACCCAGGCCAACACCGCGTCGACCGCGGTGTCGTGCGCCTCCGTCACCTCCCGTTGCAGTCGCTCGTTGCCGACGGCGAACAGGACCGACACTGACTTCGGCGCCGAGAACGTGGCATCGAACCCCCGCACTGATGTCTCTCCGAAGCGGCGCCCCAACCGCTCCCCGGTCACCGGATCGAGACCGGCCATCACCGCCAGAAACGCCTCATCATCGATCCCCCCATCAAGACCCAACATCCCGGCGCCCCGACCGAACCAGCGACCCGGCGGCTCACCACCATCCAAGTAGTACGACGGAAGCTGCTCCGTGTAATACCGGCCCGCCATGGCGCCCTTCAACGTCGTCACCCGCACCGTCACTGCCCCACCCCCACAGCGGGACCGCAGGTGTGCACTCGTCTGTCACTCTCGACTGGGAGGGGCAGCTGCAGGTTGGTGGGTGCGGTCACGGTCCGATTCCCTCTGTGGGTGTCCGTTCCTTCGACTATGATAGCGTTCATACATCGTAGATATTGGATAGATATTGATAACTAATGAGTAATGATGCGAAACGATGAGAGATGTACGCTTGCTTCGTAGCCTGCTGACGGGCGAGGACGCGGTCAGAAGAGGAGGACGCCGATGAGCCGCTCCGGTTGGATCGAAGACCGCCACGGACGCACCGGCCGAAGGTGGCGCGCCAGGTATCGGGGTCCCGACGGGCGCATCCGGTCGAGGAGCTTCCACCGGAAAGTCGACGCCGACCGCTGGCTCGACGCTCAACTCGTCCGCATCGACCGGGGGGACTGGCTCGACCCGGCGGCCGGCAACGTGTCCCTGGGTGAGTGGTCCGGCAAATGGCTGATGACCCTATCGCTCAAGCCGAAGACCCGAGCGGAGTACGAGTCGTTGCTGAGATCACGCATTCTGCCGGCCTTTGGTGCCATGCCGATCAATCGGATCACACCGGCGGCGATACGAGAATGGACCGCATCGATGAGCGCCGAGGGCTTGTCGGCATCGCGGGTGCGCGCTGCCAAGGGTCGGCTGGCGCAATGTCTCCAAATGGCGGTGCACGACGGTCTGCTCCTGAGGAACCCGGCCGAGGGGATCAAGACTCCGCCGGTGCGGTCCCGTCCGCAGCGGTTCCTCGACGGGGTCGACGTCACCAGGCTCGCTACTGCGGCGGAGGAGCGCTTGTCAGGCGCCGGGCTCGTGGTCGAGACGCTGGCTTACGTCGGTCTCCGCTGGGGCGAGCTGGTGGCTTTGCGGCGATCTCGGGTTGATGTGTTGCGGCGACGCATCGAGGTCGCCGAGGCGGCGACTGAGATCGGTGGCGGACTGTCATGGGGACCGCCAAAAAGTCACGAGCCACGGATGGTGATGATGCCGTCGATGCTTCTCGACAAGCTGGCTGCGCACCTCGGCTCGGTGGCGTCCGACGGTCTCGTCTTCACCGCGCAGCGCGGTGGACCGCTCCGATCGTCGGCCTGGCGTCGCACCGTGTGGACCCCCGCGTTGAACCAGGCCGGCATCGACGATCTGCGGATTCACGACTTACGCCATACGGCGGCAAGCCTGATGATCTCGTCCGGTGCGTCGATCAAAGCGGTGCAGCGACAGCTCGGCCACGCCTCAGCGACGATGACACTCGACCTCTACGGGCACCTCTACGACGACGATCTCGATGCCCTCGCCGACGCCCTCGATCGCAAGCTCGCCGAGTCTCCCGCGCCCCCAGTGCGCCCCGACCGCGCCCCGAAGGGCGCCGGGCACGTCGTGCCGATGCGGTCGGCTCGACCAGAAACCCTCACGTAGCAAGGGTTTCAGCGGAGGGAGTGGGATTCGAACCCACGGAACCCCGAAAGGGGCTCAACAGTTTTCAAGACTGTCGCCTTCGTCCGCTCGGCCATCCCTCCAATGTGTGCTCGTGCCCAACGCCTTTCGGGATCGCAGTCACACCGGCGCGATCCGACAACCCGGACCCGGTAGCGCAGCTCCCGCAGGGAGCTGCTGACGGACCTGCCCCTGGCAGGTCCGCGCGGAGGGAGTGGGATTTGAACCTCATCCGCGGTGCCGCCAAGACGGCAACGTTGCGGTCAAACCCACATCCTCCGCGAGTCGCGGCGCAGAGTAGACAATCCTCCCCAGATAGCAGTGGTCGAGGCCGAACAGGACTCGACCACTGCGGCGAAACCCATAGAGCTCGGCCCCGGAGCGGTCCGGCGGAGGGAGTGGGATTTGAACCCACGAGGCGAGTCACCCCGCCTACACGCTTTCCAGGCGTGCGCACTAGGCCAGACTATGCGATCCCTCCTAGGGTCCCGGAGTGTAGAAGAGCGGAGGAACTGGTGGATCACGACAGGTGGATCGAACCGATGCGTCGCGCATTGGCCGAAGCGAGCGCTGCGCTCGAACATGGCGATGTCCCCGTTGGCGCCGTCGTCATCGGACCCGACGGAACCGTTGCCGCTTCCAACCACAATCGGCGTGAGGAACGTGGTGACGCCACCGCCCACGCTGAGATGCTGGCCCTCCAGGAGGCGTCCGCCACTCGCGGTGACTGGCGACTCACCGGCCACACATTGGTCGTCAGCCTCGAACCGTGCCCGATGTGCGCAATGGCGGCCGTCTGGGCAAGGGTGGACCGCATCGTCTACGGCGCCGCCGACCTCAAAGCCGGCGGCGTGTGGAGCCTGTACAACCTCCCCCAGGACGAACGCCTCAACCACCGATGCGAAGTCATCGCCGGCGTGCTCGAATCAGAGGCCCGCACGATGTTGGGGGAGTTCTTCGCCGACCGCAGATAGGGCCATACTCACCCCGCAGTGACCATCCGGAGCCACTCCGGATGGTCGAGGTACCAACGGACCGTGCGGGCCAGTCCGTGTCGCAGGTCGACCGAGGGGCTCCACCCGAGCTCCGACCGGATACGGCTGATGTCCATCGCATAGCGGAAGTCGTGACCGGGCCGATCCGTCACGAACTCGATCAGGTGGCGGGACGTCCCGACCGGCAGGCCTCGTGCGACGTCGAGTTCGTCGAGAACCATCCCTGCCAGGTCGAGGTTGCTGAACTCAGCCTCTCCCCCGATGCAGTACGTGGCCCCGGTGACGCCTCGCTCGAACACGAGGGCGAGTGCATCACAATGGTCCCCAACGTAGAGCCAATCACGCACGTTGGCACCGGTGCCGTAGACCGGGACCGGATCATCAGCGAGAGCGCGTGTGATGACCGTGGGGATGAGTTTCTCAGGGAACTGCCTAGGCCCGTAGTTGTTCGAGCAGTTGGTGATCACCACAGGCAGGTCGTAGGTCGCGTGCCAGGCCCGGACGAAGTGATCAGAGCCCGCCTTCGAGGCGGCGTACGGGCTGTTGGGGAGGTAGCGACTCGACTCGTCGAAGCGCCCATCAGCCCCGAGACTGCCAAAGACCTCGTCCGTGGACACGTGATGAAACCGCACGTCCTCGCGGCCGACCCATGATTCTGCGGCCTGCTGCAGCAGCACAACTGTGCCGATCACATTGCTCCGAGCAAAGGCCACCGCATCGACGATGGAGCGATCGACGTGGCTCTCGGCTGCCAGGTGGATCACACCGTCGATGTCGTAACTCTCAAACACCCGCCGTACGGCATCCGAATCGAAGATGTCGGCCTCGATGAACGTGTGGCATTCGTGGTCGAGGACCCCCTCGAGATTGACGAGGTGACCGGAGTAGGTGAGTGCGTCCAGGGACACCAAGTGGCGGCCCGGCCAGCGGACGAGGAGGTGACGAATCAGATTCGAGCCGATGAACCCCGCGGCTCCAGTGACCAGTACCCCCATGCGCTGCCTTTCGTTGCACGCAGTTCGTTGCACGAACTACAGACGGACCCGCCGCAGGCGGGTCCGCGCGGAGAGAGTGGGATTCGAACCCACGGAACCGGTAAAACCGATTCAACAGTTTTCGAGACTGCCGCCTTCGTCCGCTCGGCCATCTCTCCAATGCGCGCCGGATGATACCGGGCGAACGCGTTGATGCGGCCAGGAGTTAGGGTGCCGCCAATGCGCCGTGCCCTTCCTTTCGTGATCGCTGCCGCAGTGCTCGCCGTCCTGGTGATCGTTGTCGTTGCCATGGGGGGCGACGACGCGCCGCCTACGACCGCAACGACGGGTCCGCCGCAAACCGCCGTGTTCACGGTCGCCACCGAGTTCGCCTATGCCCCGGACCTCTGGCTGGCCGTCCCCGACACACCGATCGACGTGACGATGGACAACCAGGGCACCGTCGAACATGACTGGACGATCCTGTCTGAGTCCATCGACAACGAAGCCGAGTTCTCCGAAGACTTGGTGTTGTTCCGCCTCTACGCCGATGCAGGCGTCACCGCTCAGGGCACGACCCAGCCCCTGCCGGTCGGCACCTACCAGATCATCTGCACGATTCCCGGCCACTTCACGGCCGGCCAAGAGGGCATCTTGCGGGTCACCAACGGCTGACGATCCGACTGTATCGCAGTCGCCCAACCCGGCTAACCTCTCGTCTACCGTGCTAGGCGGGGCGCTAGGGGTGCCCTGAACTCGAAATCCTCTTCATGCGAGGCCGAATCCCCGCCCGAGGGTGGAAGTCCTTCGGGCCAGCGCCGGGACAGTTGATGATGAAGGCTGGGTCCTACGCGGCGGGACGTCGTGAATCGGGTCAGATCCGGAAGGAAGCAGCCCTAAGCGGGTCAGTCCCGGGTGCCGTAGGGGTGCCTGGCTGGAGTCAACGGCCCGGGACGCGCCGGTGGGTAACTACTCGAAGGCGGGGTGCACGGTTACCTCATCACCGGCCGACGACGGTCTGCGCCTCCCGGTAGCGGCGCACGTCGACCACGACTGTGCCCGCCCCCAAGTCGTGAAGGCCGCGTCGGCGTGGGTCGAGGGCAACGACGCCGTAGACCACGACCGACAGGAACGGCACCGGGAGTACCCCGGCGATGCCCACGATCGCCCAACGGACAGTGGCGGCCGGCCAGGTGGGTATCACCCCGGTCTTTTCCCCGACCACCCGCGAACCGACAGTCATCTTGCCGAGGGTCTCACCTCGCCAACCGGTGAAGATCACGTAGTAGAGGCCGACGGCGATGAACTGAGCCACCCGTACCGACCGCGGCCAACCGTCGGTAGCCGCAATGTCGTCGAAGTCGACCCCGCCGATGATGGCGATCCCGACCGTGACCCCGAACATCAGGAAGATATCGACTCCAAACCCCAGGATGCGTTGCCAGTAGCCGGCCAGGGCCTGGTCGGGGACCAGCGGGGGCGGGGGCAGGTCGTGTTCGGGAGTCACGCCTTCTCCAAGACGGCGCCGTATACAAAGCCGAGCGGCCCCATCCGCCAGACCTCCACCACGGTCATCGGGCCATCGGCAAACAACACCTCCGGAGGCGGCAGCTTGTCGAGGCTGTGATGGAGGTACGTGTACTCGTCGTAGGCGCCGCTTACCAGGCCGACCGCCCGTAGCGCCACGGCGGATCCGGCCCGGTGCAGTGAAGCTTGCCAGTTCGCTTCCGGCCGGCCCAGGCCGACGATCCCGGCACGACCGCCGGGCCGCAACACCCGCGCTATCTCGCCGAGGGTTGCGTCGACCGAGTCGAGGTTGCGAAACACGTAGGCCGAGAAAACCGCATCAAACGCAGCGTCGTTGAAGGGCAGGGCCTCACCCACGGCAACCACCCGGTGTGCGGTCGGGTTGAGCGCCAACATCTCGGGCGCAGGGTCGAGGGCCACCACGTCCCGATCGCCAAAGGCTTGGTTGGCCGCTCCGGTACCGCCGCCGAGATCGAGAAGGCGGCCGCCGGGAAGGTGCGCAATAACACGCTTCCGCCAGTTCTGATCCTGTCCGAACGACAGGACGCGGTTGATCCTGTCGTACTTACCGGCGATATCGGAGAAGACGGTTCCGTTGCTCACCGCAATACCCGGTCCGGTCAGCTGATCGTGTCGAAGCCGACGTACGGACGCAACGCCTCGGGGACGACGATCGTCCCGTCGGGCTGCTGATTGTTCTCCACGATGGCGATGAGCCAGCGGCCCATCGCGATCGCCGTCCCGTTGAGGGTGTGTACAAAACGGTTGCCGGTGTCGTCGGAGAACCGGATCTTGAGGCGACGTGCCTGGAAGTCCGTCGTATTCGACGTCGAGGTGATCTCCCGGTAGCGGTCCTGGCCGGGGAACCAGGCCTCGATGTCGTACTTCTTGGCCGCGGAATCGCCCAGGTCGCCGGCCGCGACATTGACGACCCGGTACGGCAGTCCCAGGGCCTGGACCAGGTCCTCCTCACGTTCGAGCAGGAAGTCGTGCTCGGCTGGCGACTCGTCGGGGTGGGCGAAGCTGAACATCTCGATCTTGTCGAACTGATGCACCCGGAAGATGCCACGGGTGTCCTTGCCGTAAGTGCCGGCTTCACGCCGGAAACACGTCGAGAACGCGACGTATCGCAGCGGCAGCTTCTCTGCATCGAGGATCTCATCGGCGTGGAACGCTGCCAGCGGCACCTCAGAGGTACCCACCAAGTAGAGCTCGTCCTCGGGCACCGCATAGACCTGCTCACTGTCCCCCGGGAAGAACCCCGTGCCGAACAGCGCATGCTCTCTGACCAACACGGGCGGGATCACCGGTGTGAATCCGTGCGGTTCGAGCCGATCGAACGCAAACTGGACCAGGGCAAACTCGAGACGCACCAGCGGGCCCATCAGGTAGCCGAAGCGCGAACCGGAGACCTTGGCGGCCCGCTCGAGGTCGATCAACCCCTTGGGGACCGAGAGGTCGACGTGATCCTGTTGCCCTTCGAAGGTGGCGGCGGGTTCGCCCCAGCGCTTGATCTCGACCGAGTCTTCCTCGGTGAGGCCCGGCGCCGCAGTGGGGTCTGTGAGATTCGGCAGCGTGATCCACAGTGCTTCGAAGCGGGTGTCGAGTTCGTCGGCCTCCGCCAGCGCGGCCTTGTAGTCGCTGGAGAGGCGACCGGCTTGCTCGATGGCTTCCTGCCGCGCCTCACCCTCTAGCGTCGGCACGCTCTTGCCGAGTGTCTTCTGGGCGGCACGCAGTTCCTCGGCCCGGGCCCGCACGACACGACGCTCCTCGTCGAGCGCGACAAGGGCGCCGACGTCGATGTCGATGCCGCGCTGCTCCAGCGAGGCAACGATGACCTCGGGCTGGTGACGGAGAACCGCGACGTCGATCATCCGACGCTATCCGCCCATGGCCTGGTGGATGGCGGCCTCTTCTTCAGGAGAAAGCGGCTCGACGCCCTGACGACCCCTGACCTGTTTGGTGAAGAACAGCGTCTCGTCACGGCCGACCAGCAAGCTGATCAACACGCCATCGCCGTTCGAGTTGAGCAGCGCGATGGTGCGCGACTGATTGCCGGCGATGTTGTCGAACGCGTCGTAGGCAACGACCCCGGTCCGACTGAGCGCCAAGGGCATGGCGGCCTCAACCGCGGCGAGCCGTGGCTCGATGGCAGCCACGGTCTTGGCTTGATGCTTCAGTTCGGCGTCGACACTGCGCAACATTTGGTAGACGTTGCCGTCGTCGGGGACGGTCGCCACCAAGGCGCGCACCTTGTTGAGTTCCATCGACATCCACAGCACGATGAGAAGCGTGATGGCGATGACGGCAAGCAGTACGTAGATCATTCTGCGCTGTTCCTGATGAAGATGAGCGTCCACTCGTTGTTCGCGATGGCCTTATCCTCGGCGATTGTCGCCGTCACGCGCAATTCGTACAGCGTTCCCGGCACCAGATCTAGCTGATCGAATGTCCTCGTGGTGGCTTCTCCCGGGCCCAAGACGGGGATGAGCTCGTTTCGTTCGATGGAGGGCCGCGCCTCGCCGCCGGCCGTGAGGGTCAGCCGCACTTGAATCAATTCCTCGGGCAGATTGCCCTCGTTGGTGATGACGGCCGACACCACGAACGTGTCGCTGTCGGGAACTACCGGAACGTCGTTCTGAGAACCCAACGGCTCCGGATCGGTCGATCCGGTGACCGACACGTCGTGGGCCTCGTCGAGCTTGCGGATGAGTCGCAGCCGATCGGCTACCGCAACCGCGTCGAACAATGCCACATTCTCCCCGCCGGTGTACACCACCGAGGGATACTCGCGATTCGACAAGCCGGGGTCGATGCCGGCCACGGTCCGCCGGAAGCCGGCATAGGCACGATCGCCGACGCTCAGGTCGTCGAAGACCTCTGCCAGCATGCTGTCGCCGGTTCTTCCCTCACCCTCTTCGTCGAGGATTTGGATGATGGCCTCGTCCATCGCGGCGAGGCCTTCGTTCCACGACTCCACCGCGACGAGCAGGAACCCGTGCGCCTGGGTCACCGGGCCGGCGATGTCGGCAGCTTCGACTCGCGTGACCAACGCCACCGACTCGGTGTTGAGCGCCTCGATCCGCTCCAGGATGTCGGGCCGCTCCAGCTCGCCGATCTCCAAGAACAGGTCACCCAAGCTGGCCGCGATGGCCTCCTCGTCCTCGGCGACCTCTTGGGCCATGGCCAGATAGTCGAGAGAAACGCGCTCGTCCGTGCGGTAGCGGACCGCAAGAGCAGTCACCGCGATGACAACTGCGATGGTGATGAAAAGGGCGATCCGGCGTCGGCGACGCGACCGAGCGACCGGGGCATAAGGGGGATAGGCCATGGGCGTGGGCGAGGAGGGACTTGAACCCTCACGAGTGTTACCTCACAGGAACCTGAATCCTGCGCGTCTGCCAATTCCGCCACTCGCCCGGACGGGGGTGAATGGTACCAGGGACTGGTTTTGGTGGTACGAGGAGTGCAAGGCACACGCACTACTCGGCGTCGGAACCGTCGAGGGTTGTCTCATCGTTCAATGGGGGACAATGTTCAATTCCCCATACAATCGGTTCCCATGAAGGTTGCCCGCGAACTCGAACGCCGCCTGGAGCGCTTCGTCGATGGACTGTCGGCGACGATCTTTCGCGGCCGGATGCAGCCGGTCGACATGGCCAATCGACTTGTGCGCCAAGCCGACCTCGACCTCATCGAGAGCTCGGCCGGGCCACAAATGCGCAACCACTACCGAGTCCGTATCAATTCCACCGACCTGAGCACGGACCTCGACCGTACCGAACTCGCCGGTGAGTTGGTCAATGCCCTGGCGGTCACCGCGGCAGAACGCGGCTGGCGCACCGCTGGGCTGGTCCAAGTAGAAGTCGAGGTCGACGACACCGTTTCATCTGGAACGCTGCGCTGCGACGGCACGACCGTGGCCGGCCCCCTACCGAGTTGGGGACAGTTGATTGACGTACGCGGCTCTCGCGTCCTCGAATTAGGCGACAACCGCGTGATCATTGGACGTTCCGACGACGCCGACCTGCAGCTGCAGGAATCGGAGATCTCGCGCCACCACGCGGTGGTATTCCGCGAGGGAGGACGAACCTGGGTCAGCGACGCCGGTTCCGTCAACGGCACTTCTATCAACGGTGCCCCCGTCGAGACCAAGCCGGTAGCGATCAACCCGGGCGACGAACTGACTCTGGGACCCGCTACCTTCTTCTTCAGGTTGCTCTAGGAGGCCCGCTTGCCCGCGTTGTTCCTCAACCTTCTGAAACTGATGTTCCTTGCACTCGTCTTCCTGTTCTTGTGGCAGGTGGCACGATCGATCCGGGCACATGTCGGTCCGGCTCAGTCTCCACGCGCTCCCAAAGCGGCGGGAGAACTCGTCGTGGTTCGCTCAGACAACCTCGCCGGTCACCGCATACCCCTGGGACGGCCTACCGTATTGGGACGGAGCGAAGACGCCGACGTCGTCATCGATGACCCGTACGCATCGGAGTTCCACCTGCGGGTGGGGTCGCAGAGCGGACAGGCCATGTTGCACGACCTCGGCAGCACCAACGGCACCTACGTGAACGGACGGCGCGTCACGGTTCCCACCGTGCTCTCCAAAGGCGATAGCGTGCAGATCGGCAAGACCATCCTCGAGGTGCGATGAAGTACACATGGGCAACCGCGACAGACGTCGGCCACCTTCGTGACAAGAACGAAGACGCCGTCGCCCCAGACGACGACGGGTCGGGCTCGGGTCCCGTCGTCATTGCCGTCGCCGACGGCATGGGCGGCCACGCCGCGGGCGAGGTAGCCAGCCGGATCGCCATCGATGCGGCAACCGCAGGCGCGCCGGTAGGACAGGACATGGCGGCGAGGGTCGAACGAGCCAACGCGGCCGTGCTTGCCGCAGTAGACGAGGACCCCGGCGTCGCCGGGATGGGGACGACCATCACGATCGGCGTGTTCGACCCGAGCGGAACGTTGCACATCGGTCACGTCGGCGACAGCCGCCTCTACGTCATGCGCGGCATGTCATTCGAACAGGTCACCACGGATCACACCTGGGTGATGGACTTGGTTTCCCGTGGCCAGATCAGCCCCGCCGACGCGGCAACCCACCCCCGCAGACATCTTCTGTCACGAGTGGTCGGCATGGCAGGAGTGAAGGCCGACGAGATCGAGTTTGCGCTCGAGCCCGGCGACCGCGTCCTGTTCTGCAGCGACGGGCTGACCGCAATGGTCTCCGACTTCGCTATCGCGCACATCTTGAGCGAGGCGGAGACCCCTTCCGCTGCCGCGTGGGCCCTCATCGAGGCGGCCAACGCCGGCGGCGGCGTCGACAACACCACGGTCGCGGTGGTGGACGTCTCGGCATGACCCGCACCGCCGAGGCGGCGCTCCTCGTGGCAGCCGCAGTGATCGCGGCAATGGGTGTTGCCCTGGTCAACTTCACCAGAGGCGTCTGGCTCGACGCCCAAGTGGCCCTCACGTTCCTCGTGTTCCTGGCAGCCTTCGGCAGCATCCACTTTGCGTTGCGGCGCTGGGCCGCTGCGGCCAACCCGTATGTGTTCCCGCTGGCCGCCTTCCTCACTGCGATCGGCTTCATCGAGGTCTATCGACTCGATTCCGACCTCGCAGGGCTCCAGCGCTGGTGGCTGCTCGTCGGTGCCGCAATCTCGGTCCTAGTCCTGTTCTTGCTGCGCGACGAGGGCGTCGAGGTCCTGCGTCGTTATCGGTACCTGTTCCTGGCCGCCGCGGTGGTGCTGTTGCTCTTGCCGCTGCTGCCGACCTCGTGGCCGGTCCACGGGGCCATCGTCAACGGGTCACGACTCTGGGTGCGCTTCGAGATCCCCTTCGGGGGGCGCACGCTCAGCTTCCAACCGGGTGAAGTCGCCAAGGTCTTCCTCGCCATCTTCCTCGCCTCATATCTCGCCGAGCGCCATACCGCCATGGCGGCTTCCGACCGCAGGCTCGGCCCGCTCCGAATCCCGCCCCTGCGGGAGTTCGGGCCGGTCGTCCTCGCCGCCCTCGCCTCCTTTGGGGTACTCGTCTACCAACGTGACCTGGGCGCCTCGTTGCTGCTCTTTGCCCTGTTCATCGGTCTGATCTACATCGCGACCGGGCGGGTGGCGTACGTGTGGGTCGGTGGAGCGTTCGTCGCGGCCGGCGGCGTGTTCGCCTATCAGATGTTCGACCACGTGCAGCGCAGGGTCGAGGCCTGGATTCGCCCCTTCGACGACTTCACCGGGTCGGGCTTCCAGATCGCGCAAAGCCTCTTCGCCCTCGGCAGCGGCAGCCTCACCGGATCAGGTCTCGGCTTGGGAGAGCCAAACCGCATCCCCTTTGCCTCGACCGACTTCATCTTCGCCGCCGTCGGTGAGGAGATGGGGTACGCCGGCACGATCGCCGTGCTCGCCGGGTTTGCGCTCCTCACCGCAGCAGGCTTTGGAATCGCGCTGCGGGCCCGCGACGTGTTCCGCAAGTTCCTGGCCTCGGCCCTGACCCTGCTGCTTGCGGTCCAGGCGATCCTGATTCTCGGTGGAGTACTGCGAGTGATGCCGGTAACGGGCATCACGTTGCCGTTCATGTCGTACGGCGGGTCATCGCTGCTCACCAACCTGGTGATGATCACCCTGCTGGCACGGATCTCCCATGGAGAGCGGGCATGAACGGACCCATTCGCCACATGGCGACCGCCATCTTCCTGATCTTCGCCGTGTTGGCCGGTGCGGTGACGTACCAGCAGCTGATCGTCGGCCCCGACTACCGCGACGACCCTCGCAACGCCCGACTCATCGCCGGCCGCGCCGGGCGAGAACGGGGAACCATCATCACGGCCGACGGGGTCGTCGTGGCAACATCCGAGGCCGACCCCGACGATCCCCGAGTGTTTCGACGGATCTACCCCGAGGACGGGCTCTACGCCCACGTTGTCGGATACGCCACCCAGTTGTTCGGCTCAACCGGCCTGGAGCAGGCTTGGGCTGATCACCTCTTGACCGACCGGGACGCCACTATCTCGGGGGTCATCAACGCCATGATGGGTGACGACCTGCGTCCGCGAGGGTTGCGATTGACCATCGATCACGAGCTGCAGCAGACCGCCGCCGAAGCGCTGGGTGATCAGGTCGGCGCCGTGGTTGCCATGGATCCGGCGACCGGAGCGATTCTGGCGATGGTGTCGAATCCGACCTTCGACCCCAACAGCCTCTTGGGCACGGGAGCCGGCCCGGTTGGGAGCCAACTCGACGAGGACCCGACCCAGCCACTGCTGAATCGTGCCGTTGCTCAGACGTATGCGCCGGGGTCCACCTTCAAGATCATCACCACGACCGCAGCACTCGAAACCGGCGAGGCGGGGCCGGGAACCAGCTACCCGGATCCGCTCGAACTGGAGCTGCCGGGAACCAACTCGACCATCCGCAACTTCGATCGCAAGGTGTGTGCCGGCGGCGACACGGTCACGTTGGCGGAAGCCTTCCGGCGCTCGTGCAACACCACGTTCGCCCAAATCGGGATCCAACTCGATGCTCTGCCACTCGTGACCGCGGCGGAGTCCTACGGTTTCAATCTCGAGATCCCCCTCGACCTGCGGGTGGTGGCGTCGTTCATGCCCCAGGTGGCGACCTTTGCCGATGACCTGCCCGGCGTGGCCCAGACCGCCATCGGCCAGCGAGACGTGCGAGCCACCCCACTGCAGATGGCGCTGGTCGGCGCCGCAGTGGCCAACGGCGGCGAGATCATGGAGCCTTACCTCGTTGCCGAGGTGTTCAACGCCGATGCTGAGATCCAATCCGAGGCGGAGCCTGCGGTGTGGCGACGCGCCATGAGTCCTGCGACCGCGGCCGTGCTCGCCGAGATGATGGAGGACGTGGTCGCCAACGGGACTGGACGCAACGCCGCCGTCGAAGGGGTGCGGATCGCCGGCAAGACCGGGACGGCGCAGGTGCCCGACTCGGCGCCACATGCCTGGTTTGTCGGATACGGATCCGTCGGTGCCGGCCCCGACGAGCAGCAGATCGTGGTGGCCGTTCTGGTGGAATCCGGTGGCGACGCCGGCGACGACGCCACCGGTGGTGGGGTCGCTGCCCCCATCGCCAAAGCCGTTTTCCAAGAGTTCTTCGGAGTAACCCCCGAGTAGAGAGGGTTTTGGCGGACACGAGCGCAGCATGCTGCGCCATTGTCCGCCAAAACGGGAAGGAGCGTGAGAATCGTGAGTTCATCACTCCCTCGCTTGTATGGCGATTTGGCCTCGTGGTTCCATCTGCTCACAGCGCCTGAGGACTACGAGGAGGAAGCCGCCTTCTATCTGCACCATCTACAGGCGACTGCGACCCGCCCGGTGACGACGGTCCTCGAACTCGGCAGCGGGGGAGGCAACAACGCGTCCCACCTCAAAGCACACGTCACGATGACGTTGGTCGATCTTGCCCCGGAAATGCTGGCGGTCTCGAAAACGCTCAACCCCCAGTGTGAGCACCTGGTTGGTGACATGCGCACAATCCGGCTCGACCGGCAGTTCGACGCCGTCTTCGTCCATGACGCGGTGAGCTATCTCACCACAGAGGACGACCTGGCGGCGGCCGTCGCGACCGCGTGGGTGCACTGCGCTCCGGGCGGCGCGGTGCTCTTCGCCCCCGACATCGTCACCGAGACCTTTCGAAAGTGCTCGAGCACTGGCGGCCACGAAGGGCCCGGACACAGCCTGCGCTACTCGGAAACGACGTGGGACCCCGATCCCACCGACACCGAATACGTGTCCGACATGACCTATGTGCTGCAGACCGCGGGGTCGGCTCCCGAGTCGATCGAGGAGCGCCACCACCTCGGGATGTTCCCTCGAGCCACCTGGCTTCGCCTCCTCACCGCCAAAGGATTTGAGGCAACGGAGGTCCCTTCCGAGCACTCCGAGGTCCAAGCCGGGGAAACATTCGTCTACCTCGGCCACCGCCCCAACGATGACGCCTGACGCGGCGGGAACCCCCGAACCACCCCCGAGCGTTCCAATCTTGGGTTTTGGCGGACAATGGCGCAGCATGCTGCGCTCGTGTCCGCCAAAAGCACGAGAAAGCAACCATGACCAATATCCACCCACCAAACTCCGGGCCGCCGGTACCATCCCCGCCCGTGGATGAACCTCGCGTCCTATCGAATCGCTATCGCCTCACCGGACACCTCGCCCGCGGCGGAATGGCGGATGTGTTCCAGGCTGAAGATCAGCTGCTGGGCCGCACTGTCGCGATCAAGATTCTCCACCCCCAGTTCGTTCGGGACGAAGCCTTCGTCGCCCGGTTCCGGCGCGAGGCGATGGCGGCCGCCAACCTGAGCCACCCCAACATTGTTTCGATCTTCGACTTCGGCGAAGACAACGGCACCAATTACATGGTGATGGAGTTGATCTCCGGCCGCACGCTGCGGGACATCCGCCGCTCCGAAGGGGCCCTCCTGCCGCGCCGAGCCGCCGAGGTCGCCGCCGAAGCAGCCGCCGCACTCACCGTCGCCCACCAAGCCGGCGTCTACCACCGCGACATCAAGCCCGGCAACATCATGCTGACGGCGGACGGCAGCGTGAAGGTCACCGACTTCGGTATCGCCCGGGCGCTCGACGACTCCGAGGAGCTGACCCGCACCGGTGCGGTGATCGGGACCGCCACCTACTTCAGTCCCGAGCAGGCTCAGGGACTGCCCGCCGACGAACGGTCCGATGTGTACTCACTTGGTGTGGTGCTCTACGAACTGCTCTGCGGCCAGCCACCGTTCACCGGCGAGAGCCCCGTTGCCGTCGCCTACCAGCACGTCTCCGAGTATGCCGTGCCGGTCGATCAGATCAACCCGGACGTTCCCGGCGACCTCGCCCTCATTGTCGAGCGAGCCATGGAGAAGGATCCGGCGGCCCGCTACCAAACGGCGGCCGAGTTTCGGGAGGACCTGCTGCGCTTCCTGCGGGGGGAACCCACCACAGCCGCCGCCACTGCAGCCGCCGCGGCGGCGACTCAGCTGATGATGACACCGCCGCCGCCCGCAACCGTGCCGCCAGACGAAACGGCGCGCCACGTTGCCGCCGCCCCCACCGAGGACCGCAGCAGCACCGGCATCTACCTGCTGACCATCTTCGGGTTGCTGGCGGTCCTCGCCGCCGGCATCTTCCTCCTCAGCAGGCTGCTCAACCCGGCAGAGCCCGTCGCCGCAACGACCACGGTCCCCGACTTGACCGGTGTCGAACGGAGCGAAGCGTTCGAAGCGCTCCAGGCGCTCGACCTGAAGGTCCGCCAGCGCGAGGAGCCTTCGGCCCTGATCGACGCCAACCACGTGATCGTGACCGACCCGCCGGGAGGAACGGTCGTTGAGCCGGGGAGCTTTGTGCTCGTGATCCTGTCGACCGGTGAGGAGGTCTTTACGATCCCCAACGTCGTCGACGACACGCTCGAGACCGCAACCGCCCGGCTCGAAACCAATGGGTTCGTCGTCGGCACCGTGTCCTTCGTGCACAGCGACACCGTGCCGGCCGGCATCGTGATCCGCCAGAGCCCGCGTGGGGGCAGCCCCGCCGACACGGGCACCGCGGTCGACCTCGACGTCTCCGATGGTCCGTTTGCCATCGAAATGCCGGACGTCACCGGACTTGCCGAGGAAAACGCCATCCGCACGCTGGAGGAAGCTGGGTTTGAGGACATCGTGACCGTCGAGGAGTTCGATGCGGAAATCCCGGAGGGGTTCGTCATCAGCACCGACCCCGAACCCGGTGAATCGGTGCCGCGCGAGAGTCGAGTGACGCTCTCCGTTTCGAAGGGGCCTGAGCCGTTCGAGCTCCCCGACCTCATCGGCAAGACGGTCGACGAGGCACGCCGCATCGTGACCGATCTCGGCCTGGTGTTCGTCCGGCTCGACACGCCTACCCCGGTTACGGCCGCGAGCGGTCTCGACGGATTGGTGGCAACGCAGTCACCCCCGAACGGGAGTACGGTCACCATCGGCGACGAAGTGACCGTCAGTGTCGGCAAGTTGATCCAAGTTGAAGTACCCGATCTCATCGGAATGAGTCAGGAAGAGGCGACTGCGGCGCTCGCCGAACTCGGGCTCAGCCTCGAGGTAGTCGGAGAGACCGAGGTCGACCCCGATGGCGACCTCATCGGCATGATCGCCACCCAGGACCCCGCCGCCGAGGAGACCGTTCCCGATGGTTCCACCATCGAGGTGACCATCGGTGTCGCGCCGCCCGAGCCGCCACCCGACGATGGCGGCGGCGGAAACAACGGCTGATCTCGTGGGCCGGACCTCAATCGAGCAGGACCGCAACGATGCCTTGCTTGCGTGGTACCGCGCCCAGCAACGCGACTTCCCGTGGCGGGAGACCCGTGATCCCTACGCCATCTTGGTGTCCGAGATCATGCTCCAGCAGACCCAGGCGGCCAGGGTCATACCCTTCTATCAGCAGTTCATCGGGCGATTCCCCACCCCGGAGGCACTTGCGAAAGCCCCGCTGAGTGACGTCCTGACCGTGTGGAGCGGCCTCGGGTACAACAGCCGGGCGCAGCGCCTGCAACAGGCGGCCGCCCACATCGTCGCAGACGGCTGGCCGCGCGACGTCGATGGCCTCGAACAACTGCCCGGCGTCGGGCCTTACACGGCACGAGCGGTCGCCTCCATCGCCTTCGGTGCGCAGGTCGCCGCGGTCGATACCAACCTGCGGCGAGTGCTCAGCCGCTGGCACGGCGAAGCCCTTTCGGGCAAGGCCCTCGAGGCCGCGGCGGCGCTCGACTTGAGCGACGACGCCGCCGCTTGGAACCAGGCGATGATGGATCTGGGAGCGACGCAATGCCGGCCCCGTCAACCTGCATGCGGGGAGTGTCCGGTGCGCGAGTGGTGCGCTGGGCCCGGGGTGTATGAGCCACCCCGATCGCAGGGCCGCTTCGAGGGCTCCGTACGCCAGGTGCGCGGCGCCATCATCCGGACGTTGATACGGGGCCCGATCGGCTTTGCGGCCTTGGTCGACGGCACCGCAATAGAACCGGATCTCGTCGCTCATGCGTTGGAGTCCTTGATCGTCGAGGGACTCGTCGTCGAGCGGCCCGACGCCTCATACGCCCTCCCCGACTGAGCGGAACCGTCACGCCGATGGTGCCCGTTCGCGGTGGCGCTATCGTCGGCGGATGCCTGATCTGCGCCTCACCCTCAACGGTCAGAACATCTCCGTCGATGCGCCTCCCGAGACGGCCATCGACCTCTTGCGCGACAAGCTTGGGCTCACCGGAACCAAGCTTCTCTGCGAAACGGGAGGCTGCGGCGCCTGCACCGTACTTGTCGACGGCGTGCCAACCGAGTCGTGCCAGCTGGCGGCCGAAGACCTCGCTGATCGTTCCGTGACCACCATCGAAGGGATCACTCCCGACGTCGGTCTCGACCCCGTGCAGCGCGCACTCATCGCCCACGACGCGATCCAATGCGGATTCTGCATCCCGGGCGTCGTCGTTGCCGCCCGAGCATATGTCGACAGCTGGAAAGCCGCCCACGGCACCGACCGCCCCGAGATCCCCGACGTCGCTGCTGCCCTCGACGGCCACCTCTGTCGCTGCGGAGCCTACCCGGCGATCATCGGCGCAATCCAAGCCGCTGCAGCCGGAGAATTCGATGACCCGGCGCCGGTTGCAGGTCGCCCCGACGCTCCCGCCAAGGCGACGGGCGCAGCCCGCTTCACCGTTGACATCCAATTGCCCGGCATGCTCCACGGCCGCATTCTGCGCTCGACCGAACCGCACGCCGATGTGATCGCGGTCTCCACCATCGGTGCCGAACAGGTTCCGGGAGTTGCGGCCATCATCGATCTGCTCGGCAAGAGTCGCAGGGTGCACTACGTCGGCCAGCCGATCGCCGCGGTGGCGGCCACCGACCTGGCCGCCGCCAAACGCGCCGTCGCTGCCATCGCCGTCACCTACGAGCCACTTCCCTTCGCGGTCGGAATCGAGGCCGCCCGTGCCCCTGATGCACCGGACCTCATCGGCCGCAGGTTCGCGCTCACCAGCAACTACGAGGCCGCCTACTTCGCCGCCACACTGCCGCGCCAAGGCAACCTCCGCGGCCCGATGTCGCTGCTTGCCAAGCGCCGCTTCACCGCCCGTAAACGAGTCGGGGCCGCCAGAGCGGCCGGCGACGACCTACTCGTCGCAGGCACCTGGACCGCCGCCTCCCAAACCCACGCCGCTCCCGAACCACACGCCGCCGTCGCGTCGTGGAACGGCGACTCGCTCACCGTCTACCTCTCCACCCAGTCGGTGACCGAGGCCGCCAAACAGCTCGCCAAGCGATTCGGACTCGACCGGGAGAACGTGCGTGTTGTTGCCGAACACGTCGGTGGCGCGTACGGGGCCAAACAGGGCCTGCCCGAACCCGGGCTCACCGCGGCGCTGCTGTCACAGGCGGCGAGTGCACCGGTGCGGGTGGTGCACGATGCGGCCGAGGAGCTGGCCTACGGCGGCTACCGGCCCGGAGCCCAAATTGACCTGGCCGTGCTCGGCAGCAAAGACGGCGACCTCCGCGCGGTCACCGCCGCGGCCTACATGGACAGCGGCGACTCCGCCGGCCAAACGGTTGCCGGGACGATGCGGTTCAGCTATCCGGGCCCGCCGATGTCACTGATCGACTACGACGTGGTGAGCAATGGTGCCCCGGCCAAGCCTTTCCATGCGCCGGGAGCCCCCGTTGCGCTCTTTGCGTTGGAAACCGCCATCGATGAGCTGGCCGAACGGTCAGGGCGCGACCCCATCGAGATGCGCCGCGGCTGGGAACCCCGATCGGGACGCACGGCCCTCTACGGATGGGCGGCGTCACACCCGTTGTGGCTCAACCGATCTGACGCCGACCGGGACGGTGCCACCCTGCGCGGCGTGGGTGTCGCCTTCGGGACGTGGCACTACGCCTACGACCCGGCGACCAAGGTTCGGGTGCGGACGACGGACGCCGGCTTGGTCGTTGAGACCGGAACCCAGGAGATTGGCACCGGCACTACACATTCGCTGGCCGTCGCGGTAGCGGAGGAGTTTGGCCTGGCCTCCGGCGACATCCGGGTCCGAATCGGAGATTCGAACCTGGGGCACGGTCCGACAACGAGTGCCAGTCGCACCACCCCGGCATTGGTACCGACGGCGCATGCCGCCGCGGCCGAACTCCGTGTCGGTCTTGTCGAGTTCGCCAACCAGAATCTCGGTCTCGACGGGGCCATCGCCGTCCAAGGTGGCATCGATCACGCCGGCGAGTTCGTTCCCTGGGCCGACCTCTGGCCCCGCCTCCAGGGACGGTCGACAACGAAGAAACGCCCCCGCGAAGAACACATTCCGGTGACACCCGTCGCCGTCGCCGGCGCCAAGTTGGGCTGGGGGATCACCGACGCCGCCCACATCGTGGCGGTGGACGTCGACCGCGCCTCTGGGGAGGTCCGGGTCACCGACGCGGCGGCCGCCCTGGCCGCAGGCCCGATCCACACTCCACAGCAGGCAACCAGCGGGGTGCACGGTGCGTTCGCCCGCGGACTCGGGGAAGCGCTGCTCGAAGCGCGCATCACCGATCCGAGCACGGGGATCGTCACAACCGACAGCTACGGCGACTATCGGCTACTGAGGATGTCGGAGATGCCGAACATCGAGGTCACCTTTCTCGAGGACACCTACGACTACACCCCGGCAGGCCCGTCCGGTATCGCCGAACTTGCCATCACGTCGATTCCCGCGGCCGTAGCCAACGCCGTTGCGGCTGCGACCGGATGGCGGCCGCGCCGCATGCCGATTACTCCCCACGACGTGGTGGCGGGCCTGGGAGGCCCTTGATCGGGCTCAGGACTCGGACAGGAAGTTCTTCAGCATTGCCATCCCTTCGGTCGTCATGACACTCTCGGGGTGAAACTGCACACCCTCGATCGGGAGGCTGCGATGCCGGATTCCTTGGACCACCCCGTCCTCGCTGTGGGCGGTGACCTCGAAGACGTCGGGGAGTTCGACGGCTGCGAGGGAATGGTACCGAGTCGCCGTGAATGGGCTGGGCAGACCGCTGAAGATGCCGGCTCCGTCGTGCGTGATCAGTGAGGTCTTGCCGTGGCGGGGTTCCGGCGCCCGGTCAACCCTGCCGCCAAAGGCAACGGCGATCGCCTGGTGCCCGAGACAGACGCCAAGGGTGGGGATCTCGGGCCCAAACGTCGTGATGTATTCGATCGAGTAGCCGGCGTCCTCTGGACGGCCCGGCCCCGGCGAGATCACCAGGCGCTCAAAGCCCTCTCCACGAGCCGCCGCCGGCGTCATTGCGTCGTTGCGGACCACTATCGGCTCAGCCCCCAACTCGCCGATGTACTGGACGAGGTTGAAGGTGAACGAGTCGTAGTTGTCGACGACGAGCACTCTCATTCGATGCCACCGCCCGTATCGAGGAACGTGCTTCCAACCCACTCGTAGAAGAAGTGGAGTACGACGAGCAGAATCGCGACGATCACGATCGCCTGCAAGACGCGAACCGGCAGCGGGCCGGGCAAGGCTCGGAAAGCCCGCGGAATCCAGCTCATGAGATTGCCCCGATCACTGCCGCATTCGGCCCATCGACGAGTTCGGCGAACACGATCAACCGCCGACTTGCCGAAAACTTCGGGTGACAGGTGGTGAGCGTCAACCAGCCACCGTCGATTGGGTCGGTCACCCACAGTGCGTTGGGTCGCACCACGACCCCGGCGCCGCCATCGGGGAGGGCCTCCACGGACTGGCCGGCGAAGGCCGGGTTTGCGGCGACCACCTCATTCCAGCTGCGCACTGCGTACCCATGGGTGCCGAGCGCCGTTTCGACCTCGATGCGGTCGCCCGGCGTCAACGTGTCGAGTTCGTGGAAGGGCTGCCCGTAGGTGGTGCGGTGGCCGCTGATGACGGCGTTGCCGGGCTGGCCCGGCAGCGGGGTGTCCGGCATGTGGCCGGCACCTGTCTTGAGGTCGCTCAAACTGACTCCAGAAACTACGTTCCAGCCTTCTTGAAGCCGTTCAATGGTTGGGATGCGAATGATGGCGAACGCTGAGTGCGGTTCTGGGTCTGACTCGATCTGGAGTACCCGTGGTCCCGGAACTGGGTCACCGTCGGCGCCCGTCGCACCGGGGAGAATCTCCCCACCGGCTATCGGTTCTCCGGCGTCGTCGACCTCAACCCACACGATCTCGGCCGAAGCGAACCGTTCCTCGACTTCGACCGCCAGCTTGCCCTGGTTCAGTTCGGCAAGCCACGACGTCACCCAGAGTTGGTGAACGACAAATCCCAGGGTCAGGAGGCCGAGCCAGATCATCGCCCAGCCAGTCCCGCGCACGATGCGGAATCCCCAGGCGGGTTGTGCCCGCTTCGCTGTGATCGGGCCCGAACGGGGCACTGCGGTGTCCTGCAAGGTCGGTGGGTCCTTCGCCGGCCGTCGAAGTCTGGCGCAAGCGTACTTCGGGTCGCCGCCAACCAGAGCCGACGGTCGGCTCACATCACCGCCACGAGGCGCTACTCTTTGGGGCCATGCCAGTCTCAAAGGGCCGCAAGAAAGCCAATCGGCGCCCACCTCCGCCGCCCAAACCCGATCCGGTCAAGGCAAAGGGCCCATCGCCGACGTGGTACGTCGTGCTGATGTTCGGGTTGATGGCCGTTGGGCTCATCATCATCCTGCTGAACTACATGAACGTCCTGCCGGGCGGCACGGACACCAAGTGGCTCATCGCCGGACTTGTCGGCATCGGCGCCGGTTTCGCGATGACCATGAATTTCAGGTAGCCGGATCTCATCCCACGACGGCGGTTTGGCGCGCCTTGCCGACGCCGATATGGCGATTGGCGGCCGAATGACACGTATGTAGTTATCCCCGGATTGATCCACACCCTGGGGAGAATTACACCAGTGTCACTCGGGGTGGCACCCCCGTTTCCCGTCTACAGCCCCGAGAACTCGCCAGATTGAACCAACTGCACGAAGAACTGGCCGAACTCCGACTCCGCAGTCAAGGACCCGGCCCTTTCCTTGATCGCCTCCGACAGTTCTTCAGAGCTGCAACCCAGAGAGGTGGCCTCGTCGGCCAGCTTCTCGGATTCCGCCTCGAAATCGGTGAGGAAATCGAGGTTCTCTCCCTGGCCGGCGACCTCCTCGGGAGTCATCTGATCGACCTCGTCGATCACATCCTGCACCAGGTCGACGGTGTCGCTCGCAATGTCTTCGCAGCTCGATGCGCCACCGCCACAGGCGGCCACCACCAACCCGAATGCGGCCACTACCGGTACAAAACGCTTCAACATTGGAATCACATCCCAGAGAGAACAAATCGGTCGCCGCCGACCCTACCCGTCAACGCCCTAGGACCAGCGGATCAAGCCTCGACCATCTCCTCCATGCAGTGACGCGGCGGCGCGGCATCGGTGGCCTGCGCGTGGGTCACAGTGAGACGCAACCCGCACACCGTACAGCGGTAGTCGACATCCACCTCGCGGACATCGTCGGGATCGATCTCAACCGGAGGGGTGGCCAGCATCCGAATCACCCATAGTGACACGCCAAAGATCACCACACCGATGGCAACGGCGATCAGGACGTTGAGCATCGGTGCGGATCAGTCCAATCGTTCGATGATGGTGGCGTTGGCCATACCGCCGCCTTCGCACATCGTTTGCAGCCCGTAGCGGCCACCGCTGCGTTCGAGTTCGTTGACGAGCGTGGTCATCAGCTTCGCCCCCGACGCCCCGAGGGGATGTCCCAGCGCAATGGCACCGCCGTTGACGTTGGTCTTGTCCCAATCGGCGCCGGTTTCCTTGAGCCAGACGGCAACGACGCTGGCGAAGGCTTCGTTGAGTTCGAATAGGTCGATGTCGTCGATCTCCAGCCCGGCTTTGGCCAGCACCTTCTCGGTGGCGGGGATCGGGCCAGTCAGCATCGTGACCGGATCGACCCCGGCGAGAGAGAAGCTGTGGAACCGGGCCCGGGGCTTCAACCCGAGTTCGTTGGCCTTCTCTTCACTCATTATGAGGACTGCAGCGGCCCCGTCGGAGATTTGCGACGAGTTGCCTGCCGTGACAACGCCGTCGGATTTGAAAGCGGGGCTGAGCCCGGCCAGCACCTCAGTGGTCGTCGTCGGCCGGATGCCCTCGTCGCGTGTCATCAGTTCGACGGTGCCGTCCTCGTTCTTCACCTCGATCGGGACGATCTGGCCGTCGAACCTTCCTTCTTCGGTGGCCCGACTGGCTCGCTGATGGGAATCCGCGGATATCTGGTCGAGTTCCTCGCGGGTGATCCCCCACTTGTCGGCGATCAACTCGGCCGATATCCCCTGCGGCACGAGTCCGTTCTCGTATCGCTCCACCATGCGGGGGCCGAAGGGGACGCCGGGGCCTTGCTGCATGGTGATACCCATCGGAACCCGGGTCATGACCTCAACCCCGGCGGCGATGACAATGTCATACGAGCCGGCCATGACGCCCTGGGCGGCGAAGTGGGCCGCCTGCTGGCTGGAGCCACATTGCCGGTCGATGGTCGTACCGGGAACACTCTCGGGGAATCCCGCGGCCAGCGCCGCGTTCCGGGCGACGTTGACGGACTGCTCGCCCGTCTGGGAGACACAGCCGGCGATAACGTCTTCAACCAACCCGGGATCGAGGTCGTTGCGCTCGACGAGGGTCTTGAGGACCTCGCTGAGCAGATCCACCGGGTGCCAGTCCTTCAGCTTGCCGCCGCGGCGGCCGGCGGGGGTTCGGACGGCATCGACGATGACGGCTGTCGCCATGGGTTCCTCCTCCTTCGCGACTTGTGGAGACGATCGGATTCGAACCGACGACCCCCTGGTTGCAAACCAGGTGCTCTGCCAGACTGAGCTACGTCCCCAGGCGCGGGCAGTGTACAAGGCCTGGGGACATCGCCTCACGTCGTGAGTCCCCCGATCGGAGTCGCGCCAGCCGGCATCGGGCAACGCCACGGTGTCCGTGGGACGGCTACGCTTCCAGTCACGGGCTGGCTGCAGGGGGGAATTTGGGGACAAGAACAGTACTGGCTGCGTTTGTGATCGCGTCGCTGAGCGCCGCCTTGACCGGTATCCCGGCTGCCAACGCCCCGGCTCGCGCTGCGGCCGCTGCCTACGAGACCTCCGGCACCGGCCTCCACGGAGGCGGATTCATCAATGTTGTCGCCGCCGACCCATTTGATCCCTCCGTGGTCCTCGCCGGGGGCGACAACAGTGGGGTGGCACGTTCCACCGACGGCGGCCTCACCTGGCGGCCGGCCAATGACGGCGCCTTCCTCCACCGCCAGCGGAGGATCGCAGCCATCGCCTTCTCACCTACCCAGCCCGGCAAGGTGTATCTCGGCGTTGGCGCCAAGGGCAACGACAGCGCCCTCTTTGTGTCGGAGGACCACGGCCAGAGTTGGACCCTGCGGTCAACAACGCCCCGGTTCTCCGGAGCCAACAACAGCGGGGTCGCGGACCTTCCGAATCCCCATCCCCGGTCGACAGGGAACTTGATTGCCTTCGACCCGTCCGGCGACACCCTGTATGTCGCCAGCTTCGACGGGGGTCTCCTCAGGTCCGTTGACGACGGCCTGTCCTGGGAAAGCCTCGGCCTCGATGGGGTCTATCTGCGCACCTTGGTCGCTGATCCGACGGACCCCACCGTGCTGTTCGCCGGCTCATGGGGCGAAGGCGTCTACCGGGTGTCCGTCGGACCCGGCGCCGCAACCGTGCAACACCTTGCCGCGTCCCCGGCGACCGTCGAGGAACTCACCGCGACCGGCTCACGACTCTTCGCCGCCACCGGGGCGGGCGTGCAGCGTTCGGATGACCAGGGCGAGACCTGGGTTGACCTGAGTGACGGACTGCCTGCTACGGCCGGTCGAGACACCGCCTGGATGGCGATCGCCGCCACCACTTCGGTCATCGTGGCCGGCGCATTCGTTCCCCCTGAGGCCGGCGATGGTTACGCGGGTTTGGTGCGCTCCACCGATGGCGGGTCAACGTGGGAGCCGCTCGGAGTGACTGCCGGCACGGTGGTTGACAACATCGGCGGTCCCGCCGGCGAACCCTGGTGGTACGCGGCCGCTTCGCCCAACAACGTGCTTGGTGGACCGTGGTATGCGGCTGCCCAGGTCGTTCTGTCTCCTCACAATCCCGATACGGTTCTTGCTGCCGGCCGGGGTGGGATATGGCGATCGACCGACGGCGGTGACACCTGGTATCCGGCCGTTGAGGGGCTCAGCCTCACGGAGAACTCCGACGTCGCCGTGGACCCCGCCGCTCCACATCAGGTCGTGGTGGCCAACACCGATTGGGTGATCCTCCACTCCGAGGACGCTATGGCCCACGTGGCTCGCAACCAACCTCCGGGGGGAAACGAGGCCTACAGCCTTTCGTTCGCCGGCGACCGCCTCTATGCCGCCGTCGGGCACCGCGATCATGCTGACCGCGACGGGGAGATCTACTCGACCCCCGATGTCGCCGACCCGAACGCATGGACGGATGAAGGCCTTTCCGACCTTACCAGTGGGCAGCGCCCGATTGGCGTGGTGGCCTTTGATGACCCCATCGATGGGAGAGTCGTCTTGGCCGCCGTGGCTGAGAGCGGCGTGTGGCGCCAACAAGGCGGTCAGTGGACCCACGTCGATACGCCGGCGATCTCCGGCAGTCAACCGACGCATCGAGCCGTGTTCCAGAAAGCCTCCAACCGGCGGCTCGTCTACCTCTTCGACCGAGGCCGGGGTGTCTGGCGGTCGGTGGATGCCGGTGCCTCGTGGGCGCGGGTCTGGGGCGTGACCTCGCAGGCCGTGATGACCGGCGACCTCGCCATCGACCGGGTTGACCCGGCGCGCTTGTTCGTGGCAACCGTCGATGGCCTGTACCGCCTCGACGGAGCCGACTTGGGTTCCGTCGAGGACGGAGGCGTCACCCTGACGGCACTCGCCGTTGCAGACCCGGGACCACTCGCGGTCGCACCGGACGGATCGCTCTTTGTTGCCACCAGGTCCACCCTCGCCCCGGCACAGCTCCTCGTCACCGAAGACGGCGGCTCCTCATTCGAGAATGTGGCCGACGACCGATACCGGGGCGCAGCCGCCTACCCGGCGGCAATGGCGGTAGCCGGCAACGGCGACATCCATGTGACGACGATCGGCAACGGCAACCTTGTCGTGCGACGCATGCTGGTCGACACGACTGCCCCGGAGACGGTGGTCGACTCCCCCGAACAGGATCAGGTGGTTGACACCGATGCGCTGCGCATGTCGGGATCGGCATCCGATGACGTGGCCGTGGCCTTTGTTGAGGTGGCCATTCGGAACCAGGACACCGGGTTGTGGTGGCACGCCGACGGAACCTGGGGAAGCTGGGCCACCCATGAGGCGTCACTCGGCGGGCCGCCCGAGCTTCCGGTCTGGGAGTATGCGTGGGCCGCAGCCCCGGGCAGCTATGCACTATGGGCTCGAGCCGTCGACGCCGCCGGCAATCGGGACCCCTCGCCATCGTGGATCCGGTTCACGGTGGTTGACTCGCAGCCGGACACCACCGCGCCGGAAACGACTGTGGTTACGCCGGCGCGGGGGCAAACGCTGCGGCCGCCCGTGGTGTTCTCGGGGACCGCCGAAGATGCTCGGGAGATCAGTTCGGTCACCATTGCCATACGGGATCGCCGCACCAAGCTGTGGTGGCACGCCGACGGAACCTGGGGGAGCTGGACTACCCATCAGGTCACCGTGCTTGGCTCAGGCACCTCGGCAGATTGGGATTTCAGCTGGGCCGAGAGCACTCCGGGTCGCTACAACCTCTGGGCTCGGGCGACCGATGCCGCCGGCAACCGAGACGCGTCGCCGGAATGGCTTTCGTTCCGGGTCGCCGGGAACGACAACGACACGACCGGGCGTTGAGCCAAACCCGGAGCTCCGCGCCATGCGAAGCCCCGGGTCGTGACATCGTGGGCCGGTCAGTTCACATCGAAGGGAACCCAGGGTTTGGTGGGATCGATGTTGCCCGAAGTGTCGTCGGCTCTCACCCACAGGGCGTAGCCGCCGTCGCCCGGCGGGGTCCATGTGTACGACCACGTTGCGCTCGGCGTCCCTCCGCCATTCAGGGTCGCGACGTGGGTAGTCCACGATCCCCAGCCGGTGCCCGTCCACCACAGCCCGGTGGAACGGTTCCGAATTGCCACCCGCACCTGGGCGACCGCGACGTTGTCGGTGGCGCCGCCCGTCATGACGATCGGACCATTCGGATAGATCTGGTTTCTCACCGGTAGCGTGACCGTCGCATTCGGCGGCGTCGTGTCGGGGCCCGGGCCGCCACCGTCGACTTCGACGTTGAATGGCACCCACGGCTTGGTCGGATCCTGGTTTCCGCTGGTGTCATCGGCCCGCACCCAGAGTATGTATGCGCCGTCGCCGGGCGCCGCCCACTCGTAGGACCATGTCGCATTGGGCGTACCCGCCCCATTCAACGTGGCAAGGTGGGTGGTCCACGATCCCCAGCCCGTGCCGGTCCACCACAGCCTGTCACTGTTGCGAATCGCGATCCGCACTTCGGCAACGCCGACGTTGTCGGTGGCACCGCCGGTGAACTCAACCTCCGTATCGGTGAAGGTCTGGTTCCTGGCGGGGACCGTCACCGTGGCGTTCGGCGGCGTCGTATCTGGACCGGGTCCGCCGCCTTCACCGACCTGGAAGACGGTGACCCGCTCGTTGCCCTTGTCGGCAACGTAGAGCAGCCCGTCGGAGTCGAACGCCAACTGGTTCGGGCTGGCGAGCTGTCCGGGGCCTGAACCGCGGCTGCCGAACGATCCTTGGTACGCACCGTTGAGATCGAACACGCTGATCCGGGCATTCTGCAGTTCGCTGACGAAGAGCTGGCCATCGTAGATGGCGACGTCATACGGCCCGCGCAGCTGTCCCGGTGCTCCCCACTTGGCCAGCAACTGACCCGAACGGCTGAACTTGTACACCCGGTGCTCCGTCACTGCGGCGGCGTACACGTTGCCGGCGTCATCGACGGTTACTCCGGTGCATCCCTCGGTGATGAAGTTGTTGGTGTCGGTGGCCGCGGTTCCGCAGGGCCGGCTCCAGATCAGGTTGTTCGATTTATCGATGACCTTGAGGCGGATATTGCCGGAGTCAGGAACGTAGACCCTGCCATCCGCGGCGACATGGATCCCCCGGGCGTAGAAGAACTGGTTCTGCCCCGAGCCCTGGCTCCCCAGCCGCTCGAGGAACTGCCCCGATGGGCTGAATACCTTGATATCGCCAGATCGGGTGTTGTTCATCCACACGTTGCCCGTAGCCGGGTCGACGTGCGCGCCGCGCGGATAGTCCATGGCATAAGGATCATCCCTGCCACGCCAACCCCAGGCGCTGACGAACTCTCCGTCGTTGGTGAATCGCTGCATGCGATGGTTGAAGGTGTCCGTGACGTAGACATCTCCCGTTGTCGGATGCACCGCCAGCCCCTCAGGCTGGTTGAACCCCCCATTTGGCGGCGGCTTCGGAGGGTTGGGGATCTCACCGGCATACGTTCCGTTCGGGTTGTAGATATTGACCCGCCAGTTGGTGTAGTCGGCGACGTAGACCCGATGATCCAGGCCGATCGAGATCTCACGAGCACCACCGAGTTGCCCGGGTCCGGGCCCCAACTCGCCGAAGGTCGCCAGGTGATTGCCGGCAAGGTCATATTTCTCGACTTCGCCTTCGGATGCGTCCGCGATGTAGAGCCACCCATTGTCATGGTCAACCGCGATGCCACGCGGGTCATAGCCAAGCCAAGAGCCTCCAAAGGCGAACTGGAAGTTGCCGTTCTTGTCGAAGACATGGATGAGGCGCTGCTGGGCGTCACCCAGATAGACCTCATCGTTCGGGCCGATGGCGATTCCGCGGATGATCCCGAGCTGGCCGGGACCGGAGCCGGACGCACCAAAGTCGAACAACCAGTTGCCGTCGGAGTCATGAACATGGATCACATCGCGAAAGTCGGGCGATACGTTGTGGGAGTCGACCACGTAGAGGTTCCCCTCCGAGTTCGCGGCTACCCGTGGGGCGTAACGCCAGTCCCAGTAGGAGAGGGTCTTGTTGAACGTTCCATTGGCGTTGAACTTCTCGATCTCGTGCGTGTTGAGATCCGCCACATAGATCGACCCATCGTTGGGGTCTACGGTCAGCCCATAGGGCTGCCGCGTCTCCCCGGGGCCGTCCCCCATCCCGGAAAACGTCTGCATCAGATTTCCCGTGGTGGAGTAGCGAGCAACAACGTAGTTGTTGTAGTCGCCAACCAGGATATTGCCATCGATGTCGGTCGCCATCCCCCATGCGTACAACTCGGCGTGGCCGGGCCCGCCGATCGTGCGCACGTAGGTGACATCCGGAACGTCTGCCGATGCCGGCGTGATTGCGACAAATAGCGCCGCAACCATCGCAAATACGGCAAACAGCCTCAGAACGCTGCGCGTCATAATGCCTTCCCCTTTGTCTCAGCCCTGTAGGCAGCCTCACAATGCCCGGCATCAGGCGGCACGACTAGGGGCAAAAGGCCGCGCCGTCGACACGATCGTGAGAAGGCGCCGGTGAGGACTCGACGGCCTCGGATGCCAACGGGGCGTTGGCCTCTGGCTGGTTTCGATCGGCGAGACGAAGCTGAAAGCAGGCTTCTGCAAAATTGGGGTCACACTCGGGCGGACTGGTGCGTCTCTATCAGTGAGAGGAGCCCAGCGTGAGGCGGGAAGCTGCATCGCAAATCGAGGACAGGGAGGCGGCGATGATCGCCGAGCTGTACCCCTCGTTACGGGCATTCGCCTCCGTGGTTGCCCCTGCCGAGGAGGATCCAAACGACCTCGTGCAAGAGGCGCTGGTGCGGACACTCAGGGGCGGTTCATTGAGCCGCTTGGAGTATCCGAAGGCGTATCTGCGCACCACGATCTATCACTTGGCCGTGTCGGCCCGCCGCCACTGGGTGGCCCAGCGGCAAGCCCTGCAGCGGGTCGAGGTCGATGACGATCCACCCGAGTATTCCTGGCAGCTCGATGAGCTGTTGGCTCTGTCGCCGCCTGGACCAAGGACGACATGAAGGACGTCGTCTACGAGTCTCCCCTCCTCTCGAACATCGTTCGGGTCGGGGAGTTGACCCCCGGCGGAGAGGACACCTACACCTGGGTAGGGGAGTTCGATGTCGAGCGGACGGGAGCGCGATCCCGGGCCAGCTGGGAGATTGAACTCGATGGAGATCTGGCCGCACGTATCGAGCAGTTCGGCGACTTTGTCGAAATCGAGCCAGCCTCCGACTCGTAGGCTCGCCTCTTGTGGCAGCGCTCGGCAAGTCCGCGCGGGCCTATGGCCGACGCTCCGCCATGGCGGTATCCGGTCGAGAATACGGGGGCAATCCCGAGCAAGTTCTGGGCCGCGGAACCGCTGCCCGGTCGCCGCCGTAGGTCCTTCGAGTAGGGTCCTGCGCCATGACGACTGCTCACGTCGGAGTCGATGCAGAGTGGCGGCCGCTCGTGCCGATCGCGATGGTGATGTTCATCATTGCGTTGGACACGACGATGCTGAACGTCGCGATTCCGGACATCGTGAAAGACCTCGACACCACGACGTCGGCAGTGCAGTCGGCCGTTGCGCTGTATTCGCTCGTCATGGCGGCGCTGATGGTTGGCGCCGGCCGGCTCGGCGACATCGTCGGCTCCAAGCGGTTGTACACCATTGCTCTGGTCGTGTTCGGCGCCGGCACGCTGACCGCGACCGTCGCGCCGAACGTGACCGTCCTCATCATCGGCTGGTCGTTCATGGAGGGCCTTGGCGCCGCGGCGCTCATCCCGATCTCGATTGCGATGATCTCGGTCAACTACGGCGGCGCCCGCCGCGCGGTGGCATTCGGCATTGTGGGCGGCTTCCAAGCAGTCGCTGCGGCAACGGGGCCTATCGTGGGTGGGTTCTTGGCCACCAACTTGTCGTGGCGCGTGGCATTTGGTTTCGAAGCCATCGTGGTCGTCGCCGTGTTCGTGCTCTTGAAGCACGTCGTCGGGGCGCCGGCACGCCGCGAGCTCCGGTTGGACTGGGCCGGTCTCGTGCTCTGGGCAAGCAGCCTGCTGTGCATTGTCCTCAGCGTTCTGCTGGCCGGCTACTACGGATGGTGGACGGCTCGTCGGCCCTTCTCGATCGGCGGCCAAGACGTATCCCTGGGCGGCTTCTCACCCACCCCAATCCTGGCACTTGGCGGCCTGTTGATACTCGTCGGCTTCGTGCATTGGACGCGACACCGGGTCGCTCGTTCCCAAGCGCCCCTGTTCTCGCTCGACACCTTGCGTGACGCCAACTACCGGGCAGGGATCGCGACAGACGCTCTCGAATCGCTCTTGATCGCGGGCCTTCTGTTCATCGTTCCCGTCTTCCTGCAATCGGGTCGCGGATACACGGCGTTGGAGGCCGGCGTCGCGCTACTCCCCTTCTCGCTCGCCATCCTCGTCGCCGCCCTCGGTCTTCCGAGACTGGGCGCGCGGGTCTCGCCGAAGCTCCTCATCCAAAGCGGCACCGTCCTGATCGGCGTCGGGCTCGTCTGGTATCGCGCCGTCTCGGGTGGGGCCTTCACCAGTGCCGACTTGATTGGCCCATTTGCCGTGATCGGCTTCGGCATCGGCGGGCTCTTGTCCCAAGTGGCGAACGTCACCCTCTCCGGTGTGACGGACGAGGAGCGCGGCAGCGCGACGGGTGTGTACAACACCGGCAAGGAGCTCGGCACTTCACTCGGCACTGCAATCATCGGCGCCGCGATGCTGGTTTCGTTCTTCCAGTTCTACGTCAACACGTCCGCCGTCGCCATCGGCCAAGAGCTGAGCCCCGAGCAGGCGCAGGTGCTGGCGATCCAGCTCGAAGATGCAAGGCAGCGTCTCGACGACGACCAGCTCATCAAATTCGTGCAGACCGAGATACCCGAGTTCACCATCGACGACATCACTCGCATCGCTGACGACTCGTGGACCCGCGCCAACCGCCGCGCCGTGGAGTCCGCGTTCGTCGTGGCCGTGCTCACCTTCATCGCCTCGACGTTCATCGAGACACGCCGCAGAACGGTGGACGGGTAGAGCCGGGCTCTCGACACACCCGATCGAGGCGGCCGGGCCGGCCGGCCGGAGCTACGCCGCGTTCAGATGTCGCGCTCCGCGACGATGCGTCCACTCGCGATGGCGTTGGTGTGGGCCGCGTGGTCGAGCTCGGTGAGGTCCGCGTAGGCGTGGGAAAACTCGGCGATTGCGCGATCGAACGTGTCGTCGTTGCCGAGGTAACCGGCGATCATCGACGCTTCACCGGCGCGGGCGTGGGCGAGCGCAAGCACTTCACCGCAGAGCCTGGCGTACTGCCGGAGCTCGTTCGCCTTCATCGGGTCGATCTCGACGGACCCCTTCCCGTCCCAGAGCTGCCGGAAGTAGAAGTAGTTGGTCTCGCCAGAAGCAGGATCGTCGTAGCGCGCCCAGCCGAGGAGGATATCGCCCATCGTCTGCATGAGCCTCTGCCCGACGACGACCCGTTGCCCCGGATCGTACGGGCTGGCGCCGAGATAGGCTTCGAGCACCGAAGGCGTCGCCTCCTTGATCTGGACGAAGAGCGGCTCACCGTCCCCGCTCTCGAGAAGCACGATGAAGCATCGCGTGCCGACGCTACCGACGCCGACCGCCTTGCGAGCAATGTCGACGACTGTGTATCGATCGAGCAGCCGCCGCCGGTAGACAGGGAGGGTGTCGAGGTACAGATCGAAGAACTTGATGATCGCCGGTATTTGCCCACCCTCCAGCAGCTCGTCGATGCGGTTGACCAGCGGCGGGTCGGGCACGATGACGCGACGCCCGTCCACGACACTCGTCAGCTTGTCGAAGGCTCGAAGGTGGTTCTTGCGGACCGCCTTCCGCGAGGCCCTCTCGACCTGGCCTCGTGCCCTGACGTTAGAGATCAGCTCCTTGACCTCACCGAGCTCGAGCCGCCGGTAGTGCATTGCAAGCGGCCCGACCCGCGAGAGCTCAGATATCGTCGTACGGAACCCCTCGACCGACGCACGGACGGCGCCGTCGATCTTCTGGGCCGGTAGCTCATTGTTTCGGCCGGCAACGGCGACGGATGCCGCCAGGCGTTTCACGTCCCATTCGAAGGGGCCTGGGTGGGTCTCGTCGAAATCGTTCAGATCGAAGACGAGACGGCGATCCGGGCCATTGAAGAGCCCGAAGTTCGACAGGTGCGCATCGCCGCACAACTGCACACCGATGCCGGAAGATGGAGTCTTCGCCAGATCCGCCGCCATGATCGCGGCTGCGCCGCGGTAGAACGTGAACGGTGTTGCCGTCATCCGCCCGTGGCGGATGGGTACGAGCGCGGGAAGCCGCATCACATCTTGAGCGGTCAAGATCCCAGTCACATCGCCGCGGTCGACCCGCTCCGGGACCATCGCGTGAGACTTCAATGGTACCTGTTCGCGTTGCGCTCGTCCCGCCTTATGGCGCTCCTTCTGCGTTGGCAGATACGGTCGACCGAGCAGTCCTGTGCGCTGCTGTTCTTTCATCGGGTCATCCTGGCAGATGAACGCGCCAACACAAGAGATACCCTGAGGCCACTCGCAAGCCAGCGTCCCCGTCATCACAGGGAGAGGTGCCCGGATCGCTCGAGCGACCGCGTGGCACAGAGTCCTTCGGCGGCGAAGATGTGGTGCGGATCGAGAAGCAGGGTGATCCATCGAAGGGGGTGACGCTGCGCGCCTGCACGGTCCTGCGGGCTCGCTACGGCGGCAGAGGGCGCTAGGCCCGCTGATCATCTCGGCGATCCTCTTCACAACGAGCCAACGCTCTCGAGGCGCGGGGTCGCATGCGGGCCGTTTGGGGACGCCCGAATCTCTCCCTCCTCGTCGAGCCACTTGAAGAACTGCTGCGGGTCCGCGATAGCGGGTCGCTCCGGGGGCGGGGGCGCGAGTGTCGAGCAAGTATTCGATAGCGGCTTCGACATGCTCCCGAGTGATCGAAAGCACGTCGGTTGGCATCCCGCGCTCGTGGAGATACTCGTCGAGTGGGCGGGCCGATCGCAGGTAGTCGTCGATCGTCCGCGGTGATAGGTTGGCCGCCCTCGGGTGCCTGCCCGTGATGTGCGGAGGCACCCGATCGACCCTAGACTTTTGGCGCTCTGCTTCAGCGAAGGAAAGGATCAGATCCCGTCGCCAACGACGCAGAGCAAAACACACATTGGGCCCATAGCTCAGCCTGGTTAGAGCGCATCCCTGATAAGGATCAAGGGCTGAGCGGTGTGCTCACCAGGGAAGACGCAGGTCGCAGGCGTCCACTTCGCCCCCAATTATGTGCTGTAGAGGTCCGGTTTTCCGCCTCTGCCCAACTCGTTGCGCAGGCCGGCACCGGTACAAACTGCGACCTCTTCGGGGAGGATTGACTCTCGCAACTGGCGGACCGACCGCGCCGCCGAAACGGTTGCCAAGGCTCACCGGGACGGTGGCGGCGCCGCCACCTCCCGCTCCAGACGGGCAGCGATACTCCCTGCCCTGGTCAATTCCGCATTGGCGGTCTTGCTGATTCGCTCGGGGTGCCGGCACGTCGGTGATGGGTGCGCTAGTCGCACAGGTTGGTGGAGCCCGCGTCGGGTAGACCGAGCATCCCGTCCAGCATTGCGCCCTCGCGACTCCGCCCGTCCGCCTCGATCGGGGCTTACCGGACGGTCGTTTCGGTCACGGTGCGACCCACTGCCCGTATATGTTGGACCCACGGAGACCGTCATCTCTAAAGTCATGCCATACGACCATGAACTGACCCGTGTCGGTGTAGTGCGTGACCGCTGCCTTTTCCTGCGCGCCGGGCACTTTGGCGCTGATCCGGAAGTTGTAGCCGATCCTGGCTGCGCCGGCCGATACCATCTGCCCAAAGACATCCCCGTATGACAGACGCTTGCGCCAGTCGTCCCACACAACCAGATACTGGGAGGCGTCAGGGCTGTAGGCCACCGCCGGATTATCATCACCCCGGATGGCGTTCTTGCCGCTTACCCGGAAGTTGTAGCCGACCCGGGAGCCGACCGCCGAAACGCGCTGCCCGTATACGTCGGAACCCCTGGTCTTCTTGCGCGCATCCTCCCACACGACCAGATACTCGCCGCCGGTCGAGTTGAAGGCCAAGGCCGGGCTGCGCTCTTGCGAGATGGCGTTCTTTCCGCTCACCCGGAAGTTGTAGCCGACCCGGGAGCCGACCGCCGAAACGCGCTGCCCGTATACGTCGGAACCCCTGGTCTTCTTGCGCGTATCCTCCCACACGACCAGACACTCGCCGCTCACCGGGTCGCACGCCACTGCCGGGGTCTGCAAAGTCGCGGTCTTCGAGTTCTTGCCGCTCACCATCAACTCGGTCCCAACCTTGGTACCCGATCCCGCCACTCGTTGCCCGTAGATATCGACACCGGAGGTTTCGTAGTCCCGTTCGTCGGCCCACACGACCAGAAACTCGCCGGCGGCAACGTTATAGGCCACGTCCGGGTCGCCTTCGTACCTGGCAACCCATTCGTCGTAGGCCTGCCCGGATTCGCTGTTCACCATGAAATCGTCGCCGACCGGGGCACCCTCGGCCGACACCCGCCTACCGTACACGTCCCTACCGTAACGCTCGTTGTTGCGTTCGTCGCTCCATACAACCAAGTACTCAGCGACATCGGAATTGTAGGCCACCGCCGGGAACTGGCTCGGGACACCTATCGCCTCCTCTCCGCTAATCCGGAAATCAGACCCCACCGGGGAGCCATCGACGGACACCAATTGTCCGTAGATCTGGAAGTCACCGATCCAACCCCTCCAGACGACCAGGCACTGGTTCGCGGCCGGGTCGCAAGCCACATCCGGAGCGTGTTGGTCGTCAGCTATCGGGCTGTCCCCAGTCACCCGGAAGTTGGAGCCCACCAGCGCCCAATCCTCCGCCCCAGCGGAAGCTGCTCTCCCGGCCACCCCGATCACGACGGCTGCCCCGATGAGGGCCCAAACCCACCACCGTTGATACCGCTGCTTCCTCGGGACAGGACTAGGTGCGGTTCCATCAGTCATGAGGACTCCCACGGCTCGGCTACTCCCCGCAAGTGTCCCCGGCGGCCGGAGGATGGGTAACGGGCCATTGGACCCTATGCCTATGTCGATTCCCCGACTGAATCGCGGGCGATGATCTGATGTGCGGAGGCCCTCGATCGACCCTAGAATTCCGTCGTTCTCGACAACGACGCGTCCCATCCTCCCGAGGGTGATCGACGACGATTACGCTCTACAAGCGGTGTGCTCCAAGGACCGGAGGTCGTGGTTTGGCATAACCGCAGGTAGACAGCATATTTGGGCCCATAGCTCAGCCTGGTTAGAGCGCA
>CAVPHV010000014.1:0-633481 GCA_963704825.1 uncultured Acidimicrobiia bacterium
TCCCTGATAAGGATGAGGTCACTGGTTCAAATCCAGTTGGGCCCACCAAACGAATCCCCTGCGTGTGCAGGGGCTTCTGGTTATCTGGCCAACGGATCGATCCCGCGGCGTCGGCGCCGCGTCCACATTGCGTCCACGCGAGACCCACGCCAGGTCGCATCGAGGCGCTCGGCTGCGGCTTCGTCCAGGCCGCCGAAGAGGTGTCCGTATGAGGTTCCCCCGTTTCTCCGGACACGTAGTGTGTGGGGCCTGAGGGTCCTGCCGGAGAGGAGAGGCTATGGCTGGACCTCGACCGTGGCGTGCTGGCGGGGATCGATCGCAAGCTGTTGGCCGGTCTCGGACAGGACGAGATGTATCGGATGGTGCGGGTGCCGGTGACGGCGTCCAAGTGGTCGACGTGGAGACGGTATTGCGAGTCGGCCAGCGTCTCGATGGGTCGTGCCATCGTGACGCTGATTGACCGGGAGCTGGTCGGCGTCTTCAGCGATCGGACCGATAATCACCTGCCGGTGTTCTCCGAGCATGCCGAGGAGGAGCTAGCCAGACGCCAGGAGCAGGTTGCTCGCCGGGAGGGGAAAGCCGCGGCTGTCGAGGCGCGGCTCAGTGCGTGGAACGCCCGCCTCCGCGCATGGGAGGCTGAACTCGATGCCCGCGAACGGCGAGTCGAGTTCGCAGCGAAGACGGTCGCCAAGCCAAGGTGGCGGAGACCAAGGTCGGTCGAAACGAACGATGCCCGTGCGGATCGGGCCTCAAGTACAAACACTGCCACGGCCTACCCGGGCGATGATCGGAGGCCCTCCCAGATAATGTCTCGATAGCGCCGACTGCCGGCTATGAGCGGAACGGGATGAGCCATAACGCGCGGCGAGGTGAGCCTTATGGGCGGCGCCGACCGGCCACGGCGTCCGCCAGCGCATTGAGCCGGAGAGATCACGGAAGCGGTGCCGGACGCCTGAACGCGGCTGCTGCTCGATCGGCACGTCGGCGGGGCACTCCCCGACACCCCGCCGACTGAACCGACATCGCTGCCTAGCTGAAGTGGATCTGCCCTTCGTAGAGCAGATGGAAGCTGGGACCGTAAAAGGTCCCCCGTCCATGAACGTTCGCAAGATCCTCGGTGCCACCGATGATCACCCAGTGGCCTTCCCACTCCGCCGGACTTGGATCGCAGGTATCTGAGTACTGCTTGCCATTGGTCTTGAGGACCATGGTGCCCTCGTGCTCAGCGCCTGATTCGTCCGCCACCGTTCCGTAGAACGTCATCTCGCCTTTGTAGAAGCTGAAGCCTGCGTTGGGATGACAAACGATGACGAATTCCTCCTCCGTGTACCCGTCGAAGGTGCCTCCCCATTCTCCGCGGTCTTGGCCGTAGATGAACACATTGGGGCCTGTCACCCTGACCTCTGGTGGTCCTGTGAGCGCATAGTCCCAAGTCCCCGAGACCGGCGTCGGCGGGCCAGCCGACACTGGTACGGCCGCCAGCGCCAATGCAATCGCCAACACCAGCAGCAGGACAATCGATCTCTTCATTCCACACACCTCCTCAGGTGCTCTCCTGAGGCGACCAGCGGCGCCTCAGCTCTTACCGGAAAGGGCCGCTTCGCACGACCCTGTCTTCGACGGGCGTCCCTCTGCAATCTGCCCGTCGGAACCATGCAACACCGTTCTCCACCAGCCTCCTTTGCCCGCTGAGTGAATCGATCCTGCCTCGAGTGGGTCAACGCTCGCTTAACGACTGCTCACAGACGAGCGGCAGGAGTCGCAGCGGACGGTGGACATCCCGCATGCACCGACGTTGCTCAGGAGGGGCGAACTCACGCGACCTCGACGGGAATGCAGGCGACAGCCCTGATCCGGGCTCCGTCAGGCGCCGGGTTCTTCGGGTGGCGGCGTGGCGAATGACCAATGGGAATGGACCAGCTCCCAGCGAACGGCGGTGCGATGGTGTACCTGAGTGGTGTTCCACACGGCGAAGGTCCCCCCCTCCGGGTTGGTCAGTTCGACGTTGAACGAGAAGATCGCGATATTCCCGTAGAGGTCGACCCCCGGGTCTACGATCTCGTAAGCGACGGGGGGGATCGACCCGGCGAACCCCATCAAGTGATCCTTGGCGGCGGCGTCCTCCAGCTTGCCGTTGGACCATGGGTCGAAGGCCGTGAAGCGGTCCCCATACATCGCAACGTAGGTCGACGGGTCGCTTTCGCCGTAGTAGGGATCGAGGGCGGCGCGTTCTTGTGCCAGCAGGGTTTCCAGAATCTCGCGCTCCGATTCTTCACGCGAGTAATCAGATGACATCTTCAGACCTCCGTGGATGGGGGCGTGTGACAACTGTTGTACATTGGCTTCTCCGTCACAGTCTGACATGGCAACCTCATGCACTGCTGTTCCGTTGGGGGTCAGCGGAGACGAGTTCATTGAGCAGGTGGGCTTGGTCCACTGCCTCGTCCAGGCTCATCACACGACCCTGCGCCCAAGCCCGATCCAGGGTCGCAGGAGCGAGCACTCGGGCCGCGAGCGACCTGGCATCTTCGACGCCGAGCAACTCGGGCCGCATTCCCCCACCCGCCGCTTCGCGCAGGGAGTCCACCGCACCGGCGAGGCGTACCGCCACCTCTGGAGCGAGCGGCGCGGCGAAAGCGGCGACGAAGTCGAGTATCCACACCGTCAGGTGGTCGTTGTCCAGCGCGGTTGCCTCCTTGACCGCCTCAAGAAGTATCGACAACGCTCCATCCCGATCGCCCTGGTGGAACACGAAAGCAGCGATCCCTAGCAGCAAGGACGATGCGAGTGGCTGATCGCCGGATTCGCTGGCGATGGCGCGCGATTCCTCATACAGCTTCTGGGCGGATGCGAACTCGTTGCGTCGGAACTGCGAGAAGCCCTGCGCCATCAGGGTCCTTCCCACTCCTTCACGCGATCCCAGCTCCTCGAACAGCGATCGGGCTTGTTCGGCGAGGCGTTCCCCGACTTCCACATCACCCCTCCAGTTGGCTGTCACACTCATGGAGCACAGGGTGTCTGCTTCGCTGAGTCGATTTCCGAGGGATTGGAATAGGCCGAGCGCCTCTTCGTATCTAGTCCAGGATTCGCCATAGTCGGCCTGCCAGTAGGCCAACGCGGCGAGCGCAGTCAATCCATCGGCCCGAGCCCCTACCGACGCGTTCGGATGCGTGAGCAGGCTCTCCAACCAGCCCCTCCCCTCGGTCAATTGCTCGGAGCTTTGCCAGTAGCGCCAGACGCAGCTTGCCAGCCTCAAACCGAGGTCTGGTTCGCCGGCATCCAATGCGAACCGAAGGGCACCGCGGAGATTGTCAGCTTCCGCACTGAGTCTCTGTGATCCGCTACCGCCGGGCTCTTGGATGAGTTGCGGCTCGATGGTTTCTGCCAGATCGCAGAAGTAGCGGGCATGACGGCTTGCGGCCTCTTGGTACTCTCCGGCGGCAGCCAGCTGCTCCAAGGCGAACTCCCTGATCATCTCGAGCATCGCATAGCGAGCATGCCCTGTCGCGACCGGTCGGTACAGAAGACTCCGGGCGAGGAGCGATTCGACACCGGTGAATACGTCCCCGTTCTGATGATCGGCTACCGCGGACGCGGCCTCCAGCGTGAAGCCTCCCAGGAAGACTCCGAGATGGCGGAACAGCGCTCGTTCCTCCGGTGCGAGGAGGTCGTAGCTCCAGGCGATCGCGTCGCGCATAGTGCGGTGGCGGTCACTCGTGTCTGCGGGCGCAGCGGTGAGGAGGGTGAGACGCTGGTCGAGCCGGTTCACCACCTCCTGGACGGTCAACATCTTGACTCGGGCGGCGGCAAGCTCGATCGCCAAGGGCAGCCCCTCGAGACGCGCAGTGATCCGAGCGACGTCTCCGGCGTTGAGGTCGTCGAGCTCGAAATCGGGGTCGACCGCCCGGGCTCGAGCAACGAAGAGAGCGACCGCGTCGTAGCCGGCGAGCGATTCCAAATCCGAAAGATCATCGACAGCGGGCACAGTCAGGGGAGGTACCGGGAACTCTTGTTCGCCTGAGATACCAAGCGGAGCCCGACTGGTGACCATGATGGTGAGACCTTGAGCGGCATCGAGTATCTCCCCAACCTGCGATGCGGCCGGGAGGATCTGTTCGAAGTTGTCGAGCACGAGGAGAGCCTGGCGGTCATGCAGGAAGGACTTGACACTTTCCAAGGCTGTTTCACCAGGGGCGTCGTGGAGATCTAGAGCGCGGGCGATGGTGTTGTCCATCACTCGCGGGTCACGGACTGCGGCAAGTGGGACGAAGAACGTTCCGTGACTGAACCGACCTGCCTGATCAGCCGCTAGCCGAAGTGCGAGACGGGTCTTGCCCGAACCGGGGGCCCCGGTAAGCGTCAAAAGACGCGACTCTCCGAGCAGCCTGGCTCCCTTTGCGAGTTCCCGGCTTCGCCCCACGAAGCTGGTTCGCTGCATCGGCAGGCGGCTGTCCGGCGCCGCGTCTGCCCTGGCAGGCGGTAGGTGCTCGAGGCTCGGGTCCTGGGCGAGAATGCGTTCCTCCATGCGGACGAGGGCCGGTCCAGGTTCGATTCCGAGCTCGTTGGCGAGGATCAGCCGAGCATCCTGATAGACACGCAAGGCCTCTGTCTGCCGGCGACAACGATAGAGAGCGAGCATCAGCTGCTCCCAGAAACCCTCGCGGAACGGGTGCTGTCTCGTGAGTGACTGCACCTCCCCGACGACCTCTCGATGATGTCCGAGCTCGAGATCCGCCCAGATTCGCTGCTCCAAGGTCGCCAGCCTGAGCTCATCGAGTCGCACGATTTCGGCCTGAACGAATGACTCGTCGGCGAACTCGGCAAAGGGCGCTCCGCGCCAGATGCTCAGTGCCTCCTCCGACTTGGAACTCGCCATCACGGCGTCGTGCCGCGCCAGGGCGGTCCGACCTTCGTGCGCAAAGCGTTCGAACCGCGAGGCATCGAGCTCGTCGGCCTCCACTACAAGGCGGTAGCCGGGCCGTTGCCGCACGAGGCGGGCTCGATGAGCGCCGAGTGCCTTCCGGAGACGTGAAACGTAGACGTGAACCGTGTGCCGTGCCGTGTCGGTCGCCTCGCCCCGCCACAGGTCCTCGACGAGTCGGTCGGTGGACACGGTTTCGGATGGGTGGACGAGGAGACGAGCGGCCAGAGCCCGCTGGCGCGGAGAACCGAGTTCAACCTGGTCCCCGTCAACGAGGATCTCCAGGTCTCCCAGGATGTTGAACTCCACACTCATGTCCTGGTGTCGAGTCTATTGGGTCGGTCGATTGAGCGGACTGCAAGGAAACGTTGAGCCAGGTGTCCGAGCATCACAGCGTCGACGAAAGTGACACGTGGCGCACCATCTCCCACATATGGCTGAGATCCTCAATCGAGAATTGGCCGCCGCGACTGGGCACCCGATGACACAGTCGCTCGATGATGCGGCTCTGCTCCACGTGCCAGGCAGATCCGGGGTGTCCGGGACGTACCAGGGCCGGGAGGCGATCCTTCAACTCCTCGACTACATGACCGACCTCACTGGCGGAACCCTCCGGTTCGTCCCAACTCGCACCTTCACCACCGACGACGAGATGCTCGTTGTGTGCGGTCACGCCAGCGCCCAGCGCCAGACGAGGCAGCTCGACACCGGTACCGCGTACGTCGTCTTGCTGCGAGAAGGCCGCGTTCGTGAGATGTGGCTCGCCCATCAAGACCAGGCGAGTTTCGACGACTTCTGGTTCTAGCGAAAGGAAGGATCCTGATGTCCACGCGCAGAAAACGGCCACACCTGCTCTCGACAGTCGCTCTCCTGCTCATGGTTCTCACCGGGTGCTCGGCCCACGATCCCTCTGATGGCCAAGGCGAATTCCCGATCGGACGATTCGTCGAGGACGACAACCCGAATCACGTGTTCGAGTTCCCAGAGGACGGAACGTACCTGTACGACGAGTCGGACTTCGTAGGAGGCGACCCTGATGTGGCCGGAGTGTACGGAGTGAGGGGTGACCTCTACACCGAGATGACCCACGACTACTCAGGGGCCCGGCAGGTTCCCGTCACCTACCGCTGGACGTACGACGGTCGCAACCTGACCTTCGAACTCAAAGGCGAGGACGTGATCAGCCACCGCCAGAGCGTCTACGACGGCCAAACCTACATCAAGTCCGACTGAGACCGAGCAGTCCGCAGACGCACGGCCAACCCGCTCAACCCGGCACCGGCAATCCGGCGCTTCGGCCCGATCGCACTTGCCCTGCTGGGTCCTCCGGCACGCGTCGCCTCTCGGTCACTCGGCTCCGGGTCGGCGCCACACAGCAGCGGGGACGGCCCCGCACCGATCGCCTGATACCGGATGAGAACGAGCAGGTGCCCGAACCGCCCAGACCGGCACCTACGAGTGCGGATTGTCAGCGTGGCCGGTAGACGTCCCGCCGGTGTTGTACTCGGTGAATCAGGACGGTCTCGTCGCCTTCGAGGATCTCGTAGATGACTCGGTAGTCACCGCGGCGTGCCGACCTGAGGCCCTCGAGCTCGCCCACCAGTGGTTTGCCCAGCCGTTGGGGGTTCTCGGCGATCGGCCCGAAGATGGTCTCCAGCGCGGCGTGCCGCACCTTGTCCGGAAGTCGGTTGAGGTGGCGCAGTCCCTCGGGCGTGATCTCAACCTCGTACACGAGGCTGCCTCACACGTGGTCGCGAAGCCGGAGCCGTTTGCCCTGGGATGCTTCTCGTCGCGACTTCCGTAGCGACTTCATCAGCTCGTCGTCTCGGAGGATGTCGAGGGATTCCTCGAGGGATTCGAGATCGTCGGGACTCATGAGGACAAATGAGGGTCGGCCGTTGCGAGTCACCAGGATACGGTCGTGCTGGCCTTCGACCCGGTCGGCCAATTCGGAGAGGTGGGCCTTGACTTCTGAGAACGGGAGGGTGTCACTCATACCGGACATCATAGGTCAAAATAATGACCTATCAAGTCCCTTCCTCGTTGCGCTCCCCAGCGCCGATCACCAAATCGGGGACACGAACGAGCAATCCACCAAGTGCGCGAGAGCGGCACTTGCGCGCTCGGTGCGATGCTCGTCGTGCGACGCGATGAGTGGCAGCCTCGGGCGACCGTCTGGAGGTCAAGTCTCCGAACCACGACATCGCGAAGGACGTTCTTACTCGCAGAATTGCACGACCGGGTGCACTGAGCGTCGTCACTCCGAGGAGGTACGATGGTGACATGGCTTTCGAGCGGATAACGGTCGACCCCGAACGGATGGGTGGAGTGCCCTGCATCCGCGATCTGCGCATCACCGTGAGCGTGGTGTTGGGACAGCTTGCCGCCGGGAGAACCAGTGACGAGCTGTTGGCGGATTATCCGTACCTCGAGCGCGAGGATATCCAGGCTGCCCTCGAGTACGCGGCCGCGATCGTGAATGAGCGTGAGGTGCCGGCGGCTCGGCCGGCATGAGGTTCGTCCTCGACGCCAACCTCTCCCCAGGAATCGTCCAAGATCTGACCGGGGCCGGATACGAGGCCGTGCACGTCGTCGATCTGGGGATGTCGGCGGCCTCCGATACGGAGATCCTGGAGCGGTGCGAAGCCGATGGAAGCGTCCTCGTGACCGCCGACACCGACTTCCCGATGTTGGTTGCGCTGCGCAGAGCCACGAGCCCCTCAATCGTGCTCATGCGCGGCGTGGCGGAGCTTCCACCGAGCACCCACGCCGAACTCCTCGTCAGCAACTTACGTTCGGTCATTGATGATCTCGTTCGGGGAGCGATCGTCACCATCACCCCAAGGCGGGTGCGTGTCAGAGATCTTCCGATCCAGTGACCACGACTGACGGCTCCGCGTCCACAATGCGTCCACAAGAGGACGAAAAGCAACCCGAAGAGTCGGGAGATGATGAGAGGCGAAAACCCCTGTCCCATAAGGGTCTTCGCCCGGTTCTCAACATTGCCGCGACCTCCTGATGATCCCTGACAAGGATGAGGTCGCTGGTTCAAGTCCAGCTGGGCCCACCGGTCAAACCCCTTGCCCCGCAAGGTGTCTCGGTCACTCAAGCGCAGGGTCACGTCCTGTGGCGTGGTGGATGAGTGGCACCGCGTCGGCCTCGTAGTCTTGTTTCTAGCCGATTGCTGGTTCGAGTGCTGGGGTCACCTCCTCGAGTTGGTCGGGTTCGATGAGTCGGATCCTGGTTTGGGCCAGTGATTCGAGGCTCATGTAGCGGCGGGCGATGGCCCAATTCGAGCTGTTGTTCGGCGAGGAGGGCGCCGACGAGGCGGACGATTGATGTCCGGGTGGGGAAGATCCCGACGACGTTGGCCCGGCGCCGGATCTCTTTGTTGAGCCGTTCGCGAGGTGATCCCGAGTGTCTCGACGAGCCCTTCCACTCTCCTCGTGGAAACGCCCCGCACATAGGCCTCAGTCACGACCTGGATGAAGGCCCGCTCGGAGCGGGTCCGAGCGTCCAGGAGCCAGTCCGGGAAGTACGAACCGGTCCTCAGCTTCGGGATCTTGAGATCAATGCTGCCCGTGCGAGTGTCCCACCGGCGGGACCGGTAACCGTTGCGGCGATTGACCCGGTCGACCGAGATCTCCCCATACGGGGCACCGCATATCACATCGGCTTCGGCTGCCATCAACTCCTCGGCGAAGCTGCGCACCATCTCACGCAGCAAGTCGTTGTCGTCGGTCTCGAGCTGCTTGCGCAGCCACACCAACGCGTCCATGCTCTTGTTGATCACCGCGTTCTCCTCACGGTCGCCGTAACACGTACCTGTGAGGCTGACGCGGTGATCACCTATCGGGAAGCACCCTCAAACGGGACCCCCATACACCACGTCCGTGGACGCAACTCACAAGAGCGGGGAGGCTCCCGCTCTTCATGGCATCACTTCCAGGTGCGGTCGCCAGCTGTCGGCTGCCACTCAGTGTGACCGTTGTGGTCGCCCGTGTGGCTCGCGCCGACCAACTCGGCTACATCACATCATCTTCCGTCTGGCCGCTCGTGGATCCCATGCGCCGCGGATCGAGCGGCCCGCCTAGAATTCCTACGGATACATCGAATCAATGAAAGCGTAGGTATTCCTTGCCACAGGGCCGCCCCACCACCGAGCAGCTACTTGCCCGCGTCGATAGCGAGGTCGGAGTTCTTCGTGATCGTTTTGGTGGGCTGCCGCACAGCCTCGAACTCGACCATGTCTTGCGCGAGATCTGGTTGCACCAACCGACGATCCCTCAATCACCAACGAGGAGGAGATTCCGGGGGTACCGAACGGACTAGTCCTCTCGGGATCTGCTCGAGACGCCGCCAACGTCGAGTTCAGGGTGCTCCTCGACGGCGTGACCCTGCCGGACATCTATGCGGCAGACCTGTCCGACGTGCCCTGCACCCCCGAACGGGCCGCAGCCTGGGACTGATCGATCTGCACGGGCGGTTGGGACGACCAACCACGGCACTCCCAACCGCCCGGCGAATCGAGCGTCCCCGATCAACAGATCGGGTGGACGAACGCACATCGGGGGGCGCGGGCTGGTTCGGCAGGTCCAGGAGCGGTCGCCGGTCGCCACCCAGCGTGAACTTCAGGGTCACGCCCCGGAATTCCTACGGAAACGTTGAACAAGCCGCTGCGAAGCGCCGACAAATCGGCATTGACGGCGCGGCCCCCTAATCGAGCGTGTTTGTCGACGCCGCGCTCAGTCGTGGTCGCCGTGGAGGTCGGTGCGGGATGGCTCGGTGTGGATGCTGCGCTCGCGGTGGCTGTGACGCCCCGGCACCGGAACGTGTGCGGGATCATCGACGAAGATGCGGCCCGCCTCGACGTGGAGCAGCGTCGGCCCGTACGCCGCAGTGAGGTGGTCCGCGGTGAGCACGGACTCGGGTGAGCCTGAGCCAACGACCCGGCCGGAGAGCAGCAACACATTGTCGGCAACCCGCGCCTCGGACAGATCGTGGGTGGTCAAGACCACGGTGCACCCCCGGGTCAGCTCATCATGAATGACCTCGTCGATGGCCTGTGCGGTTGGCAAGTCGATCCCGGTGAGCGGCTCGTCCAGCAGCAGTAGCTCGTGTTCTTGCGCCAGTCCTTGGGCAACGAACACACGCTGGCGTTGCCCCCCCGAGAGTTCGTGGAGGTGCTTGCCCTCGAAGCCATCGACCCCGGTTCGCTCCATGGCGGCATCGACGGCTCGGCGGTCCGCCTTCGAGAGGCGCCGCAGCCCGCCGACGCCGGCGTAGCGGCCCATGGTGACCACCTCGCGCACCGTGATCGGCAGCGCCTCGTTGACCTTCGTGGTTTGCAGCACGTAGGAGATGCGGGGGGCTCCGGCTCGGCGAGCCGGAACCTCGAGGACACCGGAGATCGGTTCGAGCAATCCTGCGATGGCGTTGAGCACCGTCGATTTCCCAGAACCGTTGGGGCCGATCACGGCGGTCACCTTGCCGCGCGGGATCACAAAGGACGACGCGGCCAGTGCCACGGTCGAGCCGTAGGAAAGGACCAAGTCCTCGGCCCGTACGGCATCGTCGCTCACCGGCACCGCGAGCAACGGCCTTCGATCTCGAGGGCATGATCCACCGGCGCAAACGACACGAGGCTGCTGATGTCTTCGACGATCTTGCGAACCTCCGTCTCGTACGGTTCGGGAATCGCAATGTCCTCCACCACACCACACTCGATGCAGATCACGTGGTGATGGTGGCCGGCGAGCCATTCGGCGAGTTCATATCGGGTGAGGCTCTTGGCTCCATAGTGAGGAACCACCACGCCCGCCTCCTCGAGTACGGCCAAGGAGCGGTATAGGGACGAAAGTGGCACCGCCGACCCGATCTCCGTGTGCATTTCGGAAGCCGACTTTGGTCCATCGGATCTGGCCAGGGCGGACACGACTGCCCTCCGACCCGAGGTGTAGCGCACGTCGTGGTCGCGCAGTCTCTTTTCGACCTCACGATCAACGCTGGGGGTTGTCACGGCTCGTTCCCTTTGATTATGGTTCTCACTATTATAGGAATCATTCTCATTCTAAGCGCTTGCCTGGGGACCAACAACCGTGGAACACCAAACCGGCCGATCTATGCGCACCCTGCTGGGGTTGCTTCTGCTGGTAGCGCTCATGGTTGGGGCGTGCGGAGACGGGAACACAGACGCCGCCGGCGTCCGCGTGGTGGCGACCACCACGATTCTCGGCGACGTCGCCCGCAATGTCGTCGGCGAAGACGGCTCCGTCGAAGTTCTGCTGCCGGTCGGGGCAGACCCCCACGACTACCAGGCGTCGGCCCGCCAGGTTGCCGCCATCCAGGAAGCCGACTTGGTGATCGCCAACGGCCTCGGCCTCGAGGAAGGCCTTGCCGACGTCCTGGAGAGCGCCGCGGCCGACGGGGCAAACCTACTCACCGTGGCACCGTTGCTCGACCCCCTCCCCTTCGGAAACGAGACCGCCGACGACGCAGAGTCCGGCGACGATCCCCACGTGTGGCTCGACCCGCTTCGGATGGCCGACGCCACCCGGATCATTGCTGAAGAGCTGACGAAGGTCGACGGCAACGTCGACTGGACGGCCAGAGGGGACGCCTATGCCGATGAGCTCGTCACCGCCGACGCCGCGACACGAACGATCCTCGAGGTGGTGCCACCGCAGGACCGCAAATTAGTCACCAACCATGACGCGCTCGGATACTTCGCCTCCCGTTACGGGTTCGAGGTGGTCGGAGTCGTGATTCCGGGCGGGTCGACCCTCGCCGAACCCAGCTCTGCGGAACTGACAGAACTGGTGTCCGCCGTCGAGCGAGAGCAGGTCCGAGCGATCTTCGCCGAAACCACCAATCCTGAGGTGCTGGCAGATGCGGTTGCCGCCGAGGCCGGTGGCGGCGTAATCGTGGTCGAACTCTTCACGGGGTCGCTCGGCGTAGCAGGCTCCGGAGCCGGCACCCTGATCGAGATGCTGGAAACCAACGCAGAGCGGATCGCGCAGGCGCTCTCATGACCGCGAACAAACCGAACCGCGGCCTCGGCTCGAGCTACGTTGGCTAGCGGCATGGACTGGCTCATCGCCCCCTTCGAGTTCGCCTTCCAGCAACGAGCCCTCCTCGGCGGCTCGCTGGCAGCGATTGCATTGGCTCTGGTCGGTACCTGGGTTGTCATCAGGGGCATGACCTTCCTCGGCGACGCCCTCGTTCACGGTGTCGTTCCCGGAATCGCGCTCGCCCTCCTGCTCGGGTTCAACGTCCTCCTCGGCGCCGCCATCGCTGCCGTCGTCATGATCCTTGGGATCAATCTCGTCCACCGGCAAACGACGTTCTCCGAGGACACCGGGATCGGCCTCCTGTTCGTTGGGATGCTCGGCCTCGGCGTGATCCTCATCTCGCGCACCGCGTCCTACACGGGCAGCCTCACCAACATCCTCTTCGGCGACGCCCTCGGCGTCACCGGTGCCGACATCGCGGTCCTGGCCGTCGTTGCTGGGATCACCCTCGTGGTTTCGGTGGTCTTCTACCGGGCGTTTCTGGTGCTGGCGTTCAACGAGCAAAAGGCCCAGTTGCTCGGTTTGCGCCCCCGCCTTGCCCATGGTGCGCTGCTGGCGCTGATCACGGTCACAATCGTCGGGTCGTTCCAGACCGTAGGGACGCTTCTGGTGTTCGGGCTCCTCGTCGGCCCTCCGGCCACCGCAGCTCTCCTGGTGCGGCGGGTACCGTCGATGATGGCGGTGGCCTCGCTCATCGGAGTTCTCTCGGTGGTGATCGGCCTCATCATCAGCTACCACGCCAACACCTCCGGCTCGGCAACGATGGCCGTCGTCCCGATCGTCCTGTTCTTCATCGTGTTGACGATCCGGTCAATCGCCGAGCGGGGCCGAACCTCGGCGGCAGCAAGCTAGCCCGGCGAGCAGCCACCTCCGCAAGCCCCGCACAGTCTGGGCTAGGCGGTGCGGTTTCTCCGCCCTCCGCCAAGGGGCGAAGCGAGGCGGCGTCGAAGCGACCTGGATCCACACGACGCCAATCAGCGGTTCAAGACCAAGCTGCCAAATGCCGACGATAGGAAAGGGGGAGAGACGCCCAACGGCGTTGGAGTTTCGCGACGGTCAAACGGAGATACACCAATGGCGCAGGCCACTCGTGGGGCAGCATCAGCTGCCCGAGGACGCCACTTCGGCGCACTATCTCTGACTGAGGATCGCCGTGGCCGCCTCGCCCAAATCTGGCAACAGGCCCGAGTTCCTCAGGGCATCGTCATTGCCATCGTTGGCGCCCTCCTCGCCGCCATCTGGGGCTGGACCCCCGGCTACGTCGCAGCATCCTTCGCCCTGCTGGCAATCATCGACGCCACTCTTCGACTCCGTTCCAGTTCCACCCGCCCACCGGTGGCTTCGCTGTTGATCGATATCTCTGGAATATTCATCAGCCTCGCCTACATCGACATCAATCCGGCGGTGCTCGGTATTCCGTGGTCCTACTTGACCCTGGCGGCATTTCTCTTGCTCCCCCTTCGGTGGGCCGTACCCGCCGTGATCTACGCCGGTCTCGGGTACGTGGCAATCACCTGGGATTGGCTTCCCGTCGATGTTCCACAACTGACGGAAGTTCAAACCTCGATTGCCGGCACCGTTGTCGGGATCCTCTTCACCACGGCGTTTCTCGGTCTCGTCTCTGCAGTGATCGCCATCCTGAACGCCGAGTCACGTCGTGGAGAACGGCGCGTCACCGTGGATCGCGCCCTGACCCAATGCTCCGCTGCCCTGCTCGGCGGCAGTCGAGAAGACCCTGAGCGCGCCGCACTCAGCGCCCTGCTCGCCGCCACCGCGGCCGATTCCGTGTTCATCGAGAAGAACGTCGACCACCCCCATCTCGGGCTGTGCTCCTCCCTCCAGCGGGAGCTGCTCCGTACCGGTGTCCAAAGCGATGAAGCTGGGACGTGGGATCTCGTCCCGTGGTCGTGGTGCCCGGACGCCCGAAAAAGGCTCGAGGCGGGTTGGTCTCACGAGTTCCAGGTTGCCTCACTCAGCGGCAGGCTCCGGGAGCTCTACGACACAACAGACGTCGTCTCGGAACTCGCTTTGCCCATTTTCGTCAACGGCAAGTGGTACGGGGTCATCGGTTTCTGCGACACCACAGGTAAGCGGGATTGGTCACGCAACGACAACGTCTTGCTGACCACCGCCGCCGAGATGTTCGGGTCGTTTCTCGAGCGCAACGAGGCACGGCATCGCATCGAGGCCACCATCCACGACCTCGAGGAGCAGCGCCTGTATCAAACGGCCTTGGCCGACTGCTCGGCTGCACTTCTCACTTCCGACCACGATCTCGCTCTCGACGCAGCCCTCGATGCCCTGCTCGAGGCGACGTCCGCCGACTTCGCCTATGTCGACGTGAACTACACCGATCCGGCCAAAGGTCTGTGCGCGCGGATCGTGCACCACGCCGAGCGGGTCCCGCTCCCGATCGGGCGCAACAAGTGGTTGGCGGGCCTCTTCTCCGAGCTGCCGACTGTGTACGAGGATCTCCGCAGAGGTCGACCGTCGTTCATCGTGACCGCAGATCTCAGCGGCCGAGAACGCGAACGCTACGAAGACAACGGGGTGAAGACGAAGCTGTGCCTGCCCATCCAGGTCAACGGTTCATGGCACGGCTCAATAGCCTTCGGCAACTACTTGGAGGATCGTCGCTGGAGCCAGGTCCAGATCAATGCGCTGCGCACCGCCGCCAACATGATTGGCTCCTTCTGGGAGCGACGCGATGCCCGCCGCACCCTCGAACGCCTCGTCACGTCGCTCGATACCAGCCTCACCTATGAGAAGGCCCTGGCCAACTGCTCCCGGGCGCTGCTCACCTCCGACGAGGAAACGGCCGTCGATGTTGCGCTGCGGGAACTGCTCGCCGCCACCCAGTCCCCCAATGTGTTCGTTGACATCAACGAGCACCATGCGGATCTCGGCCTTTGCGCTCGGGTGATGCACGAGGCGATCAAGCCCGGCTACGAGCATATCGTCAGCGAGGAAATCTGGATTGACGAGGTGACCGGCGAGCCCACCTCTGCGCTGACTCCGTATGACTGGGTCCCGGAAATGCGGGACGCCCTTGGCGCCGGGCAACCCGTGGTCGTTGACACAACGAATCTCAGTGACGACGAGAAGCGGATCTACGAAGGCGACGACTGCCTCACCGAACTGAACATCCCCATCTTCTCCTCCGGCCGCTGGGTGGGCTCGATCGGGTTTGCCGAGTACGAAATGCCACGGTTGTGGCACCAGGACGAAATCGCCATGCTGCAGACGGCCGCCGAGATGATCGGGGCCTTCTGGGAACGTCAAGCATCTCGTCATCGTCTGGAGGAACTCGTCCGGGCCAAGGACGAGTTTGTCGCCACCGTCAGCCATGAACTCCGCACTCCCCTTACCGCAGTTGTTGGTCTGTCCGACGAGTTGCGGCACCGCCGTCCCGACTTCAACGAGAAGGAAATCACCGAGTTTGTGGCGCTGATCGCCGAACAGAGCAACGAGGTAGCCGAGATCGTTGAAGACCTACTCACTGCGGCTCGTACCAGCGTCGGGACCCTGGTCGTGACGGCTGAAGTAGTCGACGTCCGGCGCGAGGTTGACGCCGTGTTGGCGGGACTCCAATCCAACAGCCAGGGTGCAGTCGATGTCGTGGGCGAAACGGCCGCCGTCTGGGCCGACCCCGGACGGTTCCGCCAGATCATTCGCAACCTCATCACCAACGCCCGCCGCCACGGCGGGGCTCACCTTCGGATCGAACTGACCCAGCAAGCCGGCGGATCCGTCGTCGCCGTGCTCGACGATGGCGATGGAATCCCCGCCGCCCTCCAGGAACTGGTCTTCCAGCCGTACGCCTCCGCCCACGAAGCCGGCACACAACCCGCCTCCGTTGGGCTCGGCCTGTCGGTGGCTCGCGAACTGGCCCGGCTCATGGGGGGCGATGTCAACCACGCCAGAGAAGGCGGCTGGACCCGGTTTGAGCTCTTCCTCCCTCTCGCCGGCGAGACCCTGGTGCGGACCAGAGCAGGCGCAGCCGCCGGCTGACCGACCAGCATCGGCGCTGCCCGCTCGGTACCCTCGCGGCACCATGATCCGTGACAACGCCGTGCTCGATCAGATCCTCGGCACAATCAACCAGTTCGTGACAGAGCGGCTGCGCCCGCTTGAAGCCCAGGTGGCCGCAGAGGATCAGATTCCCGAATCCATCGTGGCTGCAATGCGGGAGATGGGCCTGTTCGGAATGACCATCCCCGAGGAATACGGTGGACTGGGGATGACGGCCGAAGAGGAGATGCATGTCGCCTTCGCCCTGGGGCAAGCGTCCCCCGCCTTCCGCTCGCTGCTGGGAACCAACAACGGCATAGGCTCGCAGGGCATCGTGATCGACGGGACCGCGGCTCAGCGCAACAGGTGGTTGCCGGCGCTCGCTTCCGGCGAGGTCATCGGTTCGTTTGCCCTGACAGAACCAGACGCCGGGTCAGACGCTGCCTCCTTGCAGACCAGAGCCGACCGCGATGGCGAGGATTTCGTCCTCAATGGAACCAAGCGGTACATCACCAACGCCCCCGAGGCGGGGCTCTTCACCGTCATGGCCAGGACCAATCCCGCCGTCACTGGAGCGTCAGGCGTCTCTGCCTTCCTCGTCCCAGCGGACACGCCCGGTGTCGAGATCGGCGCCACGGAACGGAAGATGGGCCAGCAGGGAAGCCACGTCGCCGACGTCGTCCTCAACGACTGCCGGGTTCCCACCGCCGCCATCATCGGCGGGCCCAGCATGGAGGGAGCGGGTTTTCGCACCGCGATGAAGGTCCTCGATCGGGGACGCCTCCACATTGCGGCCGTGTGCGTCGGCGTCGCCGAACGTCTCATCTCCGATGCCGTCGAGTTTGCCGTCAACCGGAAGCAATTCGGCAAGCCGATCGCCGAGCACCAACTCATCCAGGCGATGCTGGCAGATAGCAGGGCCGAGGCCTACGCCGCCAGAGCAATGGTGCTCGACGCCGCCCGGCTGCGGGATGACGGGACCAGGGTGACCCTGGAGGCGTCGAGCGCCAAGCTATTCGCCTCTGAGATGGTCGGCCGCGTTGCCGATCGTGCCGTTCAGATCCACGGCGGCGCCGGCTACATCGCCGACTACGCCGTCGAGCGCCTCTATCGAGATGTCCGACTCTTCCGGCTCTACGAAGGAACCACCCAGATCCAGCAGTTGATCATCGCCCGCGAGATGCTGCGGGAGAACGGAGAGATGGGCTGAAGCGACCGGCGGCTACGAGGCGGCGAGCCAGAACTCCAGAATGGAACGATCTGGCTCGAATCGGGAGCGGATCGACCCACCCATGCGTACCGCCAGCGAGGCCGATTGTTCCAGGTCGAGCGGACCGGCGGTCTCACACAGCTCACCGGTACCGACGGGACCACACACCGTGAAGACGTAGCCGTCGCCGAGCGCCCGCACGCTGACGTCCGCCGTCTCGCCTCGGCCCAGCGCACATCGCAGAAGGCTGCGGAAGATGAGCCGGACCCCGCCGGGATCACCGACCACGGTGGCGGGCACGACATCGCATGAGCTCGGGGCCAGCCGGGGGGTTTCCGCCACGATCCGTTGGAGTTCGTGGTCCATCCGGACACGTTCCCTGGCCACCTGTGCCGAGGACGGAAAAGGTGTCATCATCAGATCACCGACCATATCGCTTCTTCTGGATACCTCCTAGTTCATCGTCACCCTCGGCGTTGAACCTGAGCACGGTTGGTCAACCCCGGCGTTCGGTACACTCGACACTCATGACGGATTCGACCTCTCCACCCACCCCGTCGGTAAGTGCCGACGGCGTGGCCTACGAAGCGCACGTGGGCATGTCTCGCCAGTACTGGCGAGACATCGTGCTCGGCGTCAACGACGGCTTGGTCTCGATGTTCCTACTCGCCGCCGGGGTGGTCGGTGGTGGCCTCACCGCAGAGCAAGTCCTCCTCACTGCGGTTGCCGGAGCCATCGCCGGATCCATCTCGATGGCCGCCGGTGAGTATTTGGCCACAAAGTCCCAAGAAGAGGTCCTCGACTCCGAGATCGCCTTGGAGAAGGTCCACATCAGCCACTTCCGCGATCAGGAGGTCGACCAGTTGCGCGGCTTCTTCGCCGATATGGGCGTCACCGACGACGACATGGATGGTGTGGTCGCCGCGTTCTCCCGATCCGACGAGACTCTGCTCAACGCCATGAAGTCTCTCGAGTTTGGGGTCGCCGACAGCGAGCGCCGGTCTCCGTACATGGCGATGCTCATGTCGGGCGCGCTGTTCCTCGTCGGCTCCGCGCCCTCTGTGCTCCCTTTCGTGCTCACAGACGACACGGGGGTCGGCCTGGCCTGGGCCGCCGCCCTGTCGATGCTCGGATTGTTCATCGTGGGTGTGGTCAAGACCCGTGTGACGAGGACGCGGCCATTCAAGGCGGGCCTGGAGAACCTGGTCATCGCCGGCATCGGCGGGTTCCTCGCCTACGGAATCGGCAGCCTCTTCGACGGCATGATCTCCGGCTGAGGCACGGCTACGCCGGGCGCCGGGGAGCGACGATGAGTCTCCCGTCGGCGTCATGCAGGATGCTCACCGCAGCCCCAAAATGGGCATCGAGATGCGCTGCGGTGAGTACTTCCCCGGCGGTGCCCGAAGCGACGACGACCCCCCGGTCGATGAGCACCAATCGATCGGCGTAGTGCGCCGCAAGAGTCAGATCGTGCATAGCGCTCAGCACGCCAATGCTGCTCGAGCGGCGCAACTCGTCGACGTGATCGAGCACCTGCTGCTGGTGACCCAGGTCGAGGGCGGCCGTCGGTTCGTCCAGCAGAAGCAGCCCGGCCTCCTGCGCCAGCGCCCTCGCCAGCACAACCCGCTGCCGCTCTCCGCCGCTGAGGGCTTGCATCGGGCGATGGCCCAGTTGGTCGAGGTCGAGGCGCGCCAGGATGGTCGCCACCTTCGCCACGTCCTCGGCCGATTCTGATCCCCAATACGAGATGTACGGCGTGCGGCCGAGCATCACGTACTCACGAACAGTCATGCCTTCGGGAATCGTCGGCGTTTGCGGCACCATGGCGATACGTCGTGCCGCCGCCCGGCGAGTCATGGCATCGACCGGATCGCCCCCGATCGTCACCTTGCCCGCTGCGGGGGTCATCACCCCGGCGACGACCCTCAGCAGGGTTGACTTGCCGGCACCGTTCGGTCCTATCAGCGCCACCCATTCGCCGGGATCGACGTGCAGCGTCACGCCGGCGAGTACTTGGGACCCGTTGTAGGCAGCCTCGACGTCGGCGCATACGAGGACACTCACGCCAGCCCTCTCCTTGTCCGAGCCAGGATCAGAGCAAAGAACGGGGCACCCACGAACGCGGTCACCACCCCGACCGGAATCTCGGATGGGGCAATCACGGTGCGGGCGATCAGGTCGGCCAGGATCAAGAATGCCGCGCCCGCCAGGAGCGACACCGGCAGGATGGCCCGATAGCTCGTCCCGGTGATGCGACGCACCGCATGGGGAACGATGATGCCCACGAACCCGATCAGGCCGCTCACCGATACGGCAGCGGCGGTCGCCAGCGTGGCCGCGATCACGATGGTGAGCCTCACTCGACTCGCTCTCATCCCAAGGGTCGAAGCCTCTTCTTCGCCGACCGCAAGCACGTCGAGATGGCGGCCGTGCGAGATCAAGATGGCCCCGGCGACCACAGCGAACGGCAGCAGGACGAGAACTTCCGACCATCCCACCGTCGTCAGCCTGCCCAAGATCCACGAGTAGACCTCTCGGATCCGATCGGACGCCAACTGTTGGGCGAAGATCTGTACCGAGGTGAAGAACGAGGCGACGGCAACTCCGGCGAGGATCAGCGTTGCGGTGGTGGTGCGCCCGCCCCCGATCCGGCCCAGCGCATAGGTCGCGGCGACGGCAACGAGGCCACCCGCAAAGGCCGCCAGCGGGAGCAGCCAGTTCCCCGAATCCGCCCCGGCGTTGATGGCGGCCGTCGCCCCCAATCCGGCTCCGGCGGCCACGCCGAGCAGATAGGGGTCAGCCAGTGGATTGCGGAAGACCCCCTGATAGGACCCGCCCGCCATCGCCAGCGTTCCGCCTACCAGTCCGGCGAGCACGACGCGGGGGACGCGCAACTCCCACAGGATCGCCTGATGTCGATCCGTCAGACCCGACTCGACCCCCACAAAGGGAATCCGGTCGAGCATCTCGCCAACCACGGCCAACGGCCGCAAGCCGACCGGTCCCATGGCGACTCCGAGCAGTGCCGCCACCACCAGGGCACCCCCCGCCACTCCCGCGGCCACTCCCCGGCGTCGCGACGCTACCGGAACGGGAGCAGCGGCCACTAGCCGGCGCTCTCCTGGAGATACGAGAGCAACCCTGCGGCGATGTCCTCGAGTAATTCGGGCACCCTCGGCCCCCATCGGCTTGCCATGTCGTAGTCGAGAACGACTACCTGCCCATCGGCGACGGCGGTCATCGTGTCCCACCCGTCGCGGGCGGCAACGCTCGCTTCATCCTCGAAGCCTCCCCCAAGGAAGATGATGGCTGGGTCGGCGGCGATGATGTACTCGGGCGAAAGCTGCGGGAACCCCGAACCGAAGTCGTCGGCGGCCTCGTCGGCGATGTTCTCCATGCCGAGCAGGGCGTACAGGGTTCCGATGAACGACTTCGAGTTCGGCGTGTAGAAGCTGAACGGGTCGGTCTCGTGGTAGTAGGTGACACCAGTGCCGGCCGGACCTACCGCCGCGACCGTGGCGGCGACCGCGGCCTCCATCTCGGCCCGCAGGCCGGCCGCTTCAGCAACGTGACCGGTGGCCATGCCGAGAGTCTTGATCTGGTCGTAGACACCGTCGAGGTCGAGCGGCGTGCCAAACAGCAAGGTGGGGGTCCCCACCGCGTCGAGTGCAGTCGCCACATCACCGGGGTCGAATGACAGGATGACGAGGTCCGGATCAAGGTCGATCAACGCCTCGAGATTGAGGTTGAATGAATCCACCAGGGTCAGCTCTGCCGCCTCAGCCGGGTAGTTCGAGTAGAGATCTCCGGCGATCACCTGGTCCCCGGCTCCGATCGCAAACAACATCTCGACGTGCGTCGCCGACAGCGCCGCGATACGACGTGGTGACGCGGCGATGGTGGTGCTCCCCAGGTCGCTGTTGACGACAACGGGAAATGTCTCCGGTGCTGCGCGTGTCGTACTCGTCGTCGTGGCGGCGGGGGCCGTTGTGGTGGTGACCGCCGTTGGCTCGCTTCCACACGCTGCCACGGACACCATCAACAGCGCGGCAACAACGGTGAGGGAACGGTGCACATGAGCCTCCTCTCAGTGGAGGAGGCGGTAGCTGCGGAGTGCACCCCTCCTCCGAGGGCTCATCCACAACCATCTGGAGAGGCGACCTGACTTGTCCCCCAGAGGGGCATCACAGTTGCGGGACAGCACCGGAATCTCACCGGACTTCGCTCTTCAGACGGCTTCCGAGTCCGTGGACTCGAAAGTCCGAGCATACGGACCCCCTTCCGATCCCGCCACTCCGCCCGGGCACCGCTACGCTTCCGACCATGAAGCGCCTTCTCGTCGCCGTCGCGGTCGCCCTCGGGGTTGTCGCCTTTCTCAAGCGGCCGGTGAAGCACCCCGAGCCGGCGGGCGATTGGCATCCGACCGATCACGAACCCACTCCGCGCTGAGTATGCGCATCGCCCTCGAACACACGGGCGAGGTCGGGCTCCGAACGGGTCGCATCCTCTTGGCCGAAGGGGACCTCACCAAATTGGGCCTCGTCGACCGCACCCCGCGCCGCCACGACCCCCGCCTGGCTCGAGCCGAGGACCTCAGCGGCTTCGACGTGGCCGTCACCGATGCGGAAGATCCCGAACCGCTCGTTCGCCGCGCCGCAGAGGCCGGGATCTCTTGTGTCGTGTGGCATGAGATCACTCGCGCCGACCACGACGCCGAGTACGGGCTGCGAGCGACATCCCTCTTGGCCGGCGCCAACCTGGCCAGTGGCATCGCTCCGTCGCTGGTTGCGCACGAAACCGCCCGCGGCGGTACCGTCATGGACGAGATGGTGGCCTGGACGGAACCGGGCAAGCCGCTGCGCCGCGGCGAGGCAATTCCCTTCCCCGAACCGGTCGGTTCGCGTTGGGCCAGACCTCGCCCCGCTGCCAAGTGGCGCGCCTTCGCGGCTCCGGTGAACGGTGACTGGGCGGCAGCCATGGCCCGCGTTACCTCGGCAACCGATACCGGCGTCATCACGCGGATCGTCGGCGTCGCCGACCTCGCCGCCCACCTCGAGGCACTGGCCCTCGCCGCCGGAGCGCTCGCCGTCGCCCGGGACGCCTACCCGTCGGGTCTGCAACGGGCAGACAACGCCGCAGAGGCCTTTCTCTCCGCGGCATTGAATGCGGGCCTCGGCGTAGCCTCATATTCGTTGCGCGACTCGGGGCCGTGAACAATCGGTGAACACGACCCCATAGACCGCCGGGCCGGGTTGAATGCGGTCATGCGACGACGTCTCGGCATCTTGCTGACGATCTTGGCCCTCGCCGCCGCGGCCTGCTCAGGTAGCGACGGCGAAAGCGGCAGAACCACCACGACTGCCGTCGGCACCACCTCCCCCACCGAATCGCTCGGCGGCGGCGAACCGGCCGGAGACGGTGAATCCGGCCCCGCCGACACCGTCTCGTACGCCGGAACCACCCCGGCGCCAGAGTTTCCCGAGGGCCTCGACTGGCTCAACACCGAGGCCCCTCTGACGTTGGAGTCCCTGCGCGGCAAGGTGATTCTCCTCGACTTCTGGACATATGGGTGCATCAACTGCATCCACATCATCCCCGACCTGGAGCGGCTCGAGGCCGAATACCCCAACGAGTTGGTTGTCATCGGGGTCCATTCGGCCAAGTTCGTCAATGAGTCGGCGACCGACAACATTCGGCAGGTGATCCTTCGGTACGACCTCGAGCACCCCGTCGTCAACGACCGCGACTTCGAGATCTGGCAAACCTGGGGCGTCAACGCCTGGCCGACGGTCGTGTTGATCGACCCTGCCGGCAACGTGGTCGGCGGCGATTCAGGGGAAGGGGTCTACGCCAAGGTGGCCCCCATCATGGAGTCACTGGTGGCAGAGTTCGCCGCAAAGGACGAACTCGACACGACGCCGATCGACTTTGCGCTGGAGAGCGACGGGGCCCCGGAAACCGTGCTGAGCTTTCCAGGAAAGGTCTTGGTCGACCCTGCAGCCAACCATCTGTTCATCGCGGACACCGGGCACAACCGCATCGTGGTGGCCGACCCCGGCACCGGAGAGATCCTCGACGTCTACGGCAGCGGTCGATCCGGCTACCGCAACGGGTTCGGTCTCGAGGCCCAGTTCAATGCTCCCCAGGGCATGGCGCTGAGCGAAGATGGCACAACGCTGTACGTCGCAGACACCGACAATCACGTGATCCGCTCGGTGGATGTTGCGACCGGCATCGTCGAGACCCTGGTCGGCACCGGCTCGATCGGTTACCCGCCGACCGGCGGTTCCGCACCGGCGGTTGCCCTCATTTCGCCCTGGGGCCTCACGATCCGCAACGGCGTTCTCTACATCGCAATGGCGGGCTCGCACCAGATCTGGTCGATGGACCTCGTCGGCGGTACCATCGCCCCGCTGGTCGGTAACGGCCGAGAGAGCACCGTGAACGGCACCCTGGCCGAAGCGGAGCTGGCGCAGCCCAGCAGCCTCACTTTCGACGGCGCGGGACGCCTCTACTTCGCCGATAGCGAGTCGAGCTCGATTCGGTACGCCGACGTACTCGAAGCCGCCGGAAGGACCGGCATCGTTGCCGGCAGCGATCAGAACCTCTTTGAGTTTGGCGACGAAGACGGCGCAGGGACCGCGGCTCGGTTGCAGCACCCACTCGGCGTCGTATTCCGGGCGGAAACCGGGACACTGCTGATCGCCGACACCTACAACAGCAAGATCAAGGAAATCGACCTCACCACCAACACCGTCACCACCCGCTTTGGCGCCGAACACGGCTGGGCCGATGGAAACGCCGCCCTCTTCTATGAACCGGGCGGCCTCTCGCTCGATGGTGACGCCCTGTACGTTGCCGACACCAACAATCACGCCGTCCGGGTCGTCGACCTCTCCACCGGCACCACGACCACTCTGGTGTTGAAGGGCATCGAGAACTTCAATCCACCGCCCGACGCTGCGGACTTCGCCGGCACGGTGATCCAACTTGATCCGATCACAACGGGCCCTGGGCCTGGTTCCTTTGTCCTCGACTTCGTACTCCCCGCCGGCTACAAGGTCAACGAGGATGCGCCGTCATCGGTCCAATGGTTCGTCCCCGGAGATGCGGTCACTGTGGAGGAGGCGGCAAGCCAGTCGCTGACCGGGGTGACCTTCCCTGTTGAGATTGCGGCAGACTTCACCGCGGGGACGTCGTCGGTGACGGCCGACGTCACCGTGATCTACTGCAGGGCCGACGCCGAAAGCCTCTGCCTGATCGAACAGGTTCGCTTCCTGGCGCCGATCAACGTCGTTGACGGCGGCCCCTCGGCCCGCATCCCTCTTCCCCACGTGATCGTGGTTCCGGACATCTGACCAATCTCGAACTGCCGAGAAACCGCGCGGTTCGTATGATGGACGCATGACCGAACCAGAACTCATCGTCATCGCCGAGTTTGGCGCCCGTCCCGAAGCCGACCTGTTGCGAGCCCACCTCGAGGATTCCGGTATTGCGGCTCAGGTGACGGCCGACGACATCGGTGGTGCCTTTCCCGGTGTCGGCACCGCAAAAGTGTGGGTCAGTTCCGACGACGAGGACTCCGCCCGCAAAATCGCAGCGGACGCACAGGCCGCCGATTAGGAGACTGTTGAACAGCGCCGGCTTGGGCTTGTAGCGACGTCCAGGACCAAGCCTTCGCTCGCCGGCGCAATCCCGCACGGCGTATGTTGCCGGTATCAGTGGCGCTGTTGCGGCCGAGCAGTGGCGTGGCCGGCCGTCCTCAACGCAGCAAACGTTGCTGGTCGGGGCACCCGCCCCGGCCCGCTAGCCGGACTTGGCCTGGGGAACCGCTACAGGCTGCTCTGCGTCTACGGATCGACTTGCGGATCCCGCTCCGTTCCCAGAAGCCGGCGGACGATGCGCGGCGGGAGCGACCCTGACAGGAGCCTGTGCTTGGATCGGGTTGTAGGTCTCTTCGAGCACCGTGATCTCGACCCCACCGACCAGGTCCGAGATCAGGTTGTACATCACGGCTCCGAGCGTCATCAGCCCGGTCATCACGATGCCACCGACAATGGCGAGCATGACGATGACCCGGAAGTACAACTCACCGTCCGGAACGAATGTCAACGTCAGGCTCTCGAAGATCTCCACGAACCGGTCGGGGATGCCGCGCTGGAGCGACATCGACCAAACCACCCAGGTGCCGAGCACGAAGATGAGAGCCCCGATGGCGTTGAGCACCAGCGAAACCTTGAGCACCGTCCACGGGTCGATCTTGCGAACGATCCGACGCACTCGTCTGACTGCCATGTTCTGGAACTCCTCGAAGACGTGACGAGTGTACCCCCGGTTCTCGAACCGAGGCGCTCTTTGCATCAACGCTATTCGGTCGCCCTTTGGTTCCCGCTACTCGTCGTCCTCACGAGGAACGAGGGCTATGGCGGATATCGCAGCGCCGTCTTCGAGGTTCATCACCTTGACGCCGGTGGAGTCGCGGCGCTGGCGGCTGATCAAGTCGACGGACTGTCGGATCACGATTCCGTCGCTCGAAGTCACAAAGGCCTCGTCGCCCGATGAGACGGCGAGCGCACCAACCAACACCCCTCGGACCCTGGTGAGCTTCATTGCCTTCACCCCGATGCCGCCTCGGTTGCGCAGCGGGAATTCGGCCACCTTGGTTCGCTTTCCGTAGCCTCCCGAGGTCACCAGCAGGAGTTCGTCTCCCTCGGTGACACAGGCGGCGGCAACCACCTCGTCGCCCTCCCGGAGCCGAATTCCCCGCACACCGCGGGTATCGCGGCCCATGGGGCGAACGTCGCTCTCCTTGAACCGGATGCCTTGCCCGTTGCGGGTGAACATCACGAGGGCGTTGTCCCCCGTTGTGGCTTGGACGGCAACAACTTCGTCGTCTTCCTGGAGTGAGATCGCCACGAGCACCTGGTTGCGGGAGTCGTATTCGGCAAACTTCGTCTTTTTGACCTGACCCATCTTCGTGAAGGCCACCAGGAACCGCGACGTCTCGTAGTCCCGGGTGTCGATGACCGCCTCGATGACCTCGTCGGGTTCCATCGGGAGGACCGATTGGATCAGGGCACCCTTGGCAGTGCGGTCCTTCCGCGGCAGTTGGTGCGCCCGCATCCGGTAGACCTTGCCCCGGTTGGTGAAGAACAGCAGGTAGGCATGCGCCGAGGTGTGCAACACATGGGTGATCACATCGTCCTGGCGCAGGTCTTGGCCCTTGACCCCGCGACCTCCGCGTCCTTGGGTGCGATAGGCCACTGCCAACACGGCCTTGACGTATCCGGCGGCAGTGATCGTGACCACGAGTTCCTCGTCGGCGATCAGGTCTTCGAGGGACATCTCACCCAGGTCGGGAATGATCCGGCTGCGACGGGCATCACCGTACTTCTCCCTGATCAAGGTGAGTTCCTCAGCGACCACCTCGCGTTGTAGTGCGTCGCTGGCGAGGATCGCCTCCAACCCGGCAATGGTCTCCATCAGCGTGGAGTACTCCTCACGAAGCTTCTCGGTCTCGAGTGCGGTGAGGCGCCGCAGCGGCATGTCAAGGATCGTGCGGGCCTGGATATCACTCAGCTCGAAGCGCTCCATGAGGGTGGTACGGGCCGAATCGACATCGCTCGAACCTCTGATGATCTTGACAACCTCATCGATGTTGTCGAGGGCTATGAGCAGCCCTTCGACAATGTGGGCGCGCTGGCGCGCCTGCTCGAGCCGGTATTGGGTGCGGCGCACAACGACCTCGAGCTGGTGAATCAAGTAGTGATGCACCATCTCGGCCAGATTCAGCGTCTTGGGCACACCGTCGACGAGGGCAACCGTGTTGACAGAGAAGTTCTCCTCGAGGCCGGTCCCCTTGAAGAGCTGATTCAGCACCACCTGGGCATTGGCGTCCCGTTTGAGTTCCACGACGATGCGGATCCCGTTGCGGTTTGACTCGTCGCGCAGGCCGCTGATGCCGGTGATCGTCTTGTTGTTGACCAGTTCGGCGATCTTCTCCATGATCCGGCGAATGCTCACCTGATAGGGAATCTCAGAGATGATGATGGCGACACGGCTCTTCCTCACCTCCACCACGTCGGTGACGGCCCGCATCTTCACGGAGCCCCTCCCCGTCAGCAGGGCATCACGAATCCCTGCGGTCCCCACGATGTAGCCGCCCGTCGGGAAATCCGGCCCCTTGACGAATTCCGCGAGGTCCTCAGAAGTCGCCTCCGGGTGATTGAGCCCGTACAGGCACGCATCGATGACCTCACGCAGGTTGTGGGGCGGGATGTTGGTCGCCATACCGACGGCAATGCCGGTCGAGCCATTTGCCAACAGGTTCGGGAACCGCGCCGGAAGCACGGTCGGCTCCTGGCGTTCACCCGAGTAGTTGTCCACGAAGTCGACAGTCTCTTCGTTGATCCCGTCGAGGAGGTGCAGCGCGAGGGGGGCCATGCGAGTCTCGGTGTAGCGCATCGCGGCAGGCCCGTCGTCGACGGAGCCGAAGTTGCCCTGTGGCTGGACCAGCGGGTAACGCGACGAGAAGTCCTGGCCGAGGCGGACCAAGGCGTCGTAGATGGCGTCGTTGCTGTGCGGGTGGAACCAGCCCATCACGTCGCCGACCACCCTGGCGCACTTGCGGAAGGGTGTTCCGGGGCGAATCCCGGCGTCGTACATGGCGTAGAGGATGCGGCGGTGTACCGGCTTCAGGCCGTCGCGAATGTCAGGAAGCGCTCGCGAAACGATGACCGACATCGCGTACTCGAGGAACGAATCCTCCATCTCGCGTTCGATCTCGACCACGCGGACTCGATCGGTGTCTCCGTTGGGCATGGAATCTCTCTCTACGATCTCATTGGCATTGGTGCGTCTCGGTCAGAAATCGAGGAACCGCACATCGCTGGCGTTGTGTTGGATGAAGGACCGGCGGGCTTCAACGTCGTTGCCCATCAGGGTGCTGAACACTTCCTCGGCATGGAACTGATCCTCGAGGAACACCCGAAGCAACTGGCGGGCCTCGGGGTCCATGGTCGTGTTCCACAGCTGGTCGGCGTTCATCTCGCCGAGGCCCTTGAACCTCTGGATGTTCATCTTCTTGCCGTTCAGCTCGACCTTCACTTCGTCGAGGGCGGCATCGTTGAACACCCATTGCGTCTTCGTACCCACCTTCACCGAAAAGAGGGGCGGCTGCGCGATGTAGACGTAGCCCGCCTCGATCAGCTCCGGCATATGCCGGAAGAAGAAGGTGAGCAGCAGCGTCCTGATATGCGCCCCGTCGACATCGGCGTCGGTGAGGATGACGATCTTGTGATAGCGGGACTTGTCGAGGTCGAGTTCATCGCCGATCCCGGTCCCGATTGCGGTGATCAACGATTGGATCTCCGTGTTCTTGAGCACCCGATCGATCCGGTTCTTCTCGACATTGATGATCTTGCCGCGAATCGGCAGGATGGCTTGGTAGTCACTGTTGCGAGCCTGCTTGGCCGAACCCCCGGCTGAGTCGCCCTCGACGATGAACAGCTCGCTGAGTGCAGGGTCCTTGGACGAGCAGTCCGACAGCTTGCCGGGCAGCCCAGCGCTGTCGAGCAAGCTCTTGCGACGGGTGAGGTCGCGCGCCTGACGTGCCGCCATGCGCGCCTTTGCCGCATTATTGGCCTTGTCGAGGATTCGCCGACCGTCGCCGGGATTACGTTCCAGCCACTCGGGCAGCTTCTGGTTGAGTGCCTTTTCAACGAAGGATCGGATCTCGGTATTGCCGAGTTTGGTCTTCGTCTGGCCCTCGAACTGTGGCTGGCGAACCTTGGCGGAGACAATGGCGGTGAGGCCCTCGCGGACATCCTCGCCTTGGAGATTGGTGTCCTTGTCCTTGAGGATGTTGCGGCCGCGAGCAAAATCGTTGATTGCCCTGGTGAGCGACTTGCGGAAGCCCTCTTCGTGGGTGCCGCCCTCGTGAGTGTTGATGTTGTTGGCGAAGCTGAGGATCGTCTCGTTGTAGCCGCTGGTCCACTGGAGGGCTACTTCCACCTCACCTTCTTCTGCGGTGTCGGAGAAGTAGGCGACCTGTTTGTGGATGGGCTCGCGGGTCGCATTGAGATGCTTGACGAAGTCGATCAACCCGCCCTTGTACTGGAAAACAACCTCGTCGACCTCTTCGCCCCGCTCATCGCGGAAGCGAATCTCGAGACCCGAATTGAGGAATGCCATCTCCCGCAGCCGGCTCTTCACCGTGCTGGCGTCGTAGTCCGTGGTCTCGGAGAAGATCTCGGGATCCGCCCAGAACGTAACGGTGGTACCGGAGCGCTTTCCCGGCTTGCCCTTTGTGAGCGCGGTGGTCGGATGACCGACTTCGAAGGACTGGCGCCAATGAGCCCCATCCCGGACCACCTCGATGTCGAGTCGGCTCGACAGAGCGTTTACGACGGAAACCCCAACACCGTGCAGCCCACCGGAGACCGTGTACGCCCCCGCCTCGAATTTGCCGCCGGCGTGGAGCGTGGTGAGCACCGTGGTCAGCGCCGGCAGTTTGGTCTTGGGGTGCTTGTCGACCGGAATCCCCCGGCCATTGTCGCGCACTCGCACCCCTCCATCGGGCAGCAATGTCACCTCGGCGCGAGTGCAGAACCCGGCCATGGCCTCGTCCACCGCGTTGTCCACAACCTCCCAGATCAGGTGGTGGAGCCCCTTGGGGCCGGTAGATCCGATGTACATCGCAGGTCGACGCCGGACCGCTTCGAGGCCCTCCAGGATCTGAATGTCTTTGGCATCGTAGGACGCGTCCGTGCCGCGTTTGGCTCCACTCACAGGACTCTTCGGACCCCTTCCCGGGCAATGGCCGGATAAGTAACTAACAGACATGTCATTATAGCGAAAACCCTATGTTCTCGGGACTTTTTGGGCGGTTCAGCGACCATGCTCCGGCCGGTGCGCCATGGCCCCACGATTATTTGCTCCTACGGGCCACCCTGAGCCGAATCGAAGTGATCTCCTCAGCCCCGATGAGCCCGGAAATTCTCCGCAACAACGGGCCCGTATCGTAACGAAGGCGCGACGCGGTGCCTCCGTCGCGCACCTCGACCGTGAGTACACCATCGCTCACCTGCACCGGCTCACCCTGATCCCAACCCGGTCCGGCCACCTCACTCCACCGCTCCCGGACCGTCATCACCACCGGGCGGCGGCCTCCGCCGATCCGAGCCAGCACGCTATCGAGCACCTCCCCCACCGCCTCGAGCTGTCTGCGCTCTTCACCAGTCATTGTCACCGCACGCTCCCCTCACCTACCGACCAACGCCTTCCCTCCACCGGTACCTCATCATCGCGCGCCGTAGTGACAAAGACTTGACCTCGAGGCAGCAACTCGAGCACGCCTGCGACTCTGGAGTGGTCGAGTTCGGAGAAGACATCATCGAGCACCAGGATCGGTGGCCGCCCGTGGCGGTCCTCCAACAGGCGATAGGCGGCAAGGCGCAGGCTCAAGGCTGCCGACCGCTGCTCCCCCTGGCTTGCCTGGGTGCGCAGGTCACGACCGTCGAGTCGCAACACCGGCTCGTCGCGATGGGGTCCCATGGTCGTGGTCCGTTGATCGAGATCGCGTTCGCGGCGCCCCCTGAGCGCTTCTCGCAGCAGCGGCACATACGGTCGGTCGTGGCGCGGTGCGTCGGCCGTGATCGCTCCGGCCCACGCCGACTCATAGGACACGTCGAGTTGGCCGCTGGGACCACCCACGGTCTTGTACGCGTCACGTAACACTGGGGTGAGCCGATCCAGCAGCATGAGCCGATTCACCAACAGCTTGCTCCCCGCCTCGGCCAACCGTTCGTCCCACACTTCGAGCGTGAGCAGGTCGGCCATTCTTCCCTCGCGCCGCAGCAGAGAATTGCGTTGCCGCAACACCTTCTCGTAATCCGCCTGGTCGGCACCAACCGTCGGTGCCAAGTGGGCTCCGAGGTCATCGACATACTCGCGCCGCAGCGCCGGCCCGCGCTTGACGAGATCGAGGTCATCCGGCAGAAACGCCACAAGCGGCAGTTCGGCGAGAACGTCGGCGTGACGCTTCGGCCGTTTCCCATTGAACAACACTCGCCGCCGGCCGGCCGCGGGAATTTCCACCTCGACTCTGACTTCGCCGGTTTCCCTGAGGAAGCTCCCGCGGAGGATGGCTTCGGTCCCGTCGCTGCGGATCATGGCGCCGTCTGGAGCACGTCGGAACGAACGCAACGCTGAGAGGTAGGCGATCGCTTCGAGCACATTCGTCTTGCCGGCACCGTTGGGTCCCACCAAGACGTTCACTCCCGGGTCGGGTCGAAACTCGAGATGCTCATAGGAGCGGAACTCCCGCAGTTCGAGCCAATCGAGCCGCACGCCTCCTACAACCGGACCGGCATCAGGAGGTAGCGGAAGTCGGGCGACTCGACACCGCTGAGGAGGCCCGGCTTGAGCGGGTCAATGGTCTCCAGCAGCACGTCCTGGTCCGAAACCGCATTCACCCCGTCGGTGAGATACCGCGTGTTGAACGCAATCGTCATCTCTTCGCCGGTGTACTCGCCCTCGATGTGCTCCGTCTCTTCGCCAACTTCCTGACGGGTCACGCTGAGCTCGATTCCACCCGGATGAAGGTTGAGCCGTACCGGGATGTGATCTTCGGCGACAAGGCTTGCCCGACCGACCGCATCGAGCAGCGCTTCCTTCTTGACGACGAGGCGATTGGGGTACTCGTCCGGCAACAGCTGGCGATAGTTCGGAAACGTCGCCTCGATGATTCGCACGGTGAGGCGGCCCCGGCTCGATGAGAACGATGCCTCGCGTTCGCCCAATGCGATCTCCATCTTCTCGTCACCGATGGTGCGGCCGAGCTCTCGCAATGCCCGGTACGGAACCAACGTGCCGGAAGCACCGGACACTCCTGGAATGTCACGGACGGCAAGACGATATGAGTCGGTGGCAACGAGCCGCAGGGTGTCTGCCTCGCTTTCGAACAAAACCCCGGTCAAGGTCGGCCGGGCCTCGTCGCTCGAAGCTGCCACTCCGACCTGTGACAGGGCGGCGGTGAAGGCCGGGCCGTCAACCGCAATCCCATCCGCGGCGGGGCTGTCCGGAAGTTGCGGAAAGTCGTCAACTGCCAACTCGCGGAGCCGGAACCGTGGACCATTCCCGGTGATTTCCACTTCGCCGTCTACGGCAGACATCGAAACCGCACCAGCCGGAAGCTTGCGAACCGCCTCCGCGGCGAGCTTGGCGGGGATCACCGTTCGTCCCTCTTCAAGCACCTCGACGTCGAGGTTGGTTCGGATGGTGATCTCGGTGTCGGTCCCGGTGACACGGAGTCGACCGGCCTCCACTTCACAGAGAATGCCTTGGAGTATGGGAAGGGGCGATCGGGTACCGACCGCTCTCCCCGCACGGGCAAGGACGTCAGCCAGGTCGTCTCGTTCGGCTCGGATGCGCACAGTCTGGTTCCTTCTACTTCTTTGCTTTATCTATCAGAACAGTAGCCGTAGTAGTAGGCCCTGTGGATTGTGGGGAAGAGAGAAAAGGCCAGGTCAATTGACCATTCTCCGTCCACAGTGCCTGAGGATGCTTTTTGGGTTGTCCACCGGACCCTGAGATGGGTCGCGAGCGAGGTGTGGAGAACATCAACTTCTCCTCAGGCGCTGGGACAAGTTCGTGACTTCATCGAAGACCTTTTTGTCGCTCTGGATCAGCTTCTTGATCTTCTCGACGGCATGAATCACAGTCGTGTGATCACGGCCCCCAAAGGCTGCGCCGATCTTGGGGAGGGAGAGATCGGTGAGATCTCGGCAAAGGTACATGGCGATTTGTCGGTAGAGAGCCAGCGGCTGTTTGCGGCTCGGACCGATCAGCTCGACGGTGGCAAACCCATAGGTGGACGCGGTGACATCGATGATGTTTTCCGCCGTTACCGGTCTCGAGGAGGACGTTGGAACGAGATCCTGGAGAACCTCACGCGCCATCTCGAGACTGATTGGCTCATGGGTCAAGGCGGCGTACGCCGTGACCCTGGTGAGGGCTCCCTCGAGCTCGCGGATGTTGTCGAGCACGTTCTCGGCAATGAACCCGAGCACGTCGCGGGGCACGCTACTGGGTGCAAACTCGGCGTTCTTGCGCAAGATGGCAAGTCGGGTTTCGACGTCGGGGGGCTGAATGTCGGTCATGAGACCCCACTCGAACCTGCTGCGCAGTCGGTCCTCGAGCGAAGAGAGGTGTTTGGGGGGACGATCGGCGCTGATCACGAGCTGTTTGCCGGCTTCGTAGAGGCTGTTGAAGGTGTGGAAGAACTCTTCGAGGATCTGTTCTTTGCCTTCGAAGAATTGGACGTCGTCGAGCAGGAGCACGTCGATGGTGCGATACCGGGCCTTGAACTCGTCCATGCGTTTGCGGCGGATGCCGTTGATGAACTCGTTGAAGAATTGCTCGGATGACACGTAGCGCACGACGGCTGAAGCGGCCAACTCGCGGCTGTGATGGCCGACCGCGTGGAGAAGGTGGGTCTTCCCCAATCCGGCGTGGCCGTAGATGAAGAGGGGGTTGTAGTGAGAACCCGGTTGTTCGGCGACGGCCATGGCGGCGGCGTGGGCAAACCGGTTGGACTGGCCGACGACGAAGTTCTCAAATGTGTACTTGGCGATCAGGCGCGACTCGAAGTCCTGCACCGGTGGAGCCGCCGGCGGGGGTGCCGGCATGGGAGCCGCGGTCGTGACGGTGGTTGCCGCCGGTCGCCCCGCCGCAGCGGCATCGGCGAGGTCGGCGTCGACTAGGTCGGTGCCTTCGAGCGCGTCGAGGATCACGGTGACGTCGTCGCCATATACGGCGATACAGCTCTCCTCGATGGCGGGAAAGAACCGATCCCGCACCCAGCGTCGGTGAAAGTCGGTCGGGGCAGCGAGCCGGAGGACCCCGTCGTGCAGCTCGGGCTCGAGTGGCTCGAGCCACGTTTGCCAGGCATTGGGGTTGACACGGTCGCGGAGGCGAAGTTGGAATTCGTCCCAGTTCGAGATCGTTGGGTGGGCTTCCACAGCGGTTTTTCGACTCCTACGGGGAGGTAGTTCGGATGAGTACTGTCCACACATCTATCCACATGATGTGGAGAAAGATATGATTGACCCGCCCGCGAGCGAGTCCCGTTTGCAGGTCAATCGGGGAAGTACCGATTCGCGCCGGGTCGGCGGATGGCGACTATAGGTCCGCCGGGCGGGCCGCTTCAAGAACGCCAAAACTGATCTTATCCACACTCCGGGCGATGGAGCCAATGGCCGCAATCCCTTGGGCCGCAACGGAATGCCGGAATAGGGAGAGAAACCGGGGCGGGCGCGATCTGGCCGGAATGGCGTTTCGGCCGTTATTCAATCTTTCGCGGGCGAGTCTTGTTTTTCGCGTGAGGAGCCGTGGGCGGACACCGGAGGGGACCTACCCTTTGACATAGTGGGGACCCGTCCTTAACCTACTCGCCTCACCGCGACTTCCTTTCCCCGGGGTACCCCTCATGAAACGTACGTATCAGCCAAACGTGCGCCGTCGTAAACGAAAGCACGGCTTCCGCCTCCGCATGCGCACTCGCAGCGGGCGAGCCGTACTGAAACGACGACGCGACAAGGGCCGCCATCGCCTCTCTGCATAAGGGTCGGCCTTACGTTTCGCTGCGCGGACGCTCCGAGTTCGCCCGGGTATATCGCAACGGAAGACACCACCGCCGAGGGAGTGTCGTGATGGTCACGACCAGTGGCGCACCCGGTCCCCCGCAGGTCGCCTTTGTGGCCGGTCGGCGGGTCGGAAACGCAGTGGCTCGTAATCGCGCCAAGAGGCGATTGCGCGAAGCCACGGCAAACGTCAGGCTGTGCGATGATATGGCTTACGTTGTGATCGCCCAGCGGGGCGTGAATGATGCGCCGTTCGACGAACTCGTCGAGTGGCTCGGTGACGCGGCGTCGCGAAGCGCCGTGGCGCAGCCGATGGTGGCAATGGAGGACGGGACGTGACAGAGCAGAGGAAGCTGAGGCCGTATCACCCCTCGTGGTGGGCTCTGCGGTTTATCGCGCTCTACCGCCGATTTGTCTCACCCCTCTCCGGACCGCGCTGCCGCTTTGATCCCAGCTGCTCGGCGTACGGCTTCGAGGCCATCGAAACCTATGGCCTGGCCAAGGGCGGCTGGATGGCAACCAAACGAATTGGACGATGTCATCCGTGGCACGACGGTGGGTACGACCCGGTGCCGCGCCCCCCGGCGACGACCGGCTCACGTTTTCTGACCTTGCCCCCATCGAGGACGCGCACTCTTGAATCCCTTCACCCTGCTCGAGCAAGGGCTCGGTGCCCTTCTTGCCTTCTTCTACTCGGTTATTCCAAATTATGGGATAGCCATCATCATGCTGACCCTCGTCGTCAGCTTGCTCTTGTTCCCGCTGACCTTGAAGCAGACTCGTTCGATGCGGGCGATGCAGGAGATCCAGCCGGAGGTCAAGCGCCTCCAGAAGGAACTCAAGGGAGATCGTGAGGAGCTCAACAAGCAGCTGATGGCGCTCTATCAGGAGCGCGGGGTCAACCCTGCCGCGGGGTGTCTGCCGCTACTGGCCCAGATGCCGATCTGGTTTGCGCTGTTCCGCGTGCTGAGGGTGGACGTCAACGCCGAAGGCACCCTCAGCCCCGACAACGTCATTCCCCCGGACTCCGACCTCGCCGGCGCCTTGCTGGCAGGAGATAACAGTTTCTTGGGGATGAACCTCTCCCTCTCCCCCGCGGAAGCCGTGGCTATCGACTGGGTCGAAGCCATCCCGTACCTCATACTCATCCTCGTGGTGGTTGCTACCGGTTTTTACCAGCAGTACCAGACGACGCGACGACGCGACGGTCAGGCGGAGCAGTCTCAACAAGCGCAGAGCATGCAGACGGCGATGAAGATCATGCCGTTGGTGTTTGGGTTCATCTCCTGGGGTTTCCCGGCGGGTCTGGTGCTGTACTTCGCTACCTCGAACCTCTTCAGGATCGGCCAGCAGGCGCTGATCGCCCGTCTCGACGAGAGTCACGAGGACGGAGGATCAGGGGGAGAGAAGGACGAAGGACGAGGCGGCAAGGGGCCGGACGACGCCCCGCCAAAAGACAATAAGGGTCCTTCTCCCAACGCCAGCAAGAAGCGCAATCGGCGCAGGAGGAAGTAGCTGCATGGAGCTCGTTGAAGTTGAGGTGAAGGCCAAGACGGTTGAGGAAGCGACCAGTCTCGCCATCGCTGAGCTCGGCCTGGAGTCCGCCGAGCAGGCGGAGATCACCGTGGTTCAGGAAGCCAAGGGCGGGTTCATGGGGCTAGGGTCTCAACCGGCCGTAATCATCGCCCGGGCCAAGCCGGCTCAGCCAAAGCGGCGGAGAAGGCGGCGGCGCAAAGGAAACGGAAACCGTCAGGAATCCGGGTCAACGGAGAAATCGTCGGACGATCGGCCAAAGCGCAAGAGCGGCGGCGGTGGGAAGTCCTCCAAGGGGGGTCGCAACGTGAAGAAAGATCGAGATCGGGACAACGGCGGCGGTCAAGCCGCCGGAACAGCCCCCTCTCCCCCAAAGCCGGCCGACACCAAGCCCGACCGGGCGCCGGACATCGACGAGCAAGGGCAAGTCGCCGTTGAGTTCCTCGAAGGACTGCTCGCTGCCTTTGGTCTCGAGGGTGAGGTCACCTACCGCATTGATGACGACGTTCTTCTGGTGGACATGTCCGGCGATCAGACCGAGGCGCTGATCGGCCCCCGCGGCGTCATTCTCTCCTCGGTACTCGAACTGACCCGAACCGTGGTGCAGCGGAAGACCTTTGGTTCGCCTCGGATGCGTCTCGACATCGCCGGGTACTCGGAGCGCCGTCGCGCCGCCCTGAAGATCTACACCAACAAGCTGGCCGCCAAGCTGGTCGCCGAAGGTGGCGAGGTGATGTTGGAGCCCATGAATCCGGCTGATCGCAAGGTCGTTCATGATGCCGTGGCTGAGATCGACGGGGTGCGGTCCTTCAGCGAGGGTGAAGATCCCAATCGCTCGGTGGTGCTCGCCGCCGACGCACCGCCAGCGGTCGAAGTCGTCGAAGAACAGGTTGAAACCGACGAGGCCATCGAAGAAGACGCCGAAATCGAAGACACCGTTGACGACATCGTCGATGACGACGACCAGGACGACGACCAGGACGACGAGGGCGACGAGGCGGACGAGGACGACGAGGCGGACGAGGACGACGACTGACACTCCGCTGCAGACCAGGTACGATCAAGAACCCGGGGGAGTTCCCCGGGTTCTTGTCCGTCTCGAGAGAATGTTCAACGTGAAACATCCGTCAGCCGATGCCGCCGGGCAGTGGATCGCCAGAATCAATGAATGGTTCGACCTGCAACTGGACGATGGGGCGGTATCCGCACTCGAACGGTATGCGAAATGGCTGGAGACCGAGGCGGTCGCAGCCGGCGCCATCGGCCCCGACGAGCCCGACCGGCTGTGGCCTCGACATATTGCCGATTCGCTGGTGTATGCGGCGGTGTTTGCACACCGGCGGGGGCGTGCCCTCGACGTTGGCTCAGGGGCCGGGCTTCCCGGCATCCCCGTAGCGATTGCCTGCCCTGGTCTCGAGGTGACCCTGCTGGACCGATCAGGGCGGCGTTGTGCGTTGCTACGGCGGGTGATGCGAATCCTCGAGATACCCAACGCACGGGTGCTCGAGGCCGACGTCGGCGGTGTCGACGACAGTTTCGAGGTGATAGTGACGCGTGCTTCGCTCCCCCCTGAACAGGCGTTTCCAAGGATCCGCCGGTTGCTGGCTCCGGGTGGCGAGGCGGTAGTTGGGCTGAGTAGGCAGTCTCCACCCGACGCCGCCGCCCTCGTTGATGCGGCGGCTCGCCACGGTCTCCAGGCGGAAATGGTGACAATACCGGCGGATGTGCTTGACTCCCCCGCCTGGCTTCTTAGGATGACACCCCGTGATCAGCACTCCTGAAGACTCAAACCCGTCCGAGCCCCCGGCGACCGGCGCCACCAGTGCGAGGATTGTCGCCATTGCCAATCAGAAGGGCGGTGTCGGGAAGTCAACAACGACCATCAACCTGGGCGCCGCGCTTGCGTTTCAGGGCGAGCGGGTTCTCCTGGTCGACTTGGATCCTCAGGGCAACACCTCCTCGGGCTTGGGAATCGATCGGTCGGCGATCGAGCTTTCCACCTACGAGGTCCTCATCGACAGCGTAGCGATCGATGACGTGCTCGAGCCCACCAGCGTTCGAGACCTGTTGATCGTGCCCGCCACGATCGAGCTCGCCGGAGCCGAGATCGAGCTCGTTTCGATGTTCAGTCGGGAGAATCGCCTGGCCAACGCCCTGAAACCAATTGCGCAGGACTTCGACTTCGTACTTATCGACTGCCCGCCATCGTTGGGACTGTTGACGGTCAATGGTCTTGCCGCGGCGCAGGAAGTCATGATTCCCATCCAGTGTGAGTACTACGCGCTCGAGGGTGTCAGCCAGTTGATCCGAAACATTCAACTCGTCAAACAGAACCTCAACCCTGATCTGGAGATCGAAGGAGTTGTGCTCACCATGTTTGATGGCAGGACCACCCTGTCGTCTGATGTCGTCAAGCAGGTGAAAGAGCACTTTGGGGACACCACGTACCGAACGGTGATTCCCCGGACGGTGCGCCTTTCGGAGGCCCCGTCGTACGGAGAGCCCATCGAGGCGTTTGATCCCATGTCCCGAGGCGCCATTGCCTATCGGGAATTGGCGCGAGAGTTCAGGAGGCGTCATGGCCGCTCGTAAAGGTGGATTGGGACGGGGACTCGACGCCCTTATTCCAGTGGAACGTCCGGAACGGGGGTTTGCGTCGATTCCGCTCGACCTGATCACTCCGAACCCGCAACAGCCGAGGCAACACTTCGACGCAGAGGCGCTGAATTCGCTGGCATCGTCGATTCGCGAGGTCGGTGTGCTCCAGCCGGTTGTGCTTCGGCCCGCCGACGCCGATGGGACGTACGTACTGGTAGCAGGGGAGCGGCGCTGCCGGGCCGCCCGCCTCGCCGGCCTGACGGATGTTCCCGCCATGATTAGGGATGATTCCGACGACACCACCAGCCTGACCGAGGCGCTGGTTGAGAACGTGCAGCGTGAGGATCTCACCCCGCTCGAGGAAGCAGCCGCGTATCGCCAACTGCTCGAAGACTTTGGCCTCACCCACGCCGTCATCGCTGAGCGAGTGGGCCGCAGTCGCAGCGCGGTGACCAACACCTTGCGGCTTCTGCAGTTGCCGGCCGCCATCCAGGGCATGTTGGAGAGGGGCGAACTCACCGCCGGTCACGCCCGGCCCCTGCTGTCCGTCGAGGATGATGCCTACGCCACCCATATCGCCGAGAAGGTGGTGGAAGAGGGGTGGTCGGTCCGTCAGGTCGAAGAGGCTGCCCGGGCCCGTCATCCGGAAACAAAAGAGCCCGTCGTTGTTGCGCCAAAGGCCGTACGCCCCGCTGCGATCATCGAGTTGGAAGAGCGCCTCAGTGACCAACTCGGCACCAAAGTCAAGATCAACTACGGACCCAAGGGCGGCAAGCTGGTGATCGGCTTTTCGTCGCTCAACGACCTCGAACGCATCTACCGACTGTTCTACGAGTCGTAGGCGCAGCTAGGAGGCGACATCACCGATAAGTCTCGACCTCATCGTGAACTCGAGCGTAGAGATTGATGATGCCCTGGGCGGTCCGACCCCCAACCATCTCGTTCATCGGCTCACAGGTGACCACCACGGCCGGAGGTCGGGTGTCCTTGAGGATGGCGATCGACCTTCCAAGAACTGGTAAGGAGAGGCCCTCGGCCACATCCTGGGCGATCGCCTGACCCGCCGCACTCCGACTGTGGGCGGACGAAAAGTAGAGAACCCCGGACGTATCGGTTTCGGGCTGGGCGAAGGCGACGATCAGATCCACGCCGAGGCGGTTGGCTCGCAGGGCCCGCACCCGCTGGGTAGGTCGGGTGTCCTCGGCCCGCGAGAGGATGGGATGCGCTCCAAGATCCTGGATAATTCTACCAAACGTTATCCCGGCTCGCCAGGTGGCGCGCCGTTCGGTTTCGGTGCGGCAGAACGTGTCGACGTAGATCCGCTGACCCACAAGGGTATCGGGCAGCCCGGCCAGCCATTGTCGTTCGCGCACCTGCTCGCGGCCGGTTGTCACGGCGGCTCTCGCTACTCGAGTCAACTCCTCGGCGACCTCGCGACCGGCGATGCCATCTTCAGCCATGCGGCGATTGGCCTGGAAATCCATCAACGCCCGCAGCGTATCGGGCCCGAGGATCCCATCGACCTTTCCGGCGTCGAAACCGAGCGCGTTGAGGCGGCGCTGTAGGTCGGCGACGTCGTCGCCGCGCATCATTGGAGCGCGGTGGTAGAGCATGCGATCACCGAGGCGGAAACCGGCTCCAACCAGGGTCCGCCAGGTGTCGGGTCCAACGATCCCGTCGGCGGCCAGGCCGCGCTCACGCTGGAACCCCTGCACTGCGGCAAATGTGCCCGCCTCGAAGCGGCCACGGCCATCGGGCGCCGAGCTGAATCCCAGGGCCGCCAGCCGGTCTTGGATGTCGCGGACCGGCTCCCCTTGATCACCAATGCGGTAGAACCTCACGGGCGTATGGTCGCAGAAAACCAGCGATACGCGGTTGCACCCGCAACTCCAGGGCGGGCTGCGGAGGCGGGCTCCGGGTGTCCGGGCCGCGGGTCGCCACCCTCCCTAGACGAAGTCGGTGAGCTCGGCTTCGAGTTGCGCCTTGGAACGGGCGCCAACCAGGCGTTTCTTCTCTTCTCCGCCCTGGAAGATGATCATCGTCGGGATGCTCATTACGTCGTAGTTCATGGCGGTCTGCTGGTTTTCGTCGACGTTGAGCTTGGCGACGCTGAGCCGGCCCGACTTCTCTCCGGCGAGCTCGTTGAGAGGTCCGTTCATCATCTTGCACGGACCGCACCACTCGGCCCAGAAGTCTACGAGGACCGGAGTCTCACTCGAGATGAGCTCGGAGAAGTTCTGATCGTTTGCGGTGACGGTGTTCTGTCCCATTTGGCGTCGGCCCGAGGGCCTTCACCTCCTTGTTGATTCAGCGGTACCACAAAGGGTGACCGGATTGTCGTCGTTGATCTCGACCTCAGCAACCACCCAGTGCCGGATCACATTCCGTGCTGGGCCTCGCGCCACCGTTCCGCGTCAATGGCTGCCCGGCAACCCATGCCGGCGGCGGTGATTGCTTGTCGATACACCGAGTCCACGACGTCGCCACCGGCAAACACGCCGGGTACTGACGTTGCAGTTTCTCCCGGCGTGGTGACGATGTACCCCGCGGCGTCGAGCTCGATGTGGTCGGCAAATACGGACGTATTGGGCGTGTGCCCGATGGCGATGAACACGCCCTCCACCTCGAGCACGGAGTCGATACCCGTCTTGACGTTGCGGACCCGCACCCCGGTTACCCCGTCTTCACCGAGGATCTCTTCCGGAACGCTGTCCCACATCACCTCGATCTTGGGATGGTCGATGGCGCGCCGGGCCATGATCTTGGAGGCACGAAATTCGTCGCGGCGGTGGATAATGGTGACCTTGGAGGCGAATTTGGTGAGGAAGAGCGCCTCTTCCATTGCGCTGTCACCGCCGCCGACGACGGCGATTTGCCGGTCACGGAAGAAGAAGCCATCACAGGTGGCACAGGCCGAGACGCCAAAGCCGCGCAGTTTTTCCTCGCCGGGGATGCCAAGCCAGCGGGCCGAAGCGCCCGTGGAGATGATCACGGTGTCGGACTCGTAGAGATCATCATCGACCCAGACCTTGAAGGGTCGTTCCGAGAAGTCGACACTGGTGACGTTTGAACTGATGATGCGGGTGCCGAAGCGTTCCGCTTGTTTGCGGAACTGTTCCATCAACTCGGGCCCCATGATGCCGTCGGGGAACCCCGGGTAATTCTCCACATCGGTGGTCAGCATCAACTGACCGCCTCGCTCAAATCCCTCGATCATGACGGGGGAGAGGTCGGCGCGGGCGGCATAGATGGCTGCGGTCAGGCCGGCGGGGCCGGACCCGATGATCAATACCTTCTCGGGCATCGGCTACTGCTCTTTCGCTTGGTCGGGGTTCTTCTTCCTCCAAAGGAACATCCCGACGATCACGAGTAATCCACCAACCAATGCGAAGGCGGCTTCGACTCCGATCAATTCACCCAGCAAGCGGAACAGCCCGATGAAGAGAAACACCACGAGTAGGAAGGCAATCATGGCGATCACAAGACCAACTGCGGCCCACTTCGTGTAGCCGGCGATCCGGTCGACGGTCATCGCCCGGACTCTGGCCGCGGTCTGGACTAGGAGGTCGGCGATTTGCGAAGGAAAGTCGTCCATGGCGCCGAGGTTAGTCAGTCGTTTGCGCGTCGTGGCCGGACGTCACCGACTGGTCTTCAGCACCTCGCAGGTGGTGGTGTCCTGCACGGCAACGACAATATGACCGGGGGTCCCGGTCTCGTACACGGCGACCATGACGTCATCGATGCCGTAGGGGGCCTCACCGAGGGGGTATCCGGAGGTGGCCCCGGAGATCGAGTCGACTCCGGCCGCAAGGCATTCCTGCGTGTAGGCAGCCGGGCCGTTGGTCGTCAACTCGAACGCAAGTCCGAGCGCGCGGAGTTGCTCCTCGAATTGGGTGAGGTCGGTGTCGGCGGTGATGCCCAGGCGGACGACGGCAGCTTCCAACGTCTCGAGATTGGGCTCGGCGGAGAACAGCATCGCCGTCGCCGGAGCGGGCGGTTGCGCCGTTGTCGTGGTTTCGGAGGCGGCCGACGTTGTGGTGGTAGCGCCACGAGTGGTGGTGGTGGCTGCGGGGGCCTCCTCCCCGCCGTTTGCGGAGCGATCTCCAGCCGCTTCGGAGGTGAGGAGTCGCTCTGGGGTGTCGCCTTCGGCCGCCGCCGCTGTGGTGGTCGTCTCCGCAAGCGCCGCAACGTCTGCGGACTCCGCATCGTCCGAACCGGGGCCGAGGAGATCGAGGCCGGGACCGATGACAACTAGAGCCAAGAGCAGAGCGGCGGCGGATGCCAGGGCAGCGATCGGGAACCAGCGACGCTGGGGCTTGGCCGGCTCGGCGGCCGGTACCAAACCGAGCTCACGTCGCAGGGTGTCTCGCATCCGGAACGACTCCATCTCCGTCATGGCAACCGGAGGCGCGGCTTCGAGCGCGCCGATAGCCAGCCGCTGCAACTCGAGGTCTTCCGAACACTCGGCGCAGGCCGCAATCTGGGCCTCAGCAGAGGGAACATCGGAAGCATCGAGCTTGCCCTCGGCAAGAGCCATAATGAGGTCGAGGTCGTGTTCGTGCATCGCTAATCGTTCCTTGGATGCTGCGGAGGGTCGTTCAGGTTCCCAAGTTGTTGCGCGAGGAGCTTTCTTCCGCGAAAGACTCGAGACTTCACGGTGCCGACCGGGGTTCCAAGCAGGTTGGCGGCCGTCTCGAGTGAGAGACCTTCGAGGTCGACCAGCACGACCGCAGCCCGGAACTCGGGGGAAAGCTGCGCCAAGGCGGCATCGATGTCGGGTCTCAGCTCGACGGCAGCGTATTCATCATCGGGGCGAACGTCTGCGGGGTCATGAGACTCCGGGAGTGCGTCGGCTGAGGCCCGCTTGGCGCGACGCAGCTGGTCGTAGCACGTGTTGACCGCCACCCGATACAGCCAGGTGGAGAAGGCCGCCTCGGCCTTGTAGCGGTCGGCCTTGCGGAACACAGTGAGGAATGTCTCCTGGGCGGCATCGAGGGCGGCGTCGCGATCGCGCAACATGCGAAGGCAGATTCCGAAGACGCGGTCCTCATGAGCGGCCATGAGTTGATTGAACGCAGCGGTGTCCCCGGTGAGGAAGCGCTGGATCAGATCGATGTCTTCTGCGGCCCGGTAGGTCATGAGAGGCGGATTCTCGCCGTTCGACGGCCCCGTGTCACGACAGGAACTGGATCTCGGCGATTCGGGCGTACCGCTTCCCGTTGCTTTGCTCGGGCAAATCGGTGAACCACAGCAGCCACACGCCGCCATCGCGCTTGGGAAGCTCGAGACGTGTGATGTCCGTGCCGGCGGTACCGGAAACCTCGAATACCCAGTCTTCGAAGCTGCTGGGAGTCTCTTGAGCCCAGCCGATTCTGAACCCGGATTCGGGGCTGGCCGCCATCTCGACCACGGCCGGCGCGCCGTCAACGGTGAAGACGAGCCCAACACCGGGCTTGAGTGAAGTCAACGGACTCGAGTACGACTCGGTGCGCCATGCCGTCTCGATATCGTCGTCTGCGAGCAGGGGCAGATCGCGGTCTCGCTCTTCGCCGTCTCCGAACGGATCGTGGACTTCAACGTCGAACGCAAACGCCTCCTGCTCCGCGGGCGGGGCCACCGTGGTCGTTGTGGCCGCGGCCGCCGGTTGGCTGGGAGGCGGAGCCGGCGGGGTGGCGGGGAAAAGGAAGGGCGAATCCGGATCAACGTCCATGGCCATCCCGGCGGCAGAGATGAGCAAGGCGGCGACCAGGAGCAGCGACGCCGGAATCAGCCAGCGCCACGACCAGGCCGTGCGGTCCTCCGGGATTGGAGTGAATGGGATGGCCCGTAGCGACGCCGCCAGCGACTCAGCCGTGCTCCGGCCGCCCTCGGCATCCTCGAGCGCGGTATCGACGGCAGGAGGCAATCCTTCTGCCACCTGCGATGGCGACAAACCGGGAGTCTCGGTACCCGTGATCCCCAGCCGGAGAGAGCGCGCCAGGCCGGCGGTGTCCGCCACCTGATCTTTGGTCCCGTGGCGACCAAAGGCGGTCAACTTCGCCGGATGTGAGGCGGAGAACCCGATGGCCGAGGGGTCGATGTCGCCGTGGACGGCGCCGGTGGCGTGGAGTGCGGCCAGGGCCGACGCCAAACCTGCCGCATTGGGGAGGAACTCCTCGACCGGGATGGTTTCGCGGGCGTGGAGGCGGTCGGCTATCGACACGCCTCCGTACCACTCGAGCACTGAATAGGCGGCGCCGTAATCCTCCCCGACGGCGTAGACCCCGGCGAGGTGGACGTGCTGGACCGCGGCCGCCGCCCTGGCTCCATCCATGAATTCGGTGCGCCGTGATGCCGAGGCGTTGGAGTCGAGGATTCTGACCAGAACGGGTCGGTCGAGCGACGTGTCGATCGCCAGCCACTCCTCGACGTCTCCGTCACGCCCCAGTCGGACCTGGGTTTGGTACCGGTCGGGGAGTCGGGGAGCCATGGCAAAGAGCCTGGGGCGGCGTCAAGCCGCCGGCTGGTACCGCAACAGGCTCAAGGGCTCAGGCAGTCGCACGTAGCCCTCGGATTCGTAGAGGGCGAGCGCCGGGTCGTTGTCCGGTTGGGTGTTGAGCAGCATGACGCGGGCACCGGCGGCGCGGGCCTTGCGAGCGGCGACCCGCAGCAGGGAACGACCCATCCCCTGGCCCTGCCAGTCGGGGTGAACGGCAACCCGTTGGAGATACGAGATTGCGCTTCCGAACCCGACGATGGCGAACCCCGCCGCCCTTCCGTCGGAGTCGCGGATGATGAGCACCGAGGAGCGGCCGGTGGCTTCCATGGCTTCCTTGAGTCCTTGATGGTCGAACCGCCAGAAGGGACTGAAGGCGGCGGCATCGATCTTGATCAAGTCACTGATGAGGTCGTTGTCGCTCTCAACCACTAGATGGCTCGGCGCGCCCGGGGTGGACTCGAGTCCGAGGCGCATCAGCGCCAGGTCGAGGAAGACGCGATAGCCGGCGTCTTCCCAAGTGCGGCGGGCGTTGCGGGGGAGCGGCGGAGAGAGAACCGAGGGGGCGCCGTTGGTGATCAGCCGATCCGTGCATGCCTGGAGAAAGGCCTCGCCACCGCGCATCAGGCGCAGCGCGGCGTCGGACTCAACGTCGTTCCACGGTCGCGCCGTGGCTCGAGCCCATCCGCGCCGAAAGACGACGGGGCCGGGCCATTCGCCGCGTTGGGTGACCCTCAACTGAGCATCCGCGAGTGCCATGTTCCTCTTCCGGGGGTGTGGTTTGCGGCGCTCAGCGTACCCCCGGTTGAGTGTTCTCTTGTCGTAAGCGCGAAGATGGGGTACATGCGGGTAGCCCTCGTCACACACGACTCGAGTTTGCGTCACGAAACGGGCCGATTCCATCCGGAACGGCCCGACCGGATCCCGGCGACCATTGCCGGGGTACACCAGTCCGGGCTCTCGGTGGTCGAGTTCGAACCTTCCCCGGCGCGCTTCGAGGACCTGGCTCTGGTCCACGATGCCGGCTACATCGCCGACGTTGAGAACTTCTGCGCTTCGGGCGGTGGAGCGTTCGACCCCGACACCGTTGCGGTGCCGGCCTCTTGGGAAGCGGCGTTGTTGTCGGCCGGCGGCGGACCGGCAGCCGTCGACGCGCTGGCGAACGGGATCGCCGACGTTGGGTTTGTTGCGATGCGCCCTCCGGGACACCATGCATTGGAGGATCAGGCGATGGGGTTCTGCCTCTTCAACAACATCGCGATTACGGCCCGGCGTCTGACGTCACAAGGCAACAAGGTTGCCATCGTCGACTGGGATGTGCACCACGGCAACGGCACGCAGCGCACGTTTTACGACGACCCCAATGTGCTGTATGTGTCGCTCCATGAGTTTCCGGCGTACCCGGGCACCGGGTGGGTCGACGAGACAGGAACCGGCGAAGGCCAGGGCACTACGGTGAACTTCCCGATGCCGCGGGCAACCGAGGGTGCGCCGTACCGATGGGCGATGCGATGGGTGATTGTGCCGATCCTGGAGGAGTTCGAACCCGACTGGTTGCTGGTGTCTTCCGGATATGACGCCCATCGTTCGGACCCACTGGCAGACATCCTGCTCGAGGATTCCGACTATGCGGCGATGGCCGCCATGCTGGCCAAGGTCATGCCGGCGCAACGAACCGTCTTCTTCCTCGAGGGAGGCTACGACCTGGCGGCCCTGACCGCATCGACGGCTGCCACCCTGCGAGGCAGCGCCGGCGATGCGCCCGACCCCCCGCCGGTTGAGGCGACGGGAACCTCAGGGGCGTGGAAGGTCATCAGGCACGTGGTCGCTGCTCGAGGCTGATGCCGCCGCCGCGGTTGGGCGGGTGTCCGGGTTCGCATCTGTCGTGGAGAAACGCAAGCCGTTCAAGAACTGGTGATGTTCTTCCGATGTTTCCTGGTCAGCACCGCTCGAATGGACAGGACGCATATCACGATGGACACCATTCCTACTCTGGACGAGTTGCTCGCCAAGCTGCTCTCCGTGGAAGGATCCGACCTGCACCTCAAAGTCGGATCCCCCCCCGCCTACCGTATTGATGGCGTGCTTCAGTTGGCGGAACTTCCCAAACTCTCTGCAGACGACACTTCGAATTTCGCGGAACAGGTGCTGACGGACCGTGCCCGTGAGGAATTCGCGGTCGACCACGAAACCGATTTTGCCTACGGAAAGGCATCGCTCGGCCGCTTTCGGGTGAACATCTACCGCCAACGCGGATCGGTCAACCTGGTGGTTCGGGCGGTGAACCCGACGAGCCAGAGCTTCGCAGACCTGGGTATGCCGAAGGCGCTGACGCAGCTCTGTGCCCACCAACGTGGGCTCATTGTGGTCGCCGGCGCAGCAGGCTCGGGGAAGACCACCGCGCTGGCAGCGATGATCGACCACATCAACTCGACGCGACGGGTCAACATCATCACACTCGAGGACCCGATCGAGGTCCTGTTTCCCGACAAGATGTCCATTGTGAGCCAGCGCGAGGTTGGTCTCGACACCGCATCGATGGAGGAGGGACTGCGCCGGGTGGTTCGCCAAGACCCCGACGTCATCATGGCCAGCGAGATACGGAACCTCGAGAGCGTTCGCGGGGTGCTGCGGGCCGCTGAAACGGGACACCTGGTCCTGGCCGCCATGCATACCGTGGACGCGGTTGAGACGGTCAAACGCATCGTGGAGGCCTTTCCGGTCCACGAGCGCAAGCAGGCACGACTGATTCTGGCTGCGGTACTGCGTGGGGTCGTGGCCCAACGTCTCGTGCCGCGCGCCGATGGCCACGGCCGGGTTCCCGCGGTCGAGGTACTGACCAACTACGAGCGGATGTTCGAGGCGATCGCCGATGAGGAGCGGTCCTCGAGGATTCAAGAGTTGATCGTCGAAGGTTCGTTCCATGGCTGTCAGAGTTTCGACCAGGCGCTGCTGAAGTTGTATGAGGATGGCGTGGTCGAATTCCACGATGCAGTGGCCAACGCCACCGACCCGACGGATCTCAAACTTGCAGCCCAGGCAATGGGAGTACGCTCCGCCTGAGCCAGAGGCGCTGGCGCCAGCGAAGACCGGCCGATTCGGACCCCATCGGGGCCGGCGGCCGGTTGTTCGCTTCTGGGGGGCGTTGGGCGCGGTAGCCTCTCCCTCATGCCGGAGTTCACCTGCCGCGATTGTGGCGCGGCCTTCGCTTTGTCGCAGAACGTCCTCGACCGCTACCCAGGCTGGACACCCCGCCAGTGCCGGTCCTGTCGGGACGGCGGATCCTCTTCGCCCAAGGCGTCCGGCGGTGGCCAGCGGCGCCGCACGTCGACGCGGCGTGGTTCGGGTGCGACTGCGCTGTACACGACCGACGAGGTGCTCGAGAAGTTCACGACGGGACCGACCTCAGGGGTGTTCACCGACGGCGGATCCGTCCCCAATCCCGGGCCGGGAGGGTGGGGTGCGGTCTACGTTGTCGACGGCGAGATCATCGCCGAAGCACACGGTCATGATCCCGACACGACCAACAACCGGATGGAACTCACGGCCGTCATCGAGGCCGCCAAGCTGGTGCCCGTGGGGACACCCGTGATCGTATACGCCGACAGCAAGCTGACCATCAATACCATCACCCAGTGGGCTGCGGGTTGGGAGAAGCGCGGCTGGAAACGCAAGGGTGGTCCGGTGGAGAACCTCGACCTGGTCAAGTCCGCTTACTACACGTTTCGACGTCGCCCTGAGCTCGAGATGGAGTGGATCGCGGCACACTCCGGCTATCGGTGGAACGAATACGCCGATGCGCTGGCCAACAAGTGGAGGCTGGCGTGACGCCGCGGGACGGCGCGGTGCGGCATCGTCGGTAACCTCCGGCCATCATGACGGTCCCGCCTCGGCTCGAACCACTGCTGCGTATCGACGCTCCCCCCGTCGAACTGGCCCGGCGCTTTGCCGCCGCCGGTTATCACCTCTACCTCGTAGGGGGCACCGTGCGCGACGCCCTACTCGACCGGCAGGGAGAGGACCTCGACTTCACCACCGAGGCCCGTCCCGACATCATCAAGGAGCTTGTTGCCCCGTGGGCAGAGGACTTGTACCTGGCCGGTGAGGTGTTTGGCACGGTGGGCGCGATCAAGCACGGGCGGGTGTTCGAAATCACGACGTTCCGTTCCGAGCTCTACCGAGGTGAGAGCCGCAAGCCGGAAGTGACCTTTTCCGACAGCATCGTTGAGGATCTCTCTCGGCGCGACTTCACCGTCAACGCCATGGCGATGCAACTACCCGGCGCCCCGGGCGAGGTTCCTGTGATGATCGATCCTCACCATGGGTTGGTCGACCTCGTCGGGCGGCTGCTGCGTACTCCGCTCGACCCTGCTATCGCCTTCGGAGACGACCCACTGCGGATGCTGCGCCTGTTCCGGTTCGTGTCCACTCTCGGATTCGCTCCAGACCGGGCGGCGGTTGCGGCGGTGCGGTCGATGCACCGACGCCTGGAGATCGTTTCGGCGGAAAGGATCAGAGACGAACTCGACAAGTTGATGATCGGGGGCCACGTCGGTGCCGGGCTTTCGGGGGTAGTGGACACCGGCCTCGCCGACGAGTTCATCCCCGAGGTTCCCGCCCTCGCCTTGGAACAAGATCCGTATCAGCGGCACAAAGACGTGCTGGGCCACACGATTGCGGTGGTCGAGAAGACCAATCCCATCCTGGAACTGCGCCTGGCGGCGCTGTTCCACGACATCGGAAAGCCGGCGACCCGCGAGTTTGGCCCTGGTGGCGTGTCATTCCATCACCACGAGGTGGTTGGCGCCCGGATGACGCGTGATCGCATGCGGGCCCTGCGCTACTCAAAGCAGATGGTGCGCGACGTCAGCCAGTTGGTCTTTCTTCACATGCGGCCCCACACCTTCAAGATGGGCTGGACCGACTCCGCGGTCCGCCGCTACGTGCGTGACGCCGGGGCGCTGCTTCCTCTGCTCAACGAACTGGTTCGTTGCGACGTCACCACCCGAAACGAGAAGAGGGCCAGGAGCATCCAGCGCCGGATTGACGAACTCGAGGTCCGGATTGACGAACTACGCGAGCAAGAAGAAATTGATGCGTTGCGCCCCCCAATCGACGGAAACGCGGTCATGGACTACCTCGGCCTTGCTCCGGGTCCGATCGTGGGCGAGATCATGAGGGAGTTGCTGGAACGCCGGATCGAAGATGGGCCGTACTCGGTTGATGAGGCCCATGCCCTGCTCGACGCGTGGCGGGAAGAACACAACGAAGGCTGACTTCGGGGCCGGAAACGGGGCCTGACGCTCCTGCGAGCTCGCCGAGAGTGTGGCGACGGGGCGTTTGATCGCTTGAGCGAGCGCGGCGCGGGGGTGGCACCAGGTAGGCCCGACTGTCTCCTACCACTAGTCGCGGATGCGCGGGTCGGGACCGTGACCGAAGCGAGTCACGCCCACGATGCCCAGGACCACGGCGGCAACCGCACCGGCGGTGGCCAGCAGGAAGCCGATGCCGATGTCTGCTTCGCGGGCGTAGGCGTAGACCGCGGCCAGAGCCAGGATTCCACCACCGAGGGCGAAGATGGATCCGGCGATGCGCCGGTCCTGGCGCCATCCGAGATACGCCCCGCCGGCGACGGCAAAGGCGGCCACGGCTGAGACCAACCGTTCAACCGGAAAGGAGTCCGACAGCTCATAGATACCCCACGACAGCAGGGTGCCGAGCACGAGGGCGATGGCGGTGAAGAACATGGCCATGGTCAGTGGTGTGCTCAGCACGTTCTCGTCCGAGTAGTTCTCCGCCGACCGGGTCCGCAACGCCTCAAATCGACTGGGGACGACTCCGCCGATCTGGTCCTCTGCGGGAACGGCGTCGCCGTTCACATCGGCGATCCAGGCAGTGATCTCCTCCTCGGTTGCCATGTCGGCTCCGTGCTCGGGCCGCGCCGCGAGGGCTTCCGTGGCCTCGACGGGTTCCACCGTCACATAGCGGTCCGGTGTGACGACGGCAGCGATACCGGCGATGGCGGGCACGTCGCGGCCCGCCGCGTCCGACACGTCGTCGCCAGAGCGAGTCGCAGGTTCTGCGGGTGGGCCGCTCTCCTCGGCGCCGAATGCCGCAGCGTCCGTCTCGCCGAGGGGTGTCGTCTCCGTCGGCGAAGACGGAGCGAACTGCTGTGGTTCCGGCCCGGATGCAACGGCTTCCGGAGTCGGGTCGGAGGCGGGCTCATTCGGCATGTCCGGTTCGGGCCAGCGGCCGGTCGCCGGCTGAGGCGCTTCCCACCCGGCGACCGCGGAGCTGGTGTCATCGGTTGGCGCCCCATTCGGTGGAACGAGCGAATTATCGCTCCACCAGTCGATCGCGGGGACGGCTGTTGCCGGTGCAGGATCGAATTCCTCGTCCACCGCGACCGGGGTGACGGGCTCCACGGCATTGCGGGACTCATCGGCAGTTTCTGCGATGGGTTCCGCCGGGGTGGTGTCGAAGATGGGTTCTGGTGCGGCGAAGTTGAAGGCGGGTTCCGGGGTGGGTTCTGCGATGGGTTCCGCCGGGGTGGTGTCGAAGATGGGTTCTGGTGCGGCGAAGTTGAAGGCGGGTTCCGGGGTGGGTTCTGCCGCTGCATCCGATTGGGGCAGGTCGAAGGCCGCCTCCGGAAGGGGCTCGAGCGGTGGCGGTGGCGTTGGGGCAAACGAGATGGACGACTCCTCCTCGTCGGCGGGAGGGGGCAAAGCCGCCGCAACGTCGGCGGAATCGGTCCAGGCGGGTGGAGCGGCGGCGTCGGTGAGAGGGGAGCGCTCGGACGATTCGGCGGATGTGGCACCGGCGAAACCGGGGCTCGTTTCGATGACCGGTTCGGGCGTCGGCGCACGATGGTCCGCCGGTTCCTCGAACGATGCCGACGGGAGATGCTCATCTTCGACGAAGGTGGGCATGTCGGGATTGGTGGAGAAGGCTGGTTCGGGGTCTGTGGGGAGGTCTTGTTCGGTGTGGAAGGTGGGCATGTCGGGATTGGTGGAGAAGGCTGGTTCGGGGTCTGCGGGGAGGTCTTGTTTGGTGTGGAAGGTGGGCATGTCGGGATTGGTGGAGAAGTCGGGGTCGAGCGCGATGGCGGCCTCGCCAGCGGGCTCCGCGAAATGGTCCAGTTGGAGGTCCTCCGCAGGCGGGGGAGGCGGCGGCACCGCAGCGGCCGGCGGCGCCGGCTCGAGTTCGACCTCTGATTCGGGGCCCGTGCTCTTGCCGCGTCCCGAGCGGAAACCGAACCGGCGCCGCTTCTCACGCTTCGGCTCTGCCACGGCAACTCCGGCACCAACCGCGTCGGCGAACGCAGTCATGTCGGGAGTTGTCAGTACGAGGTCTTCACCGTCGGCCCGCAGGTTGAATGCTCCTGCCGTCTGCTCGACCTCGATCTCCTCGAGGCGCCACACCCCGATCTCGGATCCGCCCGCCGTGAGCGTCAGCATCCCGGCGTTCACCTCGACCGTGGCGGCGACGGCCGACTCTGGTTCGCCGGCCAATGCAACTACACCACTGAAGGAGTTCATTCTTTACCTCAGAGTCGCGAAAACGCACGTGACCAATTCACTTGCTGACAATCGGCGGTGGCCCCGTCACACTTGAGGGATTGATCTGAGGTGAAAGGAGGAGCCCGTCAGCTTCGCGGGACGTCCTTCCAGGCAACGGCCTTGTCGACTCGCGGCTCGCCGGGTAGCCCGAGTACCTGCTCGCCGAGGATGTTCTTCATGATCTCGGAGGTTCCGCCTTCGATCGAGTTAGCGCGCGCCCGCAGGAACCGGCGCCGGATGTCGACGAGGACCTCTTCAGAGGGGTCGGGCTGGATGAACTCGTACGTGTCGTAGAGCATCCCCTCGGCTCCGAGTAGCTCGACGGCGAACTCGTAGATCTTCTTGTTGAGCTCGGCGTAGACGAGTTTGGCCGTCGACCCCTCCGGGCCGGGGGTACCCGTGGTGCGGTTCTCGTAGGCCCTCAAGTTGGTGAGGCGAGCTGCCTCGGCGGCAACCCAGAGTCGCATGAGCCGGTCCCGGCTCGAGTCGTCGCCACCGGCCTCGGCCCACACCCCTAGGAGTTCACCGATCGGGCCGTCGTTGCGTGGCACCGGGTTGGCTCCGATGGCGACCCGTTCGTTCATGAGTGTGGTCAGGGTCACCCGCCACCCATCGCCGCGTTCACCGATCCGGTTGAAATCGGGAATCCTGGCATCGGTCAGATAGACCTCGTTGAACTCCGCTTCCCCCGTGATCTGGCGAAGGGGCCGCACTTCGACGCCGTCTGCCTGCATGTCGATGATGAAGTACGTCATACCCTTGTGCTTGGGAAGGTCGGGATCGGTTCGTGCCACCAACATGCCCCACTTGGCAATGTGCGCCACCGTCGTCCACACCTTTTGGCCGTTGACCACCCACTCGTCGCCATCCTGGATTGCCCGTGTGGCCAGCCCGGCAACGTCGCTGCCGGCGCCGGGCTCGCTGAAGAGCTGGCACCAGACCTCTTCGCCGGTGAACATCGGGCGGAGGTATCGCGCTTGCTGCGCCTCGTTGCCGTGGGCGACCAGCATCGGTGCACCCATCCCGTGGCCGAGCACATCGAAGAACCGGGGCCGATGCGGGGTAACGGGGTCGAGCCGCGTGTCGATGAGTTGCTGGTAGCGCGGGGCCAACCCCAGGCCACCGAGCCCCACCGGAAAGTGAACCCACGCCAAACCAAGGTCGAACTGGGCTCCCATGAAGGCGGCCCGGCTCCCGTTCGGGTCGTTCTCGGCAACCAGCTGGTCGACGAGGTCGACGACCCGCTGTTCGTCGGGAGAGTACGGGGTGGGGGACGTCACAGTCATCGGTTCTCCTCCGCTGGCGCCGGGTCTGCTCAAAATAGCCGCCGCATGTCACGCGAGCTAGGACACCGTTGAGCAATCGGCGTCAGCGGTCGCCGGATCGACGAGGCACCGCGTCGGCACATCGCAGCGAGCGCGAATCCGGCCGTGTGCAACCGCGGACTACGTCACCGTTGTAGCTATCGTCCGTCGTTCGTTGAGCGGTGGGGGAGAGTATGAAGATTGCGAGGCGTTTGGGCGCACGGTATCTGGGCATGGGCCTGGCTGCAGTTGCCCTTGCCCTCGCCGGTTGCTCGGATCCTCAGTCGACACCAACCGACACCCAACCGCCGAGTCCCGATACGACGGTGCTCGAGGCGCCGGAGCCACAACCCATTGAGTGTTCGGCGGAGTCGCTGCGGGTCATCGATGAGAACCTGGTCCCGGAGTGTGGTGTGCTGTTCGGAACCCTGGATCCGCCCGACACCGTTGTTGCCGCAACGGAGACCCCCATTGGTCTCGAGCATCAGCGCACCGTGATTCGGGAGGCGGGCCCATCCTCGGCAGACTTCGAGTTTGGTATCACCCGCCGCTACGAACGGGGACCGGCCGATGCCGACCAAGTGTTGCAGAGACTCTTGAAGCAGGCGTCCCGCGCCACAGGTCGACGGCTCTACTTCAGCTGGAAGATCGACGTGGGCGAAGGGACGTGGGCGACCGTCGCGGCCGGCGGCTACGACGACGTTCTGAAATCAGTGGCGGCCGTCATCGACCGGAGTGACCAAACCGTCCTTCTCACCATCCACCACGAACCCGAGAACGATGCTGAGGGCACTCCCGAGGAGTATGTCGCTATGTGGCGACACGCCCACGAGGTCATCGAGGCAGAACTGGCCGAGCGCCCGGGAAGCGGCGGCGTGGCATGGGTGATGAACTACATGGGCCACATCGACGGCGGGGACCTCGACGAGGTGGATGCGTACTACCCCGGGAACAGCTACGTGGACTGGATCGCGTTCAATCCGTACAACTGGAAGTACTGCGGCGGCGAAGACTGGCATTCGTTTGCCGAGGTGGCGCGACCCATGCTCGAATACCTCACCACCAATGGCCGCTACCTGACCGCGGGGGAAGCGAAGCCACTGATGGTGGGGGAGACCGGTGCCCACGAAGGAAGAACCGACGCCGAGAGCAAAGCGCAGTGGTTCGCCGACATGAGCGAGACGCTGCAGTCCGAGGAGTTCGCCCCAATCAAGGCCGTTGTGTATTTCAACCAGGTCGAACCCACCTTTTGCGATTGGCACTGGGACTCATCGCCGGAAGCGGCCGCAGCTTTCACCGCTCTGGTGACGGACCCTTTTTTCCACCCGGCGTCGGCGGGGTCGGATTCACCCTGAGTCCTCGTCGGCGATTTCTACCGAACCCGCAGGCTCGCTCGATTGTTGGTCGGCCGCTTGTTCATCGGCCTGGCGCTTGGCGGCACGAGACTCCGCGTATCGGACCCCGATCAGGGCCAGCACGATCGGCACCGCAAACATGAGGACCTCGTCCCACCCGAACTGATGAGCAAAGATTGGTGCGGGGACGAGGATCGGCGGCATGTGCTGGTACAGCATCGCGTACCGAATCGGCAGCGCAACTCGGTGGCCGGCAGGTTGGGCTGCGCCCTTGCCCAATCATGCGCATATGCGTATAGTCTCGGCTCCATGTCGATCTCAACGGCAATTCTCGGAGCCTCCGGCTACGCCGGTGGCGAACTGATCCGGCTCGTCGATGGGCATCCCAGCCTCGACGTCGCCTACCTCGGTGCCCACAGTCGCGCCGGTGCGCTGCTTGGGGAGGTCCACCCTCAACTCGACGGCGGATCACGACCGCTTGGCTCGCTCGACCCAGCCGCGGTCCCGCCGGTTGACCTGGCGTTTCTGGCCCTCCCTCACGGCGCTTCGGCCGAACCTGCGATGGCGCTGCTCGAGCGGGGGATCCGGGTCGTCGACCTGGGGGCGGACTTCCGTCTGGATTCCTTGGATCGATACGTTGCGGCGTATGGCGCCGACCATCCCTACCCCGAGCAGTTGGGGGAGTGGGCGTACGGGTTGCCCGAACTGTTTGGGTCACAGATCGCGGCCACCGATCGCACCGCGGCGCCGGGCTGCTATCCGACGTCCGCGATCCTGGCGGTGGCGCCGCTCGGAGCGGCAGGTCTCGTCGCCGACGGCACGGTCGTGGTGGATTCGGCATCAGGCGCCTCAGGGGCGGGGCGGGCGGCGAAGGCAAACTTGACATTTGGCGCCATCGACGAATCGGTTGGTGCCTATGGAGTCCTGACACATCGCCATCGGCCCGAGATGGAGCAAGGCATCGGCATGGTTGCGGGCTCCGAGCCGACGGTTGTGTTCACTCCGCACCTGGTTCCGATGCAGCGCGGCATTCTCTCGACCTGTTACGTGCCGGTGGGCGCGGAGGTGACGGTCGATGAACTGAAGACCGCCTTCGACCGTGCCTACGCGGACGCTCCTTTTGTCTCCGTGATCGACACCCCTCCCCAGACCCGTTGGGTGGTCGGCTCGAATCGTTGCCTGCTGTCGGTCCATCTCGACGAGCGCAGCGGGACGGCGGTGGTGCTGGCCGCGATCGACAATCTTCTCAAGGGAGCCGCCGGACAGGCGGTCCAGTGCGCCAATTTGATGCTCGACCTGCCGGAGTCTGCCGGCCTGCCGACCGCGGGATGGATGCCATGAGTGTGACGGCGCCGCAGGGGTTTGCGGCTGCCGGTATCGCGGCAGGTATCAAGGAGGGCGATGTTCTCGACCTTGCCGTTGTGGCGGCCGATCGACCGGCGGTCGGCGCTGCCGTGTTCACGGTGAACCGCGCTGCAGGAGCTCCGGTCGCCCTCAGCCGGCGCCATCTCGCAACGAGCGAGGTGTTCAAGGCCGTGGTGCTCAACTCCGGGTGTGCCAATGCGGCGACCGGAGCGGCGGGCGACGCTGCCGCCCTTGCCACGGCATCGGCGGCGGGCGCACATCTCGGCTGTCACGCCACCGAGATTCTGGTCGCGTCGACCGGCACGATCGGGACGCCGTTGCCCATCGGCAAGGTGTTGGCAGGTCTCGGTGTTGCCACCGCTCAGCTCGGAGCGGGTCTGGCCAGCGGCCGCCGTGCCGCCGAGGCGATCATGACCACGGACACCGTGCCGAAGGAGACAGTCGCTAGCGGGGACGGATTCAGCGTAGGTGGCATGGCCAAGGGAGCAGGCATGGTGCGGCCCGACATGGCAACGATGCTGGCGGTGCTGACCACGGACGCCGTTGTCGCAGCCGACGAGTTGCAGGCGGCGCTCGAGGCTGCCGTCGACGAGTCGTTTCACGCTCTCAACATCGACGGTTGTCCATCAACCAATGACTCTGTCTTCGCGTTGGCTTCGGGAGCCTCGGGTGTTCGTCCCGAGCAAGCGGAGGTGGCTGATGTGCTCGCCGCGGCAGCGCGTGATCTCGCCGCACAGTTGGCTGCCGACGCTGAGGGCGCTTCGCGGGTGATCACCATCGAGGTATCCGGCGCTCCCGACGTGGCGACGGCGCGCCGGGCCGGGCGCCACATTGCCGACTCGGGTTTGGTCCGGGCTTCGTTCTACGGCGGCGACCCCAACTGGGGCAGGGTGATCGGGGCCCTCGGCGCGGCGCCCGTCGACTTCGATCAGCGTGAGGTCGGAGTGGCCTATGCGGGCGTGACCGTTGCGGCCGAGGGAGTCGCAGTGCCGTTTGACGAAATGGCCTTGCTCGCCATCCTCGCCACCGGTGACTTCCGGGTGTCGGTCTCGATTGGCAACGGCCCGGGGTCCGCCGAGGTGCTCACTACCGACCTGACCCCGCAATACGTGCGTTTCAACGGAGAGCGGAGTTGAGGATGGGGACCGGACATTCGACACCACATCCGGCCAAGCCCCGCATCGCCAAGACGATGGGCAAGGCCCGCATCTTCAGCGAGGCCATGCCCTTCATCAAGGCGTATCGCGGCCAGACGGTGGTGATCAAGTACGGCGGCTCCGCCATGGTCGATGATTCGCTCCGCAGCACGTTTGCGGACGACGTCGCCATGCTGCACTACGTCGGGATCCGACCTGTGATCGTGCACGGCGGCGGACCGCAGATCTCGGTCGCTATGGGCCAGAGGGGCATCGAGCCGCAGTGGCACGAGGGTCTCAGGATCACCGATGCCGAGACTATCCGAGTGGTGCAGAGCACGTTGATCGGTGAGATCAACCCCGACATCGTGCGGTTGGTCAATTCCCACGGTGCGGTGGCCACCGGGGTCAACGGTCTCGATGCCAACCTCTTCGTGGCCCGGCCCAAAGACAAACGCCTGGGGTTTGTCGGTGAGGTGGCCGAGGTGAACGTCGGCATCGTGGAGGGGCTGCAAGAGCAAGGGTACGTGCCGGTGGTCGCCCCGCTGGCCCGGGGAGAAGACGGCGAGGTCTACAACCTGAATGCTGATACCGCGGCCGGAGCGTTGGCGGCGGCACTTGGTGCGGGCAAGCTCATCTACCTGACGGACGTCGAGGGTTTGTACCGAGACCTGGGAGACGAGGACTCGTTGATCGCCAGGATCACCGTTCCCGAGCTCCACGAGCTTCTCGACACCGGCTCGGTGTCGGCCGGCATGCTGCCCAAACTCGACTCGTGCATGCGTGCCATCGAGCTTGGGGTGGCGCGGGCCCACATCCTCGACGGACGGCTCCAACACGCGCTGCTGCTCGAGATCTTCACCCCAGAGGGCATCGGGACGATGATGTCGATGGAGCCGGTTCCGTGAGCCCGGCAACGGCGGGCCGGCGCAGGCTGCTGCGCAGCATCCTGACGACGCGCCCGGTGTCGAGCCAGCAGGAACTGGTCGATCTCCTGGACGAAGCCGGGTACCCGGTCACCCAAGCGACGGTATCGCGCGACCTCGATGCCCTCGGCGCCACCAAAGAACGCGGGCCCAATGGCGTTGCCCGGTACACGATCGTCGACCGCACCGTCCCCGACGAAGCCGAGCGGGCAGTGGCACGCTCGATCGCCGAGTTTGTCGAGTCCATCACCCACTCGGGCAATCTCGTCGTGTTGCGCACTCCGCCGGGTGCCGCCCACTTGGTCGCGGGAGCCATCGACCGAGCCGACATCGAGTACGTGATCGGCACGGTAGCCGGGGACGACACCCTGATCGTGGTGGCTGCGGAGGACCGCGGCGGTCCGCAACTTGCACAAGATTTGGAAAAGATGGGAGAAGGACCTTGAACAGAAATGGCATCAAACGGGTGGTACTCGCGTACAGCGGGGGCCTCGACACCTCGGTGATCCTGAAGTGGATCATGGAAGAGTATGGCGCCGAGGTGATTTGTTACACGGCCGACGTCGGCCAGGGCGCCGAAGTCGGCGAAGCGGTCGAGAAGGCGCTAGCCACCGGCGCCGTTGAGGCGGTTGTCGAGGACGTGCGCGACGAGTTCGTGTCGGACTTCGTGTATCCGGCGATCCGCGCCAACGCCGTCTACGAGGGCTACTACCTGCTCGGAACGTCGCTGGCTCGCCCGCTGATCGGCAAGGGTCTGGTCGAAACGGCGGAACGGTTTGGAGCCGATGCCATCGCTCACGGCGCCACCGGCAAGGGCAATGACCAGGTGAGGTTCGAACTCGCCGCCTTTGCATTGAAACCGGAGATCAAGGTGATTGCCCCCTGGCGGGAGTGGGACCTGCGGGGTCGCGCCGACTGCGTCGCCTACGCCGAGACCCACGGCATCCCGATACCGGTCACGGCGGAAAAGCCCTACTCGACGGATGCCAACCTGCTGCACATCTCCTACGAGGGCGGTGTGCTCGAGGACCCGTGGGCACCGCCCCCACCCGGCATGTTCAACATGACGGTCGACCCGGCTGATGCGCCGGACGAGCCTGAGCTGGTGACCGTCGGATTCCGCGACGGCAACGCGGTGACCCTGAACGGCCGTGAATTGAGTCCGGTCGAAATGCTGACCGCGCTGAACTCGATGGCGGGACGGCACGGAATCGGGAGGGTCGATATCGTCGAGAACCGGTTCGTCGGTATGAAGAGCCGCGGGGTCTACGAGACGCCGGGCGGGACGGTACTCCACCACGCCCACCGCGCCGTTGAGTCGCTGACGCTCGATCGGGAAGTCGCCCACCTGCGAGACGAGCTGGTGTCGCGCTACGCCGAGATGGTCTACAACGGATTCTGGTACGCCCCCGAGCGCGAGGCGCTCCAGGCCTTCATGGATAACGTCCAGCACCGGGTCAACGGGGAGGCACGGCTCAAGCTCTTCAAAGGCCAGGCCATCATCGAAGGGCGTCGCTCCGACAGCCATGCTCTCTATGACGAAGCAACGGCAACGTTCGAGGCCGATGAAGTGTACGACCAGGCCGACGCCGCCGGCTTCATCCGGCTACAGAGCCTGCGGCTGCGGACCTTCGCCGAGAAGCGTTTGGGGGAGGGCGAATGACGGTGGCGGGCGATTCCGGTAGGCAGTCATGACCCTCTGGAGCGGTCGTTTCATGGAGGGGCCCGACGAAACGTTGTGGCACTTCACGGTCGATCGCTCCGACCGGCGAATGCTCTTCGACGACATCGCGGGGTCGCTCGCCCATGTCGCCATGCTCGGCTCCGTTGGAATTCTCACGTCTGATGACGTGGACACCCTCACCGTTGGACTCGAGGCCATCGAAGCCGAGGCCGAGGCGGGTGCCTTTGAGTATCTGGCGACCGATGAAGACGTTCACACTGCGGTTGAGCGCCGATTGGGAGAGATCGTCGGTGACGTCGCCGGGAAGCTGCACACCGGGCGGTCGCGCAACGACCAGGTTGCGCTCGACCTGCGTCTCTACCTGCGTCGGGCGGCGCGGGCCCGGATGGCACAGCTGCGCGAGGTTGTCCGGGTCATCGCGGCGAAGGCCGTGGAGGTGGGTGACGTTGTTGTGCCTTCCTACACCCATCTTCAGCAGGCCCAGGCGGTGCCGCTGGCTCACCACCTGCTGGCGTATGCCTGGATGTTGCTCCGTGACGTCGACCGCCTCGAGGACGCCCTGGACCGGATCGATGTCTCGCCGCTTGGCGCCGGGGCATCGGGAGGCAGCTCGCTACCGCTCGACCCAGCCGACACCGCGGCACGGCTCGAAATGCGGGGCGTCTTCGAGAACTCACTGGACGCCGTCGCGTCGCGTGACTTTGTTGCCGAGTACACGTTTGCGTGTACCCAGGCCATGGTTCATCTGTCCCGTCTTGCCGAGGAGCTGATCCTCTGGGCAACCACGGAGTTTGGATGGGTCACGTTCAGCGATCGACACACCACCGGATCGTCGGCGTTGCCCCAGAAGAAGAACCCGGACATCGCGGAACTTGTCCGCGGCAAGACCGCCGTCGCCATCGGCAGCGTCACCACGCTGCTTGGCTTGCAGAAGGGCCTGCCGTTGGCGTACAACCGGGATCTCCAAGAGGACAAGCGGGCCGTGTTCTCCGCAGACGACGCCCTCGGGGGTGCGCTCGACGCGCTCGGTGCCATGGTTGCTTCCGCCCGCTTCCATCCGCCCCCTCCGGGCGCTTGGGTGACCGCGCTCGACCTTGCCGAGGTCCTCGTTGGACGCGGGGTGCCGTTTCGAGAGGCGCATGAGGCGGTCGGTTCGCTGGTTGCCTCGCTGGTGGCTGGCGGCAAAACCCTCGCCGAGGTCACGGCCGAGGATCTCGCCACTGCCCACCCTGCGTTCGAACCCGGCGACCTGTCCAGAATCGACCCGGCCGACTCGGTCGCCGCTCGCGCCACTGCAGGTGGCGGCTCATTCGGTTCGGTGTCCGCTCAACTTGAAGCACTGCACGCTCGCCTCTGATCTGTTCCGGCGTGGTTCAAGCGCGGTTTTTGGAACCTCGGCCACGCACGAATAGGACGGGATCCCGGCCTACCACCCTGGGTGGGTGAACCCACCGCCGACGGTGGCGACGGCCTAGGTCTACCGACCCAAATGCTGCCGAATGAACGATTCGCGCGAACAAAACCTCCCATTGCGGGTCTGATTGAGACACAATGCTGGAAGCGCACGACGGCGGGTCAGGCTTACCTGCGGTGTAGTCAGGGGGAAGGCATCCGAGGGGGGATGGCTAGATCACCGTCAGGTCTGGGGTAAGGCCCAGGTTGGAAGGAAACGACCAACCTGGGCCTTCTCCATGGGCGACTAGTCGTGGGGCGAAGCGGCGGCCCCAAGTTCGTCCGCGGTCCCCACCCCGGACCACTTGGCCAACTGGGCGGTTAGGTCGAGAGGTTCGACGACCGCCTTGGTTTCGTACTCGCCCCAATCGCGGCGTGGCAGCATCCACATGACCTCGAATTGGTTGCCATCGGGGTCGACGCCGTACACGCTCAGCGTGGCACCATGAGATGACTCTCCGGTGATGGCTCCGGCTGCGACGAGAGCCTCACGGATTGCGGCGAGTTGGTCGATGGTGTCGACCTGCCACGCCAGGTGATAGAGCCCGGCATGCCCTCGACTTGGCCCCGGTGTTCCGGGACCGAGCCCGAGGAGTCCCAAGTCATGGTGATTGGCGGAATCAGCCGCCCTGAGAAAGGCGGCATTCATCCGCGCTTCCCGGTTGACCAGCCGAAAGCCGAGCGTGTCGACGTAGAACTCGAGTGCGGGCCCGAGGTCGGAAACAAAGAGCACCGCATGGTTGAGGCGCCGAATTCCACTCATGGCGATACTCCTGAGGACGCTTCCCGTGCTGCTTCGGCCCCGCGGGCGATGTCGTTGCCGAGGTCGCGGCCCACGATGGTCGATGCCGTCAGCATGGCACCCATCAACCCGCCGGCGACGCCGGGCGTGGCCACGTCCACCCCGGTGAGGTAGAGCCCCTTGATGGCGGTCTTGGGTCGGAGCCGACGTTCGGCGAAGCGCTGCGGGGTCGCCGCCAGACCGTAGACGGCGCCCTCGGCATGACCGGTGAAGTGGATTGTCGAAAGTGGACTCGAGAGCTCCATGTGCTCGATGGCGCCCTCGACCTGGGGAACATGTCGGTAGAGCTGCTCGAGGAGTCTCGCGACCAAGCCGTCCTTCAGTGCCTCGTATTCGGCGCCCCGTTTCGACCATCGTTCGCCCTGCCACGGTGCAAACCAGGCGAAGGGGGCAAAGCCGATGATCTCGAGCGTCGCTTTGCCCGGATGGCGGCGGGCGAAGTCGGGATCCTTGGCCGATGGGAACGAAATGTAGGCGACCGGGAGGGGCGCGGTCGGGTCCGCCGCGTAACGGGCCAAGTTCCCATCGTGATCGTCGGACGGATACACCCAGAGGTTTGGCTTGGTCAACCCGAGTTCTTCGGTGGTGCGGTTGAGGCCAACATAGAGACACACATGGGACATCGAGAGCTCTTGATTGCCTCCGGCCGCGGTGAGGCTGGCAAACTCACTCGCCTCCGGCACCAGGTCGGTGAAGGTGAGGTGCGCCCCGGCGTCGCTGATCACGAGGGGGGCGAACAGTTCGTTGCCGTCCGTCAGGCGGACACCGATGGCCCTGCCCTTCTCAACGAGGATGGTCTCGACCTCGGCGCTCGTGTAGACCGCTCCGTTGCGGCTCTCGACTACGGGCAGGATGGTCTCGGCGATCCGACCTGATCCGCCGACGGGGTAGGCACCGCCCCACAGGTAGTGCCCCGCAACAAGAGCGTGGATGAAGAAGCTGCTCTGGCTGGGCGGCAGTCCGTAGTCACCCCACTGGGCGGTGAGCACGCCGGTAAGTCTGGGGCCGGCGCCGACTTCGTCGAGCACCTCGCGAGTGGTCCGCTTGGCATTGCGTACGCCGGAGCGACGAAAGACGCCACCGGCGAGGGTAGACACTGCACCGGGCATGGCCTTCTCGGCGAAGTAGCGGCGTGCGCTGCCTGCCGTTGTCTTGACCGCCTCGAGGTAGCGGTCGATGGCTTCGGTCTCCTCGGGAAAGTAGCTGCAGAGCTTGTCCCGAAATTGGGTGGGTCCCTTGACGAAGTCGTAGGTGTCGTCACCGATGATGACCCGGTCGTAGACGTCGCCCATGTCTTCCCACTGGAGCCTGGCGTCGGTGATGTCGTCGAAGATGCGACGGATCAGCGTATTGGGATTCCCCATCTGGCCGATGTAGTGGACACCGACATCCCACTCGAAGCCACGGCGTCGGAAGGTGTGGGTGAAACCACCCGCGGTGTAGTGACGTTCGAGCACCAGGACACGCATTTCGGCGTGCTTGGCCAGCAGGGCTGCAGTGGCGAGTCCACCGATGCCCGAGCCGATGACGATCGCGTCGTAGCTGCCCTCGATGGCGTGGTGTTTGTAGGACGTCCCGGTTCCCATGCTGGCCTCCCGCGCCTTCGCACTCGACGCTCGCTGGTGCCACCCAACCTACTCCGAGCGAGTCGAACTCGAAGCGGAGTCAGGCTGCGGTGGCCAGCTTCGCCGGAGCGGCGCACAGCGGGCAGTTCGGTGCAGGACACCGATCCACCACGGTGAAAGCGACACCGGCGTCGGCGAGGGCCTTCTGCGCGGCAGCAAACGGGTCACAAGGAGAGGGTGGGTTCGTCTTCATGCAGGCAAGGTATCAACCGGGTGTGACAAAAAGCGGTGCCAGGTGACGGTGCCACGAGCCGCGAACCCGCGCATTCACCGCGGTAGAGTCGCCAGACCACAAGATCACCCAGGAGACCCCATGGAGCTGAAGCGGTACGACGAGGTCGAGTCCTTTCCGTTCGGCAACCTCGAGATCCGAGACATGACACCGAGTGTCTTCCGCAAGGCCAAGATGGCCCAGGTCGAGGTGCCGATCGGGGCCGACAATCCTCCGTACGCCGCCGTCGAGAACGAGAAGGTCTACGTCGGGATCAGCGGCGACATCGAGTTCAAGGTGGGGGAGAAAGCGTCCGGATCCGTCGCGGCGACGTGCTGGTCATCAATCGCGGCGAGCAGTACAGCTACCACAACGGGGGCTACGAACAGGGTCGCCTGTTCGTGATCCAAGCTCCGGCGGTCTGATCGGAACGGCTACCCGGCGAGTGGGACGACGTAGAGGTACGCCGCGGTGAAATGGACGACGGACGCAGTGACCACAAACACGTGAAACAACTCGTGATATGAGAACACCCGGGGCCATAAGCGGGGCCGGTTCGTGACGAGAAACACCATGCCGATGGTGTAGAGCAATCCTCCGGCGGCGAGCAGGCCGACCGTGATCCAACCCGCTTCGTTGGCGATCGGGATCATCAGCGGCAGCGACAACCATCCGAGCGTCACCATCAGGGCAATCGAGAAGTTGAACTGCTCGCGGGGGAAGAAGGCAATGTGGCCGATGCCAAATGCGGCAATTCCCCAACAGACGCCAAGGCAGAGCCAGCGCAGCCAGCCGTCGAACAGGATCACTGCAAATGGGGTGAAGGTGGCGGCAATCAGCACGAAGATCATCGAGTGGTCGAGCCGTTGCATCCGCTTCTTCCAGGCGTCTGCCCAGGGGATGGAGTGGTAGAGCGAACTGGTGGTGTAGAGCGCCATCAGCCCGAGCCCGAAGACAACAACGGCGGCGCGACTCGGCCATGAAGGGGCGCGGAGCAGGAGGATGATCGTCCCGGCAATTGCGGCAACGGCGGCGCCACCATGGAGAAACCCGCGGACGGGATTCTGCATTTTGCCGAGCGTGAAACGGGTGTGTGGCATGACTCTCAGTATGGCTGATGTGGCGATTCTTCGCTACGGCGACAATCATTGGGCGCCGGCTCCAATTCCATCGACCGCCAGGCCGGTGTCCTGAAGGAGGTCGATCGTGACGGCGGATGTGCTGCGTGTCGCCAACTGCTCGGGCTTCTTCGGGGACCGTCATGCGGCGGCACGAGAGATGGTTGGTGGCGGCCCAATCGACGTACTCACCGGCGACTACCTGGCCGAGTTGACCATGGCGATCCTGATGCGGCAGCGGATGAAAGACCCGGCCGCCGGGTACGCCCGCACCTTCCTCACCCAGATGGAGGAGGTGCTCGGCGACTGCGCCGAGCGTGGCATCAAGGTAGTTGCCAACGCAGGCGGGTTGAACCCAAGCGGGCTTGCCACGGCGGTGCAGGAACTCGCCAGCCGGCTCGGCGCTTCGATCACCGTGGCCACGGTCACCGGCGATGACCTCATGCCCCGAACCGGCGAGTTGAGCGGCGAGCTGACCAACATGGCGACGGGTGAGCGACTCGAGGATCGTGGGCTGTCCTTGGTGACGGCCAACGCTTATCTCGGGGGATGGGGAATTGCCGCCGCACTCTCTCGGGGCGCCGACGTCGTGATAACGGGCCGCGTCACGGATGCCGCGCTCGTTGTCGGCCCCTCCGCCTGGCGATTCGGTTGGGAGCGAGACGATTGGGACGCGCTCGCCGGCGCCGTTGTCGCCGGGCATGTCATCGAGTGCGGCGCGCAGGCCACCGGCGGCAATTACAGCTTCTTCGCCGAGGTGCCCGGCATGGACCGTCCCGGATTCCCGATCGCCGAGGTCCACTCGGATGGGAGTTCGGTCATCACCAAGCATCCCGGCACCGGCGGACTTGTCTCGGTGGGCACGGTAACGGCGCAACTCCTCTATGAGATCGGCCCTCCCGGCTACCTGAACCCCGATGTCGTGGCGAGAATCGACACCGTTGCACTGCATCAGGATGGGCCGGATCGAGTGGTGATCGATGGGGTGAGGGGCGAGCCACCGCCGCCGACAACCAAGGTGGCGGGCACCGCCCTGGCCGGCTTCCGCAACTCGTTCACCTTTGTTCTCGCCGGGCTCGACATCGAGGCCAAGGCGGCGGTGGTCGAGTCGGCATTGTGGACTGAACTCGGTGGCAAGGATCGGTTCGCCGCCGTCGATGTCCAGTTGCTGCGCACCGATCACGAGAACCCGACCTCCAATGAAGCAGCCTTCGCTCACCTCAAAGTCACGGTGATGGATCCGGACCGGCTCAAGGTCGGCCGACAGTTCTCCAACGCCGCGGTGGGCCTCGCGCTGGCCAACTACCCGGGGTTCACCATGACGGCTCCCCCGGGACGGGAGACGCCGAGTGTCGTGTACTGGCCCGCCCTGGTCGCCCAGCCCCCGAGTTTCGTCACCATCGACGGGGAGACGGCTGAGGTCCCGCCTACGGTGGCGCCGCAGCTCGGGACGGCCGTCGATCCAGAGCGACTCCCGGACATAGCCGCGTCGGCGGCGGCAGACGATGACGTGGTGCTGGCCCCGATCGGCAGGGTGGTCGGGGCGCGGTCCGGCGACAAGGGCGGAGATGCCAACCTCGGCGTGTGGGCCCGCAACGACGCTGCCTACGCCTGGCTTGATGGTTTCCTGACCACGGAGCGGCTGCGGGAACTGCTGCCGGAGACGGTCGACCTCACCGTGGAGCGGTACCGGCTGCCGAACCTGCGAGCGATCAACTTCGTCCTGGTCGGGTTCCTGGGTGAGGGGGTGGCTTCGTCATCCAAGCTCGACCCGCAGGCCAAGAGCCTGGGGGAGTACTTCCGGGCGAAGCTGGTCCCGATACCCGAGGACCTACTCGCCTATTAGGCGCCTCGTCCGATGCCGGCGCGCTTGAGGACCGCGGCCGGAACCCCGGCCTCACGCCATGCGGTGTAGGAGATTCCCTTGCGTGCGGAGTACGCCAGGGCGTGTTCGACGAACCCATCCTCGAGTGTTTCGAGGTCGGCCGCATCGGCCAGCTGGGCGAGTTGGGTTTCGATATCGATCCGCTGTTGGATCAGGTCGAGGCGCTTTAGCGGATCCATCTCGCCGCCGATGCGCAGGTCGACCTGTTCGAGTCGATTGGTCAACGTTTCGGGGGTGACCGGGCGGCCGGGGCGGCGCGCCCCGAGTGCCTCGAGGTAGCGCTTCAGGGCCCGTGACTGGCGGCGACCTGCGGCGAGTGCTGCCTTGTGTTCGTCTGACATGGCCATGGGGTACCTCCGGGACAGGAAGAATCGGGTCCGCCCAATACTGCCACGGGAACGGAGCGTACGGGCTGGCTCGTGACTCCAATAGAGTGGGTGCAACACCTATGAAACCAAAAGAGATCATCAAGCAACCTCTCTACCGGTTGTACGAGACCCGGCTGCTCAGTCGCATGGATCGTGCCCGCTTGCCGCGGCACATCGGCGTGATTCACGATGGTCATCGGCGCTACGCCCGCGCCGAGCGGTTGCCCGACTACGCGGCCAGCTATCGGGTCGGCATGAGCAAGTTCATCGACTTCCTCCACTGGACGGACGAGTTGGAGATCGAGGCCGTCACCTGCTGGCTGCTGTCGACCGAGAACCTAGAGCGCCCGGCTGAGGAGCTGGAGCCGTACTACGACGTGCTGATTGAGCTCTTTGAGAGCATTCCCGAGGCGTTGCAGGGTCACGATGTGAAGGTTGCCTTCATCGGAAGCCTCGATCTGCTCCCGGCTCGGCTGGTCGAGGCGGCCAAGCGTCTCGCCGAGAAGTGTGGAACCGGAAAGCGCAGGATCACGATCGCCCTCGCCTACGGTGGCAGGCAGGAGATCATCGACGCCGTCCGCGACCTGGTCGGCAAGCTGGCCGCAGATGGTGCCGCGCCGGAAGAGATTGCCGCCGGGATCGACGCCACCTCACTGGCCAGCCATCTCTACACCGCAGACCTCCCCGACCCCGACCTTGTCATCCGTACCAGCGGCGAAGCCAGACTCTCCGGGTTTCTGCTGTGGCAATCGGCCTATGCGGAGTACTCGTTTGTCGACGTGTACTGGCCGGCCTTTCGGCGGGTCGACTTCCTCAGGGCGTTGCGCGATTTCTCCCTGCGCAGTCGCCGCTTCGGCAAGTAGCCCGTAGCCTGCCGAGATGCGTACGTTCATTGTCGTGGCGTGTTGCCTTGCCCTCGCGGCGTGCACCGTTTCGACCGATGATGGTGCCGAGGAAACCGGGGCTGACGCCGCGTCGACCTCAACGCCGGCGGCGACCACAACGACGACCACGCTTCTACCCCAGCAAGCTTTGCGCCTCTCCGCCGCGGAGCACCTGGCGGTCCACGGTGGCGTCACCATCCGGGTCACCGATGTGGAGGGGCAAGAACTCGGCGTATTCGACGCCGAGGGCGGGATCCTTCCCGACGTAGCGCCAGTCGGATCCGAACTGCGGTTCACCTATCACGCTCCAGACGGGACACCAACCGAGGTGAGTTGGACGCAGGCGGTCGCCGGCGACCCGGGGTGGGATGAGGTCGAGCAGCCCTGGCGAGAGGATGGTGGGGCGGAACAGGTCGTGCTCGGCTGGCAGGTCGGGACCCATCAACAGACCCACCTCGGTCAACTGGCGGCGGCGCCGCAGGTGAACGTGGCATCACCGATCTGGTGGCACATCAGGGACGACGGTTCGCTCGAAGATCGATCCAACCCGGACTACGCCGCGGCGGCCGCCGAGCGTGGCGTCATGTTGTGGCCGGCAATCCAGTCGCTGGACGCTGAGGACATCGCGGCGTTCTTCGCAAGTGCCGGTGGGCCTCATTCGGCTGCCGCCGACGTCGCGGCCCGCGCCGCCGCAGCCGGTGTGGCCGGGGTCAACGTCGACATCGAGGGCTACCAGGCCGACGAGGCGCAACTCGTTGTCGAGTTTGTCGCCGCGCTCACCGGCTTCATCCACGAGTGGGGCGGCGTCGTGTCGGTCGATGTCGTGCCTCGGTCCGATCTGTGGGAGGTCGCGCCGAAGTCGTACGAGTTCTGGTCGACGGCGCCGCGGCGGCGCGAGCTGGCGGCCGCATCCGACTTCATGATCCTGATGGCCTACGACCAGCACAACCGACTGCGTCCGGCCGGCCCGGTGGCCGACCCCGGGTGGGTCGAGGAGGTACTGGCCTATGAGTTGCGCTACTCGAACCCTCACCAGCTGATTCTCGGCGTGCCGATGTACGGTCGGATCTGGAACGAGGCGGACGTCGACTCGCCCCGCGCCGTTGGTATTGGCGCCATCGTCGCTAGGTCCGCCGCCGGCGAGGTGCAGGACGACCCCGAATTCTTGGTCCCGCGGGTGGAACTGGGCGACGGTCGCTTCACCTGGCTCGAGAACTATGTCGCGTTCAGAGTCCGCGCCGGACTGGTGCCCGAGTACGGACTGAGTGGCTGGGCGGCGTGGCGACTCGGCCTCGACACACCGGAGGCGTGGAACCAGTTGGATCCCATGTTGGACGACTGAGTCCCGAGGGATTGGTCAGCGAGTCCGCAGCGAGGGCGGCAAGTGTTCCTGATCGTTGAACGCCCGCAGGCTGAAGACGTGCTCGCCTGCTAGCGGCACCGTGCTGATGCGAGCCAGCGAGGCGTGGCCGAGGACGAAGCGCTCCCACTCCCAGGGCGTCGGTTCGGCGCCGAGCAGGTATCCGAGCGCGGTCGAGTTGGTGCCGGCGTGGGCAACGATGACGATCCGCTTCGGGTCCGTGTCGACATGCCAGAGGTGGGGTCGCCCGCGGTCGTCGGGCCTGACGGAGCGGTCGGCGAGGATCTGGCTCATCGTCGCCGTGATCCGGTCGTGGAAGTCCCGGAAGCGCTCCCCGCCGGGGAGGCCGTCCCACCATTCTTCGGGGCTGCGGTCCCGGCTTTCGGCGAAGATCCGGTGCACATCCTCGGCCTTGATGCCTTGCCACTCGGGCAGCCGCAATTCGGTGAGCCCATCGACGGTAGTCGGCGTGATCCCGGTCGCCTCCACCAGCGGTGCTGCCGTCTGTTGAGCTCGCAGCGCCGGTGAAACCAGGATCTCGCTGATTGGCTTCGTGTCGTTGGTAAGCCGCTTCGCGGCGAGACGAGCCTGTTGCTGCCCGAGCTCGGTGAGGTAGGGATTGGATTGGTTCAGCTCGTCGACACTCCACGCCGGCTGCCCATGACGAATGAAGACAAACTCCATGACCGTGAGAGTACCGAACCCACCCGTTCTTGCGTGGTTCAAGCGCGATTTCTGGTACCCGAGCCACGCCGGAACGGGGAAGAGGTCCCGAAATGAATCGAAGCCGCCAAATTGGCGGCTCCGATTCGGGCTTAGACGGGAGGTAGGAAGGCATCCTGTCTGATTACGCTATCGGCACGTCACGCCGCAAACCTTGAGAGGTTTCTTGAAAAACTTCGAGAACTCGCGAAAAGCCCTGGTCACGCATCTCAAAACACATGCGGTGCGGACGGATGGACCCTTTGTCCTGGCGTCCGGCGAGGTGTCCAACTGGTATGTGGACGGCCGTCAGACCACATTCGACGGCGACGGAGCTCGCCTGGTTGGTGCCTGCATTGCCGCCTTGCTCGACGATGAGGTGACTGCCGTCGGCGGGATGACGATGGGAGCCGATCCCATCGCGGTAGCCGCCGCCGTGATGGCGGAGCGGCCCCTGAAGGCGTTCTCGGTTCGCAAGACGGCCAAGGACCACGGAACGGGCGGTCGCCTGGTTGGGCCGGTGGGACCCGACGACAGAGTCGCCGTGGTCGAAGATGCCACCACAACGGGTGCGTCCGCTGCCGCCGCTATCGCCGCGCTGCGGCGGGAGGGCGTCGCGGTGGTCCAGGCGATCACGCTCGTAGACCGCTCCTACGGCGCCGCTGCCGCGGTGATGGACGAACTCGGAGTACCGTTCCGTTCTGTGGTGACCCTCGAAGACCTCGGCGTCGAGTGATGGAACGCTTCAGCGTCGACCGCTCGCCCCTCCGCCAGTTCGTGATCGGACTGGTGGGCTTGCTGCTGATCTTGACCGCGATCGAAATCGTGTGGGTGCACCAGATCACCCTGGAGCCCGAGACCGACGACGCCGGCCAGCTGACGACCCGGGGTCAAGCCCGGCGCAGGGTCGACCTGATTTGGGGCAGCGCCTTCCTCGTCACCGGAACGGGTTTGCTCCTGGTCTCGCTGATTGGCTTGGTTCGGCACGAGTCGGTGCTCGAAGGCACCGACGACGGCCTGCGGCTCAGGCTTGGCGGCCCGCAGGGGATGATTTCTATCCCGTGGGGTGACGTGATTGCGGTGCGCTCCGGAAGTGTCAGCGACGACGGGCGGGTTGCGGTGCCGGTGCTCTACGTCGACGTCGAGGATCCCAACGCGTTTCCGGCAGAGCTGTGGGGCGGCGAGTGGGAGGGCAACACCATGCGGGTTGACGCCGAATCGTGGGCGATTGCTCCCGAGGAGGTGGCCGTGCGTGCCCAGATTGCGCTCGACCGCTACCGCCGCGACAACGGGGATTTCGTGATCGACGACGACGACGAGCCGGCGCCGTACGTCTGAGCCGCCGGGATGTCCCACGCGGCGGGTACCGTGAGCCCATGCTGATTGGATCCCATGTCTCGCCTCAGGACCCACTCGGCGAAGCGGAGTCTCGCAACGCCGACGTGGTCCAGATCTTCCTGTCGAACCCACAGTCCTACAAGGCTCCCAAGCCGCGTGAGGATGCCGAAGCGCTCAAGGCATCCGGCCTTCCGATCTACGTGCATGCGCCGTACATCATGAATCCGGTGTCACCGAACAACCGGATCCGGATCCCGAGCCGCAAGACCTTGGCGCAGATCATGGAGGCGGCCGGCGACATCGGTGCGGCCGGTGTGGTCGTTCACGGCGGCCACGTTGGCGACGACGAGGACATCACCGTGGGTTTCGAGCGCTGGCGCAAGGTATTCGAATATGGGGACGGCGGCTGGGAGGTTCCGCTGCTCATCGAGAACACGGCCGGCGGCGGACATGCCGTGGCGCGCGACCTCGCCAACTACGGGCCGCTGTGGGCGGAGATCGGCGAGTTCAACGTTGGGGTCGTGCTCGACACGTGCCACGCCTGGGCCGCGGGTCAGGACGTCGGGTCGGCCGTCGCCACCTTGCGCGACCTGACCGGGGGGGTGGACCTCGTGCACTGCAACGACTCGCGCGATCCGTTTGATAGTGGTCGCGATCGCCACACCAACCTCGGCAAGGGCGAGATCCCCGAAGAGCTCATCGTTGGGGTGGTGCGGGCGGCGGATGCGCCGGTTGTGGTGGAAACCCCGGACGACGACGGCGGTCAGGCCGCCGACATCGCCTGGCTACGGGAACGCATCTGAGCGCGTGCCGTGGCGTGTTGAGCAGCCTCAATCGGATGGAATGCCAAGCGTGTGGGGACGGCAACGAGCCTGGATTCAGCTTCTGCTCACACCGTGGGACTGCTCTCGAATTCGTTCCATGCCGGAGGTGCGCAGCGCCGGGTAGGAGGACAAAGCTGCCGTTGTCGGGCGACCCCAGACGCGAGTTCGGGGACCGCACGATCGCGGTCCCCGAATCACGTCGACTTTTGAACGGCCTCCTAATACGGCCGGGCCGTCACGCCTCCGAGCAGCACCGACACCAGGATTCCCAGCGGGAAGGTTCCCCAGTAGGACAACTCCAGGCCGAGGTTGCCGAAGAACAGCATGAGCAGCCAGGTGGCCGGGAGCGTGAAGATCAAGAACGCCACTCCCATGAACAGCAGCCCCTTCAGAAAGTCTCCCACGGTCTCACGTCTCCTTCGATCGAGTGGTCGTGATGCTACCGAACCTGCTCACGACCTCGGCGGACCACCGCCGTCTCCGAACGCGCAGAGGGCGCCCTCCAGGGGCGCCCTCTGCTCTCACAGGATGTTCAGACGGAGCTAGCCCAAATAGCCGGCGAGGTCCGCCGCCGTCGTGTCGCGTCCCGAGATGAATGCGTCGACGTTCTCACGAGCATCCGAGTCGCGGTACTGCACCGGGGGGCTCTTCATGAAGTATGAAGACGGTGCCAGCAATGGGCCGCCCACACCGGCATCCATGGCCAGCTTGATGCAGCGAACGGCGTCGATGACGACCCCGGCCGAGTTGGGGGAGTCCCACACCTCGAGCTTGAGTTCGGCGTTGAGAGGGACGTCACCGAAAGCCTTGCCCTCGATCCTGATGTAGGCCCACTTGCGGTCCGTCAGCCACGGAACATGGTCCGAAGGGCCGATGTGGACGCTGTCGCGCCCGATGCCGTTGTCGAGTTGGCTCGTCACCGACTGGGTCTTCGAGATCTTCTTTGACTCGAGCCGCTCGCGCTCGAGCATGTTCATGAAGTCCATGTTGCCGCCGAAGTTGAGCTGGTACGTCTGTACGACTTCGACCCCACGATCCTCGAACAAGCGGGCGAGGTTCCGGTGGACGATCGTGGCGCCTACCTGGGATTTGATGTCGTCGCCGATGATTGGCACGCCGGCATCAACAAAGCGTTGCGCCCACTCGGGATTCGAGGCGATGAACACCGGAATGCAGTTGACGAACCCGACCCCAGCCTCGAGGGCCGCTTCGGCATAGAACTTGGTCGCCTCCTCCGAACCGACCGGCAGGTAGGAGACGAGCACGTCGGCGCCGGACTCGCGCAGCGCGGCCACCACGTCGACGGCCTCTTCTGCGGATTCCTCGACGGTGTCGCGGTAATACTTGCCGAGCCCGTCGAAGGTCGGACCGCGCTGCACCAACACCCCCGTGTCCGGCGTATCAGAGAAACGGATCGTGTTGTTCGGCCCCGACCAGATCGCCTTGGCGAGGTCCTGGCCGACCTTGGCCGCATCGACGTCGAAGCCGGCGACAAATTCGACGTCACCGACGTGATAGCCGCCGAGGTCGACGTTCATCAGACCGGGCACCTCAGTGCCCTGCTCGGCATCCGCGTAGTAGGTGACGCCTTGCAGTAGGGAATTGGCGCAATTGCCGAGGCCGGCAATCGCAACTCGTACTTCGCTCATGGTGTTCTCCTCGTGTGAGATCTCAGATAGCGCGCTTCGGTTCGAAGCTCTGTCGCTCCGCGGCGATCAGCTCGTCGAGCCAGGCGATGTCGGCTTCCGTCGATTGCACGGACCGTTCCATCAGCGCCCGGGTGTAGCGGTCGATTTGGTCGCGACCTCTTGCCGTGGCTTGGCGAAGGCTGCGGGTGGACTCGCCGAGATCCTCGACGAGTCGGCGCCGCCGCCGCTCCAGGGTCTTGACCCGCATCGCCGGCTCCAGGTAGCGGAAGAAGGCAAGGCGCAGGTTGAATCGTCGGTCCTCTTCGAACGTGTTGGTGTCTTCCTGCAACAGGCGCTCGAACTCGGCGCTGCCTGCCGGTGTGATCTGATACGACTTGCGGCGCCCGGTGACCCGCATCGCTTCGATGAGTTGGCGCTTTTCGAGCCGGCGCAGTGCCGGGTAGAGCGAGCCGAACGACACCTTCCAGAAGCCAAGGCCGGCGAGTTGTTGCTTCAACTCGTAGCCGTGGCGAGGGGTGTCGCGCAGCAGACCAAGAATGGCAAGATCGAGCATTGGTAACCATTTCGTTATATCGATTCGATATAACTATAGCGAATCGATATAACGGAACAACACGATGGCGCCCAGGCTGGAAGCCGGGCGAGATGCAACCCGACGCGGTGATTGCCGAAGTTGGCTGGACTAGATCGCTACCACCGTTACGATCGTGCCTATGTGGCGCAAGTTCCTGCCCTGGGGCGGGCTATTGGTGGGCATCCTCGTCGTGTTGACGGGAGGCACTGCCGTCGCGCACATGGTCAACGAGGCCGTCTACAACGGCGAGGTGGCGCGCAATGTCTCGGTCGCCGGTGTTGACGTCAGCGGTCTCGGCAAGGAGGACCTCTGGGAGGTGCTCGACGAGATCGAAGCCGAATGGGGCCGGATCCCGGCCACCGTCGCGGCCGCCGATTTCGAGATCACCACGGACATGTCCGAGTTCGGCGTCAGAATCGACCGGGTTGCGGTAACCGAGGCCGCCATGGCGGTCGGCCGTGACGACGGCTTCGTCGACGACCTCCGCTCCTGGCTCCGTTCGTTCTTCGGCAAGACCCGCTACGTTCCGCTCAGTTTCGAGCTCGACGATGCGACCACGATCGCCTACATCGACAACCACGAGGAGGCGCTGCGGGTCTCACCGATCGAACCCTCGTTCACCGGCGCCTCCGGCACGATCGTCGTGACGGAGGGGTTTGACGGTGCCCGGATCGACGGTGCCGTCGTGGCCGCGGCCCTCGAGCCTGTGGTTGAGTCGGACCTGCCGCCCTACAGCGTTGCCGTCGACCTGGTGCCGGTGCCGCCCCTCACCGATGATGTGAAGCTGGCAGCTGCGGTGGCTCATGGCGAGGATTTGGCGTCCGACCCGATCGTGGTCCGGGTCAACGCCCGGAACGCAACGCTGTACCCGGAGACCATCGAACGCTGGGTGGTCTCCGACTGGCAGGATGGCCAACTCACCGCAGTGTTCGATCTCGACCTCGTGCAACGCTCGGTTGAGGGACTGCTCGCCGACTACGACGACCCGGGATCGCCTCCGCGCTTCAACGTCGTTGACAACGAGGTGAGCTACACCCTTGGTGCTCCCCCGAAGGAGTGTTGCGGTGAGGGTGTCGGCGAGTTGCTCTATGCGGCGGCCCTCGAGGGCAAGGGTGGGCTGGTCCGGCTTCCCGCCCGGCTGACCTATGAGGACGGTGGGCGGGCCGCAGTCGAGGCGCTCGGCGTCAACGAACTGATCGCCGAGTTCACCACCAACCACAATTGCTGCGAGTCTCGGGTCACCAACATTCACCGCATCGCCGACATTGTCCGCGGCTATCTGATCGAGCCCGGTGGCCGGTTCTCGATCAACGAGTTCGTAGGCCGCCGGACCCGTGAGAAGGGCTTTGTGTCGGCCGGCGTCATCGAGTCCGGCCACTTCACAGAGGACGTCGGCGGCGGGATCTCGCAGTTTGCGACGACGCTGTTCAACGCGGCGTTCTTCGCCGGCATGGATTTTGAGACGTACCAGTCACACTCGATCTATATCAGCCGCTACCCGTACGGGCGAGAGGCGACCATGTCCTACCCGTCGCCCGACCTGGCGATCCGCAACAACAGCCCATACGCCATGCTGCTGTGGACGTCATATACCGGGACCTCGATCACCGTTCAGGTGTACTCGACCGAGTACTTCGACGTTGAACAGACCGGCCAGTCGAAGCGCCGCAGTGGGTCCTGTACCCATGTCAATACCTTCCGGAGTCGCACTACGCCCGACGGCGAGGTGCTCAACGACTCGGTGTTCGCCAACTACCGGCCGCGCGAAGGCGTCGACTGCAACGGCAACGAGATCCCCAAGCCGCCGTAGGCCAACACCCGCTCGTTTTGCCAGGTCGTGACGGGTTGCCGAGAATGCGCTCACGCGCCCAGCCAATCCGAGGAGGACCCCCGTGGACATCATCATCGACATTCACTCGTGGGTGCGTTGGTTGGTGTTGCTGGCGTTGGTCGGCGGGGCCGGGATCGGCTTTGTCCGCAACAGCCGTGGCGAGCCGTGGCAGGAGGGGTTCTTCTCCTTGGCGGTGATCGTCGTCGACATCCAGGTGCTACTCGGCATCATCATCTGGATCTTCGACTCCGGCTGGGATGCGGGGTTCTTCTTCGCGGTGATCCACCCGTTGTTCATGCTCGGTGCCCTGGCGATCGCCCACATCGGTCTGGTCCGGGCCCGAAAGCTCAACGAGTCGCGATCGAACCTCATCATTGCATGGAGCTTCCTTGCCTCGCTCGTGCTGGTGGTGGTGGCCGTGCCTTGGGATCGCCTGTAGCTGGGTCGTACCCAACCGGTGGTGGGAATGCTGAAGCGGATTCGCCGTTGAGTACGAGGCAGGCCACCACTCGGGATCGACCTCAGACATCATGACGACCAGTACGATCCACATCCTCGGCATCTCCGGCTCTCTGCGCCGCGACTCGCACAACACGAAGTTGCTCGGCGTCGCCGCAGATGAGGCTCCGCCGGGTCTCTCGATCGAGATCGCCGACATCTCCGACCTCCCGTTGTACAACTGGGATCTGGAGACCGACGACGACGTCCGCTATCCCGAACCGGTGGTGCGACTTCGCCGGCAGATTGCGGCGGCGGACGGCCTGCTCTTTGCGACCCCCGAGTACAACTGGTCGGTGAGCGGCGTACTCAAGAACGCCATCGACTGGGCGTCGCGCCCGGAGACGCCACTTCGCAACAAGCCGGCGGCGATCATCTCGGGCGGGGGCCGTTTCGGTGGAATGCGGGGCCAAGAGCATCTGCGCGACATCCTGCGCCACTTCCAGATGAAGGTGGTCGACACCCCCGACGTCCTGGTGCCCCTCGTTGGGCGAAGCTTCGATGCCGAAGGCAATTTCGACAATGAGCGAGCCCGTGACCAGATCAAGCGGGCCGTGGCCAATCTCGCCGCGTTGACCCAGACCTGAATCCCCCATCCTTGTCTTGTTTCCGGCCACTCCCGGCCCCTGATCTACGCAAGAACGCAGCTGGTTAGTAGCCGCCGCCGATCTTGCGGTGGTCCCACGAGATGATCTTCACCGGTTCGACGATGACGGCCGTGTTCTTGTCGGCCATGCGTCCAAAGGCTGCTTCGAGTGCCTCGGGGTCGAGCTCAACGGGTTCGTCGTTGATCATCGGGTAGCGAGCGGCGAGCCTGCCGTACATGGCGAGCACGTAGTCGCGGTCGGTGATGAGCCGGGCCTCTCCCTTGATCATCACCCCGCGCAGCTCGGAGTAGCCGAGCCCAGACTCGATCAGCACCGTCAGCTTGGGATTGCGCCGCAGGTTCACGATCTTCTGCGACTTCGAGAACGAACGGAAGACGACCTTGTTGTCGTCGAGGACGAACCACATCGGGGCAACGTGCGGGAACCCGTCCTTGCCGAGCGTGGCGACTTGTAGCGTCATGCTCTCTTCGAAGAACGCATGGATCTCTTCGGGACTCATGGTGATGTCTTTGCGTGCCATGCTGCGAAGTTAGCGCACGGCGTGGTCGATCCGGCGCCGCGGAATGGCGCGGGATTCTCTAGTGTTCCTATCTGATGAGCCGGCACGAGCGACCCTGCCAAGGGCGGTTGAGGCCACGACGGCTCTCAGCAGCGGACCAGCGAGCGACATCCCCCAACCGAGACGGTGGGGAGAAAGGACACCACGTTCCGATGTCCAGCAAGATGACGGCACCAATGATCTTGGCGCGCAAGGGTGGCGCCAAGATCAAGATGGTCACCGCCTATGACTTCCCCACGGCCCGCATTGCGGACCGCGCCGGTGCCGATATCATCCTCGTCGGCGACTCGGTCGCCAATGTGGTCCTCGGGCACGAAGACACACTCGCCGTCACCGTCGACGTGATGGTGCACCACACTGCCGCGGTTGCCCGCGCCAAGCCAAACGCCATGGTGCTCGGCGACATGCCCTGGTTGAGCTACCACACTTCCGTGGAAGACACCGTGCGCAACGCCGGCCGCCTGGTGCGCGAAGGCGGCGCCGAGGCGATCAAGCTGGAGGGCGGCCGCAAGCGTCTTCCGATGATCCGCGCCGTCCTCGGTGCCGAGATTCCCGTGATGGGGCACCTCGGGCTCACCCCCCAATCGGTCCACGCCATGGGCGGCTACCGCGTCCAGGGCAAGCGGGCCGCGGCCGCCTATGAGTTGGTGTCAGACGCCAAAGCGCTCGCCGACGCCGGGGTTTTTGCCATCGTTCTCGAAGGCGTGCCGGACGTGTTGGCCGAGATCGTCACCCGCGAGATCTCGGTTCCGACCGTCGGCATCGGCGCCGGCCGCCATTGCGACGGCCAGGTGCTCGTACTCCACGATGTGCTCGGTCTGGGTGGAGGGGAGTACCTCCCCAAGTTCGTCCGCCAATACGGCGCCATCGCCGATGACTCGGTTGCGCTCCTGGAGCGGTTCTTCGCCGATGTCGAAACCGGCGAGTTCCCCGGCGAAGCCGAGACCTATCACATGCCGGCCGAATCCGAAGAGATCCTGCGCGACCTCAACCAGATGGCGAGAGAGCCGACCGCAGCCGCCGACGACCTCCTCGCCGACGAAGCCATGGAGCGCTAGGAGCCAGCGCAGGTTCCGTGCCTCCCACGTCCGCAGGGTCGGCGAGGTGGCTCCGTAGCCCCCATCCCGTAATACGCTCCCGGAGATGCGTCGCCTCGCACTCGCCTCAGCGGTTGTCATCGTCCTGCTCACTTCGTGCGGCGACGACGATTCGATCTCGTTCACGACGACAACGAGCACGACGATGGGTACGTCGACGACGTCGGCGACGAGCCCCGACGCGCCAACCACTCCCAGCAGCACCACGAGCCCGTCGGCGACCTCCGTGCCCCAGATCCCCACCGAACTCGGGGACTTCGAGGCGGGGTTCGTGACGCTCGACGACGAACCGTGGTTCGTGGCCGTCGCCGACACCCGGGACTTGCGCAGGAAAGGTCTGATGTTCGTCACCGACCTCGGTGATCTCGATGGCATGCTGTTTGTGTTCGATACGCCGTCGTCCGGGTCATTCTGGATGAAGGACACGCTGATTCCGCTGGACATCGCGTTCTTTCGGACCGACGGCAGCCTTGTTGCGGTTCTCCAAATGGAGCCGTGCGGGGACCAGGACCCGTGCCCGACCTACCGCCCCGGGGCGGACTACCAGTACGCCCTCGAAGCGCCGGCCGGTGCGCTGATCGGCCTCGACCCGGCGGCCATCCTCGAGAGGTAGCCCGAACAACGGGTTTCCACAGCGCCGCCGGCCCGTTACACTCGCCACGCTTACGAACCCCTGCTCCCGGTAGATGCCGGGGGCCTTTCGCGAGAGCGACTGTCCGAAGGAGGTACAAGCTTGCGTTCGTACGAGCTCATGATGATCCACCGGCCCGAGATGACCGAGCCGGATGTGCGGACCCAGATCAGCGAGGTTGAAAAGGCCATTGCTGAAGAGGGTTCCGTTACCGACACCGATTTCTGGGGAAAGCGTCGCTTTGCCTATGAGATCGACAGAATGAACGAGGGGTATTACTCCGTCGTTGGTTTCGAAGGCACCACCGAGCTGATTGCTCGGCTCGACCGCGCCCTGTCGCTGGCCGACAACGTGGTGCGCCACAAGATCATGCGACGTGACGACCCCACGAAGCCGGCCGTGTAGCGGGCTGCCCGTTTGTGTCACATCTACCCGTCACAGTGGTCGGTGACACCTCGAGGACGAGAGAGCGAGAGAAGAGATGCGAGATAACTCCGTGACGCTGGTGGGCAACCTCGTCGACGATCCCGAACTACGCTTCACCCCCAGTGGGGTGGCGATGGCCAAGGTCCGTTTTGCCGTGAACCGCCGCTATCAGACCAGCGGCGGCGAGTGGCAGGAAGAGACCAGCTTCTTCGGCGGCACCTGCTGGCGCGACGTGGCTGAGAATGTGGCCGAGTCGCTGCAGAAGGGTTCACGAGTCATCGTGACCGGAAGCCTCGAGCAGCGCACCTGGGAGACCCAAGAGGGCGACAAGCGATCCGTGGTTGAGATTCGGATCGACGACATTGGCCCTTCGTTGCGCTGGGCCACAGCAACCGTGACCCGCACTCCCCGGAGCGACAGTGGCTACAGCGGTGGTGGCGGCAGCGGTGGTGGTGGCGGTGGTGGCGGAGCCCCACGCACCCCGGCAGCTCCCGTGGCCAAGGACGACTGGGGCCCCGACGAGGCACCCTTCTAGAGGACGAGAGGAAACTACCCCATGCCCCCGAAGAGACAGGACAGGCGGCGCCGCCGCCCGACGAACGACACCCGCAAGAAGAAGCGGATTGTCTATCGGTTCAAGGAAGAAGATGTCGTCGACTACAAGGACGTTGCACTGCTGCGCAAGTTCATGTCGGATCGCGGCAAGATCCGTTCGCGGCGGGTCACGGGGCTGAGCGCCAAGCGCCAGCGCGAGGTGGCCATGGCCATCAAGAACGCCCGTGAAATGGCCTTGTTGCCCTACACCCAGACCCGGCCGTAGCTCATGAGGCTGATTCTCACCAAAGATGTACCCACCTTGGGAATGAAGGGCGACGTCGTTGAGGTCGCTGAGGGATACGCCCGCAACTACCTCGTGCCACGATCCCTTGGCGTCAAAGCCACCGACGGTGCGCTGCGCCAGGCAAAGGCGATGAGCCAGGCTCGCGAGGAGAACGAGCGGCGTGCCCGCGCCGAGGCCGAGCAGTTGGCGCAATCGCTCGTTGGAGCGCGTGTTGTCGTTGCGGCCCGTGCCGGCGACGAAGGCAAGCTGTTCGGGTCGATCGGCATTGCCGACGTGGCCGAAGCCATCCGCAAGTTCACCGGCTACGAAGTGGATCGGACCGCCATCCGCATCCCGGGGCCGATCAAAGAGATCGGACTTCACGAGGTGACGGTGGTGCCCCACGAAGACGTGTCGTTCAACCTGAGCCTCGACGTCATCCCCGCCTGAGTGACTGAGCCCCCTGGAGACCGCGCTGTCTCCAGGGTGGCAGGCACGGCGAGTGGGTCTGCGACGCAGCACCAGGGTCGGGAAACAAAAACCTGATCCGCGAAAAGTAGACACGCAGAGGCAGCTTTGGCGGCTGCGGCGCGTCGTACACTCGCCACCTTCCCCTGATCCGGCTCGGATTGCCGCGTTCGGGGCAAACGTGTCACAGGCGACACGCATGATGGAAACCAACACTATCCCCCCAATGGTTTTGGGTCAGGAGGACACGTGACATCTGTGGTCGAGCGCGAAGTAAGGGCACGGGGCCTGTCCGTGCCCCCCAACAGCGTCGAAGCCGAAGAATCGGTGCTCGGCTCGATCCTCATGTCGGCCGACGCCGCCAACCTGGCATTGGAGAAGCTTCACGCCGAGGATTTCTACCGGCCGGCGCATCAATCCATCTTCCAGTCCATCTCGGAACTCTTCGACGCCAACCAACCCATCGATGCCGTCACCGTCTCCGAGGCACTGCGCCGCAGCGGTGCGCTCGATCGGATCGGCGGAGTTGGCTACCTCACCCAACTGATCGACTCGGTGCCGACTGCATCCAACATCGAGTACTACGCCGACATCGTCGAGGAACATGCGCTGCGGCGTCGCCTGCTCCGCACCGGAGGTGACATCGGCGCCTTGGCAACCACGATGGATGACCCCATCAGCCAGGTGCTCGACCGGGCCGAGCAGGCCGTGTTCGCCGTTTCCGAGCGGCGCATCGGCGAAGGTCTCGCTCCCATCGATCCTCTGCTTGGACCCGCCATCGAGCGGGCCGAAGAGCTCAACCGGTTGGGGAGCGAAGTCACCGGCATTTCGACGGGGTTCCGCGACCTCGATCGCAAGCTCGCCGGGCTCCACCCGACCAACCTGGTCGTGATTGCAGGGCGACCCGGCATGGGAAAGAGCACGCTTGCGCTCAACATCGCCCAGAACGTCGCAGTCCACGACAAGCCGGTTGCCATTTTCTCGTTGGAGATGAGTCGCGAGGAGATCGTGAGCCGCATGCTGTGTTCCACCGGCCGCATCGACTCGCAGCGACTCCGCACCGGGCGCCTCAACGACAGCGACTTCACCAAGCTGCAGACCGCGGCCAACGTGCTCTACAAGAAGCCGGTCTTCGTTGACGACTCTCCCGGTCTCACCGTGACTGAGATCAGGGCGAAAGCTCGCCGGATGCGGCGCCGACCCGGGCTCAGCCTCATCGTCGTCGACTACTTGCAGTTGATGCAGGGTTCAGGCGGAGAGAACCGCCAGCAGGAGATCGCCGAGATCAGTCGGAGCCTGAAGAGCCTTGCCCGCGAACTGGAGGTCCCGGTGATCGCCTGTTCCCAGCTCAACCGTTCGTTGGAGGCCCGCGAAGACAAGCGCCCCCGCCTCGGCGACCTGCGGGAGTCGGGAGCGATCGAGCAGGACGCCGACGTTGTGATGTTCATCTACCGCCACGAGTACTACCACCCCGAAGCGCAGGAAACGAGGGGTACGGCCGAGGTTGCCATCGCCAAGCACCGCCAGGGTGCCACCGGGCGGATCGACATGACGTTTCTGCCCGAGTTCACCCTCTTTGCCGACATGGGTCATGACACCCCGGTCGTCTGAGCCCAGCGCTGCTGGTTTTCGGCCGGGTCCGCACGTGCGCCAGACAAAGAAACAGCCCCCCGATTGGGGGGCTGTTTGCTCTGATCCCCGGACGGCCGCTCTGAGGAGGAGTCGGAGGGAAGGGGACCTCCGTGTGTGTTCCGGTGGAGACTGGAACACCGTCCAGGTTGTTTGTTAAGGCAGGTATCGGCCGTTCCTTGAGCATTCCCGAGCGTCATAGCTTTGGCGCGCGAGGTGACTAGTCACCTGCTCGAGGCATCGGGTCAACTCAGGCGGCGTAGGCTGCGGCGATGGAACGCAAGCGACTCGTCGCCACGATCCTCCTCGCGTTGCTCGCCATCGCCTGGGGCGCGATTCCGCTGATCGTGCGTGAGGACATCCCGGTCGGTCAGCTGGTCGCGATGCGCGTCTGGTTCGGCGCCCTGGCGTTGCTGATCGCCCTTGCCGTACTCCGCCGGCTGCGCTGGCCGGCGATGCATCGAGGCCGTCTGGTTGCCTCCGGTCTGATCCTCGCGTTGCATTGGGGCGCATTCTTTGCGGCGCTCAAGACCACCACCGTCGGGGTGGCGCTGGCCGTCCTCTACCTCGGGCCGATTGCCGCCGGCGTGCTCGCCCCCCGGATCCTCGGCGAGAAGGTCGGAACCCGGGTCAAGACGGGCATGGCCTTCGCCTTCGTCGGGGTGCTGATCGTGGTTCGGCCCGAGGCCGGGGCAACTCTCGAGGGCGTTCTGTGGGCACTGCTGGCCGGGGCGACGATGGCGGCACTCATGCTCGTGGCCAAACCGGCCGCCGAGGACCTCGGTGGTCTCGTGGTTGCCGCCGGCGAGTTGGTGATCGCGGCGGTCGTTCTCACCCCCTGGATGGGCGCCGCCGTGGCCAACTCGATGGAGTACTGGGCTGAGTTCCTCGTCCTCGGGGTGTTGCTCACCGGACTGGCCTGGGTCGTCTATTGGCACGGAATGAAGTATCTGCCCGTCGCCGCAGTCGGGGTGATGATGTATCTCGAACCCGCTTCGGCAATGGTGTGGGCGGCGATGTTCCTCGGTGAGCGCCCCGGCGCCGTCGGGTGGATCGGCGTCGCTCTCGTCATCACCGGCGGCGTCTTGGCGGCCAGTGAAACGGTTGCAGAGGAGGAGATCGGTGTCCCCGCAGCTTTCTGAGATGCCCAACCTCGCGGTGGCGGCTTGAGACGAGGACCGCGCCGCAAGGCCTGCGGGCAAAGGATCAGGCCTTTCGGTCGAGTCGGAGGAGCGGGAACTGCCCTCAGGTTGGCGGCGGGCCATCAGCGACCTCAGCTTCATCGTGCAACCCGGTGAGGTGCTCGCCATCGTCGGCGAGTCCGGTGGTGGCAAGACACTGTCGCTGCTCGGGTCGTTTGATCTGCTCGGCGGTGGGGCTCGTTGCAGTCGACCATCACCGTGCCGACTGTGGCGGTCGGGTGTCTCCCAGTCAGGTTCCCTTCGAGAAATCCTTGTGTACGCGGCTGGGGGTGGGGCCGGACTGCCCCTGGTACTTGGATCCCGCACCGGGTGATCCGTACGGATGCTCGGCGGCGGTGCTGAGCTGATAGAACGACACCTGGCCGATCTTCATCCCGGGATAGATCGCGATCGGCAGGTTGGCAACGTTGGACAACTCCAGCGTGACTTGACCGGTGAAGCCGGGGTCGATGAAGCCGGCCGTGGAGTGGATCAACAACCCGATGCGGCCCAAGCTGGACTTCCCTTCGAGTCGGGCGACGATGTCGTCGGCAAGTCCGATCACCTCGGCAGTCGAGCCGAGCACGAACTCGCCGGGGTGGAGGATGAAAGGGTGATCCTCCGACGCTTCGACCGAGGTGGTGAGATCCGGTTGATCCGCCTTCGGGTCGATCACGGCGTAACGATGGTTCTCGAACACCCGGAACGTCACGTCGCAGCGCAGGTCAACGCTCGAGGGCTGCACCATCGCCTCGTCGTACGGGTCGATCACGATGCGCCCCGCCGCGACGGCTTCCTTGATGGTGCGGTCCGAGAAGATCACCCGGCGATGGTAGCGGAGCCCCCATGCCCTCCCTGGCCGACGGGTGGCGAGGGAGGGGAGGCGCCGGGTCGGAGTGGAAATTTCGTGGCCCTACGTGGTGCGGACGAGTAGGGAGACCTTGGTCCCAAACAACTCGATCGAGCGCATGGCCGACTCATGAGATACCGAACCCGCGTGGTGCAGCATGAAGCGGTCGATGCCGAGGATCTCTTTCCAGTAGAGGATCTTGGTCGCAACCGTCTCGGGATCGCCGACCACGAGGGAGCCCTCGGGGCTGCGCATCCAGTCGTACTGTTCCCGGGTCAGCGGCGGCCATCCCCGCTCGCGACCGATCTTGTTCATCATGTCGGTGAACGAGCGATAGATCTCATCTGAGGCCTGCTCGCTGTCGTCGGCGATGAAGCCGAGCCCATGGACCGCGAGCGGCAACTCGCCGGGGTCGTAGCCTGATTCGATCAGGGTCCTGCGGTAGAGGTCGGCGAGGACCTGGAACCGAGCCGGGTCGCCGCCGATGATGGCGAGGACGAGCGGCAGTCCAAGTCGCCCGGCCCGCACCACCGAAGCGGGGGTACCGCCCACCCCGATCCAGATCGGAAGCGGGTCCTGCTGCGGGCGGGGATAGACCGCTTGGTTGTGCAACGGCTCCCGAAACCGGCCCTGCCAGGTCACCCGCTCGTTCCTACTGATCTCCACCAATAGCTCGAGCTTCTCGGCGAATAGCTCGTTGTAGTCGTCGAGCGAGTAGCCAAAGAGGGGAAACGACTCGATGAATGAGCCGCGGCCGACCAAGAGTTCGGCTCGTCCGTTGGAGATGAGGTCGAGGGTGGAGAAGTCCTGGAACGTCCGCACCGGATCGGCCGAGCTGAGAACGATGACGGCTGAGGACAGCCGGATCCGCTCGGTCAGGGCGGCCGCGGCGGCGAGCGTGATCGCCGGTGCCGAGGCCGCCATGTCGACCCGGTGGTGCTCACCGAGGCCGTACACGTCGAGGCCGACGCGTTCGGCCTCCACGATCTCTTCGATCACATTGCGGAGCCGTTCGCCGTGGCTGATGGGGACACCGGTGGTGGCGTTCTTGTGAGTCTCGGCGAAGCTCGTCATGCCGAGCTCGAAACGTTTGACAGCGGTGATGAGGGGTTCCATTCGGTAGCGGTGGACTTAGGTATACCAACCGAACCGAGCCTATGCAGCAGTCATTGCGGGGTATCAGGCCCGGCTCGTCGCCGGTAGGGTGTCGGGCGAGGCACCAATCGACATGCATCAGGGAGACTCTGTGGCGCCACACAGCAAGGCGGATGTCCTCGCCGCGATGGAACGTGACGGCGTGATTCCCGTGTTCAACCACTCCGACGTCGCTATCACCACGGAAGTGGCTCGTTGTATCGTCGCCGGAGGGCTGTCGACCTTCGAGTTCACCAATCGTGGCGAGGGTGCCCTCGATGTCTTCGCTGAGTTCGTCACGTGGGCAAGGGCTGAGCTTCCCGATCTGGTCGTGGGTATCGGAACCGTCACTGAGTCGGTTGCTGCTGTTCGAGCGATAGATCTTGGTGCCGACTTCGTCTTCGCTCCGAGCTTGTCCGGTGCGGTTGCAGTTGTCTGCAACTCCCGGGACGTTCCCTATGTGCCGGGCTGTGGCACCGTTACCGAGATTCAGACCGCACATGACCTGGGATGCCACATGGTCAAGCTGTTCCCCGCCGAGTCGCTCGGCGGTCCGGCCTTCCTCAGTGCGGTGCGAGCACCCTGCCCGTGGGTGCGGGCAATCCCGACCGGCGGCGTCGAGCCCACGGTTGCGTCGCTCAAAGCATGGTTCGACGCCGGGGCACCTGCGGTAGGGATGGGAGCGAAGCTACTGCCCAGGGAGCTGGTCGCAGCAGGCGACTGGGACGCCATCGAGCGGAGGGTATCGGAGACGGTTGCGGCGGTGGCGCAAGCCCGGGCCTAGAGCGAGGCGCTTCCGAGATACGGTGACAGCCTCAGGTCGGCGCTGAAGCCGCAATCCGCGCCCGCTCCTTGATCTGGGAGTTCTTCGGCGTAGCCCGGGCAGGGGGGAATGTGCGGAGCGGGTGAGGGGAATCGAACCCCCGTATTCAGCTTGGGAAGCTGATGTTCTACCATTGAACTACACCCGCGAACCCGCGGATTGTACCCCTTTCCGTTTTGGCGTACATATGCGCAGGATGATGCGCTGATGTCCGCCAAAACCCTCTAGGAGTCCGGTCGGATGGATGTTGTCGAGCTGCTGGGGTTGGATTCGCTGCTCGGGGCCATGGTGTTGGCGCTCGGGGCCGCCATGGTGCTCGGCAACGGATTCGCCATCTACCAGAACCATCGGGGGCGGCGACCTGCCAAAGAAACCGGCGAGTTTCGGGCCGGCCGCGCCTGGTGGCTGTTTGGTGTCGGGGTACTGATCACGATTTGGGGAATCGCCAGCTTGCTCGCGGGTTGAAGCGTCGGTGGGCCGGGAACAAATCCCGGCTTGATGTCGTCTAACTACCAGCGGTACCTACCATCGCCCGCTTCGCCGTGAAGGAACCGCACATGACCGACCTCCCAATCCAGATACCGACTCGCCCCCGCCGGATGACGCTTGCCGTCGCCCTATGGGTGTTCGCCATTTCGACGACCGTTCTTCTCGTGGGGATCTGGGGGCGCAGCGTGACCAGTGACGAAGCCACCCTCCAAGCCAGTGCCGAAGCTGTCCTCGAAACCGACGTGGTGACGGATCGGGTCGGCGAGTGGCTCGCCGAGGGCCTGGCCGCCGCCGATGAGATCGAAGCCGCCGGGATCGCCGCCGCGGTCGAAGCCGTCGACGAGATGCCGGCCGCGCAGCGGGCGGTCGACGACATCGTCGACCAGGTGGTCACCGCGGCCCTTGCTCCGCCCGGCTCGTCGCCCTCTGTCGACGTGGCTGGGGCCCTTGGGCCTGTCGTCCCGGATTTGCTGCGCGAACTGGAGGCGAACGGCATCGCCACCTCACCCACGGAAGTCGAGGCCGCCCTCGACGTGGTGGACACCCTGACCCTCCCGGTGGAACCGAGCAGTGCTTCGGGTGGTTTCGCCCGTGAAGCTCGGGCCGTTCTGACCAAGGTGATTGTGGTCGGCCTGCTTGGAATGCTCGTGGGCGGTGGTGTCGCTGTTGCCGTTTCCGATGATCGCTGGGGCCGGATGCGCTCGCTGGCGAGGCGGGTCGCGGTCTCGGCCTTCACGTTTGCGGTCCTGCTCCAGATCGGGCGGTGGGCGACCGACCCTCAAGGCGGCCGGTCGCCCCTGGCGGCGGGTGGCGGTGTCGTGATGGGCAGCAACTGGCAGGTCCTGCTGGTCGTTGCGGCCGGTGGGGTCGCGGTGGCGTTCGCTGCCGGCGTCGTGGTGCGGCGCACCGGCCGGGCGACTGGATAGTCAGGGGAATCACTATCGTCGGGTCCCTCGTGAGCTCATCCAGAATCCCCACGCTGGCGTTGTTGATGATCGCGCTCTCGCTGATGGCCACCGCTTGCGGTGACGCCGACGGCAGCGGAACGACGGCGGCTCCGGAAGGCACGACCGCGGCCGCCGCTCAGTCGACGACAACCGCCGCTCCGTCCACGTCGGCGCCGACGACCACCGCGGCGCCGACGACAACCACCTCCGGACCCGAGGGAACGGCTCCTGTGGTCATCACCGGTGAGCCGCTTCCCGAGGTGGCCGATTCTGGGGAAGACCTCGCAATCGGCCTCGCACCACCGCAGATCGTCGGTGTCGATTTCTCAGGCAACGAAGTTGTTCTTGGTGGTGGGGATGCTCCACAAGCGATCCTGTTTGTTGCCCACTGGTGTTCACATTGCCAGGCCGAGGTACCGGCGGTGCAAGCCTGGGTAGATGAGACCGGAGGAGTCGAGGGGGTCGAGATCGTCGCCGTCTCGACCGCGGTGGTGCCGGAGCGCTCCAACTATCCCCCTTCCGAGTGGTTTGCGGCCGAAGCCTGGTCATCATTGATCATGGCCGACGACATCGACGCTTCGAGCTTCATCGCCTACGGCGGGCGTGCCATCCCGTTTTGGGTCTTTCTCGACGGTGCCGGCAAGGTCTACCACCGCATCGAGGGCGAGGTCGATCTGGTCACGCTCGAGTCCGTGATGAACGAATTGGCGGCGACCGGCTAGTCGCTCATCTCGAGCACGGTCTTCATTCCCGGGAGGATGATTGGGAACTCCTGTCGTGACATCGAAGCCTTTCCTTCCGACTAGGTCCAAACCACTCGTCGGTGGATCCGGTGGACCGCGCCAAAGGCCATCGGGTAGCCTCGGCGCATGGAGCGATCATGCACCGTGGTGCGGGTATTCACCCGAGGTGATGCCGGGGGAAACCACCTCGGCGTCGTCGAGGACATCAGCGGACTCGACGAGGAGGCGATGCAGCGTATCGCCACCGACCTGGGCTTTTCCGAAACCGTCTTCATCGCCGACACCGGATCCGATGCCCCGGTGGTGCGAATCTTCACCCCCGGTGACGAATTGCCCTTTGCCGGACACCCGTTGGTCGGTGCGGCCTGGGTCTTGACGGTGGGCGGATCATCACCGGCCGGGTCGTTGCAGTGCGGGATCGGCGAGGTGCACATCCGAGTTGATGGTGATCTCGTGTGGATCGATGTGCCGATGAGCGGCGAAGTGGCCCCCAAAGATGATGCACGGTGGGACGGCGGTATTGCCGGGTTCTTTGCTGCCGCCGGAATCGCCGACACGGTTTCGTCGGCTCGAGTCCTGCTTCCCAATGAGTACCTCATCGGCGAACTCCGGAGCCCGGCTGCGGTTGCTGCCCTCGAGCCTGACATGGAAACGCTCGCCGCGGTTTTCGGCACGCTCGTCTACGCCCGAGTCGGCGACCGCGTCCGAGCTCGCTTCTTCGCGCCCGATACCGGCGTTCCCGAGGACCCGGCCACGGGGAGTGCCGCGGTTGCGCTCGCAACCGTACTGCGGTCACGCGGGGAACACTCGGGCCGCCTCACCATCGATCAGGGTGAGGAGATCGGCCATCCTTCGACTATCGAGCTCACTTGGGCAGGAGACACCGCCGCGATCGGGGGCACGGTGCGATTCGACGGGATTCGAACCCTCGTCGAGTAGGAAGCAACCCCAGACATGAGGTACCGACGATGATGACCGCGGCCAAGTTGGCGAAGGACTACAAACGAAACGCAACCATCATCAAATGGCAGGCTGACGGCCTGAGTCATGCCGACAGCCTGATTCAGACTCCCTATCGCATCAACTGCCTCAACTGGGTCCTCGGGCACATCGCTGAAGGTCGCGACGACGTGCTCGAAATGGTAGGCGCCGAGCGCGTGGGCGAACCCGGGGAACTCGATCGCTACCTGCGCGAGTCTGAGCCGATTCTGGAGGACGGCCCCGGTGTTGTTCCCCTGGCGCGTCTGCTCGAGATCATCAACGAAACCCAGGAGCGTCTCGACGTGACGCTCGGAGGCTTGTCTGAAGCAGAGCTGGCTGTTGGGACCATCGAGGATGAGCGCACCACCACCTTGGCCGGCCGGGTTCACTTCGCCTACTTCCACGACACCTATCACACCGGCCAAACCGAACTTCTCCGCCAAGTCGCCGGCAAGAACGATCACATCATCTGAGCGACGCATCGGCCCCCGCGTGCCGGCTTGGGTCCACCGTCATCGGCAGCTTGGTACGCTGGGGTTATGGATCTCTACGCTCGCGTCAACATTCTCGAAGGCAAAGCTGTCCGTCTGCCACGGGGCAACGTCAATGACGAGGTCATCTTCCTCGAGGCCGACCCACTTGAACGCGCCCACGGCTGGGTCTCGAAGGGCGCCAATCGGCTCCTGATCGTTGATCTCGATGCCGCTGCCCACGGCGACTACCGCAACCGGCCGATGATCAACGAAATCATCGCAGACGTCGACGTGCCGGTGCAGGTCGGTGGCGGGGTGCGTACCCCCGCTGAGGTCGACGCGTTGCTCAGCGGTGGAGCATGGCGGGTGACGATGGGAACCACCGCGATGGTCGACCAGGTCTTGTTCTGGGATATCTGCCGGGATCACCCCGGCCGGATTGCCGTGAGCCTCGATGTGCTGCCCGACCAGGAGTTGGCCATCCGGGGCTGGACCGAGGGAAGCGGCAGCTACCTCGAAGAGACGCTGATCGAGCTGTCGTCGGCCGGCCCCGCCGCCTTCATGCTGTCCGAGGTCGGTCGTGACGCCCTCAATGAACCACCGAACTTCGACAATCTGCGACTTGCGTTGACCACGGTTGAGGAGGAGGTCATTGCCGCCGGCGGAGTGAGAGGTGTCGAAGACCTCGAGCTCCTGCGCGACCTCGAAGTGGATGGCCGCCAGGTGGGAGGTGTCGTCGTCGGCCGTGAGGTCACCGCAGGCAGGTTCACCGTCGAGGAGGCGGCTGCCCTGGTGCGGCGCAAGCCCGGCCCGCCGAAGGGACCGTGGAGCGCCGAGGAGTTGCAGCAAGCGTTGGCCAACTACCGGGCGTCCCATGCCGGACCCGCCGACGTCGAAGCCTTCCTGGCGTGGTTGCACGGCGAATAGCCGCTCAGCTCCCGCCGGTTCCGGGCATGGTGAGCACAGCAGCCCCCTCAACGTCGCCGGATTTCAGCCTCGCCAGTGCCAGATTGGCGTCCTCCATCCGATAGGGGTCGACCACGGTGCGGATCGGAATCCTCGCCGCCAGCTCGAGGTACTCCTGGGCGTCGGCTCTGGTGAAGTTTGCAACGCTGCGTACCGAGCGCTCCCACCACAGCATGTCGTAGGGAAACTCGGGGATCTGATCGAGATGGATTGCGTTGACGGCCACCGTGCCACCGCGATCGAGCGACTGGAGTGCTTCGATGACCACATAGCCGGCCGGGGCGAAGGTGACGGCAGCATCGAGCGGGACCGGCGGCCGGTCGTGATAGGAGCCGGTCCATGCGGCGCCCATGTCGAGAGCGCGCTGCTGCTCGGGAACCGAGCGGGTGGCGACGAAGACCTCGCAGCCCCAATGGATGGCAACCTGAATGGCCAGCAGCGCCGAAGCCCCGAACCCATACAGACCAAGACGACCACCCGGCTCAATTCCGCTCATCTTCAGGGAGCGATAGCCGATCACCCCGCCACACAGGAGCGGAGCCGCCTCGAGGTCTCCGAAGCCGGGCGGCACTCGCAAGGCGAAGTCGGTCCGAACAGTCATCTGCGTGGCGTAACCGCCATCGCGGTCCCAGCCGGTGAACTCGGCGGCCTCGCAAAGGTTTTCGGAACCCGCCCGGCAGAACCGACAAGTGCCGCAGGTTCCGGCCAGCCAGGCAACACCGGCCCGCTCGCCGACCTGCCAGCCGGTGATCCGGCTGCCGGTGGCGATGATGGTGCCAACGGCTTGGTGCCCGGGGACGACCGGGAGTTGCCGGGCCGCCAGATCACCCTCGATGAGTTGGAGATCAGTGCGGCATACGCCGCACGCCGCCACTTGGATGACGAGTTCGTTGGGTGCCGGGTTGAGATCGGCGGCATCGAATGATTCCAGTGGGCGGCTGCGCATCGGGCCGGGCGTGACCAGGCGACGGCCTCGCATGGAGGGGCTCCCTGTCGTTGTGTTGTGGACTATCAGTTTGCCTGATCGGACTCGGCCCATCCAGAGGCTCTGTGTCAATTTGCCGTCTCAGGTCACGGCGGTACTCGGGGACCTTCGGCCCTGGCGGGAGAGTCGAGCCGATGGGCAGGATGTCCAACAAGGGGATCGGCGATGAGCCGAAGGGTGAATGATGAGGGACCGCGGGGCGGCCCGAGTGGTCGTTCCCGATCTCGGACATACAGGCGGCAGGTCCGCCGGCGAACGTCGGGCCCGCAGTCTCGGGGCCAACGCGGCGCAGCCGGGCAGGAACCCGGCCGGGCGGAGAACGGTGACCGGGCAGCTTCGGAGGCTTGGTCGGGTCACCACAGCGATGGCACGAGCACGCGGGCCCGCCGTCGCGACCGATTGGTTCGGGGCCGCACCGCTCTTTCCGATGGGAGGTAGCTATGAGCCCGCAACGTGAGCAGTACTACCGAATCTTGTTCCTGGTGGCCGCGGTGTACGACATCGTGCTCGGCACCATCTTCACCTTCTTCCATCCTTGGGCCTTCGAGGTGCTCGACATCGCCGATCAGGACCCGGGATCCGGCTATGTACCGCTGATCGGTGCATTCCTGTTCGTCATCGGGATCGCGTACGTCCTGATCTATCGGGGTGATCTGGTCCGCAATGTCGACCTCATTGCCGTGGGTACGCTGTACAAACTCGCCTATTCGGCTGTTGCGTTCTGGTTCTGGATCGTCATCGACGACGTCCCCCACATCCTGTTTCCCGCCCTCTTCGGCGTTGTCGATCTCGTCATGTTCGGCGCCATGCTCGAGTGTTGGCTGACGGTGCGCAGGCTCGCCGCAGGCAGAAGCGCTCCTGCCGCCTGAACGGGCGGTCTCAGTCGAGCAGTCCCACGAAGACGAGGGCGGCGCCGGCGACAACCAGGCCGGCATGCACTGTGACGAGCAGCCACCGTCCCGGTGAGAAGGGGGCGGCGAAGGCGCTCGGCACCGGTACCCAGCGGTACCAGAACCAACCGCCGAGGCTTGCTCCGAGCAGGATCCCGGCGGTGAGCAGCGGCCAGCCGACCCGCCCCGCGCCCGACGGAGGAAGCGCAGTGAGACAGACCCCGGTGAGGCCGACGGTCACCAGCCCAGCGGGGACCACGAGAAGATACCGGGTCTTCGGTCGGATCAGGCTGACGGCCAACAACGTGGGCATCGCAAGCCATCCGGCGAAAAGAGTGATGAGGATCCAACCGGCCACCCCATCGGTGGCAGTTGCCAGGACCCAGATGACACCGAGGGCCACCGCGCTGATCATCACCAGCCGTGCCACCCGAGCCGTGAATCGCTTATCGGCGCTCAGTTCCACGGGGCGTTGCTGGCCCGCGGTTGGCCCCGCCATCACGATCCTCCGAGGGCGGCAGGCCGGCGGGCCCGCATCCCTGTCCGCCATTGCTGCTTGAACCCGGCGCGCCGCCGCTGGGTTGCCTCCGCCGAATAGAGGCGGCGCCCCAGATCGACGAGACCCGCTTCGAGTTGTGGCACCGTCATCAGTCGAGGTCGCAGGTTGACGTCGAACAACGTGCAGAGCTCCCACGCGCCATCCCGCAGGATGCGCCCGGCGTCTCTCAACCGGCTGTATAGGGGCGTGCCGGGGAATGGGGTGAGAACGGTGATCTGCACGTCGAACGGACTGGCTTCGGTGACGAACTGCTCGATGGCGTCGAAGACCTCGGGTCCGTCGCCGTCGAGTCCGAGCACGAAGCAGGCGTTCACCGCGATACCGTGTGACTGTATGGTTTCGATGGCAGCGCGGTGTCTGGCGAGTTGGTCACGCTTCCAGTTGCGCTTGAGTTCGATACCGTCGAGGCCTCCACCGTTGGGGCTCTCAAACCCAATCAGGACCTCGGCGCACCCGGCGTCCTTCATCATTCGCAGAAGCCCGGGGTCGTTCGCCACCGACACATCGGTCTCCGTGAACCAGCGAACTCCTTCTCCGCCGATCGCCTCCATGAGATCGCGCCCGTGGTGCTTGTTGACGAACGTGTTGTCGTCGGCGAACTCAACGAAGGCGTGGCGCCACACGGCGTTGATTGCCTGAATCTCCGTTGCGACACGGCGGGGCGGCTTCACCTTGTAGCGAGGAGTCAGCAAGATCGAGCTCGCGCAGAACTCGCACTGCCAGGGACAGCCGCGCTGAGTTTGCACGGTGAGTCGGTTGTAGCGGTCGGGCTCGAGGAGATCGAACCGCGGGATGGGTGCGTCGGCGAGGTCGAAGTCGCCGTTAGATGAGTACAGCGGCCGGAGATGGCCGGCTGCGGCGTCTGTAACCAGTTGCCGCCACACGGGTTCGGCTTCGCCGACTACCACGGTGTCGCAGTGGAGCAGCGCCTCGTGGGGGAGCGAGGTCACGTGGAGCCCGCCGATCACGGTGCGGACCCCTGCGGCGCGGAACCGCTCCGACAATCGGTACGCGTCCTTGACCTGAGCAGAGAACGTCGAAAAAGCCGCGAGGTCACATGCAGGGAGTTCGTCAACCGCATCGACGTCATCAACCTCGTAGTAGTCGACCTCGTGGTCGTCGGGAGTGAGGGCAGCAATGGTCAGCAATCCGAGGCTCGGCAACGCGGCGACGACCTTGCCGCGCTCGACAAATCCGGGCAAGGTCAATCCCAGCGCGGTGAGTTCCGGGTTGTAGGCCCGCACTCCGCTCATGGCGATCAGTGCGATGCGCATGGCGGCCTCCTTCCGGAGGCCACCATCGTGGTGGCCACGGTGGTGCCCTCCATTTCCATGCCTACCAGATCAGCGTCAGGATGGAAGAGGGCACACCGACCATATCTCCTGCCCGAGGGTCCCTTCGGCGCTGCGCCCACCGAGTCTGGGAAGGGGGGAGTCGGTGATGCGGGTCCCTTGTGCCGAGCGCGCCACAGCGAGGGCGAGGTGTTCTTCCACCGTGAACCCCCCTGTCGAGCGGCTCCTACCAGTCTCCGTAGTCCTCGACCTTGGCGCCGTAATTGAGTCGACGAATGCGGGCCTCGACCTCCTGGGCTTCTGACTCATCGAAGTCATAGCCGGAGAGACCACGCAGCCGTGATCGTGTGTTCAATTCGTACTCGGAATCGGTGTCCGAAACATGGTGTTCCGAAACCACGTCTTCTCGCTTACGTGTACGTCGCCACAACATGACGTGATTATCGGCAGAAGAGTCGCAGAATTTGAGTACCACTTTTCCCGTCTCGAAATGAGTGCCCAGTGCCTCGTCCGGTCGGGAGTGCTGCGGGGCCCCTCTCGTCGCTGGGATTCTGTCGCACCCGGCTGACAGGATGGAGCAATGGACGATCGGTTCCCGGCCTCAATCCTGCATGTTGATCTCGACGCCTTTTACGCATCCGTTGAACAGATGCGCCGGCCGCAACTGCGGGGTAAACCGATCGCGGTGGGGGGCGGTGTCGTCCTGGCGGCGAGCTACGAGGCCAGGAAGTTTGGGGTTCGCTCGGCGATGCCGCTCGGCGAGGCGCGCCGCCGTTGTCCCCGTCTCATCGTGGTCGATGGCAGTTTCGGGGACTACGTCGGACTGTCCGACCGCGTCTTCGACATTTGTCGCTCGTACACCCCGTTGGTGGAGCAGATCTCGATCGACGAAGCCTTCCTCGATGTGAGCGGTGCGATTCACCTGTTCGGTGACCCCGCCACCATTGCCGGGAGGATTCGCCGCGATGTGCACAGCCGGCTCGGGCTGGCGATTTCGGCAGGGGTCGCCCGGACCAAGTTCCTCGCCAAGATCGGGAGCCGAGTGGCAAAGCCGGACGGTCTGGTGGTGATCGACCCCGCCACTGAACTCGAGTTCCTCCACGCCCTGCCGGTTGAACTCATCTGGGGAGTAGGCCCCGTGACGGCCGCAAGACTTGCCGACCTTGGCATCTTCACGGTCGGCGAACTCGCTCATACCTCCGAAACAAGCCTGTCGGCCCGGCTCGGCCGCGGTGCCGGTCGTCATCTGCATGCTTTGGCGTGGAACCGGGATCCCCGGCCGGTGGTGACCAAGCGGCGCGCCGGTTCGGTTGGGGCACAGAGTGCCTTCGGGCGTGACGAGCGCGACCCTGCAGTGCATCGCCGCGTGCTGGCCCGGCTCGCCGATCGGGTCGGCGCCCGGCTCCGCAAGAAGCAGCGCGCCGGGCGGACCATCACGCTTCGGGTGCGTTTCTCCGACCTGCAGGCCATCACCAGAGCGACAACGCTTGGCGCCGCAACTGCATCGACTGAGGCGCTGTATCGGGTTGGGGTTCACCTGGCCGAGTCGGCGATTCCGCAGGCCGCGGCGGGTCGCGGCGTCGGCCTGCTCGGGCTCCGGGTGTCGAACCTGGTTCGGGCACCTCATCTCCAACTCGAACTGCCGTTGGTGGACCCCCACCTCGATCGGGCCGACCGGTCGGGAACCGAAAGAGCGTTGGCTTCGGCTCGGCTCGACCACGCAATTGACGGCCTGCGGAATCGTTTCGGTAAGGAGACGGTGGGGAGGGCGTCAACGCTGCTCGACCCGCGGCGGCCGGTATCCCCGATCGAGTTCGGTGACCTGGCCATTCCGGTCGAGGAACGTCACGACGACGAGTGAGGTGGCGAGGGTGCTACGGCACGATCTGTTGGATCCGGCCGGCACCGAACAGCGGGGCCACGACCAGACCCATCCGTGCCCACAGCGCAGTGGGAAGGCCCAGATCGGCCAAGTAGAGCGGGGCGATGGAGCGCAGCCCTTCCTTGGGAAGGGCAAGGGTGAGGGTGGCGTCGGCTACGACCCCTCCGGGGAAACCGTGGCCGGAGGGGAAGTCCAACGACACCGTGAATCGACCGTGGCTCCAGGCGGCCAATTCGCCGACGCGGCCGCGGAGATCACCTTGAAGCCCGTAGCCCACGAGGGCATCGACCACTATGGGCCGGTCCGCTGGTTCGCGATCTGGCGGAATCCCCATCTCGGCCAAGGTGTGGAGATGGTGCATGGCGGCCGGCCCGGGCTGGTCGCTCCCGAGCACGATTGAAACGTCGCGCCCTCGATTGGCGAGGTGCCGGGCGGCGACGAGTCCACCCCCGCCGTTGTTTCCGCCGCCGGCCATCACGGTGATGGCGCCTTCGGGGGCAAGGAGATGTGTCAGCTCGGCCAGGCTCGACCCGGCCTGCTCCATCATTTGGAGCAAATCGATCCCGAACTCATCGATGGCAAGACGGTCGGCCTCGATCATTTGCTCCACGGTCAGCCAGGGAATGGTGGTCGCCGAGAGCGTCGGAAAGGTGGCCATGGGCCAACCGTACCAGCGCCAGCTACGTAGTCTGGTGGGGCAATTCCCAGGCACCGATATACTCCGCGCCGTCATGCGACGCCTCCTTTTCCTTCTCGCAATAGCCCTCGCCGCGGCCGCGTGTACTCCCGGCGACGCGGTCGAGACAAGCATCGTCGCAACGAACGAGACCACGACGACCGCCAGCCCCGACGGTTCGCCAGCTACTACCTCGTCGCCCACCACCACGGTCCCGCCCGCCCTGCAGGAATCACCCGAAGAGCGGGCGAGATACGTTGAGTACGTCGAAGAACTGTCGGCGCCAGATCTGGGAAGTGGACTACCGGCGATCTCGCGTTCGTTCGATATCGAGGTAGCGGACCTGAACAGCGACGGGCATGACGACATCATCTTTGCCACCCATCAGAATCGCAAGGTGTCGGCCGACAGTTGGGATGGGTTCTGGGTGTGGACCCCGGGTGGGTATGAACTGATCTTTCTGCTGCCGACGTTGGTCGATCGGCACGGCTGCACCACGGGCGACGTCAACGGGGATGGAGCGACGGATGTCTATTGCCAACGGGGGGCTTTCAAGGGTCTCGGGATAGCGAAGTCGAACGAACTCTGGATCCAGACGGCGCCGGGCACTTTCGAAGACCAAGCAGTGGCCTGGGGCGTCGATGATTCATCCGGCCGAGGTCGGTGGCCGGTGATGTTCGACTACGACAACGACGGCTTGGTCGACCTGTACCTCACCAACACCCGTTCCCGTAGCCCCGACCTGCGCAGCGAGAACATGCTGTTCCGCAACCTCGGCGACAGGTTCGAGGAGGTGGTGACCGAAGCAACGGGGGACCTCGGCGTGCGGTGCCTGAATGCAGCCGACTTCACCGGCGATGGCTGGACTGATCTCGCAATGTGCGACAAGGCCGGAAGCCTGGTGTTCCTCGAGAACCTCCAAGGCACGGGCTTTCGCAACGTCAGCGAAACGATGTATGAGGGTCGCAGAGGGTGGAAGGACATGTCCTTCGCGGATCTGGACCGAGATGGCGACCTCGATCTTGCGCTGGTCGGTCCGAAGCTCGCCCAGATTCGCCTGAACAAGGGCGAGGGGAAGTGGTTCAAGAAGAGCTCGCACACCCTCAAGCTTGGTGACAGGGGGTGGGGAATCACGATCGGCGACTTCTACGGCGACGACAATCTCGATGTCTATGTCCTACAGCAGGGCAGCAACTGCACCACAATCGCATCGAGTCAGGTGAACGGAGCCGACATGCTTCTGGTTGGTCCAGACTGGGATCTCCGCCCGCTGTGGTCTCCTGAACTCGGATGTGGCGACGAGGCGCTGCCGCTCGACGGGCAGTTGGTGCTGGTCAGCAACGGATCCCACCTGAGTCGCGGTCCTCTCCAGATTCGAGATCTCCGTACTGAGGCACCTCCCGAGGAGTGAGGCCGGCAGACCGAATCGGAGGATTCTCGGTCAGACGGCGACGTCGCGGCGAATGAAGCCGCGCACGGCAATGCCGACGAACAATCCGATCAGGGCAACCATCCACAGTTGCATCGGGTCGAAGCCGTTGGCGAGTGGATTCGGCTCGAGGTACCAGTAGAACGGCGACAGTTTGCCGAGCGATTCGAGTGCGTCGACCAGGGGTGCCAAGCCGTAGAGGAAGAATGCGGCGACTGCGATCCCTGCGCTCAGGCCGATGGCGAGGCCCCGTCGGCCGGTGAGGGCACCAAGTGCAAGGGCCAGCGCGCCGAAGAGCAGCCCGAGCAGTCCGGCGGCGACGTTGACGGCAAGCATTCCTTCGATTGACAGCCGCAGATCGAGCAACGGATTCGAGATCAGCAGCAGCACGAAGACCACGCCGACGACCAGCGAAACGATGGTCACCATCGCGGCGAACTTCTGCAAGACGACGTCGCGGCGCTGCACCGGTTGGGCCAGCAGAAGATCCATCGTCCTGCGGTCTTCCTCGCCGGCGATGGCGGCAGTGCCCATCCCGATCGCCAGGATGAACAGCAGGATGGGCAGGGTGTTGCCGTAGATCTGGCTGTTGATGTACCCCACAGGCGAGAACAGGTCCGAGATCGAGTCGAGACCGAGGAAACCGGCCATCTCCTCCGGGTACCCCTCGAGCAGTGCCTGGTATGCCTCTTCTTGCGACTCGATCAGCGGATAGAACGCAACGGTTATCACCGTGAGGGCGGCGACACCGATCAGCCACCACATCGTCGAAACCTTGCGGTCCCACAGGGCCTTGCCGTAGATGCTACGAAGCATGATCCGGCCCGTCTTCCTGGTAGTAGGTGAGGAAGGCCTCCTCGAGGTCGCCCTCGTGGGTGATGATGTTGGTGACCTCGTGGGCGGCGGCAATCTTGACGACGGGATCGAGGGAGCCCTCGACCCTGATGTCGATGAGCTGGCCACCGTCGTCACTGCGGATCGAGCGGATGGTCTCGACGTCGGCGAACTCTGCCTCGTCGACCGGTGCTGCGAACCGGATCTCGAGTCGACGCACCGTGGTCTGCAGCAGGGTGGCGACCTCCTCGACAACGACGAGCTGTCCGTTGCGGATGATCCCGACCCGGTCGGCGATGCGCTCGACCTCGGGAAGGATGTGCGACGAGAGAAACACGGTTCTGCCCTCGTCGCGCACCTCGTCGACCATGCCGTAGAACTCGTGCTGGACCAGCGGATCGAGCCCGCTGGTTGGCTCGTCGAGAACCAGCAGCTCGGGCCGGTGCATGAACGCCTGGGTTATGGCGACCTTCTGGCGGTTGCCCGACGAATAGGCCCGAATCTTGATGTCGAGATTCAGATCGAGCCGATCTGCAATCCGTTCTGCCTCGCCCATCGCGTCGAGACCGCGCAGATTGGCGAAGTAGCCGAGCATCTCGCGCGCCGTCATCTTGTCATACATCGCGGGTTCGCCCGCCAAGTAGCCGACCCGGCGATGGAGCGCGACGCTGTCCTCCCGCGGGTCAAGCCCAAGCACCCGCGCCGAGCCGCGGGTCGGCCTGATGAAGTCCAGCAGCAGCCGGATCGTCGTGCTCTTGCCTGCCCCGTTGGGGCCGAGGAAGCCAAAAACCTCACCCGGCAGCACGGCAAGGTCGACACCGTCGATCCCGCGCTGGCCGCCGTAGTACTTGGTGAGTGCCTCAGTTTCGATGACGGGCGCCATAGCCCCGCAGGCTACCGATCCATCATGGCTCGGAGAGCGGGACGAATGACCCTTAGAATCGTGTCCGATGCCTGATCTCAATCACTCCACCGCGTCGGCGCCGGGTTCTTCGGGAAACCTCGGCCCAGGGTTTGATGTGTTGGCGTTGGCCCTGGAGCTGAGGTGTCGGGTCGAGGCGGTGCCCGCCGACGCCTGGATCATCCACCAGGACGGCTCGAGCTACGAGCCAAGCAGCGACGACATGGTGCGGCGGGCCGTCGAGGCCGCGGTTGATCACCCAATGGAGCTTCTGATCTTCAACGACATCCCTCGTTCGCGCGGATTGGGGTCGAGCTCGGCGGTAACGACTGCGGCGGCCGCCGCCGCACTGCGTGCCGTGGGCGGAGTCCCCGACTCCGCATTGCTGTTCGACATCGTGGCTGCGCTGGAAGGTCATGCCGACAACGCCGCCGCCGCCGTATACGGCGGCCTGGTTGTCGTGACTGAGGACACATGGAGGCGGTTTGAGATTTCGCCGAAGCTCGAGGTCATCGTTGGCATTCCCGACGCACGACTTCGCACCTCGGAGGCGCGTTCGGTATTGCCTGCCGAGGTGAGCCGCTGGGCGGCAACGCGAAACCTCGGACGATTGGCGTTCCTGCTCGAGGGGCTGCGTTCTGCCGATCCGGATGCATTGGAGGCTGCCGCCGGCGACGAACTCCACGAGTTGCCGCGCCGGCACCTTTCGCCCATCACCGCGGAACTCATGGAGGCTGCCCGCCGTGCCGGTGCGCTCCATGCCGCCTGGAGTGGTGCCGGTCCGACGGCCATCGCCTTCGCGACAACGGATGGCGTCGAGTCCGTGGTTTTCGCCATGGAAGAGACCCTCGGTGGCCAAGGCACCGTTCGCCGCCTCGAGGTAGCCACTGAAGGCTGGACCTAGCGGTCCGTCGCAGAAATCCTCGCCGTGTCTCTCCGGTCCGCGACGCCCCCGGCTTCGCCCTTCTCCTCGACGCAGTGCCCGACTGCGCCTTTGTCGTCATGCTGTGCCGGAGGACGCTGATGCCTCGGAGATACCCGGGCGCTATTGCAGCGACGCACCACTAGTGGGTCCACTCCTGGGATCGGATGAGCACGGCGTGCGAGATTTTGTCGCGGGCCCGTCGGTAAGCGTCGTCGTCGAGTCCGTAAGGGTCGTCGATTGAGCCGCCCTCGGGATCAAGCAGGAGGATCCTTGCCGACCACTCGGGGCGCAGGGCGCGCAACCGATCGCGATGGCCCTCGGTCATGCAGTAGATGAGGTCCGGGGCTTCAGTGAAGGCGGTGAAGACATCTTGCGATACGTGGCCGGCCAAGTCGATCCCGACCTCCGCCATCACCCGCTGGGCCGCTGATGACGCGGGTCGGCCCGGGAGCCCGCTGGTGGCAGCGCTGGCGAAGGAGACGCCGGGCTGGGCGTAGCGGGCCGCGGCGAGGGCCTCGGCCATGGGAGAGCGGCAGATGTTGCCGGTGCAGACGAACAAGACGTGCATCCGCCGCTGTCTAGGAGGCTGTTGAACACCGCCAGTTTGGGTCCGCCGCGATGTCCAGGACCAGGCGCTTGCTCGCTTGTGCAATCCCGCACCGCGTTTGTCCAACACCCTCCCTACACCAGGCTACGAGCCGCGGCCGCCGCGACCAGGGCGTCGAACAGCGCCAGCGACGTGGCATCCTCGGTATCTCCCAGGTACTCAGGGTGCCATTGGACCGCAAGCAGGGGCCATGCGGGGTCTTCGTGCTGGATGGCTTCGATGACACCATCGTCTGCCCACCCAACCGCGGTGAACCCGGGGGCCAGATCCCGCACGGATTGGTGGTGGATCGAGTTGACCATGACGTCGCTGCTCCCGATGACTTCGGCGACTCTGCACCCCGGCGTCAGCCGGACACGCTGGTGCCCCTGGTAGACCAGGGGTCCGGCGGCACGGTGCGACGTTCCCACCTCGGTGGGAATGTCTTCGATGAGGGTTCCTCCGAAGGCGACGTTGAGTAGCTGGAGGCCGCGGCAGATTGCGAGTGTCGGGAAGCGGCGACGGGCCGCCTCCTGGGCGAGCTCGAGCTCGAACTCGTCTCGATCGGTGCTCATGTCGTACATCGTGTCGATGGGATTGCCGCCATACCGGTGTGGTTCGATGTCGCCCCCGCCGGTGAAGACGAGTCCGTCGATACGATCGAGCGCAGTGGCGATCGCCTGTCGTGGGACCGGACCAAGCAACACGGGGATGCCGCCGGCCCGCACCACCGAGTCGAAGTAGGTGCGCTCCACGGTGTGGGCGTGTGATTCGCCGGCGGCCGATGTGATGGCCCGTGGTTGCGTCGTGATCCCGATCACAGGTTGCATCCGAGGGATGTTACCGACCCCGCGTCGAGGGCGACGCGCATCGAGATCTCCCACTCTGAGGGCATGTGTCGGCGTCTCCCGCGGCGTGTTGTTGGCGTCGAAGGGTCGTGGCGGCTTGCGAATGTGCGCAGGGTCCGCGAACCTAAGGGCGCTGCGTTACCTGCTGGTTGCATGGTGACGCCGTATTTCTGCACGACGTCCCCCGATTTTGAGGTTTGCATGGGTTCGCTGGTCAAGAAGCGGCGCAAGAAGATGAGCAAGCACAAGTACCGGAAGCGCCTCAAGGCCAACCGGCACAAGCGCAAGCGCTGATTCGACCGGCCCCCGGCCCGGGGTCGTCGTCAATAACTCCTGATTCGTCTCCGGACGCGCCATCACCATGTCCCGTGGTGGGTTTGGCGCGTCCTACAGGCGGACGGCGCGCCGTCCAGTGTGTGGTGGGTAGGCGCGCGTCCTACAGGCGGACGGCGCGCCGTCCAGGTGTTCTGTGGTGGGTAGGCGCGCGCTACAGGCGGACGGCGGCGCCAACGATGGCGATGCTGACGACGAGGATCACGGCCTGGAGGATGCCGCGCACCGCCGGCGAGGTCCGCTTTGCGGTGAGTTGATGTAACAAGGCCAGCCCGGCGGCCAGGACGACGAGCCCGACCTTGAGTTCGAGCCGGTCGTTGGACCAGGGGATGTTGAGGCGACTCACCTGCCAGACACCGGTGACGACGGCGACGCCCATGGCGACCCATGACACCACGCCAAACCGACGCGCCATGGCCTGGAGCAAGGGTCGTTCTGCTCCGGCGCTGCGCAAGGCTGTCACTAACGCCCCCAGCGTGATGAGCCCGCCCACCCATACCGAGGCGGCGACGATGTGGATCCACAGCAGTACTTCGTCGGCGGTCATGTGCTGAGGTTAGGGCGGGGGAGCAGAGAAATGGGATCGGCGTGGCCGCGTCCGTCACATATGGTGTCGGAGTAGCGCGGCGTACAGTCCGCCGAGCCGGAGCCGATGAGACCCAATGGATCGCGAGCAGCCCGCCACTGAAGACCCGGCTCCTTCCCACCGGCGCCGGGCGGTGCCCGTCGCTATTGCCGCGCTGGTCGTCATCATGGTGGGTGCGGTTGCCTCGGTGATCTATGTCGGAAGCGATTCCGGAGACGACGCTGTCGCTGCCACCACGGCGACTGGAGGCGCGATGGAACCCGTTCGCGTGGTTCCCGGCCTCGGGAAGTTGGCCTGGACCAAGCCGGAGGTTCCGGCCGCCATATTCGGGGAGGATGGCAGCTCGATTACGTTCGGCCCGGAGTACGGCTATCGCACGTTCGCTGGGTCGGATCGGATCGTATGGGAATCGGGCGATGGTCTGGATTGGACGTTCCGTGACTTCCCGCACGGGTTCGGCGACTTCGCTATTGATCGTGTTGGCTCCGGTGGCTATGCCGTTGGCTCCAGTCGCGACGGTCGCCACATGATGGCGAAGTGGACCGTGGATGGCTGGCTCGGGGTCGATGACTTCGGACCGATCACAGACACCATCGGGATCGTCTGGCGGCCGCAATTGGATGAGCCGGTACAGGTCGGTGACGCGGTACTGGCATACGGGCGCTTGTACGGCGAATTGCCGTGGGGTGAACTCTACGGATACTTCCAGCGGTCGACATGCACCGCCGACTGTCGGCGAAAGGCACCCATGGCGACCTGGGATACGACTGCGCAGAGGCTGCATCTTGTTCATCCCTTCGACGAAACTCGTATTGCGTCCCTGACGATCGAGGTCGATGGCGACGCCGCAACGTTCGTGGATGTCGACACCCAGGAGGTTGTGCACGAGGTCGTGGGCACCGCCGGGATGCCCATCCACGACATCGTGGGTGCGATCCAGCGCGAAACGCCCACGCGCCGGTACGTTCAGTTCCAGGGGAATTTCGTCAGTACCTCCGGCGAGGGTTTTGTGTACCTGCGTCCGCCGTGGGACACCGGACCGCCATGGAACACCGGACCGGCGATATTCGCAGCCCCGGACGGCAGCGGCTTTGTCGCCTACGAGCAGGTGGGCGACGAAACGACCGATCCCATCGACCGCGATGTCGTGACCAATGTCCGAACCTGGATCTCGGAGGACGCCATTGAATGGACCGAGGCTGCGGCTCCACCGTTCCCGTATCCCTGGGGGGGAGGTGTGGTCTTCGGGTCCCGTCCCGGGGCGATCGTTGCGGAGGTCTTCTCCGACAGCCGCACTGCCGTGTCCCACAGACTGCAACTCTGGGAGTCGCCCGACGGCGTTGTCTGGTCGGAAAGGCCATTGCCTCCGATCGAGGCCCCCTTGCGGGGGATGGAGTTCGGGTACGCGACCGTTGCGCGAGTTGAGGACGTACCGTCGAGCGGGCGCTGGCGGTGGCACTATTGGGTGCTGGGTGATGGTGATACCTGGCTCGAAGTCGTTACGCCACCGGCCCAACCGATAAAGGTGGGTGACGGCGCCAATGCCTGGAATCAGGAATTGGGGTCCGTCATGTACTGGGGCTACGGCGACGACACAGACGACCATTTTTGGGTGGGGCGCTTCGATTCTTGATCCGACCTGCGTGACGCCCGCGGCAAGGTCACCCGAACGCAGGCTACGCCGGCGACAGCGGCGATGGCAGGTGCCAGCGCAACGGCGCCTCCGTTGGTCATCAGCACGCTCCCCGCGACGATCGAGAACGCGGTTCCGACCCGAGCCAGCGTAACCCGGGTCGGATCGATCGTTGCCCGACCTGCGTCGGTCCGAGTCGTGACTCGACGAACCGGAACAGCCAGCACCGTGGCAACTACCGCTGCCACCAGCAGCGCGATTGTGGTCGTCGATGGCGCCCCGAGCGCCGGCGTCGCGCCGGAGATCACGGCACCTCCCACTGAGGCGAATGCAAGCATGGTGGCGATCAGCGAGCTCTTCGGTGGCCGGACCACGAGGATGGAGGCGACGAGGAAGAAGGCCGCTCCCCAGGCTTCAGGCCGGGTTCCGGCGTAGGCCGCAGCGAGGCCGAGGACGACGATATCCGCCGGGCGCAAGCGGGAGCCGACAGTCCCCGCCGTGACCCGGGCGCTCATCAAGACAACCGCCGCGATGGCCGCGGCCGGTGGACCCAGCACGACCGCGGCGACGGCAGCAAGAAGCAGAGCAATGGCGGCGGACGACGGGTGGTCTGGATCGAGTTCACGTGCGATTGCCCACGCCAGGAATACTCCGACGCCGACGGCGCCTGCCGCAAGGAGGTTGAAGGTGTCGCCTTCGACCCACTGAAGGATCAGGGCCCCCACAGTTCCCAGGATTGCCCCGATCATCGCAAGGCGGTTCGAGCCAAGTCCCAGGTCGAGCGGCCTTCCAATCCCGGTGCGAGCGTATGGGTTCATTTCAGTAGACCACGCAGCGCCGGCGCCAAGTCGGGGTCGGCGAACTGATAGAGGTCGGCCTCGAGACGGCGGGGAACGACCCGAGTACTCGAGTACCCAATCGCCTCCGCCTTCTCACTACCGAGGGCGAGCCGCATTCCGATGCGAGGAACCGGCAGCTTCGACGGGCGGCGTAACTCACCGGCCAGGACGGTGGCGAACTCGCTCTGGCGCACCGGAGTAGGGGCGACGAGGTTGACGGGACCGGCGAGGTCGGAGTCGATGAGGTGAGTGACGGCACCGACAACATCGTTGAGGGTGATCCAACTCCACCATTGGCGACCGTCTCCGATAGGGCCACCCAGACCGGCCTTGAACAGGGGAACGAGCCGCCTCACCAACTGTGCGTCGCGCGACAGGACAAGTCCGGTTCGAGGATGGACGACCCTGATGCCGGCAACGCGGGCGGGTGCGGCGGCAGCTTCCCAGTCGATCGTGAGGGAGGTTAGGAAATCGTCGAGTGGTCCCACGGCAGATTGCTCGGTGAGCACCTCGTCGCCACGATCTCCATAGATCCCAATCGCCGACTGTGAGATGAACACGGCCGGCCGTTCGTCGGCGCCGGCAAGGCATTCTGCGAGGAATTGGGTGGTTCCGATGCGGCTCTCATAGATCTCTGCCTTGCGTGCTGTCGTCCATCGTCTGTCGCCGATGCCGGCACCCGAGAGATTGATGACAACGTCGAGGCCCTTGAGAGCTCGTTCGTCGACGGAACCAACGGAGGGGTCCCATCGGTACTCGCCCGACGATTCGGTTGGTCGGCGAACGAGCCGAACGATCTCGTGACCATCATCCTCGAGAGATGCAGCAAGTTGGCCTCCGATGAGTCCGGAAGCGCCCGTCAGCAGGATCCTCTTTGGCTCTTTCAATGGGTACCTCCTCTGGAGAAGCCTCGAATGTTCTACGGTCCGGTTGGTTGAAGTGGATGAGTTCTGCAATCCGTCTGTTGGTCGGTGCCGTACTCCATGTGAAAGGCTTCACAACGGCTGAAAGGCTCCGACAATGGCAATGGCAGTGGCCCGACGAGACGAAAGCTCGGTCGACTCGCTTGCGATGTATCTCGACGAGATCGGGCGTGCTCCGCTGCTCACCGCCGAGGAAGAGGTTGAGCTGGGACGCGCCATCGACGACGGCCGCGAGGCGCAAGAGAAGCTGAAGGTTGCCGAGAAGACCAGCGAGCGGCGCTTCCTGCAGCGCCAGATCAACGCCGGCCAGGACGCCCGGGACCGGTTCATCGAATCGAACCTCCGTCTGGTGGTCTCCATCGCCAAGCGGTATCGACCGAGCGCCACCGGGATGGATCTTCTCGACCTGATCCAGGAAGGCAACTTCGGGCTGATGCGTGCCGTCGAGAAGTTCGACTGGCGCAAGGGTTTCAAATTCTCGACCTATGCGACCTGGTGGATTCGCCAGGCCGTGCAGCGCGCCCTGCTCGAGAAGGGGAGTCCGGTCAGGGTCCCCAGCAGAGTGCACGACGCGGCGGTGACCATTTACGGGATGCGCTCCCAGTTCCAAGCGCTCCAGGGGCGGTCGCCTTCCCTCGAGGAGCTGGCCGAACTCTCCGGACTCGACGTCGAGCTGGTCGCTGAAGCGCTCACCATTGGTTCGGTGGCATCGCTGGAAGCGCCCATCGGAGAGGACGGCGCCGTGCTGGGGGACTTCGTCGAGATGGAAGAGGAAGAGGGGCCCGAGGACCTGGCGGTCAACGCCGGAGTGTCGGATGATCTCCGCAAGGCCATCGACCGACTCGACGAGCGAGAGCGCCTGATCATGCTGCGCCGCTTTGGCTTCTACGACGAGGTGCCTCATGCCCGGGCCGAGATTGGTGCCGTGCTCGGTGTAAGCCCAGAACGGGTGCAACAGCTCGAGAAGGCAGCGCTGACCCGGCTCCGCCACCCGGCGTTCGGTCTACGCGAGAGCGACCTGGTGTAGGTAGTCGTCGTTTAGCTGGGTCGCGTAGCGTCCCGGTGCCACGTAGATTGTGGGGACACCGCTGCCTACCGAACAGGAGCCGATCATGGCTGTGGAGTCAACCATGCTGGCGCTGGGGACACCGGCGCCCGATTTTGATCTGATGGACACGGTGAGCGGCGAGCAGATCAAGCTCGCCGGTGTTGCCGACCAGAAGGCCCTTGTGGTGATCTTCCTCTGCAACCACTGCCCCTACGTCAAGCACGTCCAGGATGGTCTTGTCGCGTTCGGCAACGACTACGCCGACCAGGACGTTGCCATCGTCGCCATCGGTTCGAATGATGCGGTGGCGTATCCCGACGATGGGCCGGAGCAACTCGGCGCCGTTGCTCGGGAGTATGGGTACTCGTTCCCGGTGCTGTTCGATGAGGACCAGGACGTCGCCAAGGCCTATGGCGCGGCGTGTACGCCGGACTTCTTCGTCTTTGGCCCCGACCGCACCCTCGTCTACCGGGGCCGGTTCGACGAGTCCCGCCCCAACTCCGACGTTCCGGTCACGGGTGCCGATCTGCGCGCCGCTGTTGATGCGGTCCTCGCCGACCAACCCGTCGCCGATGTCCAGTATCCATCGATGGGCTGCTCCATCAAGTGGAAGCCCGGCAACGAACCCGCATAACCCCTGTTCTGGCGTGGCTGCGGCGCGGTTTCTCGCGCCCTGGCCACGCAGGAACGGTTTGGGCTACCCGGTGACCGCCGTCTCTGGGATGAACGCGGTGAGTCTGGCGACGTGGCCGGTTCGATCGAAGACGGCGCGACTGGTCGCGGCGTCGACGCACAGACCCTCGATTCGGTCCTCGGCACCGTCCGCGTAGCCGACTACGACCCCGGCCTCACCCGACGTGAGGGTCACGACGACCGGCACCTGGCACACCGTGAGGCCGAGCGCACCCGCCGGGAGGTCGATCGTGATTGTGGAGTCGTCGAACCCAACGACCTGCCACGTCTCCGGCTGCTCGAGGAACTCGCCCCTCCGCAAGAGGATCGGATCGAAGCAGATCTGCCCGCCGTTGACGCGGACACCAAGCTCTAGCGGCCGGGTCAGCAACTCTTCCTTCACCTGGCCTGTCATTCCCGGCTGCTGGGCACCGGCGTGAGCCGGCGTGTGCGAGTACGGATCCGTCGGGAATGCACCATATTCGGCTGCCGTCTTGTTGAACCCGAGCCCGGCGCGGACGCGCCAATAGTCCCGGATCAAGTGGTCGATGACATCGGGAGGGACGTCGGCGTTGGACGCCTCGTCGGACGCCTCGCCGACGGACTCCTGAACCGCGACCAGCAGCTTGGCCACCATGTGCCAGTAGATCGAACCGATTCCCTCGAAGCCGTACATCGAACCGGAACGGCCCGTGTACCCGTGGTGTTGGAAGACTTCCTCATACAGTTCGAGCGTCGCCTCCTCGTTGTCGGCGACCAAGCCCGCCCAGGCATCCTCGGCGGACAACCGACCCAACGTGGCGCGCAGGTCGCTCTGGTTCCGAAAGCCGGGGTTGAATCGATACGTTCCTTCGGTGTCGAGCACCACGACTGATTCGTCGCCCGCCGCGAGCAGCGCGTGCAGGAGCGGATTGGCCGCCACTGCCTCGTTCGGCAGCACGTTCTTGTCAAGGAACGACGGCAGGCGTGGCGCCGGATACAGCATGAAGCTGCGTTGGTCGGGCCGGTATATGGCACTCGCGAAGAGTGCCTGCACGACCTCGACCCGTTCCTCGGCGGAGAGCAGACCCGAGCTGAGCACGGCCACCTGCCCCTCCAGCATCTCGGGGAGGTGTGAGATCGTGGCTTCCGAGCCGTCGGCGCCAAACTCCACGAGGTTGTACGAGTGATAGAGGCCGTCGGGTCGCCGGCTGCATCGAATGTCGGTGTCGAGATGGTCGAGGGCGATCTCGAAGAGATCGGTGATGGCGGCGGCGCCGATCTGAGCGGAACCCGAGAAACCCCCGGCGTAGACGCGGGATCGGTACTCAAACGACGCCCGACCAAGCTCGTCCATGAAGGTCTTGCGTTGTCGCGGGTTGAGTATGCCATCGGGGCGATCGGCATGTCCTCGCAAGATGGCAGTGATCCGGGTGAGCCAGGCGGCAACCTCGGTTGACAGCTGGATGTCGCTCATCGCGGCGTCGTCCACCAGATTCTTCAGCAAGTGCAGGTAGCGGCGCAGCTGGTAGAGCGTGACCATCGATAGGCCGTGGCCGACCAAGGCGTTGTTGGCGTCGTTCCACTCAGGACGTTGCGTGTTCATCCAGATGCCGCCGTCCGGCACATAGTTCGACAGCTTTGCCAGCGCCGGTACCAGGAGCTTCTCGAGCAGTGAGACGAGGTACACCTCGCGGTCCGGGCCCCACATCAGCTTGCCGTCGGTGCCGATCTCCCTCACGCGCTCCGTAGAGCGATCCGCCGCGGCCGTGTCATAGGTGATCGTGTGCTTCGGGTCGCGCACGAGCTCCTCATGGGAGGCGATCCGGTAGGGCACGTCGGCGTAGGAGAACCAGGGCCGGTCGAGGAGGTCCTCGATCATCCCGGGCGAGAACCGTTGGGCTTGCGTGAGCAGCCGCTGCAGATAGACGATCTGGTGGTCGCCCCAGTATCCGATGTGGCTCCACGGGTCGTCGGGGTCCGGAACCTCCCAGTCGATTCCCTCCCTCGTGATCCGGTAGGGGTTGTATCCGTCCGCGGTCGAGGCGTTGACGAATACGGAGAGGACGCTCGACAGGTAGGCCGGGAAGCTGAGGCACAGGGCCTCCCAGTTCTGGAAGATGTCTCTCCAGTTTCCTTCATAATGCATGGCCGGGTTGCCTGCGGGGTCCTCTACCTCGATGGAGAACGTGTTCCACGGCCGGCTCGGGTCGCCGTGACGACGTGAGAAGGTGAGGGGCAGATACTCGAGGCTGAGCCGAACGAGTTGGGCATCGCCGCGGTCGGCGACATCGTGGAGGAGCCAACCGCGTTCGACCCACTCGGGCAGACCCTCGAGCCAGGTCCGATGTCGATCCGCCACGGCGTGGTTGCGGCCGTCGACGAAGACCGTGAAGTCGTCGGTGCGGATGTTGTAGCCGGAGAGGAAGACCCCACCGCGCATAGTGTTGTACGTCACGTTTGCAAATTGGTGGGCGGTAGCGACCCGGTCGCCGGTGCGTTGCAGGGCGTCGCTGCGTGCCATCAGGTGCACAAAACGTTCGGTGCCGCGGCGGATGGAAGCGGTCACTTCAGCGATTGGATCGGGCGCCGTCCGCAGGAATCTCCGCAGTTCGGCAACTGCCGGCTGATCTTGCCGAACGTCGGCGACGATGTGCCACGTGGTTGTCTCCCCCGGGCCGATCGTGATGTTGCCGGTCAGGAGATAGCCGCCGGGACGACCGGTGACGAGCGATTGGGCCGCGGTGGTCCCACCGGTGATGAAGCCGGCGACCGCTGACGGATCCAAGGTCACCGTCGCACCATCCAAGCCGCGGGACCAGGCCACAGAACCAACGAGCGCTTCCGCCGGTTCGGGACGATCGACGATGTGGGCCTCGAGCGTGAAAGCGGCGAGCCTGGTTACGGCGCTGATGATCTCGCTTCGCTTGTAGGCGTTCGTCAGGTTGTTCAACCGTTGATACAACGCCGGGTCGAGCCCGGAGGGGAGCAGATTGACCAATCCGTCGATGAGTTCGGCGCCGACAGGGCTTTCACCGGCGTTGGTGAGAGAGGCGGTCCTGACGAACCCGAAACGATCGCTGTTCGACCACCGGTAGCGAAACACCAGCCCAAGCCCGCCGTGGGTTTCCTCGAAGATGACCTGATTCCCCACCACGGATTTGTAGAGATTGCGGGCCACATCTGGTGCCGATGGCCCGGCGAGGGGACACCACCCCGTTCCATTGCTGAGACGAAGCGCAGTCACCGGCCCGGTGATCCCGGCCGCCTGATGGAGACGGTCGTCGGTTTCGTAGGGGAACAGTGCCGACGCCGCGTTGCCGCGCCCTGCGGTCAGGCCGCCGCGACTCGACACGAACATCCAAAGGTCGGAATCGCTGACGACGCTCATCAGGAACGAACCAAGGCGATCGACATTCGGAATGGCGTAGAAGCCTTCACCGTCGATGTCGACGAACCCCTCACGCAATCCGTCCTCGGAATGTGTTTGCCGCGCCATCACACGATCTCCATGGTTGGGCATTGTCCCACCAGGGCAAGAGGTCCCGGCCGATTGCTCGGCCGGGACCTCCAGCGTCACGGTCTCCTATGGCGCCAGTTCGAAGGCTCCGACGTCGCACCCGGCTCCCTGGGGTCTGACCACGCCGCGTTGGTCCGTAGCCGGGCAGGCTGCCGCGTTGGCGGCGTCGATGGCCGCGCTTCCCGCCAGCAACGCATGAGTGAGGGTCGTGCCCCCGTTGTCGGCGAGGACGCCCAGCCCGGCATCGGCAACGACCTGGTCGCTACCGATTGGGTTGCAGGAGCCATCCGTGAACACGTTGTTGCCGAGCGAGGTGAGGACCGCGGCCGCCGGGCTACCTTCCACCTGGCACCCGTAGTCGCCGTTGTCGGCCACGATGCTGTTCTGGAGTGTCAACTCTACGGGTGCCCCGAAGGTGGCGACCATCAACCCGCCGGCCGTGCCCGACGGTGCCGTGTTGTCGGCGATGGTGCTGTTCACGATTGTCACCGTGCCGTCGGTGACGAACATGGCGCCGCCGTGCCATGCCGTCGACGTGTTTCCGCTGATCGTGCTGTTGACGATGGTGACATCACCCAGGGTCCGCAGCCCCCCGGCGACGTCCCCGGCAACGTTGCCGCTCACGGTGCTGCTGGTGACGTTGATGGTGCTGTTGAAGAATCCGTAGATCCCTCCACCGGGCTGACCCAATGTGGCGTTGTCGCTCACCGTGCTGTCGGTGAGGTTCAACGTTGCCCCATCGCCGTTGTAGATCCCGCCGCCTCCCAGGTCGAATGAGGCGGCACCGCCGCTCGATTCGGTGTTGTTGGTGACTGCGACCCGATCGAGACTCAGCACGCCGAGGTTGAGTATCCCTCCGCCTTGCGGAGCGCCAACGCCATCGGACACGGTGATGTCGTTGATCGTGGCTTCGACCCCGGCATCGACCTGCACCACTCGCGAGGCGCCGTTGCCGCTGACCGTGAGACCCGGGGCGCCGGCCCCGTCAACCGTGACGTCGCGATTGACCACCAGTTGGCCGGAGGTCAAGGCAATCGTTCCACCGGCGAGCGCCGGATCGAAGCTGATCGTTCCGCCCTCGGCGATGTCGTTCAGCGCCTTCCGGAGGGATCCGTCACCTGAATCGTTGAGGTTGGTGACCGTGATCTCGGTCGGTGCCGGAATCGGGATCAGACGCACCTGATCGAACCGGCTCGTGCCCTCTGACGCATACGGCAACTCGAACCCGTATCCCCAAACGTCACTCAAACCGAGCCCGTCGTTGGGGGCTCCGGCGGGCTGGTCGGCGCTGCGGGCGAAGTCGCCAAACGGAATCTGGACCTGCTGCCAGCCCGCTGCGCTGTCGACGAAGCTCGCCTCGAACCGTTCTGCGGTGTCGGGTCCCTGATAGACCCTCACGTAGTCGATGGCCGTTGCCTGGGGGAAGGTGGTGTCGTCACCAACCGCCCCGCCGAAGTTGCCGCCGACGGCAACGTTGAGCAGCAGGAAGAATGGCTTCTCGAACACCCACTCGTTGGGGGCAACATCTGCCGGGGTGGCGGAGTGGTACAGGATGTCGTCCACATACCAGTTGATGGAGTCTGGCTGCCATTCGACGACGAAGGTGTGGTAGTCGTTGAATACCGGCTCGCCGAAGTTGTAGACGTTGCCGAAGCTCTGCCCGCCCGAGTAGCCCGGCCCATGGATCGTGCCGAAGATCTCGTCCGGCAGGCGCCCGACGAACTCCATGATGTCGATCTCGCCCGCTTGCGGCCAGGGGTTCCTATCGATGTCGGTTCCCAGGCTCCACACCGCCGGCCACAATCCGGCGCCTTGCGGCACCAGGACACGGGACTCGATGCGCCCGTAGGCAAACTCCGCCTTGTGCCACGAGTTGAGGCGAGCCGAGGTGTACTCGCACGGCCCGTAGTAACACTCGAGCGAACCGTCGGCTTCGCGCAACGTGAGTACGAGATTGCCGTTGCCGTCGGTCGCCGCGTTGGCAGGATCATCGGTGTAGTACTGCAGCTCCTCGTTACCCCAGCCGTTCTTGCCGTCCGGGGTGACGTCGCCCAACTCGTATTCCCAGTTATCCGGGTTCGGCGGGGTGCCGGCCGGTTCGTTGAACTCGTCGCTCCAGACCATGGTCCAGCCGTCGGGGCCGGGGTCCGGCGCCCGATTGTCCTTCAGCTGGACCGTGACCTCGTCCCCGCTCCCGGTTCCGTAGTACCAGAAGCCGAGCGCCTCGCCACGGGACCAGTCCTGGCCAAGCGGGAAGTCCCGACCGAACAGCGCCTGGGTGAGGTTGAGCCCCCTAACGGCCTTGGTGGCGCTACTCCACGCTCTTCGATAGGAGGCGATGGCCTTGGTCGGCCTGTCGGCGGCGGCATAGCGGTCCGCCCGCTCGAGGTCGCTCGTTGCCTTCTTGATCCAATACGCCTTGCCGTCGTTGTACTCAGCGAGAGCGATGGCGGTGGCGGCCAGGTCGCGATCGGCCGCAACGAGGCTGTCGACGGCTTCGCCCAGATCGGTGGCGACGGCATCGTCGCGAACCCGTTCCAGCCACCACGCGGCCTGCTGCTCCCAGGTGAACACCTGCGATCCCTTGGGATTGAGGAAGTACCCGTTCGCCCAGTACTTGTCATCGAGGCTCTTGTCGACCTTCGCGATCGCTCTTTCGATCCGGTGCCGATCCCACTTGCCGACCAATGGGAGCAGGCCGGTCAGGTCGTCAACAACGGACTGCTTGATGGTATTGGGTGAGGGTGCCTGCGCCGGGCTGGTCACCTCGAGGACGCCCTCGTAGGCGCCTTGACCCGGTACGGCGAGGGGGTCGCCGCTCTCGATCTCAGGTGCCGAGAGTGTCACCAGTCCCGAGGAGTCCCACAGGTAGGCGCCCTGCTCGAAGTCGTCGATCAGGTCCGCGTCGTAGGGGTCGTTGTCGGTGATGAGTACCGATGCCTGGAAGATGGCCCCCAGACCGGCGTCGGTCGGGTTCGACAGGCGGAGTGTGACTCGTTTGTCGCCCGTGAACTTGGAGTTGTCGAAGGTCTCGAGTGGGAAGCTCAACTCCTGAGGCCCACCCTTGGTGAAGGTGAGGGTTCCAGAGGTTGGGGTGTAGTCCCGGTCTGGGTCGGCCGTTGCCGGTTCGGTGGCGTAGTCCACGCTCACCGCAGCGGGGTCATCGTCGCCCAATGCGCGGTTGAGCTTGACGGTGACATCGCCCGTGGTTCCCTCTTCGATCAGGTATTTGCCAAGCGCGAAGCTGATCGCCAGCTCCGGAATCTCGGCCACTCCGTAGAGAGCGACGTCATCCATGTAGTAGGTCACCTCGCCGGGAGTGTCCAACGTGCCGAGCGCCCAGCCATGCACCTCGGTCAGCGTGAAGCCGTCGTTGGGGGCGCCGTTGCCGATCTCCTTGCGGGTGAAGCTGGAGAATGGGAACTCGAACAGTTGCCAGCCGGCGAAGTCGTCGATGAGGCTGATCGTGAAACGTTCCCCATCGTCGGCGGTCGATCCCGGGTTGCGGTTGTCGATGACGTCGATGAACAGGGTCGTACCCGTGTTGAGGCCGTAGAGCCAGAAGCTCATGCCCTCCGAGCCGCTCCAGTCCTGAGGCACCCACGTGTCCACTGCAGCGTTCTCGAAGGCGTGGATGACGCCGGCAAATGCCGTGACGTCGCCCGTCAGGGCCAGGACATTGTTGCCCGCAGCGGAGCCGGGAACCGGTGCCGGCGGCGTGTTCGTCGTCGCAACCGACACCGGGCTGCCGTCGCTGAACGTGAAGAACCCGATAGGCACGCCATCGCCATCCGTTCCCGAGGGTAGGCCGTTCTCGAAGTCGTCGATGATCGTGGGTGCCGCCGGAGCCAGCGGTCCCTCGCTGAACGCCCAGTAGTCGGTGCGGAAGTTGACGTCGCTGCCGGTGCCGGTCACGGCGATAACGACGTTGATCAGTTGTCCGTTGCCGGCTGGAGCGGGGACGGGGTCGAGCACGCCGTTGCCGCCGGTGAAGAAGGAGTTGTCGTCAAAGAAATCGGCGAGTGGGATCGAAACGAACTGCCAACCGGCGCCACTTGTGGCACACGGCCCGGCCGCCGAGATCGCACAGTCGAACTGAAACTCATCGTCGTCGGCCGGATTGGCCGCATCGTCGCCGTTGTCATCCTCTTGGAGGTTGATCTCCAGGGTGTAGTCCTGGCCCGAATCCGGATTGATCCAGAAGTTGAAGTGGTCGGTTCCCGTGAGGTCAGTGGGATTGGTCCGGCCGAAACCACCGTAGAAACCGGGCGTCCCCCCGGATCCCCATCCGGTCTCGAGCGAGAAAGCACCGCCAAGGGTTGGGGGTAGGTCGGCCGCGTTGGGCGAGATGCCGCCCCCACCAACGTCACCGCCGAACACAAACCATCCGTTGCCCAACGGATCGCCGTGCTCCATGTCGTCGAAGACGACACTGGTTGCTGCATCGGCGTCAGGGATGCCCGGTATGGCGACCAGCACCGCTGCAATCATCGCCAGCGAAATGGCGGCGAGCCGGGCGTGGCTCGTTCCTCGTTTGATCGGGTGGATCATGTTGTGTTCCCCTTCTGCTGTGCACGCGCGGGGTGGAGGCTGCGTTTCCAGATCCCCTTTACGTGCCGAGGGTAGAGCGTTGCGGGCTGATCTGCATAGGCCGCCGATCTGTTCTGGCGTGGCTGAGGCGCGGTTTTGCGCACCCTGGCCACGCAAGAAGCACGGGGGTGCGGGCCGATCTGTTCTGGCGTGGCTGAGGTGCGGTTTTTCGCGCCCCAGCCACGCAAGAAGCGGGGGGTCAGACCGTGAGCGTGCCGGCGAATACCTGCCAGGCCAGGAGGGACTTGGCGATCAGGCTGAGCAGGATGTAGGCCGACTCGCCGAACAGGTAGTCGCGCCAGGGGCCCGTCTGGCGGTACTGGAGCACCATGTTGACGGCGAAGCTGTTGAAGAAGATGAACAGCGAAACGAAGATCCCGTAGACGAAGGCAGGTGGTGAGCCGTCGGTCGTCGGGCTCCACAGGTAGATCGCGATCACGATCCAGGGGACGGCGCCAGTGAAGATGCCGAACCAGTAGGAGAGCCAGTTCGGGCGCCCCGGAGACTCATACTTCTCCATCAGCCAGCCGAACAGGATCATGCTGGCGTTCACGCCGAAGATGGCGATCAACGCTGCAATGTCACTGATACCGGTAAGCATGGCGATCAGCACCACCATCAGCGATGAGCTGAACGAGTACTCGATCCAGCGGGCGTAGTTGTGGTCCTGGAGGAGCCCAGCCTTGTACCAGCCAAACACGCCGGGTGACGCGACGATGAAGTGCGCTGCCGCCGACATGAACAAGAAGAGGGCGACACCCCAGGCGACGCTGACGGTGAAGAGCTCGCTCAGCGTCGCCGGTTCCAAGCCCGGAGCGTTGTTGAGAAACGTCGCCGTGACGGGCAGCGCAAAATCGTTGGCCAGCACCAGGATCGCTATGGCCTGTATCAGGTGGAGCGATCCCATCACCACGTTGTAGGTGCGGAGCCGGCGAAAGCGCGACTCGGGGACGACGATGTCCGGGGCGGCTGCTTCGGAGGTCATTTCCTGCCTTCCTTCTGGTCGGGGGAGTCGACACGCATACGGATCCAGCCAGCATGCCGGATGAGGCTCCCCGCGGCAAACTCGACAACAATGCCGTAGTCGACCCTCGCTAGGCTGGCCTCTTGGAGGTACAAGATGGCAGACAACCAATCCGGCTCGACGGCCGGCGGCTGCGGTGAACGGTCCCACCGAGGTCACGGCGATCCAGGCCGAGAACGAGGCGCTCAAGGCGCAATTGGCGGCGCAGGGCCAGGCGGCTTCGGCCAAAGGCAGTGGGTGGCGCTCTGTCGTCGCATGGATCCTCGTTGTCCTCGCCGTGTTGAGTGTCGTGTTGTCAGTGTTCGCCGTGTGGTTCAAGACTACGATCACCAACGAAGACCGCTTCGTGGAGACGTTTGCCCCTCTCACCGAAGACGAGGCGGTGGTGACCGCACTTTCGGTGCAGCTTGCTGAGCAGATCGTCACGGCCGCCGGGGTGGAGGCGCGCCTCACCAGCAGCCTTCCGCCCGAAATCTGCCTTCCTGGCAACTCCGGTGACGCAGGGCGTTCAGCAACTAACCACCGAGGTTGCCCAGGAAGTCATCTCCAGCGACGTCTTCGCCGGTATCTGGCGAGCCGCACTGCGGGTGAGTCATGTGGCGGTATCGAAGGTTCTGGAGACCGAGGGCGAGATCACGATCGATCTCGACGAGGCGGCGCAGTCCGTCGTCGATGCTGTGGCAGACCGGGGTGTGACGGCTCTGCAGGGTGTAGAGGTCGACGTGCCCGAGATCGTCGTATTCCAGAACGACCAGATCGCAGCCGTGTCGCAGGTGGTCAACTACATCGACACCATCGCGTGGGTCCTTCCGATTCTGTCGCTGATCCTCATCGTTGCCGCCATCTGGGTCTCGGCCGACCGACGCAAGACTGTGGCCTTCCTTGGATTTGGGTCGGCGTTTGCACTGCTGCTTGACCTCGTGATCCTGCGAATCGTCCGCGTCAACTCGGTCGGCACCATCCAGGAGGAGATCACGCGGGCTGCCGGTGAGTCAGGTTGGGATACGACGTTCCGCTTCTACACGGGCGGAGTGTGGGCGTTCATCACACTCTCTCTCATCGTCGGTACGGCCGCGTGGGTGCTGGGCCCATCGGATCGAGCGCAACAGTTGAGGACGGCATGGGTCAGCATGCTGTCTCGCTGGAGCGGTTCCGACGCGGACCAGCCTCCTACAGACTTCGAGAAATGGGTGATCAAGTGGAAGGCCACGATCCAATGGGGCGCGGTGGTCCTTGGGCTGCTCTTCGTGATGTTTGGGCCATCGCCATCGTTCTGGTCGGTCTCGCTGAGCGCGATCGCTGTTCTGATCATCTTCGGGGGGGTTCAGGCAATCGCCGGTCCCCGCGAGGCGGCACCCGCCGATACTCCGGCGCCACAAGACCACGATGATGCGCCTCCCGAGGAGAAGGTGGGCGCCGGCACCACTCCGACCCCGTAGTCGATGAGGGAATTGTCTCCGTGGCGGGCACGGAGGCTGCCGAGTAGCTGGGCCGCTACTTGTCGCGCAGAAAGTCCTCGATCTCGCTGACGAGTTCGACACTGCGGCTCGGGTCGAGCCCAGCCGCGTTCGCTGCGTTGTTCTCTTCGAGGTTCAGGATGTACTCGGCGAACTCATCCGAGGCCCCGACCGCGGCATCAACTCGTTCGTTGAATTCCTTGGCGACGGTCTCCAATTCAGTGGTGTCCACCGCAAGCCGCAGGATCTCGGCGGCTTGGTTGAGGAGCGCGAGCATCGCACTTGGATTGGGATTGGCGGCCAGGTAGTGGGGGACCGCTCCCCAGAGGCTCATCGCGGGTAGTCCCACCTCCCGGCAGGCCTCCTGCATCACACCCACGATGCCGGTAGGACCTTCGTATGCCGACGTCAGCAGGCCGTAGCGTTGGACGAGGCTTGGGTCGGTGGCAACCCCGATGATCGGCACCGGCCGGGTGTGAGGCACCTGGCCGATGAAGGCCCCCAGGAGAACTGCCTCTTCGACGTCGCTCTCGGACAGCAGTTGGGTGATCAGCCGACTGTAGGTCTTCCACCGATAGCTCGGCTCCTCACCGAGTACAACGACCAGGTCGCGCTCGTCGGCCGGCAGTCGGATGGCGTAGAGGTGGGTTCTGGGCCACGTCAGGCTGCGGGTGCCGCCATCGTCGATGCTGACGATGGGGCGGCGGTCCTGAAAGTCGTAGAACTCCTCAGGTTCGATCGTGGCAAATGGTTCGGTGACATCGTGCTGACCCAGCAGGTAGGCGGCGACACCGGAGGCGCCGTCGGAGGCATCGTTCCACCCCTCGAAGGCCAGCAGGGCGCGCGGTCGTCGCAACGTTGGTTTGGCGAAGCGGCGAATCGGATCCATAGGGTCAGGGTAACCCGCCCCACGGAATGAGGGTTCAGCTCAGGACGGCGGCGGGCGCCGGGACCGGCAGCCCATTGACCAGATCGAGCATCGCGGCGGAGTAGCGGCGGAGTCGAGTCTCCTGGGAAGACGACAACCGGCCGCACACCCAATCCCAGTGCATCGCCACCGTGTCTCCGGCGTGAAGGCCCGGAGTGAGGGTCTTGCCATCGGCGTGGGTGCGCACCGTCTCGACGCTGGCCCCGCCGAGTTTGATGCGGGTCCCATCCCATTCGAGCGGCCGGTAGCGGACGACGGCCTGATCTGCCGAAGTGGCCAGCACCGTGCCCCACCGGATCCTGCATCGGTCGATGATGTGCAACGGTTCGGCGACGGCGCCGGACCGAAGCAACCCCACCCACGGATACACCCCGAAGACGTGGAAGCTGTGGTGCGGCATGCCGCCGGCGGGTATCGCCGGCGCGAGGTGTTTCCAGCCCTCGCCGCTGCGGTCGCGAAAGCGTGTCTCCAGTGAGGCACCAAACGTGGATCGGTCGACAGTGTCGAGGAGTCGGTTCCCGATCCAGTAGGCATCGACCACTCGTTCATCGAGCGGATCTTCGATGCCGTTCACCCCGGCGATGATCTCGAGGTACGGCCACGCTCCGGAGAAACCGAGCGCTAGGTCGCGCAAGCCGCCGTCGACCACACCGGCATCGGCGTATTCGAGCAAGGCGTCGTGATCCTCCGGCCCGCAGTAGCCCAACACGTTGGGGGGAAACGCGTAACGAGCAAATGTCAGCGGGCCGGAGGCGACCACGTCGCTACCCGGTAGCCGTTTGGCGATCGCGCCAACCGGCAAATGCGGCGGCGACGGCGCCCAGGGTCATCAGGACCAACCCAAGCGTCGAGGGGAGGGCCTCGTCGGCGAAGCCGTTCTGGAGGAAGGCGGTGATCACCCCACCAAAGACCAGGACGGCGGCGACGTCGACGGCCTGGGCACGCGACAGCGCGGCGTACCAGGTAGCCACAAACGCCGTGAGCACGGTGCCGGTGGCGAGCACCCACAACACCTCGGTGGCGCCGATGGATCCAAGCGCGGCGAATCCGCCGGTCACGATGCCGTACCCGAGGAGGATGGCGACTCCGGCGCCCATCCGGGTGGCTCCAACGGTGAGCGGCGACAGATCGGCGAGGAGCCGTTTGGCGATGATGTACTCGACAGACCACATCAGGGTCGCGGCCAGGATCATTGCTTCGCCGACACCCCAGCCGAGATCCGTGATGCCGCCGGCAAGTGCGATCTGGCCGGCGATCAACAGGCCGATGGCGGCGAGGTGTCCGAACCCGAGGTGTTCACGCAGCAGCGGCACGGCAAGGAGGGCGACCCAGATCACGAGCGTCTTGTGGAGGAGGGCGGCTTGCCCGGACGTAGCTCGTGACAGTCCTTCGAAGAAGAGAAGGAAGGGAACGGCGCCACCGATGAAGGCCACTGCGGCCAAACCGAACCAGTGCGCCGGGCGCTGCGGGCGAGTGAACCCGGAGCGGCGCTTGGTCCGGGTGGCCAGCACGAGGATGGTGCCGAGCAACACGGCAGCCACGAGGTTCTTCATCGTGGTGTAGGAGGCGGTGCTCACTCCGGCTTCCTTCCAGGCACGTACGCCATACCCGTTCATGAAGACGGCGAAGCCGGATATGACTGCCGTGACGGCAGCGATCCCTATGCCCCAGCGGCGCGTGCGTGGGATCGGGCGAAGTCGGACGTCCATGGTTCCTCCATCGATCGTGACGCTCTCCCAGAGTCTGTCGAGGTGCTGTGGGGTCGTCACGGGTGATTCGGTCCCCCGCTTCTGGACAAAGGTCCCTATCTCAGGCGCGACCCGACTCCGTACGGTGGCCAGGAGCAGTCCGAGGCAGTTCTCCGGGGATCTTCAAAGATCCGGGCGGCTGCCCAAACGAAGCATTGAAGGAGACACGGGTGAGCGAGGCGATGGTTCTCGACAGATCCGGGATCGACCAACTCCTGAGCGAGCTTCGAGATCGCGGCTACACCACCGTGGGGCCAACTATTGCGGAGGGGGCCATCGTCTACGACGAGATCTCCTCCACGACAGACCTTCCGGTTGGGTGGACCGACCACCAGGAGGGTGGACGCTACGAACTCGAGGATCGCAAGGACGACAAGCTGTTCGGCTACGTCGTCGGTCCCCATTCATGGAAGCGTTTCCTCTACCCAGCCCGGGCGGTTGTCTGGGCGGGAGAGCGCGGCGAAGAGGGCATCACCACGCTGCCCCCCGCGGACCCTCCCCAGTACGCCTTCCTCGGGGTGCGGCCCTGCGAACTGGCCGCCATCGGGATCCAGGATCGGGTCTTCATGGGTAACGGTGGAGCGCCGGATCAAATCTACGCCGGGCGCCGCAACGGTGCCTTCCTCATCGCTGTCAACTGCGTCGAACCCGGTGAGACATGCTTCTGCACGTCGATGGACACCGGCCCGCGGGCGGCCGGGGGGTACGACATTGCACTCACGGAGCTGATCCGGGGGCGCACCCACCATTTCCTCGTCGAAACCGGTTCTGAGGCCGGCGAGGACGTGCTGGCCTCACTCGGTGCCGCGCGGCGGGTGGGAGAGCACGATGTGACCCTCGCCGACGACCTGCTCCAGGAAGCTGCCCTGAAGATGGGTCGGCAACTCGATGTCCACGGCATCAAGGAGTTGCTGCAGCGCAACCTGAACCATCCGCAATGGACCGATGTGGCTTCGCGCTGTCTGATGTGCACGAACTGCACGATGGTGTGTCCGACCTGCTTCTGCTCGACCATGGAGGATTCCATGGACCTCTCCGGCGCCACAGCGGAACGGGTCCGCAAGTGGGACTCCTGCTTCACGATGGACTTCTCGTACATCAACGGTGGTCCGATCCGCCCTTCGCGCCGGGCGCGCTATCGCCAGTGGATGACCCACAAGCTGGCCAACTGGATCGACCAGTTTGGTGTGTCCGGTTGCGTGGGCTGCGGACGCTGCATCACCTGGTGCCCGGTCGGTATCGATATCACGGAGGAGGCGGCGGCGATCCGGGCCAGTGACGGGCTACTCGACGCCTCCAGAGTTCCTATCCCGGAGGTGAAGTCATGACGGCCCTCGAATCCATGCTGGGATCACAATCCTTCTTCTACGGAATGAAGCCCGATCACCTGGCGACGCTGGCCCATGTGGCCTCGCCGGTCGACTATGAACCGGGTGAGGTGATCTTCCGCGAGGGGGAAGATGCGGACGCCTGCTATCTAATCCTCGAAGGCGACGTTGGTCTGGAGATGGTGGTCCCCGGCCGGGGACCCCACGTCATCCAGACCCTGCACTCCGGCGAGATTCTTGGATGGTCGTGGCTATTCCCACCCTACCGGTGGGTGTACGACGCCCAGGCCCTCACGCCAACAAGGGCGGTTCGGTTTGACGCCCCCGCCTTGCGGCGGGCAAAAGAGGAAGACTGCGCCTTTGGCTACGAGTTGATGCAACGATTCACCGAGGTGCTCGCCAGCCGCATGCAGGCTGCCCGCCTCCAACTTCTGGATCTCTATGGCTCTCATCGCTGATACCCAAGAAATGCTCGACCCGATGACCCCGGAGCCGTATCGCGTGGCCCGGTTGCACGACGAACTAACCGACACGTTCACGCTCGAGCTGGAACCCATCGATCGCGATATCTCGTTTGAGCCCGGTCAGTTCACGATGCTGTACGTCTTTGGCGTCGGCGAGGTCCCGATCTCGGTCTCGGGTGATCCGGGCCGTCGTGGGCAGTTGGTCCAAACAGTCCGTTCCGTCGGCCCCGTGACCGACGCCCTTCAGGCGCTGAGCCCCGGCGACTACGTCGGGGTGCGCGGCCCGTTTGGCACCTCGTGGCCGATGCAGGCCGCCGAGGGGCACGACGTCGTCATCTTGGGCGGCGGGATCGGGCTGGCGCCACTGCGGCCCGCCATTTATCACGTGCTCAACAACCGCGATCGGTACAAGGACTTCGTGCTGCTCTACGGAGCCCGTTCACCCCAGGAGCTCCTCTACGCCCAAGAGCTCCAGGAGTGGGGCGGCCGCTTCGACATGACGGTGCTGGTCACCGTCGACGTCGCGACCCGGGGCTGGACCGGCTCTGTCGGTGTTGTCACCAAGCTCGTCGGGCGCGGCCCGTATGACGCGGATGACGCCGTCGTCTTCCTGTGCGGTCCGGGGATCATGATGCGCTACGGCGCCCAGTCGTTGCTCGATCAGGGTGTGAGCGCCGAGCGCATCTTCGTCTCCATGGAACGAAACATGAAGTGTGCCATCGGCTTCTGCGGGCACTGCCAGTTCGGGCCGACGTTCATCTGCAAAGACGGCCCGGTGTTCCCTTTCAACGACGTCCAGAAGCTGATCCAGGTCAGGGAGGTGTGAGGTGCCATCCACCATCACCAAGCCCAAGCTCGCGGTGTACAAGTTCGCTTCATGCGATGGCTGTCAGCTCAGCCTGCTCGATGCCGAGGACGTGCTGCTCGACGTCGTCGGCGCCATTGACGTGGCGAACTTCATGGAGGCATCACGCGAAGTGATCCCGGGGCCATACGACGTGTCACTCGTCGAAGGTTCGATCACCACACCGCACGATGCCGAACGGATTCGCCACGTTCGAGCCGAGTCGAAGTTCCTGGTGACGATCGGGGCGTGTGCCACCGCGGGAGGCATCCAAGCCCTCCGTAACTGGAAGGATGTGTCCGAGTTCACCTCGCTGGTGTACGCCAACCCGCAGTACATCGACACGCTCGAAAGGTCGACTCCCATCAAGGATCACGTTGCCGTCGACTTCGAGCTGCGCGGCTGCCCGATCAACAAGATGCAGCTCGTTGAGGTCGTCGCCGCTTTCCTGCAGGGCCGCAAGCCAAACGTTCCGACGTACAGCGTGTGTGTCGAGTGCAAGCAGCGTGGCATCTCATGTGTGATGGTCTCGCACGGCACGCCGTGCATGGGGCCTGTTACCCAGGCCGGCTGCGGCGCCATCTGCCCGGCCTACAACCGGGGGTGCTTCGGCTGCTACGGCCCGATGGAAAGTGCCAACACAGCGGCGCTCTCCGAGCAGTGGAAAGGGCTCGGGGTCGACGACCGCAGCTTGATGGATGCGTTCCGCGGCTTCAACGCGTGGGCGGATGCCTTCCGGGAGGCCTCCGATCGGCACGAAGCCGCTCTCAGCGTGCAAGGAGTGACGGAATGACCAATCCCGCCAATCCAATTCGGCGGATCGACGTTGACTATCTGGCCAGGGTCGAGGGCGAAGGTGAGATGCACGTCGAGGTGATCGACGGCAAGATCGAGAAGGTCGAGTTCGGGATCTTCGAGCCGCCGCGGTTCTTCGAGGCCTTCATGCGGGGTCGCATGTACACCGAGGCGCCCGACATCACCGCTCGCATCTGTGGCATCTGCCCGGTTGCCTATCAGATGAGTGCCAGCCACGCAATGGAAGACGCCCTCGGGGTCACCGTCGGCGGCCAACTGCGCGCCCTGCGCCGGCTCATCTACTGCGGCGAGTGGATCGAGAGCCACGTGCTCCATATCTACATGCTGCATGCGCCCGACTTCTTGGGCTACGAGAGCGCCATCCACATGGCGGCCGACTTTCCCGAGGTCGTCGAGCAGGGGCTGCGCCTGAAGAAGGCGGGCAACGACGTCGTCAGCCTGATCGGTGGACGGGAGATCCATCCGATCAACGTCAGGGTCGGTGGCTTCTACCGCGTTCCGACCAAAGCCGAGCTGCTCACGATGGTCGATGAGTTGGAGTGGGCCCGCGACGCCGCCCTCAAGACGGTGCAGTGGGTTTCGCAGCTGCCGATCCCGAAGATGGAACAGGACTTCGAGTTCGTCTCGGTCTGCCATCCCGATGAGTACCCATTCAACGAGGGCAGGCTCAAGTCGAACAAGGGCCTCGACATCCCCGTCTCGGAATTCAACGAGGCCTTTGTCGAGCTTCATGTCGAGCGCTCCAACGCCCTGCAGAGCGTGATCCGTGAGCGAGGCGCCTATCACGTCGGCCCCCTGGCGCGCTATGCGCTCAACTTCGACAAGCTGGGGTCACTCGCCCAGGACGCCGCCTACGAGGCGGGCCTCGGGCCGGTGTGTAACAACCCCTTCCAGAGCATTGTGGTTCGGGCCGTCGAGACGCTCCACGCGTGCAACGAAGCGCTAGAGATCATCGACGCCTACGAGACCCCGGGCGAGTCGTATGTGCCGATCGAGGCGAAGGCCGGCACCGGGCATGGTGCCACCGAGGCCCCACGGGGCATGCTGTACCACCGGTACGAACTGGACGACGAGGGCCGCATCCTCGACGCCCAGATTGCTCCACCGACGGCCCAGAACCAGCTGACGATGGAGGACGACCTGCGGGTGGTGCTCGAAGAGAACCTGGACATGTCCGACGAAGACCTCGGCTGGCGACTCGAACAGACGATCCGCAACTACGACCCGTGTATTTCATGTGCGACCCACTTCCTCAACCTGACCATTGATAGGAAAGAATCGGGTGCTGAATCGTGACCTACGCCGTGTAGTGGTGGGCGTCGGCAACCGCTTCCGCGGGGACGACGCCGTCGGCCTGCGCGTGACGGAGCGCCTCGAGGGGCGGATTCCGCGCGATGTCGAGCTCATCGAGTCCGACGGTGACCCGGTCGACTTGATCGCGGCATGGGAACGAGCGGAGCTGAGTGTGGTGATCGATGCCGTCGTCACCGGTGGCAAGCCGGGCACGATCTACCGGTTCAATGGAGATCATCGGCTTCCGGCGGGATTCTTCCGCAGGTCAAGCCACCTGCTGGGGCTCGCCGATGCGGTAGAACTCGCCAGGACCCTCAACCGGTTGCCGGGTGAGTTGGTGATCGTCGGGGTGGAGGCCGGCACCGTGGAGCACGGCGCCGACATGACGACGTCGGTCGAGCGGTCCGTGGGCCGGGTGGTCGAACTCGTTGTGAGCTTGCTCCAAAGCCCGTCCGCTGAGGACAACGGGGCGATTGGGGTCGCCAATGCATGAGCTGTCGCTGATGTCGGACCTGCTCGGCAAGGCCACTCGGGTCGTGGAGGACGCCGGGGCCGATCGTGCCGTACTGGTCGGGGTGCGGCTCGGAGCGCTCAGCCATCTCAGCGAGGAACATCTGCGGGGCCATTTCGAGACTGCGTCGGTCGGCACCGTCCTCGAAGGTGCCGACCTTGCAGTGGAGGTCGGCACCGATCCGGCCGATCCGCATGCCCAGGACGTGATGTTGGTCCATGTGGACGTAGCGGCTGCGGAGGTGTGACATGTGTCTCGCCGTCCCCGGCCTGATTCTGGAGATCAAACAAGTCAGTGGCAGCAAGGTGGCCGTTGTCGACCTGGGTGGTGTCGTCCGTGACGTGAACCTGGCCATGGTCCCCGACGCTGCAGTCGGCGACTACCTGGTCGCCCACTCCGGATTCGCCGTCCGCCGCATGTCCGAGACCGAGGCCCTCGAGACCGCCAAGCTGCTCGACGAGATGTCCGAGTAAGAGCATCGGGTAGGAAAGTAGACCGGGGCCCCGCAATGCGGGGCCCCGGAGGATTGGTGGATGAGCGGGCGGCTCCGGGGAGCTGCTCTCTGATCGTTACGGAATGAGGACTGCGTTGATCACGTGGACCACACCGTTGCTGGCGAACACGTCCGCCGTGACCACGGTGGCCGAGTCGTTGACCACAACGTTGCCGTCGACGACGGCGATGTTGAGTGTGGCGCTCTCGTTGAGCGTCGGCAGGTCGGTGATCGGAGCAGCGTCGATGACGACTGATGCCGGGAAGTCACCCGAGACCACGTGGTACAGCAGGATGTCTGCGAGATCGTCACGAGCCAGCAGTTCCTCGGCAGTGATGTCGAGGGCGGCGAGCAAGTTGCCGAACGCTTCGTCGGTCGGAGCAAACACCGTCAACGGGCCCTCGCCGTTGAGGGCATCCACGAGACCGGCGGTCTCGAGGGCCGTCAACAGAACCGTGAACTCAGCTGGGTCGCCGGCGGCGGCGGTAGCAACGAGCTCGGCGATCGTGGGCAGCGCAGCCTCGGTGGTCGTGGTCGTCTCGGGAGCCGCGGTCGTGGTCGTGGTCGTGGTTGTGGTGGTCTCCATCGGGGCGGCGGAGAGCATCTCGGCCACATCTGGCGGCAGCAACACGGCGTTGATGACGTGCACGATGCCGTTGTCGGCCTGCAGATCGGCAGACACCACGGTGGCGGTCTCGTCGATCACGATGTTGCCATCGACCACAGCGATGCTGATCTCGGCACCGTTGACGGTGGCCACCGACTCGCCGTCGAGTGAGGCAACCAACTGGGAGTCGGCTTCGATCGGCAGGACGTGATAGGTGAGGATCTTGGTCAGAGTATCCGTGTCGGCGAGCAGCTCTTCGGCGGTGATGCCGAGGGCGGCGAACGCTTCATCGAATGCTTGGTTGGTCGGCGCCAGCACCGTGAACGGGCCTTCACCTGCGAGCGTCTCGCCGAGACCGGCGGCATCGATGGCGGCAACCAACGTCGAGAACTGGCCGGCTTCGACGGCGAGGTCGAGCACGGTTGTACCTTCTTCGGTTGCTTCACTAGTCGTCGTTGTGTCGGCAGTGTCGTCGTCACCACAGGCGGCGGCAACGAGCGCCAGCGCCAGGATCAGTCCGACAAATGGGAGAAATCGTCTCTTCATGATTGGTAGTCCTTTGTCTCGGGGGGCGGTCTTCGGGTGTTGTACGAAGCCGTCCGAGATCTGGATGATCGAGACCGCCTGCTCATGGACGCCGCGATGCCGAGTTCGTCAGCACCTGAGCGGTGGCACTCGGACTACGGGCGGGCGTAGGCGCCCTGGGCTACGGCAACGAGACGGTCGGGGGCGGCCTCCACCCACAGTTCGATCGTTCCGACCAGGCGGCGGGCGCTCACCGAGTTGATCACAGCGCGAGCGAGGAGGTCACCGTGGCGGGCCGGCCGCAGGAATCTCACCGACATCTCGCTGGTGACCGCCATGGCCTCGATCCCGATGATGGTGAACGTGGCGAACCAGAGCGCGCTGTCGGCCAGGCCGAAGATCCGTGGTCCGCTGATGTAGCCACCGGGCCGCAAGTCGTTCTCGTCAAATGGCCACCGAGCGGTGGCGGTCCTTTCCCCCAAAGCTTCGCAGCGGATGCCATCTCGGGCCGCGGCCGGGAAAGCCTCAGCGACAAAGTCGTTGACCTTGTCTGGCGTCAGGTTTGGGAACACGGGGGTCTCACTGGTGGGCGGCGTCCCGCAGGAGGATATCGAAGCAGCGACGGTGGCGCAGACTATGACAACGCGAACGATTTGCGAGATGATGGACCGATGGACGAGAGCGATGACTATCGGCTTCCTCCAGGGCGCCAGCCCTACGACGTGCTGAACGGCCTGCGGATTGGTGCTCTCGTCGGGGGCATCATCGGGGCGATCGTGTTGGCACTCACCAGCCTGGACAGCCTGTGGGTGCTGCTCGTCGGCGCTGTCATCGGGGGAGCGATCGGCTATCTCTACGAGCGGCGAAGGCTGAATGCTGCTCGTAATGTGCCACCGCAACCGTAGGTCGCTGCGTTGCCGGTCGCCGCCATCAACGGATTGGACCATTGCCTACGAGGTCGATGGCGATCCGGGTGACCCTCCCGTTCTCCTCGTCCACGGTCTCGGTCGACAGTTGATCGAGTGGGATCCGGACTTCGTCGACCGCATTGCCGCGGCCGGCTTCTTCGTGATCCGTACCGACAACCGGGATGTCGGGCTGTCGACCCACTTCGAGGCAAAGGTCGCGCTGGGCGAGATCAGGCGTGGGCTGGAACGAGGAGAAGAGGTTGTGGTTCCGTATCTTCTCGAGGACATGGCGGCGGATGCGGCCGGCGTTCTCGACTACCTCGGCTTGGCCGCGGCCCATGTTGTCGGCGTGTCGATGGGCGGGATGATTGGCCAGACCTTGGCGCTCGAGGCTCCTGAGCGGGTGTTGTCGCTGACCTCGATCATGGCGTCGACTGGGAGTTGGGAGGTCGGCGCTCCCAGCCAGAAGGGGCTGCGGGCCCTCTTCCATGCGCCGCCACCGGACGCCCTCGGCGCGATTGAGGCCACACTCGAAACACGCCAACTTCTGGCAACCCCGGGCACCTTCGACGAGGGGGCCGAAAGGAAGCTGGCCACAGCGGCGATCGATCGCTCCTTCGACCCGGCCGGCATCGGACGCCAGCTTGCCGCCATCTGGGCGAGCGGCGACCGCACCGAACGGTTGCGGTCCCTCGAAGTGCCGACGCTCGTCATCCACGGCACCGCCGACCAACTCGTCGGCCCCAGCGGCGGCGAAGCCACCGCCGCGGCCATCCCCGATGCCCAACTGCTGATGATCGACGGCATGGGCCACGACCTGCCACGGGTGCATTGGGATGAGATCTCGAGCGCAATCCTCGACCATTTCGACCGCTGAGACCCGGCCTCCGGGGCCGCGCCAGACCTCAGCCGTCGGAGCCCACCTGGTCCCGTACCTGGCGTTTTGTCCGCGCCAAGATGGCGCCCATGCCGCGCAGGCGCAGCGGCGACACGACCTCCTGAAGGCCCATGGAGGTGTAGAAGTCGTCCGGCACGTCCAGCACCTCCTGCGCGGTGGCTCCGGTCAGGCCCTCGGTCAGGATCCCGGCATAGCCCCGCGTGGTGGGAGCCTCCCGGGGTGAGTCGAAGTAGATGGTCACCGTTTCATCCGAGTTCACTTCGGCGGCAAGGAAGAACGGTGACTGGCACTCGTGGACCCGCTCGAGCAGCTCGGGATGATCCGCATAGCGGGCGGGCAGCTCCGGAACTCGGTTGGAGTAGTCCAGGAGGGCTTGAACTTTGATGTCTTTGGGGGCGGCGGCGAACAGGTCGACGATCCGTTGCAGCTTTGGCGGCAGGCTCATGACCGGCAGGGTACCGCGATCGGTCGCGCAAGCCTTCTTCTATTCACTACGGTTGTAGTGGAAAAGGATTCGATCCCCGCCAGTTGACGAAAGGGCCCAACCGTGAGCGACCTTCCCCGAGACGACAACCCCAAGTTCCTCGAATATGCCCGCCCGGAGTATCTGGTCACCACGCAGTGGCTGGCCGACCATCTTGATGATCCGGACCTTGTCGTTGTCGAAAGCGACGAGGACGTCCTGCTCTACGAGACGGGCCATATCCCCGGCTCGGTCAAGGTCGACTGGCATACGGATCTCAACGATTCTGTCGTGAGGGACTACGTCGATGGCGAGCGCTTCGCCGAGCTGATGGGCGAAAAGGGGATCAGCCGTGATTCCACCGTGGTGTTCTACGGCGACAACTTCAACTGGTGGGCTGCGTATGCCCTCTGGGTATTCACCCTTTTTGGCCACGAAGACGTGCGTTTGCTCGACGGCGGCCGCCAGAAGTGGATCGCGGAAGGGCGTCCGATGACGACTGATGCCACCGTCCGGCCCGCTGCTGAGTATCCAGTTGTCGATCGGGACGACTCCTCGATCCGGGCGTTCATGGGCGAGACGCTCGAGCACAGCCGGGCCGGTCTGCCCCTCATCGATGTTCGTTCGCCCGAAGAGTATCGGGGCGAGAAGCTCCACATGGCCGACTATCCGCAGGAGGGTGTGCTTCGTGGCGGCCATGTTGCCGGGGCTGCCAGCGTGCCGTGGAAACGGGCGGCGAGTGATGACGGCACGTTCAAGCCACGCGCCGACTTGGCGGCCATCTACGAGGACGAGATCGGGCTGGCCGTGGACGACGACGTCGTCGTCTACTGCCGAATCGGGGAGCGATCGAGCCACACCTGGTTCGTGCTGACGCGCTTGCTCGGGTTCGAGAACGTTCGTAACTACGACGGATCGTGGACCGAGTGGGGCAACGTCGTTGGAGTCCCGATCGAACGTCCGTGAGGCGTACTTACACGAACTTGCGCAGGCGAAGCGAGTTGGTCACCACCGACACGCTCGAGAATGCCATGGCGGCGGCGGCGATCATCGGGTTGAGCAGGCCGGCGGCGGCGAGAGGGATCGCCGCCGAGTTGTAGAAGAAGGCCCAGAACAGGTTCTGCTTGATGGTCCGGAAGGTGGTGCGGCCGAGACGCAGGGCGGTGGCCGCTTGCGCCGGGTCGCCGGACATGAGGACGATGTCGCCGGCTTCGATGGCAACGTCGGTTCCGGTGCCGACCGCCATGCCGAGATCGGCTCTGGTCAGCGCCGGCGCGTCATTGATGCCATCACCGACGAAGGCCACGGTCTTGCCCGTTGCCTGGAGTCGGGCGACCTCCTCGGCCTTGTCGCCGGGCAGCACTTCAGCGAGCACGGTGTCGATGCCGACCTGAGCGGCGATGGCGTCGGCGGTACGGCGGTTGTCGCCGGTCAGCATCACCGTCTCGGCCCCGAGCTCGTGCAGTGTGGTGACGGCCTGACGCGACGTCGTCCGCACCGTGTCGGCGACGGCGAGCATGCCGCGCACCTCCCCGTCCCAGCCGCCGAGGAAACCGGTTTTGCCCTGCCGCTCGACCGCCCCGAGTGCGTCGAGGTAGTGATCAGAGATGTGGAGTCCTTGATCGGCCATCAGCTTGGCCTTGCCGACGACGACCTCGATCCCGTCGATGAAGCCGGTGATGCCACGCCCGGCAACTGCGGCGACTTCGTCGGGTGTCCCCAACTCGACGCCACGTTCTTCGGCGCCGAGGGCGACGCCCTTGCCGATGGGGTGTTCGCTGGCCGCTTCGACCGAGGCAACGAGATAGAGGAACCGGTCCTCGTCTTCGTCGGTGACCACGTCGCTGAGAGTCATCGCGCCGCGAGTGAGCGTCCCGGTCTTGTCGAAGACGACGGTATCGATGGTGCGGGATCGTTCGAAGACCTCGGCACCCTTGAACAGGACGCCGAGTTCGGCGCCACGGCCCGACCCAACCATGATGGCGGTAGGCGTCGCCAACCCCAGCGCGCATGGGCAGGCGATGATCAGCACCGCCACACCGTTGCGGACCGCGGTGGAGATCTCGCCGGTGGCGATGAGCCAGCCGAAGAAGACCACGATAGAGATGGAAATCACCACGGGCACGAACACGCCGGCGATGCGGTCGGCGAGTTTCTGCACCGGCGCCTTCGACGCTTGGGCGTCTTCCACCAGCCGCACGATCTGGGCCAGCGCGGTGTTGGGACCGACCCTGGTCACCTCGATCTCTATCCTGCCCTGCTGGTTGATGGTGGCGCCAAAGACGTCGTCACCGACCCGGCGGTCGACCGAGACCGATTCGCCGGTCAGCATGGACTCGTCGATCGATGAGCGTCCCGCCGCGATGACCCCGTCGGTCGGGATCTTTTCGCCGGGGAGTACTACAACGATTTCGCCGGGCCGCAGCTCGACGGGGTCGACCATCACGGCCTCGCCGTTGCGCAACACCCTGGCCTCCTTGGCGCCGAGCTCGAGCAGCTTGGTGACCGCCTGGCTGGCGTTGCCCTTGGCCCTGGCCTCGAAGTAGCGGCCGAGCAGGATGAGCGTGATGATCATCGCCGCCGTTTCGAAGTAGACCGGCTGGTCGTTGAACAGCGCCCACACCGAGTAGCCCCAGGCCGCCAGTGAGCCGACCGAGATCAACGTGTCCATGGTGGCGTCGAGGCCGCGTAGCCGCTTGAAGGCGGTGACGTGGAACTGCGAGCCGAAGACGAACACGACCGGGGTCGACAGCACCAGCTGCCACACCCTCGCCGCCTGCGTGTCGGGCCCTAACATCGAGATCATCATCAGCGGCAGCGTGAAAGCCGCGGCGAGCAGCACGTTGCGCTTCTGGTACTGGACCTCTTTGGCGTAGCGGGCCACCGGCGTCTCGCGCTCCTCACCGGGGGCGAGGGGATGGATCTCGTAGCCGATCTTCTCGATGGCCGCCTGGAGACCGGCGACGTCGGTGCCGGGTTGGATGACGGCGCGTGCCTCCTGACCGGCGAAGTTGACGACGGCCTCGTCGACCCCGTCCTGTTTGGACAGGATGCGCTCGATGCGCAGCGCGCAGGAGGCACAGGTCATGCCTTCGACGTCGAAGATGATGCGGTCGGTGTCTTGACTCATCGCAGCGGGGTCACAGGCGGGGCGGGCGGAATGCCCCTACGCGACCTCGTACCCCTGTCCTTCGATGGCGCCAACGATGGCGGCGCGGGCGACGGTGTTGTCGTCGAAGGCGATATCGACGGTTCGGGCATCGATGTTGACCTCGACCTTGTCGACGCCGTCGAGTTCGGAAACGGCGCCTTCGATCGATGTCTTGCAGTGCCCGCAGGAAATGTCGGGAACGGAAAGGGTCTCAGTGGTCATGTGGTCAGCTCCTCATGTTGCGGTCCGGTGACTCCGGGGGCGTATCGCAAGGTCTCCATCAACTCGTCGACGACCTGGCCGGAGCGGCCCTCCTCGACGGCGTGCATCACGCAGGTCTCGACGTGGTTCTGCAGCAGTACCCGGTTCACCTTCTCCAGCGAACCCTGCAGCGCCGAGACCTGTTTCATGATGTCGGGGCAGTAGCGCTCGTCTTCGACCATGCCGATCACGGCGTCGAGGTGGCCTCGCACCGTCTTCAGCCGGTTGAGCGCCGAGCGTTTGTGTTCTTGCTTCATCACAACCTCCAACCCCAACTCTAGCCGCCTATTCCCACCCCAGGGGGGGAGGGGTCGAGGGCCAAGAGGGTTTTGGCGGACAATGGCGCAGCATCATGCGCAATTGTCCGCCAAAACCCAATGTGCCCCGTTGCGGATGGGGGCGCGGTACGCTCGCGGGATGGACATCCGTGAGAACATCGTCGACGCCATCGGCAACACACCGATCGTTCGTCTCGGCCGGGTGCATCCCGCCGGGAACCTCGTGGCCAAGGTTGAATACATGAACCCGGGGGGCTCGAGCAAGGACCGCATCGGGCTCGCCATGATCGAGCGGGCCGAGCGCAACGGCTGGCTCAAGCCCGGCGGCACGATCGTCGAACCGACCAGTGGCAACACCGGGGTCGGGCTTGCCATGGTGGCCGCGCTGCGCGGCTACAACCTGGTTGCGGTGATGGCAGACAAGCAGTCGAAAGAGAAGCAGGACCTGCTGCGCGCCTACGGAGCCGAGGTCGTGGTGTGCCCGACCAACGTGGAGCCCGATGACCCCGAGTCGTACTACTCGGTGGCGACCCGGCTCGCCGCCGAGATCCCCGGGGCCTACCACCCCGACCAGTACTCCAATCCGGCCAATCCCCAAGCCCAGTACGACACCACCGGGCCGGAGATCTGGCAGCAGACCGACGGCGAGATCGGCATCTACGTCGCCGGGGTCGGCACCGGAGGCACCATCTCGGGTGTCGGCAAGTACTTGAAGGAACAGAACCCGGATGTGATGGTCGTCGGCGTGGACCCGGAGGGCTCGATCTACACGGCCGCCACCGAAGCGGACGTGACCACCTATCTCATTGAAGGAGTTGGCGAAGACTTCTGGCCCGAGACGTTCGATCCATCCGTCGTCGACCGCTACGAGATGGTGACCGACGCGGAAGCCTTCCGGATGACCCGCACGCTGGCCGAACTCGAGGGCATTCTCGTCGGCAGTTCGTGCGGCATGGCCGTCGTCGGCGCCATCCGGGTCGCCGAGGAGTTCCCCGACCAACTCACCGTCGTGGTGTTGCCCGACTCAGGCCGGAACTACCTCTCCAAAGTCTTCAATGACGACTGGATGCGGGAGCAAGGTTTCATGTAGTCATCCAACAACCCCCTGGGTCTTGGATGAGTGCTCGCCTTCGCTGCGGACAGGCTGCGGCTCGGTTTCGTGCGGCAGGCAGCCGCCCTCACCGTCGTGGTCGGACCGGCTCAGCCGCCCCGACCACACCGAAAGGGTCGGACAATGCCCGACCCCTCGTGCATCCCCGAGATCTGGGAAGAGGTTCCCGAGGCCGGTGAGTCGATGCCGAGCCACATCGGGGTGCACTCCGCGGTGCCGAGCTTCGGGACTGGTGCAATCACGCTCTCGCCCGGCGATTGCAGGTGCCCAGTCGGTCCGATTCGGGCCGCCGGTGCGGCAGCGGGCCAGGCGACGCAAACTCGCGATTCCTGGGTCCATCGCCTCTAGGAATCCGTCGAGACGAGGGCGCAAGCTGAACGACAGGAATGGTGCAGGGGAAGGTACCACCCGGCCGCAGCTCAAGAGGGGGGACGGTCAGATCGATGGGGCTTCCACTGCCGAGCTGAGAGGGGAGCGCGATGAGCACAACCAGGCACGTCGGGAGCATTCATATTGACGCTCCGGCCGACACGGTCTTCGACTACGTGAAGGAGCCGGCCCACTTCTACGACGCGATGCCCGAACACATGCGCGCCAGACTGAAGGCAGTCAATGTGACCCCCGAAGGGGTCGGGACGACGTACGAGTGGGTCCTCGGTCATCTTGCTGGGTTCGAGTTGGTGGGGGTCGTAACGCGGGAGGAGTTCGTCGTCAACGAGCGCATCGTGGACAGCTCCTCGACCGGGCCGGTGTGGACGTGGACGCTCGAGCCGGATGGCGACGACACGACGGTGACGCTGACATTCGAGTACTCCACCAAGATCCCTCTGATGGACAAGGTCATCGACGCCATCGGCTGGCGCGGCGATCGCGACGTCGACGCCATACTCGCCTCAATCAAGGACGAGGTCGAAGCCTGACGCCGGCCTGGGACCGACCCCGATCCCCAGAGCCGAGGAGGCACCAAGCGAGTCACCGACCAACGTGACGGGCTGATGGAGGTCACCCTGTTGTCCCAGTGAGTCGGCGGCCATGCCCTACCCGACCGTCGACGGTGTCACCAGCCGTCGAGCTTATGAGTCGGAGGCTGGCCGCTCCTCCAAGGCGTCGAGTTCGATGCGTTTGGCGAGATCTCCTTCGAGTTCAATCTCCCAGGTGCCGCTGAACCGATTTCCGTTCGAGGTCACGACGAACTCGCCCACCCAGGTGTAGGTGTCGTCTCCGCTGAGGGTCAATTCACTGACCCGGTCGACGTTCGAGAGAAAGACGGTCCCGTAGACAAGGTCCTTCATGTTGCTCATCGTCCAGGTCGTTCCGTCATCCTCGATGTAGACGCCGTCGTCGGTGAACACGGACATGAACATCTGAGGGTCGTAGTTCTCCCACCCCTGATTCCAGGTGTCGACGAGTTCGGTGGCGACGGCGAGCCGCGCTGCTGGGTCGGGCTGGGAGTCGAAGGCTCCCGTGGCGAAGGCGATTCCGACACCCGCCAGGATGACGACGACGGCCACCGCCGCCGCCATCAGGGGTCCGCGGCGGGATCGTGGTGATGGGTTTGGGGTTGGGGTCTCGGTAGTCGGTTTTTGCTGGGTGACCATGGTTGGCTCCTCACGTTCTGCAACGGCCGGATACGCCACGCCAAGTTCGGTCTCGATCCTCGCGATCAGGACCTCGGTCGGGAGCGGTTCGGCCCGCTCTGCCAGCAGGCGCAGTGCGTCTTCAAGCTGTCGCATCGTTGACCTCCTCTTCGAGGAGCCTGCGTAGTTGGACCCGTGCCCGCGATGCCGTCTTGCGCACCGATGGTTCGCTGCATCCCAGCATCTGGCCGATCTCGCCGTAGGACATGCATTCGACGACCCGCAGGTACAGCACCGCCCTGGACTTCGGGGACAACGCCAACAGTTCGTCGACCTGCCACGTGTACTCGGGCGGGTCGTCATCGATCTCGACCCGTTGCAGGGCTTGGCGCTGGGCAATCCAATGGCGGCGAGCCGACACCGCCAAGTGATAGATCGTCGTCCGCAGGTACGCCTTCGGGTACTCGAGACGACTCAACGAGCCAGCCCGGAGCGTCCGCACCAGTGCTTCTTGGACCAGATCGTTGGGGTCCTCCTCAGCGGGGGCAACCACCGACGCGAATGCCCGCAGCGGGGGGTACAGCTCGGCGATCAACCTCGCCTCCCTATCCTCGAGCTGCGAAGCATCTTCGCGCCTCACCCTTGGCTCCTCTCACTAGCTAAGACGCATCAGAACCCCAAAATGTGACCTCAACTTCGAAGAAACCTCGCATTCACTGTTATGCCACCCGCCGAGTCCGGCAAGAGGCCAACGGCCCACCCATGACGGACACCCCCGTCGTGGCTCCGAGTACATGGGGGAAACGCGTCCCGCTTGGATTGGTCGTTCTGCATGAGCCAACCGCAGTTGAGAGCTGCTAGCGCAGCTTTGGCGATGGGGTGGTCGACTGACCCCGTTACACCTGGTCGAGGGCTTGGTCTAGGTCCTCGATGAGGTCTTCGGCGGATTCGAGGCCTACCGACAGGCGGACGAGGCCGTCGGTGATGCCAACTCGCGCCCGCTCCTCGGGGGGCATGGCGGCGTGGGTCATGGTCACCGGGTGAGTGGCGAGCGACTCGACCGAGCCGAGGTTCTCGGCCAAGGTCCAGAGTTCGAGCGAGTTCATCAGAGCCTTGCCGGCTTCGACCCCGCCATCGAGCTCGAACCACATCATGGCGCCGAAGCCGTCGGCTTGCCGTGAGGCCAGTTCGAACTGGGGGAACGACTCCAGCCCGGGGTAGGCAACGGTGGTCACCTTGGGGTGGCTCTCGAGATACTTGGCGATGTGCATGGCGTTGTCGGTCTGGCGATCCATCCGCTCGCTCAGCGTCTTGACCCCCTGCAGCGTGAGCCACGCACCCATCGGCGACATGATGCTTCCGGTCGAGTTCTGGATGAACCGCACCCGCTCGACGTGATCGGGGCGGATCATCACCACTGCGCCACCGACGGTGGCGTTGTGCCCATCGAGGTATTTGGTCGTGGAGTGGACCGACAGGTCGGCGCCGAGTTCGAACGGGCGCTGGTAGTAGGGCGTGAGGAAGGTGTTGTCGACCGCATGGGGAATGCCTCGTGCGGTCGCGATGTCGGAGATGGCCCGAATGTCCGTCAGCTTCAGCGTCGGGTTCGCCGGCGTCTCCGTCAGGATGAGCTGGGTGTTGTCCCGTACGGCCTTCTTGACGGCCTTTGGATCGGAGGTGTCGGCGAAGGTGAACTCCACCCCGAACCTGGTGTAGACCTGCGTGGCCAGCCGGTAGGTGCCGCCGTAGGCAACGTCGGAGATGACCGCATGCGCCCCGGCATCGAGAAAGGTCATGAACAGGGCATTGATGGCAGCCATGCCGGTGGCGAAGGCTGCGGTGTCGACGCCACCCTCCAACACGGTGAGCTTGTCCTCTAGCGCCCGCACCGTCGGGTTGCCCGAACGCGAATACGTGTAGCCCTTCTTCATGTACTCGTCGACCGAGGGTTGCACGAAAGTGGTGCTCTGGTAGATCGGAGTCAGGATGGCGCCGGTCGTCTCGTCGGGGTGAACCCCGGCGTGGACCTGCTTGGTTCGGAAGCGCATTGGATTCCTCCTATTCGTCGACGACGATGCCGCCGACGGAGTCGCGCATCAGGTCGGGTTCGACGTAGATCGGTGTGGCGTGAGGCACCTGCTCGCGGATCCGCCGTTCGACGTCGTTGACAACATCTGCCAGGGCCGTCAAGTCGAGTGAATGATCAAACGCCAGTTTGGTGGCCACCAAGAGCTGATCGGGCCCGAGGTACTGGGTGCGGAGATGAATGACGTAGTCGACATGCGGGGTCTGTTCGATTGCCGCCTGGATCTTGGCATACTCCTTGGGTCCGGCGCCTTCGCCGATCAGGAGGCCCTTCATCTCGATGGCGAGGATGATGGCGATCACGCCGAGCAAGGCCCCGATCAACACGGTCCCGACGCCGTCCCAGCTGGAGTCTCCGGTGACGACGGACAACGAGATGGCGCCGAGGGCGAGCACAAGGCCGATGAGCGCTCCAAAGTCCTCCATCAGCACCACGGGTAGCTCCGGTACACGGGAGGTGCGAATGAATTGCCACCAACTCCGGTCACCCTTGAGCGGTTGGGACTCCTTCATCGCGGTCCGGAACGACCAGCCCTCGAGCAGGAGGCCGAGCAGGAGGATGCCGACCGCCACCCAGGCCGACTCGATCTCGTGGGGATGGAGCAGCTTCTCGATGCCTTCGTAGATGGCGAAGACGGCGCCGAGGGTGAACAGAACCAGGGACACGATGAACGACCAGAAGTAGCGCTCCCGCCCGTAGCCGAACTGGAACATCGCGTCGGCCTCGCGCCGCGACCGTACCCCACCCATCCACAGCAGGCCTTGGTTGGCGGTGTCGGCGACCGAGTGAATGCTCTCGGCCAGCATCGACGACGACCGGGTGATCAGAAAGCCGGCGAACTTGGCGATGGCGATGCCGAGGTTCGCCAAGAACGCGGCGATGATCGCCTTTGAACCGTGGGAGCCACCTGCCATGGGCCAGGAGCCTACCGCTCCATTCGGCTGGGGGCGTCGTCAGTCGGCCGGTGCGGCGCACGCCGCGCAGCGCCCGGAGAGGGCGAAGTGGCCGGGGTCGACGACGAACCCCGTTCTGGCGCGAATGTCGGCGGCCCAGGCATCGATCGCCGTGCCGGGAACGGCCACCGTCTTGCCGCACATATCGCACACGAAATGCTGGTGTCGTCCTTCTGCAGACAGGTGATACACCGCGGGCCGATGGCCGAGGTGGGTGTGGGAGAGCAACCCGATTTCCTCGAGAGCATCGAGGGTCCGATACACCGTCGACTGGTCGACCGGGATGTCGACCTCGGCGGCGACCATGGCATGGATGGTCGGGGCGTCGAGGTGCTCGTCGTGGGATCGGGCCAGCACCTCGCAGATGGCTCGGCGCGGCTCGGTGACACGCATGCCGTGCTCTCTCAGAGCTTCGGTGAGGTCATCGGACGTGATGTGCACGATGCCAAGGGTAGACAGCGGAGGTAGAGACTTGGGTCCGGTCCGACGCCGCCGTGCTCTGGGTGGGATTGGCCTCTCAACCCGTTGCGCCCGTTACCATCGACGCCGCAGCGACCGAGGCAGGGATTGAGGCATGGCGCGACGAACCAGCGTTGATCTGCTCCGCTTGAACGTCGACCTCGCGTGGGGCGGCGGCGAGCGGCTGGCTGGTCTCGTCGGAAGTCCGTTGCGCGACTTCATCGTTCCCCAAGGGGACGGGTCGATGCCGGTCATCACCATCCCGGGATTCCTATCCGGCGAGTACAACCTCAAGCGGCTCAATCGGTTCTTGACAACGCACGGCGTTCCGGCGGCATCGTGGGGACGAGGTCGAAATCTCGGTCCGCGGGACAAGTCACTCTTCGAACATGTCGAGGAAATGGAAGAGGAACTCGGCGCCGCGATTCGCGACACCGCCCAGCGGTTCGAGCACCGGGTTGCCCTCGTCGGTCAGAGCCTCGGAGGGGTGTACGCCCGGGAGTTGGGCCGGCGCCTCCCCGACTGTGTTGACCGGGTGATCACGCTCGGGTCGCCGGCGATGCACCCCGATCGGCTCGACGAACTCAACCAGTTCATGCGCTACCTCGGCCGCCGAGTCTCAGGTCGGAGGCTGGCAGAGTTGTCGTCGCAGAAGGGCTCGATGCACTGGGAGGAAGACGACCCGCCACTGCCCTACGTCGCGATCTACAGCCCAACGGACCGGCTGGTGCCACCGTCGTTGGCTTCGATTCCTCAGGAGATCGTCGACCACGCCGCACCACGGTGTCCCCGCGAGAACATCCGAATCGTGTGTTCGCACTCAGGGATGAGCGTCAACCCGTTTGTCATCCTCGCGGTCCTCGACCGTCTCGTGCAGGACCACGACGACTGGTTCCCGTTCGACCCGGGCCGCTACTTCCGCGGGGCGATGAGCCACTGGCCTACGCCGTATGCGCATCAAGAGCAGAGGAATGTGCTCGGGGCGGGTTGAGAGCCGGAGCCTGGCGACATACGACTAGCCGTGAACCGAGGTGGGCTCCACGACAACATTGAGTCGAACCTCGCCCGGCTGGGCCCACGGATAGGGGAACTTGCCGGTGTACTTCTCAGCGAGTTCATCGATCAGCCACGTGCCGTCGTTGGCCAGTTCAGTCACGCTGCCGCGGATGGTGATGTTGCGGTAGTCGTTGTCGACCGGGGTGAGCGACAGGTGGACGCGCGGATCGTTGCGGAGGTTGCGCGCCTTGGCCCGACCTTCGGCAGTGCTGAATCGCAGCAGATCGCCGTCGCGCTTGATCCAGACGACCGACACCTGCGGTGAGCCGTCGGGGTTGAGAGTGCCGACGTGCACGAACACCGGGGTGTCGAGGATTTCCTTGACGTCGTCGGGGAGTGGAGCACCCATTGATTGGCCCTTCTGTGGATCGAGGAAGGGACGATACCGATGCCCCGTACACTGCGAGAGGTCGAGGCCGAGGAGGCTCATGGAAACCGGATTGGCTGGGAAGGGTGTACTCGTCACGGGCGGGGCCGGTGGCATCGGCACCGCCGTCTCGCGGGCGTTTGCGGCTGAGGGCGCTCGGGTCGCCGTTCACTACCGGACGTCTCGTGATGCTGCGGTAGCGTTGGCGGCCGAGATCAACGGGGTGGCGCTCGATGCCGACCTGACCGTCGAGGCCGAGGCGGATCGTTTGGTGCCCCGCGCCATCGAAGCACTCGGTCGGCTCGACGTGTGTGTTGCCAACGCCGGAGCGTGGCCGCCGGGCGATCTTCCGCTGTGGAACCTGCCGCTGGATCGCTGGCGGGCGACCCTCGACGCCAACCTCACTGCGACGTTCCTGACGGTTCGCTCGTTCCTGCGGCATGCCACCTCGACGGGAGTTGGGTCGGTCGTCATGATCGGCTCGACCGCAGGCATCTTCGGCGAAGCCGGCCACGCCGACTACGCCGCCGCCAAGGGAGCGATCATCACCGGTCTGCTGCTGAGCGCCAAGAACGAGGCCGCTCGGATCGGTCCCGGGGTGCGCATCAACGCCGTCTCGCCGGGATGGACCGTCACCCCGATGATCGGCGAAAAGGGCCTTGACGATGACGAGGTCGCGAGGATCACCGCCACGATGGCCCTCAAGAAACTCGGCCGCCCCGAGGACGTTGCCGCCGCGGTCGTCGCGTTGGCCTCGGACGAAGTCTCCGGCCACGTGACCGGCCAGGTCGTGACCGTCGCCGGCGGTATGGAAGGCCGGATCATCGCAACCGATTGAGGCGGTCAGACGACGGCGGTCACGCTGGAGCGGTGACCAGAGATATCGGCCGCGTCCTCCCTGTGGGCACTTTGGACCGAACAATATGGACTCTCGGGTGATGGGGGGCAAGTCGGCGGGGATCGACCTACCGGCGGGGAGTCGGAATCCTGGTGCTTGCCATGGGATCTCCGGGAGCGCCTGGCCGAGTGGGAGCGGTCCGCACCCGAACGCACGAGACCAGTCGCCGGGTCGACGAACGTGGCCGCGCCTATGCTCGGCGGGTCATTGTTGCCAGCGAGCCCGAAGGGGATGCGATGAGCACGGAGAACTACGAGATCATGATGGCCGTGTTCCCCACCGAGGACGGGGCCCAAGGCGCCGGCGACGCGCTGGACGAGATGGCCAAGACCGACGCCATCCAGATCGTCGATGCGGCCATCCTGGTGCGCGACGCGGCAAGGCAAGACCTCGGTTGAACAGCACTCGCTGCCCAGCGTCGGGAAGGGCGCCAAGTGGGGCGCCATCATCGGCGGCGTTGTCGGGCTCATCTTTCCGCCCAGCATCATCGGCACAGCCGCGCTCGGCGCTGGGATCGGTGCCGGCAGTGCCGCCCTCGCCGATTGGGCTCTGAAGTCCGATGACCTGAAGGAAGCCGCCGAGCAACTTGCGCCCGGGACGTCGGCCTTTGTCGCCGTTGTCGAGAACACCTGGGTTGAGAAGGTCAACACCGCCATGGCCGGCTACTCCAAGCTCAGCGAGCATGCCCTCGACGCCGACGCAGCGGTGCGCCTTGGCGTCATCACCGATGACGACGGCAACGTGGTCGAGTACGGCGTGGCGACGGCCGTCGACTCAGACACCGGCGAACGGGTCGTGGCCGGGACGATGACGGCCGCAGATTCCGCCACCGGCGATGTTGTGTCGGTTGGTGGTGCAGTTGATGCGGATCCGACCACCGGCCATGTGACCGCAGGCGAGTACGTGGCGACCGGCAACGTGGCCGACGGCGACGACGATGACGACGCTAGCGCCAGCGACGACAGCCATACCGGCACACCCGACGCCACCTGAGGCGAATCAAACGGTCCGTGGCGGTGCGCCCCCGGGCGCACCGCTCGCGTCTCAGAGCTCGTAGTCCCACTCGCCGCCATGGGACCATCTCTTTCGCGCCCATAGACTGCCCGCGATGAGCATCGATATCCAGAAGATGCGCTCCGAGACACCCGGCTGCGCCCATGTCATTCACTTGAACAATGCCGGTTGCTCGCTGCCGCCCCAAGTGGTGCTGGATGCCACCGTAGGCTTTCTCGAGGACGAGGCCACGGCCGGTGGCTACGAGACGGCCGAAGCCCGCTGGGACGACCTCGAAGCCATCTACGCATCGGCCGCCGGACTGCTTGGGGCCGAGCCGGGCGAGATCGCAGTCACCGACAGCGCCACCCGAGCTTGGGACATCGCCTTTGCCTCGCTGCAACTGGGCGAAGGCGACCGCATCCTCACAACGACGAGTGAATACGGGGCCAACTACATCGCCTACCTGCAACTGGCACAGCGCGACGGCGTCGCGATCGATGTCGTCCCCGACACCGCGACGGGCGAGATCGACGTTGCCGCTCTCGCCGACATGATCGACGACCGGGTCAGGCTGATCTCGATCAACCACATCCCGACCAACGGTGGTTTGGTCAACCCCGCCGCAGCGGTGGGGAGAGTGGCCAACTCGGCCGGCATCCCTTACCTGCTCGATGCTTGTCAATCGGTCGGCCAGCTTCCCGTCGACGTCAGGGATATTGGATGTGACTATCTCTCTGTGACCGGCCGCAAGTTCCTGCGCGGCCCTCGCGGCACCGGCCTGCTGTACATGCGGCGAGAGATCCTCGAGACCCTCGAACCCGCCGTGCTCGACCTGTGGGGCGCCACGTGGGTCGCCGCCGATCGCTACGAGGTACGTCCGGATGCCCGGAGGTTTGAACTCTGGGAAATGAACCTGGCCGCCAAGCTCGGGCTGCGGACTGCGATCGACTACGCCGCGGCGGTTGGCCTGGAGGCGATTTGGGATCGCGTACGGTCGTTGGGGGCGGGGTTGCGGCAACGGCTGCGGGCGATCGGTGGGGTCACCGTCCACGACGTCGGCTCAGTCCAGGGAGCGATCGTCACCTTCACCGTCGATGGGTACACCCCCGCTGAGGTCAAGGAGGCGCTGCGGCGAGCCGGGATCAACGTGTCGACGGTTGCGCCGGGTTCGGCTCGGCTCGACATGGAGGGCCGTGGGTTGGAGGGTCTGGTCCGCGCCTCGGTGCACTACTTCAACACCGACGCGGAGCTCGACGCCTGTACTGCAGTCGTCGCCGACCTGGTCACACCCTCTTAGGAGGGGAAGGGATCGCCGTTGATGAAGGCGGTGAGCACCTCGTCGGCGTCTGGCTGCACCATGATCACGTAGGACCGTCCGCCCTCACTGTGGTTCTTCACCGGCAAGGTTGCGGTGTGGATGCTCGATCGGTTCAGGCTCAGCGCCGAGCGGCCCAGATCCAGGATCACGCCCGCGCTCAGTCCCTCATCAGCCCGAATCTGCTCGGCGAACGTCGAGGCGAACCTCGGCGCGTTGAACGCGCTCGACGGTGAGGACGCCTGGTCGAACACGGCGAGCAGGAGGGCCTGTTGCCTGCCGGTGCGGCCGATGTCACCGCTGCCGTCGGTGTCCCACGAACCGTCGCAGTTCTCCTGATAGCTGCGGGACCGGACGTAGGCGACGGCCATTTCGCCGTCGAGCGTTTGTTTCCCGGCATCAGCCACAAACCCAGACTTCGTGTCGCGTGCCGCACACTCGAAGTCGATCTCGACACCGCCCAACGAGTCGACCACTGCGGCGAAGCCGACGAAGTCGATCTCGACGTAGTTGTTGACCGCGACACCGGTGACGTCTTGCACCGTCTCGACCAGCAGGTCGGGGCCACCGATGACGTAGGCGGTGTTGATACGGTTGGTCGGGGCATCGTCGAAGTCGACCTTGAGGTCCCGGGGAATCGAGAGGAGTTGGGCACCCTCACCGGGAACGAAATGGACGAGCATGATGACGTCGGTGCGTGACCCGCTGAAATTGCCGAAATTCTCGAAATCATCGGGCAGGTTCTCGCGGGAGTCGGTCCCGACCATGAGGATGTTGCGGGGTCCGCCCTCCGCCGCTTGGAGCGAAGTGAGCTCGCTGGCAGGAATCCGCTCGATCTTGGAGTCGGTCCACCAGACGAAGGCGACCGCGGCAAACACCAAGAGCACGGCGAAGATCAGGATGGCGAGCACGATGCGCAGCGCCCATTTGCGCCCGGTCCGCTTGGGGGCGGGAGCCGGCGGTTCGGGGCGTACCGGGATTTCGGTGGTGACCAAGGAAGAACTCCCAGAAGTTGGGGTGCGGGGGTAATCCCGCAGTCTACCGGCGTTCGGCGCTATGGGAGCGTTGTGGCCCGGGTGGAACTTGACGATGGGCGAGTACGCTGGCGCGATGACTGAGCTCAAGATCCACTCCCAGGACGTCTCCGAAGGACCCAATCGCTCCGGTGCCCGCGCCATGCTGCGCGCCGTCGGCCTCACCGATGAGGATTTCACGAAACCCCAGGTCGGTGTGGTGTCTGCCGGCAACGAGGTCACGCCCTGCAACCTGACCGGGCCCAAGCTCAGCGAGTTTGCCAAAGCCGGGGTGCGCGACTCCGGGGGAGTTGGCCTCATCTTCACGACGATTGCCGTCTCTGATGGCATCTCGATGGGCCACGAGGGGATGCGGGCATCGCTCGTGTCACGCGAGGTGATTGCCGATTCGGTCGAGTTGGTGATGCACGGTGAGCGCTTCGACGGCATGGTGTCGATCGCCGGCTGTGACAAGTCGCTGCCCGGGATGCTGATGGCCGCAGCCCGCCACAATCTGCCATCGGTGTTCCTGTACGGAGGTTCGAGCCTTCCGGGGAACTACCGGGGCAAGGACATCTCCATCGTTGACGTGTTCGAAGGCATTGGGGCGCTCACCGAAGGCAAGATGGACGAGGTCGAGTTGGGAGAGATCGAGCGTGCCGCCTGCCCGGGGGCGGGCTCATGCGCCGGAATGTTCACCGCCAACACGATGGCTTCCGTTGGTGAGGCGCTCGGCATGTCACTGCCCGGCAGCGCCTCGGTACCCGCCGTCGACGATCGCCTCAACGACTACGCCGACGCCTCAGGCCGTGCCGTCATGGCGATGTTGGAGACCCGGCTGCGGCCGCGGGACATCATGACCCGCGAGGCCTTTGAGAATGCGGTGACCACGGTGATGGCGCTCGGCGGGTCGACCAACGCCGTGCTGCACCTGCTTGCCATCGCCCATGAGGCGGGCGTCGACTTCACACTCGAGGACTTCGACGAGATCAGCCGGCGCACCCCGCACCTCGGCGACCTCCGTCCGTTCGGGAAGTACCACATGGTCGACCTCGACCGCATCGGTGGCGTGCCGGTCGTCCTGCGAGTCTTGCTCGACGCCGGTCTGCTGCATGGTGATGTGATGACGGTCACCGGCAAGACGATGGCCGAGAACCTGGCCGACGTCGTCGTGCCGACGAACCAGGATGTGCTGCGGCCCATCACCGATCCATTGGCCGCCCAAGGCGGGATCGCCATCTTGCGCGGCTCGCTGTCGCCCGGAGGAGCGGTGGTCAAGATTGCCGGCATCGACCTCGACGTGTTCGAGGGCAAGGCCAGGGTCTTCAACGACGAGCAGCATGCACTCGACGCGCTGTACCAACACGAGATCGACCACGGCGACGTTGTCGTGATTCGTTATGAGGGGCCCAAGGGCGGCCCGGGGATGCGTGAGATGCTGGCGATCACCGCTGCCATCAAGGGAGCCGGGTTCGGCAAGACGGTGCTCCTCATCACCGACGGCCGGTTCTCCGGCGGCACCACCGGCCTGTGTATCGGCCATGTCGCCCCCGAAGCGGCCCACGGCGGGCCTTTGGCGCTGGTCGAGGAAGGTGACACGATCAGGGTCGATCTCCCGGCGCGCCGCCTCGACGTGCTCGTCGACGAGGACACCCTGGAACAGCGCCGCGTCGCCTGGGAGCCACATCCGCCCCGCTACACCAAGGGTGCTCTCGCCAAGTACGCCGCCCTCGTCGGCTCCGCCGAGAATGGAGCAGTCTGCGACTAGCGAGACCAAGCGGGGCCTTTCGGGTCCTTGCGTTGTGGGCGTCGCGGCCCCCTCCGAGCTTGTCGCTGGGCTCCTCGGCGCACTCCCCCGCCCGGTGGGTGAGGGAGGTGGGCGCCTGCCGAGCCAGCGCTCGGAGGGGGCAACTCTTGCGAGTCCTTGATCCCCGCTGCTTGCTAGAACCTCGCCCTGGTCTGGCAGACTTCGCCGGTTGTCCGGTTGCGAGCTCGGACCTTCAATCGGTCGGCATCCGCGGTGTCGGTGAGAACCCGGCGTGCCTTGAAAGAACCGCTCGGTGCCTTCGTCATGCGCTTGCCGTCGAAGACGATGTCTCCGTTGAGGACAAACCGGACCTTCCACTGGTCGCCGACGACGTTCTGGTCGACCTCGATCTTGACCTCCTTGCCGAGGTCTTCGTCGCTCAGCTTCAGCTTCCAGGTGCTCGACCCCGAGCAGCTACCTGTGGTGATGACGTCTCCGTCTTTCGCTATGACAGCCGTCGGCGCCAACAGAGCCATGACAACCAAACCGATTCCCATGAGTCGCATTACATTGCGCATCGGATCTCCTCCGCTCTAGGTGACTTGCGATGCAACTCTGCAGGAACCTGAGTCATCGGAGAGCAAACCGACGCGTAACGGTCGGCTAAGGATTGAAGTGGCGGCCGGGGTGCTGCGCTACGCTCTCGGCCATGAAACTGACCATCGAATACTGCGCCGCTTGAGGCTATACCGACCGTGCCGTGAGCATGGTTGAGCAATTGCTCGGCGAATTCGAGCACCAGATCGACTCCGTCACCATCATCCCGAGCCGGGGTGGGGTATTCGAGGTCACCGCCGGCGAAGACCTGATCTACTCCAAGAAGGCAACCGGCCGCCACGCCGAATACGACGAGGTGGCAGTGCCGCTGCGGGAGCTGCTGGACTGACCAGCGATGTGCGGTGAAGCGGCCTGATTGGTCGCGTCCCCCACTAACCTCGCGGGCCATGAAGAACGGAACCAACAACGCCGTGCTGGTGCGCGACCTGTTTTCTGGCGATGGACCCTTTGAGTGGCTCGCCGAGGACTACCTCGCGCAACGCTGTAGCCGTTGTGGTGTCCCCACCGACGATGACGTGCGCTTCCACGACCGCGGGTTCCTTTGCCCACCTTGCTGGGCGCTCGTCCACTCGTAACACCTACGTTGCTCCCGGGTGGGGTCTGTCGCCTCAGTCCGTCCAGGTGGGAAGCGAGCGATCAACGTCGACCTCGGTTCCACTCACCCACGTAGCCAGCACCTGCGTGGCGCGCAGTTCGTCGGGGTCTACCGCCACAGGGTCGCGGTCCACCACGGCAATGTCGGCACGGGTTCCGATCGCCAGCGGCAATGGCTCGCCGAGGGCGAACGCCGCATCGTCGGTGAACAGTCCGAGGGCGGCGTTGGGGGGGAGACCCTCTTGCGGTACGAGACCCGCTCGATCCCGCGCCAGCGCCATGCCCGCCCACGGGTCGGGAGGCTCGACCGGGCAATCCGAGCCCCCGGCGAGCCGTACTCCGGCGCGGCGCATCGTCTCGAAGGGATAGGCCATGGCGAGCCGCCGCGGCCCGAGGCGCTTCTCGAGCCATTCGGTCTCCGACCCGATGAAGGCCGGCTGAACGCAGGCAATCACACCGAGGCCGGCGAGGCGGGTGATGTCGGGCCGGGTGAGCACGGAGGCGTGCTCCAGCCGCAGCCGGCTCGGGTCGGCGCCCTCGTCGATGAGTTCTGCGAAGAGGTCGATGACCCGGCTGCAGGCGAGGTCTCCGATGGCGTGCAGCGCAACCGAACCGCCCGCCGCCAGACAGGAACGGGCGAGGTCGGCGTGGACCTCGGTGAGTCGGAAGGTGCCGAGCGTATCGGGTTGATCGGCGAAGGGCTCGTGCATGGCGGCGGTGTGGCCCCCGAGGCTGCCGTCGGCGAACTGTTTCAGCCCGGCCCAGCGCACCCGGCCACCGGCAGCGCGCAGGTCGGCCGACGCGGCCATGAGCTCGTCCACCGAATTGGCGATGACGTAGCTGTGCACCGTGATCGGCAGCCGGTGGGCGACCTGTTCGAGCAGTTTGGCTTCGTTGCCGAGGCTCGCCCAGGGGCCGTCTCCGGTTCGGGTCATGGCCCCGATGGACGTGATCCCGAGTCCGGCGAGGCGGTGCATGGCGTCGACGACCTGGTCGGGACCGACCGCCTGGGTGAACGCCAGCGCGGTCGACACGAGTTCGATGGCGGTCTCCCGCAAGACACCGGTCGGTTCGCCGGCGCCATCGCGGTCGATGAGGCCACCCGGTGGGTTGGGGGTGTCACGGTTGATGCCCCCTGCGGCCAGGGCGAGCGAGTTGGCCACGGCGATGTGTCCGCAATAGCGGTGGGCCAGCACGGCTCGGTCGGCGACCGCTGTGTCGAGGTCCGTCCGGGTCGGCAAGCGCTGCTCGGCCAGGGTCTCGTCGTCGAGGCGGAGGGCCACGAGCGGGGCGCCGGTTGGCAGCGTGGCGGCGCCGGCCCGGAGCCGGTCGGCCACATCGGCTAGGTCTTTGGCCGTCTTCAGCGTGGTGCCCGCAATCGCCGCGGCGTAGGGAACGGGGTGGAAGTGTGCATCGCGCAGGCCGGGGATGATCACCGCCCCGGGGTAGCTGGTTTCGACCATGTCGCGGGATCGCAGGTCGGCGGCGCGCCCGACCGCGGCAACCGACTCGCCGTCGATCAGGACTGCGTCGCCGAGGACGCCCCTCGCCGTTCGCACCAGATCGGCGGTGAGAAGCCGTTTCACCTCAGGGGTCCTCGGTCGGGTCGAGGTGCGGGGGGATTGTGTCTTCCACGATGGCGCGGAGCTGATCGTGGATCAGCCCGTTGGTCGCCACGATGTGGGGCACCTCAGGGCGGGCCGGGCCACCAAGTGGGGTACTCGCCGTACCGCCCGCCTCGCGCACGAGGAGAATCCCGGCGGCGAGGTCCCAGGGGGCGAGCGAGAACTCCCAGTAGCCGTCGTAGCGACCCGCGGCGACCCAAGCGAGATCCAGCGCAGCGGCACCCATGCGGCGGATGCCGTTGACCCGTTCGAGCACCGCAGTGACGGTACGGGTGTACGACGCGGCGTAGTCGTGATGGTCGTAGGCGAACCCGGTGGCAATCACCGTGCCGGTGAGGGACGGTGCGGAGGTCACGCCGACCGGTTCCCCGTTGAGCTTGGTGCCCCCGCCGGCCTCGGCGCTGAACACCTCGTGGCGCAGCGGGTCGACGATGACACCGACCAGCGGTTGGTCGCCCTCGAACAGTGCCACGGCGACCCCGATGTGCGGTATGCCGTGGACGAAGTTGACGGTGCCGTCGAGCGGGTCGACGATCCAGCGGCGGCCGCCGCCCGAGCTGGCCCCACTTTCCTCGGCGAGGATCGAGTCGTCGGGCCGGTGGCGGCGGAGGTGGTCGAGGATCACCTTCTCGGAGGCACGGTCCACTGCGGTGACCGGGTTGTTGAAGGACTTGAGCTCGGGGGTTCCGAAGTCACCGAACCCTTCGCGGACAACGGCCGCTCCGGCGGAGGCCGCATGAATGGCGAGTTCCAGATCTTCCATCCGGCCACTCTATGCAGGCCGGTCCCTTGTCCGGCTGCGGGGCTAACCTGCGTTCGCTCATGGCCCCTTACGCATACGCCGTTCTGGGCGGACTCTTGATGTGGGCCGCCTACCCACCCTTGGGGTGGGGCGTCCTCGGGTTTGTCGCTCCGATTCCGCTGTTCCTTGGACTGCGGCGGGTCGAGCGCGGGCCGACCGCGTTGGCTGTCGGGTTCACCTACGGTTTCGTGTTCTTCGGCCTGATGCTCAACTACGTGCGGTTTGTCGGGTTTGTGGCGTGGATTCCCCTCACGGTGCTGATGGCAGCGTTCGCGGCGGCCTACGGGCTGCTGGTGTGGACCTTCCGTCACTGGCCCCCGGTTCGCTGGTGGCTGATCGTCATCGGAGCGTGGGGTCTGTGGGAACTCGTCCGGGTGAACTTCCCATTCGGCGGCTTCCCTTGGGGGATCCTCGGCTACTCAACCGGCAGCGTCGACGGCTTCATCGGATCAGTCCAGTGGGTGGGGCCCTCGGGTTGGTCGATCCTGACCGTTGCCGTCGCCGCCGGCGCCGCCCTGGTCATCGAGGACCGGTCCAACTGGCGACTCCTCGTCGACCCGGCCGTCGTCGTCATGCTGGTTGCGTTGGGCGGCAGCCTGTTCGCCCCGAGCGCCGACGGTGAGGTCCTCAAGGTTGCGATCGTCCAGGGCAACACGCCGTGCCCGCAGACCCACTGCCAGAACGAGAATCAGCGGATCTACGAGTCGCACCTGCTCCTCACCAGTTCGCTGCAGCCCCAGGATGTCGACTTGGTCGTGTGGCCCGAGAACGCCACGGGTGGTGGCTTTGACCCCGTCACGAATGCGGAGGTGCGTGACGCACTTTCGGCTGAGGCGCAGCGACTCGACGCCTACATGCTGATCAGCGGCACGCGGGGGGTGAGCGCCGAGGAGTTCATCAACGTCAATGTGATGATGAGCAGCAACGGCAACGTCATCGGCGAGTACGCCAAACGTCACCCGGTGCCGTTCGGCGAGTTCGTGCCGCTACGAGCCGCCCTCGACTTCATTCCGCAACTCGATCGAGTGCCGCGCGACATGGTGCGAGGGGAAGAAGCCGTCGTCTTCGAGCTGCCCGGGGGCACCCTCGGCTCGGTGATCTCTTTCGAAGGCTCGTTCGCCCGCTTGATGCGTGACCAGGTCGAAGCCGGTGCGGAACTCATGGTGGTGGCGACCAACGAGAGCACGTATGTCGATTCGCCTGCCTCCGATCAGCTCATCAACCTGACCAGCGTCAATGCCGCCGCGATGGGCGTCGACTTGGTGCACGCTGCCATCACCGGACGTTCAGTCATCTTGAAGGCCGACGGAGAGCTTGTCGGCTCGACCGGCGTGCTGACCACCGAGGTACTGCTCGGCGAGGTGCAATTCCGAACCGGGGGTCTGACGTTGTACGCCCGCTTCGGCGACTGGCTCCTGCTGGTGTCGCTGGCGGCTGCAGCTGCTGCCCTCGTTGTCCCCGGCGAAGGCCGCCCCGAACGCCGCCGCAACGGCGCATGAGCGGCTCCGGGTAGCTGGTATGAATCGCAAGGAGATCGTGCGCAGGTACAGGGATACGACGCGTCCTGCCGGTGTGTATCGAGTCCTGCATCGTCCGAGCGGGCGGATGCTGGTCGGGGCGAGCCCTGATGCGCCCGCGATGCTCAACCGGGTCAGAGCCGAATTGGAGATGGGCAACCACCCGAACCAGCAACTCCAAAGCGACTGGGAAGCAGGGGGGCCGGACGAGTTCGTCTTCGAGGTCGTTGACCTTCTCACCGCGCCCGAGGACGCCGGTCCGAGCATCGGTGATGATCTCCAAACGCTGCTCGGCCTCTGGCGGGAGAAGCTTCAGATCGATCGTGATTCGTCGTACTGAGCCTTCTCAGAGCGGACCCGCTCAACCAGGGAATCCCTTGACGGTCGCCGAAGTTTAGTGCTAAACTTTAGCGCTAAACCAAGGACGGACCAGTAAGGGAGGTCCTCACATGACAGACAACACGATGCGGGCGGCCCGCCCCGGCAATAGTCGGCGCCGCCCCAAGACGTTCGACGACGGCCGGGTGTGCGGCTCCGAGGAGTGCACCACCCAGGTCTCGCGTTACAACCGCTCCGAATTCTGCTTCCAGCACCGACCGGTCAAGTATCCGCGACTGCGCGGAGTCCTCTCCGAGGAGAGCGCGGCCTAGTGAAGCACTCCCCGAGGTGTTCGTGTCGGTAGAGACATCACGACACGTCACCCTTAAGGAGGCCGCGGACGTCCTCGGCGTCCACTACATGACGGTCTATCGCTACGTGCGTCACGGCCGGCTGGCCGCGGTCAAGTCGGGGACCAACTGGCTGATCTCGGTTCAGGACCTCGAGTCCTTCGCCGCGATTGCGGCGTGTCAGGCCGAACCGTGCCGGGTCCGCCATACCCCGTGGGATGAACGACTCGAAGCCCGACTACTGGCGGGTGATCTCGGCGGTTCGTGGCAGGTGGTCGACGCCGCTCTGGCCGCCGGGTCAGACCTCGATTGCATCTACACCGACGTGATCGCGCCGGCACTGGAATCCATCGGCCGACGGTGGGAAGCCGGTGAGATCGGCGTCGCCGCCGAACACCGCTCCAGCGCCATCGCCGGTCGTGTCATCGGCCGCCTCAGCCATCGCATGGTGCGGCGCGGCCAGTCTCGGGGGACGGTCGCGGTCGGCACGTCCGCCGTTGAACAACACGCTCTTCCCGTTTCAATGCTCGCCGATTTGCTGCGCGGCGCCGGGTTCGACAGCGTCGACTTGGGCTGCAGTCTTCCAGTCGACTCCTTTGCGAGCGAAGTCGAGAAACTCGGCAGACTGCGCGCCGTTGTCGTCACCGCCACAACCTCTGGTTTTGACAACGAAGTGCGCGATACCGTCTCGGCGGTCCGCGCCCGACGCAGCGACGTCCCGATCTACGTCGGTGGCCGCGCCGTCACCGGCGCCGACCACGCCGCCAGCCTCAAAGCCGACGGCTATGCCCCCGACGCCACCGCCCTGATCACGCTCATTTCGAGCAAATAGGGTTTTGGCGGACATTGGCGCAGCATGATGCGCTGTTGTCCGCCAAAACCCCCTCGTTACGTGGCTTCGTAGTCGGTGAGGGCCTTGTCGAGGATGTCGATCCCCAAGTCGATCTCCTCGATGGAGGCAACCAGCGGCGGGATGAACCTGACGATGTTGAAGTCGGGGCCTGCAGTGAGGATGAACATCCCTTGCTCGAGGGCGCTGGCGCGGACGAAGTCGAGCGCAGGCGCGTTCGGTTTCCCGTTCTCGTCGACGAACTCGATTCCGATCATCAGCCCGCGGCCGCGGACATCGCCGATCGTGGGGTGGGCCGCCTCGAGCTCAGCGAGCCGGGCGAAGGCATGCTCGGACTTCTGGCGAACCTGGGGAACGACGTCACGAAGCGATTCGATCGTGGCCGCCGAAGCGGCGCAGGAAACCGGGTTTCCCCCGAAGGTCGTCCCGTGCGATCCGGGCTTCCAGTGCGAGAAGCGCTCGCGGGAGGTGCCAACGGCCGAGAGCGGGAAACCGTTGGCGATGGCCTTGCCCATGATGAGGACATCGGGAGTCAAGCCGTAGCCATCGGCGGCGAACCAGTCACCGGTGCGGCCGAATCCGGTCTGCACCTCGTCGAACATCAGGAGAATCCCGTGCTCATCGGCGATCTCGCGCAGTGCGCCCAGGAACTCGGCGGACGCCGGGTAGTAGCCGCCCTCACCCTGAATCGGCTCGATCAGGAAGGCCGCAATCTCCTCAGGCAAAATGTCGTGGCGGAACATGCGATGAAGCTCGTCGAGCGCCAGGCGATCCGCATCCTCCTGACTCATCCCCCAGGCGAAGGGGTGGGGGAAGGGGGCCACGAACACGGAAGGCAGGATGGGGTGATAGCCCTGGCGGTATTTGGCCTTCGACGTCGTGTAGCTGACGGATCCCATGGTGCGACCGTGAAAGCCACCCCGAAAGACCATGATCCCCTGACGACCGCTGGTCTTGCGAGCCAGTTTGACCGCGGCCTCAACGGCCTCGGCGCCCGAATTGAGGAAGAGGAATTGCTCGATCCCGTCCGGGGTCACCTCGAGAAGGCGCTCGGCGGCCCGCACCTTTGACGAATACTTGAATGCCCCGCCGGCGTGCCAGAGTTGGTCCACCTGCTCGAGTACCGCAGCCTTCACATGGGGATGCTGGTGACCGAGGTTCGTGACCGAGATCCCGCAGGCAAAGTCGAGGTACCGGCGGCCCTCAGGGTCGGTCACCCACACGCCATCGCTGGCGACGATCTCGACGTCGGTGTCGTAAGTGATGACGGGAGCGAGCAGCTCCTCGTAGCGGGCGGTGAGGTCGGTCATGGCATCCTCCTGAGGTCGGCGGTGATTGGACGGCGGCGCGGTACGGGCGCCGCTACGGGGCGGCGAAGAGGTGCCGTCTTCGCTCTATGGGTGTCCAGATCATCGTGGCGTCATTGTAAGGGATGAGGATGGGGATAAGTACCCCGCAACGATGCCCGACCCGCCGGTTCTGTCTACTCCCCGGTGAACTCCGGTGGCCGTTTTTGCATGAAGGCCATCACCGCTTCGGCGAAGTCGTTCGAGTGGATGAACGCCGCGTTCCATACCGCCATGTAGTCGAGTGCTTCGTCGATGCTCCGGCCTTCGCCTGCCCGCAGGACTGCCTTGGATCCCTGCACCGCCAGAGGGGAGTTGGCGGCGATCTCCTCTGCCATCGCCATGGCGTGGCTGTGCAGCGAGTCGGCATCGGCGTAGACGTGGTTGACCAGGCCCATCTCGGCCGCCTCGTCGGCGCCGAAGTCCTTGCCGGTGTACACGATCTCGGCCACCCGGCCCGGATCGATCACCTTGGGGAGGCGCTGCATGGTGCCGACGTCGGCGACCATGGCGATCTTGGTTTCGCGCACCGAGAACACCGCATCGGCGGCGGCAAGCCGGATGTCACACGCCGTGACGAGGTCGATCCCGGCGCCGAGGCAATAGCCGTGGATGGCGGCCAACACCGGTTTCGCGCACTCGGCGATGGAAGTGAAGGTGCGTTGCATGCGCTTGATGGAGCGGTAGGTGCTCATCCGCTTGCCGACCTCCGACGTTGCCGGTGCGTCTGGGTCGACGCCGCCGGCCATGAAGGCTGGCCCGAATGCCACCAGATCGATCCCGACCGTGAAGGCCTTGCCCTTGGCCGCGATGACGACCACCCGGGTTTCGTCGTCGTCACTCAGGGCGTCCATGATGCGCGGGAGGTCGTCCCACGCCGGCGGTCCCATGGCGTTGAGTTTGTCCGGTCGGTCGAGCCAAACCGTGGTCACATGGCCGCTGCGTTCGACCGTGAAGACGTCTGAGGTTGGGATTGAGTCGCTCATGTCCCGCAGGGTAGTGGCAGGGTCATCACCGGTTTCGTCGAGCATTCAAAGCACCGCCCCGAGTTCCGCCAGCTCATCCGGAGTGTCGATCGACCGCCACGATCGCCCGTCCTCGCCCCACCCTCGCCATTCGGCCTCGAGCACCGCCCGGAAGGGCAGATCGTCGAGAAGACGCTGAAGCGATGGCGTCGGATCGGTAGCCATCAGAGCAGTCAGCGGTTCGAGACAGTGTTCTCGATAGACGGCACAGAGCACCTGGCGAGTACTTGCCGCCATCGGCACCACGGCCCCTCCGCGCAGTTGCAGCAGCGCGGTGACGCTCTCGGGGCGCAGCAGTGGCTGGTCGGTGGCGACGAGTACGACGGGGCGGCCGGCAGCGATGCGAAGCGCAGTGAGTAGACCTGCCGCTGGGCCCCGGCCACCGGTGTCGTCGGGCACGGCGCGAATTCCGGCGACGGGCTCGGCGCGACCCACCGCGACTACATCACAACCTGCGGCCTCGAGAGCGGCGGCGACATGGGTGATCAGGGGCCGGCCGTCCAATTCGGCCAATGCCTTGTCGGCTCCCATCCGGCGGCCGGCCCCGCCGGCGAGGATGGCCCCCAGCGGGCGGTCACTCATCGCGTATCAACGCCCCACGGATCCGATCGCGGGCCTCGTCGGGCAGACGCAGGCGTCCGTGCTCGCGAGATGCCCGGCGGAGGTGCTCGGTGTCTTCGACCACCACGCGGCACGAGTCGCACGTCGCCAGGTGGGTTCCGGCTGCAGCCTCGAGCGCCTCGTCGGATTCGCCGTCGAGGAGTTCCGAGAGCACGTGCTCGAGCTGGTCACACGTGAGCTTCACTGAGGTACCCCTCGAGTTGGTCGCGCAGCTCGGCGCGGGCGCGGGTCAAGCGCATCTTGACCGCCGATTCCGACAGCTCCAGGATCTCTGCGACCTCTCGGGTGGAGAGTTCCTCGATGTCGCGCAACACGAACGCGGCGCGCAAGGTCGGGTTGAGTCCATTGATCGCTGCGTCCAGCCTGCGGGCGAGTTCACGTTCGAGTGCGGCTGCATCGGCGGGAGGACTGGTCCGGTCATCGAGCCGAGCCAGCTCCTCGGTCTCGGTCACGACGTCACGCCGCGTGCGGCTGATGGCGATGGTCTGGTGATAGCCGATGCGGTACACCCAGGCGGCGATTGGTCCGTCGCCCCGATACGGGGCGCGACCGCGCAGGATGGCAAGAAAGGTCTCCTGGACGGCGTCCTCGGCGAGGTGGCGATCGCGCAGCAGCCGGTAGGCGAGGGTGTAGACGCCGTCGGCGAGATCGTCGAAGAGGGAGATGACAGAAATCATGTGACCGATGGCGAGGCTACCGCGTCATACCGGGTAGAGAACCAAGATGGAGGAATCTCGTGAAGCAGAACGAAGCCAGCTGGGACCGTATCGGTCGCATCCTGCTCGGTGTCATCTTGATTGCCATCGGCGTGTTTGCCGTCCAGGGCGTTGCCGGAGTGGTGTTGGCCGTTGTCGGCCTGATCCCGCTCGTCACCGGCGCCATGGGTTGGTGCCCGCTGTATGCCATCTTCAAGACCGGCACCCACAAATCCGAGGAGAACGTCGCGGCGTGACCGATCGCGGCGATCTATCCAGCTCGACACTCGGGGAGCTCCTGGGCGACCAGGAGCTCCCCGGCGTTGTGATGATCACCGCCCCACACTGCCCTCACTGCCGAGCCGTGGCGCCCATCGTCGAACGGGTGGCTGCGGCCTATGCAGGGCGGGTGCAGGTGGTCGGGGTCGACGCTGCACGTTCACCCGAACGGGCCCGCGCCTTGAAGGTGAGGGGTACCCCAACGTTGCTGGCGGCCCGTGACGGAGTTGTCGTGGCCCGCCACGTCGGGGCCGGTGGCACGAGCGAGGTCGAGGGCGTCTTTGCCGCAGCCGTTGGCAACGGAGCCGGCGGCGGCATTGGTGCCACCAACCGCCGGCTGCGCACGGTCGCCGGCATCGCTGTGTTGATCATTGCCTGGCTCGCCGGCAACTGGATCCTGGCCGCGCTCGGCATCGCGTTCCTCGCAGCCGGCTGGTATGACCTGGTGATGTCCCGGCGGTAAGCGGTGCCGTCAGCATATGCAGACCGACGCATGTTGCGCTTCCGGTACTGTGGACTGCTAGGAAGCCTCAGGAGGTCCCCATGAAGATCACCAGCATTCGAACCAGCGGGCTGGGCGACGCCACCTACCTGGTTGCCCACGAAGGTGTTGGGGTCGTGGTCGATCCGCAGCGCGACATCGACCGTTTCGAGTCGGTGGCCGCAGACGGCGGCGTGGAAGTCCGCTTCATTCTCGAAACTCACCTCCACAATGACTATGTGTCCGGCGGGCGGGACTTGGCGAAGCGCACCGGCGCCGAGCTGGTGATACCGGCTGCCGGGGCCGTGGCGTTCGACCACAAGCCCGCCTTCCACCTCGAGGACCTCGACGGCGGTCCGCTCACGGTGCGTCCGATTCACACGCCCGGGCATACCCCGGAGCACATGAGCTACCTCATTCTGATCGAAGGCGAGCCCATTGCGGTGTTCAGCGGCGGCAGCCTGCTGGTTGGTGCCGCCGGGCGTCCCGATCTGCTTGGCCTTGATCGAGCCGAGCAATTGGCCCGCCTGCAATACATCTCGGTGAACCGCCTCGCCGAACTGCCCGACGATGTCGGGTTGTATCCAACCCACGGTGAGGGTTCGTTCTGCACCGTGACCGGTGCCGGCAAGGCGACATCGACCATCGGTGCCGAGAAGCTCGACAACCCGGTGCTGCAGTATCCCGACGCCGATGCGTTCGTCGCGGGCCAGCTGGCCGGCCTCCAGCCCTACCCGGACTACTACGCGTACATGGGTCCAATCAACCTGATGGGTCCAACGCCCTTGGCGCAGGCGATCGTTCCGGAGTTGGCTTCCGGTGAGATCCCCGCCGATGCCGCAGTTGTCGACATGCGGCCCCGTGCGGAGTTCGCCGCCGGCCACATCCCAGGTTCGGTCGGCATCGAGTACGGCGATCAGGTCGGGGTGTGGGCGGGGTGGCTGTTGCCATTCGACCAGCCGATCGTGTTGGTCGCAGACCGCGGACAGGATGTCGCCGAGGCCGTCGCCCAGTTCGGTCGGATCGGTTTTGACCATGTCGCCGGCGTGCTCTACGACGTCGCAGGCTGGGCGGAACGCAACGGCCCGCTCGCCACGTATCAGCAGGAGTCGGCGAAGGACCTGGCGGCGCGGATCGCGTCAGGCGAGGATGTTCAGGTGGTCGACGTGCGAGCGCCCAACGAGTGGGAGGAGTCGCGGGTCGACGGCTCCCTGTGGCGCTATGTACCGGACCTGCGCGACGGCATGCCGGACGGACTCGACCCCGATCGGGAGGTCCACCTCATCTGCCGTACCGGGAACCGGGCGACCATCGCGTCGTCGCTGGTGCTCCAAGAAGGCTTCACGCCCGTCGTTGTTGCCGAAGGTGGTGTTGCAGAGGTGCTCACGGAGCTCAGCGCCGGGTGAACGATCTCTCCGGCCGCGTTTCTGGCTGGGGGCTCTCCCTGCCGCGACCGGTATGGGGTGACCTCATTGCCGGGGTCAGCGTTGCCACCATCCTGATCCCGCAGGCAATGGCATACGCCGAACTCGCCGGACTGCCGGCCTTCGTCGGACTCATCGCGGCGGCGCTGCCTCCGATTGCCGCTGCCATTTTTGCCAGTTCGCCGTACCTGCAGACCGGCCCGGTGGCGATGACCTCCCTGCTCACGGCAGGAGCGCTGGCCGGCCTCGCCGTCCCTTTCAGCTCAGACTACATCAAGCTGGCCGCGCTACTGGCGCTCGTCGTCGGCGTCGTCAGGGCCGCCGTTGGGTTGCTACGGGCCGGTGCCGTGGCCTACTTGATGTCGCAGCCGGTGATCATGGGCTTCACCAGCGGCGCGGCCATTTTGATCATCGCCCAGCAGATTCCGACCGCGGTGGCGGTCAACCCGCCGGACGGGCGCGTGTTGCAGCGGGCCTGGTGGACGCTCATCCACCCGGGACAGTGGGAGACGGAGGCGGTGGTTATCTCGCTGCTCACCGCCGCGGTCATCATCATCGGACGTCGCATCTCCCCCCTGTTTCCCGGTGTGTTGATTGCGGTGGTGGGCGGCATCGTGTTCAGTGCGGTCTCCGACTACGCCGGGCCCATCCTCAAGGACGTGCCGTCCCGGCTTCCCAGCCTCAGCCTTGACCTCCCCTGGAACATGCTCGACGAGGTACTGCTGGCTGGAGCGGTCATTGCCATTGTCGGTTTTGCCGAACCGGCCTCGATTGCGCGCGCCTACGCGGCTCGCGAGCGAACGGTGTGGAGCCCGGATCGAGAGTTCTTGTCCCAGGGGGCTGCCAATCTCGTGTCCGGCCTATCTGGGGCCCTCCCCGTCGGCGGATCGTTTTCCCGAACCTCGGTCAACCACATGGCCGGCGCCAAGACTCGCTGGAGTGGCGCTATCGCCGGTTTGGTGGTGTTCTTCTTCCTGCCGTTCGCGTCCGTTCTCGAACCGCTGCCGCGAGCGGTGCTGGCCGCCATCGTGATCACCGCCGTCGCCAAGCTGCTCAGGCTCGACCTGCTGGTCAAGCTGTGGATGTTCTCCAAACCGCAGGCACTGATTGCGTGGATCACCTTTGGCGCCACGCTGGTCCTGGCGCCGCGCATCGACCTTGCGGTGCTGGTGGGGATCGTGACGGCAGTGGCGGTCCACCTGTGGCGCGAGAGCGAGGTTACGGTCGACCTCGAGGTCCGGCGCGACGGCACCGCCCGCCTTCATCCCGAGGGTGTGTTCTGGTTCGGGTCGGCTCCCGAACTGCAGAAGGTTCTCAACGACCTGCTCGTTGCTTATCCGGAAGCCAAACGGATCGAGATCGACCTCAGCGGCCTCGGTCGGATCGACTATTCCAGCGCCGTCGCACTGCGTGAGGTCGTCGACGATGCCAGAGAGGCCGGCCTCGGCGTCTACGTGATCGGCGTCCCCGACCACGCCAGAAGAATCCTGCGCGCCGTATGGGGCGACGAGCTGGAAGAGATCGAGCGCTAGCTCGGCCGGAGGGCGGCAAGGGCGATCGCTACTCGCTCAGGGCGCACTCGTTGCGGCCGACCTCTAGCTCGATCGCCTCGTCGTGGGTGGGGATGTGCCAGCCCATGTTGACCTTGCGGATAGTTCCGTAGATCTCCGGTGCTTCACCGAGGTGGGACACGACGTAGGCGACGAAGGCGTCCTCGTCGTCCATCGACACCACCGGGTCGTTCACCAGCAAGTCGCCCAACGGGCGGCGCAGTGTGCCGTCGGTCTGGGACTCCAGCCGGCTCGTGTAGTGCGCCGGGCACACCTCGAGGTTGGGGTCGAGCGGAGCGAGTTGCTCGTGGATGGTGCGGAACAGGTCGCGGGCCCACGGGTCGGTCTCGCCGCCGAGGTCGGGGCGTCCGACGCCCGAAACGAAGACGGCATCACCCGTCATCAGGAAGCGACCGTCGACTTCGAGCGATGTAGAACCGGGGGTGTGGCCCGGCGTGGCGACGGAACGCACGACGACTTCCATGTCGCCGAATCGGAACTCCTCACCATCGTGCAGCGGGGCGTATTCGAAATGCGCCCCCTCGGCGTCGCCGGGGGCGATGTGATAGGTGGCGCCGAACTCCGCTGCCATCTGAACCCCGAGCGACAAGTGGTCGGCGTGCAGATGTGTGTCGAACACGTCACTGATCTCGCAGCCCATCTCCTGGGCGACACCCTCGAACGCCGATGCATCTGCAGCCGGATCGATCACCGCCATGGTCTTGCCGCGTGAGCCGAGGGCATAGGAGAGACAGGCCTTGGCGATGCGATCGAATTGGATGACGAATTTGTCCCCGTCGTCGTAGAGCATGCGCGGCACGAGGGTGCGGGCCCAGGCGTCCATTCCTCCGGCGAGGTTGTGCATGTTGGGGAGGCCGACGACCTCGACCACGAGATCCGAAGAATCGCCGTGGGCGCAGACCACCACGACGTCGCGATCCTTTGGGACGATCTCGCGAATCTTCTCGTCCTCGGTGATTGCGGTCCAGTAGGGGATGTTGAGCGTGTCGAGTTCGGTTTTGCCCTCGATCTGCCACCGCTCGAACTGGTCCGGGGCGCGTACATCGAGAATGAAGGGCGCCGCTGCGGTGTCTTCAACCCTGCGAGCCAACTCCTCGGTCGTAATGGGTCCGCTCATCAACACCCTCCCACCGGACAACATGCAGGTACGTGAATACGACCATAGTGGAGCCCGCCGGGCGGACACAAGGGGTTCTGTGACGGAGTCGTTCAGCTCGAGGTTGCAGTGCTGTGCTGCTCGGCCATGACCTCGCGCAGTAGGTCCATCGCCGCGACGATCTTCATCGAGGTCAGCGAGTAGTAGGCCCACTGGCCCTCCTTGCGATAGCTGACAAGGCCCTTGTCGCGCAGCACGGCGAGATGCTGGGATACGTTGGCCTGCGGGATGCCCAGCTCCTCGACGAGCTCGGACACGGTGCGTTCGCCATCGCGCAGCCCGTTGATGATGAGCAGTCGCTTCGGGTCGGCGAGGCCCTTGCACACGCTGGCGTGCAACTGGATCAGTTCCGCTCTGACGCTGGACATTTGCTGACTATGCCACATCCAAACCGGTGGGACCAACACGACCGTTTGACACCGCACCAGCGCGCCCACAAAGATGCACAACACTGCATATAGGCAGCGGAGCCGGTGGGAGGGTGTCATGACGGTCATCGAAATCAAGCCCGACACTGCAGCAGAGGACGAGTCGCCGGCTCCGGCGACCTCGACAAAGCATGGCCGGTGAGCTGCTCGCCACCGCCGGTGCCGCCTACCGGAGGGACGTGACTGTCTTCTCCACCTTCTGGGGGCTGACCGTCATCCAGCGCCCCGACAGCCGGATCACCGGCGAGGACTGGCGCCAGAAGATGATGTCCGGTGTTCAAGCCCGGTTCGCCCGACAAGCTCCAGCTCTCCACCGTGGGGTTCGGTGGCCTGGGCGCCAGGATGATGAAGGGCCTTGCCGACGACGACAACGGCGCCTCTTTGCAGGACCTGCTCGAGGTGTCTCAGGAGCTCGGGGTCAAGCCGTGGTCGTGCCAGATGACGATGGACCTGACGGGTCTAGAGCCGCACGATCTGATGGATGGTCTCGGCCGGCCGGCTGGGGCCGGTTTGGTCATCAGCTTGATGAAACAGGCGTCGATCAGCCTGTTCATCTGACGGGCCATACTGACCAACAGGAGGGTGAAGACCAATGGCAGATCTGGTAGTTGACGCCCGTGGTTTGCAGTGTCCAATGCCCGTGATCAAAGTGAGCCAGGCAATGAACCAAGTTGATTCCGGACAGACGGTCGAACTGATTGCCTCGGACCGCGGGGCGCTTGCGGACATCCCGGCTTGGTCCAAAGACATGGGTCACAAATTGACCGAACAGTTTGAAGAGAACGACCAGTACCACTTCGTGGTGACGAAGGCCTGAGCCCACTCTCGGTACGGACGACTACGTACCGCGAACAACGGGAGGAGCGAGCCCTGAGATACGGCTTTGTGATCGACCAGACGGCGTGCATTGGATGTCATGCCTGCACGGTGGCGTGCAAGACCGAGCACGAGGTGCCCCTCGGGGTCAACCGGACCTGGGTCAAGTATGTCGAGAAGGGTGCCTGGCCGGACACCAAACGGTTCTTCTCCGTGATGCGGTGCAACCACTGCACCGACGCCCCCTGTGTGGAGATCTGCCCGACGACCGCGCTGTACAAGCGGGCCGACGGCATCGTCGACTTCGACACCGACCGCTGCATCGGCTGCAAGAGCTGCATGCAGGGTTGCCCCTACGACTCGCTCTACATCGACCCGCAGGAGCACACCGCCCAGAAGTGCAACTACTGCGTACACCGGGTCGAAGTCGGTCTCGAGCCGGCGTGCGTCGTCGTCTGCCCGGAGCAGGCGATCGTGGCCGGCGACCTCGACGACCCGTCCACCAGGATCGCCCAGATGGTCGCCACCGACAACCTCTCCCAGCGGGCGGTCGAGCAGGGCACCAAGCCGAACCTCTGGTACAAGGGTGCCGACGAGGCGAACCTCGATCCGCTGGCTGCGGTGAACGCCCACGACGGCGGCATCTGGCGTGATCCCGCCCAGTCGTGGCTCTCGGTTGACCTCACCCCGCCGACGGTGACCGCCACCTCCGCCAGTGTCACCCCTCATGCTGCGCCCCGAGTGGTCCACGAAGGCCACAACGCCCCACCTCGGGTCGTCTACAACACCGACCACCCCATGCCGTGGGGATGGCGGGTGTCGAGTTACTTCCTCACCAAGGGCATTGCCGGCGGGATTGCGATCGCGTTGGCGATGACGTTGCTGGCCGATGCCGGAACCGAGAGCGCCTGGGCCCGTTGGGGCGCACCGCTGGTTGCCGGGCTGTTCCTGCTGCTCACGGGGGTCCTCCTCATCTGGGATCTGAAGCGGCCGGACCGCTTCCTCTACCTGCTGATCAAGGGGAATCCGGGGTCGTGGCTGGTGCGGGGCGCCTGGATCCTGGGGGCCTATGCCGCCGTGCTCGGCGTGTGGTTCCTGCTGGGTGCCTTCGGGGCCGATGGGCCGGTGGCGGCGCTGATCTGGATCGCCGCGGTGATCGGACTCGGCGTTGCCGGCTACACCGCCTTTCTGTTCGGCCAGGCTGAGGCCCGCGACCTGTGGCAGAGCCCAACCCTGTTGTGGCACATGATCGCCGGAGCCTTCGCCGCCGGCGGCGGCACCGGGCTCATCTTCGCGCTGGTCTTCGAGGTCGGGGAAGCGGGCGAACGAGCATTCGCCTGGTCGATGGTCGGCGGGGTCGCCGCCCTCGGTCTGATCGCCTTCGCCGAGTTGGTCTCGAAACACCCCACCCGCAACATTGCCGATGCGGTGCACCACATGACGCGAGGCAAGTACGCGATGGAGTGGTGGCTCGGCGGCCAGGTCCTCGGTGTCCTGGTCCCGCTGGTGCTCGGCGTTGCGTTCCTTTCTGGAGCGGGGTTGTGGGTCGGAGCGCTCGGCGGTCTTGCCGCGGCGGCCGGGATTTGGTTTGCCGACGACGCCTTCGTCAAGGCCGGACAAAGCGTCCCGTTGTCATGAAGGGGAGGGATCACACATGACCACCAAGCGGGATCGCTCCACTCCACCGGGGGAAGAGTCCATTCCCCGGCTGCTGCCCGGCAGCCAACTCACCAACTTCCCCCCGCCCGAACTGTGGGACGACTGGGTCGAGTACGACGCCAAGGCGTGGCCGGAGAAGAAACAGAACAAGTTCCGCCTCGTCCCCACCACTTGCTTCAACTGTGAGTCGGCGTGCGGGCTGCTGGCCTACGTGGACAAGGAGACCGGCCAGGTGCGCCGCTTCGAGGGCAACCCGGCCCACCCCGGCTCGCGGGGCCGCAACTGTGCCAAGGGTCCGGCCACCATCAACCAGATGTACGACCCGGAGCGGATCCTGCATCCGTTGCGCCGCGTCGGCGAGCGCGGCTCCGGCCAATGGGAACAGGTGACCTGGGAGCAGGCCCTCGACGACATCGCCGGCCGGATGCGCACCGCCATCCAAGAGGGTCGCCAGGACGAGATCATGTATCACGTCGGCCGCCCCGGCGAGGACGGGTTCATGGACCGCACCCTCAAGGCCTGGGGCGTCGACGGCCACAACAGCCACACCAACATCTGCTCGTCGGGGGCCCGCACCGGCTACGCCATGTGGATGGGCCACGACCGCCCGTCGGCCGACTTCGCCAATGCCCGATTCATCCTGCTGCTGTCGTCGCACCTCGAGACCGGCCACTACTTCAACCCGCACGCCCAGCGGATCATGGAGGGCAAGCAGGCCGGGGCCAAGCTGGCCACGATCGACCCGCGGCTGTCGAACACGGCGTCGATGTCGGACTACTGGCTGTCGCCGTGGCCCGGCACCGAAGCCGCCATCCTGCTCGCCATCGCCCGACTGCTGCTGGAGTGGGACGCCGTCGACCACAGCTTCATGCGGCGCTGGGTGAACTGGAGCGACTCGATGGCCGCCACGGCGCCCGAGCGTCCTCACACCTACGAAGCGTTCATTCAGTTGCTCAAGGAGACCTACTCGGGCTACACGCTGGAGTACGCCGCCGAGGAATCCGGCGTGCCCGCCGACCGCATCGAAGCGGTGGCTCGCGGCATCGCCGAGGCCGGTCATCGATTTGCGTCGCACACCTGGCGGTCCGCCGGTTCGGGCAACCTCGGCGGCTGGCAGGTGGCCCGCTGCCTCTGGTTCCTTCAGGTGCTCACCGGATCCGTCGGCACCCGGGGCGGGACCTCGCCCAGCGCGTGGGACAAGTTCAAACCCGAGCACTGGAACATGCCGCCGCCGCACAGCCGCTGGAACGAGTTGCTGTGGCCCATCGAGTATCCGCTGGCGCACCACGAGATGTCGATCCTGCTGCCGCACCTGATAAAAGAGGGTCGGGGCAAGCTCGATGTGTATTTCTCGCGGGTCTACAACCCGGTCTGGACCAACCCCGACGGGTTCTCCTGGCTCGAGATGCTCACCGACGAGGCCAAGGTCGGCCTGCACGTCGCGCTGACACCGACCTGGTCGGAAACAGCTTGGTTCGCCGACTATGTGCTGCCGATGGGGGTGGCGTCGGAACGCCACGACACCCACTCATACGAGACCCATGCAGCCCGCTGGCTTGGCTTCCGTCAGCCGGTGCTGCGGGTGGCCGGCGAGCGCGACGGCAAGACCTACGATCGCACGTACGAGGCCAACCCCGGCGAGGTGTGGGAGGAGACGGAGTTCTGGTTCGATCTTTCGTGGCGGATCGACCCCGACGGCAGCCTCGGCATCAAGGAGTACTTCGAGTCCCCCAACGATCCGTCCCGGCCGGTGTCGGTCGACGAGTACTACGGCTGGATGTTCGACAACTCCGTGCCCGGGCTTCCCGAGAGAGCGGAGGCCGAGGGGCTGACGCCGCTCGCATACATGCGCAAGTACGGGGCGGTGGAGGTCGACCGCGACATCTACCGGGTTCACGAACGGATCGTTTACTCGGAGAGTCCGTCGGTCGAGGTCGACAGCCAGCCGATGACCGGCTTCGCCTCACCGAGCCGCAAGCTGGAGTGGTACAGCCAGACGATGGCCGACTGGGGTTGGAAGGACGACGCCATCCCGACGTATCTCAAGACCCACGTCTACTGGCGTGACATGGACATCGCAGGAAACGAACGGATTCTGCTGCCGATCTTCCGGCTGCCGACGCTGATCCACACCCGGTCGGGCAATGCCAAGTACTTGTACGAGATCAGCCACGGTCACCCGCTGTGGATGTATCCCGGTGACGCCGACGAACTCGGGTTCGAGACCGGAGACATGATCCGGATCAACACCGATATCGGCTACTTCGTGATGCGGGTGTGGCGTACGGAGGGGATCCGCCCCGGGGTCGTCGCCGCCTCGCATCACCTGGGACGTTGGCGATTGGCCGACGACACCGGCAACGAACGCTGGTCGTCGGCGTTGGTCGACCTGTCGCGCCAGGAGAACGGGTGGATGCTGCGCCAGAAGCAGGGCATCGCCCCGTTCAAGTCCGACGACCCGGACAGCGAGCGGATCTGGTGGCAGGACGCCGGGGTGAATCAGAACCTGGCGTTCCCGGTGCATCCCGACCCGATCTCGGGGATGCACGCCTGGCATCAGCGGGTGCGGCTTGGCCCGGCCGAGCCGGGCGACCGGTACGGCGATGTCTTCGTCGACACGAACAAGAGCCACCAGGTGTATCAGGAGTGGAAGGCCTTGACGAAGCCGGGGCCGGGGCCGGGCAACGTGCGGCGCCCGCTGTGGCTCGACCGGCCGGTGAAGCCGACCCCCGATGCCTACCAGTTTCGACCCTGACTCCGGGTCCGCGGTCGCCGCGGCCCGAGTCGAAGCCGAACAGTGGATCGAACTGGCGCGCCGGTGGCGGAGGGAGACCTGGGACGACGTCGTGCCGTCGGAGGCTGCGGTCGTCGGCTTCTTCGACCCCGGGTCGGATCTCGATCGCCGCGCCCGACAGTGGAGCCACCAGTTCACGGGCTATGAACTGGCGGACCTGGCCGCTTTCAGTGCGGGACTTGCCGCCGCCGAGGCGGATGGGTGGGAGACCGGCAACCATCCGCTGGCGACCCGGGCGTACACCGCGCGTCGAATGCTCCTGAGTGACCGGCTGCTGCACTGGGCGGTGCCCTGGCTCGATGCGATGGGGCACTGCTACCCGCAGCGGCGTGAGGCGGCTTTCGAGAGCAGGGATATGGTGCTCGCCTTCGGTGATCGGCTCCGTCCGGCACCGGTACTCACCGGTGCGGAAGGTTTGGCTCCGCCCGGGGAGGACAGTTACGGCCCAACCGGGCTCGACGCCGATCTGGGCCGCTACCTCCGTTCGGTGTGGTCGGGCGTCGTGGTGCTCGATGCGACGGTTCGATCGCTCACCGGCGAGCGGGACGGTGTCGATCTCGTTGGCGACCCCGGCCTGGAGCGCGATCTGGCGACGCTCTACGGCGTGGCCGCCGCCCGCTGGCGAGGCTTCGCCGACCGCCACCCCGGCAGCGCCCGCCTGTGGTCCGACCTGTCGGTGCGAGCAGAGCGAACGGCTGAGGCGTTCAACTACCAATTTGGTGCCGATGAGTAGGTCCTCGCTACTGGCCATTGCGATGATGAGAGACTCGGGTTCGAGCCCCCGCATCTCGGTGGGCCCAAAACTGACCGGTTGAGTAGGGCAGTCACCCTGCCGATAGCTCCTGGATGCGTTCACGTGTGCTCGGTGGAATCCTGCTGGTCATGGCGACGATCCTCGTCGCGCCCGGGGCCGCGATGGCGGCCTGTGGACCAGCGCCGACGTTGATCACCTCCGTCGAGGAGGCCCATACCGTCTTCATCGGCCGCACCGTTGAAGTTGCCAATCGGGGGCGGACCGCCGAGATGGAGGTCCTCCAGGTGTGGAAGGGCCGCGACCTTCCCCAGTACGTGACCGTCGTCGGCGGCTCGGCATCGGCGACCGAAGCCGACAGCAACGATCGGATCTTCGAGAGCGGTCGCACCTACCTGGTATTTCCCCACAACCGCACTTCCCCATTCACCGACGATCGTTGCACCGCCACCCGGTTGTACGACGCACCGACCGGCAAGGCAATTCCCGCCAACCTCAAGGCAGCAGTTGGCGCCGACCAGGCCAGGGTGCCGGTGGCGGCACCGGGCGACAACGTCGCATTGGACGGCTCCAAGATGGGTCCCTGGATCATCGGGATGGGGTTGCTTCTCCTCGGTCTTGTGTTGGTGTGGGGCTACACGAGGCTCACCCGCGGCGACGGCGCCCGTGCCTCGGCCCGGCGCCAGGAACGAATCGCCAACGAAAAGGCGGCGCTCGCCGCGGCGGCCGTGGCAGAGAGTGAACAGCGCCCAACGCCGATCACTCACGCAGAGTCCCCATTTCGCAAGAGCGGTATGGCGCGGATCCCCATCGTGGGGGGCCTCTCCGGACGGTTCCGGCGCTCGGGGCTCGACAGTGCCCGCAAGATGACCTCCCAGGGGCAAAAGCGCCACAAGTAGGGCGCTCGCTACCTCGATCGAGGTAGCGATTTGAGAATCCCGAGCTATTTGCCGATGGATGGTGATGCGCTTTCGGGGAGTGGTGGAATGGTCTTGATCGTCGGGTCGCTGTTTGGTGCCACTGGGATCGCGGCGGTCGCGGGAATCTCCAAGTCGACGTGGGTCGTCGTGGTGGGTCTGTTGCTCGTCGCCGTGACTTCCCTGGTGGTGTACCGCCGTATCGGGCCCGGGCGGGACGACCGTGCGGCGGCAATCCGGGCCTATCGAGAAGCGACCGAGCAGGCGATATCGGTGACAGCGGAACAACCACCCAGTCATCGGCCTCACCCGATGACGCACGCTTCGTCGCCGTTCAAGAAGCGGACGAGTTCACCGCTGAGCCGCAGGTTGGCCGGGCGTTTCAGGCGAGAGTGACGCCGCCGTCGCCCCGCTCGACCCTACCTATCACCATGGCGGGCTTGCCGGCCGCTTCAACAACCATGATGGCGTCGTCGGCCTGACTCGGCGCCACAATGGCCACAAAACCGATGCCCATGTTGAAGGTGCGGAAGAGCTCGTCGCGCTCCGCTCCCGACATTTCGCCGAGCGAGGCAAAGACCTGCGGTGGAATCCAGGCCGAGGTATCGATGACCGCGGCACAATCGTCGGGGAGAACCCGGGGAACGTTGCCGGGAAGGCCACCGCCGGTGATGTGGGCGAGTCCATGGACCTCGACCGCTTCTATCAGGGCCAGCACCACCGGGGTGTAGAGGACGGACGGTTCGAGCAGCGTCTTCGCAACGTCGCCGTCCGGGTCGGCGAATTCTTGGGCGAAGGTGGCGGACTTGTCGAGCAGCATCCGGACGAATGAGAACCCGTTCGACCGCAGATTGGGACTTTCGAGTCCGATCACAACGTCGCCGGACCGGATGGCGCTACCGTCGATGACGGCATCGGCCTCGACAACGCCGAGCGCGGCACCGGCGAGGTCGAAGGCGTCGGCATCCATCACACCGGGGTGCTCTGCGGTCTCGCCGCCGAGCAGCGCGACGCCGGCTTCCTCGCAGGCGGCGGCAACCGAAGTGACGATGGCGCTGACCATGTCAACGTCGATGCGGCCCACCGCCATGTAGTCGGTCATCGCAATCGGCCTGGCGCCGGCGGCCACGAGGTCGTCGATGCACATGGCGACCAGGTCCCAGCCGAGCCCGTCGAAGCGTCCGGCCTGGCGGGCGAGTTCGGCTTTGGTGCCGACCCCGTCGGTCGACATCATCAGCACCGGGTTCGTGTAGCCGGCGGGAATCATGATGCCGGCGGCAAAGCCACCAAAGCCACCGATCACCCCATCGTGCCAGGTCCTGGTGACGGCCGGCCTGATGCGGGCCACTACCACATCGGCCGCATCGAGGTCGACGCCGGCCTCGCGGTACGTCGCCATCAGGATCGCTCGAGGAGGAACTTGTCGCCGGTGACCGGGACGTCGGTCGGGTACTTGCCCGAGAGGCAGGCGGCGCAGAAGCCGGCCGCCGGAACGTTGGTGGCGTCGAGCAAACGGTCGAGTTCGAGATAGGCAAGTGAGTCGACCTCGAGGAACCCGGCGATCTCATCGACCGAGCGGTCGGCGGCCAGCAGCGTTGAGCGGTCGCCGGTGTCCATGCCGTAGAAGCAGGGCCATCGGTACGGCGGCGACGAGATGCGCAGGTGGACTTCGGTGGCGCCGGCCTCGCGCACCATCGTGACCAATTGGCGGGTGGTCGAGCCGCGCACGATGGAATCGTCGACCAGGACGACGCGGCGGCCGCGCAACTCCCCGGGCATGGCGTTTAGCTTCATCCGAATCCCGCGGTCCCGCATCGATTGGGCCGGCTGGATGAAAGTCCGCCCCACATAGCGGTTCTTCACCAACCCGTCGCGGAAGGGGATTCCGGACTCGGCGGCGTATCCCTGGGCGGCAGGGATGCCCGACTCGGGCACCGGGACGACGACGTCGGCAATGGCAGGAGCTTGGTCGGCGAGTTGCTCACCCATCCGGCGCCGGGCGGCGTGGATATTCTGGCCGTAGAGCGTCGAGTCCGGCCGGGCGAAGTAGACGAACTCGAACAGGCAGAGGTTCGGCTCGGGGGCCGAGAACGGCCGCATGCTGCGTACGCCGGCGGCGTCGATGACGACCATCTCGCCCGGCTCGACCTCTCGGATGAACTCGGCGCCGAGGATATCGAGGGCCGCCGTTTCGGATGCGATCACCCAGCCGTGTTCATGGCGGCCGAGGCAGAGCGGTCGGAAGCCGTGCGGATCGCGCACGCCGACCAGGGTGTCGCGGTCCATGATCGCCAGAGTGAACGCACCGCGGAACGCAGGCAGGGTCATCATCAGGGCATTGGGGAGTGTGAGGTTGTGCATGCCCATCGCCTGGGCAATGGCTTCGGTCATCAACTCTGAGTCGGTGGTGGCGAACAGCTTGCCGAGCCGTTCGGCGAGTTCGCCGGTGTTGGTGAGGTTGCCGTTGTGGGCGAGGGCAATGCCGTTGGGGTCGATCTGGCGGTAGACAGGTTGGGAGTTCTCCCACACCGACGAACCCGTCGTCGAATAGCGGGTGTGACCGATGGCGATGTCGCCGTGGAGGGCGCTGAGGGTCGTCTCGTCGAACACCTGGGCGACCAGGCCGAGGTCTTTGAATACGGTCAGAGTCTCTCGATCGGACACTGCGATCCCGGCGCTCTCCTGGCCGCGGTGCTGGAGGGCGAATAGCCCGAAGTAGGTGAGTCGGGCGGTTTCGGCGCCGGGGGCGAAAATCCCAAACACACCGCAGGCTTCGCCGGGGCGGTTGAGGAGAGTGGGGTCGGCAAGCGGCGTTTCCGGCACCCGCGCAGTGTAGGCCCCGAGGTGGGGCGAGAGGGTTTTGGCGGACAATGGCGCAGCATGCTGCGCACATGTCCGCCATTCGCCCGTTGAACACCGCCGGCTCGCGCTCGCTGCGGCTGCCGCCCATGCTGGTTGGTGCGTCCGCGAGCTCTCACAGCGGCTGTTCAACAGTCTCCGAAAAACGGGTTCGGACGCGACGCCGGGCCCCGTGTTGTGGGGCCCGGTCTGCGCAGTGGAGGGGGAGGGACCTTGTGGCTGCGCTGCGTCGTTGAGAGAAAAGGGAACTCTCTGGTTCACTCCTTGGAGCGTTCCAAGCACAGGTTGGACCTCCCGGTGAGTCTTCGCCAGGGACTTTTGCGGGAAGCCGGGGGACAGAAGTCCCTTCCCGTTCCGGCGTGGCCGGGGCGCGAGAAATCGCGCCGGAACCACGCCAGAACGGGTCGAGGATCCATGCTCAGTTGAAACGGGGCTGACCTCTGTCGTACACTGAAACTGAGTACTGACTCAGGTCTCAGGTGCGAGGAGAGATTCAGGTGTCAGGAGGAGGACTGGGGGGGTCGGCTTCCGTGCCGGTTACGGCCAAAGGCCGTGCCACCCGCCGGGCGATCCTCGACGCCGCCGAAGCCGTGTTCGGCGAGTACAGCTACGACCGGGCCTCCATCGCCGAAATCACCCGCCGCGCCGGCGTAGCCCAAGGCACCTACTACCTGTACTTCCCCGACAAGCTGGCCGCCTTCGTCGAGTTGGTCCATGTCCTCAACCACGACCTGCGCCGAGCAATCTCGGAATCTGTCGACGGCCTCGGCAGCCGTTTCGAGATGGAGCGAGCCGGGTTCCGCACGTTCTTCGAGTACGTCGTCGAACACAAGGCGCTGTACCGGATCGTGCGCGAGTCCGAGTTCGTCGCCCCCGAGACCAACCGCTGGCACTACGCCATGATCGCCGACAGCTACATCCGCGGCCTCGAGAAGGCCCAGGGTCAGGGCGAGATAGTGAGCAACGTCTCGGCCGAGACCATGGCGTGGGTGCTGATGGGGATCGCCGAACTCATCGGAACCCGGTGGACCCAGTGGGAAGGCACGATGCCGCCCGAGGAGGTCTTCGACGAGGTAATGACCTTCATCTCCTGTGCGCTGAGCGCAAAGGAGGCAACGACGTGACTGATCACGAAGACTTCGCGATGGGCATCGTCGCCACGGGGATGTATCTACCCGACACCGTGATGTCGGCCGAGGAGATCGCCGACGCCAGTGGGCTCCCGCTGTGGGTGGTCAAGGAGAAGCTGGGAATCAACCAGAAGCACATCCCGGACCCCACCATGCCGCCCAACGCCATGGCGGTGGAGGCGGCCAACGAGTGCATCGCCAAGGCCGGGATCGATCCGAAGGAGATCGATGTGCTCCTCTGCACCACTGAGGAGTGGAAGGAGTACATGCTGTGGACGGCGGGGATCGATCTCGCCAACGAGATCGGCGCCACCAACGCCTGGGGCATGGACCTGCACATGCGGTGCGCCACCACCATCGCCGCCCTCAAGCTGGCCCGCTCGCTGATGCGCGACGACCCCTCGATCGACACGATCATGATCGCCGGCGGCTACATCATCGGTGACTTCATCGACTTCTCGAACCTGCGCACCTCGTTCCTGTTCAACATCGGCGCCGGTGCCGGAGCCATGCTGGTGAAGCGGGACTGGCCCGAGAACCACGTGCTGGGCACCCACCTGATGTCGGACGGTTCGATGAGCCGCCACGTCATCGTTCCCGCCAGCGGCACCGTCGAGCATCCCACCGACGACGCCGTCTCCGCGGGCCGGTTCAAGTTCGATCTCGTCGAACCGGAAGCCATGAAAGCCCGGCTCGGCGAGGTCAGCATCAAGAACTGGATGTTCTGCATCGATGAGGCATTGCGCAAGTCGGGGACCAAACCCGACGGCACGCCCTACACCCGGGCCGACCTCGACTACCTGAACATGCTGCTGGTGAAACCATCGGCCCATAGGGAGATCCTCGACCTCCTCGGGCTGAAGGAGGACCAGGCCGTGTACCTGGGCGACGTCGGTCACATCGGCGAACAGGACACGATCATCTCGATGATCGAGGGCGAAAAGCAAGGAAAGCTGAAAGACGGCGACCTCATGGTGATGGTGGGGGCGGGGATCGGCTACGTGTGGGGCGCCGGTGTCGTGCAATGGGGAAAGGCGCAAGGAGCGAACGCGCAAGGAGCGAACGCCCAATGAACGAGAGCATCGTGCTGCCCCAGACGTCGCACTACGCCACCGACTGGCTCGACAAACGTGCCAAGCTCACCCCGAATCGGGTGGGGTTGGTCGAAGGCCTCGGCGGCCCCGAGATCACCTTCAGCGATTGGAACGCCCGGGTCAACCGCACCGCCAACTACCTGCGATCGCTTGGCGTCGAGAAGGGCGATCGGGTGTCGGTCTACGCCTCGAACTGCCCCGAGTACGTCGACCTGTTCTGGGCGGCGGGCAAGATCGGCTTTGTCCTCCACAACCTCAACTGGCGCCTCACCGTGCACGAACTGCGCCAGATCGTTGCCGATGCCGAGCCGGTGGTGCTGATCTACAGCGACGATTGGAGTGTGCAGGTCGACGAACTCCGCCCCTCGTTCGACACGACTCGCGACGTCATTGCCTTCGGCAAGCCCGGCTCCGGCGATCGCTCGTTCTCCGCGCGGGACGCGTTCCCGGACGAACTGACCGATCGTCCCGACCTCGAGATGGATGACATCTGGGGTATCTACTACACCGGCGGCACGACCGGGCTGCCCAAGGGCGCCATCCTCACCCACGGCAACGTCACCTGGAACTCGGTCAACACGATCACCTCGTGGGGCATCACCGCCGAGCACGTCGCTCCGCTCCAGCTTCCCTTCTTCCACATCGGCGGGCCCAACATCTTCATGGTCCCGCTGGTCCATGTCGGCGGCACCACCATCCTGTGCGAAGGGTTCGACCTCGACGAGAGCTACGAGCTCATCGAGAAGGGTGGCATCACCCACTACGTGGCGGTGCCGACGATGTATCAGATGCTCCAGGCCCATCCCCGCTGGGAGGAGGCCGACTTCTCCAAGCTGGCCCTGGTCATCTCCGGTGGCGCCCCCTGCCCGCTGCCGATCATGGAGAAGTTCTGGGACCGCGGCATCGACTTCAAGATGGGTTACGGACTCACCGAGGCCGCCGGCAACAACTTCTGGCTCCCGGCCGACCGGGTCCGTGACAAGACCACCTCGGTTGGCTTTCCGATCTTCCACATCGACATGAAGATCGTCGACGAGGACGGCAACGAGGTCGGACCCGGCGAAGCCGGTGAACTGCTGATCCGCGGTCCCCACGTCACTCCGGGATACTGGCGCCGGCCCGAGGCGACCGCCGAGACCATCAAGGATGGCTGGCTGTGGACCGGTGACCTCGCCGTCAAGGACGACGAGGGTTTCTTCACCATCAAGGGTCGGTCCAAGGACATGTTCATCTCCGGTGGCGAGAACGTGTACCCGGCCGAAGTCGAGTCGGTGATGCTGGCGTACGAAGGTATCGCCGAGGCGGCCCTGGTCGGCGTCCCCGACGAAGTGTGGGGTGAGGTCGGCATGGCGTGCCTGGTGGCGCAGCCCGGCTCCGAGTTCCGCGAGGACGCCTTCATGAACTACCTCGGCGAGCGTCTGGCGAAGTACAAGCTGCCCCGCACCATCGTGCTGCTCGACGAACTGCCCAAGACCGCCATCGGAAAGATCGACAAGAAGCTGCTCGCCGATCCGGGAGGAGTGTCATGAGTGTTCCCACCATCGAAGGCATCACCGCGCAGACCATCTCCACCGACCGTCTGGCGACCCGGGTGCTCTTCAGTGGCGCGGATGACGGGATCCCGGTGCTGTTCCTCCACGGCAACCTGTCGTCGGCCACCTGGTGGGAGGAGACGATGGTGGCGCTCCCGAGCGGCTATCGCGGTATCGCCCCCGACCAGCGTGGCTACGGCGAGGCCGACCCGGCGGCGAAGGTCCACGCCGTCCACGGCATGGGTGAGTACGTGGACGATGCGATCGCCTTGATGGACTACCTCGGCTATGACCGGTTCAACGTCGTCGGCAGTTCGCTCGGTGGAGTCGTGGTGTGGTGGCTGCTGGCTCGCCACCCGGACCGCCTGTTGACGGTCACTCAAGCCGACCCAGGATCGCCCTACGGCTTCGGCGGGACCAAAGACGCCGCCGGCACCCCGACGACCGACGACTACGCCGGGTCGGGCGCCGGACTGGTCAGCCCCCAGTTGGTGGCCCAGCTCGAGCTTGGTGACACGACCGCCGACTCGATGTTCTCGCCGCGTTCGGCGCTGCGCACCCTGGTGTGGAAGCCGCCCTTCATCCCGGCCCGCGAGGACGAGTACGTCGCCAGCTTGCTCCAGGTCCACCTCGGCGAGAGCGCCTATCCGGGTGACCTGGCCATGTCGGAACACTGGCCCTTTGTGTCGGCCGGAAAGTGGGGCGCCAACAACGCCCTGTCACCCAAGTACGCCATCGATGTCGACGAGATCATCAACGCCACGCCGAAACCACCGGTGCTGTGGGTGCGTGGCGATAGCGATTTGGCGGTGTCCAACAACGCCGCCTCAGACCCCGGAACCTGGGGCCCAATGGGGCTGGTTCCTGGATACCCCGGTGCCGAAGCATATCCGCCCCAGCCCATGCTCGATCAGATTCGGGCGGTGCTGGACGGCTACGCCGCGGCGGGGGGTGATTTTGAGGAAGTGGTGATCGATGACTGCGGCCACGTGCCGTATATCGAGAAGCCGGAGGAATTCAACCGGGTGTTCCACGCCCGATTGACGGAAGAGAACTGACCAAGACGAAAGGCATGGAGGAGACCCGATGCTGAAGAGATTGATGCCACTGGCAGCCCTGCTGCTGGCCTTTGCACTCGTAGCCGCAGCCTGCGGCGACGACGACGACACGACGACGACTACGGCCGGCGGTGGTGGCGAGGAGACCACAACCACCGAAGCCATGGAGACCACAACGACAGCCGGTGGTGGCGAAGACACCACGACGACCACGGTGGCCGCCGCGGGCGGCGTGACGTGCGACGAACCGGTCAAGGTCGGCCTCATCACCGATGAGACCGGCTCGCTGGCCATCTACGGCGCCCACATCCTGCGTTCGTTCCCGATCGGCATGGAGTACGTCACCGGCGCCGCAGGCACCGACGGCAAGTACATGCTCGAGAACTGCGAGATCGAGGTCATCGTCAAGGATGACCAGAGCGACCCGGAGATCACGGCCACGGTCGGCCGCGAGCTGATCGAGGTCGACGGTGTCGACATCTTGGTCGGCACGGTGAGCTCGGGCGCCACTGCGAGCCTTCAGGAGTTGGCGGCGGACAACGACGTGATCTTGATCGTCGCCCCGGCGGCGGCAACCGACATCACCGGGAAGGACTTCGATCCGAATACCTTCCGTGCCAGCCGCCACAACTACCAGGACTCGATGGCTATTTGCGACCAGTTCGTCAACGTCGATGGCATGGAGACCTTTGTCCAGATCGCACCGGACTACTCGTTCGGTTACGGCGGGGCCCAGGCCTACAAGGATGCCTGTACGTTCTTCGGCGGCGAGTTCATCGCCGACGACGTCTTCGCCCCGGCCGACACGACCGACTTTACGTCCTACTTGGAGCCCCTCGCCAACTCCGGCGCGGATGCCTTCCTGGTGACGTGGGCCGGCGGTGGCTTCGTGCCGCTCGATCAGGCAGCGCGTGACCTTGGTGTCATCAACGACACGACGGTGCTCGGATCACCGTTCGTCGACAACGTTGTGATGCCGGCGTTCTTCGCCAATGCCATTGGGACGACGTCGGTCATCCTGTATCACTACACGGCGCCGCAGAACAACGCCATCAACGACTTCCTGATCGAGAAGGCGGCCGCAGAGGGTCAAATCCCCGACTTGTTCGATGCCGACGGCATGAACGCCGCCATCATGATCGGTGAGGCGCTCAAGGCCACCGGTGGCGCAGCAGATGCCGATTCGCTGCGGACGGCGCTCGAGGGCATGACGTTCGAGGGGCCGAAGGGCACCATTCAGATCCGGGCCGAGGACCACACGGCGATTCAGGACATGTATGTCGTCACATTGCTCAATGTCGACGACCCCGAGTTCAAGTACTACGAGTACGTCAACACGGTGCGGCCCGAGCCGCCCTGCCTGCTCGAAGGCGAGTACGTGGACCGCTGCGGAAGTCTGCCGGTTGGGACGCTGACCGGAGGCTGATCCAATGGGCATGGGGCGGGCCGATCGGGCCCGCCCCACCGCCCCCGACGGAGGGAGGAACGTGACCGACGCCATCCTCGAGACCCGCGTGCTGCGGCGCGAATTCGGGGCACTCGTCGCCGTGGACGACGTCAGCATGAAGGTCGAGGCACGAAGCCTGCACTCGATCATCGGCCCCAACGGGGCCGGCAAGACGACGTTCTTCAACCTGGTGAGTGGGACCATCCGCCCGACAAGCGGTCAGGTCATCTTCAAAGGTGAGGACATCACCACTCTGCCGGCCTACAAGCACATCCACCGTGGGATGGGTCGATCGTTCCAGATCACCAACATCTTCCCGAATGTCACCGTGTTCGAGAACGTACGCCTCGCCACCCAGGCGCTCGGCAAGGACAACTTCAAGCTGTTCAAATCGTGGAAACGCTTCCCCGACGTCAACGATCGCGCCATGGAGGTACTCGACCTCGTCGGCCTGAAGGACAAGGCGGCACTGCCCGCCAACGTGCTGCCCCATGGCGACCAGCGGAAACTCGAGCTGGGCATGATCCTCGCTCCGGACCCTGAGGTTCTGCTGCTCGACGAACCGACTGCAGGCATGGCTGCCGAGCAAGTACCGGAGCTGATGGAGCTGATCCAGGGCATCCAGGCGGCCGGCGACAAGACCGTCATGCTGGTCGAGCACAACATGAACGTCGTGATGAGCGTCAGTGATCGGATCTCGGTGATGCACCAGGGAGCACTTCTGGCGGAGGGCACCCCCGCCGAGATCGCTGCCGACGAACGGGTGCAGACCGCCTACCTCGGAGAGCTGTACGACGAGGCGGCGCCATGAGCAACATCCTCGAACTGCGCGATGTACAGACCTTCATCGGACGCTTTCACATCCTCGAAGGCGTCTCACTCGATGTCCCCGAAGGTGAGATCGTGGCCCTGCTCGGGCGCAATGGGGCGGGCAAGACCACGACCCTGAAGACGATCCTCGGCCTCACCCCGGCCCGCGAGGGCGAACTGCTGTTTGAGGGCGTCGACCTGTCCGGCCGCCACAGCTACGACATCGCGGCGATGGGTATCGGCTACGTGCCCGAGAACCGCGCCATCTTCGGCGACCTCACCGTTGAGGAGAATCTACGGATCGCCGAACGCAAGAAGGGCGACCTCGCCCGCAAGAGCGACTTCATCTTTGATCTGTTTCCCGACCTCAAACGCCTGATCAAGCTGTCGGGGACCAAGCTGTCCGGCGGCCAGCAGCAGATGCTCGCCGTTGCCCGAGCTCTCGTTCCCGACAACCGGCTGCTGCTCATCGACGAACCGAGCGAAGGGCTCGCCCCGGTGATCATCGAGCAGATGATGGAGGCGATTCGGACGCTGTCGACCGACAGCACGGTGCTGCTCGTCGAACAGAACTTCATCGTGGCCAGCCGGCTGGCGGCCCGCTACGTGATCATCGAGGAGGGCCGTTCCGTCAAGTCCGGCGAGATGGCGGACCTCGTCAACGACGAAGCGACCATCAAGAGATACCTGGGGGCGGCATGACGGCCAAGACCGACGCCCCGACCCCGGCGCCACCCTCTGGGAACCGGCGCAGGGCCGACTGGTTCAAGAGCAACCGCACCAGGATGACGGTGATCGTGGTGCTGGTCTTCCTTTTCGGCACCGCACTACTTGGGATCGATTCGGGCGATTGGCTGGTCACCATTCTGCGCAGCCTCTCGGTCGCCGCGGTGACCTTCCTGGTGGCCTCCGGCCTGTCGCTGATCTTCGGATTGATGGACGTGCTGAACCTCGCCCACGGTGAGTTGTTCATGCTCGGCGCCTACGTCGGCTGGACGGTCTACGTGCGACCCGACACGTTCATCGATGCGCTGGTCCCGCTCGGCATCATGGTGGCAGCCTTTGCGCTGCTGCCCTTGTGGCGGCGGTTGGTGAAGCCCTTCACGATGTCGCCACGGCTGTGGCGGGCGGTGACCTGGGTCGTCGCCATCGTCGGGTTCGGCGTGGCCGTTCTGGCCTTGACCTGGTTCCCGTTCGCCAAGTGGAACCCCGAGGTCTACGCCGAGAGCCCGATCACCAATTCGTTGGCGCTCGACAGCGGAACCATCTCGAGTATCGCTCCGGCCGAGTTCGACATGACGCCGATCGTGGCGTTCATCGTGTTGTTCATCGGGGCGGCCCTGATGGCGGGTGCCGTAGCGTTGAGCCAGGTCCGGCGTGACCCCGGAGCTCGCACCGACGTCAAGCCAAGTACCTGGGCGGCTGCCGGCGGGCTGCTGGTGTTCGCCGTCGTGGTCGCCGCCGGCAATACCACCATCACCGACTGGCTGTTCGGACTATCTACGACGTGGCTGTTCTTCATCGCCCTGGCGGTGTCCACCCTCTTTGGGGCCGCGGCCGGTGCTTTCATCGAAGTGACGATGATCCGGCCGCTGTATGCCCGGCCGATCTACCAGCTGATGCTGACGCTCGGCCTGGCGTTCATCATCCTGGAACTGGTTCGCTACGTGTGGGGCCGTCCCGAGTTCACGATGCCGGCCCCGGCGGCATTCAACGGGGCGGGTGAGGGTTGTCCGGCTTCGGGCATCGGCGGCATCTTCAGCGGATGCCGGATTCTCGAGGTCGGCGATTCCAGAATCCGCATCTACAACGAGCTGTTCGTGCCGCTGGTCGGTCTCATCGTGCTTGTCGGCGTGTCGTTGCTGCTCAAACGAACCCGCATCGGCATGGTGATTCGCGCCGGCGTCCAGGACTCCGAAATGGTCGAGGCACTGGGCATCAACGTCCGGCGTGTGTTCACCTTGGTCTTTGCCCTTGGTGTGGCCCTGGCCGCCCTCGGTGGTGTCATCGCCGCACCCTCGGTCGGTTTGTCCCCCGACATGGGTGCCCGGTTCCTGCTGCTGGCGTTGATTGCGTTGGCGATCGGTGGATTGACCAGCTTCCCCGGCGCCGCCGCCGGCGCGCTTCTCGTCGGCCTCATCCAACAGTTCGTCATCAAGTACGGCCAGGTGGGGATCAACCTGCCGTTCATGGATGAGCCGTTCAAGCCTTCGCCACCGCTGGTGCCGGCCTCGGCCGTGATCCTGATGGTGGTCATCCTGCTGCTGTTACCCAACGGCTTGTTCGGAAGGGAGGACCGATGAGCAACGGCCTCCTGACCCGCCCCAGCCTGTGGCAGCGTTATCGATGGGTCTTGCTCGCTGCGGTGGCGATGCTGTTGTTCCCCTTCGTCGTGGCGATCATCGACGGCCAGTCCCCGGCTGCAGTGCTCAGCAACGACACCGGCAACGCCCGCTTCATGCAGGGCTTGATGATCGAGATCTTCTACTTGGCGCTGTTTGCGATCAGCTACGACCTGATCCTGGGGATCACCGGTCTGCTGTCATTCGGTCATGCCATGTTCTTCGCCATGGGTGCCTACGCCACCGGTGTCGCCCTGAAGACCTTCGAGTGGGACCTCGGTCTCACCCTGGTGCTGGTCCTGATCTTGGCGATTGCCCAAGCCTTGCTGTTTGCCGTGGTGTTGCCGCGGGTGAAGGGCATCACGTTTGCGCTGGTGACCCTGGGGTTTGCGTCGGTGTTCGCCATCATCATCCAATCGACCGAACTCTCCGAGTGGCTTGGCGCCGAGATCGGCCTGCAAGGGGTTGACGTTCCCGCCTGGATCGACACGTCGACGCAACGATTTCGCTTCTACGTGATCGGGTTGCTTCTCGTCGTCGTGGCCTATGTGCTGTATCGCGCTCTGGTGAACTCGCCGACCGGCAAGGTGCTGATCGCCATCAGGGAGAACGAGGACCGGGCGCTGATGCTCGGCTACAACACGTTCTGGTTCAAGCTGATCGCACTGGTCGTGGCATCGATCACCGCCTCGCTGGCGGGGATGATGTACACCCTCCACCAGCCGATCGTGAGCCCAACCGTGGCCGGGTTGTTCTGGACGGTTGCCGCCTTGCTCATGATCCTCATCGGTGGGATCGGCACGCTGACCGGGGCCATCGTCGGGGCCGCCACGTTCCGGCTGCTCGAGTACTACCTCGACAAGTGGTTCGGGGGGGCGGCCGCCATGGTCCTCGGCATTGCCTATGTCGGGATCGTGCTCTTCTTGCCGTTCGGCATCGTGGGCACCTGGCGAGCGAAGAAACCGCAGATGAAGGAGGGGTGGGAACACCTCACCCAGAGAGCGAAGAAGGCCGCGGAATAGGGAGGTCATCATGGCGCGTCCTGTGCCGGCGTACGATTGGACGGCGTTCCACGCCGACTTGCGCCCCACCGCGGTGGCGCTGGTCGACGACGGGCGCGACCTCACCATCACCTACCGGGATCTCGACGACAGCGCTCGCCGGTTGGCGGCGTGGCTGGCCGACCACGGCGTCGCCTCCGGCGATCGGGTCGCCTTCCTCTCCGGAAACACGACCGATGTGTTCGAGGCACTGTTTGCCTGCGCCAAGCTGAACGCGATTCTGGTGCCGCTGAACTGGCGGCTGGCGGTGCCCGAACTGCAATTCATCGTCGGTGACTGCCGGCCCAAAGTGCTCATCTTCGAGGACGACTTCGCCACGGCCGCCGCCGAGTTGGGTATTCCGGCAACCTTGGCGCTCGGTGATGACTACGCCGCCGCCAAGGCAAGCGTGAACCCGGCGGCGGTGCGACCGGTGTCGGCCACTCACGACGACCCGTGGGCGATTCTCTACACATCGGGCACAACCGGACATCCCAAGGGCGCCATCGTCACCCACGGCATGTTCTTCTGGAACGCCATCAACATCGGCCACTCTGTCGGGCTGACCATGGACTCCACCAACTTGAATGTGCTCCCCACGTTCCACTCGGGTGGGCTCAACCTCTATACGACGCCGTGCCTGCACCTCGGGGGGCGGTCTGTGAATTTGCGGGAGTTCGACGCCGATCGGGTGCTCACCTGGCTCGAGAGCGGCGAGATCACTCACTTCTTCGGCGTGCCCGCCGTGTATCAGTTCCTCGCCGAGCATCCCCGCTGGGCGGAGGCCGACCTGAGCGCAGTGCGGTCCTGGGCGTGCGGTGGGGCCCCGATGCCGGTGGCGTTGCTCGAGCGCTACGCCGCTCGCGATGTCGTCATCCGCCAGGGGATGGGCCTCACCGAGACCAGCCCGACCGTGTTCCTCACCGACGAGGACCACGCCCTCGTCAAGGCGGGATCGGTCGGCAAGGCGTGCCTGCACACCGAGATCAAGGTGGTCGACGAGGATGGCGGCGAGGTCGCTGTCGGCGAGATCGGTGAGCTGTGGGTGCGCGGTCCCAACGTCACGCCGGGCTACTGGGAGCGTCCCGAAGCCAACGCTGATTCGTTCACCGATGGCTGGCTCCACACCGGCGACGCCGCCCGGGTCGATGCCGACGGCTACGTCTACATCGTCGATCGTTGGAAGGACATGTTCATCTCGGGTGGCGAGAACGTGTACCCGGCCGAGGTCGAGCAGGTGCTCTTCCATCACGCCAATGTGCTCGACGTTGCCGTCATCGGCGTCCCCGATGAACGCTGGCAGGAAGTAGGCATGGCCGTCGTCGTGCCGCGCGATCCGGCCACCTTCGACGGCGACGAACTGCTGGCGTTCTGTGACGGCAAGCTGGCTCGGTACAAGATCCCCAAGCATGTCACCATCGTCGAGGAATTGCCCCGCAACGCGGCGGGGAAGGTGCTGAAACGGGAACTGAGGGAAGCCAGCCTGGGGTCATGAGCGGCAACACCCGCGACCTCCTGGTTCTGATCGAGCGCGACGGGCCGGTCGTCACCCTCACCCTGAACCGACCGGACCGGCACAACAGCCTGGTGCCCGAACTGCTGACGGAACTGCTCTTTGCACTCGAGGCGGTGGCGGCCGATGAATCGGTCCGAGTGGTCGTCTTGGCGGCGGCCGGACGGTCGTTTTCGACAGGCGGCGATGTGCAGGCCTTCTACGAGCAGGGCGACAATGTCACCGCTTACGCCGCCGAGACGGTCGGCCGGCTGAACGACGCGATCGTGGCGATGATGCGTCTGCCCCAGCCGATCGTTGCCGCCGTCCATGGCATGGTCACCGGTGGCTCGCTTGGTCTGGTGCTGGGTGCCGATGTCGTCGTGGTGTCGCCGCAAGCGTCCTTCACCCCCTGGTACAACGTGGTCGGCTTCTCTCCCGACGGTGGGTGGACCGCATTGCTGCCGGCGGTGATCGGTCGGGGGCGGGCGGCCGCTGTTCTGCTGACCAACGGGACGATCACCGCGGAGCAGGCGGTGGCGTGGGGGATCGCAGTGGAGTTGGTACCAGCCCGTGAGATCGAGGCTCGCGCTGGGCAGATTGCCGCGATCATCGCAGTCATGCAGCCGGGATCGGTTCGGCACACCAAGCTGCGCCTGCATGACGATATTGCCGCTATCGCTGCCGGTCTCGAGGACGAACGCCGCCACTTCGTCGAGCAGATCGTGACCGCGGAAGCCCGTGAGGGAATGGCCCGCTTCCTCGGGCAGTGACTTCGTCCGAACCGGCGCTGGGCGTCAAGCTCGGAGGCCGGAACGCTCCTTGCACGGCTTGCCAGACGGCGCCTTGTGCGGACGCAGGCGGAGGTCCTCGGTCTTTCGTTCGAAGGTGCGGTCGCAGGCGGGGCAGCGTACGGTGAACCCCGTTGGCTTCGACTCTTGCGCCGGTTTGGCTGGGGTGGTCGAACGTACTCGAACGTCGATCACGGCCGGCTGAGGTCCCTCGACATGGACGGGGATCCGGTATTCCACACCCGGGGTGAAGAGGTCGGGATCGACGCGGGTCGTGATCGTCACCGTCGCCGAGCCGCCCGGCTCGACCGTCAGCCGATCAGGCTCGACGATCACCGGAGCGCTGAATGCTTCTCCGTCGGGGCTTCGACACAGGCCCACTTCGATGCTCACTTCGGCGGCGTCCGGATCCGTGTTCTCGAGCGCGAACGTGCTGGTTACCTCGCTGCCCTCAGGACCCGACATCTCGAGGAGGTGGCGCGGGCGCTCATCCGCTTTTGCCCTGTCCTTGGCGGCGGGGCTGGTTTGGATCTCGTCCCAAAACCGTTCGCCGTACTCACGGGCCGCCTCGGCGAGTGCCTTGTAGTAGTCCACGGTCAGTTCGGCGATCCGCTGCCCATATCCGGCCAGGTCCGACCGCAGGAACCTGGAGTAGGCGGCGGTCAGTTCGGACGGCGTGGTGTCGGCGCCGATGAGTTTTCGCTGGAACTCAACGGTTTGCCGCACGCCGTCTGAGAACCTCGCAGCGGCGTCCTTCCACAATCCGGCTGGCTGGTCGGGTCGGTTTTCCCCCATGTCAGCAACACCCGCAGGCGCAGTGCACCTCATGGGCGTCGCAGTCGCGCGGCAGCACCGCAACCGCAATCCGCAGCGGCCTCACGTCGCAGCCCTGGATCCTGAGATCGGCGTAGGCAACCACACAGTCGTCCACGTCCCTGAGGCGTCCGTCCGGCAGCTCCGCTTCCGCCATTTCCGTTGCTGCCAAACGTTCGCCCTTGCTCGTACCGTCCGACAGGCCGGCGCCGCCGACTCCGACGAGGAGGACAACCTCCTCTCGCTCACACGCCTCGAGGTCGAACTCCTTCGCCGTCAGGATGTTTCCGACGACTGGGGCGGGCGAGCCGCCGCTCGTCGTGAACTCGCTGAGCTCGAGGGTGATGTGCCGGGTTCGGGTCCGCTCGTTGGACACACGGATCGGGACGATGCGGCGCTCCGCGACCCGGGTGTAGACCACGAGGTCGGCGTCGTATACGCAGCAGTCGCAATGGCACGTATCGGGGGCACAGTCGCCGCACGAGCCGGGGCGGACCCGCAGCTCGGCGCGATGCCGGCGTCCAGACTTGGACGGCTGATCGGTCATGGTGCTGACGAAGCTGTCGAAGGCTCCCGCCATCTCATCGGCCCAGTCGGTCCACGCCGTGGTCATCTCGGTGATCGCAGTCGACGGCCAGGACCAACCGTCGGTTGTCCGGCCTCTCGAGTAGGACATGTGGTGCTCCTTGTCTGTTGACTTGGTTGGAATCATTTCGGCCCGTCTTCCGGCCCGGCGGGAACAACGGCGATCAGCAGGGTGCGGAGCCCAATCGGCAGCGCGGCGAGATACCGCGCCGACTGCGCCAGATCCTCAGGCACACGGATGATCAGGTCGATGACGTTGGTGACGCCAGGGGCGATCTCGACTCGACCGGAATCAGTGGTCACGTCGATGGAGGCCACAGCGTCGGGCAGCGGTTCGAGCGCTGGCGCCGCTGCGGATGGCCGGTTGACGATTCCGAGCAGCGTGGTGAGTGCGGTGTCTTCTCGGTAGAGCGGCACCGCTCCAAAATCGGCGAGATACACCGGCACGTTCCCGTTGTTGGCCACGACGATGGCCTGCACCACCGGCTCTCCCGGAACGTTGCCGACCACGAGCATCTCGGGGGTCACCCCGACCTCGTGCGCCGCCACGATGTGGATGGTCGCCGCCGCAGTCCGCCCGGCGATGCCGACCTCGATCGGATAGTTGCCCGGTGCGGTGTGCGGGTCGAGGGCGAGCCGGACGGCGACGCGGGCGCTCCGTCCTGCTCCGACGGTGATGGGATCGACGGCAAGCGTTGCTTGGACGCCGTCGGGATCGGTGACGGCGACCTCCGTGATGTCGACGTCCCCTGCAGTGTCGTTGTGGAAGTGCACCACACCGGCCACCGCAGCTGGTGGCCCGGCGAGTACCGACGGCTGCAGGTCCGACTTCGCGGCCATGGTGCCCCCCTCGATCAGTTCATACGGATAAGGAGGCCGCCATCGGGACCTCGCTTCACAGCCGCGCGGCGCTCAAACCTCCGCTGCGGCGCGGTCACATGCCGGTGTGTCGGCTGACCGCCTGGCTCGACATGGGGGCGGTTGGGTAGGTCGGCGATGATCGTGTTGGACTCACCGCTCCAGTTGAATCCGACGAGTTCGGCCCCGAGCACGGTCACGCCGAAGTGGCTCTCGTACGGTTGGCTGATGCGGGCATTTGGCAGCTTGCTGAGGCCGACGTCGATGCACAGGTCCACCTGCACAGGCTCGACATCGAGCTTGCTGCTGATGTCCGAATTGGTATTGATGGGTTGCGTGACGGCGAGGTCGATGTCGGCGTTGGTGGTGATCGGAAGCGGGAAGGAGATCTCGGTGGTAGTTGCCAGCGGGGTACCGGTGCCGCCGACTTCGATGTTCACGTCGTCCAGCCCTGTATCGATGTTCACGTCATCGAGGCCGACGTCGACCGTCACCGCTTTGTCGCCGCCCTGAATGGTCGACGTGATGCCGTAGCTGTAGGACGCTCCGCCTCCGCCGCCGAATAGGCCGTCAAGGATTCCCATCGCACCTCCCACTCGCTCGGACCGTCCCCTGGCCTCGAGGTGCTGCGGAGTCTACAGTTGTCGGACGGCACCCGGAAGGGGTTTGCTGCGAGGTCGATAGTGTGACGGCCGAGGACCATTGAGGCGCGCCGACTCGTTTGGGGGGTTCATGTCCGTATCGGTGAAGGGCTACCCGTATGCCTTCCACATTGCCCTCGACGGCAATGGGGTCAACGGACTCGAAGGCCTGGCCGGCGTGTGCCTTTTCCTGTACAACCCGTACGACGACACCTACGCCTACAAGATCCGGTACTACGACGGGATTGCGGGCGGTCACGCGGTATCGGTGAATCCCGACGGCACGGTGGGGTTCCTCGGTAACGCCGGCCAGCACCTCGTCTTCTACGACACGACTACGCTCGATGAACTGGACCGCGTGTCGACGCTCCGGTTCGAGACGCCGAACACGTCGCTCCAGGGCAGCACCCATCTCGTCTGGCTTTCTGAAGACGAGTTCTTCACGGCGATCGGGAGGAACTTCTACAAGTTCTCCCTGCACAATCTCACGAAACCTGAGCTGCTTGGACCGCATGGCGTGAAGCTGCCGCATGCAATGCAGACAACAAGATCGGGCAGATACATCTGCTACGGCTCGATGGACAACCCGGCCTTTGGGCGCAACGGCGAAGCCCGGCATGTTGGGGTGTGGGACAAAGAGAAGGGGGAGTCGACCGTCATCGAGTTGCCGGCTACCTGCTGGCACGTCATTGCCTCGAAAGATTCGGATCTCTTCTACGCGGTGTCGTTTCGGGTCGAGCCTCAGGACTACGAGGACTATCACGACTGGGCGATGGCCTTCAAGAAGGAGTATGTGTTCGAGATCGACGCCGCGGATGCGAAGGTGGTCCGGCATTGGTCGGGCGGCCGCGAAATCCCGGCTCACATCAACTCAGACCTGACGTTGTCCGACACGGAGCTGATCTTCTGCAACGGAGGTAGCCAGACCATAGTGTGCATCGACCTCGAGACCTTCGCGAAGTTCCGCATCATCGACGAGAAGCCGGACCTGGCAGCACAACTGGAGCGGCCTCGGGAGGTCGCCACGCAGGTGTACGACGCCCTAGCCCGCGGCAACGTGTTCACAAACAGCCGCCACTTCCTCAGCGCGCTGCGGGTGAGCCGGTTCAGCCTGCTCGACTCGGTGTATGCCGCCAAGCTGTCGAAAGACCAGACGTTGCTGTTCACGGCGAACCGGGGACTGAACCACATCACGATCTACGACTATCCGGCGGGCACAATTCGGCTCAGGGTCGACATGCCGCCGATCCAGGAGTTCCAGGATTTCATCCCCGAAACGGGCGACCCTCGCCTCGGCTTCCACCACAGCGTGGTGCTGGGGTGATCGGGCTCGGGTAGCGCCTGGGCCGCAGCGCCCTCCGGCGAATGCTCAGGCCTCGGCCGCCAGCTGGGCCGCCGCCGCCTCGATGATCTTGCGGGTGTTCTTCGGGATCATCGTCGAGATGATCGATTCCACGAAGGCGCCCACGGGCCGCTCCAGCGGCTTGGCCAGACCGCCCAGGGCGCCGGGAGCGAGGTCGAAACTGCCCTCGAACGTCACCCTGGTCCCCCGGCCGCCCATGGCGGATTCGTACTTCGTGGTGCCGCGGCAGTCGATGTGCTCGGGGAAGACGAAGGGCTGGATCGACCAGGTGCAGACCATGGTGGCGGAATCCCACACAGCGGTGTCCACCCAGCCGATCGTGGACACCTTCAGAGGTTTCGCCAGCAGCTCGGGAATCCGTTGCGCCGCCTGCCACTCGTTGACCAGACGGACCCGGCCCTCGCCGAGGTCGGTTCGATCGATCAGGGTGATGGATTCGACGTCTTCGACCATGGCTGCCAGGTCGGGCATGCGGTCTCGCACGGTCACCCACATGACGGAAACGGGATGCTTGACCACGGCCAAGGCCTGAAACTGCTTCATGTCGTGACGCTTTGCAGCTTCTGCTCGCCGTGTTGGATGGCGCGACGGGCGGCGTAGGTGTCGGCGTGGAGGTGCATGGTGGCTCGCACCTCCCGCGAGACATGGGGGCCGGCGGCGAGTGAGGCGACGGCGCCGGCGATAGCGTCTCGGGCCGGCCGCGACGCGAAGCCGAGATCGGCCGCTTTGGCGTGCTCGTACCAGTAGTAGCGGCCCACCATCTTGGCTTGCTCGCGCGTGGTGAGCGCCGCCCGCCGTTCGATGCGAGCCCGGGTCTCCTCGGCGGTCGCGGCCAGGTAGGCGGTGGTGTGGTTGATTGTCATCTGCGGCGCCGGGACGCCGGCCAGGTCGGCAATGGTCTCGTGGACCTGGGTCCAGGTGAGGTTCTCGCCACCCAGGACGTATCGTTCGAAGGGCCGACCGAATTCGGCCAGCAGCACGTGCCCGTCGGCGACGTCCTGGACGGCGGCGACGTTGATACCCCCCGGGTAGGTCATGCGCAGGGGATCGGCGAGGTACTGGACGATGATGCCATTGCTGGCGCTGAGCCGTGTGCCAAATGGGCCAACCGACATGGTGGGGCACGGAAGCACCACCTCGACGCCGAGCCTGCGGGCCAGGTCAATCGTTGTGATGTCCTGGCGGATTTTGGCCACGGCGTATCCGGAGTCGCCGGCGGCTTCGGTCACCTCCGTGGTCTCGGGGACCACCTGGGGTTTGTCGCGGTACCCGAACACCACCGACGAGGAGGTGACGACGACCCGAGGCACGCCGGTCGCCTTGGCGGCGTAGAGCACGTTGCTGGAGCCTTCGGTGGCGGTCCGCAGTACGTCGTCGCCGACCTGGCCCGCGTAGGCGAATGGCACTGCGGTGTGGAAGATGTAGTCGCAACCCCGAGCCGCATCGCGCACGGTGCCTTCGACCAGGACGTCACCGTGGCGGATCTCGCAGGCGAGCCCTTCGAGGCAGGTGAGGTCGGAGGTTTCCCGTACCAGTGCCCGCGCCCGGTAGCCACCGGCGAGGAGGGCTCGTACGACGTTGGCGCCGATCAAGCCGTTGGCGCCGGTGACGAGCGCTTTCACGTCGTCCTCGAGGTCGTCGCGCCGAGGTCGCGAAGGCCGGCATCGATCAGCTCGGCCCAGAAATCCGCAGCATTGGCGAGCACCGGGGCGATCGGCGAGTCGCGGTGCCCGTTGTGCTCGGCCTTGAAGTGGATGAAACCGTCGTCGTCGACCTCGCCCACCTGATTGTCGGTTGTGGTAGCCGTGGGCCCTTTGATAGAGGCCGACATGGTGTTGAGCCAGTCGAGGCCGTCCTCGGCGAGGCGTTCGAGGGTCGAAGACGGGAGGGGTGCGGGGGTGTCTGGTCGCGGCTTGCCGATCCGGATGTCACGACCCTCAACGAGGGCTTCGAGGTTTGCGAGGGTGCGGTCGAAGAAGGTGGCGTAGGCGTCGGTGACCAGGTGAGCCTTGAAGTCTGGGGCGAGGCCGAGGTCGACGGCCGTCCACAGTGGAGGCAAGGTGAACAGTTGACGCCCGAAGATCGTGACGGCGGTGCCGGTATTCGTGCGATCGAAGGTGACGATGCCGTCGTCGTAGCGGGCCGAATCGTTGGGGCTTGCGATGGTTTTCCAGTAGAGGCGATGCCGATCGGTGCCGTATTCGACGATCTCGAGCTTGCAGACGTCGATGGGTTTGCCGCCGGACAGGGCCAGGTAGTTCGGTTGTGGGAGGTAGAGGTTGCGTTCGGCCTGACGGATCGACCGTTCGTCGTCGTCGTACTGCAGTTCGACGACGACACCCCCGAGGTAGTCGTTCATGTAGGAGATCGTCCTGGCGACGTCGACTGCCGCCACGAACTCGTCGAAGTCGATCGGTAGGTCGCTCCGGTAGTCGAAGAGCACTGCCTCATCGAGGTAGCGCCACCGCAGCCGGGGACGGTGTTCCTCCGCCCCGTCCAGCAGCTGCTCCAGCCCCTTCAGTTCGGGGACGATGCTGCGGTAGACGCTCGGCGCAAACGAGTCCGGATCGAACCCGAGCCGTACGTCGGACCGCCGCACGTTGTCCTTGTCATACAGGATGCGATAGGTGTCAACGACCCGCTGTGCGGCTCCGGCGGTGTAGCCGGCGAAGACGAGTGCCCCGAACGCGAGCGGGTCGCTGTCGATGTCGGCGAACCAAGGGGCGAGCTTCTCGTTCAGTGTTGCATCGATCGGCGATTCGAGCGTAAACAGTTCAGGGTCGAGGACCTGGATCCAGGGCCGCGTCAACTGTGACAACCACGGTGAGGACTCGAGTTGCGTCATCGCGTCGAGGGCGAGTGGGTGGGGAGCGATGAACCCGTCGTAGACCGCCAGGCTGCCATCGATTTCGAGGTCGGGGCGGTCCGGAGCACGGGCGAACAGCGGAGACACGCCCGGATCGAGGCCCATTTTGATGGCGCCGACGACATCGGCGGTCCAGATGTCGTAGGCGGCGATGATGGTGCCGGTGCTGATGGGCTTGGGCGCCCTCGCGCCGCCTGAGCCGTGACAGCTCTCGATGGCGTCGATGATGGTCAGGTCTACCGGTGTGAGGGCGAGCAGTTCGGCCACAACATCACCCGGGGGTGCACTGGGCCGGGTTCCATAGGCATTCGGCAGCACCCGCATCACGGTCCCAAGCCCGAGGTGGTAACCGCTTGAGGCGTGCGTGGTGTTGGTCGCACACACGATCCGGTAGCCGGCGTTAAGCCACGTCTCGCTCAACTTGGTTCCTGCCAGCAGGTCGCCGGGCTGGAACGGCGCATCGATCAAATCGTCCGACAGGTCGACGATGTCGTATTCCCGTCCGGCCGGGGTGACAAATCGGTAGCCGAGTAGGTCGACCAGGGCGTAGGCGCCGCGATTCCCCGCCCACGCCGCCGACTCATCCGCCCCAGCTGCGACGACCACGTTTGGGTACCCGCCCTCGTGCAGCAGATCGACGAGCGTCTCGACCAGCGTCGGGTCGGTTGCGGCAGGCGATCCCTTGGCGAATGCTCCGAGCTCCGGCACGATCACAATCGGCAAGTCCAATCGATCGCGGCCGGCCGGCCCTCCACCGAGCAGGGGTCCCCCGGCGCGGAGGCGGTCGAGGACGGCGGCGAGCAAAGTCGCGTGATCGAGAGAAGGCGCCTCCACCACAACGGCTCGATTTCGGACGCTCACCACGAGCCTCGGAATGTGCGGATCGCCCCCGACATGAATTCACCCCTCACTCGTCGCCAACGCCACTGGCTGAGGCGTCTCCAACACTACCGCCGGGACCATTCTGATGGGTCGGCGAACGAAATGCCGGGGTGGAGTTCGGCATGGAGCTTTCGAGGGGACTTCGATGTGGTCGACGAGTTTGATCACCTCGAGTCACGTCGCCTCCTCCGTCCTTTGTCCATCTTTCGGATTCGTGCGGAAGATGGGCGGCAACGCGGCGGCGCTTGGTGCGGAATCACCCGCCGGGCCGTTTGCCGGTTAGCGACGTGCGCTCAACGGGTCTTGAATGGTCGGGTCAGGAGGCGCCATGAGCACGAAGGTTTCAATTGGAGTCGTCGGGCTGGGAACGATCGCCCAGACGCAACACCTCCCCAACATCGCCGAGTTGGGTGACAGGTTCCGGCTCACGGCGGTCGCGGACATCTCTCCAGGGTTGGTTGCCGCCATCGCCGCCGACCTCCCTGAGGACGTGGTTACGTCGCAGGACTGGCGCGAGGTGTGTGCCAACCCCGGCGTTGACGCGGTGCTTCTGCTGACCCCGGGCGGCCACGAAGTCATGACCGAGGCAGCGGTGCTCGCCGGCAAGCACGTGTTCGCCGAGAAACCGCTGTGTCTCACCGTTGCGGCGGCGATCCGCCTCGACTCTCTCGCCCGTGAGCGGGGGCTGGTGCTCCAAGTCGGCTACATGAAGCCCCACGAGTCTTCGCTCGATGAGCTGCGGCGACGCCTGGGCGACATGGGTGACCTGCGGTTGGTTCGCCACACCGTCTACCACCCCGAGCGCGAGCCTCAGCTTGCCCACACCACCGTGCTCAGCTTCGACGACGCCGATCTTGGCGCTTTTGCCGATGCGGCGCAGCACGCCGAGGGGCGAACCGTCGAAGCTATCGGTGAGCCCCCCCTGCAGTGGAGCCGTCTCTACCGAGATGTCCTCCAGGGCTCGTCTGATCCACACCGTGTCGCTGGTTCGATTGGTCTTCGGCGGATTGCCGAGGGTGTGCGAAGCCCATCTGTGGCCCGTGGGGCCGTTCGGGCCCGACGTCGGCTTCGGGCCCGACAACACCGACCCACCGAGTCTGCAGGTGGATGCCATGTTTGGGGACGGAACCCGGGTGGAGATGAATTGGCTGTGGCTGCCCAACTACCCGGTCTATCGCGAGGTGCTCGAGATTCACGGCACGGCGGGGTCGATGGAACTCGAGTTGCCGCCTCCCTATGTGCGTGCCCAAGCCGCGGGACTGACCATTCGGCACGGCGATGGTGTTCGCCACCACGGCGGTGGAACCGACTCAGCGTTCCTCCACGAGTTGGTCGCGTTTCACGCTGCCATCGCCGAAGGCGCCGTGCTCGATGATGCGCGGGGAGTGGCCGCCGATACGGCATGGCTGCAGGACGCACTGCAGGCGTTCGCCGCAGGACGACGGCGTGGTCCTGGGTGGCGAGGTCGCACAGCGGCGGGGCACCACCGATCGCTGAGGCCCCTTTTCGCCAACCTCACCGGCCAGGGTGCATCATTGGTTGCCGTCCCACCATTTGTGCCAGAGCTGGTTGTCGCTGCCGCGTACGAAGCAGTCGATTCGGTTCGGGCCCCAGGACACTGCTGCTGGCGCTGCGGTGAGCCTACCTCCGAGGTCTTCCCAGCCTTGCCATTGGTTGCCGTCCCACCACTTGTGCTTCAAGCGGTTGTCACTGCCTCGGGCGAATACGTCGAGCCGGTTGGCCGACCAGGAAGACGCGGCAGGTGCCGAAGCGAGTTCCCCACCCAAGTCCTCCCAGCGCTGCCATTGGTTGCCGTCCCACCATTTGTGCCAGAGCTGGTTGTCGCTGCCGCGTACGAAGCAGTCGATTCGGTTGGGGCCCCAGGACACTGCTGCTGGCGCTGCGGTGAGCCTACCTCCGAGGTCTTCCCAGCCTTGCCATTGGTTGCCGTCCCACCACTTGTGCTTCAAGCGGTTGTCACTGCCTCGGGCGAATATGTCGAGCCGGTTGGCCGACCAGGAAGACGCGGCAGGTGCCGAAGCGAGTTCCCCACCCAAGTCCTCCCAGCGCTGCCATTGGTTGCCGTCCCACCATTTGTGCCAGAGCTGGTTGTCGCTGCCGCGTACGAAGCAGTCGATTCGGTTGGGGCCCCAGGACACTGCTGCTGGCGTTGCGGTGAGCCTACCTCCGAGGTCTTCCCAGCCTTGCCATTGGTTGCCGTCCCACCACTTGTGCTTCAAGCGGTTGTCACTGCCTCGGGCGAATATGTCGAGCCGGTTGGCCGACCAGGAAGACGCGGCAGGTGCCGAAGCGAGCACGCCTCCAAGGCGCTCCCAACCACTCCAATGTGGACCGCGCTCATGCTTGAACGTCACATGATAGGTTGCGTCTTCCTGGTCGGAAGGTGAACGGAAGCGGACAGTTTGGGACTGACCGAATTCCGTAATCGTGACTCGCTCGGTGCCGATTACATCGTCGTCACCTTTGGGGAACTCCATATAGATTGAGGCCAGTCCATTGAGAGCATTCCGAATACCGGCGAACCCCATCTTCTTTGATGCTTCGCTGGTCGTAGGATTGCCTCCCGCAAGCGAGCCGAGCATGATGGACCTCCACACCAGATCTGTCTGGGTCCTCCATGCACCGATAACCGCATCGCCTGCGATATCTTTGGACGCGTCTTCTTCAACCAGCATTGCGACGTACACAGCATCCGGATCGGTAATCGCTACGCCAACGTCAAGATTGCGTGCCTGACCGGTATCGAAGTCCTGCCAGGCACTACTTGGACCAATGGAGTTCAGTTCGCTGTTGAATGGCGGTCTCGTAATGCCCGTGAACATGACGAGATAGATATCGTCGGAGGCAATCTCATCCGATTCCTCTTCGCAGAAGATTCTGTCGACTACTAGCACCTCACACTCCTCCAACACTTCGAGCTACGGCGATGGTCACCCGACAGGACGCACTGCGTCGGTTCTTCTTCCCGTTGGTGGCGAGGGCTCCAGCATCCTGCAAGGTTCCCGCGGTCCAAGCATGGGCTCCGACGACACGATCCGGCCAGAGTCCTAGGTCCCTCAATCTGCGTTCTTCACTGAGGCGGCCTGCGCATACTGCCGATCGGAACAGCGGAGTCCCGAGCCCTGTTGTCGCCACCGGGTGAATACTGATCCCTTATCACCGCCCGAATACTGACCCCCCTCCTGGCCGGGTCCACCACTGATAGTGCTGGATGTTCGATCCTGGCTGGATTCCGGCCGGGAGGATTGGAGATTGATCGACGTGGAAGATTGGGCTGAGATCCGTCGGCTGCATAGGGCCGAGGAGTCAGGGGTGAAGGCGATTGCCCGAGGTTGGGGGTGGCGCGAACACGGTGCGGGCTGCGTTGCGTTCAGATGCGCCGCCTCGATATCAGCGGGCCCCCCGGGGGTCGATCGTTGATGTCGTCGAGCCCGAGATCCGGGAGTTGTCGAAGGGCTTTCCGGAAATGCCGGCGACGGTGATTGCAGAGCGGATTGGCTGGACTTGGGGGATGACGGTGCTGCGGGACAGGGTCGGGGAGCTGCGGCCGTGGGGTCTGGTGGAGCGAGCCAACGGCTATGTGGAGACCAGTTTCCTGCCCGGTCGATCCTTCGAGGACATCGACGATTTCAATCGGCAGCTGGCCGCCTGGTTGAAGCGAGCCAACCAGCGGATCCACGGCACCACCAAAGTGAGACCAGCCGAGGCGATCTTCGAAGACCGGGGGTTCGTTGGGAACCTGTTCCGGCCCGGCCTCCGGTCACACCGTCTTGGTCACCTTGGACAGCCCGCGGGGCTGGTCGGTGTCGAGGCCCTTCACGGTGCCCAGGTGATAGGCGAACAGTTGGGCGGCGACGATCGCCACCATCGGGCTGATCCACTCCGGCATCGGCTCGGGCAGCGGCACGCTGAAGGTGGCGGCCTCGAGCGCCGCCGGAACGTTTGAGATCGCCAGGGTGCGGGCCTGCCGTGCGTCCACCTCGGCGAGCAGGTCGAGCATGTCTCGGAACAGCGGCCCATCCGGTGCCACCGCCAGGATCGGAAAGTCCGGTTCGACAACGGCGATGGGGCCATGGCGGAAGTCCGCCGTTGAATACGGATGAGCCAGGGCGTAGGTGACCTCCTGGACCTTGAGCGCCCACTCGAACGCCGTCGAATGGTTGTAGCCACGACCCAGCACGGCACACGCTCGCATGTCGGCGAACTCGGCGGCGGCCGCCTCAACCAACGCCTCGGTGGCCAGCACCTCTTCCATGAACCCCGCCACCGGGGCAAGATCGGCGGTGTCGGTGCCGCGATCGAATGCGGTCGATATCATCGCCACCGCCAGCAATTGTGCGGTGTAGGTCTTGGTCGCCGCAACGGCGTGTTCGGCACCAGCGCAGATGTCGAGTACCAGGTCGGCCTGGGCGGCCAGTGGCGAGTTGGGTTCGTTGGTGATCGCCAGCGTGGGCCGGCCCTGCCGGCGGCCCTCGGCCAGCACCGCGACCAAGTCCGGAGACTGTCCCGACTGGGAAATGCCGACGACGAGCGACCCATCCAACTGGGGCGGCCGCTGGTAGCTGGTGAACAACGATGGCGCCGCCAATGCCACCGGGATCCGATTGTGGGCACCCCACAGGTATTTGGCGTAGCGCGCCGCGTTGTCCGACGTCCCCCGGGCGGCGATCAAGGCGTAGTCGTACGAGCGGCTCCGCAACTCCTCACGAATCCCGGCGACTACGTCGGCATTCGCGGCCAGCGCTCGCCGCACCACCTCGGGCTGCTCCGCGATCTCTGAATGCATCGTCATGGCGTCTGTGTCTCCAAGCCGTGTCCGGCGTCGTAGTGGTCGGCGATCGTGACGGGCAACCTGCCGCCGAACGGGGCCCTCCCGAACAGCGCACTTGCCAGTGCGTCCATCATCGGCCGGCGCAGGCCGTAGGTGCAGGCGTACGTTTCTGCCGTGGGATACGCCACGAGGTCGTAGGGAGTACGCATCGCAACCGTCACCGTCGGCACTCCGGTTGCCAGCAGTTCGTTCACGAGCGCAGCCTGCCGGTCATCGAGTGAAGCCGAGATCGTGCCGACCACGAGCACCGCGTAGTCGGCGGCCTTTGTCCGCATCGCCGCGATCTCGCCGTGGGTCGGGGAATGGCCGACGATGAACTCGTCGACCGTGCCGTGGTGCCGACGCAGGGCGGCAGCCAGCCCGGGTGTCACCAGGAAACTGGTGTCGGCCGGGGTGAGGTTGATCGGCTGCGGCATGATGGCGGCAATGCGGTCCGTCGACTCCAGACGAAGGGGAAGCAGGCCGGCGTCGTCGCGAACCAACGTTACTGCTCGCTGCGCCACCTCGGCCGCCAGGGCCCGATGCTCCGCCGACCCGACCGCGGAGAGGTCGGGCTGGATCGATCCGGCTACCCGGGTCCGCAGCGCCCTCGAGTTGGTAACCGCGGCGTCGAGGCGGTCTTGCGGGATGAGCCCGCGCCGGGTGGCGAGGTCGAGACCCTGCTCGACCCGCTCCTGAGCCTCGCCCTTGAGGAGCAGCAGGTCGACCCCGGCCCGGATCGCGGTGATGGCGTCGATGACCTGGCCGGTACCCTGGGCGATGGCGCCCATGTCGAAGGCGTCGGTGATGACGGCGCCGCCGAACCCGAGGTCGTCGCGCAACAGGCCGGTGAGGACGGCTCGTGACAGCGTCGAGGGCAGGTCATCGCGTTCGGTGAGGCCCGGGATGGCGAAGTGGCCGGTCATCACCAGGTCGGCACCGGCGTCGAGGCCGGCCAGAAACGGCACGAGTTCCATTCGATCGAGCCGGGCCCTGTCGTGAGCGATCACCGGGAGCCCGAAGTGGCTGTCGACCTGGGCGTTTCCCTTGCCGGGGAAATGTTTGAGCGTGGCGAGCACACCGGCGGACCGCAGGCCGGTCACGAAGGCAGCAACATGGGCGGCGGCAGGTGCCGGTTCGTCACCGAAGGCCCGAATACCGAGGCTGGGGTTGGCCGGGTTGGTGTTGAGGTCGGCGCAAGGGGCGTAGTTGAGGTTTGCCCCGACGGCGAGCATCTCGACACCGATGGCGGCGCCCACCCGTCTGGTCAACTCGGGGTCACCCGCCGCCCCAAGCGCCATGTTGCCGGGGAACGGTGTGGTGCCGACCAGGGCGATCAATTGTCCCCCCTCCTGATCGGCCGCTATCAGCAACGGCAGGTCGTCGCCGTTGGCCGCCTGGAGCAAGCCGGTCAGCTCACGGGTTTGCTCGATGTCGCGGATGTTGTCTTCGGTGAAGAGGGTGAACCCCGCCGGAGGCTTGGTTCGGACCCGGTCGAGGACATCGGTGGGAGCGTCAAGGCCCTCGAAGGCAAGGACCAACAGGTTGGTGATGTCTGCCGGCACTAGGTGGTCTCTTCCGTGAGACGACCAAGGCGAGCGGTGATCTCCTGTTCCATGCGGCGGATGTGGTCGCCGACGAGGTCGCCCGGGTCAAGCGTTGGATCGGTGACGAGCGGCATCAGGTCCATGGCGTAGATGAGGGCTTCGGCGGAGTCCACGGCGTGGCTCTCCGAGAAGGTGGCGTGGGCGAGGCGTCGCCCGGCGGTTGCCAGGTCGTAGCGTTTGCCGCCCGAAACCTGCGAGTCGTAGACACCCATGAGCGCGGCGGCGAGGTTCTCGCGATCGGTGACGTCGAAGACCACCTTGTCCTCGTCGCACATCCAGTCGAGGTCGCGCCACACTTCGCAGCCGTATACCGCAGACGGCCGCACTTCCACGGTGACGTTCTGCACTGCGGCGATGGTGCGCAGCGCCACCGCCACGTGAGTGTCGTGCTTGTCGGCGAGGTTGTGGGTGTAGATGACGTCGGGGGCGGCGGCGGTGATCAAGGCGGCGAGTTCCGACACGATGGCGCCGTTGGCACCGTCCTTGGCGGCGCTGGATGGGTAGTCGAGAAGTGCAACCGCGCCGTACTCGCCGACCACTCCGGCCTTCTTCTCCTCAACGATGCGAACGGCGCGCATCTCATCGTCGGTGTACTCGGCGTAGTGCGCCGCGCGGGGGCTGCCGGCCCCGTCGGTGACGGTGACTGCAAAGAACCAGCGGTCATCGCGCCCGAAGCACGAAAGGATGCCGTGGTGGGCCATGATCGGGATGTCGTCCTGGTGGGCACCGATCGCCATGTGGGTGGTGCGGGTGGTCGCGTCGTCGGTGTCGAGGCCGTCGGGAACGTAGATCTGGGCGCCGTCATTGGTCAGTTGCATGGAGGCTCCTTCTGTTCGATCGAGGGGAGACTGGCGGCGGCCACCGACTGGCCCACCCGTTTCATCCGCTCGTCGGGCACGTGCAATTCGATAGAGAGTTCGGGGAACTCGCCGGCCAGGACCTTGCGGGCCTCCGTGACGATGATCTCACCGCCGTGGCCCGAGGTGACCCGCCCGAGCACCAGCACGTGAGCGACGTCGTAGAAGTCGGCGTAGTGGGCCAGGGTGTAGCCGAGCCATATTCCGACGGTCTGGTAGATCGCAGCCACCCGCTCGTCGCCGGCGGTCATCAGGTCTTGGATGGTCTCCAGCTTTCGGGCGGGAGTGAGGGCCTCGTCGAGTTCGATCCCGGCTCGGGCGGCGAGTCGGATGACACCGGTTTGGCAGAAGTACTGGACCCCGCAGCCGACGTCCCCGGACCATTCGTCGGCCGGGGCGCTGGGCTGGTAGTCGATCGGGGCGAAGGCCAGTTCGTTGAGCCAGCGGGTGATGGTGCCTTTCGCGGTCACACACCCGGCAGCCTCACTCGAGCCCATGGCTATCCCCAGAACGGAGTTGACCCCGAGGCTCATCGATCCGGCGAGAGCGGTGACTTCACCGTCGTTGACCACATTGAGCGGCAAGCCCCACTCGTCCCTGATCCGGACGAAGAGATCACGAGCCTGCGAGTCGAAGTCTTCGCGAGACAGTCCTCGGAACAGTGACGCGGCACGGACGCGGTCGTCGATCCAGACCCCGGCCGAACTGCCACCGATGGCATCGACGCGGGGGAGGTACTCGGCGGCCCGGCGCAGGCCTGAGCTGATGTGGTCGTAGTGGTAGGCAACGTCGGCAGCGTCCCGGGGCATCCACGGGAACTCCTCCGCGTAGACCGCTTCACCGTCGATGACGGCGCTGACCTTGTAGTCGCTGGCGCCGAGGTCGAACCCGATGCGGTTGCCGTCGAGGTGCCGACCCAGGGCCACGGTTGGCTCGTCTGAGTTGGGTACGTCGGCTGCCGACACAACCTGGATGGTGAACGCCGTCTCGTACACCCGGGTCATGAAATCGAAGTCGAAGGCGCGAGAACCCTCCGCTGAGTAGACCTGTTGCAGATGACGACCGATCTCGGTGGGCCCGCCGACGAGCAGGCATGAGGCTCCTCGCTGCCAGAGCAGGAACTTCACCAGTCGTTCGACGTGGGCCAGGTTGGCGGCGGCCTGCGGGTGGTCATCGGCAAAGACGACCGTCTCGAAGGTGGAGATCGCCCCATCGGGCCGCTTCAAGCCGAGGCGGAGTGGGGTTCCCCGACCTGAGGCCTCGACGGCGGCGAGGAAAGCTCGGTTGGCCAGAACCGCCGGTCGGAATCCGGGATCGAGCGGAGGAACCGTGGGCGGCGCGATGAGGAATGGGGAGGCTTCCACTGGACATCTCCAAGCTCAGGATCGAGGACGGGCGGCGCCGGGCCGACGGCGCGAATACTAAGACATCCGGGTGGGGGTCAAGCGGTCGGGATCGCGAGCCCGATTCCAGCACTAGCCTTCGGCGCCGTGAGCAACAAGAAGAGCGAGCTGGGCGTTACCCCTCTCAGCGAAGACGTTTCCGCCTGGTACAACGAGCTGGTCATCAAGGCCGAGCTGGCCGACCGCGGGCCCGCCAAAGGCACGATGGTGATCCGGCCCTACGGCTACACCATCTGGGAGCTGCTGCAGAGCCAGCTCGATCAGCGGTTCAAAGACACCGGGCATGTCAACGCCTACTTCCCGCTGTTCATCCCCGAGAGCTACCTCAAGCGCGAGGCCGACCATGTCGAGGGGTTCTCCCCTGAGCTGGCGGTTGTCACCCATGCCGGTGGCAAGGAACTCGAGGAGCCGCTCGTAGTGCGCCCCACCTCCGAAACGGTGATCGGCGAGATGTACGCCCGGTGGATCTCGTCGTATCGGGACCTGCCGGTGCTGATCAACACCTGGAACAACGTCGTGCGGTGGGAGCTGCGTCCCCGCATCTTCCTGCGCACCACCGAGTTCCTGTGGCAGGAGGGCCACACCGCCCACGCCGATGAGGCGGAGGCGATGGACGAGACTCTCCAGATGCTCGACGTGTACGGCGAGTTCGCTCGCAACGTGGCGGCGATTCCGATGATCGAGGGCGAGAAGACCCCGGGGGAGCGTTTCGCCGGGGCCGTCCGCACGTACACCATTGAGGGCATGATGCGCGATGGCAAGGCGCTGCAGTCCGGTACGTCGCACTACCTCGGGACCAACTTCGCCAAGGCGTTCGACATCACGTTCCAGGACAAGGAGAATCAGCTCCAGTTCGTCCACACGACCTCGTGGGGGATGTCGACCCGGATGATTGGGGCGGTGATCCTGGCCCACGGCGACGACCAAGGTCTGGTGCTGCCGCCGCGGCTGGCACCTATTCAGATCGTGATCGTTCCCATCGGCCGCGGCGACGACGGCGACGCAGCGGCGGCCAAGGCGGAAGAGATCGCTACCGAGCTGCAGGCTGCCGGAATCCGGGTCAACGTCGACGATCGGGACATGTCGCCTGGGTTCAAGTTCAACGATTGGGAGCTCAAGGGCGTTCCGCTGCGCGTCGAGTTGGGGCCGCGTGATCTCGTTGCCGGCCATGTCGTCGTCGCCCACCGGGTCGGCAAGACCGACGAAAAGGGCCGAGCGGTCAAGGAGCAGATCCCATTCGAGGACTTCGTGGCGCGAGCCCCGCAGATGCTCGACGACTACCACGACTTCCTTCTTGCCCGCGCCGAGTCGTTCCGCGACGGGCGCACCGCCATCGTCGACGATTGGGCCGGGTTCGACGGGCAGGTCGGGGTCGGGTTCGCAGTGGCGTTCCACTGTGGCCGTCCCGAATGCGAAGACGACATCAAGTCAGAAACCGCTGCCACCCCCCGCTGCATCCCGAACGAAGGTCGGCCCGCCGAGGGCACCTGCATCCGCTGCGACCAGCCATCCGCCTACGGCAAACGCATCATCTTCGGCCGCGCCTACTAGAGCGAGCCTCACCCTTGGCGGCTGAACCTCGTGTCCGTCCGGACCTTGACCGCTCCCTCGAGCACCCGCATGAACGCCTGTCAGGTCTGCGACCTTGCCGGTGACATATGCTGTAGGAGCGGGCATCGGGCCCGCCGATGTGGACGGAGGGGACCATGGCCTCGGACGAGGCCCGGTTCGACGGCTTGTACGACCGCCACTACCGCGAGGTTCTGGCGTACTGCTTGCGCCGCTGTGACCCAGTCGACGGCTATGCCGCCGCCAACGAGGTGTTCGAAATCGCCTGGCGTCGGATCGACGAGCTACCAGAGGGAGAGGGCGAGCTTCCGTGGCTCTACGTCGTAGCTCGCCGCGTCGTATGGAAGCAGCGGCGCAGCAGTCTTCGATTCCGGCGTCTTATGACGCGGGCCGGCAGCCTGCCGGAGCCACGCCAACCGGATCCTGCGACGGTTGTCGTGCAGCGCGCCGAGTACGAAAGGGTGCTCGAGGCCGCCCATCGACTCAGTCGGCAAGATCAAGAGGTGCTGCAGCTGGCCGCATGGGAGGGTCTGCCGCATGCCCAAATCGCCGAGATCTTGGGCTGCTCGGTTGATGCTGTCGACCAACGCTTGCACCGAGCCAAGGTCAGGCTGACCAAGCTCTACCAAGCCGTCGTCCCCGCCGGCAGCGGCGTAGCCGAGGGAGGTGGGCATCCGTGAACGGAGAAGAACAGGTGTATGCGCTGTTCGTGCAGGCGAATCCCGTACCGGATCCGGCCGGGCTGTCGCTCACGCTCGAGACAACCAAACCGCTCCTGCAACCAGCCGAGGAGGGGAGAGGGATCATGTTGACGGAAGAACGCTCGAAGACCGAAGCCCCCAAGCAGAAACGCTCGTGGTCGCGCCCATTGGCGGCAGCCACCGGAGCGTTCGTGCTCATCTTGGCCGTTGGGGGAATTGCGTGGTGGCTTGCCGCCGAGGCGGACCCGTTGGTAGTTGCCGCCGAGGATGCCGACACCACGGTCACCTTCGACGGGCAGGTCGTGTACGCCGGCCCCGAGTTGGTGAGCAGGGGGTATGTGGAGTTCACGTTCCTGAACGGGTTTGACGTAGCCGCGACCCTGGTCGGGTGGCGCTTCTACGACCAGGCGGGACTCGATGCGGAGCTCGCCCGGTTTGGCCTGGGCGACGAGCTGGCGCTGGAGCAGGACGCTCCGCCCCCCGCCAATGCCGTCACCCAGTTCGAGATGCGTGTGCCTGCCGGCGGTGAGGAGGTGGCGCGTGTGTTCATGCCCCCGGGCTGGTACCTGGTGGATGTCGTGACGGCGGAGAGCGGCTACGCCGATTACGCATGGAGGGGCGACGCCATCGTTGAGGTTGTGCCGGAGTAGTGCTCACTCGTCGCCGGGCAGCCAGGTTTCGAGGGCGTTAGGCCGCCCCCTCCGAGCCTCCGCCCGGCGGCGGAGCCCTACCTCCCCCCACCCTTCGAGCGAGGGCACCATGCGGCGTGGCACCGCGGCCGCGTGCTCGCCGCTTCTGGTGTTTTTCGGCGGAACCTAGCCACCGGGTCCGATCATGAAGAACGCCGCGATCTCTTCGGCGGGGTACAGCGTCTCACACGGGATCCCGTTGAGGTCGGCGTCCATACGGTCGGGGGCACCTTCTCGGACCCAGTATGCAACGGCCGCGGAGAAGTCGAACCCGGCGGGTTCAAGATCCCGACAGAACAGCCCGGTCTCGGTCGGTAGACCGACGAGGAACCCGGAGGCGTCCACCGCGCCGGCCTCGTCGCATGGGATACCATTGCCGTCGCCGTCGAGGTTGCTGGGCCTGCCGTACCCAACCCAGTAGGCCACGATCTGCTCGAGATCGAACTCGCCGACCAGGGACTGGCAGCCCAGGCCTCGACTGACGCCGACGTCATAGCCCGTGCCCCCGGTGAACAGCGGCTGTTGCCACGCCGGGCGCTCAGGCGGGTTGGTCTTGAGTAGCTCCCACCATTCCTCGTCGGTCAGCCGGCCCTCGTTCGCCCCGCGCCAGAACTCGTAGTACGAGTAGACCCCGCCCTTGGCGATCTGGAACCGTCCCGTGTCGTCGGGGACGAGGACGTACAGCGTGTCGATGAACCCGGTGCCGATCTCGAGGATGTCGTACGACGTTCGCATGATGTCGGCGATCAGTGCGGCGCGGGTGTCCTCGTCGGGAAAGTCGCCCGGGAGCTGAGTGCTGTCGGAGGTTTGGATCCACAGCGCCTCCATCGTCGAGCCGATGGTCTCGAGCCACTGGTTGTCCTCGACGGAGATGGGCCGCCCGGCAAGTTCGTCGGCCGCCAACCTGGCCAGGCGGCCGAGGAAGGTGTCGAGCGCGGCGATCAGTTCGGCGTTCTCGCCACCGGCCGGCAGCAGACCACGGCTCGAGAGGCCGTCGGAGAGGAGGCCGAGCATCGCCGCCATCCGCGCAAACGCCACCGGATTGGGCTCGACCCAATGCCGCGGATCGGGATAGTCGACGGGTTCGTAGTCGCCCTCGGCGGCAAAGGACTGCTTGGCGTAGAGGATCGTGTCGTGTTTGAGTTCCGTGTACGACCCGAGGCCGGTCTGGAGGTCCTTGATCTCCCACGGCTCCGCTTGCATGAAGTCTGGGTAGGCGGCGCCGTGGGGCTGCCAGACCGGTTCGAGGGCATAGAGCCAGGCGTCATAGACGGTGGATCCCCAGTCGGATGCGGCGCGCTCGGCCACCATTTCGCTGAGGTCGGCGAGCTGTGAGTCGTAGTTCGTCCAGCGTTGCCCGCTATCCGGATCGGTCAGGGCTCCTTCTTCCTCCATGATCCGGTACGCCAGTTCGGACCCAAAGGTGGCGACGAGGTCGAGCGGCGTGGCATAACGACGTCCCCACGGCGGATCGCCGACCGACGGGTACCTGAGCTGGTCGTAGACGTAGGAATCGACTACGAAGCGGGCGCCCATGATCCGCACCGCGGCTCCCTCCGGGTCGATCCCAATCGGTCGTGCCGCCAGCAGCGCCTGCCCGACGTTCCCGGCGACGGAGGCGTCGATCTTGGTGGCGTCCTCACGCCATAGCGGAGCCTGATCGTCGAGTTGGTCCGCTACCTCCAGTGGGGTGTAGTCGTCGGCGAGGCCGACGAGGAAGGCGGTCGGCTCGTAGATGAGGGTCCAGGCGTCGAGTAGTTCGGGGTTCTCCACCAAAACGCGGGTCGCCAGCGCGGCCAGGAGCATGGGGGCTTCGTACCGAACCGCAAAGTTCTCGTTGCCGAGGAGTGACATGGCCCGGAAATAGCGTTCCAAATCGGCGTTGCGGGTGTAGTGGCCCCGTGGCTTGAAGAGGCTGAAGTCGACCAACGCCTCCGTGGAGACTTCGGCGTCGGCAGGGGCGAGTCCGGTGATCGGCGACGGAACCAGTTGGATTGCCTCGATCGCCAGGGCGACTTCCTGTTGGGCGAGGTCGCCGATTGGGCCGACATCGACCTCGAGCAAGGTGGCGGCAGCCTCATAGAGTTGGGCAACTCGGTCGGCGGCATCTCCCAGGTCGGTACCGGCCAGCTCATCACGCTGGGCGCGAGCTGCCGTGACGAGGCCCACCGTGAGGTCTTCGAGGATCGGCAGGAGCTCGGTCTGTTCCAACTCGCGCAGGATCTTCGAGAACGCCAGATGCAGGTAGTGATACCCGACGTCAGTGGTCACGAAGTAGACCTCGCCCTCGTAGTAAGCCTCCTGGTAAACCGGGTGGAAGAGCGGGTACGCGGCGGGAACGACCACAAACCCCTGCTGCTCGAGGACCGCGACCGCCGGGGCATCAAGGTCATATTGCATTGAAGCCGGGAGGTAGATTCCCTCGATCGATCCGGGTGTCGCCGGACCGGCGTAGGGCGGGGCGTCGGTCAAGAGCGGGATCTCTACGAATGGGGCAAATGCGTTGACCGGACGCGGCTGGAGGTTCCCTGCGTTCGGACCCGCCACTGTCGTTGTGGTGGTCAGCGGCGCAGTGGTGGTGGTTGTCCCCGGCGGCGTCGCGATCGACGTACTCGTGGTCGTCGAGACTTCGGATGTTGCCGTGGGTTCGGCGTCATCACCGCTGCACGAAGCGGCCGCCAATGCGCCGACAAGGAGGAGGACTACGAGACGTCGCATGACCAATTGCCACCTTCCGGCGGACATGACCGTTGGGCCACGATGTGGCCGCCCCGCACCGTGGCGCTTGTACCTTCATGATGTGCCGACGCCGACCCTCGAGAAAGGGGCGAAAGTCGGTGCGTTCAGCGACTCAGAATGACCGGATCGAGGTTTCCGTCATGGTCGACGTCGGCGCAGGCCGGCGTACCGGATCCTGGTAGCTCCGGGGCGATCGCAAACCCAAAGCTCCACCAGGTCCAGCCGCCTGTGGCCACGATGGTGCGGTCATCCAAAGAGTCGAACGCCAGAGCGAGGCTTCCGTCGCACACCGCGAGGTGGGCAACGGGACGTTGCAGCGTGCCGGCGGCCCACAACGGAGCGAGATCCTCCGCCGCAAAGACGCCGAGGTGGGCACTCTCGCCCGGCAGCATCGGCCCACTTTGGTCGGGGAGAGTTGATTCACGGGTTGGATCGGAAGGGGTGTCGGTAGGAGATGACCACGATGTCGCGGCGTACCGTCTCCGGTGGCGTCACCGCTGCCGGCGGTGGTGATGTCGCCCATGGCGAACCAGCTCACCGCGGGGGTCGCCGACTCAGCCGGCGGGGCGACGAGACAAGCGACCACCACTCCCGATCGAGCAGCACGGCGTCTCCGGTTGGAAGGTCCCATCCGACAAAACGGGGGCGCAGGTCATGGTGGTCGGCGCGGCCGACCCGGTAGGCGACAACGCCGTCAGCAGCGGCCAGTACCTCGAGGACGAGGCCGGTCTGAGTCGACGGGACGTTGCTGATCGAAGAGGAAGTTGCCGAGGCTGGTCGCTACGACGGCGTTGCGCCCGTTTGCCGCCGGGATTGCTGCTACCGGCTGAGGAACATGGGCGCCGTGTGCCCAGACGACGTCGGCGCCCCAGGCGACGAGATCGTCGGCGATGTCGTCGAGAGTCGGGTCAGCGTCGAGCAGATACTCCACGCCGCCGTGGAGCGATACCACGATCAGGTCCGCGGAGGATGCAGCGGCGGTGACGGCGGCTCGGGCGGCGGCGGCCGAATAGGCGGAGACCCCGGCGGTGCTCTCCGTTGCGGGAACGCCGACTCCTGTTGCGTCAAAGGCCAGGAAAGCGATCTCGAGCCCGGCGACATCACGGAAGGCGGTCCGTCCGGCTTCCGTTCTTGTTGCGCCTGCCCCGAGTGGTTCCACCCCTGCGGCTCCCAGGGAGATGAGGGTGTCCTCCAGACCCTCTGCGCCGGCATCGGTGGCGTGATTGTTGGCAAGCGACACCAGGTCGAAACCGGCACCGGCCAGCAGCGTGGCCAATGTCGCGAGCGGCCTCGAGTTCGTTTGGGATGTCCGCCAGATGGGGCCGGTTGGTGAGCGGAGATTCGAGGTTGGCTGCCGCCAGGTCTGCGGACGAAACCACATGGCGGATGTCTGCCAGCAGGTCGGGCCCCTCGGCCGCGGCGATCGGACCCACCCGCCGTCCCAGCATGAGGTCGCCGACGAAAAGCAGGCGCACGGTCCCGGCGGGAGCTGATCCTGCGAGAGGGGCCACCGTCGTGGCCGGCGGGTCCGCAGCTACCGAGCCTGCTAGCTGCCCGGCACAGCCGGCCAGCATCGAGGCCAACACGATGAGGCAGCACGCAGCTCTTGCGATCACACCTCTCTTGTAGCCGTTGACGAACGGACCCACCAGAGCCGGTTGTCAGCAACAATCCCCTACTTCGAGATGGTGACTCTGAGCATCGCCGGGTACTCCTCGCGGCCATTGTCGACAGCAGCGATAGTCACGGTGTAGCCACTGTTCCAGTAGGCCAGACGCTCGAACAGTGACGGAGCCGCTGAGGTGGTTGCTCGGCACCTCGTCTCATCCGAGAGGGTCACCGTTGCGCCATTGAGCTCGCCGGCGGTGCAGAGATCGGCGGTGGAGACCTCCAAGCCATCAGCCGCAAGATAGGTGCGGACGATCGTGGCAGGGTCTCCGATGAGGCTTGCCCCGTATCGCTCTTCGGACTCGAGCACATAGCCTTCGGGGATCGTGACGTCGGTGAGCGCTCGTTCCATGTCGCCCCACGGCTCTCGAATCGACAGAAAGAGTATCCAGCCGAGGAGGAGGACCGGTCCGGCAACTGCCGCAATGGCGACGGTCAGGATCAGCGGCCACGAACCGCGTCTCCGCCACGGAATCGGATCCGGGTCGGGGGGTGCTGAGCTCACTGAAACCCGTCCGCCTGATCCAGCCGGCGCTGCACCTCGTCGGCGCGCCACTTCCAGTCGTAGTGGACCTGGATGCCGCCGGCCCGCATATCGCCGGGGGCTTGATAGCCATCCTGGGTGAGGTCCTGCCACTGCACCCCCGCCTCGGTGGCTTCGGCTGACAGCGCCTCGAAGCGGTCCCGGTCCTTGTTCGGGGCGCTGGTGGCCGCCCACCCGCCAAAGGCTCGCTTCATCCGATCCCGGGGAGTGGTCATGCCGCCCACGGTACCGGATTCGCCAAGTTTGAGGTGGTGATTTGGGAGGAGGAACCGTGACGAAGGTGACCGGAATTGGGGGAGGTTCCTTCCGTGCTGAGGACCCCACAATGCTTCAGGAGTGGTACGTCCAGCACCTCGGAATCGAACCGGACGCCGAAGGTTTTGTGGTGATGCGGTGGGGCGGCGACTACGCGGGGAGCACCGTGTGGGCACCCTTTCCGGCAGATACCGAATACTTCGGGCCGGCCACCGCGGCGTTCATGATCAACTATCGGGTTGATGATCTCGATGCCGTGCTGGAGCGTCTGAATCTTGCCGGGGTCAAGGTCGACGACCTCCGGCACGACGACGAATATGGCCGCTTTGGTTGGGCCTGGGACCCCGAAGGCAACCGCATCGAACTGTGGCAACCGGCCGAGGGTTTCTGAGCCCGCCGACTACCCCTTCGAAGGGGGAACCAGATCCGCGACGAGCACGAGTGCCTCACCCGTGACCGCGACTCCCCGAGGGGTGGTGCACTTGGTGCGGAGGTTGACCAGGGCCTTGTCGGGCCGGAGGCGAATGATTCCGACCTGCCCCGTCACCGGCTCGCCGGGAGCGACCGGGTGGTGGAACGCATAGCGCTGCTTGAGCCAATTCGTCCCCGGCCCGGGTAGCTCGACTCCCAGCAGGCACGAGATCAGCCCACCGAGCAACGGTGGGGGCACGACCGCATCGCTCCCTTGATAGCGCGGGTTGGGATCGTCGATCAAGCCGAGGTAGGCGGCGATGTCGCCGGCTGTGTAGCGGCGGGTCATCTCGGCTGTCAGCCCCACTTCGAGCCCACGGAACGTGGCTTCCGGCTCGGCGACGGTGCCCGCTCTGTCGGACGGTGCCGCAGCCTCGGGGCCGATCCGGGTCGCACCGATGCAGGTCTGGACGCCGTCTGGCCTGGTCATCCGTTGGGCAACCTCGATGCCATCGTCGCTCGTCGCGATGATCGCGAGCTCCACCGTGACGGTTTCACCGGTGAATGTCGGGGCGGTGAACATCAGCTCTTGGCTCACCGTTGCCAGCGGCGTGTCCAACCACTGCGCCGTCGCCGCATCCAGCACGCCGAACAGGGCCATCCCGTGCGCCACGGTGCGGCCGAAGGTGGTGCGAGTCGAGAAGTCGGGGTCGACGTGGATGGGGTTGTCGTCTCCGCTCAGCCGAGCGAACTCGTCGAAGTCACGCTGCGTGAACGTGACCGTGGTCGAGTGAGTGTCTCCGACGGCGGGAGTTTGCATTCGAATAGTCTCGCACGGCACGCGCCCCAGGTGCCCGACCCACACGGTCGGGTAGCCGCCCCGAAGGGCGGCTACCCGCTCAGACGCCGATCGCGATCAGGTCATCGCCGGCGTGCCATCGAAGAACGCCTTGCTGTCCTCGTTCCCGTAGAGGATGTACAGCACCACGAGGGCGATGATGGCGCCGACGAGCCCTTCGAACCTTGCGCCGGGAACCGCGATCATGAGGTAGATCGCACTGGCGATGCGCAGCGCCATCACGACGGCAATCAGGAGGCGAACGCCGTTGCTGGCCGATCTGAGCCCGAACGCCAACAGACCGATGATCACGCCGATCACGATCGCGGCAATGGCGATCCCTACGATCGTGCTCTCGCTCACGTCGGCCGCTTCAGACACGGGGCCTTTCTCGATCAACATGAACACACCCCCGGCGATGTCGAAGACCGCACCGATGAACATGAGGATGGTTATCACGCTGACTCCGAGCGGAATCTTCCTGTCTGTCACTTCTACCTCCCAGATTTGTGTCGAACGAGGGGTTCTCGCCCGGGCACTCTAGTCGAACTGCTTCCTGTGGAAGGAAGCTACCGGGCATCGGCCCAATGGACGAGTGCCGCCGCTCCGATCGCTATGGCCGCCCCCATCGCTGCGCCCCCGGTGACGTCTGAGAGCCAGTGTGCTCGGAGATAGACGCGGCTGAGCGCCATGGTTACGGCAAAGGCCGCCGCGAGCATCTCGAGGTTGCGTCGCTTGGTGCCTGCGGGGACGAGCACGATCACGAGGGAGACGGCGATGGCCGCGCCGGCGACAGAGTGCCCGGATGGGAAAGAGAACCCTGAGGTTTCCACGAGCGGAAGGGGAGGACGGGCTCGCTCGTAGACGCTCTTCACGGGACCGATGAGCAGTTGTGATCCGAGCATGGCTAGGAACCAGAAGGCGAATGCCTCCCAGCGACGCCGGTAGAGCAAGAAAACCCCGACGAGCACCATCAGCGGAGCGGTCACCCACGTGCTGCCAATGAAATCGAGGACCCTCGCAATTGCCACGGGGATCGACGCCTCGAGATCGACAGCGATTTGGTAGACCCAATCGTCGACACCCTGCACGATGTCGAAGAGGGAAGGCACCGCGAGGGCGGCGAAGACGAACCCGCCAAGGGCCCACAGGACGAGCGACAGACGGAAGGCGACTGGGTGGTCCCGGAGGAGTGGTCGGTCCTCGAGCCGGCGCGGCGACTCCGGGTTCACAGCATGCCGTCGGCCTGAAGCTTGCGGAAGCTGAACACGCCCGGGAGGATCGGTAGCCAGAAGGTGGCGATTCTGTAGAGGAAGGTCGCCGATACGGCGGTGGTGGCGTCGAGGCCAAGCGCCGTCATCGCGGCGATGATGGCCGCTTCCGTCGCGCCGATACCGCCGGGGGTCGGCGCCAAGTTGCCCAGGGCCTGGCCGCCCAGGAAGACGAGCGCCACCGCCGGAACACTGAGTCCCCCGCCGAAGGCCTCCAGTGAGAACCACAGAGCCGCGATGTAGGCGAAGATCAGCAGGAGGGCTCCTCCAAACAACATGATCGCCTTCGCAGGGGTCGAGGCGACGGCGACGAGACCCCGTCCGGAGGCCTTGATAGAAGGCCAGACCTTCTCCCTGAAGAGTTTCCTCGCCGGCGGAAGGAAATAGACAACGGTGAGCAGCGTGAAGAACACGACGGCACCGATGAGCACCGTCTGTCCCGAGGGGACCTCGATGAAGTCACCCGCGTTTCGCCCGAGGAACAGCACCGTGATCAACAGCAACGTGATGTGGACGATCATGGTCGACACGCTGGCGACACCGATGCCGGCCACGGCACTCGGGAGTTCGACGCCATTCATCTGCAAGAACCGAACGTTCGTCGCCATGCCGCCCACTTTGACCGGACTGATCCGGTTGACGAACGATCCGGCGAGCTGGACGAGAGTCGCTGGGATAAGCCGAACCCGCTCGGGAACGGATCCCATCACGTTGTAGGCGGCCCCAACGTAGGTGACGAACGACGCAAGGAGGATTGCCGGCGTCCAGGCCCAGTTGGCGTCGAGCACGGCACCGAAGTCCGTCTGGGTCAGTTGGGGGATCAGGAAGTAGACCGCCAGAGCGAACCCGACGACCATGAGGACGGTTCGGGTGGGGACTCGTTCGAGGTTTTCGAGCTTGACTTCCTCGATGCCGGTCTGGCGTTGGATCTCGTCCCGAATCTCCTTGTCGAAACCCTTCTGTTTCTTCAGCGCATCACGCGTCGCGCCAGACAGAGCGAGGGGTTGAATTCGGGAGGAGGCATCGGCGACCGGGTCCTTCCCGAGCACGGCGATTGCGCTGGCTACGGCGCGTTCGGGCCCCACCGCCGTAGCCGTCGACGCGATCAGCTCGGCGATGTCCGAGCGCAGCTGGCCGTCCGTAGCGGCGAGCTCGGCGAAGCCGAAGTCGATGAGCCAGGGCCGGCCGTCGGAGTCGAGGAAGACGTTGGCGAGGCGGAGGTCGCGGTGGGCCGTTCGGCGTCTCCGCAAGATCAGCACCTGTTGCCACACGCCCTCGAGGACGTCATCCGTGAGGTCCTCGACGGGCACGGAATCAAGCGACTTGCCGTCGACGAGGTCGTAGGCCATCAGCATGGAGTTGGGAGGCACCTCGGCGATCGCCTCCATCTGGGGGGTCCTCACGCCGACGGCGCTTGCTTTCAGCGAAGCGACTGCCTCGTGTTCGACGGCGCGCTTGAGAGACGAGAACGGACGCTCATCTCCGACCCCTTTGAGGCGGAACATGCGCGTGATGCGGAACATGGTGTCTGCGGCGCGCTCGTCGGGCGATAGCGCCTTGACAAAGAGGCCTTGCCCGGTCGTGGTGGTGGCGAACCACGGGACGGAGCCGCGAGCGTCGACACCGGCGCGGCGCAGCTCGGTGACCGAAATGCCCGACCTTGCAAGCCCCTCTGCGATCCTGCGACCGCGGGGTCGTCGGTTCGGCTCGCCGAACGCGAGGAGCACCGCCGCGCCCGTTGCGTAGGCGACACCGATGGCGAGGAACTCGTCGGTGGGGGGATCCAGGTTGCTCAACATCGAGGTCGCCAGGAACACGACGATGGCAATCCATCCGAATCGGCGCCAGCGACGGTTCAGGTACGGCGTTACTGCAGAGAAGAAGGCGGTGAGGGACACGATGAACCCGTAGCGGTCGATCGGGTTCGTGATGTCGCTACTGATGAGGCAATCGAACGTCCCGATGTCCGCCACCTCGGTTCCCGGCGCGCAGATCCACGAGGGTCGTGTGAACGAGAGGTCGGGTGGCGAGAAGCGGGAGACGAGGAACGACTCGAGGAACCAGAGCAGGACGAGCGAGAGTACGACGGCCAGGACCGCGAGGCCAAGCCGCCGCCACTGGCGCTTCCTGACGAAGTACCCGATTGCGAAGAACGGGAGGAAGAGGCCGATCAGGCCAAGGATGCCGAGGAGAATGATCATCACGCCATTCGGGAACACGTCGAAGCCCTCGATGACCTCGACGGTGATGGCCTCGGACAGGTTGTTGAGCGTCGTGGCGAGGAAGAAGCCCCCGATGGTGGCGACGACGGCGATGATGAGGCGGAGGAGATCGGTCGGGTGCCGAACGATCTTGCGCTCGGCCGGTTCCTCGATTACCACGCCGCGTTTCTCGATGGTGACGGCCAATTGTGCTCCCGTGGGTCCTGCGTGCGGGGATAATACCCGCAATCGCTTCCGCTGTAAGCAGTAATTCGGAGCGGCACTCAGATGCGGATGATCAGATTCCTGGCCTCTCCACGGCAAGGGCCGTGCGACGCCTCGTTGCTCACATCAGAAGGGTGCGGGGTGACGGCACGGGTCGTTGCGGCGCCCGCGACCGGCGACTCCAACCAGCATCGTCCTACAGGCGACTCCGCCTGCAGCCCGCTCACGAAGCAAGACCCGCCCTCGGTCCGAGCGGCGAGAGGCCATTCGAACCTGTCCTCAACGTCGTCCACGTCTCGTCAACGCTGGTCGAAACGATGCCGGTCAGCGCTCATATCCAGCTTGGGCGGTCTCCTGGGCGGCATCGATCCGGCCGGTGGCGATGTACTGCACCATCGCATCGAAGAATGAGCGGGTTCCCACCGGCGAATACATGAGGTCGGAGGCGTCGAACCGCACGATGTCGGCGCCCGCGATGATCGCCGCCATCCTGCGGTCGAAGTCGCTGCCATAGGCGTTAGGATCGAAGTCGGCGCGTGGTGAGATGAAGCTGGCCTGCTGCGCCCAGGGCTCGCCCGAGGCGGCGGTCGCCAGGAATCGCATCAACGCCCAGGTTTCCTCACTATCGGTGAAGGCGGCGGCCACGGTGCCACCGATCAGGATCGGAGGCGGGTCCGAATCCATTCCGGGCAAGACAAAGACATCGACATCCCCGCCCTCGCCCACCGTGACGTCGCCCGGGAGATTCGGAAGCTGGAACGACGCTTGCTTGTACATCAGGCATCCTGGAGGCGAGGCAAACATCGGATCCTGCGCCCTGGCGGGGCTGGTGTTGAGGATGCCCCGACGACCGCCCTTCGCCCCCTCGTCACTGAGCACGAGGCTCCCGAAGGTGGCGATCGCAGATCCGATCCGGGCATCGGTGAAGGGAATGTCGCCCGCAACCCATGCGTCGTAGACGTCGGGATCGTATGCTCGGAGCACAATGTCCTCGACCCAGTCGGTAGCGGGCCATCCGGTGGCACCGAACGCCGAGACTCCCACACACCAGGGATTGAGTCCGTCCGCCGACATGCGTTGCGACAGGTCCTCGAGCTCTGCCCACGTCGTCGGCACCTCGTAGCCGCGGGCGGCGAACTCGGCCGGCGGATACCACACGAGGCTCTTCACCTGCACCTGGTACAAGACGCCGTTGGCCGCGTTCGCCGATCCCAAGGCCCCTTCGAGGGAGGGGAGGAGGGAGCTGCTCGCCACGTCGGCGACGTCAGCCCGAAGCGGGACGACGTAGCCCTCGGCAGCAAGGTCGTTGAGAAGCCCGGGCTGGGGAAAGAGTCCGATGTCGGGAGCGTTGCCCTCTTCCACACGCTCGCGGATGGCCGTCGGAAAGGAGGCCGATCCCGTGAAGCGCACCTCGATTCCGGTTTCGTCCTCGAAACGGGCGAGAACGGCGCGGACGGCGTCCGCGTCGGCACCACGCATGTTTCCAAACACCGTCACGGCATTCGCGTCATCGGGGGGGCTCGTTGAACAGGCGGCCGCCACCAGGGCAAGGCCGGCCAGCGCGAGCGTCAGCCGTTCAGCCCGACGTTGCTTCATCCGCGACCTCGAGTCGGTACTGGACGTTGACATCGACGATACGGCCGATTTGAGCCGACACGGCATCTGCCAGCTTCCATGAGGGCTGGGGTGCGCTCGAGGTTGTCGAAACGATCAAGTCGACCTCGGCACGTCCACCCGGCTGCAAGGTGGCGACGAGATTGTCGATGGTGGCATTGGGATCCCAGTTCCCGACTTCGACCGTCACCTGCTGAGCGAACCGCTGATCCTGGATTACAGCCACGGTGTGGAGCGTCAAGGGCACCGCGATGACAATGAGGAGCAGCGCGCTCACGACCAAGCCGATCCGGGCGTGGCGAACGCCCTGCAGCCTGATCTCCGGCGGCACGAATCCCGACACCAGCATCACGACGATGGCCGACAGAATGATGGCAAACAGGTTGGTCAGGAACAGGAGGAAGGCACCGCCTGCCTGAGATGTGGCTCCAATCGACAGGAGGATCCCCACCGTAGCGAGTGGCGGCACGAGGGCGACGGCGATCGCAACGCCGGGAAGCGATGAGCTCGCCTTCGGGTGGGTGAGCACGTAGCCGCCGGCGAGGCCGGCGGCGATCGCAACGCCGAGGTCGAGCAGCGAGGGCTGCGTGCGTCCCAGGATCTCACTCGGCAGCGAATAGGTGGTGGTGAAGTTCTGAAGGCCGATCCAAGTCACCGCCATCGAGGTGCCGATCGCCATCACAACACCTGCGGCGACCGTGGCAGCGCTTGACAACAGCATCTTGAGGTCGGCGAGCAGGAGCGATGCCGCGGTAGCAAGGATCGGCGTCATCAGGGGAGCGACGAGCATGGCGCCGATGATCACGGCAACGCTGTTGGCGGCGAGACCGAAGGCGGCGAGCAGGGTCGAGAGGATGATGAGGACGAAGAAGCGAACGAGGTGGGATTGCAGCTCCCCCGTCTCCCAGAACAGCTCGCTCGTCACCGTGTCGCGTTCGTCTTGGGACATCATGCGATTTGAGGGCCGGATTGCCTCGAGCATCTGACCGAGCGGCGACAGCGCCGCCGAAGACTGCGGAGGAGGCGTCATGTTGGGGTCGACAGTGCTCATAGGGGCGACAGCATATGCCTCCTCACGAGCAACTTGTTTCCACGGTCAGCGACCGGCCCGGCGCCGAGAAGGGGCGAGGTCCGGTACCATGCACTCCATGGCCAACGTCGACACTGCTCCCCTACCGGAGGCCGCTACCGCCAAGGCCCTCATGATCTTGGCCGACGGCGGCCGGGCGGTCAGCGAAGTCCTCCAGTCGATTGTCGGCCACGATGCGTTGGTCGGCAACTCGGCGGTGATGGTCGCCGCGCTCCTCTGGCTCCGCGGTCCCATGCGGCCCGGCGAGATCGCGAAAGCCCTCAGCATCACCACCGGAGGATCGACCAAGATCGTGGCCCGACTCGAGAAGGCCGGGATCGTGAGAAAGCGGCCGCAGGGCTCCGACGGCCGCTCCGTGATCGTGACCTTCACCGAAGAGGGAGAGAGCACAATCGCGTCCGTCCTTTCTGCGGTCGCTCCTGCAATCCGCGATCTCTTGGTGAAGCTCGACGATCTCGAGGTCACGACCTGACGGACTCGTCCGACGAGGGGCTTGCGCAACCGCCATCACCCGACGCGAGGGCGGCCATGTCCGAGAGTCTTCCTGAGCCCGGTCCGCCTTTCGATCCCTCCTGGGCGATTCGTGATGACTTCGACGCCACCGTCGTGCTGCTGTTGTGGTGCCTGCGCAAGTCCTTCTTCCCAATGTTCTGGCTTGGCGTGTCCTTCGCCACGGTCTTCTTCGCCGTCGTGAACAACGATCCCGAGGCGGCCACTGAAGGCGTAGATTCGCTGAGTTCACCGGGTGACCTCTTCGGCGCCCTGCTCTCGCCGATGGCGCTTGTCGCCGTCGCGTTCGCGATCCGGATCGGCGTAGGGTTCTTCGCCCTCGCCGCGGCCTATCCGCTGAGTGCAGCTGCTGCCCGACACGACTACGCCGGCGTCGGTCGGCTCGGACAGTTCACGCGTACGTGGTTCGATCGGCTCCACCTCAGCCGGGGCTACCGATCGTTGCGCTGGACGTGGAAAGTCCGCGCCGAAGCGGCCCGACGGCTCGGACGTCGCGGTGCGATCCTATCGACCTGCAGCGTCATCCTCAGGTGGGCCGGCATCGCGTTGTTCGTGCTGTTTCTTGTGACCTTGGTCGTGGTCAGCAATGTCGCCGCCTCCTGACGGGAGGGTCTGCGTGCTTTTCGCCCCCTGCTCTGCGCTTGGAGTGACCTTGCCGCTTGCGCTCGGCGCGTCGGAACTCCGTCCTCGGCGACAGAGAAGACGGGCAACCAAGCACGGGCCGCGGGTAGGGTTGCATTCCTGCACTAGGACTGGAGGAGAGTTGTGGCATCCAAGGAGAAACTGGTCGAGATCTCAATCGAAGCAACGGGCGACAGTGAGATTATGGTCGCCGGCGACTTTCAGCCGAAGGGAATGGCGTGGAAACGAGCCGCCGGAGCTGCCGCCGGTTCCCTTGTTGGCGGTGCCGCATCCGACAACTCCTCATGGGCGAAGGCTGCCGGGGCAGCAGGGGGAATGGCTTTCGGCACGCTTGCCTCTACAGCCAGCAAACACCTGCCGCCGGTCGTTGTTTTGGCTGCATCACCAACCAAGGTGTATGTGATGGCGACATCGATGGGGCAGTCCACATTCCTTGCCAGGCACCTCGAAGTCCTTCACGTGATGGATCGCGAGCAGATGAGCGTCACGCTCAAGAACCGAATGACCGTGCGGACCGCCGTCATCGAAGATGAAGCGACGGGTGCACGTTTCGAACTCGAGGGAGTGAAGCTGGGGTTCCATCACATGAACGACCTGCTCAACCTTCTTGACGAACAAGACGCGTCGGAAGCCCAGGCAGAGTCCGAAGCCAGGCTCGCGGCTGCTCAGCAGGATGCGAGCGAGTCTGGGCCGCTGTAGCCGAGGCGCGCTCACAACCCTCTCCACCCGCCATCGTGGATGGTCTGGCAGACGAGGACGTGGACTACGGCCGCCACGGCGACGTTGACGGCGAGGCCCCGCCGCACCTGTGGGTCGAGGAACACCTTTGCCTGCGACCCTCGGGCTGTCCCAAGACTCGGTGGCAACCGTGATCGGCGCGATGCACCAATGGGCGGTCGAGCTCGGGCAGGGCGATCGCCACCTCAATCTCCTCAGACGGTTGAACCCTCGGAGTCTGCCCGCAGCTTCGACTACGACACGGTCGACGGCCTGGAGACACGAGCGGCGGTCGGACGCTTGCCCGCCACCACGCGGTAGAGGGTGAGGAAGAGGACTATGACGATGCTGGCGACCGAGCCACCCACAAACCAGGGACTGGACGCATCGGTCCCCGCCGTTGCCCCGTGGACCGCCGCCGCCCAGAACAGCAGGTAGCTGAGGAGATGGATACCGTGCCACACCTTGCGTGACAGCCGCTTCATCATCAGTGAGGTGACCTCGACGGAAGCGAGGGCGTAGAACGCAACGATTCCCCAGGCAACCGGTGCAGTCCTCCATTCGGAGGCACCCGGGACGAAGAGACTGGCGAGATCGAAGTGCACGTACGAGTCGGCGACGAGGCCAAGGAGGTGGAACCCCGTGAACACCACGGCGAGACCGCCGAGGTAGCGATGGAGGTCGAGCAGCCACTTCGGGCTCGGACGGCGCTGTAGCAGTCGGGTCGACAGAAGGAGGCCCCAGACCACCGACAGCGTCACGAGGCCCCACGCCACGATGCCGCTCGACCGTGCCACGTACCACCACACTTGAGAGCTCACGCCGCCACCTCGGTGAATCCCGGCGTGGTGTGTCGCTCGCCGTGGATGTCCACGATGAGCGCAGTAGCGTCGGTGAGCGCGGCCTCAGCACCTTGGATGCCGCCGGCGAACACCGCCTTGGACATCACCTCTGCCCACCACGCAGCGCCGGCCACAACCGTGACGGCGGCTATGTCGCCGGCCAATGGTGCCCCTGTGCGTGGATCGACGAGATGGTGAAAGTCGGTGTCGCCGCGTCGCCAGCGACGCAGGAGCCGGCTGCTGGTCGCCACGGCTCCGTCAACGAGGTGGACCCGGCTCAGTTCTTTGGAAGCGTCGAAGGGGTCCTCGACCACGATGGTCCAGCCGTCACCATGGCGGCTCTGCCCGGCGACCCGGACATCACCGCCGAGATTCACCATTGCTCCGGCCGCTCCGGCGGCCAGCAGTTCTCGAACGACGATGTCGGCGGCGAGGCCTTTGCCGATTCCACCGGGGTCGAGGCCAACCCCTTGCGGCAGGGTCACGGCGAGGTTCTCAGGATCGAGCAGGATTCGCCCGCACCCGGGTGCTCCCGTACTCGGGCTAGACCCTGGGCCCTCTGCGCCGAGCAGATCGAAACTCCGGTCGTAACCGTTGGCGATCACAGCCTCGAGGACCGTCGGGTCGAATCGGCCTCGTGTCCGGCGCCAGCCAAACACTGCTTTCTCGATCAACTCGTACGTCTCGGACGAGACGATGATCGGCATACCCGGCATTCCGTTGAGGAGTGAGAGCTCACTGGTCGGGCGAAATCGACTCCACCGAGCTTCGAGGTCACCGAGGCGCCGCTCGGCTGCGTCGGTCATCGTCGGCGAACCGCCGACGATGACGACATGGGCGTGACCACCCATGGCGCGGAAACGGCGCTCACTTGCTTCCATGGCTCTTTGTCACAGGAGCTGGCGCCGGCGCGGCCGGCGCAGGGTTCACCGATGGGGCTGGGACCGTCACCGTTGCCGGTGCGGGGACCGTGGCTTGGTTACGCAGCGAGCCTGCGGCTGCAACCTCTGGCCGCCGCACGACGAGGTATACGATCCGGTCGGGCGCGGCCTGCGTCGCGGGCGCCGCCACGGCGGCGACGGCATCGGTCGTCGACTGGCTGTTGGCGGAAGCCGCCGCCTGACTCCACATGCCCGAAGCAAGACCGGACAGCGCCGCAACGCTCAGGCCGAGGGCGAGGTACCTGCTTCGGCGTGCGGCGTGGATCCTCCCGCGCCCGGTGGCCCGCGACGGATTCTCGAGACTGCCGGCTGGAGCCGGGCGCGATGCCCGTCCTGCCGCCAGCGCGGCGATGCGTGTGGCTTGTTCATCAGTCATCGTCGTCGGCCCCTTCATACTCGTGCTCGTAGGCGTCATCGTCGGATGGCGCGGCCGTTGCCTGATGATCGGTGGCGGTTGGCTGCGCCCCGGGGACGGCCACCTGGGCGTCGAGGGTGGAACCCGGAACAAGCCCGGCGAGTGAGGGGTCGTCCACATAGATCGTCACGTAGCGAACGTTGGGCGGCTGCAGGGGTGAATCGGCGACAACGGTCGCCGCCGGATCGAGCGTGCCGACGGTGGTATCGGGTTGGCCGCGCAGGATGCCGGCGTTGACGGCGAGTGCCGAGCCGGCTGCCACCACCGTGAGCGCCGCTGCCCCGAGTGTGGTACCGAGTGGCTTCATGAGCTTCATTGAGGTTCCTCCTTCGAGGTCCTGTCGTATCTGTGGAACTAATGACAACCTATCCTGAGCCGCTACAGCGCCCGCGCAGGCGATGGCAAAGTTCCGGCAAAGATCCAGATGAGTCACGGGGTTGGTGAATCGTGAAGCTCCTCGTCGTCGAGGATGATGACTCCATCGCCGCTCCGCTTGTCGACGGACTGCGCCGAGAGGGTTTCGATCCGGTGCGGGTCGCCACCGGCGCCGCCGCGCTCGGCGCCGACACCGCGGATCTCGTGCTTCTCGACCTCGGTCTACCCGACATGGATGGGAAGGACGTATGTCGGGAGCTGCGAAACAGGTCCAACGTGCCGATCATCGTCGTGACGGCTCGCGGCGACGAAATCGACCGGGTCGTGCTCCTCGAACTCGGCGCCGACGACTACATCGTGAAGCCGTTTGGCTTTCGGGAGCTGGTGGCCCGCATCCGCGCCGTTGCCCGCCGCTCCGGAACGCCCCTCGGCGCCGACCGCGCCGAGCTCCTCCAGCAGCTCGGCCCCCTCACCATCGACCGGCGCTCCCGACGCGTCCAGGTGGAGACAATCGAGGTGGCCCTCACTCCGAAGGAGTTCGATCTCCTTTCGATGCTGGCCGAAGACCCCGGCGCCGTCCGCTCTCGCGAGGAGATCATGGACGAGGTGTGGGACCCGCACTGGTGGGGACCGACCAAGACCCTCGACGTCCACATTGCATCCCTCCGCAAGAAGCTCGGGGATCCGGCATGGATCGTCACCATCCGCGGGGTCGGGTTCCGAATCGCCGTTCCGTCATGACGCGGCGCCTGCTCGCCACGTACCTCGCCATCACCGGCTTCGTGCTCCTCGTCCTGATCATTCCGCTAGGCCGCACCTTTGCGTCGCGAGAGGAGAACAGCCTGCTCGCAGCGATCGAACGCGATGCGACCGTGGTCGCGACGCTGGCCGAAGAGGGCCTCGAACAGAACGAACCCGTGGGTCTCGATGCGCTGCTGACCCGCTACCGGGAGGATCCGGGAGGGCGGATCGTGGTGGTGGATACCCGGGGGATCAGCGTCGCCGACTCTGAGAACATCGACGGTCCACCGACCGACTTCTCGACGCGTCCTGAGATCCAAGTCGCCCTCTCGGGCGGCCGGGCGGCGGGCCGCCGCGCTTCGGATACGTTGGGTGACGATCTGCTCTTTGTCGCCCGCCCCGTCGGATCGAGTGGCCAGATCCTCGGCGCCGTCAGGGTCACCTACCCGGCTGCGACACTCAACGATGCCATTTTTGACAACTGGCTGCGCCTCGGCCTCCTGTCCCTGGTCGTTCTCGTCGCCGTCACCGTGGTCGGGATCGGCATCGCCCGCCAAGTCACCCGCCCCGTGCGGTCATTGGAGAGTGCCGCCCGTGCCCTGGCAGATGGCGACCTCTCCGAGCGAGTGGTCCCGCAGGGAGGTGCGCCTGAGCTCGCGGCGCTCGGCCGCACCTTCAACGAGATGGCGACGCGACTCGAGACGCTGGTCATGTCACAACGCGCGTTCATCGCCGATGCCTCACACCAGCTCCGGACCCCGCTCACCGCCCTGCGGCTCCGCCTCGAAAACCTCGAAGACACTGTCGATCCTGACCGGCGCGCTGCGCTCCAGGGTGCACTGGCTGAAATCATGCGACTATCCCGTCTCGTCGACGGCCTTCTCGCCATTTCCCGGGCCGAAGCGAGGAATGAGCCGCCCAAGCCTGTTGACCTCGCCCCCGCAGTGCACAGTCGCGTCGACGTGTGGACCCCACTCGCCGGAGAATCCGGCATCACGCTCGAAGCGTCCGGCCCTGCCCAGGCCTGGGCCAGGGCGGTGCCGGGCGCAATCGAACAGATTCTCGACAACCTGATTTCAAACGCCCTCGAGGCCACTACCGATGGAGGCTCCATCGCGGTCTCTGTGCGGGACGCGGGGACTGAGTGGGAGCTTCATGTCACCGACTCGGGCGCCGGAATGTCGGCGGCCTCGCGGAGCAGGGCCTTCGATCGCTTCTACTCGGAAGGCAAGTCCGGGAGCGGCTCCGGCTTGGGTCTGGCCGTCGTTCGTCAGCTTGCAGTGGCGAGTGGCGGTGATGCAAGGCTGGAGGAGTCCCCAACAGGGGGCATCGACGCCGTCGTGCGGCTCGCCCGCGCCCCGGCGGTTTGAGTAGCGTCTGGCGCTTTGGTGTCAGCTGGTGGCGCCGTGGCCCGGCGCCGCGTGCAGGTCATTCAAGATTGCAGCGAAGCTCGGCCCTTCAGCTGCCGCTGCCGCCTGCAAAACCGCTGAAGAGTTGGGTGAGGATGTACTCGCACTCAGCGTTTGCCGCCGCGAAGGCTGGATCGCTGGGGTCGAGCTCACCAAAGGGCCCCTGGGGACCTTCCCCGCCGTTGTCGCCGAAGAAGGCGTTGAGGTCGAAGTTCGGATCGGGGAGATCGTATCCGTTGGAGCGCATGCACTCGGCGTAGTCCAGAAGACCATCCTCGATGGAGGTGAGGTCGAAGTTCTGGAACCCGAGGGTCACCCCCTCGAGGTACTCCCGGCACTCATTGAGGGCTTGTTCCGCGACCTCCTGGTCGATGTCGGAGAAATCGCCGAAGTCGCCAAAGTCGACGTTGCCGTCGGCATCGACTCCGGGGTCTTCGATGTCGAGGCCGTTGTCGCGCAAGCAGGCGGTCAACTCGAGGACGGCCTGCTCCGTGGTTTCGGCGGCCGACGCTGAGCCATCGGCGACGGTGGTGGTGGTTTCGTTCTCGAGTGAGGCCACCTGAGAGCTGTCGTCGTCACCGCCGCACGCCGCAACGAGGATGGCAAAACCGAGGATGATGATGGCGAAGCGCTTGGGCACCTTGGGTCCTTCTCTGGGTTCAACACGGTCAGCATATGTCAAGATCGGGAGTATCTGACCAGCATCGTCGCCGGCACGCTCCTGGCTGGCCGCGGAGCCCGCCGTGCCGATACCATCGGCGCCACCAGAGCCGGTTCGGAGGAGAAGCGACGACACCATGGCCATCAACACCTTGCTCCGCCGCCATGCGAAGTATCGCCCGAATCACACTGCGGTGGTGTTCGAGGGCCGGCGCTTCACGACCGCCGAATTCAACCTGCAGGTCAACCGACTCGCCAACGCGCTTGCGGGGTTGGGTCTTGTCAAAGGTGACAAACTCGCCATCGTGCTCGACAACTCGCTCGAGGTGCTCGAGGTCTACCAGGCCGCCGCAAAGACCGGTATCGCGGTGGTTCCGCTCAGCCCGTTGCTGCGGGGCGACGGCCTCGTCAACCTGATCAACGACGCCGACACGACGGCAGTGATCACGATGGCCCGGCTCGTGCCCGAGTTCGATGCGGTCCGTGACCGGCTCGATGTGGCGGCCGATCGGTTCATTCTCATCGACTGGAACGGCGACGAGACCTACCACGACTACCAGGCACTCGCCGCGGCGGCGTCCGAGGACGACCCGCCGTGGGTCGACGTCTCCAACGACGACATCTACAACATCGTCTACAGCTCGGGAACCACTGGGCTGCCGAAGGGGATCGTGCACACCCACGCCATCCGCGAAGCGTATGGGACCGGGTTCACGGCTTCGTATCGAATCAAGCCAGAGAGCGTGATCCTCCATTCGGGGTCCCTGGTATTCAACGGTGCGTTTCTGACCTTGATGCCGGCGTTCTACCTCGGCGCCACCTACGTGCTGATGCCGGCGTTCGACGCCCGCAAGATGATCGACCTGATGGCAAAGGAGAAGGTGACCCACGTGATGGTGGTGCCGTCGCAGATCATTGCGATGCTCCAGCATCCCGACTTCGACGAAGCGCACTTGCCGGATCTCGAGATGATCTGCTCGGTGGGAGCCCCGCTCCACCTCGAACACAAGATGGAGTTTGCCCGCCGCCTGCCGGGTCGGTTCTACGAGTTGTACGGGCTGACCGAGGGGTTCGTGACCGTGCTCGATCGCGACGACTTCCCGAACAAACCGGGGTCGGTTGGAGTGCCCCCGCCGCTGTACGAGATGCGGGTCGTCGACGAGGCCGGCAACGAGGTGGCGGCGGGCGAGGTGGGCGAGATCATCGGCCGGGGACCGATCACCATGCCCGGTTACTACAAACGGCCCGACCTCACCGCCGAGGCGATCAAGGACGGCTGGCTGTACAGCGGCGACCTCGGGTACGTCGACGAGGACGGCTTTCTGTTCCTCGTCGACCGCAAGAAGGACTTGATCATCTCCGGCGGGGTCAACGTCTACCCGCGCGACATCGAGGAGATCGTCATCCAGCACCCCGCAGTCTCCGACGTTGCCGTGTTCGGAGCGCCCGATGATCGGTGGGGCGAGTCGCCGGTGGCAGCAGTGCGCCTGGTCGGGGAGACCGGCGTATCCGGCGACGATCTGCGGGAGTGGGTGAATGAGCGGGTGTCGGCCCGGTACCAGAAGCTACGCGAGGTCGTGGTGCGTGACGACTTCCCGCTCAGCGTTTCCGGCAAGACGCTGCGGCGCGTGATTCGCGACGAATATCAAGAGGAGTGACCATCATGGGAAACTACGTCGAGACCAACGGGATCAAGCTCCACTATCTGGAGCGGCCCGGCGACGGGCCCACCTTGCTGCTGGCGCCGGGTCTGGCGGCCGGAGCGAACTTCTACCTCACGTTGATGGACCGCCTGGCGCCGCGCCTGCACGTCATCGCCTTCGATTTGCGGGGCAGGGGAGCGAGCGACAAACCCGATACCGGCTACACGATGGCGGACCACGCCGCCGACATGGTCGGGGCGATGGATGCGCTCGGTATCGACCGGGTGGCGTTCGGAGGGCACTCCTTCGGTGGACTGCTCACCTACGTGATGGCGGCCTACTACCCGGAGCGGATCGAGCGCGGGGTTGTCATCGATGCGCCCGCCGAGGTCGATCCCACCGTGCTCGAACAGATCAAGCCGACTCTCGACCGGCTCGAGATGACGTTTCCCTCTTGGGACGAGTACATCACCCTGGTCAAAGGGATGCCCTACTACGCGGATTGGGAGTGGGACCCGGCCCTCGAGGTGTTCTATCAATCTGATCTGGAGGAGTTGCCGGACGGTGGAGTGCGGTCGGTATGCCGCCCGGAGAATATTCGCCAAGCCGTCGAGGGCACCCTGGAGGTCGACTGGCACGACACGGTGCGCCGGATCGACCAGCCCATGCTGTTCATCCGAGCCACCGAACCGTTTGGGCCACCCGGCTATCCCCCCATCGTTCCGGAGGACAAGGCGAAGCTCACGATGGAGCGCTTGCGTCACGGGGAGTACGCCGAGTTTCCCGGCAATCACATCACGTTCCTGTTCGGCGACTCGGCCGGGTATGTCGCCGACCGGATCGTCGACTTCGTATCCGGCTGATCCGGGGTCACTGCGAGCTGAAGGCGTAGAGCTGCTCGATCGAGCTGGACCGAATGTAGGTCTCGAGGCCGGGCTGAAGCTCAATGTTGGCTACCAGCCAACACAGATTCTGTTCGGCGGTTTGGCCTTGGGCGCTGGCCAGGAAGGCACGATCATAAGCCACCGTCGCCATCTCGGCGCGGCGCCCCGTCGACAGCCCGTCGCTCTGCTGGATCTCGGCGACGAGATCGCCGCACGAGGCTGCCTCAGTAGTGACCGGCCCGGCGATGGCCACCGCGGCGAATGATCCGATGAGCACTGCCGCGGCGATCACGCTGCGCCACAAGCGCGGGTTCGAGCTGCCGACCGCGAACTGACCCCACGCCCACGCCATGAAGAGACCGGCGACCAGCCCACCGACGTGGGCTTGCCAGGCGATGCCGTTCACGAAGAGGGGCAGTGCCAAGTTGATCGCCAACAGGACGAAGAGCTGGTTGAAGCGGGAGCGGCCGCCGGCGGAGTTGCGCAGCCGCCAGCTGATGTAGATCCAGGCGCCGAACAGACCGAAGATCGCCCCGGAGGCGCCGACTGCCAGCATCGACGGTGGTCCGAGGAAGAATGCCGCAGCGCTGCCGGCCGCAGCGGAGGCAAGGTAAAAGATGGCGAATGGGGTGCTGCCCACCTGGCGCTCGAGTGCTGGCCCGAACAGGTACAGGGCATACATGTTGAACAGGATGTGCATCAGCGAACCCTGGGAGTGAAGGAGGGCGTGGGTGACCATGCGCCACAGCTCGCCGGTGGCGAGCGCCGCGTTGTCGTGCTGGAGGTTGCTGTAGAGCCATTCGCGGGCGTCAGGAGAGAGGAACTGGATGGCGTAGACGGCACCGGTGAGGATCAGAATCGTCAATGACACCGGCGCTGCGGCGAAGCCGGCTTGTGGTCCGGTGGTGTTGCGAGCGTTGATCACCCGATAGCGGCCCGGCGGCTTGGAGCACTCCGGGCACTTCTGACCGACGGCGGCGTCGCGGGAGCATTCCACGCAGATCGGCCTGCCGCACTCGCTACAGGCGAGGCGGGTCGGTCGGTCGGGATGGCGGTAGCAGACGGTGGTCGCCTGCGTTGAGTCGGTCATGGTGGAAGCCAACCTACCGCGCTGCGACGGCTATTCCATTGCGGCTGCGGGTGAGCGGTGCCCCGGCGCTACATTGCTGATTGCGCCCCAATGACGGCGACCTGGTCCCGCACGAAGGAGACAGTCCAGTGGCTTTCGAGCTCTCCACCGAGCATGAGGCGTTTCGCAGGGTGGTGCGAGAGTTCGCCGAGCAAGAGATCGCACCCCACGCCGAGCGATGGGATCGCGAACACGTGTTCCCCGGCGACGTCGTGCGCAAGATGGGCGACCTCGGTTTGATGGGGCTGCCATTTGATCCCGAGTACGGCGGCCAAGGCGCCGATTTCACCAGCCTGTGTGTTGCCATCGAGGAGATCGGCCGGGTCGATCAGTCGATGGGGATCACGCTCGAGGCTGCGGTCGGTCTGGGGATCAACCCAATCGCAGCCTTCGGGTCGCCCGAGCAGAAGGCGCGATGGCTGCCCGACCTGCTCGCGGGCCGCGCTCTCGCAGGCTTCGGCCTCACCGAGGATGAGGCAGGCAGCGACGCCGGTGCCACCCGAACCAAGGCCGCGCTCGATGGCGACGAGTGGGTGATCAACGGCTCGAAGGCCTTCATCACCAACTCGGGAACCGACCTGACCTCGGTGATCACCGTGACCGCTCGCACCGGACCTGATGAGATCAGTTCGATCATGATCCCCGCCGGAACAAATGGTCTTGTTGTCGAACCCGCCTATCGCAAGATGGGCTGGCACGCCTCCGACACGCATCCGCTGGCGTTCAACGACTGCCGGGTTCCCGCCGAGAACCTGCTGGGCGAGCGCGGCCGGGGCTTCCACCAGTTCCTGGCGACCCTCGACGACGGGCGGATCGCCATTGCGGCGCTCGCCACCGGCTTGGCGCAGGCGTGTTTGGAGGAGTCGGTCGGGTACGCCAAGACCCGCCAAGCCTTCGGCGGCCCGATCGGTCGGTACCAGGCGGTGGCGTTCAAATGCGCCGATCTCGAGACGAAGGTGGAGGCCGCCCGGCTGTTGACGTACAAGGCGGCGTCGCTCAAGGATCAGGGCCGGCCGATCAAGCAGGCGGCCGCCATTGCCAAGCTGTTTGCCTCAGAAGCCGCGGTCGAAGCGACGTGGATCGCCACTCAGATCTTCGGCGGCGCCGGCTTCATCGACGATTCCCGGGTCGCCCGTTTCTACCGCGACGCCAAGATCCTCGAAATCGGCGAAGGCACCTCCGAAATCCAGCGCCTGGTCATCAGCCGCGGTCTCGGTTTGCCGGTCTAGAACCCGTCTGCCCATGCGGCGGGGGATGGCGGTCATGTTTGGCCGGTCAGCAGCTGTGCTTGACCTCCGCCGAGCACTTGTCACGACCCGGACCGCCGTAGGCAGTGTCCCAGCCAAGGCCCCCCACGAGGCGGTCGTTGCCCTCCTTGCCCATGAGCATGTCGTCGCCCTTGCCGGCCTTGATGACGTCGTGGCCGGCTCCGCCGGAGAGCACATCGTTGCCGCCAAAACCGTAGATGACGTCGGCGCCACCGTCACCCTTCACTCGATCGCGGCCTCCCTCGGCCAGCAGCACGTCCACACCAGAACCGCCGTAGAGCCAATCACCCCCAGGTCCGCCCGCGATCCAGTCGGTGTCGGGTCCGCCGTAGATCGTGTCGCGTCCGCCTCCACCGCAGAGTTGATCGAGTCCCCCCTTGCCTTTGATGATGTCGTTGCCGTCGCCGCCGACGATGACATCGTGGCCCGGTCCACCGATGAGGAGGTCGTCCCCCGGCGTTCCTTTGATGGTCGCAAGCTGACCCGAGCACACCCGTTCGTTGGCAGCAGCCTTGCGCGGCGTGTACTCGATCTCGAAGGTCGGATCCGTCGCAGTCACTCTGAACGCATCGAAGATCTCGACGCCGTTGTGGCCGTCGTAGAACTGCGTCAAGAGTTCATCACCATCTGGCGCCAGGAATCGGTAGTTGTTGCAGTGCTCCGGGCTGCCCGTGCCGGTGGCCGACACGAGGTCGATGTCGAAGGGAACGTTGGTGAACGTGAAGTCACCGTCGGCATCCGTACAGGTCAGGCTTGGGTACCCGACCCACAGGAACACTTCGACACCGGCGAGAGGGGCCCCCTGGAAGGTCACCGTGCCGGAGACTGTGCCGCTGGGTGCAGCGGCTGCGGTTGAGGCCGCGGCTGCGAAAACCAACGAGACCGCAAAGACAAGTGCGAGCGGATAGCGAAGTCTATTGCGCGTGTGTGTCATCACTCCCCCGAGTCGACTCTCTCGAGTACTAGGCCGTGATCGCGTGGCCGTGTAGGGCCGAACGTCCCGCGCCAGCGAGTGGTAGTGGAGGCGAAGCAACGAGCGCTTCCGGCGGCGGTCAGTCCTTGGTGCCCGACAGCGCGGTAGCGATTCCGAGGCCGATGAACACGGTGCCGGCGAAGTAGCGCTGCACCTGCATCACTGCGGGGCGGCGGCGCAGCCAGTCGCCGAGGCTGCCGGCAACCAAAGCGTAGAGGCTGTCGCTGACGATTCCCATCGCAACAAACATCGTGCCGAGCAGGAAGATCTGCGCCGCCACCGAACCGCGGTCGACGGAGACGAACTGAGGCAGGAAGGCGAAGAAGAACAGCGCCGTTTTTGGGTTGAGGATGTTGACCCAGACTCCCTGGGTGAAGACCCGAGGCATGGAGCGTTCCGAGCTGGCGGTCGACTCCAGGATCGGATCGCCCGCCACGATTCGGCGGACCCCGAGGTAGACGAGGTAGGCGGCGCCGACGTACTTGACCACCGTGTACGCCGTCGCCGAACTCACCAGCAACTGGGACAGGCCCAAGGCGGCAGCGGTGACGTGGACCATCGACCCCAGCCCGATCCCGAGCACCGAGACCAGACCGGCGGTCCTCCCCTGGTCGATGGTGCGCGCCACGATGTAGAGCACCGCAGGCCCCGGCATCAGCAAGAGGGCTAGCGCCGCCAACAAGAACACAGAAAGCGCCGCAGGCTCCGGCATCCGAGCAGCCTACCGGGGGGCACAGAGGGTTTTGGCGGACAATGGCGCAGCATGCTGCGCATATGTCCGCCAGTCGCCTGTTGGACACCACCAGTTCGCGCTCGCTGCGTCCGCCACCAATGGACGTTGTTGCGTCCGCGAGCCCTCACGGCGGCTGTCCAACAGTCTCCCAAAACCCCTCAACCCATGCGGCGGGGGATGGCGTCGCGCCAGGTGCGGGTGGCGATGTCGAGGAGTGCCGAGCCGTGGCGGCCGAACGAGATCTGGGTGCCGCCCATGACGCCTATCTCGCGGGCGGGGAGATCGCCGACTTCGGGTGACTTACCTGCGGGGAGGACGGCGAGGAAGCGGTGAGGCGCTTCGCTGAGCCAGCCGTGCCAGTCGCCGTCGTGGAGTTCGACGCCGATCCCCGACGCAATGCAGATCTCGGCAACGGCAACGGCAACGCCTCCCGAGCTCACGTCATGGAGGACGGGGGCACCGGCGTTGGCCAGGTCGGCTGCGGCGGCAACGACCCGGGGACCGATCTCGTGGTCGACGTCGGTAGGCCGGCCGCCGAGGTGGTCGAGGATGACGCGGTCGTAGGCCGAGGCGGCGAAGTCGGTGAGGTTCTCCGGTCCGATGATCCAGACCACCATCCCATCGGCCGCCTGGGCGAGTCGTGGCGGGTCGGCGGGCATCGGGTCACAGAACCCGAGCATGCCGACGACGGGGGTGGGATAGATGTCGACCCCGTCGGTCTCGTTGTAGAACGAGACGTTGCCGCCGATGACGGGCACTCCGAGTGCCTCGCACGCTTCCGACATTCCTTCGACGGTTTCGACAAACTGCCACATCACCTCGGGCTTCTCAGGGTTGCCGAAGTTGAGGTTGTCGACAACGGCATACGGTCGGGCCCCGGTGACGGCGACGTTGAGCGCAGACTCGTAGACCAGACGGGCTCCTCCCCGGCGCGGGTCGAGGTAGCAGAGCCGTCCGTTGCCGTCGGTGGAGACGGCGAGGCCTTTGCTGGTTCCCTTGATCCGCATCAGCGACCCGTCGTTGCCGGGCTCGATCACGGTGTTGAGGAAGAGTTGGTGGTCGTATTGCTCGTAGATCCATGAGCGGTCGCCGAGAGCGGGGTCGTCGAGCAGACGCAGCAGAGCGTCGCCGACATCGAGAGCGGCGGGTAGTTCGGCGCTGTCGGCCCAGGTGGCGTCGAGCCATGCCGGACGCTCCGCCGGACGGTGATAGAGCGGGGCGTCTTCGCTCAGCGAAGCGGCCGGCACCTCGGCGACGACGTCACCGCCCTGGCTGACGATGAGGGTGCCGCCCGCGGTGACGGTGCCGATCGTCGAGGCGTTGATCTCCCACTTGTCGGCGAGGGCAAGCACCTCGTCCACGTCGTCAGGGGTGACGATGGCGAGCATCCGTTCCTGGGATTCGGACATGAGGATCTCGCCGGGGTTCATGTCGTGCTCCCGGAGATGCACGTCGTCGAGGTCGACGTCCATCCCCATGCCGCCGTTGGCGGCGCACTCCGATGTCGCGCAGGAGATACCGGCGGCGCCGAGGTCCTGGATGCCGACGACGAGGCCCTTCTCGTAGAGCTCGAGGCAGGCCTCGATGAGCTTCTTCTCTTCGAACGGGTCGCCGATCTGCACCGATGGCCGTTTTGCTCCGGAGTCGGCGTCGAAGCTGGCAGACGCCAGGATCGACGCGCCTCCGATCCCGTCGCGCCCGGTGGTGGCCCCGAGCAGGACGGCGACATTGCCGACGCCCGAGGCGGCGCTCAGCACCAACTGGTCGCGCTTGAGCAGGCCGAGGGCCATCACGTTGACGAGCGGGTTCTTGGCGTACGGGTGGGCGAACTCGACTTCGCCGCCGAGGGTGGGGACGCCGACGGCGTTGCCGTAGCCGGCGATCCCGGAGACGACCCCGGCGAGCAGGTAGCGGTTGTGGGGATCGGCCAGCGAGCCGAAGCGGATCGGGTCCCAGACGGCCACGGGTCGGGCGCCCATGGTGAAGATGTCACGCAGGATGCCGCCGACGCCGGTTGCGGCGCCTTGATACGGCTCGACGAACGAGGGATGGTTGTGGCTCTCGATCCGCAGCGCCGCCAGCCAGTCGTCCCCGAGATCGACCACGCCGGCGTTCTCTCCGGGGCCAACGACGACCCACGGGGCCTCGGTTGGGAAGCGGCCGAGCCAGGCGCGCGACGACTTGTAGGAGCAATGCTCCGACCACATCACCGAGTACATGGCGAGTTCGGCCGGCCGCGGCTCGCGCCCGAGCAGATCGACGACGGCCTGGTACTCGTCGTCGGTCATCCCAAGTTGGATGTGGGCAGGAACAGTCTCCGTCATGCAGGGACTCCGGCTGCGAGGGTGGCGATGTACGACTCGAGGAGCACTCTGCCATCGCCCGAGCCGAGGATGTCTTCGACCGCCCGCTCCGGGTGGGGCATCAGCCCGGCGACGTTGCCGGCGGAATTGGTGAGTCCGGCGATGCTGTTGGCCGATCCGTTCGGATTGGTCGTTGCGTCGACGACCCCGTCGACGTCGCAGTAGCGCAGCACCGCGGCGTTGCCGGCGTCGATGTCGGCCAGCACGTCGCGCGGGGCGGTGAAGTTGCCCTCGTATGAGTTGAGCGGGATGCGCAGCACCTGTCCCGGGGTGGCGGCCCTGGTGAGCACGCTCTTGGTCTGCTCGACCCGGACGTGGATCGGCCGGCAGATGAACCGCAGGTCGCGGTTGGCCACCAGCGCGCCCGGGAGCAGTCCGGCCTCGCAAAGGATCTGGAAGCCGTTGCAAATGCCGAGCACCGGCCTGCCTGCCTTTGCCATGCGGCCGACTTCGGCCATGACGGGGGAGAAGCGGGCGATGGCCCCGGTGCGCAGGTAATCACCGTGGGCGAAACCGCCGGGGAGGATGACACCGTCAAACTCGGTCAGGTCGGTCTCGCGGTGCCACACCAATTCGGCGTCGGCGCCGAGCAACCCCAGGGCGTAGGCCACGTCGTGTTCGCAGTTCGAGCCGGGGAAGACGACCACGGCCGTCTTCACTCGATCTCCTCGATGGTGTAGTCCTCGATAACGGGGTTGGCGAGGAGGCGCCGGCACATCTCGGTGACCCGGGCGGTCGCCGCGGCGGCGTCTTCGCCGGAGACCTCGAGTGTGATGGTACGTCCGAAGTGGACTTCCTCGACTTCGTCGTAGCCGAGGTCGGCCAGGGCGCGGGCTGTTTCGACACCTTCGGGATCGGACAACCCCTCGTTGCGGGTGATGTTGACTCTGAACCTCATCGTGGGGACGCGCTCCAATCGGTGCGGGCTGGGCTGGTCATCGGGTGGGGTCGAGGGCGCCGAGTTCGCGGAGGTACTCGGCGAAGCTGTGGCCGGTGAGCCGCTCGTAGACGTCGATGTAGCGGCGCCGGGTGTCGGTGACGACGGAGTCGGGCAACTCCGGTGCCGGCGGGGTCTTGTCCCAGTCGGCAGCTTCGAGCCAGTCACGGACGGGCTGTTTGTCGAACGAAGGCATCGTGGCGCCCGGCGCCCACGAATCGGCCGGCCAGTAGCGGGACGAGTCGGGAGTGAGCACTTCGTCGATGAGGATGATCTCGCCGTCGACAATGCCGAACTCGAACTTGGTGTCGGCGAGAATGACGCCGTGGCCGGCGGCATATGTGGCGCCACGGGCGTAGATCTCGAGGCTGCGCCGCCGCAGTTCGTCGTATCGATCGTTGCCGACGAAGTCACGGGCTTCGGCTTCGGTGAGGTTCTCGTCGTGTCCAGATTCAGCCTTGGTGGCGGGCGTGAAAATGGGCTCGTCGAGGCGGTCCGCCATGTTGAGCCCTGAGGGGAGATGCTCGGTGGTCGGACCACCACCGGCCAGGTACTCCTTCCACGAGGAGCCGTAGAGGTAGCCGCGCACCACGCACTCCATGGGGATGACCTCGGCGGCTTTCACCAGCATCATGCGGCCGGCGAGTTCGTGATGTTGCTCGGCGGTGAGGCCGGGGACATCCTGCGGGTCGGCAGAGAGGAGGTGGTGGGGAGTGTTGAGCGTGGCGAACCAGTGGAGGGAGAGCCCGGTGAGGACGCGGCCCTTGTCGGGGATCGGGTTGGGGATCACCACGTCAAACGCAGAGATCCGATCCGAGGCGACGATCAGCAGACGGTCGCCATCAACCCGGTAGATCTCACGTACCTTCCCCGACCCGAGATGCTCCAACGCAAGCACGCCGCGCAGGATAGCCCCTGTCAACCCGGTGTCTGGTTGATCATGTGGATGGCCATTTGGCGGAAGCGGATGTCGAGGTAGTCGCGCAATGGGCCGGTCACTTCGGTGACATCCATGGCGGCTCCCATGCAGCGCAGCCACTCCTCGGCCTCGGTGGCGCCGATGGCGAAACGCATGTGGCGGAGCCGCATCTTGGGGTGGCCACGTCGCTCGATGTAGAGCTGTGGTCCTCCGAGCCAGCCACTGAGGAACTCAAAGAGCTTCTGACGCGAGCCGCTGTCATCGCGGGGCAACATGGCCCTCAGCTGGGGCGACTCGCCGTCGATCCGATCGTAGAACGTCTCGACCAACTGCCGCACGGCGGCCTCCCCGCCGATCTCCACATACGGAGTGTCGGCGGCGCCCCAGGGCCTTCCGTCGGTTGGTCGCATCGGTTGCATGCCAGAACCCTATCGCCCCGACGGACCCCTACCCGCAAACCGCCGCTCGCGGTACATTGATGTCGCCAGGGGGGATTCAAGCTCTGGTGCCTTTTCGCCGATTCGAAACCGGTAGCGAGTTCACGATGGAGCACCAATGAACGACAACGTACCTGAGGATCGAGTTCGGCCGTTGCCGCCGGACCCCGAGGACCCGGCGGGCCACGTCGTCCCGGTCCACCCCATGACAGCGTCGAAGGGGCCGAAGCGCGCTTGGATCGCCGGCGGAGTGATCCTCGCCCTCGTAATCGTGGTCGCCATCGCGTCGGTCGCCATGTACCGCAACATCGTCGGCGACCCCTTCGCATCGACCCGGGCGATCCCGCGTGGGGCCCAGGTCGTCGTGACGTTTGATCTGCTCCAGGTGCGCGACACCAGCGAGATTCAAGCCCTGGTCGACGCCTTTACCGAACCGCTGGCCGGAACCGGCGGGGTCGATGCCGGGTTCGACATCGTCGAAGAGATCGACAGCGCCTGGGAAGAGGAACTCGGCATCACGCTCACCGATGACGTCGTGCCCTGGCTGGGCCGCTCCGCATCCGTTGCCGTCTGGCCCGATGGGAGCAGTTTCGTCGAGACCGAGGATGTCCAGGTGCTCATCAGCGTCGCCGTGCGAGACGCCGGCGGAGCGGAGGCCTTCGTCAACAAGGTCTTCGCCGCGGCGGTCGAGCAAGAGGGCGGCACCCTCGAGACAGGCAGCATCGACGGCCGCCCGACCTGGTCGTACACGCCCGACGACGAGTGGTCTGATCCGATCCACGTCATGTTGGACGAGGATCTCCTGCTGGCGGCGCCGGAAGAGAAGACGCTGCGTTCCGCGTTGAGCGCATCCGAATCGGGTGGACTTGGCGCCGACGAGGCCTTCCGCAACGCCATCGATCGGCTCCCGACCGATCGGGCCGTGGCTCTCTACATGTCGGCCGACGTGATCCGCGACGTCTACCGCGACCCGGCGTTCGCCGAGTTCGGAGTTACCGATGATGCTGTGGACATGCTCGAGGGCTGGGAAGCCATGGCCGCCTCCATGACACTGGCCGATGAGGGCATACGGTTCGACATGGTTCAAACCCTCGAAGCCGGAGTAGGTGTCGATGAGGTGTGGACGGGAATGGCCGATGGTGATTTGCGGTTCCGCGACCGCCTGCCCGCCGAAACCTACGGGTTCTACGCCCTCCCGATCCCCGACGACTACGCCGCAACCCAAATGGCCCTGATGGAGGAATTGGACCCGGCTGCTTTCGAAGAGATTCGGTCGCTTGGGCTCGACTTCCTCGGTGTCGACGTACTCGAAGAGGTGCTGCCCAACCTTGGCCGAGAAATGGTGTTCGCCGCGATTGAATCCTCCGAAGGTCTGCTGGCGGCGGAGACCGGTTTCCCCCTGGGCCTCGCTCTCGCCCTCGGCGTGCTGGACCCGGCGCCGGTACGCGACGCCGTCACCGCCCTCGAAGACTTGGCGGTGAGCGAGGGAGTCCCGTTGGTGGTCGAGGATGGTGTCGGTGTGATCGCCGAAGGCGGCGAGACCGCAGTGGCCTACACGGTGACCGATGACGGCCTCGTCGTTGCCTCGAGCGTTGGGCTGCTCACCCAGGTGGCGAACGGTTCGGGCGGGATGACGAACTCGCCGCTGTATCAGGAGTTGGACGACGCCATTCCCGGCGACGGGTTGCTCCTCTATGTCGATACTCACCGCATCTACGACCAGATCGAGTGGTCGGTCGGCTGGCGTGCGGTGGCCGACCCGGTCCGCGGCATGGGAGCCTCGGTGGCGGCTTCCGACGACGGTGTGACTGGTACCTTCCTGGTCTTGATCGACTACTGAACGAGTCCAGGTGGTGAAGATGCCGGAGGGAGCCAAGGTCGCGATCCCGGCGATCGCGGCGATGGCGATGTTGCTCCTCGTCGGGGCGTGCTCATCGTCCGACGAACCGGCCGTCGGGACCGCCGCGCCCACCACCACGAGCGACGGCGACGAGGGCACCGAGCCCATCACGACCACGCTGTTCACGCTGCCACCCCCGGGGGATTTCATCTTCGGTACCCGGAACTTGAAGGCAAGCCAGAAGCCGCCCGCGTTGGCGGGTTCGGCCACCTTCGCCGCCGGTGAAGGGTCCGACCTCGTTGCCACGGTTGGGGATTGGAGCGAGCAGATCTGGGTCGATGTTCCGGCGGGGATCGGGTACACGTTCAACCCGATTCCGCGTGGAATCCTGGCGATTCCCGAGGTCGACACGGGAGCCTTCCACGCCGGCCGCTTCCAGGCCCCCATCACATCGGGCAGCGGGCTGGATGGCCCCGGAATGCTGATCGCTTTCGATCTCGGCGGATCGTCCGCGCCGATTGGGTCGGTTGCGGACCCCGAGGGATGCACCGCCGCCGGGGTTGAGCCGGCGGCACATGCCGGCCTCGTTGGCGAGTCCCGTTCCTTCACCTGCGACGGTGGGACACTCGAGATCGGGTATCTGGTGTCGAGCGAGCCCGCCGGCGTGGTGCGATTCACCGTTGCCGGCACCACCGATGCCCCCGCAGATGATCTGGTGCCGATCCTCGATACCATCCGCTTTGGCGCAGAAGATGGCGCTATTGCCGTGCGGCTCTCCAGCCCGGAGTTCACGGTGGCCGGCCCATCGGAAGATGAGGTCGACGGTCGGTACCCCGTCGACCTTCATGGTGGGGTGCTTGGGGACCAGTGGCGTTTTGCGCTGGGTGATGCCAACACCGGCCTCGTCGAGATCCGCAACTACGAAGATCACAGCTACCGGATAGTCGTCGGAGGCCAGGAGCCGTTTCGGCTGAACGCCCGCAAGGCGGTGACGCTCGACATGCGCCTGCTCGGCGCCGGCGTCGTTCCGATCATGGCGGTCCCCGACTATGGCTTCGCGCGCCTCGTGACGTACGTCGACCTCAAAGGCCTCAACGGCTGAAGCCTCGCGGTGACGTAGCGGCCTAACGTGGGGTTACTGTGTTGCGCGAACTCGTGGCGGACACGCCCCGCTATCGGCTTGCCCACCTGCCGACCCCGCTCGAGCCCATGGGGCGGTTGACCGAGCATCTCGGCGGGCCCCGGCTCTGGGTGAAACGCGATGACCTCACCGGGTTGGGCCTTGGCGGGAACAAGGTGCGCAAGCTCGAGTTCGTGTTGCCCGATGCCATCGCCCAAGACGCCGACATGCTCGTCACCGCCGGTGTCGCCCAGTCCAACAGTGTCCGCCAGATCGCAGCCGGCGCGGCCAAAGCCGGGCTCGACTGTCACGTGATCGAGTTCACCGAACGGCCCGGCGTTGTCGAATCGGCCGGTCCTCCGACGGGCAACGCCATGTTGATCCGCTTGTTTGGGGCGACTGTCGAACCGGTCGGATGGACCGGCGACCGCAACGGCGCCATCGAGTCCGCCGCCGCTCTGACCGAGGCGGGGCGGCGTCCCTATGTGGTGCCCTACGGCGTCTCCAACCACCTCGGCGCCGTCGGCTATGTCGCCGCCGCCCACGAGATCGAAGACCAAGCCGCCGCCCTGGGCGTCGAGTTCACCGCCGTAGTACATGCGTCCGGATCAGGTGGCACCCAGGCCGGGCTGGCCGTTGGCTTGGCCGGATCACCGCTGCGGGTCGTCGGGATCGATGCCGACGCCGAACCGGAACGAGTACGGTCCGACGTGACCAGGATCGCAACGGGCCTGGCGGATGCGTGGGGCGTCGATGCTGGAGCCGTTGCCGATGTCGTCGAGGTCGCTGGTGGGTTTGCCGGCGACACGTACGCGTCGGCAACCGAGGGAGCCCTGGCCGCTGTCGACCTTGGAGCGCGGCTCGAGGGACTCGTGCTCGACCTCGTGTATTCGGGCAAGGGACTGGCGGGGCTGATCGGCATGATCCGAGCCGGCCGCTTCAATCCCACCGATGACGTGCTCTTCATCCACACCGGCGGCGCCCCAGGCCTGCTCGCCATGCCCGACGTTCTCGGACAACTACCGCGCTAGGAGGCCCTCCACGGTTGCGTCCACAGGTTGGAGGCGGCGCAGTCTGACGTGCGGAGGTGGCAGGGGTTCGCGGTGCACGATCAGAGCTGCGCTCAGCACGAGGCCCTAGGCGAGCGCGTTTCGCGGGAGCTGCCCGCTCCGACCTCGCTTCGCTCGGCCACCTCCCCCGATTTCGTCGAGGGAGGGCACCTAGCGCGAGCCGCGTTTCTTGCGCCCTCCCTCGGCTTGCCGGCCGAGGTGTCTTGCGGACGTAGACCGAAGACGGAGGGGGCGCTTGCGTCAGGTGAGGGTGCAGGATTGGAGGCGGTCGAAGACTACGGCGCTGTTGCGGAGGAAACGTTCCGGGCTGAAGCAGTCGGCGAGGACATCTGCTTCGAGGGTGACGGCCCCGTCGGCGGCGAGCAGGTCGTGGAGTCGATCGCCATCGTCCCATGCAGCCATGGCGTTGCGCTGGACGATGCGGTAGGCGTCGTCGCGCGACATGCCCTGCTCCTCGATGAGCGCCAGCAGCACCGCCTGCGAGTAGACCAGGCCTCGGGTCGACACCAGGTTGGCCAGCATCCGTTGCTCATCGACGACGAGCTCGTCGACCAGCTTGGTCATGCGGACCAACGCATAGTCGAGGGCGATCGAGGCGTCGGGCAGCGCCACCCGTTCTGCCGATGAATGCGAGATGTCGCGTTCGTGCCACAACGCCACGTTCTCCAGGCCAACTGATGCGTAGCCGCGCAGCAGCCGGGAGAGGCCGGTGACGTTCTCGGACGCGATCGGATTGCGCTTGTGAGGCATCGCGGACGAGCCCTTCTGACCCTTGCCGAATGCTTCGCGGGCTTCGCCGACCTCACTGCGCTGCAGGTGCCGGATCTCGGTTGCAATGCGCTCGAGGGTTGCCCCGACCAGCGCCAGCGTCGAGAGGTACTCGGCATGGCGGTCCCGATGGGTGATCTGTGACGAAGCAGGCTCGATGCCGATGCCGAGCTTCTCGCACACGAACTCTTCAACGGCCGGCGGGGTGTGGGCGTAGGTGCCGACCGCACCGGAGATCTTGCCCACGGCAACCGCGTCGCGGGCGTGGCTCAGCCGCTCATGGTCGCGGGCCAGTTCAAACGCCCATGTGGCGAGCTTCAGCCCGAACGATGTTGGCTCCGCCCAGATGCCGTGGGTGCGGCCGATCATCACGGTGTCGCGGTGCTCGACGGCTCGCCGCTTCACGACATGAAACAGGTCGGCGACCCTCCGGAGCAGCAGATCAGCGGCATCGCGCAGGATGACCCCCTGAGCGGTGTCGAGAACGTCGCTCGACGTCAGCCCGTAGTGGACCCACTCGCCGCCGTAGGCGACCGACCCGGCCAGCAGGTCGACGAAGGCTGCCACGTCGTGATTGGTGACCTTTTCGCGTTCTTTCCAGGCAGCGGGATCCACCGCGGGTGCAGCCCGCACAGTGGCGGCCGCCACCAGGGGAGCGACGCCGAGTTCGGCCCACGCCTCAACCACGAGGGTCTCGACCTCTTTCCACACGGCGAGCTTGTGCTCTTCGCTCCAGATCGCCGCCATCTCCGGCAGCGTGTAGCGGGGAATCATCCCTTCAGGCCTTCGCGGTAGACGTCGAGCTCGGCGGCCAGGCCGGTGTCGGTGGCAGCCAGGATGGCGACGGCGAGGTAGGCGGCATTGGCCGCAGAGTCGACCGCGACGGTTGCGACGGGAATCCCGGTCGGCATTTGGACCGTCGACAACAACGCATCGAGACCGCCCATGCCTCCGGCCGCGATCGGAACACCTATCACCGGAAGCGTCGAGTGCGCTGCGACCGCGCCGGCGAGGTGTGCCGCCTTGCCTGCACCACAGATGATGACCCCGTAGCCTGTGGCCCGAGCGGTCGAGGCAAACGCGGCGACCCGTTCCGGGGTGCGATGCGCCGACATGACGTGGACGTCATGGTCGACGCCGAACTCGGCCAGTACGTCGGCAGCCGCCTGCATCTTCGGCATGTCCTTGTCGGATCCCATCAAGATGGCGACTTTCATCTCAGCTGGCTCCTCCTGCGATGTCGGTGCGGTAGTACTTGCCGTCGAAGGTGATGGCCCCGGCGGCTTCATAGGCAGCGGCGCGGGCGGAGGCGATGTCGGGGCCGGTGCCGACGACGTTGAGGACGCGGCCACCGTCGCTGACCAGGCCGTCGGCGGTATGGCGGGTGCCGGCGTGGAACACATGGACGTCGTCACGCTCCTGCACCGGGTCGACTCCCGCGATGGCTGAGCCGCGCAGCGGGTTCTCGGGATATCCCGTTGCGGCGAGCACCACATCAACCGCAGCGATGTCCTTGAAACTGAGCGTCCGATCGGGCAGTTCGCCCGCGGCGGCGGCAGCGAGCAGTTCGAGGAGGTCTTCGTCGAGGCGGGGCAGGATCACCTGGGTCTCAGGATCACCGAGCCGGCAGTTGAACTCGAGCACCTTGGGACCGTCCGACGTCAACATCATCCCGGCAAACAAGAACCCGCGGTAGGAAACACCATCTTCCTGCAACGTTGCCAGTGTCGGCTCCAAGACCTCACGCAACACGAAGTCGACGAGGCCGGCCGGGAGGTCGGTCACCGGCGAGTAGCACCCCATCCCTCCGGTGTTGGGGCCGATGCTGCCGTCGAGGAGTCGCTTGTAGTCGCGGGCCGGCTCGAGGACCAGAGCCCGCTCCCCGTCACAGAGCGCCAGGACCGAAACCTCTTGCCCGTCCAGGTGCTCCTCAACCACAACCGTTGAGCCCGCTTCTCCGAAGTGACCCTCGAGGCAGAACCGCACCCATGCCTCGGCCGCGATGCGGTCTTCGGTGACGAGCACGCCTTTGCCTGCGGCCAGACCGTCCGCCTTGACGACGTATGGCCCGTCGATGGACTCCAGAAAGGCAACGGCCGGTTCCAAGGAGCGAAACGTGTGCACATCGCCGGTCGGCACCCCGGCGCGACGCATCACGTCTTTGGCGTACGCCTTCGAAGCCTCGAGTCGGGCTCCGGCTGCATGTGGCCCGTAGGCGGCGATCCCGGCGTCGACCAGGGCGTCGACGACGCCGGCGGCGAGGGGTGCCTCAGGGCCGATCACGACCAGGTCAACGGCATTGGCCACCGCCAGCCCGCGCACGGCCTGGGGATCGGTGATGTCGATGCCGGGCACCACGGCGCCGACTTCGGCAAGCCCGGGGTTGCCCGGGGTCGAAATCAACTCCGTCATCAACTCACTCTGTGCGAGCTTCCACCCGATGGCATGCTCGCGGCCGCCGCTGCCGAGCAGCAATACACGCATTGGCGCCCCTATCCCTTGTGTAGCGTTGCGGCCCGCGAAGGCCCGACCGAGACCATCGTCACCGGGATTCCGGCAACTTCCTCGACATACTCGACGTACTGCTTGGCTGCCTTGGGCAGGTCCTCGTAGGCCGTGACCTTGGAGATGTCGGTGCCCCATCCAGGCAGTTCCTCGTAGACCGGTTGGCAGTTGTACAGCACCCGCTGCTGGCGGGGGAACTCGGTGTAGCGAGAGTCGAGCGAGTCGTATGCGACAGCAACCTTCAGGTTGTCGAAATGCGAGAGTACATCGAGCTTGGTCAGGGCGATCTCGGTCAAGCCGTTGACGCGCACCGCGTAACGCAGCGCCACCGTGTCGAGCCAGCCGCAGCGACGGCGACGCCCGGTGACGGTGCCGAACTCGCCGCCGATCTCGACCATTCGCTCGCCCACCTCATTGTCGAGTTCGGTGGGGAAGGGGCCGCTGCCGACTCGCGAGATATACGCCTTGGCGACGCCGAGCACCTTGTCGATCGAACCGGGTCCAATCCCAACCCCGGTACAGGCACCGCCCGCGGTTGGGTTCGAGGAGGTGACGAACGGGTAGGTGCCGTGATCGATGTCGAGCAGTGTGCCCTGGGCTCCTTCGAAGATGACGTTCTTGCCGTCGCGGATCGTCTCCCAAACCAGGAGCGACGTGTCGGTGACGTGATCATGCAGTGCGTCGGCATACCCGAGGTACTCGTCGGCGATCGGTTCGGCGGTCATCTCGAGTTGGTTGTACACCTTCACCAACTGCTTGTTCTTCTCCTTCAATGCAGCGTCGAGCTTCTGGCGAAAGATCTTTGGGTCGAACAAGTCCTGCATCCGGATGCCGTCGCGGGAGAACTTGTCCATGTAGGCGGGGCCGATGCCACGTTTGGTGGTGCCGATCTGCTGGCGACCCAAGTAGCGCTCCCGCACTGCGTCGAGCTTGCGGTGATACGGCATGATCAGGTGGGCGTTTCCCGACACCCGTACCCGGGAGGGGTCGATGCCGCGGTCGGCGAGGGCTGCCATCTCGGCGAGAAGGACTGCCGGATCGACGACGCAGCCGTTGCCGATAACCGGGGTCACCTGGGGATACAGGACGCCACTCGGGATCAGGGTGAGGGCAAAACGTTCCTCGCCGACGACGATGGTGTGGCCGGCGTTGTTGCCGCCTTGATATCGGATCACCATGTCGGCGGTCTCGGAGAGGATATCGGTGATCTTGCCTTTCCCCTCGTCGCCCCATTGAGCACCAACGAGAACGGTGGCGGGCATGCCCCTCCTTCAAAGCGGTTGGTCGAGATTGTACCCGGGCAATCCCCCGCCGGGCCGACCTTCGGATACGATATGAGGGTAGGGGGAGGGTGACATGCCGCGGATTCGCGCAGACAGCATCGAGCAACACAAGGCGGTGACTCGGGGGCTGATCGTTGACGCCGCGCTCGAGATGTTTGCCGGCGTTGGCTACGAGCGGACGACTCTCGGTTTGATCGCCGATCAGGCGGGAATGCCGCGCTCGTCGATCTATGAGTACTTCCCGAACAAGGAAGCCATTCTTGGCGCCGTCATCGCGGACCGGGTGCCGCCGCTGTTCAACGAGTGGTCTGCGGGTATCCCGGAAGGCAACGCCCTCGAGCGCCTCGAGGGGTTGTTCCGTACGACCTTCCGAATGATGCTCGAGCACCCGCAGGTCGCCACACTCGTCGTCGGTCCCGGGCGACAAATGGCCGGCCCGGAAACCCAGATGGGCGAGATGGTCACCCTGGTCGAATTGGCACTGGCCGACATGTGCTCCGACGGCATCGCCGAGGGTTTGTTCCCCGCCGGAGACCCGCAGCATCTTGGCGCCGCGATCGGTGACCTGTTGATCGGCGGCGTCAACGAGATGCTGCAGAGCGCGGAACCGGCCGCAGTCCACGGCCCCGTGCTGGAGACCAGGCTGCGGATGCTGAGAGCTGGGATTCTCGGCCGCGATTGAGTTCAGTGGGCGACTGCAGAAGCGCTGCCGAGCTCGCTCCAGCGATCGGCAGTTGCCAGGTCGATGATGGTCCAGGCCATGGCCAGGGCCCCGTCGCGGATCGCCTTCTCACCATCTGGGGTCACTGTTTGGGCGGCGAATTCCTTCTGGTGATTCACCGCCGACCCGCTGTTGATCCCAAGCATGGGGTGGATGCTGGGAACGACGTGGCTGACGTTGCCCATGTCGGTTGAGCCACCGGCGCCCTCGTCGAGATCGGCCATTCGGGCCATGGGCCGACCGAGCGCCGCAGAGTTGGCCGCGAACAGGTCCACCATCACCGGATCCGAGATCATGTCCATGTAGGTGTTACCCCGTTGCTTGATATCGAACGTGCAGCCGGTGGCGATGGCGGCGCCCTCGAAACAGGCGGCGACTTGGGCGTGCAGTTCTTCGAGCCGTTCCTGCGTCGCCGCCCTGACGTACCAGGCCATCGAGGTGAACGCCGGGATGACGTTCGGCGCTCCGCCGCCGTAGGTGATCGTGCCGTGGAGACGATCGGTCGAATACAGCTTCTGGCGCAGGGTCGAGACGTTGACGTACCCCTGGACCGCGGCGTCGAGGGCGTTGCGGCTGATCTGCGGCGCAAAGGCGGCGTGTGACTCCTTGCCGTGGAACTCGACGTCGAGCTGGGCAACGGCCAGAACCGAGGGATCGACCAGGTCGGACGGTGTGGGATGGATCATCATCGCGGCGTTCGCCGATTCGAATGCTCCCGCGTTGATCAGGTCTACCTTGCCCCCGTACGTTTCCTCAGCGGGGGTGCCCAGCACGCGGAGTCGGATCCCGAGTTGATCGACCAGCGGGAGCAGGGCGAGACCCGCGCCGGCGGCGGCAGTGGCGATGATGTTGTGACCGCAGGCGTGCCCAACTTCGGGCAGAGCGTCCAATTCGGCGCAGATGACGACCTCGGGGCCGCCTGCCGATCCGGCGACTGCGTCAAATGCGGTGTCGAGCCCCCAAGCGGGGTACTCCACCTCGAAGCCCTGATTGCGCAGCAAGGCAACCAGCCGGGCCGAGGTCTCGAACTCCTGGAAACCCGTCTCGGGGTTCTCGTACATCCAGGTGCTGAACGCCCTGAGCTCGGCATCGACGGCGGAATAGTGCTCTTCGGCAACGGCCTTCAGGTCCACTGGACCCTCCTCGAATTGGGTGGACCGCCGCAGAGTAGTGGCCCTAAGCACAACCCCAGGAGGTGGCAGATGGGCCACTATCACGAACTACTCAAGGACATCGGCCTGCCGACCAAAGAGCTACGCGAGCACATCGGCGAAGTGTATTCCGGGTTCGCCCAGATGCACCGCGGCGCCTTCGCCGACGGCGCACTCTCCGCCTCGACCAAGGAACTCATCGCGCTCGCCATCGGGATCTCCGACGGCTGCGATGGCTGTATCGCCAGCCACGGCCGTGCCGCGGCCCGCAAGGGTGCGACCCCCGAGGAGGTCGCCGAGATGATCGGTGTGACCATCCTCATGCAGGGTGGCCCGGCAACCATCTACGGCCCAAGAGCCTGGGACGCCTACCAGGAGTTCCGCGCCGAACTGCCGGCCGAGTAGCCGGTACCCCCGGGCGGCGGGTGACGCGGTTGAATCCAACGGAGCCGTACGCTGCGCCCATGCGCTGCGAAGGAACTCCTTGGTGATCCGGCCAGCGCCGGACGGAAGCCAGCAGCCGACGTCGGCGATCTCCCTCGCGGTCCACGTGACCGACGGGGTTGAGCTTCGTTGTCTGGTTCGGCGCGGGGGCGATGGAGTGCCTCTGCTGTTTGTCCACGGCCTCGCCTCGAATGCACGCTTGTGGGATGACGTAGCGGCGATCCTTTCCGCGGCTGGGCATGACGCGGTTGCGGTTGATCAGCGGGGACACGGCCGGTCAACCCGAACCAACGACGGCTATGGATTCTCCACTTTGTCGGCGGACCTCGCTGCGGTCATCGATGCCACGTTGCGGCCACCGGTTGTGGTTGTCGGCCAGTCCTGGGGCGGCAACGTCGTGCTCGAACTTGCGGCGCGATATCCCGATCTCGTTGCCGGTGTTGTGCTGGTTGACGGAGGATTTCTGCGCCTTGCCGACGAATTCGAGAGCTGGGAGTCTGCCGCAGAGGCATTGGCCCCTCCCTCCTTTGCCGGTGTGAGGTTCGAAGAGTTGGAGGCGATGATTGAAGGCCGACTGCACGATTTCCCCAGCTCGGCGAGGGCGGCCCAGCTTGCCAACTTCGAGGAAGCCGCAGATGGGTCGGGGCGCGCTCGCCTTCGGCGGGATCATCACATGACGATTCTGCGCAAACTCTGGCAACATGACCCGGATGTAGTCGGAGCAGCCGTGGCCGCACCGATCTTGGTAATTGCCGTAGACCACTCGAACGAACGCAAGCGGCGAAGAGTCGGTGACTTCGCAGCTGCGACAAACGCTGGGGTGATGTGGCTGGACGGCGACCACGATATCCATGCCCAGAAGCCAGCTTTGGTCGGAGCTGCCCTTCTCGAGTTTGTTGGAGGGGCCCAATGAATGGGCGCTTGATCATCATGGGGTCGGGAGAGTTGGCCCCCGGTCTCGTCGCCACCCATCGTGCCGGGATTCAGGCCGCACGGGCGGAACGGGTGGTCGTGATCGATACGCCGTTTGGGTTCCAGGAGAACGCTCCGCAGCTCAGCGAGAAGCTGGTGGCGTTCTTCCAGACCAGTTTGAACGTTCCGGCCGATGTTGCCTCGTTGCGGAGTTCCCGTGCGGGTGTTGCGGACCGAGAACGGGCCCTGGACTCGATTCGGCGTGCCCGCTACGTGTTCGCAGGTCCCGGGTCACCGAGCTACGCGCTCGAGGTCTGGGCCAGGCTGGACATGACCGCGGCCCTGCGCCGGGTTGTCTCGCGCGGCGGCACGTTGACGTTCGCTTCGGCTGCGGCCCTGACCCTAGGTCGGACAACCATTCCCGTCTATGAGATCTACAAGGTTGGTGCCCAACCGTTCTGGCTCGACGGCCTTGACCTCATGACCGAGCTCGGTCTGCCGTGCTCGGTGGTGCCGCATTGGAACAACGCCGAGGGTGGAAACCACGACACGAGCCGCTGCTACATAGGGGAGAGGCGGCTTGGTCTGCTCTGTGCTGAACTCCGCGTCGGGCTGGTTGGCGTCGACGAGCACACTGCGGCTGTCCTGGACTTCGGCGAGGGCACCTTGACGGCAGAGGGCCGGGGTGGGGTGACGCTGCTCGGCGATGGCGAATGGCTCATCCCTTCAGGGTCGACTGTCGACCTGCACGCGGTGTCTGCCCATCTCGGTTCGTCATCGGCGGCGGTCACGTCCCCGGCAACTCCGGAGCCGGCTGAGATTGGGTTTGCACAGGCCCTGAGTTCAGGTGACGCCGACGAGATTCTGACGTCGCTTCTCGTCGCAGAGGAGCGGGCCCAGGACGATCCTGCGGCGCGTGCCGCGCTGCGCTCCATGCTGGTCCAGCTGGTGACGGCGTCCGAGTCCGGCCTTGCCGACCCCGAAACGCAGGTAGCCGGGTACGTCGACCTCATCCTCGAGTTGCGCCTGCGAGCACGCCGGCGCGGGGACTATGCGACCGCAGATCAGATTCGGAACGATCTCGAGGGGCTCGGCGTGGAGGTCAGGGACACGCCAACGGGTGTTGCCTGGAGCCTCCGTCAGCAAACTGACTAGCCCGATCCCGAGGCCCTGAGGACTTCGACGTCTTGTGTCGGAGCCTGGACAATTGGGCCGCCATCGGTGATCTCAGCAGCTCGGTCGGCCCTAGGCTTCCGGCATGTTCGCCGCGATCTCCTACCCACCGATCCCCATCTTCGAACTAGGGCCGCTGACCCTCTCGTTGCACGGCCTTTTTGCCGGCCTGGGGTTTGTCGCCGGGGCCTTCCTCATGCTGCGCGAGGTGCGGCAGCGTGGCTTCGACGCCGACAAGGTGATCAACGTGCTCACCGTTGCGCTGGTCGCCTCGATCATCGGGGCGCGTCTCTTCACAGTGCCGGCTCATATGTTCGAGAATGGCTACACGTTTTGGGATGCGGTGAGCCCGGCGGGGGACTATTCGATTCTCGGCGGGTATGCCGGTGGGATCATCGCCGGCGTCATCGCCATGCGGTTCATGCGCATGAACATCCCGGCTCACCTCGACATGGCAGCGCCCGGCCTCGCCCTGGGTGCAGTGGTGGGACGGATCGGCGACCTCGCCATCGTCGAGCATCTCGGCAGTCCAACGACGTTCTTCCTCGGGTACGAATTGCAGCCGGGCTATGACGTGTCACCACAGCATGATGTGCTCGAAACCTTGTGCGACGTCAACGAGATCTGCGGTCCCTATCACCACACTGCCCTCTACGACCTGCTCGGTGCTCTGGTGCTGCTCGGGCTGCTGCTCTGGCTACAACGCTCCTGGCGGGCCAGGCACTACGGCCAGCTGTTCTCGGTTTGGATGATCTGGTACGGCCTGCAGCGCTTCCTCATCGACTTCACCCGGCTCGGTGCGGCGCGCGATGGCGTCGCTCTTCCCGACGGCACCATTGTCGAGCCGATCGCCGACGCCGTCATGGGTCCCTTCACCGGGAGCCAATGGGGAGCCCTTGGTTTGGCCGCCCTCGGTATCTTCATTCTGATCCTGGCCGGTCGACGGACTCCGGTGGTATCTGCCGAAGTCGATGCCGAGTACATCCGAGGGCAACAGGGCGACCCGGTCGACTACGCCGTCTCCGACGCCCCAGGGTTGGAGCCGGCCGCGGCGATGGACCCGGCTGATCCTCCCGAGGGCGACGACCCGGGCCGACCAACCCCCTGATCCCGATAGGCTGGACTCCGTTCCCTTCCCTCGAGTGTGTGATGCTCTTCGCTTCCATCCCATCCCCGCCGAACAACGTGATCGAGATCGGCCCGCTGACGGTTCACTACTACGGGATTCTCATCGGTATCGGTGTCGCCATCGCGGTGGTGATCACGAGTCGCCGCTATGCCAAGTTCGGCGGCGACTCGGCCATGCTGGACCGAGCCTTGCTATGGGTGGTTGCCATCGGCTTCTTCGGGGCCCGGCTCGCCTACGTCAGTACCCACTCGGCGCGCTACCAGGGTCGGTGGTACGCGACCTTGTTCATCTGGGAGGGCGGCCTTGCTCTGTACGGGGGCCTCTTCGCCGGCACTCTGACGGCGATCTACCTGATGCGGCGCTGGCACGGGGACATTTGGGCCTTCGGCGACGCCGCCGCGATCGGGATTCCGGTGGCGCAGGCGATCGGGCGCTTCGGCAACTACTTCAACCAGGAACTGTTCGGAACACCAACCACTCTGCCGTGGGGTCTCGAGATCGACGCGGCCCGCCGGCCCGTCGAGTACGTCAACTTCGACACGTTCCACCCCACCTTCCTCTACGAGGCGATGTGGAACCTCCTGATCACGGTCCCGGTGATCCTGTGGCTGGAGCGCAAAGGCAAACTGGCCAAGGGATCGTCGATCGCAATGTACGCGATCCTCTACGGCGCGATCCGGTTCCTCACCGAGTTGATCCGCACCGATACGACCTTCCGTTTCCTCGGACTCAGCCGCAACGGCTGGGTCTCGCTCGGTGCCATCGCGTTGGGGGTCGGTCTGCTCGTTTGGCGTCAACGCCTTGGTTTGCCGCAGGTCGTCGTGCCCGAGGACGTGCCCGACGACACCGATTCTGAGACGGCTGGCGATACGGATTCTCTCGATGTCGATGCTGAGTCTTCAGAAGCCGAGTCTTCAGATACCGACGTCAACGAAACGGCAGCGGCGCCCGAATCAACCAAGGACCCGTAACGAACGGGAGCGGCCCGCAGGCCGCTCCCTCGGATCACCATGAGGTGACGTCTGTCGACACGGCTACTGGCCGAATCCCGGTCCCGAAACCGTTGTTGTCGCCTCGGGTCCCTTGGTGTCGTTGAAGACCTCACCGACTGCAGCGACCGCACCGAGCACGCCCGAGGTTTCCAGCGGGAGGAAGATCTTCGTGGCTTGCCCATTGGCGATTTGCTGCAGCGCCTGCAGGTACTGGATGGCGATGAGGTCCGGAGTCGGGTCGCCGTTGTGGATGGCGCTGAACACTCGCTCGATGGCCTGACCTTCACCCTCGGCCACCGTGAGCTTCTGGAACTTCTCGGCCTCGGCAACCTGCTTGATGGCCTCAGCCTGACCCTCAGCCTCGAGGATCCGGGACGCCTTGACGCCCTCAGCCTTGAGGATCTGCGAGCGCTTGTCGCCCTCGGCCTCGGTGACCAGGGCACGACGATCGCGCTCCGCCTTCATCTGGCGGTGCATGGCGTCCGTGACGTCGGCCGGCGGATCGATCCGCTGGATCTCGACCCGAACCACCTGGGTGCCCCAGATGTCGGTCGCCTCGTCGAGGATCTCACGGAGCTGGGCGTTGATGGTCTCACGAGACGTCAGTGCATCATCGAGATCCAAGTCGCCGACGACGTTACGCAAGTTGGTCTGCGCCAACTTGGTAGCCGCCAGGACGAAGTTCTGCACCTGGTAGGCGAGGCGTACTGGGTCGGTGGCGCGGTAGTAGACGACGGCGTCGACGGTGACGACCACGTTGTCCTTCGTGATGACCTCCTGTGGCGGAACGTCGACGACGATCTCTCGCATGTCCACCCGGCGAATCCGATCAATGAACGGCACGATCAAGTGCAGCCCCGGATCCAGTGTTTCCCGGTACTTGCCGAAGCGCTCGATCAGTCCAGCTTCATACTGCTTGACGATCTTCAGCCCCAGGCCCACATAGATGATGAGTAACAGCGTGATCGCTGCGAGGACGATGATGTAGATCATGTCGTGCTCCTGTCTCCTTTGCTTTTTCTCTTCATGTCACTTCTCAACGGCAGGGGTGAACCTGTACTAGAGGTCAACGTCTGGCTCACATGGCTAGAGATCGATCTGATCTGGTCCGGGCCCCGCCACCTCGACCACCAGCCGAGTCCCCCGGACCTGGACGACGGTCACCTTGACACCGGCGGCGATCTGCTCACCATTGGTGGTGGCGTTCCACTCCTCGGCGTCCAGCTTGACGCGGCCGACGCCGCGGACCGGATCGATGTCCTCGAGCACCAGGGCTGCTGCCCCGACGTAGCGCTTGGCGCCGACCGGGTAGGACGGCTCGTGGTCGCTGGCGGCGAAGCGGCGCAATGCCACGAGCGCCATGACCGAGGTGCCGAGGAACACCAAGAACTGGACGGGGACGGCAACATCGAAGAAGGCGAGGATGGCGGCCACCCCAGCGCCAACCGCAAACGGCAGCATGAAGAAGCCGGCCGTGAGCATCTCTCCGACCGCCAACAGCAGGGCCATGCCCAGCCATATCCATTGCCAGGTATTCGGATCGTCCACGGCGTCCTCCTTGGGTCCAATTGCGATCAATAGCAGGACCACGACGGCGACGGGCACCAGCCAGCCCCATGCGGTCCAGACGTCTTTCTTGCGTAGCTTGCGTCGTGCCTCGGGTGAGAGCGGGGGACTCTGCGGGGGCGGGATCCGATACTCGGATGCCCATGCCTCGGCGAAATCGGTGACGCTCCGTCCGACCACGGATCTTGATGACTTGCCGGCGGCCGTGGCCTCCTGGAGGTGTGACGTGAGTTCCGCCTTCATCTCCACAACGGCCTGCTGTGGTACCCGAGTGCGTGTCCAGTAGTCCTCGCACTCTGAGACGATTTGCTCGACGGTCTTTGATTCAGCCACGTTCACCTCCATTCAATACCGCCTTCACTCCATGTGAGAGCCGTTCCCATTCCGTTTCCCAATCCACCAGCTGCTGGCGGCCGGCCGCTGCGATGCGGTAGTACTTTCGGGGCGGTCCCCCGGTTGACTCTACGAAGTACCCCTCGATGAGGCCCTTTTTCTGGAGCCGACTGAGCAGCGGATAGATGCTTCCCTCACTGACGAGCTCGAGGCCTCGGTGCTCCAGCTTGTCGACCATCTCGTAGCCGTAGCTGGGCTCCTCGGCGATCAGCGCCAAGAGGCACATGTCGAGCACTCCTTTGAGGAGCTGGGAACTGTGTTCCACGTTCGGTTCTCCGCTATCGCCGGTATCTTGCGTCGCCCATTACATTGCCTTCCAACCTACCTTGCACAACAACGTATCACGCGGTGCCGTGGTTGACAAGACACCTTCGCGGGAACTTGCGGCACCGTTTGGGGTCTGAACGCCGGCATGTCGCAGGCGCAAATCCGCGGGGAGTCGGGTTGGGCTCCGTAGCATCTGTGCTCAAGCGGAGCCATCCACATGCCGATGACTAGTTCCTACCACGACGAGGGGGAAGGCCTAGTGGTGGTCGCCCGCGAGAGCAGTAGAACGAAAGCCGGTAGGTGATGGACATTCGGATGGTGAGGCGTTCGCGCCGCTGGGGTGCCGTGCTGGCGGCGCTTGCCATGGTTGTCTCGGTCACGGTCATTGGCCCCAGTTTCACACCGGCCAAGGCGGGTCCCGCCCCTACCGAGACCTACTTGGTTCCCCTTCCTGAGCAAGATATTCGGGCGGGTGCGGTGGCGCTGTATTCGGGTACCGGTGATACCGTCCACACTGTCATCTCGGTCACTGCGGCGGTTGATGGGACGTTCCTCTACTACGACCATTGGGAGGACGGCTTCGAGCTCGACCTCGCCAATCCCGTACAGCCATCGAGCGAGGTCTGGGGAGATGGCGACGCCGGAAACGGGGCGCGCCCAGGGTGTGCCGCCGATGGTTGCGACGTGTTCGGGGCTGGTGACAACGCCACCCTGATCAATGACGTCCCCGCCAACCCACGCAACCCAGCAACGATCCTCTACGACGGTCGCGACCGATTCGGAACCACCGCACCCGTCGCCGTCACTAGGGCGGGGTGGCCGGTGGATCCGGGTGTCGTGCTGGCGGGCGCCGTCGAGGTCTATCCGACCGACGCCTGGGGAACGTCCTATGAGATCCCAATGGGTGTAGATTCGGGACTCGGCGACAACTTCGAATACACGGCGGCATCCGTCATGGCCGCCGCATCGGCGACCACTGTGAATGTCGATGTTGACGGCGACGGCGGTTTCGACCAGACGTATGTCCTATCTGCCGGCGAGTCGGTGCTGGTTCCCGGGCTGTCCCAGGGCGCCATGATCGTGGCCAACGGCGGTATCCAGGTCGACATGCTCACCGGCGACGTGGGCGCCCAGTATGAAGGCCGCTGGTTTGCGCTCTTCCCAACGTCCCAGTGGGCGACGAGTTACTTCAACCCCGTGTCCACGACGGTCTCCACCGACGAGGCAACGGTGGCGCTCTACAACCCGGGTGCCACCCCACTCACGGTCACCGTCAACTTCCAGGGCGGTTCAACCACCGTCAACGTTCCTGCCGGAGGTTCGGCTGCCTATGAGATGCCGGGCTCAGGGGCGCGGTTCGCCGCGGGGGTACCCTTCTACGCGACGGTTCTCGTGGACTACGACGACACCACCCATGACTGGGGATTCACGCTCATCCCGGAGGGTCGCCTTTCAACCGCCGCCGTTGTCGGCTGGGGACCGGGGAGTAACAACCCGCCCGCGGAGAACAGCAGTCCGGTGTGGGTGACCGCCGAGGGCGCTACGACCCTCTACGTCGACTACGACGGTGACCCCACCACCGGACCGCTCGTTGACGGCAACGGGGACCGCTACGACGTTGCCATACCGGTCGTGGCCTACCAATCGGTTCGGCTGCGCGACTCCTCCGACAACGACCAAACGGGCCTGCGGGTCTACACGCTCAACAGCACAAGGATCGCCGCCGCGTACGGGCAAGATCCGTCGAATGCCTCAACGGGAGCGCCGGCGCTCGACCTGGGGACGGCCGTCGTGCCTTTGGTCCTCGTTGCGCTCGCCAAACAGGGCTCGCTCGAGGGTGATCTCAACGGTAACGGCGCCCTCGATCCCGGGGAGTTCATCCGCTATACCGTCACGATCCGCAATGACGGCACCGCCAACATCGACCCCGCCGAGTTCTCCGACGACCTTGATCCCAATACGACGTATCTGCCCGGCACGAGCACGGTCGACGGCGTTCCCTTCCCCGACGCCGGGGTGACCCCTTTCCCCTTCGATGAGGGTGGCCAGGATCTTGCTCCCTTCATCCCCGGCCAGGTCATCACGATCACCTACGACGTTGCGATCAATGACCCGCTCCCGCCCGGCGTCAACTCGATCATCAACAACGCACAACTCAACGGCATCGGGGTCTTCATCGAAGGCACGTCGACGCTTCCGATCTTCGAGCCATTCGTTGACGTGACCAAGACGTCCGATGTCCCGCCGACGGGCGCACTGCCTGGGGACACCATCACCTACACGATCGTGGTGGAGAACACGTCCGATGCCCCCCAGAACGGGTTCACCGTTGCCGACGTGGTCCCAATCGGAACTTCGTACGTCCCGGAGAGCACGTCGGTGACCGGGCCGGTGACCAGTACCGAAACCTACGCCGACGATTTCCAGAGCGGCGGATACGGCGGGAGCACCGGGACCCTGTTCTGGGGACCTGACTGGATCGAAATCAATGAGAGCGACGGTCCGAGCAGCGGCGACGAGGCCATCGTCAGCAATGGTGGCAGCCTGCGGCTCAGGGTCCGCGACAACGACGGTGGCGGAGAGGGCGTCTCGCGGGCCGTCAACCTGGGCGGCTACGACGCTGCCACGTTGCGGTTCGACTATGCCCGCTCCGGTTTCGACAACGTCGACGACTATGTGGTGCTCGAGGCGACCGATGGCGCCGGGCCATGGGTTGAGCTCAACCGCTGGGTGGGGCCGGGGAGCGACCCCGTCTTCCTTCCGGGTTCCTATAGCCTCGATTCCTACCTCACCGCGGGAGCGGCCATTCGGTTTGTTACCTCGCCGAGTCTCGGCGGCTTCGATCAGTTCTTCATCGACAACGTGGTAATCGACGCATCGACCAATAGATCTGAAACCAGGACGAACCAGCTGCTCGACCCGACGCCCCTAGTGGCGGGCGCTGCTCCCGATCTTGTCGTACCCGCCGACCCCTTCACGCTCCAGCCGGGTGAGAGCATGACGACCACCTTCCAGGTCTTGGTGGCGGACCCGCTGCCGGCCGGCATCTTCGAGCTCACCAATACCGCCTATGTCGCGTCACGACAGCAGCCGATCTTCGCGACCGACACCGTTACCGACCCGATCGCGCTCCCCGGCTTGGGCCTGGCGAAAACGCTGGTTGCCAACCTCGATGAGGACTCGTCGGGAGATGTCTCGGTTGGAGACACCCTCACCTACGAGTTCGTGGCCACCAATACCGGCGACACCGATCTTGCCAACGTCACGATTTCCGATCCTCTACCCGGGCTGTCGGCGCTGAGCTGTACCCCGGTAGCGTTGTCACCGTTGCTGCAGACCGAGTCGATGACTTGCACGGCGACCTACTCCGTCTCACAGGCGGACGTCAACGCCGGCCGGATCGACAACACGGCAACCGTTGATGCCGCGGATCCCGGCGGCGCGCCAATCTCGACCACGGATGACGAAACGGTCGCCATCAATCGCGTTCCCACCATCAGCGTCGTCAAATCGCTGCAGACGGACCCGGCGGGACTCGGCGTTGGAGACCTACTCACGTACGAGTTCATCGTCACGAATACCGGGAACGTCGATCTCGTCAATGTCGGGGTCACCGATCCGCTCCTCGGGGGTGGGGTTTCCTGTCCCCAGACCACACTGTCACCCGGAGAGGCGATGACCTGCTCGGCCGGCTACCCGCTCACCCAGGTTGACCTGGATACCGGACAGGTGGCCAATACCGCCACCGTTGATGCCGAAGACCCGGACGGATTGCCGGTGACCGACAGTGACAACGAGTTGGTCATTCTCGAGCAGAACCCCTCAATCAACCTGACCAAGAGCCTCCTCTCGAATGCCGACGAGGACGGATCCGGCGGGGCGACGGTCGGTGATACGCTGACCTACCGCTTCGTTGCACTGAACGACGGGGACGTGACTCTGAACAACGTCGTCATCGCCGATCCGCTCCCGGGCCTGTCTCCGTTGACGTGTGCTCCCGCGGCCGGCTCGGCCCTCACGCCGGGAACGTCGATGACATGTTCGGCCACGTATGTTGTCAACCAAGGTGACGTCGACGCCGGCTCGATCGACAACACCGCTACAGCGTCGGGTACTTCGACGACCGGTTCTGATGTTTCCGACGGCGCGACGGAGTCTGTTTCCACGACCCAGAACCCTTCGATCACAACGACGAAGAGCCTGTTGTCGAACGCTGATGAGGACAGCTCGGGTACGGTCTCGCTCAACGACACGCTCACGTATCAGTTCGACGTGGTCAACGATGGCAACGTCACCCTCACCGTGGTCAACGTCACTGATCCGATGCCGGGGCTGTCAGCGTTCAGTTGCGGACCCGACACCCTGCCGACGACGCTTGGCCCCGGGGCATCATTGCAGTGCACGGCGACGTACGTCGTGGCACAGTCGGATGTGGATGCCGGCAGGATCGACAACACCGCGACGGCTTCTGGCTTCACGCCCGACGGCGATCAAATCTCGGACGACGACTCCGAAACCGTGTTCCCCGACCGGAACCCGTCCATCGTCCTGGCGAAGACCGTTCTCTCGAACGCCGATGAGGACGGCAGCGGAGATGTCAGTCTCGGGGATACCATCACGTACCAGTTTGTCGCCACCAACGACGGCGACACCGGGCTCGACAACGTCACCGTCAGCGACCCGATGCCCGGGCTTTCGCCATTGACCTGTGCGCCACCGCTGGGTTCCACACTTGCTCCCGGAGAGTCGATGGCCTGTACCGCTGACTACACCGTGGTGCAGGCTGATGTCGATGCTGGATCGATCACAAACACGGCCCTCGCCGTCGGAGACGAGTCCGGAGGCGGAGGACCGGTGAGTGACCTCGATGCCGTCACGCTGTCGGTGCCGCAGAACCCAACGATCAGTCTCACCAAGAGCTACCTCTCAAACGCCGACGAAGATGGATCGGGCGACGTATCTGCCGGCGACACCCTGACCTACGGATTTGTCGTCGAAAACAGCGGCGACGTGACGCTCGACAACGTCGTGCTCGACGATCCGCTGGCTGGGGGACCGGTTACGTGCCCGCAAAGCGCGCTGGCTCCGGGCGCGTCGATGGCGTGTACGGCGACGTACATCGTGACGCAGGGCGACGTCGACGCCGGCTCAGTCAACAACACGGCGACTGTGACCGCCGACGACCCCGACAACAATCTGGTGACCGATAGCGACAACGAGTCGGTGACGCTGTCGCAGAGTCCGTCGATCACCCTGTCGAAGACCGTGGCTTCCAATGCCGACGAGGACGGCTCCGGTGACGTCTCGGTTGACGACACGCTGACGTATCAGTTCGTGGCGACCAATGTGGGCGACGTCACGCTCAGCAACGTGGTTGTGGACGACCCGCTGGTGGGCTTGGCGCCTTTGGCATGTGTGCCGGCGGCGGGTGCTTCGCTGGCTCCGGGTACGTCGATGACGTGTACGGCGACCTACACGGTGACGCAGGTGGACGTTGACGCAGGCCGGATCGACAACACAGCGACGGTGGTGGCGGAACGCCCCGGCGGAGACCTGGTTGATCCGTCCGATGACATCACCGACAGTGATGATCACTCGGTCACCATTCCGGCGGAGCCGTCGATCGTGCTCATCAAGACCCTCGCCGGCAACGCCGACGAGGACGGCTCGGGTGACGTTTCAATCGGCGACACCCTCACCTACGGATTCTTCGTCACCAATACGGGCAATGTGACGCTGGATCCCGTTGTCGTCGATGATCCGCTGGTTGGGCCGGTCTCGTGTCTCGCAACCGCTCTCGCTCCCGGAGCCACCACGACTTGCTCAGCCGACCACGTCGTCACGGCCGCCGACGCCGACTCCGGCTTTGTCGTGAATACCGCCATCGCAACAGGGACCGACCCCAATGGAACCGAGGTCACGGATGACGACGCGGTCACCACCCCGGTGACCCAGAACCCCGCCATCAGTCTCGTCAAGACGCTGCTGGCGAACGCCGACGAGGATGGCTCCGGCGGCGTGTCGATCAACGACACCCTGACCTATCAGTTCATTGCCACGAATGAAGGTGATGTGACCCTCGCCGGCGTCAGGATCACCGATCCGCTCCCCGGCCTGTCGGCTCTTTCGTGCACTCCAATCCAACCCGCCACGCTCGCTCCCGGGGAGACGATCACGTGCACGGGGAGTTACTCGGTCACGCAGGAGAACGTCGACCAAGGGCAGATCCTCAACACGGCAACGGGCCAAGGCTTTGCCCCCGACGGGATACCTGTCTCGGACGACGACGCCGAGATGGTCTTGGTTGCCCAGAGCGCTTCGATCGTTCTCGACAAGGCTCTCGCCGGCAACGCCGACGAGGACGGCTCGGGCGGGATCAGCCTCAACGACACGCTGTCCTTCCAGTTTGCGGCGACCAACACCGGAAACGTCACGCTCACCGGGGTCCTCATCAGCGATCCTCTGCCCGGTCTTGGACCACTCGACTGCGCACCGCCGCAGCCGACGACGTTGGCACCAGGCGCAACGATGGTCTGCACCGCCGAGTACGTGGTTGTCCAGGCGGACGTCGATGCTGGTGGCTTCTCCAACACCGCAACTGTCAATGCAATCGACTCGGGAGGGAATCCGGTCGCCGATTCGGATACGGTGGTGACACCGATCGAAGGCAACCCCAGCCTCACCATCGTCAAGTCGCTGCTCGCCAACGCAGATGAAGACGGTAGTGGTGATGTGTCGCTCGCCGACACGCTGACGTACCAGTTCGCCGTTCAGAACGACGGTGATGTGGTGCTCACCAACGTCAGCGTTTCGGATCCACTTCCCGGTCTCGGCCCTATCACCTGCGTGCCTGCCCAGGGGTCCACGCTGAACCCGACCGAAACGATGACGTGCAACGCGGACTACGTAGTCACCGCGGCAGACACTGCCGTCGGTCAGATCGACAACACCGCCTCTGTTGTCGGCCTGGCTCCGGCAGGCACGCCAACCTCCGACTCGGACTCCGAGACGGTGCCGACGGCCAACGCGGACCTCTCGTTGCTCAAGACGGTGTCGGATTTGACGCCGAACGTCGGTGATGTCGTGTCGTTCACAATCGCCGTGACCAATGCCGGACCCGACTCGGCGGCCAACGTCTCGGTGGCGGATTCGCTCCCGGATGGCTTGGTCTACACCCCGGGGTCGATTGCCGGCGGTGACGCCCGGGACGATGGTGCCCTGCCAACTCTCACGTGGTCGATCGATTCCATCACAGCGGGCTCGACCGTGAACCTGACCTTCTCCGCGATGGTTGCGGCGCCTCCGGCGTTGTATGTCAACGTTGCTGAGGTGGCGGCAAGTGACACCTTCGATCCGGATTCGACGCCGGGTAATGATGATGGTGATCAGTCTGAGGATGATGAGAGTCGGGCGTCGGTGACGCCTCAGCAGGCTGATGTGTCGTTGTTGAAGTCGGTGTCGGATGTGTCGCCGAATGTGGGTGACACGGTGACGTTTACGGTCACGGTCACCAATGGTGGGCCTGATACGGCGACGAATGTGTCGGTTGAGGATGTGGTTCCGGCTGGGGTGTCTGGGGTGTCGAACATCTCTGGTGGTGGCGTGTTGTTGGGTGGGGTGGTCACGTGGTCGGGGTTGACGGTCACGACCGGGGCTCCGGTGGTGGTGACGTTTGATGCCATCGTGGAGGCGCCGACGGGTGCCGTGGGTGAGTACACGAATGTGGCTGAGGTGACGGCCTCGGATCAGTTCGATCCGGATTCGACGCCGGACAACGACGACGGGGATCAGTCCGAAGACGACGAAGACAACGCCGTGTTCGCTCCTGAGGCTGCCGACCTGTCGTTGAGTAAGACGGTGTCGAGTTCCGTGCCGAATGTGGGTGATGTGGTGTCGTTTACGGTCACGGTCACCAATAGTGGGCCTGATACGGCGACGAATGTGTCGGTTGAGGACATCGTGCCGGCCGGCTACTCCGGTATCTCGAACATCTCCAGTGGCGGGACCCTGGTTGGGTCGACGATCACCTGGTCCGGTCTCACCGTCACCACGGCAACGCCCGTGGTTCTCACGTTTGACGCCACCGTGGAGGCGCCGACGGGGACTCTGGGTGAGTTCACCAATGTGGCGGAGGTGACGGCCTCAGATCAATACGATCCGGATTCGACGCCGGACAATGATGACGGTGATCAGTCCGAAGACGACGAGGACAACGCCTCGGTGACTCCGGTGGTTGCCGATCTGCGGTTGGTCAAGGCGGTGTCGGATTTGACGCCGAACGTCGGTGATGTGGTGACGTTCACGGTCACGGTCACCAACGATGGCCCGAACGATGCGACGGGGGTTGCGGTCGAGGATGTGGTGCCGGGTGGCTACGGCACGATCGGCAACATTTCGGGTGGTGGGGTCCTGGTTGGGTCGACGATCACGTGGTCCGGCCTTGCGATCGCCGACGGCGACTCCGAAGTTCTGACGTTTGAGGCGACGGTGAACGCACCACCGCGGGTGTATCGGAATGTGGCGCAGGTGACGGCGTCGGATCAGTTCGATCCGGATTCGACGCCGGGTAATGATGATGGTGATCAGTCTGAGGATGATGAGAGTCGGGCGTCGGTGACGCCTCAGCAGGCTGATGTGTCGTTGTTGAAGTCGGTGTCGGATGTGTCGCCGAATGTGGGTGACACGGTGACGTTTACGGTCACGGTCACCAATGGTGGGCCTGATACGGCGACGAATGTGTCGGTTGAGGATGTGGTTCCGGCTGGGGTGTCTGGGGTGTCGAACATCTCTGGTGGTGGCGTGTTGTTGGGTGGGGTGGTCACGTGGTCGGGGTTGACGGTCACGACCGGGGCTCCGGTGGTGGTGACGTTTGATGCCATCGTGGAGGCGCCGACGGGTGCCGTGGGTGAGTACACGAATGTGGCTGAGGTGACGGCCTCGGATCAGTTCGATCCGGATTCGACGCCGGACAACGACGACGGGGATCAGTCCGAAGACGACGAAGACAACGCCGTGTTCGCTCCTGAGGCTGCCGACCTGTCGTTGAGTAAGACGGTGTCGAGTTCCGTGCCGAATGTGGGTGATGTGGTGTCGTTTACGGTCACGGTCACCAATAGTGGGCCTGATACGGCGACGAATGTGTCGGTTGAGGACATCGTGCCGGCCGGCTACTCCGGTATCTCGAACATCTCCAGTGGCGGGACCCTGGTTGGGTCGACGATCACCTGGTCCGGTCTCACCGTCACCACGGCAACGCCCGTGGTTCTCACGTTTGACGCCACCGTGGAGGCGCCGACGGGGACTCTGGGTGAGTTCACCAATGTGGCGGAGGTGACGGCCTCAGATCAATACGATCCGGATTCGACGCCGGACAATGATGACGGTGATCAGTCCGAAGACGACGAGGACAACGCCTCGGTGACTCCGGTGGTTGCCGATCTGCGGTTGGTCAAGGCGGTGTCGGATTTGACGCCGAACGTCGGTGATGTGGTGACGTTCACGGTCACGGTCACCAACGATGGCCCGAACGATGCGACGGGGGTTGCGGTCGAGGATGTGGTGCCGGGTGGCTACGGCACGATCGGCAACATTTCGGGTGGTGGGGTCCTGGTTGGGTCGACGATCACGTGGTCCGGCCTTGCGATCGCCGACGGCGACTCCGAAGTTCTGACGTTTGAGGCGACGGTGAACGCACCACCGCGGGTGTATCGGAATGTGGCGCAGGTGACGGCGTCGGATCAGTTCGATCCGGATTCGACGCCGGGTAATGATGATGGTGATCAGTCTGAGGATGATGAGAGTCGGGCGTCGGTGACGCCTCAGCAGGCTGATGTGTCGTTGTTGAAGTCGGTGTCGGATGTGTCGCCGAATGTGGGTGACACGGTGACGTTTACGGTCACGGTCACCAATGGTGGGCCTGATACGGCGACGAATGTGTCGGTTGAGGATGTGGTTCCGGCTGGGGTGTCTGGGGTGTCGAACATCTCTGGTGGTGGCGTGTTGTTGGGTGGGGTGGTCACGTGGTCGGGGTTGACGGTCACGACCGGGGCTCCGGTGGTGGTGACGTTTGATGCCATCGTGGAGGCGCCGACGGGTGCCGTGGGTGAGTACACGAATGTGGCTGAGGTGACGGCCTCGGATCAGTTCGATCCGGATTCGACACCGGACAACGACGACGGGGATCAGTCCGAAGACGACGAAGACAACGCCAGCTTCGTGCCGCAGGTGGCCGACCTGTCGTTGGTGAAGGGGATCTCGGATACGGCACCGTTGGTTGATCAGGTCGTCACGTTCACGGTGACGGTGAACAACGCCGGTCCGGCGGACGCGACCAACGTTGCGGTCGTTGACGTGGTCCCCGACGGTTACTCGATGATCACCAACATCTCCAGTGGCGGGACCCTGGTCGGGTCGACGATCACCTGGTCCGGTCAGTCGGTTCCGGCCCTTGGTTCGATCAACCTCACGTTTGACGCCACCGTGGAGGCCCCTCCTGCCGGCTACCTGAATGTGGCTGAGGTGACGGCGAGTGATCAGTTCGACCCCGACTCGACGCCAGGCAACGACGATGGGGATCAGTCCGAAGACGACGAGGACAACGTTGGGTTGACGCCACAGCAGTCGGATCTGTCGTTGGACAAGGCGATCTCGGATGCGGCGGCGAATGTCGGCGATGTGGTGACGTTCACGATCACGGTCACCAATGCCGGTCCCGACGACGCCACCAACGTGGCGGTCGAGGATTCGGTCCCGGCTGGGTATTCGAACATCAGCAATGTCTCGAGCGGTGGGGTGGTGCTGGGTTCCACGATTACGTGGTCGGGGTTGGCGGTATCGGTCTCGGCTCCGGTGGTGGTGAGCTTCGATGCGGTGGTCGATGCGCCGACCGGTGTCGCGGGTGAGTACCTGAATGTGGCTGAGGTGACGGCTTCTGATCAGGTGGATCCCGACAGCACCCCGGACAATGACGATGGTGATCAGTCTGAGGATGATGAGGACAACGCGGCAACGGTTCCGCAGCAATCCGATCTGTCGCTGACGAAGGCCGTCTCCGCCGGTGGGCCCAATGTTGGCGATGTGGTGACGTTCACGATCACGGTTACCAACGCCGGCCCCGACGATGCGACGGGGGTTGCGGTTGAAGACGTGGTGCCGGCCGGGTACTCCAACGTCACCAACATCTCCAACGGTGGCACGCTGGCAGGTGGCGCGATCACGTGGTCAGGGTTGACGGTCACGACAGCAACGCCCGTGGTTCTGACGTTTGACGCCACCGTTGCGGCGCCGACGGGTGCTGCCGGTGAGTATTTGAACGTTTCCGAGGTGACGGCTTCGGATCAGTACGACCCTGACTCGATACCCGATAACGACGACGGTGACCAGTCCGAAGACGACGAAGACAGTGTTTCGGTGACTCCTGAGGTTGCGGACCTGCGGTTGGTCAAGGCGGTGTCGGACGCGACGCCGAACGTGGGTGATGTGGTGACGTTCACGATCACGGTCACCAACGACGGCCCAGACGCTGCGACCGGCGTGTCGGTCGAGGACGTGGTTCCGGGTGGCTACAGCGCCATCGGCAACATCACGGGCGGCGGCACCCTGGTTGGCTCCACGATCACCTGGTCGGGCCTGTCGATCGCAAGCGGCGACTCGGTGGTCCTGACGTTTGAGGCGACGGTGAATGCACCGCCGGCGGCCTATCGAAACGTGGCCGAGGTGACGGCGTCGGATCAGTTCGATCCCGACAGCACCCCCGACAACGACGACGGCGACCAATCCGAGGACGACGAGGGCCGGGCGTCGCTCACTCCACAACAGGCCGATGTGTCGCTGGTGAAGTCGGTGTCGGACACGTCACCGAACGTTGGGGACACGGTGACGTTCACGATCACTGTGTCGAATGCCGGCCCGGACGATGCGACGGGCGTCTCGGTAGTGGACACTCTGCCGGCAGGGGTGTCCGGCATCACCAACATCTCGAATGGTGGAGTCCTGGTCGGCTCGACGCTCACCTGGTCAGGGTTGACGGTGACGCCGGCGACCCCGGTAGTCATTTCGTTTGAGGCAACGGTTGACGCGCCGAGGGGTGCCGCTGGTGAGTACACCAATGTTGCTGAGGTGTCCGCGAGTGATCAGTTCGATCCGGACTCGACGCCCGGCAATGACGACGGTGACCAGTCCGAGGACGACGAGGACAACACCAACTTCGTGCCGCAAGCCTCCGACCTCGAGTTGATCAAGACGGTGGACGACGCCGCACCGGGGGTTGGCGACACCGTTACGTTCACGATCACCGTTACCAATGACGGCCCCGACGATGCCAGCGGAGTGTCGGTTGAGGACGTTGTGCCTGACGGCTACTCCAACGTCACCAACATCTCCAACGGGGGGACACCAGTGGGGTCGACGATCACCTGGTCGGGGTTGACGGTCACGACGGCAACTCCCCTGGTGTTGACGTTTGATGCCACGGTGGAGCCTCCGACCGGTGCCGCGGATGAGTTTCTGAATGTGGCTGAGGTCACGGCGAGTGATCAGTTCGACCCCGACAGCACGCCGGACAACGACGACGGTGACCAGTCCGAGGACGACGAAGACAGTGCAGTGGTTTCGCCGGGCGTCATCGGGTTGGCCAAGGCGGTCTCTGCGGTGGTCAACAATGGTGACGGCACCTACGCCGTTACGTACCTGCTGACGCTCGAGAACCTCGGTGGGGTCACCCTTTCGAACCTGATCGTGGACGATGATGTGGTGACCCAGTTTGCCGCACTCGCCCCCACCGGGTTCGCCGCCATCGACGGCACGCTCACCGCCAATGCGGGGTGGGACGGCACGGCCGGGTCGAACGTCCTGGCGGCGGGTCAGTCGCTGGATCCTGGTGAGTCCGGCACAGTTCAGATTTCGTTCACGGTGACGCCTGGCACCGATGTTGGTCCGCACGACAACACCGCGACCGTCGTCGGCTCCACGCCGACGGGTGGAACCGTGACCGACGATTCGACCGACGGGGTGAACCCCGACCCGAACGACGACGGGAACCCAGATGAGGACGACCCGACGCCGGTGTCGTTTGATGAAGCTCCGTCGATCGGCGTGGCCAAGGACGTGACCGCAGGCCCGACGTCGAATGGTGACGGGTCCTTTGACGTGACTTACACGGTCCTGGTCGAGAACAGCGGTGACGTGGTGCTCTCCGGGGTGCAGGTGTCAGATGATCTGGCAACCACGTTTGCGGCTGCGGTTTCGTGGACCGTGGCGTCGGTGTCGTCGGGCACGTTCACCGTGTCCCCGTCATTCGATGGCGATACCGATGTTGACCTGCTGGCAGGGTCGGACTCGCTCGGGGCTGGCGCCTCGGGCACGATCGAGGTCACGGTGACGGTGACGCCGGGTGGCGAGTTGGGTCCGTATTGGAACACGGCGACCGGTGCGGGAACGTCACCGGGCGGAACCACCGTGGGCGACGTGTCCCAGGATGGCCCGGACGCGGACCCCGATGACAACGGGAATCCGACGGACAACAGCGACCCGACCCCGGTGGTGTTCCCCGAGCTGGGGAACGTCACCGGCACCATCTGGGACGACGCTGACGCCGACGGGACGCTTGACCCGACGGAGACCGGGATCGGGGGCGTGACCGTCGAACTCGTTGACCCGGGCCCGGACGGGATCTTCGGCACGGTCGATGACATCGTGGTTGCCGCCACGGTTACCAATCCGGATGGAACGTACGAATTCACCGATGTCCCGGCTGGTGACTACGTGGTGGTCGTTGATCCGACCACGTTGCCGGTCGGGTTGGAGCCGACGTTCGATCCCGACGGGGTCTTCGACGGGCAGACTCCGGTGACGGTCGAGGCCGGTGAAACCACCGAGGACGTTGACTTCGGGTACGTGGGTGGCTTCAACCTGGTACTCACCAAGACGGCGGTGGGGGATCCCCAGCCCGGTGCGAACCTGGATTATGTCCTGACGGTGACGAATGAAGGGCCGGGAACGGCGTTTGGCCCGATCACGGTCACCGATCAGGTCCCGGCGGCAATGACGATCACGGGCGTGGACGCTTCGGGATGGACCTGCACCACGAACGGTCAAAACGTCCAGTGTGTCCTCAACGGTGACATGGCCGCCACCACGACGGCGTCGATCACGATCCATACGACGGTGTCTGGTTCGCCGGGTGACGAGATCTCGAATACGGCGGTGGTTGCGGTGACCGGCCCGGTGGGTGAACCCGTGGTCACCGACAACGTGGACACCGCCACGGTCACCATCGGACAATTGCCCCATACCGGCAGCGAGATCGTACGCATCGCCCTGTTGGGCTTCATCCTCCTTGGCGCCGGAGCCCTGCTCCTGATCGGCACCCGCCGCAGGAGAGAAGACGAAGTCCACTAGCCGGATCAAATGACCGGATACCCGCACTTGTGGGGGAGGGCGCTTTGGGCATGAGCGGTGCGCTCTGAGCGTTCAACGGGTTGCTCCATTCCATCACGACGGCATGAGTGAGCGCTCACTCAGGTAGGCTGTCTCGATGACCGGGAAACACGAACGGGCCGTACCGCTGCCGGCCGACGATCGTCGACGGGCGATTGTCGAGGCGGTCATCCCCCTCCTGCTGGAGCGAGGGCCGTCGGTGACGACGCGTGAGATGGCGGAAGCCGCCGGTATCGCTGAGGGAACGATCTTCCGTGTCTTCCCCGACAAGACATCGGTGATTCATGAGGCCGTCAAGACCAGCATGGATCCAGTGCGGATCCAGCAGGCCATCGCAGCCATCCCAGCGACGGACCCTCTCGCCGATCAACTCGACGCCGCAGCCGGCATTCTGGTGGGGCGCACCGAACGGGTTGCCGCCCTCGTTGGGGTGTTGCGTGCCGCCGGTTCGACCAGCGGAGGCCCCCCGAAGGGGGCACGGCTGTACGTGATGGAGGCCAACACCGCGATCCTCCGCGCCCTCACCGGATTATTTGAACGCAATAGGGACGCGATCCGCGTCGACCCGCTGCAGGCAGCCACCGCGTTTCGGGGGTATGTGTTCGCTATCGCGCACCCCTTGATCGCCGCCGCTGAGAGGCCGACCACGGGCGAGATCGTTGACGTGATGCTGAACGGCGTCTCCTCCCGGCGCGAAGGTTCTGTCACCTGATGCTGTATCGACTTCTCCGGCAGTACCTCAGGCCCTACACCCGGGAGATCGTGATCGTGGTCGCCTTACAGACGATCGGCACGATCGCCGCCCTCTACTTGCCAAGCCTGAATGCCGACATCATCGACAACGGCGTCGTCCGGGGCGACACCGACTACATCCTTCGAATCGGCGCGTGGATGCTGGTCGTGTCGCTCATTCAGGCCGCGACCACGATCACCGCCGTCTACTTCGGCGCTCGTACCGCAATGGCGTTCGGTCGTGACCTTCGATCGGCGATCTTCCACCGCGTGATCGAGTTCTCCGGCCGCGAGATGGCTCGCTTTGGTGCGCCGTCGCTCCTGACTCGCAACACCAACGACGTCCAGCAGACTCAGATGCTGGTCCTCATGACGTTCACGATGCTGATCGCCGCTCCGATCATGATGGTCGGCGGGGTCTTCATGGCGCTGCGCGAAGACATCGGTTTGGCGTGGCTCGTCGCCGTCACGGTGCTGGTGCTGGTTGCGATCATCGCGTTTCTGGTGTCTCACATGGTTCCGGGGTTCCGGCTCATGCAGCGGCGACTCGACACCGTCAACAAGGTCCTCCGCGAGCAGATCAGTGGGATTCGGGTGGTGCGGGCGTTCGTTCGCGAACCCATCGAGACAGAGCGATTCGCTGGAGCCAACCTGGATCTGACCTCGGTCTCCATCACGGTCGGCCGTTGGATGGCGGCGATCTTTCCCGCGGTGATGCTGGTGATGAACCTCTCGAGCGTCGCCGTGCTCTGGTTCGGCGGTCTCCGGGTCGACGCCGGAGCGATGCAGATCGGCTCGCTGACCGCGTTCCTGTCCTATCTGATCCAGATCCTGATGGCCGTGATGATGTCGACGTTCATGTTCATGCTCCTCCCGCGGGCATCGGTTTCCGCCGATCGCATCGGCGAGGTGCTCGACGCCGAGCCTTCGGTGGTTCCGCCTGCCGCCGGGGTCACGGAACTCCCTCGCCGCAGCACGCTCGAATTCGAGGACGTCGGGTTCCGGTATCCGGGCGCCAGCCATCCGGTCCTGAGTGATCTCACGTTCACCGCCCGGCCGGGTCAGACGACGGCGGTCATCGGATCAACCGGCGCCGGCAAGACGACGCTCGTCAGTCTCATCCCGCGTCTGATTGACGCCACCGAGGGCCGGGTCCTGGTCGACGGAGTCGACGTGAAGCAGATCGATCCGGACACGCTCTGGGGCAAGATCGGCTTTGTGCCTCAGAAGGTCTATCTGTTCACAGGAACCGTCGCCTCAAATCTCCGCTACGGCAAGCCGGATGCCACTGAGGAGGAGATGTGGGAGGCGCTCGAGATCGCTCAGGCCAGAGGCTTTGTCGAGGCAATGCCCGACGGCCTTGAATCGCCGATCTCCCAGGGGGGCACGAACGTTTCCGGCGGCCAGCGCCAGCGTCTCGCCATCGCCCGGGCGCTCATCCGCCGACCCGAGGTGTATCTGTTCGACGACTCGTTCTCCGCTCTCGACGTCGCAACCGACGCCCGGCTTCGGCACGCCCTTGCCGAGGTGACCGTCGACGCCACCGTCATCATCGTGGCGCAGCGGGTTGCCACGATCATCGAGGCCGACCAGATCGTCGTGCTCGAAGACGGCGGAATCGTCGGCCTCGGCACCCATGACCAACTCCTCGAGACGTGTGCTCCATACGCCGAGATCGTCGATTCACAGATGGCGGCGGAAGCGTCATGACGGTGAAGCAACCCGCCATGAAGGAAACCGAGCGGGTCCAAGGTCAGGGTGGCCCCGGCCGCGGTGGCCCCTTCGGTGGAGGCATGGTCGGGCAGAAACCGCTCTCCTTTGGACGGTCGATCAAGCGCCTACTCAAGCGCCTCCACCCGGAACGGATCAAGGTCGCCGCTGTCATCGTGGCGGCGGTCATCAGCGTCGCCCTCACGTCGCTCGGACCGAGGGTCCTCGGCCGGGCGACCGACATCATCTTCTCCGGGGTCGTCGGCGGATTTCTCCCCGCAGGCCTGACCAAGGAACAAGCGATCGAGGCGGTGCGGGCTCGGGGCCAGGATCAACTTGCCGACATGCTCGGCGGCGTGGATCTGATTCCGGGGGTTGGCATCGACTTCGTGGCGCTGCGCAACGTGCTCGTTCTGGCGCTGTTCCTCTATGCCGGTTCGGCGCTGCTGGGGTTCCTCCAGGGCTACTTCCTCAACGACGTGGTCCAGCACACGGTGCTGCGGATGCGCTCGGAGGTCGAAGACAAGATCAATCGACTGCCGCTCTCCTATTTCGACCGTGTGCCGCGCGGTGAACTCCTGAGCCGGGTGACCAACGACATCGACAACGTCTCGCAAAGCCTCCAGCAGACGATGAGTCAACTCTTGACATCGCTGCTCACTGTCGTCTTTGTCTTCGCGATGATGCTGTCGATCTCGTGGGTGCTTGCGCTGATCGCCCTCGTGACCATTCCGCTCACCATCGTTGTCGCCGGCACGGTCATGAAACGGTCGCAAACCAAGTTCATCACGCAGTGGCGCCGGACCGGACGGCTCAACGCGCAGATCGAGGAGGCCTTCACCGGCCATGCTCTGGTCAAGGTCTTCGGCCGCCAGCGTGAGGTGCAGGAGACGTTCGAAGTCGAGAACGAGGAGCTGTATGAAGCCAGCTTCGGGGCTCAGTTCCTTTCCGGTCTGATCATGCCGATTGCCATGTTCATCGGGAACCTCAACTATGTCATCATCGCCGTGCTCGGCGGCCTGCGGGTTGCCAGTGGCGCCATGAGCCTCGGCGACGTGCAGGCGTTCATCCAGTACTCCCGGCTGTTCACCCGCCCGGTCACCCAGATCGCATCGATGGTCAACCTGCTCCAGTCCGGGGTAGCGTCGGCGGAGCGCGTGTTCGAGCTGGTGGATGCCGACGAGGAGTCGCCGGACGACGGGCTCGCCGAGATTCCGACCGAGGCGCACGGGCGCGTCGCCTTTGCAGATGTCTCGTTCCGGTACGTCGAGGATCAGCCGCTGATCGAGCACGTGAGCTTCCACGTCGATCCCGGCCAGACCGTCGCCATCGTTGGACCCACGGGGGCAGGCAAGACAACGCTCGTGAACCTCATCATGCGGTTCTACGACATCGACTCCGGCCGGATCACACTCGACGATGTCGACATTTCCACGCTGCGGCGCGACGCCCTTCGTTCGCAGACCGGCATGGTGCTGCAGGACACTTGGCTGTTCGAAGGGACCATCAGGGACAACATCGCCTACGGCCGTCCTGATGCCGACGAAGCCGACATTCTCGAAGCGGCTCGCGCCACCTACGTCGACCGCTTCGTTGCGAATCTCCCGGACGGCTACGACACGATCATCGACGACGAGGGTGGCACGATCAGCGCCGGCGAGAAGCAGTTGATCACGATTGCCCGAGCGTTCCTCGCCGACCCCGCTCTGCTGATCCTGGATGAGGCGACGAGTTCCGTCGACACTCGGACCGAGGTGCTGGTGCAACGCGCCATGTCTGCGCTGCGGGTCGACCGCACCAGCTTCGTCATCGCCCACCGCCTTTCGACCATCCGGGACGCCGACCTGATCCTCGTCATGGAGGACGGCCAGATCGTCGAACAGGGGAACCACCAGGAGTTGTTGGAGCTTGCCGGGGCGTACGCCGCGCTCTACGAGTCCCAGTTCAGCGGCCCCGATATCCCCGAGGATTACCCGGTTGAGCTGCTGCCGTAGGAGTCACTGGCAAATGCCGGGTGTTTGCCCTGGCCACCGCACACCGGCGCCGAGATCACCCGGATCGCCGTCATCGGCTTCCTCTTGCTCGCCGCCGGCGCCCTACTCCTCGTTGCAGCCCGCCGCAAGGAAGAGGAAGAGGCCCACTAGTCAGAGCCCAAGAATCGGAGCCTGCAACTTTCCCGCTCGGCTACGCCTTTGCGAAGACCAGCTCGTCGCCATCGACGGCAACCTGCACCACGTCGTCCTCGACGAACCGGCCATCGAGCAATTCGAGGGCAAGCGGGTCGGCGATGGCTCGCTGCAGCAACCGCTTCAGCGGGCGGGCACCAAACGTTGGGTCGTAGCCATGCTCGGTGAGCCAGTCGGCGGCCTCGTCGGTCAACTCGAGGTCGATCCGGCGTGCGGCCAGTCGAGTCCGCAGCAGATCGAACTGGATCCCGACGATCTGGCGCAGATCCTCACGGCTGAGCCGATGGAACACAATCACGTCGTCCACTCGGTTGAGGAACTCGGGTCGGAAGTGGCCGCGCACCACGCTCATGACGCGCGTTTCGACGGCTTCTTCGGGCAGGTCGGGATCGATGAACTCGGACCCGAGGTTCGACGTCATGATCAGCACACTGTTGGTGAAGTCAACCGTGCGACCCTGGCCATCGGTGAGGCGTCCGTCATCGAGGAGCTGCAGCAAAGCGTTGAAGACATCGGGGTGAGCCTTCTCGACCTCGTCGAGCAGGATCACGGAGTAGGGGCGGCGCCGCACCGCTTCGGTCAACTGGCCCCCCTCTTCGTACCCGACGTATCCCGGTGGCGCGCCGATCAGGCGGCTGACCGAGTGCTTCTCCATGTACTCGGACATGTCGATCCGGACCATTGCTCGCTCGTCGTCGAACAGGAACTCGGCAAGAGCGCGGGCCAGTTCGGTCTTCCCGACACCGGTGGGGCCGAGGAAGATGAATGAGCCAATCGGCCGGTTCGGATCCGACAGCCCGGCACGGCTGCGCCGGATGGCGTTGGCGACGGCGGCAACGGCTTCGTTCTGGCCGACGACCCGGTCGTGGAGGTGCTCCTCGAGCCGGATCAGCTTCTGCACCTCGCCCTCCATCAGGCGAGATACCGGCACCCCGGTCCAGCGGGAAACCACCTCGGCGACGTCCTCCTCGCCGACCTCTTCCTTCAGCATGATGAGGTTGCTCTGGAGCTTCTCGAGTTCCTCCTGCTGTTGGACGAGCTGCGTTTCCAGGTCCGGCAACTTGCCGTAGCGGAGCTCAGCCGCTCGCTGTAGGTCACCGGAGCGCTCGCTTCGCTCGGCGTCGGCCCGGACCTCTTCGATCTGTTGCTTCACCTCGCGGATGGCACTGATCCGGTCCTTCTCGAGTTGCCAGTGGGCGGTGAGCCGATCGAGTTCCTCGCCCAGATCGGCGAGTTCCTGATTGATGGCGGCGAGGCGCTCTTTCGAAACGGAGTCCGTCTCCTTCTGGAGCGCGTTGCGCTCGATCTCGAGCTGCCGCCTGCGCCGTTCCAACTCGTCGATCTCTTCGGGCATCGAATCGATCTCGATGCGCAGATGCGAGGCCGCTTCGTCAATGAGGTCGATGGCTTTGTCGGGCAGGTGGCGCGCCGTGATGTAGCGGTCGGACAGGACGGCAGCCGCAACCAATGCGGCATCGGTGATGCGTACGCCGTGGTGAACCTCGTAGCGCTCCTTGAGTCCGCGCAGGATGCCGACCGTGTCCTCTGTCGATGGGGGAGCCACGACGACTGGGGCAAAGCGGCGCTCCAAGGCGGCGTCTTTTTCGATGTGCTTGCGATACTCATCGAGGGTGGTGGCGCCGATCAGGCGCAGCTCGCCACGGGCCAGCATCGGCTTGAGCATGTTGGAGGCGTCCATCGAGCCCTCAGCGGCACCCGCACCGACGATGGTGTGCATCTCGTCGATGAAGGTGATGATGCCGCCTTCCGCCGCCTTGATCTCATCCAGGGTGGCCTTGAGGCGCTCCTCGAACTCACCGCGGTATTTGGCACCGGCCACCATTGCGGCCAGGTCGAGCGCGATGATGCGCTTGTTCTTCAGGCCTTCCGGCACGTCACCGTTGACGATGCGCTCGGCGAGGCCTTCGACGATTGCCGTCTTGCCGACGCCGGGTTCGCCGATCAGGACCGGGTTGTTCTTGGTGCGACGAGTCAGGACCTGGATCACGCGGCGGATCTCGTCGTCGCGCCCGATGACGGGGTCGAGCTTGCCGGCGGCAGCGAGCTTGACCAGATTACGCCCGTACTTCTCGAGAGGCTCGAGGGTGTCTTCGGGGTTTTGCGAGGTGACCTGTTGCGCTCCGCGCACCTCAGCCAGTGCGTTGAGGATGACGTCCTTGGTGATGCCCAAAGCGCGTAGCGATGCTCCGACGTCGTTGTTCGAGCTGGCGAGGGCAAGGAGGATGTGTTCCATCGACACGTACTGATCCTTCATGGCCCGCATCTCGGTCTGGGCTGCCTCGAGGACGGCCAGCGTCGCGGGGTCGAATCCGACCTCCCCGGCATCGCCGTGCACGCTGGGAACCGACGCCAATGAGCGATCGATCGGGGCGCGCAGTTCGGCCGGGTTCACGTCGAGCTTGGTGAGGAGCGGGTAGACGATCGTGTCGGTTTGCCCGAGCAGCGCCTCCAAGAGATGGCCGGGTGCCACCGCTTGGTGGTGGCGCCGCGACGCGCCGGCGCGGGCCGCCAGAATGGCTTGCTGGGCTTTCTGGGTGAAGACGTTGATATCCATGGCTGGAGTTGGGTTGTTCCTTTGTGGGTGGTTATCTCCCCAATCCCAACCACAATAGCACCATATCTATGCCACATAATATGAGTCATTGACTATCAACCTCGACTTCAAGTCACCGGAAAAAGTCCGTGACAGAGCAGGTTCGGCCTGCGTAAGCTTGACGCCGTGGGAGTACCAGATACCTCGTCTCGAATTCGTGGCGCCATCGCGGCCGCCTGTGGTAGCGCAATCGGTGCGCTCGTGGTCGGCGCAGTTTTCGTGAGATTTCTTCGAGCGGACCCCGGACGAAACGTGGGTCAACATCGTGGTCGGCGGGGCGTTCTGGTTGACCGCATCGGCAGTTGCGGGATTGGGAGCCTGGCTGGCGACCCGACCCTTCTACTCGGATGCCGCCAAGACCGGGTTCTCGGTGTTTGTCATCGGCGGCCTCTTGCCGTATCCGGCCTACATCGTGTGGCTGGTGGTCCGGCCCGACCCGATGGTGCTCTACCTGGCGATAGCGATCATTGCCGGGGTGACGGCCCAGTTGCTCGTCAGCAGACTCGACTGGTCAGGGAGTACGCAGTCCTTGCCGATCCAGGATGTGGCCTGACCCATTCTGAGTCTGTGGCCCTTTGGCCGTTGATGCGCCGGGTGTCATACTCACCACTATGAGACCGCTCATGGACTTGTTTGTCAGCGCCCTGGGTGCCCAGATGTCGCTGGTGTCGCTGGTGCTCTACGAAGCTTGGCCCAAGTTCCTCGACAACGTGATCTTCGACGACTCTCGGCTCGGGCTCGGCATGACTCGCAATCAAGCGAACTGGACGTTCTGGACGCTGGTGCTCGTGGTCGCCATCGCGGTTGGCCTGGTCTGGCGGTGGCACCGAGCCGAGTTGTCGGTGCGGGTCGGCATCTCCACCGCGGTCGTTCTGATCGCCACGTCATACCTGCAGTTCTGGATCACCTACGGCGAACTGGCGAGCTTGGAGAACTTCGGGCTTGTGGTCGTCGACGGCTGGATGTGGTTCTGGATGGTCCTCGCTCCGCTGCTCGGTGGCGCCTGGTGGGTTCGTGAACTTCGCCGCCCGCGCGCCTCGGGCAGACCATCGGCCGCCGGCTGATCCGCAACACCAGGTCGTTGTGAACCTAGGGTTGCCACCCATGAACGGTGGATCTGGCTTTGCGGCGCGCGGCGGATGGTGGGTGGCAGCCCAGGTAGTCGCGTTCGGGGTCATCGCCGTGGCCCTGTTGTGGGCTCCCGAGCGGGACGTTCCCGGCCTTGTGGCCGCCCTCGGCTGGCTGTTGGTGGTTGCCGGCGGAGCCTTGGCCATCGACGGTGTCTTCCAGATTCGGGGGCACCTCACCGCCTACCCCGCTCCGCTCGACCACGGGAAGTTGGTCGAGCACGGTTCGTATCGGCTGGTCCGACATCCCATCTACGGCGGCTTGGTGATCGGAGTGATTGGCCTCGCCCTTGCCTCGGGCAACCTGGCCGCCTTCGCCGCCGGGTCGGCGCTCGGTGCCTTCTTCTATGCGAAGTCGGGGTTCGAGGAGACGCTGCTCGAGGACAAGTACGTCGACTATCCGCAGTATCAGCGCCGGGTTACCCGGCGTTTGATTCCATGGCTCCTCTGAGCCGGGCCCCTCGATGACCGAACTCCTTGCCTTGAGTTCGGCGGCCCTCTTTGGCGTCGGTGACTTCATGGGCGGGTACGCGGCTCGCCGTGCCAGCCCGCTGCGGGTGACTGCGCTGGCGCAACTGGTCAGCATCGCCGTGCTGGTTCCACTCGTGGCGATCGTGCCGACGGCGGTCGTGACCGGGTCGGACCTGGCCTGGGGAGCGGTCGGTGGGGTCTTCGGGGTACTCGGAATCGTCGGTTTGTATACCGCGCTGTCTCGAGGTCCAATGGGGGTGATCGCTCCCATCACCGCCGTCCTGGGTGCAGTCGTCCCGGTGGCCGTTGGCCTCGTGGTGGGTGAGCGTCCTGAGGGTCCCGAAATGGTCGGGGTGGTGTTGGGCCTGGTCGCGATTGCCTGGGTGTCCGCCGGATCGGGCCCCAGTGGACCGATCGACCGCTATGCGCTGCTGCCGGCCGTGGTGGCCGGAGTTGGGTTTGGGCTCTTTTTTGTTTGCCTGGCGCAAACCGACGAGGCTGCAGGCATGTGGCCCCTGGCTGCGGCGCGCGCCGTCTCCGTTCCCGTCATCGTCCTGCTGGCCGCCCGCACCGGGTCGATTCTGCCCGCCAGGACGGCACGCCCGATCGCCGGGGGAGCAGGCGCCATCGACATGCTGGCCAACGGGTTCTACGTCGCGGCCGCCCAGCGCGGCCTGTTGTCCACTGTTGCCGTGCTGAGTGCCTTGTATCCGATCGGCACGGTGCTGCTGGCCCGTATCGTGCTCGGGGAGCGACTGTCGCGCGGTCAGCTTGCCGCGGTTGGCGTTGCCGTCGGCGCCATTGCGTTGATCGGGATGGCATGAACGGCTACGCCGAGATCAGCAACCATCCGCGGGTGCTGCGCATCTTTGGAACCACTCGGCGCGACCTGTTTGAGCAGGCCGCCTTTGCCGTGTTCGACCAGGGCTACGTTCTCGATCAGATAGCCGCGACTTACTCGCGCCCGGTGATGGCGGCCGGAGATGACATGGGAGAGCTACTCGGCAACTGGCTGGCCGAGCTGCTCGAGATGAGCCACACCAACCAGATTGCCCCGTCGTTCTTCATCGTCGATCGTCTCGAGGACGGTGGAGTTCAGGGTTCGGCGGCGGGGATGCCGATCGGGGAATCGGTTCGCCGCAATGTGGTCGTAACCGGACTCGCCGAGCCTCCGTCCGATCCCATTGCCGTCCCGGAAGGCTGGTGGGTGGATCTCACCATCGGACTCGAGCCGCGGCTGCGTTCCATCTGAGAGGTAGGCCGGGCATTTCTCCGGGGAACTATTGGTCGGCCGAGGGGTCAAACCTTCTGGCTAGTGTCCTGGGACGCGGTCGGTGGAGCGGCTGTTTGTGCGCGCTCGACGGCAGGTCCAGACTGATGCAGATCAGAAGTGTGTCTTATCGAAGGAGTGGGATGAAGAACCTGGTGAAGGAATTCAAGGAGTTTGCGCTGGGAGGGAACCTCGTTGAGATTGGGGTTGCATTGGTCATGGCGTTGGCGTTGGCCGCGGTGATCAACTCTCTCGTCGAGAACGTGCTGATGCCGATCGTTGGCATCATCTTCGGTGAACCCTCGTTCGATAGCCTGACGTGGACGATCAACGGATCGATCATCATGTACGGTGCGTTCATCACCGCCTTTGTGTCGTTCCTGTCGGTTGCGTTTGCCGTGTACTTCTTCATCGTGAAGCCCTACAACGCCTACAAAGAGCGCGTGGCATCCGGCAAGGAAGAGGAGCCCCCCGCTCCGCCCGAGGACATCGTGTTGCTGCGTGAGATTCGCGACAGCCTCGCCAAGTAGTCCGCACCAACTGAAACGCTGGAGCCCACCCGACGGGTGGGCTCCCACGCGTTTGGTGGGAATCGAGCGGCAAGGCGGGAGGTTCTGCCGCGTGACCAACCGAAACCGAGCCGGGAGCAAGATCACGTGCCGAAAGCAGTATGGAACGGCGCGGTGATCGCGCAGAGCGATGAAACCATCGTCGTCGAAGGCAACCACTACTCTCCGCCAAGCAGCCTCTCTAGTGAATGCTTCACGTAGAGCAGTGCCCAGTCCGCGTGCCCGTGGAAGGGGAAGGCGAGCTACTTCGACATCACGGTTGACGGCCAAGTCAACTCTGGTGCGGCCTGGTACTACCCGAGCCCGAAGCCGGCCGCTACCGATACCAAAGACTACGTGGCCTTCTGGCGCGGGGTTCGTGTCGAAGTCTGACCGGATTGCCTGGCCGCCCGTCAGCGGGGGAGTGCGCTGAGGGCGGCGGCAAGTTCGGCGTGGAGCCGTGCCACGGCTTCAGGTGGCCAAGTCCGGGGGTCGTCTCGCAAGAACGAGGTGTGGTCGATTCGATTGTCGAACACCGCGGTCGGGAGTCGGTACGTGTGCCCTTCGCGCTCGACCGCGATGCTGTCCCCGCCCCCTTGGGAAACGAGCCACAGCAGGTCGTCCATCCCATAGTCGCCGCGCATCACTGCGTCGGGAACACCGTGATGCAGGATCGAAGCATCGCCCTCCCGCCCCGGTCGGCCCCGGTCGTCGTTGCGGCGCCTACTTTCCTCGGGTGTCACCTGCACATAGAGGATTGCTGCCCGGCGCAGAATCTCGGGGCTCAGCAAGCCGAGCGCGTATTCGTACCCGAACGGCGGTGCGACCGGCGGTACCGAACCTTCCGGGCCGCCGCGGGCAAACTCGATGACGATGGTGGCACCCGCGGGGTCGGCGTCACCAAGGGCGGATAGCTGATGCCATAGTCCGCCCGCCTCTGCGTCGAGTGCCGTCGCGATGCCGGTGCGCACCTCGGGCGAGAGCGTGGCCAGAGCCGGTGGCGCGCCAACGCCGGCCCGGGCGCGGTCGATGCGATCGAAGAGCCATTCCGCCGGCGAAGGCGGTTTGTCCCCGACGCCGGCTCCAACCGCGGCGTAGTCCTCGTTGATGAGGATCATCAGCGTTCCCCAGTCGAGGGGCTCATTCATCGGCAGATCGTCGGAGACGAAGAAATGCGGCGCCTCGCCCCGGGCCCGCAACTCCTGGGATATCCGCCGCATCAGGTGGACGTAGGGGTAGTCGTCGAGTTGGATCGGAGGGCCGAGGTGGCATTCAGCGGCCAGGACGGGTTGGGGGACGGATTCGAGGTAGCGGCGGATCTCGGACTTCCCAGAAGCGGGAAGCGCCAGAAGCAGGAGGGTGTCGATCAGCCGGCTATTCAAGGCCACAACGATAGATCTGCCACGGGCCCGTAGTATTTGCTCATGATTCCCCTTCGCATCATCGAAAGTGAACGCGACGGTTTCGACGAACCGGTGGTCGAACTGTGGCGCGACGACGAGTTCATCGGGATGGTCTTTTGGGACGGCGACCTTGCGGTCGTCCAGGTCTACTCGGACGAGGACGGCGACGTCTTCGACCTCGACGCCGTTGAGCTGCTGCGGGCCGTCGAACTCGCGGTGGCGATTGTCACCCCGGAAGAGTTCATGATGGACACCGCCGGGATGGTGGCCCTCGTCGAAAGTTCGGATGACGACGAGGATGACGACTGGTCGCAAGAACATCCGGCCACGTTGGCGCTGGTCGGTGAGTTTGACCCCCTGGCGGCGCATCGCAATGCCGATGGCGAGGGGTTCTTCCCACGTGACGTCGCCGACGAGTTCATTCGCCGTTGTGACGAGCTGGACCTCGCGGTGGTCGAGATGGAGGGGTTCGACCTCGAAGGCCCGGTCCTCAAACCGCGGCCCAACCTCAACCTGACCGTCCGGGTACCCGGCGTGGACGATTGGTCCATCTTCCGTCCGGCGGCCAACGCCATGGCCCTCGACACGCTCATGGACTGGCCGACCCGCTCAACGCTGGTCATCGCCTTCGTCGTACAGCAACCCGACGGAGAGGCGTTCGTCGCCTAGAAAGCCTTCGCGCCCAACCACTCGCTGTCACGGGTAGCCCTCCTACTCAACGACCACCAGGTCGGTGGGGTGGTTGTTGAGCTTTCTCCCCCCGTCGGGTTCGCACACGATGATGTCTTCGACCCGCACCCCGATCTCGTCGGAGCGGTACAGCGAAGGCTCGATCGTGAACGTCATGCCGGGCTCGAGCGGGGTTTCGTCCTCCTCCGAGATGTATGGCAGTTCGTGGACGTCGAGTCCGATGCAGTGTCCGGTGCGATGGCGGAAGCGGTCGCCGAGACCGGCGGCGACGATGACCTCGCGACAGGCACGGTGGACGGCTGCGGCGGTGACGCCGGGCCGCACCGCCGCAAGGCCGGCAGCTTGGGCCTCCATCACGAGGTCGTATCCGGCCACGAAGCCCGCGGTGGGTTCACCAACGTGGATGGTACGGCCGAAGTCCGAGCAGTAGCCGTCGACCACCGCACCAAAGTCGAACGAAACCGAGGTGCCGGGCACGATCGTGTCGGACGACAGCCGAGTGTCGGCATCGCGGTCGAGCCCAACCCCGATGCTCCACACGCCCGTGTCGAACGATGGGACCCGGGAACCGGCCAGGGCCATCTGATGGTCGATCTCCTCGGCAAGCTCACGCTCGGTGACGCCGGACCGCACCTTCCCCGTCACCGCGGCCATGGCGGTGTCGGCGATGGTGGCGGCCCGTTGCATGTACACCAGTTCGTCCGCACTCTTGGTGCGCCGCATCTCATTGATCAGCGGCGAGGCGTTCCCCAACTCGGGGGATGAGAAGGCGTCGAGGGCGTGGACCACGGCATCGCCCCTGAGGCGCGCCCCAATCCCGAGCCGCCGCACTGTGCCAAAACGTGACGCCGCAGCGGCGAACGTCGCGAAACCATCGTCGAGCTCTGCCACCGTAATGAGATCTCCCGGGATCCCTGCCGGCAGATCGAACTCGACCATCATCCTGGGCAGGACGAATACGGGCTCGGCGTCAACGCCGATCAACATGCCCGCCGTCCAGTCGTGCGGGTAGCCAATGTCTCCAAAGGTGGGCACCCGCCGCTCGAGCCCGGTCAGGTACTCGAGGTCCGCCGAGATCGGTATGAAGGCGGCATCGAAGCCCGCGACCTCCATGGCAATCTGGAAGCGGCGGCGGCGGTCGGCGTAGTTGAAAGGAAGCATGGCGCTGAAACTAGTGGTGTCGTTGAAATCGCGCGTGGTATCTCCGAGGACCGGAGAGACACGGCGAGTGTTTCTGCGACGCACCACTGAGCGCCAAGGCCACCACAATGCCACTCGCCGTTGGTCAATCTGGAGGGCCTGACGATGCGGTTTTGGGAGAATCGCGCTAGCTTGACGGGGTGCGGGACTAGATAGTTCCCGCAGAAGGCATTGGAGGAGGCTTTCGAATGACCAAGAGAATTCTATTGGTCGTGTTCGTGCTTGCTCTCGTTGCGGCCGCTTGCAGCGACGACAGCTCGGATACCACTACGACAAGTGGCGGCGACCAACCAACCACAACGACCACTACGGCCGCGCCGGGTGAGACCACGACAACGGCAGCACCCGAAACGACGACGACGGCAGCGCAGGTAGCCATGCAATGCCCCAGTGAAGCTGGCGGCGGCACCGTCATCATCGGGACGACCGACGCAATTGCCAGTCTCGACCCGGCGGATGCGTACTCGACCCGTGACTGGGAGCTGCTGAAGAACTTCAACGAACCATTGCTCAAGTGGGTTCCGGGTTCCGGCGATGAGCTGGTCCCTGGGATTGCGGCATCCATGCCCGTACCCAGCGAGGATGGGCTCACGTGGACGGTGACGCTGCGGGACGGCCTGACATTTGGTGACGGCACGCCGCTCACGGCCGATATCGCCGCGGCGCAGCTGACTCGGCTGCTGACCATCTCGGAGACCGGACCGAACGCCGTGGGTCTGACCTTGGGCAACCCCTACGTCGACAGCATCGAAGCTGTCGATGAGGTTACGCTCCAGTTCAACCTGCCTGCCCCGATTGCGTTCTTCCCGCAGCTGCTGGCGAGTGCGGCATATACCATGCCCAACCCGGCGACGTACACCGAGGCGGAACTGAACCTGTTCCCGACGGCGCCGTTGACAGGTACCGGGCCATGGATCATCACCGACATCGTTCCCGATGAGGCGGTTACGCTCGAGCCCAACCCGAATTACTACGGCGATGCGCCGCAGCTCGACCAGATCATTGTCCGGCAGTTTGGTGATCCGCAGTCGATGGCGCTTGCCCTCCAGAACGGCGAGATCGATGTTGCCTGGCGAATCCTGGGTTCCGAGTTGGCCACCGAACTTGGCGGCGTTGACGGGTTGAACTCCGTTGTCGTCCCCGCCGGTCCGATCCGTTACCTGATCATCAACCACGTGCTCGAGCCCACCAACGATCCGAACGTGCGCAAGGCGATTGCTGCGGCGATCGACCGTGACGAACTGTCCGACGTCATCTTCGGTGGCGCCGTCGATCCGCTGTATTCGCCGGTGCCGCCGGGCTTCCTTGGCGCCAACGAAGCGTTCGACACCCTGTACGCGTCACCAGATCCGGATGCAGCTCGCGCCTTCCTCGAGGCTTCGGGCTACTCCGAGGACAACAAGCTGGTACTGCCGGTTTGGTATCCGCCCGAGCACTATGGTGCGACGACGGCCGACGGTGTGCTGCTCATCGTGCAGCAGCTCGAAGCCACCGGCATGATCACTGTTGATGTCCAGGCCCAGGAGTGGGGCACCTACATCGGCGCCGTCGCCGGCGGCGAGGATTACCCGGTGTCCGTCCTCGGCTGGTTCTTCGACTTCCCGGATCCGGAGAACTATCTCCAGCCGTTCATCGAGAACGGTGGCACCGGGACGATGGTCACGGCCAATGAGGTCGGTGGGGCCATCACCCCGGGCGTTGATCCGGCGTTGCTGGATCTTCTGGTTGCGTCCCGCGCTGAGACCGACCCGGCGGCTCGCGCCGAAATCATCGGCCAGCTCCAGGACGTGTATGCCGAGGAGGTCGTGACGATTCCGCTGTGGATCGAACCCGAGTTCATCGTGTACCGCGACGGCATCTGTGGTGATGCCGCCTTGCCGAACGCCGAGTCGCTCAACATTGGCGCGACGATGGAGTTTGTCTACTCAGTACTTGGCACCGACGGGAGCTAGGTTCTAGCTAACGCCCACAATCAATTGGGGGAGGGCTTCGGCCCTCCCCCAATTTCCAGAAGCAAGCGACCACGGGGCACGATGCATCCACTGTTCTTGATCTTCTTGATCTTCGGCGTTCCCGCCATGATCGGGCTGGCGTACATCTTCCTGCGCGGCAGCCCCGGGCTGCGTTCCTACGTGACCACGCGGATCGCATTGACGATCCCGATGATTCTGATCCTGGCCACCGTGGTGTTCTTTGTCATGCGGATTCTCCCGGGAGATCCGATCGACTCGACGCTGGGTCCCAAGGGCACGCCCCAGATCAAGGAGATATTCGCGGAGCAGCATGGCTTGGACGACCCGATCATGGTCCAGTATGGGCGATTCGTTTTCTCGATCTTCACCCTCGACTTCGGCAACTCGTTGATCCAGTCACAGCGCCCGATCGTCGACGAGTTGGGCGAGCGACTTCCGGCGACGCTCGAGATGATCATTCCGGCCACGTTGCTCGCGCTCGGGTTGGGCATCTTCCTCGGAACCAAGGCGGGCATCAAACGCAAGAGCGCCACGGACTACGGGTCGCGCATCTTCAGCGTCATGATCTACGCGATGCCCATTTTCTGGCTCGGCCTGCTCTTTCAGCTGATCTTTGGGGTCTGGCTGGGGTGGACGCCTATTGCCGGCAGGATCGACCCTCGAATCCCGTTGGAGCGGACCACCAACTTGTTGATCGTCGACTCGATCATCACGGCCAATTGGGCCGCCCTGCGCAGCGTGCTGGCACACCTCGTGCTGCCCACGCTGACCCTTGGCCTCGTGCTCTCAGGTGTGTTCCTGCGTCTCACCAGGATCAACGTGATCGAGGCCAACCAGGAGGACTACGTCGCCGCCGCCCGCGCCCGCGGCATCAACCAGGGGACGATCACCCGGCGCTACGCCTTACAGAACGCGATGATCCCCGTGATCACCCTGATTGGGCTGCAGGTGGCGATTCTGCTCGCCGGGGCGGTGCTCACCGAGACCGTTTTTGCGTGGCCCGGGATGGGACGGTATCTCATCCAGCGCATCCTGGCGCGCGACTTCACCGCGGTACAGAGCGTGATCGTCTTCTTCGCACTGTTTGTGGCGCTGATCAGTCTGGCCGTTGACATTCTGTATTCACTCCTCGACCCGCGAGTGCGGTACTGATGCCCGATCCGGTCTTGATGGAGGTGCCCGAAGAGGAGCAATGGGAGGTCGACCTCGGGCAGGTTGGGTTGTTCCGCAGGGTCTTGAACGGTCGGAAGTGGTACGGCGTCGACTGGTGGATGGTTGTCATCTCCTCGGCCATGGTCGTGTTCTTCATCGTCATCGCGTTCTTCCCCGGTCTGCTGGCGCCGCACGATCCGCTCGACCAGGTCGGGCCCCGTTTCCTATCGCCCGGCGAATTGCCGGACTCTGAGGTGCTGATTCTGCGAGTGGACTCGCCGATCGAGTCGCTCGTCGATCTGGCGGGGCAGGGCCGGGTTTCCACCGCCGTCGTGCAGGGTGCGCCCTCGAGCGAGGATGTCCGCTCCGAGGCCGATCGCGTGTCGGATGAGCTTGCTGCGGAAGGCTCAGACGACAGGGTGCGGTTGCGGATCGTCCGGGTCGAGACGATTGATGAGGTGATTGCCTCGGTTCAGTCGGGCGAAGTGGAACTCGGCGTGGGGTCGTTGCGAGAACTCGAGCCGCTCGTGACTGACAACACGGAGGTTGTCATCGCCGGGCCGATCACCGGCGAGAAGGGCGGCCAGTCCTTCGTGCTCGGCACCAACCAGATCGGACAAGATGTGCTGAGCCGGCTCGCCTGGGGGGCGCGGATCGCCCTGATAATCGGCTTCAGCGCCTCGCTCTTCTCGCTGTTTATCGGGGTGCCCCTTGGGCTGCTGGCGGGATACCTCGGCGGGAAGCTCGATCGGGGGTTGACGCTGGTGATGGACAGCCTCTACGCCTTCCCCGGGCTGATCCTGGCGATAGCCATTGCCGCAGTGCTCGGCCCCAGCGTCGTCAACGTGATCGTCGCCATCGCCGTGCTCTACATTCCCACCTACTACCGCATCGTCCGCGGCCAGACCCTCTCCACCAAAGAGGGGCTGCACGTCGAGGCCGCCGTCAGTATCGGCGCCACCAGGACCTCGATCATGCGCCGCTACATCTTTCCGATCGTGGTTCCTTCGGTTGCCATCATCTTCTCGGTCAACATCGCCGACGCCATTCTGACCGGGGCTGCGTTGAGCTTCCTCGGCCTTGGCTTGCCACCCACGACGCCTGACTGGGGGATCGACCTGGCCCGAGGTCAGGAGTTCATTCAGCGGGCGTGGTGGCTGATCACCTTCCCCGGCATTGCCGTGATGCTGGTCGTGCTCGCCTTCACGATGCTTGGAGAGGGACTGATGGAAATCTTCAACCCGAAGCTCAGGAAACAATGACCGACGACATCATCTATTCGATTCGCAATCTCGATGTCGAGTATGACACCCGGGTCGGTGGGGTTCGGGCCGTCGACGACCTCTCGCTTGAGATCCGCAAGGGTGAGATCCTCGGGTTGGTGGGCGAATCCGGCTGCGGGAAGTCGACGCTCGGCAAGGCCATGATGCGGACCATCAGCACCCCAGGTCACATCGTCGGCGGCGAGCTTTGGTTCGAAGGCACCAACCTGATGACGCTCAGCGAAAAGCAGATGAGCGATATCCGGGGCGACAAGATCGGCATGGTGTTCCAGGATCCGATGACCTCGCTCAACCCGCTGATGCGGATCGTCGACCACCTCACCGAGGCGATCAGGACCCACTACCCGCAGGTTTCCGAGCAGGCGGCCCGGGAGCGGGCCGTGGAGATGGTCAAGGAGTTGGGAATTCGTCCGGAGCGCATCGATGACTACCCGCACCAGTTCTCCGGTGGGATGAGGCAAAGGATCATGATCGCCCTCGTGCTGGCGCTCAACGGGTCGCTCATCATCGCCGACGAGCCGACGACGGCACTCGACGTTATCGTGGAAGCCCAATTCCTCGACACGCTGCGAGACCTCCGCGAGGAGTTCGAACTGACGATCCTCCTGATCACGCACAACATCGGCGTCGTGGCCGAATTGGCCGACCGGGTGGCGGTGATGTACGCCGGGAAGCTGGTCGAGGTGGCCGATGTCGAGCCGTTGTTCCTCGACACCAAACATCCCTACAGCCGGGGCCTGCTCAGCTCAGTCCCGAACATCGACGTCGACAATCAGGAGCTCTACAAGATGGAGGGCGCCCCGCCGAATCTGATTGCTCCGCCGTCGGGATGCAGATTCCACCCTCGCTGTCCGTTTGCGGTTGAGCTGTGCAGCACCGATGAGCCCGACCTGCTGGCGACGAACGGCAGCGAACAGCTTGCCTCGTGCTGGATCTACAGCGATCGCGAAGATCGTCCGACAGGTGCTGGCACATGACCGGCCAGCACCCTCTCGTCAAGTTCGACCACGTCGAGAAGTTCTTTCCCGTACCTCGAGGCTTCATTGCGGGCCTGCGCTCGCGTGGAGACGGCGAAGCGGTCAGGGCCGTCGACGACGTTTCGTTCGAGATCAAGCGGGGCGAGGTCTTGGGACTCGCCGGCGAGAGCGGGTCGGGCAAGTCGACGGTCGGCCGCCTTGCCCTACGTCTCCTCGACCCCACTGCAGGCACCGTGTACTTCGATGGTGTTGACCTGGCAACGCTCAAGTCCGAAGAGATGCGCAAGACCCGCAGCCGGATGCAGGTCGTTTTCCAGGATCCGCTTGCGTCGCTGAACCCCCGGATGACGATCGGGAAAGCTGTCGAGCATCCGGCCCAGATCCACATGGCGGAGCTGTCGGGCAAGCAGCGGCGCGAAGAGGTGTACGAGATGTTCAGCGCGGTCGGCCTCGACCCGCCGGCGTACTACTACGACAAGTATCCCCACCAGATCAGTGGTGGCCAGCGGCAGCGAGTCGTGATGGCCCGCGGCCTGATCACCCGCCCCGACCTGATCGTCGCCGATGAGCCGATCGCCATGGCCGACGTGTCGGTGCAGGCCTTGTTGCTCGACCTGATGATGAAGCTCAAAGACGAGTTCAAGCTCACCTATCTGTTCATCACCCATGACCTGGCGACCACCAAATACCTGTGTGACCGGATCGCGATCATGTACCTGGGCAAGATCGTTGAGATCGGCACCCTGCGCGAGGTCTTCACCAACCCCGAGCACCCCTACACCAAAGCGCTCTTGTCGGCCGTTCCCGTGCCGGATCCCCGCCATCGCAGGACAGAGCCGCTTCCCCAAGGGGAGATACCAAACCCGATCAACCCGCCGCCCGGCTGTCACTTCCACCCGCGGTGTGCCATCGCCGCAGAGGGGATCTGCGACGTCGAGGTTCCGAAGTTGCTGCAGTGGCGAGGCGAGGACGACCACCTGGTCTCATGTCACCTGCGCACCGGGTCTCACCAGGATCTCGATCCCGTGCGACAGCCCGAGTAGCGATAGCAGCGCCCTCCTCGGCCCGGTGGCCGTGTGATCGTGCTCGGTGGCCCGCGCCGGGGGTCAATCGAACGGTGTTGCGCGGCGAATGTCGGGCAGATTGCGTCGCCGGATGGTCACCTGACGAATCGATTGCGGGTCGCTCTGGGGATGACCGCTCATTCTGACCTCGGCCTCGCCGAGGAGGCGGCGGAGCCGATCGACCTGGCTGCGTAGCCTTCTGTTGTCCTCGCGCAAGTGCAGGATCCGCCGCACGCCCTCCAGGTTGACGCCCGCTGAGGTGAGTTCCTGGATCAGCCCGAGTCGCTCGAGATCCTCGTTCGAGTAGCGGCGGGTGCCGCCGGGAGTGCGATACGGCTCGATGAGCCCTTTCCGCTCATAGATACGCAGCGTCTGCGGGTGGACTCCGGCCAGTTCGGCCGCAACCGAGATGATGTAGACGGCCTCTTCTCGTGTGCTCATCGGCTACACCCCTAAATGCGAACGTGGATTGTCATGGGCCCGGTTGTTGCGCAGCTGCTCGAGCAGAGCACGGTCGTCGTCGCTCAGGTCATCGGGAACGGCGATCTCGACGGTCACCATCAGGTCGCCGGTGCCCTTCGCGGTCTCGATTCCCTTGCCACGCACCCGGAACTTCTTGCCCGGCGCAGTGCCGGCCGGAATGCGGAGTCTCACCTTGCCATCGAGCGTCGGCACATCGATGTCGGCTCCGAGCGCGGCTTCGAAGTAGGTGATCGGGACGGTGATCGAGAGGTTGCGACCTCGCCGGCCGAACAGCGGGTGGTCGGGGACATGAACGGTCACATAGAGATCGCCGTTGGGGCCGCCATTGCTCCCCGGAGAGCCTTGGCCCTTGAGGCGAATCTTGGCGTTGTTGGACACTCCCTTGGGGATCTTGACCTTGACCAGTTGCCCGTTGATGGTGAGCTGTTTGACGACTCCCGAGATGGACTCGTGGAAGGTCAGTTCCATCTCGGCGTTGACGTCATGGCCCGCCCGAGGCTGATTCGCAGCCTGCCGGAACAGGTCGCCGAACCCTCCTCCGCCGAAGAGGTCGCCAAATCCTGATCCGCCCCGGGAGGTTGCTGCGCCGCCGAAGAGATCCTCGATTGTCACGTGCTGCTGGGGACCGCCGGGACCGCCGACGAAGTACCCCATCTCCCGAGCGTGGTCGTACTCCTTGCGGGTATCGGAATCGCCGAGCACCTCGTAGGCCTCGTTGACCTCTTTGAACCTCGCCTCGGCAACACTGTTGTCGGGATTCGTGTCGGGGTGGTTCTCGCGGGCCAGCCTGCGGTACGCCTTCTTGATCTCCTTGTCAGACGCATCCTTGGAGACGCCGAGGACGGCGTAGTAGTCCGTCTCGAGCCATTCTCTGCGCATGGTCGCTCCTTTAGGCATGTCCGACGGTCACCAGGCTGGCTCGGACCAGCCGGCCCCGCAGGGTGTATCCCCTGCGCAGCTCCTGCTCGACGACGAGGTCGCCGTCGCCGCCGCCGGGACCTGCCACCGCCTCATGGACGGCCGGGTCAAATGGAGCGCCCGCCGCGGCGACGGGTTCAAAGGATTCGCGCGCCAGGGTCTCCATGAGCAGGGCGTGAGTTCCCTTGAGCCCGGCGAGGATCTTCTCCTCGTTGGGCGACTGGGGCTCGTAAGCCATAGCCGCATCAAAACTGTCCAGCGTCGGGAGCAGCAGCTCGAGGATGCGTTGCGAGGCTCGCAGCGTGTTCTCGGCCTGATCGCGTTCGACCCGCTTGCGGAAGTTCTCGAAGTCGGCGGCAACTCGCTGCAAGGTCTCGAGGTACTCACCGGCCTCCTGGCGCGCCTCGGCCAACTCCCGCAGGAGGAGCGCCTGGGCCAGCGCGGGATCTTCCGGCAGCTCGAGGCCCAGCTCGGCCGCGGTTTCGGTGATGTTGAGCTCCATCGGCTCAATCAGTTCCACCTCGATCTCATCAACCGCGGGCATGACGGTCGGGTCGAGCAAGCTGTCGATGGTGTCCTCAGGTGCCGGCGCGTTCTGGTCGGCCAGCCCCGGGACGGGGTTGTGATTGTTGTCATTTGTCATAGTGTCGCTCGGTTCGCCGTGGGGTGATGGCGCCTATTCGGCGCCATCACCTTCCTCGTCGATGATCTCAGCCTCGACCACATCGTCGCCCTCGGATGACTCGCCACCCGCCTCAGAAGCTTGGGCCTCAGCGGCCGCCTGCTCGTAGATCATCTGGCCGATGCTCTGGGCACCCGTCATCAGATCGTTGGTGGCTGCCTTGAGGTCCTCCGTTGAGGCATCCTCAGCCAGGAGCTTGCGCACCTTGGTGATCTGCTCCTCGACGGGCTGCTTCACCTCGTCGGTGACCTTGTCGCCGAGCTCGGCAATCTGCTTCTCGGTTTGATAGGCCAGGTGGTCGGCCTGGTTGCGGGCCTCAGCGTGTTCCTTGCGCTTAGCATCCTCGTTGGCGTGCGCCTCGGCGTCACCCACCATCCGGTCGATGTCATCTTGCGATAGCGCCGTACCGCCGGTGATCGTGACCTGCTGGGTCTTGCCGGTGCCGAGGTCCTTCGCGGAGACGGCAACGATGCCGTTGGCGTCGATGTCGAAGGTGACTTCGATCTGCGGCACACCGCGCGGCGCCGGCGCGAGGCCGGTCAGCTTGAAGCGGCCCAGCGAGTTGTTGTCGGACGCCATCGCCCGCTCGCCTTGGAGGACGTGGATCTCGACCTCGGGCTGGCCATCGGCCGCCGTCGTGAAGATCTCGCTGCGACGCGACGGGATGGTCGTGTTGCGCTCGATCATCTTGGTCAGCACACCGCCCTCGGTTTCGACACCGAGCGTCAGCGGCGTCACATCGAGCAGCAGGATGCCCTTGACGTCGCCCTTGAGCACGCCGGCCTGGATGGCGGCGCCGAGTGCGACGACCTCGTCGGGGTTCACACCCTTGTGGGGCTCCTTGCCGGCCAGTTCCGTGACCAGATCGTAGACCGCAGGCATGCGGGTCGAACCGCCCACCAGGATCACGTGATCGATCTCGTCCAAACTGACCCCGGCATCTTTGATGGCCTCTTCGAACGGCGAACGGGTCCGCTCGACCAGGTCCTCGGTCATCTGCTGGAACTCGGAGCGAGTCAGCGTCTTGAGGAGATGGATCGGGCCCTCGTTGGTGGCGGTGATGAACGGAAGATTGATCTCCGTTTGCTGGACCGTCGACAACTCGATCTTCGCCTTTTCGGCAGCTTCCTTGAGTCGGGTCAGCGCCATCGGGTCCTTGGACAGGTCGACGCCGTGGTCGTTCTTGAACCCGGTCACGAGCCATTCGATGATGCGCTCGTCCCAGTCGTCTCCCCCGAGGTGGGTGTCGCCGTGGGTCGACTTGACCTCGAAGACGCCTTCGCCGATCTCCAGAACGGAAACGTCAAACGTCCCGCCGCCGAGATCGAAGACGAGGATCAGTTGATCGTCCTTCTCCTCGAGTCCGTAGGCGAGGGAGGCCGCGGTGGGTTCGTTGACGATGCGCAGCACCTCGAGTCCTGCGATCTGGCCGGCCTCTTTGGTGGCTTGCCGCTGGGCGTCGCCGAAGTAGGCAGGCACGGTGATGACGGCCTCAGTGACCGGCTCGCCGAGGAAGGCCTCGGCATCCCGCTTCATCTTCTGCAGGATGCGGGCGGAGATCTCCTGGCTGTTGTACGTCTTGCCGTCGATCTCAACCGACCAGTCGGTGCCCATATGGCGCTTGACGGATCGGATTGTGCGGTCGGGGTTGGTGATCGCCTGGCGCTTGGCCTGGTCGCCGACCAGCACTTCGCCATTTTTGGAGAACGCCACGACCGAGGGGGTCGTGCGCTGTCCTTCTGCGTTGGCGATGACGCTCGGATCTCCGCCGTCGAGGGTGGAGATCACGGAGTTGGTGGTTCCAAGATCAATGCCTACTGCTCGTCCCATGGGGTTGGTGTGCTCCTCGTGTCAGGAATGGGTGTTTGAGTGTTGTTGAAGTGTATAACTTGAGTTACCCATTGTCATATTCCCGAATTGGGGAGAAACCGGGACGTCGGAGAGGGCGGTGGTGACGTCCCGGCTCCTCACCAGGACCAGTGCCCATTCGTCGTCGCCGCCGGTCCAGGATTGGTCGTCGGCGTTGCGCAACAGTCGCTCGGCCCTGCTGGCCCTATCGGGCTCCTGGGTCCACAACACCTCTACCCAGTTCATGGGCCACACCATGATGCGGCGTAGGGCAACCAAGATGCGCGGCGACCACGAACCTCGTTCCAACCAACATCCTGTGTCATAGTGAGTGTCTCCGACAACAGATGGATCGACCTTGACCTCGCCCCGCCGGAACCAAGAGCGCATCCCGGAAGCCGTTTGGTGGCTGCTTGGAGCCTTTGCCGTGCTGGTTGTGGTTGCTCTCTTTTACGGCCTGCCGCGCGAGCACGAAGAACTCACGGCGCGCGCCGTCGAGGCGGTCCGCGAGTCGGGTGTGGCAGTCGATGTCAGGGTCGACGGGCGCGACGTCTACCTCGAAGGGGGCGTGGGGACGTTCGAGGAGTCCGAAATGGTGGTGGCGCTCGTCACGAATGTCGAGGGGGTTCGGTTTGTCCACGCCGACATCACCTACCTGACCCGCGGCGGGATCGTGGCCGACGACTCGGTCGCGGCGACGTTGGCTGCCGACCCGAACCCCGCGCTCACCGTTGTCATGACCTCCGGAGTTGCGACCTTGCGGGGACGCTATCCCGCAGGTGACGCCGTCGACGAACTGGTTGCGGCCGCGGTGGCTGCGTTTGGCGAAGATCGTGTGAGGTCTTCGGTCGGAACCAGCGAGGTGGTGATCACCGAGGAGTGGATCGGCCGGATTCCCGAGATGCTGCCCGGTCTGGCCGAGATGCAAAGCGGCACGGTTGCGATGGGTTCTGGGGGCGTTGCGATTGCCGGCGAAGTCGATACTCCCGAGGAGAAGGCTCGGATCGGGCAGGTGGTCGAGGATGCCGTTGGCGATCTCCTGGTCCTCACCAACAACCTGGTGGTGGTTCCGCTCACGCCGGTCGAGTTCCATGCAGCAGGCGCCGAGGGCGAGGTGCTGCTTGCCGGCGTACTGCCGGACGAGGACATCGTGGCCGTCGTCGGTGGGATCGCGGTTGAAATCTACGGCGAGCCGAACGTGACCAATCTGCTCGAGGTCGGGTCCAAGGTGGAGAACCCGCCGTGGCTGGAAGCGCTGCCCGGCGTCATCGCAGCAACGGGTGACCTCGAATCGTGGAGCTTCGATATCACGTCCTCCGGCGCGGCGCTTTCGGCGCGCGGTCCCGACGATGCATCACTGGAACTCGTGGTTGCCACGGTCGGCGACCTTTCCGCGGTGGGCCTCGATGTGGCCGCGGACGTCCAGCGGAGCGCGGCGAGCGTGGCCGACGAACTGACCGCAATCCTCGCCGGCTCGGCAACGTTCGACTCCGGGAGCACCAGGCTCTCTGCGGAGGCCACCGAACTGCTCGACGCCGCCGTGGTTGTCCTGGTCGCCAACCCTGCGACGCTGCTCACGGTGGAGGGCCACACCGACGACCTGGGTGGCGAGACAACCAACCTCGCGTTGAGCCAGGCCCGGGCCGACGCGGTGGTTGAGTACCTCGTTGCGGGAGGAGTGGCCGAGGACAGGTTGGTTGCGATCGGATTCGGCGAGTCCGCCCCGATTGCCGACAACGCGACCGAGGAAGGACGAGCCGCCAACCGACGGATTGTGTTTGTGGTCAGGGAGGACGACAACTGATGAGAGGTGTTCTCTACGCGGCGTGGGAGATCGTGGTGCTCCTGTTGGTGGCGGGCATCATCGGCCTCGTGCTCGGCTGGGTGTTGACCAAGTGGACGATCGGCCGGCGCGCCGGCCGGGCGGAACGGCAGGCCGATGCTCAGAAGGAGGTCGCCGCGGCCCTTCGCAAACAGAACGATTCACTGGAGCGTGACCTCGCTTTGGCGCGCGCTGCGCTGCACGATCAGGAGGCCGAACTCCGTCGGGTGCGAACCGGCCTCGTAGCGGCCGAGGGTCCTGAGTCATCGGCGGCTGCGATGGTGGACCAGATGATGGTGACCGAGGCAACCACCTCGGTCGAAGTGATCGCGGCGCGGACGGCAGGAGACGGGCCGCGCCACGACGACGATCTGAAACTCATTCGCGGGATCGGCCCCAAACTCGAGCGGCGGCTCAAGGACATGGGAATCACCTCGTTTGCCCAGATCGCCCGGTTTGATGCTGCCGACATTGCGGTCGTCGCGGGGGCGCTCGGAAGCTTCCCAAAGCGGATCGAGCGCGACGACTGGGTGGCCGCGGCGGCGCACCTCCACCAAGAGACCTACGGCGAGCCTGTCTAGGTCGGTCTAGTGGCCCGGCCCTCGGCCACCGTGGGAGGGCGCAATTGCTCCAGATCGCCCCGGAAGCAGCCGATGTTTCCCTGGATTGCACGTCTTGTGGAGGATCGGCCGTGGACACGTTGCGTGGGAGCCTGGAAACCTTTGGCCTCGACGGAGTGATGAATCTCATCACCTCGACGGGAAAGACCGGGGTGCTCAAGGCCTTCTCCGGTCGCCTGGTCGGCCGGATCTACTTCCGCGACGGCTCCATCGTCTATGGAACCACCCGTGAGCTCGATGGCTACGTCACGGATCTCTACCAGCGAAAGGGTGTGGGCTCGGCTGAGGGCCGCGACCACGAGCGACGGGGCAGGACCCAAACCAACCAGTGGACCCATCCCCTCGAAGAGCTCGTCAAGCAGCAGATCGTCGACGTCTTCGTCCGGCTGCTGCAGATCCCCGGTGGGCAGTTCGCTTTCGAGGAAGGCACAACAACGTCTGCCTACCAGGCCGAGGCCGAGCACCAATTCGATCCGACCATGATCTCCGAACTGGCGAGGGAGCGCCTTGCCGAGTGGGAGAGCATCGTTGCCCTCGTTCCCAGCCCGACGGCGCGGTTTCGTTTGGCGGACAATCTTCCCCCGGACCAGTTTGAGGTCACGATCGACGCCAAGACCTGGTCGTTCCTCGCAACGATCAGAGACGGCGCCGCCGTGGAGGACATCGCAGAACGACTGCGCATCTTCGAGTTCCCCGCTGCCAAGAAGGTTGCGGAGTTCGTGCGTCGCGGCCTGCTCGTCATGGTCGCGGACGAGCCCGCTGATGCGGAGCTCGAGGTGAGCGGTACCGACCAGGGGACGGTGCCACCTCAGGTCACAACTCCCGTTGCGTCGGCAACTCCCGGCCCGCCGACACCTGCTGTGACCATCGAGACGGCCCCGCCATCCGTGACTCCCATTTCCCGGATCGAGCTGCCCCCACCGCCCAAGCTTCCTTCGTTCCTCGAGCCGCCGGCGTCCCCGGGCGCGGCGCCGCCGGTGCCGCCGTCTCCACCCGGATCAACCGAGATCGAGATCCGCACCACGCCGGCGGGCGAAGCTTCCGAGTCGGACGATTCGGCACCCGAAGCGCCGTGACTTCGCGCCTCGGCGATCACTCCAGCGGTGAGGGCTTACCGAGTTGGCCGAGCTGTGAAACGTCGCGGGGAAACAGCAGGCCCATCGTCCAGTCGCTGACCACCCGGGATTTGCGGGCAATGCCCGGCATCATCAACAGGTGGTAGGAGCGGCCCATCCACCAGGCCAGGGGCCCGGTGAACGTCCAGCGACGAACCTGTGCGGTGCCCTGCCGCTTGCCGAGAGTGACGGCCAAGCCGCGGGATCGATATTCGAAGGCCTTCGGGTCGCCGACCCCGAGGTACGCCGCCACGTTCGCGGCAGCGACGCGAGCCTGGCGCATGGCGTGCTGAGCCGTGTTGGGGCTGAGGCCGCCGTCGATGTCGGGCACCGCGGCGAAGTCCCCAACGGCATAGAGGTCGTCGCGCGCCTCGACCCGGAGCCGATCGTCGACGGGGACAAAGCCGCGCTCATCGTTGGGGAGTCCCCAGGCTGCGGCCAGCGGCGAGGGGTTCTGACCCGCCGTCCACACAATGGTCTCCGATACGTAGGGGCGAACCCGGGGCGATGAAAGGCGTACCCGGCTGCCCTCACAGCTCTCGAGCCGGGTGTCGAGGAGCACCTCGATGCCGCGCTTGGCCAGGGTCTTCTCGGTGAAGCGCGCCAGCTTGGGGTTGAGCCCGGGAAGCAAGGTGTCCTGCGCTTCCACGAGAACCCAGCGGAAGTCGGCTGGGGTCAGGTTCGGATAGCGCTTCAGCGCATCGGCCGCCAAGGACTCGAGTTCGGCGATGGCCTCGACTCCGGCATAGCCCCCGCCGACAAAGGTGAATGTGAGAAGACGCTCCCGGGTCTCCGGATCACTCGTAGCTGCAGCGGCATCGAGTTGGTGCAGGACCCGGTTGCGCAGCCAGATGGCGTCGGCCAGGGTCTTGAAGCCGACGGCGTGATCGATCAGACCCGGAATCGGGTAAATCGCAGGTATCGAGCCCGGGGCGAGAACGGCAGTCTCGAACTCGACCGCATGCTCGGTTCCGTTGATGTCTCGCACAACCGCCGAGTTGGCGCCGGTGTCGAGAGCGATGACCTCACCGATCACCACGTTGGTGTCCTTGAGGAGCTCTCGCAACGGGATCACCGCATGACGGGGTTCGAGCGTGCCGGCGGCCGCTTCCGGCAATAGCGGGGAGAACAGGAGGAAGTTCTCCTGGGCGACCAGGACGATGCGCTTGTTTCTCCCCCGCAGCAGCCGCTCCAGCTCCCGAGCGCAAAAGGCGCCCCCAAACCCTCCCCCAACGATGAGCGTATCGACTCGCATGGCGCGAGGCTACCGATCCGCACCACCTAACCGCCCAAGCTCCGCTAGCCCTTCACAACTCCCAGGGGGACGAGCCGGGCGACCTTGGTGGCCAGGCCGGCTTGATGACACACCTCGACGACCTCGTCGACATCCTTGTAGGCGTAGGGGGCTTCTTCCGACAGGAGCTGCACCGAGCCGGGCCGTACCGAGATGCCGTCGGCTTCGAGATCGTGCCTCACTTCAGCGCCCGATTTCTCGCGTTTGGCGGCTTTGCGGCTCATCAGCCTTCCGGCGCCGTGAGCGGCGGACGCAAAGGCGGGGTTGTCTGTGGCGCCTGCGAGCACCCATGAGGCCGTCCCCATCGACCCGGGGATGAGCACCGGTTGCCCGACACCCTGTAGGTCGATGGGCAGGTCGGGATGACCGGGGCCGAAGGCGCGGGTGGCTCCCTTGCGGTGGACGCACAGGGGAGTCTCTCGCCCCGCCACGTCGTGGGTCTCGACCTTGGCAAGGTTGTGGGCGACGTCGAACACGAGCCGCATTCCGGTCTTCTCTGCCGACGTCCCAAAGGCCGCAGCAAACGAGCGGCGAGCCTGATCGCCGAGGACATGGCGGTTGGCCCAGGCGAAGTTGGCGGCCGCGGCCATGGCCCCGAGATAGCGCTCGCCTTCAGCCGATTGCACCGGTACACAGGCCAGTTGGCGGTCGGGGACGGAGATGCCGTGACGTGCCATGGCCGGGCCCATCAGCTTGAGCTGATCGGTGCAGGTTTGATGGCCCAGGCCGCGCGATCCGCAGTGAATCATCACGACGACCATTCCCGTCGCGAGCCCGAACGCCCGAGCTGCGACCTCGTCGTGAATCCGATCGACCACCTGTACCTCGAGGAAATGGTTGCCGCCGCCGAGCGAGCCGAGTTGACCTCCGCCTCGGGCTCGGGCGCGTTTGCTGATCTGCGACGGGTCGGCGCCTTCTGAGGTGCCCCGCTCCTCGCACCGTTCGAGGTCGCCCTCCTCACCAAAACCAGCGCCGAGGACGGCAGCGGCGCCGTCGCGCAGGACGGCCTCGAGTAGCCCGGCAGATGCAATTGACCCCTTGCCGAGTCCGCGTGGAATGTTGGCATCCAGTTCACCCATCACGAGATCACGCTTGGCCTGGAAGTCCGGGGCGGTGAACGCTGAGGCGAGCAGGCGGACGCCGCAGCAGATGTCGAAGCCGACCCCACCGGGAGAGACGACACCGCCGGCGGCGACGTCGGTGGCGGCCACTCCGCCGATCGGGAACCCGTAGCCCCAGTGGATGTCCGGCATCGCCATCGAGGCGTCCACGATGCCGGGAAGGTGCGCCACGTTACCGACCTGCCTGGTGGCCTGATCCTCGCTGGCCTTCGCCAACAGCGCGTCGCTGGCGAAGATCCGTCCGGGGACCCGCATGCCGCCCTCGCGTGGGATCTCCCAGACGGTGCTGGAGACCTGTAGCAGCTTCATGAGCGCACCGTACGCCGATCAGAGAGTGATGACCAGAGGCGGGCGTCAGGTGTCGAAGTAGACGCGCGCCCTCCAATGGCCGGGCTCGACTTCGGCGACCGCCAGGTCGTGATAGGTGACCGCCTTCACGGGTGCCCCACGCAATTCGACGTCCGCGGTAGATGCGGCGGCTGCAACGATGCGAATTTCGGTGTTGCTCGAGCGGGTGACCGTGACATCGGTGCAGAGCAGGTCATCGGCCTCGGTGAGATAGAGGAGTTCGGAGAGGGCGTCGACCATGGTCTCCGTGAGGTCATTGCCGAGCGAAACCGAAGCGACGATCTCGGCGCGGGGCGGTGATGGTGGCGAGGTCGTACATCAACCCGAACATGCCGATCGCCGCAGTGGCGATCACGGTCTCGAACGAGTCGGCGGTCGCCTCGATGCCGATGTCGGCGGTGTGCGACAGGACCCGATACTCGCCATCCATGCGGTGATTATGCCCGGCGGGGCGGCTCGGCGTCGAAGATGGAAGTAGGTAGCCTCTGGGTATGAGCATTTGGTCCGTGCCCTACTTCATGGGCGATCCGATGACAGGCTTTGCGGTCCCCAAGCCGAACACCGTGGTGAGTCCGGCGCTGCCCGACGGCAGTCCCCAAGAACGCATGGCCGCGCTGTATCGGGAACTGGCCGACCGGGTGGCCGGCGACGAGTTCCCGGTGGTGTATGCGGGCGACTGTGTCTCGGTCATCGGCGTGCTCGCCGGTTTGCAGCGCCGCGGGGTGACGCCGCTCCTCATCTGGCTCGACGCCCACGGCGACTTCAACACCTGGGAAACCACCCCTTCCGGGTTCCTGGGCGGGATGCCGTTGGCGATGCTGACCGGGCGAGGGGAGCAGACCATCGTCGAGGGCGCCGGGCTTCGGCCACTGCCGGATGAGCAGGTGATCCTGGTCGATGCCCGCGATCTCGATCCCGGTGAGGATGAGGCGGTGGCGGCATCCGGGATGATGGTCGAATCGGTCGACCAGTTGGCCCACTCCCTGCCTCCCGACGCACCGCTCTACGTCCACATCGACGTCGATGTTGTCAGGCCGGAGGATCTGCCGGCTGTGAACTATCCGGCGCCGGAAGGTCCGACCTTGCGCCAGGTCCGGGCGGCGATGATCCACCTGGCGACGACGGAGCGGGTGGTCGCAGTTTCGGTTTCCGGCTGGAACCCCGAATCTACGCGGCGCCGACGTTGCGGCGGAAGCCACCTACCAGTTGGTGGCGCCGTTCCTCGCTGAGCTAGCGGGCTGAGCTATCGGGCTGAGCTGTCCATTACCTTCGCCAGGGCACGAATGATGCGGCGGGCCCGGGCCGACGGGATCGGGGGTCTCGGCGATCCAGATCAGCATCTCCTTGCGCAGATACGGGTCGGCCTTCTCCCAGTGGCGGTTGCCGTCGTACAACGCGTGGATGACGGCGGCGACGTCGTCGGGCATGGGGGGTTCGGCGTCGGAGGGGTCGGACTCCATCACGATTTCGACTTCGTCGTCGACGGCCATGCCCGCCTCAGCCCGCACCGCTGAGCCGAGGAAGAGGTAGTGGCCGCCGCGAGGAACCGGAACCAGCGTGGCGCGGAACGAGAAGCCGTTGGCGCTCCCGATGACCGGGGCATATCCCTTGCCGACAAAGGCGGCGCCGATGCCGGCCGGCACCACCACTCCCCGGTTGGCACCGATCTCAACCAACCGCCCCCTGAACCGCTGTGCCTTCGCCGTCACCCCGCCATCGTACGCCAAAACCCTCTGTGGTACCCTCGTCGTGCCGCCAACGCCCTGCGGGAGAGTCGGTTCTGTGCCGGCGCCGAAGGAGCAACCGCCCCGGGAAACTCTCAGGCACCCGTACCGCAGGGAAGAGGCATCTCTGGAGAGCAGGCCGAGGCCTCACCGAAGGGGAAAGCCGGCTTCGGCCGGTGAATCTCTCAGGTTCGAAGACAGAGCGGGGCGCAGCACTGCTGCGCACGTGACGCTTGCGACGAGGAGCCGCCAGAGATGATCAGCCCGCTCGCCGAGCTTTCGCCGGCCACCGACTTCATCCACCGCCACATCGGCCCTTCCGATGCCGACGTTGCCGCCATGCTCGATGTTGTCGGCGCGGGCTCGCTCACCGAACTGATCGACCGGGCGGTGCCCGATACGATCCGAACCGAGACCGGGCTTGGGCTCGGTGAGCCGCTCTCCGAGCAAGAGGTGCTCGAGCAGATGCGCCGTTTGGCGGCCAAGAATCAGGTGTACACGTCGCTGATCGGGCAGGGCTACTCCGGCACCTACCTGCCGCCGGTGATCCAACGCAACCTGCTCGAGAACCCAGGGTGGTACACCGCCTACACGCCGTACCAACCTGAGATTTCGCAGGGCCGGCTCGAGGCCATCCTGAACTTCCAGACGATGGTTTCCGACCTCACCGGCATGGACCTCGCCAACTCGTCATTGCTCGACGAGGGCACGGCCGCCGCCGAGGCAATGGCGATGTGCCGCCGCCTCTCGGCCAGCGAGTCGAGCACGTTCTTCGTCGATGCCGATTGCCTTCCCCAGACGATCGAGGTCGTACTCACCAGAGCTGAACCGCTCGGGATCAAGGTGGTAGTTGGTGACCCGGACCGGGATCTGGTTGGGCTGGAACCGTACGCGGTTCTCCTCCAGTACCCCGGAAACAGCGGCCGGGTGCGCGACGATCGGGCGTTGATCGCCGGCCTCCGGGAGAACGGCGTGATGGTCGTGGCCGCCGCCGACCTGCTGGCGCTCGCTGTGCTCACCCCGCCGGGAGAAATCGGCGCCGACGTTGTCGTCGGTTCGGCGCAGCGATTCGGGGTACCGATGATGTTCGGCGGACCACATGCCGGGTACATGGCGACGCGGGAGGCTAGCAAGCGGACCCTGCCCGGGCGGCTCGTCGGCGTCTCACACGACACGAAGGGCCGCATGGCGTTGCGTCTGGCACTCCAGACTCGGGAGCAGCACATCCGCCGCGAGAAGGCGACGTCAAACATCTGTACGGCTCAGGTGCTTCTGGCCATCATCGCCGGCATGTACGGCGTGTGGCACGGCCCCGACGGCGTGCGCGCCATCGCCTCGCGGGTCACCCACCTGACCTCGGTGCTGGCGGCGGGCCTGCGTGCCGGTGGCGTCGAACTCGTCAACGACACGTGGTTCGACACGCTCACGCTGCGAGTCCCCGACCGGGCCGAAGAAGTCGTCGCCGCTGCCGAGGATCGGCGCATCAATCTGCGATTCGTTGACAACGACACTGTCGCCGTGTCGCTCGACCAGACGACAACCGTCGCAACACTCGACGCGGTCCTGGAGTCGTTTCTCGTCGACATTCGGGTGGCCGACATCGCCGGCGATGCGGCCGAGGGTTTGCCGCCGGAGTTGCGACGCACCTCTGAGTTCATGACCCACCCGGTGTTCCACAGCTATCGCAGCGAGACCGAGATGTTGCGATATCTGCGCCGTCTGCAAGACAAGGACATCGCCCTCGATCGTTCGATGATTCCGCTCGGTTCCTGCACGATGAAACTCAACGCCACGACCGAGATGCTTCCCATCACCTGGCCGGAGTTCAGCGATATCCATCCCTATGCACCGCTCGAGCAGGCGGCCGGATATCTCGAGCTGTTTGCCGAACTGGAACGCTGGCTGGCCGACATCACCGGCTACGACGCAGTGTCGCTTCAGCCCAACTCCGGTGCTCAAGGCGAGTTCGCCGGACTGCTCGCCATCCGCGGCTACCACGCCAGCAGGGGCGAGGCGTATCGCAACATCTGCCTCATCCCGGCCTCGGCGCACGGCACCAATCCGGCGTCGGCGTCGATGGCCGGCCTCGACGTCGTGGTCGTCGCCACCGACGAGCGGGGGAACATCGACGTTGCCGACCTGCGGGCCAAGGCCGAAGCCCACTCGCCGAATCTGGCAGCCCTCATGGTCACCTACCCGTCGACCCACGGCGTCTTCGAAGCCACGATCACCGAAGTGTGCGACATCATCCACGAGCACGGTGGGCAGGTGTATCTCGATGGCGCCAACCTCAACGCCTTGGTCGGGCTGGCCAAGCCGGGGGAGTTTGGCAGCGACGTCTCGCATCTGAATCTGCACAAGACCTTCACCATTCCGCACGGCGGCGGGGGCCCCGGGGCCGGGCCGATCGGGGTGCTCGCCCACCTCGAGCCGTTCCTTCCGGGACATCCCTTGGTTCACGACCAGCCGGGACCGCGCGATGGGGTCGGCGCGGTGGCATCGGCCCCGTGGGGGTCTGCCGGCATCCTCCCGATCCCGTGGTCCTACATCAAGCTGATGGGCGAGCGGGGTCTGCGGCGCGCCACCGAGGTGGCGATCCTGTCGGCCAACTACATCGCGGCCCGGTTGCGGGGCCACTACGACGTGCTGTACGCGGGTGAGAACGGCATGGTCGCCCACGAGTGCATCATCGATGTGCGGCCCTTCAAGAACGACCACGGTGTCACCGTCGACGATTTCGCCAAGCGACTCATCGACTACGGATTCCACGCCCCGACGATGTCATTCCCAGTCGCTGGGACGCTGATGATCGAGCCGACCGAGTCGGAGCCGAAGCACGAACTCGACCGCTTCTGCGACGCCATGATCGCAATCAAGGCCGAGGTCGATCAGATCGCCTCGGGCGAGATGGCCCTCGACGACAGCCCGCTGCACCACGCCCCCCACCCCGCTGAAGATGTGATCGCCGACGATTGGCCCCACGCCTATGGTCGAGAGGTAGCCGCCTATCCGGTGGATTCGCTGCGCCGCGACAAGTACTGGGTCCCGGTGAGTCGCATTGACGCCCGCTACGGCGACCGCAACGTCATGTGCGCCTGCCCCCCAATAGAAGCCTACGAGTAGCGGGTTTTGGCGGACAATGGCGCAGGATGCTGCGCATATGTCCGCCAAAACCCTAGATAGCGCGTTCGCGGACGACGGAGGCGACGTCGATGCGGTCGACGGAGCGGATGCCGGGCCACAGCGAGATGGCTGCCACCAGCAACATGAACAGGGCCGAGAACACGAGCGTGCTCCAGCGCATCTCGAGGCTGAATTGGAACATGTCGCTCGAGTAGTAGCTCATGAATTGGGCCGCCACCAGGTACCCGACGATCAGTCCGGGAATGATGCCGATCAGGGTCAGCAGCATGTTCTCGCCCATGATCAGCGCCGCGATCCGACGTCGCGGCATGCCATTGGCTCGCATGGTGGCGTACTCGGTCGATCGCTCGGCGACATTGACGGAGATCATGTTGAAGATGAGGGCGAAGGCCATGAGGCCCCCGAACACCAGCATCATCCCGATGAAGATGTAGAAGAAGCCGAGCAGGCTCTGGGCCAGGTCGTACAGCGCCCGCTGGTCGATCACGGCGGCGACTTCATCGAGGCGGTCGATCTCCGAGATGACCGCATCACGGTCCGCCGCCTCGTCGAACCGAGACGCCACCGTGGTGATGATCGGTTCGGCGAGCGCCTCGGCCGGAATGGGCGGGTCGGCGACCTGGAGCAACCGCTCGAGGTCGGCACGCTCCATGTAGACGGCGGTCCCCATCGGTTCGTCGACGAACTCCACCAATGTCGTTGTGATGGAGGTGTCGAGGGTTGGAAACCAGAGGTCGATCAGGTCGCCTTCCGAAATGCCGAGCAGGTCTCCGAGGGCGACACCACCGACGGCGCCGGTGCTCGGCAGAGTGCCCGATGTGCTGGCGAACCCGTGCATTTGCGTGTCGGGTCGGAAGGCCTGAAGTTGGGTCGCATACGTGTCGCCGTTGGCCCGCACCGAGACCTCGAGTGTGGCAATGTCCTCGGCCCGAGCCACGCCGGGAACGGCGGACACGGAGCCAACTTGCTCGATGCCGACCGGGACCGCCAGCACTGAGGAAGCGTCCTCGAGGACGACTTCGTTGAACTGGCGATTGATGAGCACGCCGACCGTGTCGATCATGCCCCACGACGCCAGAATCAGTACCAGGGCAAGCATGACACCGATCACGGTGGAGAGGCTGCGCCGCTTGTCACGGCCGATCCCGCGCAGCACCATTCGCCACCGCACGGGCGCTCGACGCAGGGGAGGCATGACCCGCTCGAAGAGGCTCAGCCGCCCGTCTTCGACTTTGACGTCGCCACGCATCGCCTCGGCGGGGCTCATTCGAAATGCCGACCGGGCGGGCAGGTACGCGGCGAGGAGCCCGGTAACGAGTCCGAACAACGGACCGACCACCAGTGTCACCCAGTGGAGCTCCCGCACGGTATCTGGGATGCCGAGTTCCTTGGTGTAGGCGCCGCTGAGCGCAAAGCCGGCCAGCACTCCGAGGACTGCACCAATCACGGCGCCGATGATGCCGAGGAGGATCCCGTAGGAGAGATAGTGGCGAGTGAGAAGCTTGCGGCTCACTCCCGAGGCGCGCAACGCACCGATCTGTGGTCGCTGGGACAGCACCAGACGGGTCAGGAGTATGAAGGCTGCCATCCCCGCGGCGACCAGGAAGAGGGCAGGGAAGGCGATGGCGAGCTGTTGAAAACCGTCAACGTCCAGCTGCAGAGCCGCGTTCGATGGTTCCTCGGCCTGGGTCAAGACGTCGGCCGCTCCGGCGGCGTTGGCTGCATCGGACACCGCGACGTCGGTGGCTTCCCGGTCGGCTTCGGTGTCATACAGGAACAGGGCCTGCTCGGCCACGGCGTTGGACGGGAAGGGGGCAAGGAGGTCAACCGGGACGAAGGCAACGCCAAACGTCCCCGGGGCGCTGAACACTTCCTGCCGGCTCTTGGCCGGCCAGAGATACTCGGGAGAAACGGCGACGCCGATGACCTCGACGGCAACCCACTCGCTACCGGTGAAGATCTCCACCGTGCTACCCGGAGCCAGGTCGTGGTCGTTGGCGAAATGGGACTCGACCACGATGCCGTTGGGCCGACCGGGATCGAGGTAGTCGCCCTCGATCACGTCGATTCTGTTGATCTCGGGCTGCCCGCCGGCCGGCATCCCGACGGCGCGGCCGCTGAGCACGCTGTCGCCGACCCGGAATGGGAGGTCGACCTGGCGTCGCACCTCCACGGCGGCAACACCGGAGGTGGCCTGGGCCGCCGTTGCGAAGCCGGCGTCGGCCCCGGTCACCGTCATGTCGGCGAAGTGGAGACGGTCGTAGGTCCCCTGGTACGAGGACTCCAAGTTGAGATAGGCGTCGTAGCTGGCCGCGAACATCATCACGCCGAGCGTGATCGTCACGGCCACCGCAAAGAACTGCCAGCGACGCTCGCGGAAGTCGCGCCGCCGCTTGACGTCGAGCATGCTCACCAGTCGAGCTCCATCACAGAGGAGGGCGAGGGATTGACGGCGTCGTCGACGACCTCACCGTCGCGCAACCGGATGACACGATCGGCCATCTTTGCGATCTCCGAGTTGTGGGTCACGAGGAACACACTGCGTTTCCCATCGACGGTGGTGTCGCGGAGCTGGCCGAGGATCTGACGTCCCGTGGCGACGTCGAGAGCGCCGGTTGGCTCATCGCACAACAGCAGCGGCGGGTTCTTGACCATCCCACGGGCGATCGCCACCCGCTGCTGCTCGCCCCCGGACAGCTGCGAAGGGAAGTGGTCGAGTCGGTTGGTCAATCCAACGTCGTCGAGAACCCGTTCGGTGCGCGGGCCGGCATCGGGGCCGGTCAGCTCGGCGATGAGTTCGACGTTTTCGCGGGCGGTCAATGTGGGCACCAGGTTGTAGAACTGAAAGACAAACCCGACGGCGTCCAACCTCAACTGCTGCCGGCCGTCTTCGTCCAGCCCGCTGAGAGCAACCCCGTCGGCGTGAATCTCGCCGCCGGTTGGGGGCTCCAGGGCACCGATCAGGTTGAGCAGGGTCGTCTTGCCGGAGCCAGATGGCCCGAGCAGCACGACAAACTCGCCCGGTCCGACCTCGAACGAGACGTTGCGGAGGGCGTGAACGGCGGTTTCGCCCTCCCCGTAGGTCTTGGTGAGGTCCGTTGCTTTCACGGCCGGGGTCGACATCGCTCCATCTCCGAACTGATAGTCACTCGCAAATGATAGTCACTGTCAGTATGATGTCGAATCATGGCCAAGCATGTCGCCACGTTGCGGGAACTGAAGCAAGCCGCTGCCATGGGGCGCATCCAGGATGCCGCCTACGAACTGCTCGTGACCGAAGGCTATGAGGCCACCAAAGTCACCGATATTGCAGCAGTTGCGGAAGTCTCGCCGAGCAGCGTCTACCGCTACTTCGGCACGAAGGACGGCGTCTTCTTGTGGGATCCGCTCGAAGGTCCGTTTATGGACCTGCTCGAGGCGAACCTCGAGGAATTCCCGCCGATGGAGGCAGTGGAGCGAGCATTCCTCGGGCTGGTCGTCGACCTCGAACCCGAGAACGAGGAATTGTTGCGGAAGCGCACCCTGCTGCTGCTGGCGATACCGCAGTTGCGTGAGGCGATGAGGGCGATGATGAGCGGGTTCGGCGATGAACTCGGCGGCGTGTTGCGTCGCGCCGGCGCCACCGGCATCGAGGCAAGCGTGGTCGCGGCGGCGACCGCGGCGGTGCTGATGGCCGGGGTCGAGCATTGGGCCCGCCCCGGATCGAACGCCACGCTGGCCGAAGTCACCACGGAGGCCTTCCGCTCACTCGAGGTCGCCTCCGGCTGAGAGGGTTTTGGCGGACAATGCCGCAGCATGCTGCGCATATGTCCGCCAAAACCCTCGCTGCCTACGCGGTGGGGGCCGGGACGTCCTCGGCCTGGTCTTCGTAGTCGTAGCGGCGGTCCCAGCGCCAGTAGATCACTGTGGATACGGCCATCACGACGGCGGCGAAGCCGTACATGGCGGGGTAGCCGGACACGCTGATGATCACACCGAGCATCGGACCGCCGACCAGCACCCCGATGTCGAACAGGGCGGTGAAGAAGGCGAGGGTCGAGCCGCGGTCGGCGTCGGGAGATCGGGTCACGGTGAACCCAAACAGGATGGGGAAGGCGTAGCCATGCCCCGCCCCGCACAGCACGCCCGCCACGGCAACGTCGAGCGGTGTCTGTACCCGCGCCAGGAGGACAAACCCGACCGCAATGGCAATCAGCGCCGGAAACAACACCTTCTTCTCCCCAACCCGCGCCGGTAGCCAGGCGAAGGCCAGCCGCAACGCGATGGCAGTGCCGGCATAGAACCCGAAGAAGAGGCCGACGGACCCGATCCCGACGTCGTCGATGAAGGTCCGCAGGAAGGTGAAATACCCGGTCAGCACAAACGAGAAGAACCCGACGATGAACCAGATCGGCATCAGGTCTGGACGGCGAATCGCAGCGAAGAACCCCTTCTTCTCTGCGTTGTCTCCGAGAGCCGGTGCTCGTTCCGGAAGCCACACGGCGAACAGGATTGCGGCAAAGGCAAAGCCGGCCGCAGTCAGGAACAACTGGTCGAACCCACCGCGGGAAAGCACGATGTCGCCGAGCAGGCCACCGAAGGCGATGGGCAGCAGACCGGACACGCCGAACAACGCCAGGCCCTCGGTGCGGCGCGATTCGGGGACGACGTCGGCGCCGTAGGTGAACAGTGAGGTGAACAGGCTCGCCTCAGAGATCCCGTGGATGATGCGCACGATGTAGATCCATGGCCCGAGCGACGACACGGTCAGGTAGAGCAGGATCGCTCCGAAGTTGACGACTGTCCCGACCAAGATCACCGGGCGGCGCCCCTTGCTGTCCATGATCGTGCCGATGGCCGGGCGGGCCAGGATCGACGAGATTGCCGTGACTCCGATGATCACTCCGATCAGGACCTCATTTGCGCCAAGCTCTTCGAGATAACGCGGGAGGTGAATGAACAAGAAGAACGACATGCCCTGGACCAGGTTGGTCAGGGACACCAGGATGAAGGGGCGGGTGAAGAGTCGCTCGCGGGCCACTGCAAGAGGCTACCGGCACGGCGGTGCCCCCGAGTTCGCTAGCGTCTCGGCTCGATGAGTGAACCTGCCGCCACCGAAGTCGTCGCCCTCGAAGGCGTCGCCGTGTTTCGGGAGGGACGCCGATTGCTCGACGGCGTCGACTGGGCCGTCAACAGTCATGAGCGCTGGGTGGTGCTCGGCCCCAACGGGGCCGGCAAGACCACCATGCTCCAGGTCGCTTCGACCTACTTGACGCCGTCTCGGGGGACCGTTCGCGTGCTCGGTCACACCCGGGGCCGGTTCGATGTGAGGGAGCTGCGCGAGCGGATCGGGTATGCCGGGGCGGGTCCCGCTTCGCTGGCGCGCCCCAACCTGCCGGCACTCGAGATCGTGGTGACCGGCCGCCATGCCGCCTTCGTCGACAGCCGGTGGCACGACTACACCGAAGGCGACTGGGCCCAGGCGCAAGCCAACCTCGAGCGGCTCGGTGCCGGCCGTCTTGCCGACCGCACCTTCGGTACGCTGTCGGCTGGAGAGAAGCAGCGGGTATTGATCGCCCGCAGTCTGATGACCGATCCCGACCTGCTGCTACTCGACGAGGCTACGACCGGGCTCGACCTCGGAGCCCGGGAGGAGCTGGTCGCCTCGCTGGCCGACCTCGCCACCGATCCCAACAGCCCCGCAGTCGTCCTTGTCACTCATCACGTCGAGGAGATCCCCCAAGGCTTCACCCACATCGTCATGCTCGGCGCCGGCCGAGTGATGGCATCCGGAGAGATCGACGACACCCTCAGCCCCGAGGCCCTCTCCTCATGCTTCGGCGTGCCGTTGCGCCTGGAACGCCAAGAAGGCCGCTACCGCGCCTGGAAACCCAGGTAGATACGATCCCTCGAGCGCTGACGCGGGGGATGGGGGAGCCCGAGGGAGGCGGATTCGTCCGGTCCCTCTCGGTCTGGTTGGACCGGCTTTGTCGGCCCAACCGAAACGCTTCACTCCTGGCCGGGCATCCTCGGGGTGAGGAACGGCATCATCGCCCGCAACTCGCGGCCGACTCGCTCGATCTGGAGGTCCTGCTCGGCGTCGCGGGTCGCCAACAGATTGGCGGCGCCGTCGCGGCTTTCGGCCAGCCACTCGCGGGCGAACTCGCCGGAGCGGATCTCATCGAGGATTTTGACCATCTCGGCCCGGGTTTCCTCGGTGATGATTCGGGGCCCCCGGGTGTAGTCGCCGAACTCGGCGGTATCCGACACCGAGTACCGCATCCACGACAGGCCACCTTCGTAGAGCAGGTCGACGATGAGCTTGAGTTCGTGGAGCGTCTCGAAGTAGGCAGACTCCGGCTGATACCCGGCGTTGACCAGGGTGTCGAACGAGGCCTTGATGAGCTCGGACACTCCACCACACAGGATGACCTGCTCACCGAACAGGTCGGTCTCGGTCTCCTCCTCAAACGTGGTCTCCAGAACGCCGGCCCGGCCGCCGCCGATACCCCACGCATAGGACATGGCCAACTCCTTGGCATCACCGGAGGCATCCTGGTGAACGGCGAGCAGGCAGGGCACACCGCTGCCTTCTGTGTAGGTGCGGCGCACCAGATGGCCCGGGCCCTTCGGGGCGACCATGGCGACATCGACGTACGGCGGCGGTTCGATCACACCGAAATGGACGTTGAAGCCGTGAGCGAACATCAGGACATCGCCCGGTTCGAGGTGTGGCGCAATCTCAGCGGCGTAGAGGTCGCCCATCAACTGATCCGGCACCAGCATCATGATCACGTTGGCGGCGCGCGCCGCGTCTGCCGGCGTCATCACCGGAAGGCCGTACTCCAGGGCGCGCTCTCGATTTGGTGAGCCTTCGCGCAGGCCGACAATCACCGGGACGCCGGAGTCGAAGAGGTTGAGGGCATGGGCGTGGCCCTGGCTGCCGAAGCCGATGACGGCGACCTCGCGTCCCGCGATGAGGGACGGATCGGCGTCCTTGTCGTAGTAGATGTGCGCCATGAGTCGATTCCTTGCCGGTGCGACGGTGTGTGAGGCCAGACCATACCCGACCCACGATGCCGTCTGTCCCGCGGGCGTTGTCACCCGTTGCGACCGGTAGCCTGGGTGTCTCAGCCCGGAGGTCAGATGGCGTTCCCCAAGCCCAGCGATGCCGACAAGGCGTGGTTCGAGGCGTTGCTCCCTGAGGCGCCCGGGGTGATGATGCTGCCCATGTTCGGCAACTATGCCGGGTTCGTGAACGGCAACATGTTCCTGTGCTTGTTTGGCGATCAGGTGGCGGTGCGCCTCGACGAAGCGGGGCGTGCTGAGCTGCTCGCCGCCGCCGAAAGTCATCCGTTCGAGCCGATGCCCGGTCGCCCGATGAAGGAATACGTAGTGCTGCCGGGGCAATGGCGGGACGCGCCGGAACTTGCCGACCAGTGGGTCGACCGCTCTCTGGAGTACGCGGCGGCGATGCCAACTCGCCACCACAAGGGCTAGGCAGCGAAGTAGCAGGGCCGAACGGCCCGGCACAGACGCGCCCAATACTCCTATCCTCACCACCACCACAGGGTTCCGCCCGCTGTGACAGGAGGTTCCAAGCCTGGACCTGAAACGCGATCTGAGCCTCTATGCGGTTTTCACGATCAGCCTCGGAGCGATGGTGGGCAGCGGCATCTTCGTGCTCCCCGGCCTCGGCTACTTCCTGGCGGGTCCCGCCATCATCATTGCGTACTTTCTGGCCGGCGTCGTGGTGCTCCCCGCCGCGTTTTCGAAGTCGGAGATGGCCACGGCCATGCCGCACGCCGGCGGGACCTACCTGTATATCGATCGCGCCATGGGGCCGTTGATGGGCACCATTGCCGGTTTTGGTGTCTGGTTCTCCCTCATCTTCAAGGCAGCCTTCGCCCTTGTCGGTCTCAGCGTCTACCTCCAATTGCTCGTCCCCGACGCGCCGGCGAAGCCGGTGGCGCTCGTGCTTGGCGCGGGGCTGGTTCTGGTCAACGTCGCTGGTGTGAAGCAGTCCGGCAGTTTGCAGGCTGCGATTGTCTCGATCGTGATGGCCGTTCTGGTGCTGTTCATCATCGCGGGGTTTGGTTCTGATGACGCCGACAACTACCAGCCGTTCATGCCCCAAGGCTTTCACGGTCTGATTGCCGCGACCGGCCTCGTGTTTGTCTCGTACGCCGGGGTGACCAAGGTGGCGTCGCTCGCCGAGGAGGTGAAGCGGCCGGCACGAAACATACCCCGCGCCATCTTCATGTCGCTCGTCCTGATGATGTTCCTCTACCCGGCGATCGTGTTTGTGATCGTTGGGGTGACGCCGGGAACCGACCTGAGCAAGAACGTAACACCGATGGCCACGGCGGCCTCGGAGTTCCTGGGGCGAGGTGGCGAGTTGGCGATCGCCGGTGTCGCAGTGTTGGCGCTCGTGAGTATGGCGAATGCCGGAATACTGGCCTCGTCGCGATATCCCTTCGCGATGAGCCGCAACCGGTTGGCGCCATCCATATTGGGCCGAGTCGGCGCCCGCTCGACTCCGATTGCCGCGGTGCTCCTCACCGGAGCAGTGCTCCTGATCCTGATCGCGATGTTTCCGATCATCGAGTTGGCGAAGCTGGCGTCGGCGTTCCAGCTACTCGTCTTCGCTCTCGTCAATCTGTCCGTGATTGCCTTCCGTGAGAGCCACGTCGATTGGTATCGGCCGTCGTTCCGTTCGCCATTGTTCCCGTGGATGCAGATCGCCGGGATCGTTGCTTCGCTGTTCCTCCTGGCTTTCATGGGCGTTGACGCGATGGTGGGAGCAGTCCTCATCGTGCTCGGAGGAGTTGCGTGGTACCGGGTCTTCGGGAGGTCGCGGACCAGCCACGAGAGCGCCTCGCTCGATGCGCTGCGGATCCGGGCCATGGGCCGGCTCGTCAACGACACCAAAGCTGCGATCGACGCCGCCGGAAAGGCCAACGTGTTGATCCCGGTTCATGTTGGGATCAACGACCGTCGGCTGCGCGACCTGATTCGCACCGCGGGTCGGGTCACCCGGCAAGGAGGCGAGGTGCGGGTCGTCCAGGTTGCTCGGGACGGGCCGGATAGCCCAATGCGGCGAGCCCGATCGACCGAGGAGCAAGAGTTCGGCGCGCTCGCCGCCGAACAGGCAATGGAACTCGGCGTACCGATCTCGGTGTTCCACGCCACCGGCCGACATCGCCGCCAGGCGCTCGCGTCGTTTGTGGAGGAGAACGGTGTCGACCTCGTGCTCGCTGAACTGCTCCGAACCAGCACGGGTCGGGGTTTCCGCGCCGACATGGAGTGGCTGGGCGACCGGGTGCTCTGCGATGTTGCCCTGCTCGGCAACCGCTACCTCGAAGTGGTCGACGACATCGTTGTGCTCGGCTCCGGTGGCCCGCTTGATCCGATCAAGCTGAACCTCGCCGGCCGCATTGGCCAAGGCGAGGGTTCTACCGTCCGCATTGTGCACGTGTTGGCTCCCGCCGCCTCGGGGCGGCAGGTCGTTTCGCTCCATGAGTACCACGAACGACTCGGTGAATCGCTGCTGGTGCCCATGGTCAGCGAGGTCGAGCGCAGCACCAACCTGGTGGCCGAGCTGGCGGCCCAATCCCGCGGCGCCGACCTGGTGATCATCGGTGCGGTCCGCACCAGGCTTCGCCTGCTGTCCGACCTGGTTGACAGAATCCAGGATCAGGTCGATGCCCCGCTGCTTCTGGTGCGGACCCACGAGTTGGGTAATCGCCCGTCGCTCAGCGGTCGAGTCCTGGAGCGGGTGCTGCGGGCATGACATGCCGGCTGGCGTCGGCGCGGCCGACCGCAGGCCCGCTGCGTCTCTCGGTGCGGGGTACCGGTGCCGGGTTCAGCTGTCCGCAAGCTGCGGTCGTCTCGACTGGCACCTGGCACCTGGCTTCGGATCGCTCGACGCCTTCTTCGCGCCTGCCGAGCTAACGTCGGGGCCTGCCGTAAACCGTGTCCGACAGATCCGAGCGAGGAGGTCGAGTGGAGCCCGTAGTACCGAGATACGAGTTCCGCGCCTGGGGAGATCAACTCAACGACGTGTTCAGCGCCATCGCGGCCAACTCCCGCCTGATCGAGAGCCGAGCTCGGATCGAGACCTACCTCGTATCGCGAAAGGATGTCGGTTCCAATCCCAAGATTCGCGACGGTGTGCTCGATGTGAAGGTGCTCCTCGGCGTTGTCGAGGGATGTGAGCAGTGGGAGCCGACGGTGATGATGACGTTCCCGCTCAGGGCCGATGAGGTCCGAGAGGTGCTCGTCCGCCGGCTCGGCCTGAAGGATGTCGAACTCGAACGCGACGTCTACACGCAGCCGCAGCTGGTCGCCGAGGTTCTGGCGCCGCGACGCGACGTGGCGGCGATCGAGATCGCCAAGATCCGGCACGCCTATGAGGTCAATGGGTGTATCGCAGAGGTGGCCGACGTCACGATTGCCGGCGCCACATTGCAGACGGCGGCCGTAGAGTCGACCGACCTCGATCTGTTGCTGGCGGCGCGCCGCATGGCAGAACTAGAAGGCTGGGAGAACGTCAATTACCCCAAGGAGATCAGGCGGGTTCTGGGCTGGTGACTTTGAGCGGCGGGAGCCGAAATGGCGGTAGAGATCGAGAGGAAGTTCCTGGTCGAGGGCGACGAGTGGCGCGCACTCGGTAGTGGCGAGGTGTTCCGGCAGGGCTACCTCTCGACGGTCAAGGAACGAACGGTTCGAGTCCGCACCGTCGGGAAGCAGGCCTGGATCACCATCAAGGGCTTGACCGTCGGCGCCACGCGCAGCGAATTCGAATACCCCATCCCACTCTCCGATGCGGAGCAGATGCTCGAACTGTGTGAGCAGCCCATCATCGAAAAGACCCGCCATGTGGTCGACTTCGGCGGTTTGCGATGGGAGGTCGATGAGTTCTCTGGAGTCAATCGTGGACTGATCGTGGCTGAGGTCGAACTCGATGATCCCGACCAGGCCGTCGACCTACCCGGATGGATCGGCGCAGAGGTCACGGATGACCCGCGCTACTACAACGCCAACCTGATCGCCCACCCCTACTCGGTTTGGTGAGGTTCACTCGTTCGGCCGATCGATGGCCTGCAGAAACCGAACGGCCCGCTCCCGGTCTGACGTGCGCAGCAGTCGCGGCAGCGAGGCGATGATGCGGCGTCCATAGCCCTTGCCGGTGAGGCGAGGGTCGAGCACGGCAACCACCCCGCGGTCGGTTTCGCTGCGAATCAGCCGGCCGGACCCTTGGGCGAGCAGCATCGCAGCCCGGGGCAGGTCCACTTCAGCGAAAGGCGAACCTCCCCGCCGTTCGACCGCCTCGCGACGCGCTTGCATGAGGGGCTCGTCGGGCCGGGCGAACGGGAGTCGATCCAGGATCACGAGCGACAGTGAGGGGCCGGGGACATCGATCCCTTCCCAGTAGCCCATCGTGGCGACGAGGGTCGCCGACTCCTGCGATGAGAAGGCTTCGATCAGGCGACGCTTCGGCAACTCGCCCTGCGCCAAGACGCGGAACGGACTGCCGGCCAGGCGCTCGGCGATGCGTTCGAGCATGGCATAGCTGGTCGTCAGTACCAGGGCCCGGCCCCCTGATGCCCCGGTGAGGAGGACGACCTCGTCGCAGGCTGCGTCCTTCCATTCCTCGGTGCGAGGGTCGGGAAGGTCGGACGCGATGTAGAGCAGGCCTTGACGCTGATAGTCGAAGCTACCCGGCACTCGCAAGCTCTCGTAGGTGCGTCGCAGCGGGTCGTCGACGCCGGTGAGGTAGGGATCATCGTCGTCGTCCTCGGCCAGGAAGCCGAGGCGGGCTGCGAGCGGGCCGAAGGATCCGCCGACCGTGAGGGTGGCGCTGGTCAGCACCGCGGGAACGTGGGGGAGCAGCGCGGCGGCAACGGATGTGTCGACCTCCACTGGGGCTACGCGGATCACCCGGCGCTGTGGCTCGCACCACGAGACCCACTGTTCGGGCAGGTCGAGGGCAAGCGCGAAGTCCCCGGCGACATGCCCGCCCTGGGTCTTGACTCTGGAGACGGGCCCGGTATCCGGGTGTCCTTCGTCGACCTTGCGCAGCGCCTTGGTGGCGGCCGAGACGGCTCTTGCTCCCTGCGCGATGGCGCTTCCGACCTCGCCTGCGCTCGGGTCGAGCCGCTCTGCCGGAAGGTCGCGCATCACCCTGGCGAGTTCGTCTGCAGCATCACGCACCGCCCGGATCGGGTCGACGCCGTGACGTCGTACCTCCGGGTCGATCAGACGGTGGGCGTTGTTGGCGAACGCAGTGAGCCGTCCCGGCCCAACGTCCACCCCGAAGGCCGACGACAACGCCGGCTCGAGCTTGTGTGCCTCATCGAGGATGACGAGGTCATGATCCGGGAGGATCCGCCGTCCGGTCGCCAGGTGGAGGCCGTAGAGGTGGTGATTGGTGATGATGACGTCGGCGCCGCGGGCGCGCTCCAGGGCCGCTTCGGCAAAACAGGGTCCGCCCTGGGGGCAGCTGGCGGCGCCCGGGCACTCCATTCCGGACACGGAGACTTCGTACCACGCCGCGTCGGAGACCGGGACCTCGAGGTCATCACGATCTCCCGTCGGATGAGTCCTCGCCCACGGCGCGATGGTGCGGAGTTCATCGTCGTCGGCGCCCGGGAAGAGCTTCGGATCGGGCTCACGGTCCAGGTCGCCACCGAAGCGCTCTGTCAGCTTGGCCATGCAAAGATACGATTGGCGACCCTTGATGACGGCCCACGTAACAGGGCGACCGAGATGTGCGGCGAGAAACGGCAGTTCGCTGTTGGCCAGTTGATCCTGGAGGGTCTTGGTGGCGGTCGAGACGACAACGACGCCGCCGGAGACGATGGCCGGCACCAGGTAGGCGAGCGATTTTCCTGTGCCGGTTCCGCCTTCGACGAGCAGGTGGTGGCGTTCTTCGATGGCGCCGGCAACGGCGACGACCATGGCCTCTTGACCCTCGCGGGCGACCGCCCCAGGCTTGGCCGCTAGGACTCGCTGCAGTGCTGCGACGGATCGGCCGGCGAGGGAGGACATCGGGCGAGTGTATCGGCCGCTTCTCGAGCACCCATTGCTCAAGCGACAGAACTGGAGCGCCGATACGATGCGGGTGACCAGTGCGCTTGATGAGAGGGTCGTTGTCGAGGACCGTGCGGCGGAGGCGTCTGCCGCCGTCCGTCGTGATGTCCTGGCAGATCTCGATGGGTTTGTTGTCAGGATTCGCGCGGCACGCCGCCGGCTTCACGAGCTGGCGGCGATGCTCGACAGCCCTCCTGCCGACACCGCGTTGGTCGAGGGCGTGCAACGAGCCGCGACTCGACTGCGCGACGGCGTCCTCGAGGAAGCTCGTCGCGCCGCCGAGGTACTGGTTGATGACGCCGCAGCCAACCACAACGGCTCCATCACGGTGCACGCCGCCGACGATGTCGTCATCGGAGTTCAACTGGACGAACACGCGGTGCGGCGGCATCGCGAGGTGGTCGAACTGCAACGCGGCGTCGAAGAACTCAGCTTCGTGATCACGCCTCTGGTTGAGGAACAGCCGCCAGACGGGGTGGACCCGATGCCGGTACTTTCGCCGCCGGATGGTTGGACCGCCGCCGACGCTTTTGCCGAGGTTTTCCGCTGACGGCGGACCAACCCGACCCTGGGGCTACGGCGCGTAATGCTGGCGGCGCTGCCATGATTCCCAGTAGGGAGCGAAGCGGGCGGTGAACCGGCGGGGAACTTCGACATAGACCCGGTCACCGACGACGAACGCTTCAGCTTGGAGTGCGGCACGCCGGCGGGCGATGGCTGCGAGCAGACGATTCCGATCGAGATCCCGTGAGATGAGATTCGGCTCGAGGTGCACCAGGACCCCAAGATCGGCCAAATCGTGTTCCACGCCGAGCACCTCGGTGAGATCGTTCAGGCTGCGTTCGAGTCCACCGATGACGTCGGGCCACAGCGGGGTCAGCGCCTCCATCTGGTAACGCAGGTATTTCACCCGCTTCCGCCACTCGTGGACGTTGGTCTTGGTCGGGAGTTGCTCTGCCTCGCGCAGCCGATTGCGGCCACGTCGGTAGACCCGCCGCAGGCCGGGCTCGAGCGACTCGAACCGGTCCGGAATCGTCGGTCGGATGTCGATCACGTCGTCTCCGACCTCGATGCTCATGACGGGCCAATGAGCAAAGCGCGTGGCTGCGCACCTCAGGCTGGTGAGGAGATGGGCCATGAGGTCACGGTCGTTGAGGATCGCCGCAGCAGTCTCTCGGTGCTTGGCCTGCAATTGGTCGCTGAGTTCGGTGGCCGTTGCGGCTGAGATCGCGTCCGGCTCAACGGTCAGCAATGAGTCGAGGGTGCGAGCCAGAACAAAGGACTCGCGAACGGGGGAGAGCACCCGAGCGACGTCGCGGGCGACGGTGTTTTCGGCGCGATACACCTCGTCGCCGAGTACGTCGCGCACGAGACGCAACACGGCCCGCACCCGTTTGAGCGCCTTGCGGGCCTGGTGGACGCCCGTTTCTGTGTCGGGAGTGCCTTGCAGTCCGGCGATGGCGATTTCGAATTGCTCGAGCGCCATCCGTTGCAGCCCGAGGGCAAGGGACTCGTCCGTCTGAAGCTCCAGCTTGGAGGCCCCATAGGCGGGCGCACTTTCGGAACTCGCGTGGTGATGCGGTTCGGGCTGCGCAGGACCCGTCGGATGGACCCGGCGCGGATCAACACCTTCAGCCTCGGGTTGGGAGCGAAGATCGATCACCACGTCGCTGGTGCGTCGGGCTTGATCATTCGTATCTACCGTTGGTGGTCGCTCCGACGGCACGCCTCGTATACCCCCTGGCCTGTCGTCCCAGCATACCGCGGTGGCAAGGTCCGCTCCCTGGCGATTGTGCCATGCAGCATGCGAGGATGGGTCACAACGACGGATGCCGATGGGTAACTGCCCAGAAGGGAGGCGCACCGATGGGTGTCGCAGGAGGCTTCAATTGGGTCGACTTGATGACGACCGATCACTCTGGAGCGAAGGCCTTCTACACCGGGCTCTTCGGGTGGGAGGCCCAGGACCAACCGGCCGGCGATGCGGGTATCTACACGATGTTCCTCAGCGGCGGCGTGCCGGTCGCCGGTTCGGGGGAATACCGATCCGAACAGCGGGCTCAGGGTTTGCCGGCGGTGTGGACCAGCTATGTCACTGTGGAGAGCGCCGATGCCGCAGTCGCCAGGTCCGCAGAGCTGGGCGGGACGACGCTCATGCCCGCCATGGATGTGATGGCAGCCGGCCGGATGGCCATGATCGCGGGACCAACCGGCGAAGTATTCGGAATCTGGCAGGACGGCAACCATGCCGGTGCCGGCCTGTTCAATGAGCCCGTCTCACTCACCTGGAACGAGCTCGCCACGACGGACCTCGAGGCCGCTGAGGCGTTCTACACCGGCTTGTTCGGCTGGACCACTGAGGTCAGTGAGATGGGGAACGCACCGTACGTCGTGTTCACAAACGGCGATCGCCCCAACGGGGGGATGTACAACATGACCGGAGTTGTCCCCGAAGGCGTGCCTCCTCACTGGCTTCCGTACTTCGCCGTGGCCGACGCCGGCGCGACGGTTGCCCGCTGCAGCGAGTTGGGCGGGGTGCTGATCAGCGGTCCGATGGATGTGCCGGGAGTGGGTCGGATGGCAATTCTGGACGATCCTCAAGGCGGTTCGTTCTGCGTGCTCGAGGCGGTAGCGCCGGCCGCGCCGTGAGAAGCGTCGCCTCTTCGAGTGAGCGGGCCCCGTTCGGGGCCCGCTCACCCACGGATACGGAGGCGACTCTCCCCCCTGTCGGTTGAGTCGTCCTCCGCTGCGGCCTGGCCTGGTCGGCCGGCCCGGGCGGCTTGGAAGCAGTCCGCCCGTTCCCCCTCGCCCAATCAGACGCACCGAGGGCGCGTCTGATACAGGAAATCTTCACAACTGGTCGAGGAGGCTATTGAGCAACGCCGGCTTGGGGTTGCCGCGACGTCCAGGCCCAGGCGTTTGCTCGCCGGCGCAACCCCGTACGGCCTTTGTTCAACCCCTCGCTCACGGTCCGAAGAGGCGGCGGGCACCGACCGTGACAGGGAAGTAGACGACGCCGAACACGACGATGGCAGCGACGGTATCCGTGCGATCCGTGGTGGGACCGACGCCGACGCCGACGAAGAAGACACCGGCCGCGGTGAGTCCGGCAAGCACCGCCAGGAGCGAAACAATGAAGCGGTGTTGCGCTGGCATGGAATCCTCGGGGGTCGACTCCCTTTGTCATCGGCAAAAACGCCCCTGAATCTGAAGGGGGCATCCGTCTGTCGTGCGGAGAAGCGATCCCGCTACAGCGAGGCGGAGATCTTTCCGAGCTTGCGGATCTGGAAGGCGCGGACGATGTCGAGAATGCCCTTCATCAGCGCCCAGATACCTGCGAAGACGAGCAGCGTGTAGGCCTTGGAGATGAAGAACTGCCCGCCGGTCCAGAACCCCATGATGATCATGAGGATCCCGGCAACCAGCCCCAGCCACCAGAGCTCGTTGCCATCTTTGGTGGCGAAGGCCTCGATCGTCCAGACGATTCCGACGACGGCAAACACGAACCCGAGCATGTCGGCCAGTACGGCAAACACCTCGCTCGGGTTGATCAAGGCGACCATTCCGGCAATCCCGAGCACGATCCCAAAGACGTACCAGAGCCACCTCCAACCCTCGGCCAACGTTCCGATGACGACGTATTGGGCACCGGCGAACATGAACATGAGGCCAATCAGGATGCCGACGGTGCGCACTGAGGCAGTCTCGAACTGGAGGATGATGAGCGAAATGATGATCCAAAGTGCGCCGATGACCAGCCACAGCCACCACCACCGGCCTACATCCTCCAACACTTCCCTATCTGCCGTTTCAGCAGTCATGGTTCAGTCCTCCAAAGTCGAGGCACGCCGGGCCCGTCCTGAGCCGACATTTCCAGGCCCCAGGCTAACGTCGCTGCGCCCATCCCCACGGGTGTCATCTCTGCGTCAGGATCGCCACCCCTGTTATCGGTCAACCGGCCCGACAACCGCTCGAGGTGACTAGTGCTCACTAGACGATCCGGCCGCATTTGGGCCAACGCAACTGGCTAGTCCAAAACAGGTCCCCCTAGCGGGATGGGGTCGCGAATACGTACAATGCCGGTGACGAGGAACGGGATCCCTCTTGGACGCCTTGGTGGGCGGCGAATCGGCGGATTCCGTGGGCTAGAGAACAGTAGGGGACGGCGATGGATCTTTCGGCCTCAGCAGTCGAGCAGAAGACTTTTGACACGATCAGGCGCGACGGATTCAACCCACAGCAGGTCAGCGCATTTCTGGCCGATGTTGCCGAGGAATTGGCCCATCTGCGGGATGAACTGGCCCAGGAGCGGTCTCGATCGAGCGACCTCCAACTGAGCCTCGAAGAGACCAACGCTTCGTTGCAGCGGGACACCGAGGTGTTCCTGGCCATGTTGGAGACCAAGCAACGGGTGATGGAGGCTGCCGAGCGCAAAGTTCTCGGGCTGCTCGCTTTCGCCCACACCGAGGCGGGTCATGAGAATCCGGAGGAACTGGCTCGGGACGACCTGGCTGTGGTCTTGGAGGAGGCCGAGGCCGGCCCCTCCGTCTTGGCGGACGACGAACCGGTTCTTGCTCTCGGCTTTGGAGGAGCGGCGCTGCCTTCCAGCGGTATCTTCGGTCCTGGGATGGGTGATGCGGGTGAAGGGGCGGAGCGGGCACTCGCCGGTGCACACGTGCTGCTGGCGGAGGCCTTCCGCGTGCCGCCCGTCGGCCAGACTGAGGCGGTCGCAGCCGTTGTTGCGGCACGGGACGAAGCCGAACGAGTCCGCCTCCACGCCAAGCTGATCCACGCCAGAGCCGAGGTGCGAGCCCAGCAAATCGTTGCCGACGCCGAGCGAGAAGCTTCTCGGCTCGAAGTACAGGCGGCCGAGGACACGGCCGACATCCACCAGCGGGCCCAGCAACAACTCGGTGCCGCGTTCGAAGAAGCTGAGCGGATCCGGGCGATGGCCGAGACGGAGAAGGCCGAGGTGGTGAAGACCGGTGAGGCTGAGGCCGCTGCCCTGATGGCGGAAGCCGTTGCGCTGATGGATGAGGCCAGGGACCTCCCACAGCGATTCTCGAGCGAGGCCGAGGCGTTGGTGACCGAAGCCCGCCAGCAGGCCGAGAACATCCGCATCTCGGCCTGGGAGGAGGCGGAGCAAGCTCAAGAAGCTGCCGATGCCGCCCTCCAGGAGGCTTTGCGCGAGGCGGAAGAGGTACGCAGGCAGACCGCGGATGCCGTCGATGACGCCGAGGCATACGCGAATGAACTCCGCGCCGAAGCAGAGGCGGAGGCCGCCGAACTGCTCGCCGGGGCGCGAAGCCGCCTGGAGGCCGCAGAAGCCGACTTGGCCGAGGTTCAGCAGGCCACCAGCGAAGGCATCTCGGCGGCGGAGCGGGAAGCCAATGCGATCGTGTCTGGTGCGCAGCAGAGGGTTGATGAGCTCGAGAGCGAGATCGCAGAATTGGCGGAGAAGCGAGACCGCGATGCCGCCCAGGTCGTCGAAGATGCACAACGCGAAGCCGGGTTGGTCGTGGACGCCGCCGAGCAGCGGATTGACGAACTCGCCAAAGAGATCGCGGAGCTGGAAAGCGAGCGGGACCGTGTTGCCTCCTTGACTGCCGAGGAGGCACAGAGCGAGAGCGTAGAGGCGCGCGCCAGGGTCCTCGAGGAGGTTGAGGCCGCCGAGGTCGAGATTTCCGAGCTGTTGGCGACTGCTCAAGCCGACGCGGCTTCGATGCGGGCGGCGGCGGCCGATGAAGGCGCCGGCATCCTGGAGGAGGCCCGAGCTGAAGCACGGCGTGTCATCGACGACGCAAGGGCAGAGGCGGAGCATGCGCTGCGCGGGGCGAGGTCAGAGCATCAGGACCTTGTTGCTCGGCTGCGGAGCCTGAAGCTCATCATCGAGGAGTTGCAGCAGCGACTCCCCGACCTCGCCACGAGCGATGGTGACGATGCCGACATCGTTGTGCTGCTTGACGAGGCGGGCGCTGCGGCGATCGACCTGCGGCACCGTCTGGACGGTATCGACGATGACTGGGAGGGCGAGGTGCCGATGCGGGCGTCGCGCTACTCCAAACGGTCGGCCGGGCTGCCGAGCATCGGTCGCGAGGAGTCCGAAAAGGCCATCGGAGGGATGGCCAACCTGCGCGCGGTCGACATACCGAAGCCGAAAAACAAACGCGGTGGGCGGAACAAGGAACAGCAGGTCGACGTCGCGGACACCGACGAAGAATCTGCCTGACGCTCGGCCGGCCGACTCTCAAGCAAGAGGGTTGGGGGCGACCGGCGCTGTGTAGGATCGGCCGGGACCTGGTTCAACTCCCCTTTTCGGCGCGATCGGCGTCGCGTACGACCAGAAAGGCAGCATGAGCGACTCCCACCTTCATCTGTTTCCTCATCGCAAGGGCGATCCTCCGCCTCCTCCGCCGCCTCAGGATTACGGCATCGACTACATAGAGTTGTACGTCGACAAGGCCGCCAGAAGGGGCGTCAACGAGATCACGTTCACCGAGCACCTCTATCGGTGCGTCGAAGCGGCCGACGTGATTGGGCCGTTCTGGGAAAAGGCCTCCGATCCGACCCTGGCCGCCAACACCAGACGCGACTTGCTGTTGGATCAAACGCTGTCGCTCGAGAAGTATGTCGAAGTGATCCTGGCTGCGAAGGACGCAGGGCTCCCGGTACTACTCGGCCTCGAGGTTGACTTCTTTCCGGAGACCATCGATGTGGTGCTCGACTTCATAGCGCCGTATCCGTGGGACGTCCTGTTGGGCTCAGTCCACTGGATCGACGGCTGGTGGTTTGACCGGCCGCATTCCGACTATGAATGGGAGCGGCTCGGGGCGAGACAGGTGTACCAGCGCTACTTCGAGATCATGTCCGAGATGGCGGCGTCCGGCAAGGTCGACGTCATCACCCACCCCGATCGGGTCAAGTATCAGCGCAAGCGGTTCCTGCACGAACAGACCGATCTCTATGCGAGCTTCCTTGCCGCGGCGCAAAGGACCAACGTGGCAATCGAGATCAACACGGGCGGCCTCCGCCACCCGGTGCACGAGATCTACCCTTCGCCAACCTTCATCCGGATGATCCATGAAGCGGGACTCCCGATCTCGTTCGCCAGCGACGGCCATTCTCCCGAGCAAGCGGCCTGGGGGCTCGACCTCGCCAGGGAAGAAGCGGCCGAGGCGGGCTTCACGCACTGTGCCCGGTTTGTACAACGAGAGATGGCGCTGGTCCCCTTTGAAGTTCCGCCGGCGTCGTTCGTCGACTGAACCCCACCCAGTGCGACTCTCCTTCAAGACTCGTCCCCAGCGCAGCGAGTGGCAGCCGATCGTCGACTTCTGGAGGGAGGGCGACCGAATCGACCTATATGATGCCGGCTGGACGTTTGACCACCTCGACCCCATCTTCAGCGACGGGCCCGGTCCGGTGTTCGAGGGGTGGACGATGCTTGCGGCGCTGAGCGGTCTCGTCCATCGTCTCCGCCTCGGTGTCCTCGTGACCGGCAATACCTACCGCCACCCCGCGGTGCTGGCCAACATGGCGGCATCGCTCGACGTTGCCTCCGGCGGACGGCTCGAAATCGGACTAGGCACCGGCTGGGTCGAGGCTGAGCACGCCGCCTACGGTATCGCACTGCCGTCCTGGAAAGAACGGTTCGACCGGCTCGAGGAGACCTGCGAGATCCTCCACTTGCTCTTCACCAGAGACGTTGCGAGTTTCGACGGCTCCTTCTACCAACTCGAACGAGCGACCGCCCTCCCCAAACCGATCCAGAAGCCCCACCCGCCAATCGTGATTGGAGGCACCGGAGAGAAACGCACGCTGCGAATCGCCGCCCTTTGGGCCGACCAGTGGAATCTTCCCGGCGGCGACCCCGCCACGTTGGCGCGCAAGGTGGAGGTGCTCCACGGCCACTGTGCCGAGGTCGGGCGGGATCCGGCCAGCATCGAGGTATCGGTCAAGATCAAAGCCGATGGCGACCCGCTCGAGTTCGCCGACCTCGTCGCCGAGTTCCGCGCCGCCGGCGCAGGTCACATCATCGCGATGTTCGAGGCTCCCTTCGACCCAGCCAAGCTCGGCGCCCTCGCCGGAGCAGTCGGCCCCTCGTTGCGCTGAGAGGACACGTTCCCCGATCGACTACTGCTTCTGCTCCTGTATGGCTTCCCACACGCGTTGGGGGGTGAGGGGAAGGTCACGGATCGTCAGGCCGGTGGCGTCGCGGACGGCAGCACCAACGGCGGGTGCGGTGCACAACAGGCTGCCCTCGCTGACGCCCTTGACCCCGTACGGGCCCGGCCCGTCGTGGTTTTCGATGCTGGCGCTGATCAGTTCGGTGGGCAGATCCTTGCTGGTGGGGATGCGATAGTCGATGGCGCCGAGGTTTCTGGTCCGCCCATCTTCATCGAGGATGAGCCACTCCATCAGCGTGTGCCCGAGACCCATGATGGCGGCGCCTTCGTCCTGGCCGTGTACCTGCTGTGGGTTGAGGGCGGTTCCAACATCACCGACCGTGACGTGCTTGACGATCCGAACCTCTCCGGTGTCCCCGTCGACCTCGGCCTCGATAGCGGTGCAGTTGAACTCGAAGAAGGCGGCGGTACCTGCCAGAGGATGATCCGGCACTTTGTCCTTGCGCATCTCACCGTTGCCGATGACTTCGCCGCCCAGCGCGCCGAGGCCCGCGGTGACGACATCGATGATCGGCAACTCTTCGCCGGTCATGCGCACCACGCCGTCGTCGACCTCGATGTCCGCTTCATCCACTCCGTGGACGCGAGCGGCCATGGCCCGGACCTGGGAGTGAATGTCCTTGCAGGCGCGGTAGACCGAGGTGCCCATCAGCACTGTCGATCGACTTGCCGAGGTCTGCTGGTCGTAAGGGACGGTGGCCGTGTCTCCCATGATCACGTTGACGTGCTCGAGCGGGATGCCCATCTCTTGGGCGACGATCTGAGAAAAGACCGTCCTGGCACCCTGGCCCATGTCGGAGGTTCCACAGAAGATGAGGGCACTTCCGTCGGCGAGTAGCCGTACCGTTGAGTAGGACAACCCAGTGGTTGGGCCGATTTCAGTCCGAGGGCGATACCGCGGCCCCGCCCGGGGGCAGCGGGGTATCCCAGCGATGAGTTCAGCGGCCTTGTCGACCGTTTGGCCAGTCGCGTCGGCGGGGGTGTCGCCTGGGACAAACTCGACGCCTTTTCGGGAAGGTTGCGCGACGGATGGCGAGGCGGTCGATGCCAAGAGCGATCGCGCATCGTGAGCGTCGATTCGCGGGCCAGGTGATCTGGGGCACACAAACCGCGGAACGCAGTCGTCGGGGTTGTGTTCGAGAGTATCGTCTCCGATGATCTTCACGCAGGGACACGGTATGGTCCGGCGGCGACATACGAGGACTTGCTGGCGACACGATCGGCAATGTCGACGTAAGCCGATCAGATAGTCGGTTTCGATGTCATTGAAGAGCATGTCGCAGTCATTGCTCAGACCATTCGCACCGGACTCGGGTCGATGGGCGGCGGACGGCCTGGAAGGTCTCTTCGAGCGACATGACGAGCGCACCGGCCGGCAGTTTTGATCGCATGTAGCAGACCAACGGTTCGAGCTTCGGATGCTGCTTGCACCGAAGCCACCGCCGGGATCGGGCGAAGACGTAGCTTGAAAGCGGATGTGAGCAGATCGCAACGTATTCTGTAGCTGGAATGGGTGCTGGATGGTGCTACACTGAAGCTGTGCAATCTGGTTAGCATGAAAGCATGAGGCTGATGGGAAGTGGGTGAATGGGAACTGTACTCGTTGATACGTAGTCGGCGGCTCGGCGGCGGGATATGCCCAGCGAAGTTGATGGTTTACGTTGGTGTGGGAAACGCTGCGAGTGAAGCGAAGGATCTGAACGAGGAGTCGAGAAGGCGTGATGCTGTGGACCTCGGAAGAATGTACTTACGGACAGGTGGCGCTTCTTGCGCTCCTTGGTTCGGCGGACAGCTGCACGGCTGCGTGGTAGTTACGTGTGACGGAGACGGGTTGAATGAAGTATATAAATTTGTAATATAGCATTTTTTTTTCGCCTATCGCCGGCATTTCGGCGCCAAAAAAAAAAAATTTAATAAAAATATAATAAAAAAATTAATTAATTAATTTTTTTTAAATAAAAATAATTTATAAAAAAAAAAAAAAATATAATTTTTTTATAATATTTATATAAAAAATAAAATTTAATATATAATAAAAAAAAAAAAAAAAAAATTTTATTAATATAGGACCGGAGCCGCTGTCGATGATCCATGATCGATGATCAGGTGAGAGGATATGGCGTACGGCCGCCATCACATCCATTTCAAATCGATCAACTCCACAGGAGAGGAACGCGGCGTGAAGCGCCTCCGAAGATTCGACTACTACGAGCCGACGTCGCTCGGTGATGCGATTGAGATCCTGTCAGCAGCCGGCGAGGGGGCGCGCCTGCTCGCCGGTGGGACCGATCTCGTCGTCGACATGAAGACCGGACGGATGCGTCCGACTACGGTCGTCAATCTCAAGCGCATTCCGGGGCTGACCGGGATCGAGGACGTCGGCGTGGGAACTCGGGTTGGGGCCCTCACCAAGGTGACGATCGTGGAGGAGTCCTGCCTCGTCCAGGATCGTCACCCTGCTCTTGCTGAGGCGGCCTCGCTCCTGGCCTCCCCGCCGGTGCGGGCTCTGGCAACCATCGGTGGCAACGTGGGCAGAGCGTCGCCGGCGTCCGACCTCGGGCCCGCCCTCATCGTGTCGTCGGCCACTGCGACCATCGAGGGCCGTGGCGGGGCCAGAAACGAACCCGTCGAGGATTTGTACACCGGGCCGGGTACTACGTCGTTGGCGGCTTCCGACGTCATCACTTCCATCTTTCTGCCGAGTCCGCCACCGGGATTCGGATCGGCCTCTCTCAAGCTGGGCGAACGGGGCAGCGGGACCGACATCGCCCTTGCCGGCGTCTCGGCCAGCGTGGTGATCGGCGCAGACGGCAGGATCGCCAACTGCCGGATAGCGTTGGCTTCGCTGGGCCCGACCCCCTTCCGGGCCTCGGCCACCGAGACTCTGTTGCGCGGCGAGATGCCGACCGCCGAATTGCTGGCCGACGCGGCTGCTGCGGCCGGTCGAGAGGCCGAGCCGATCAGCGACATGCGGGCGAGCGCGTCGTACCGCACTGCGCTGGCACAAGTGCTGACCAAGCGAGTGCTGTTCGCCGCCATCGCCTCCTCCGGAGCGGAGGTGGCCGCATGATCAGCTTGGACTTCACCGTCAACGGCAAGCGGTATCAGCTCGATGTGGACCCTTGGCTCACCCTGCTGGAAGTGCTGCGCGAGAACATGCTGTTGACGGGCACCAAAGAGGGATGTGGCATCGGCGATTGCGGGACCTGCGTGATCCTCGCCGACGGCGCACCGGTGACCTCGTGCCTCGTCCTCGTCGGCGATGCCGACGGAGCCACGATCGAAACCGTCGAAGGCCTCGCCGTTCACGGCGAACTGAACGAGGTGCAGAAGGCATTCATCAGGGCGGGTGCGTTCCAGTGTGGGTTCTGCACCCCCGCCATGGTGCTGACGGCCACCGCGATGTTTCGTGAGGAAGATCAGCCGGATATCGAGCATGTCAAGAAGGCGCTGGGCGGCATCCTCTGCCGCTGCGGGGCCTATCCGAAGATCCTCGAAGCCGTGGTCGAGATGAGGGGGCGCGGGGCGTGACTGGGTACGTGGGAGCTCGGGTGCCGCGAGTGGACTCGGTCGAGAAGGTGACCGGGGGAGCGGTCTACGGCGTCGATGTACAGATTCCCGGCGCGCTGCACGGAGCGGTGCTGCGGAGCCCGTATCCGCATGCCCGTATCGTGGCGATTGACGCCGGTGCGGCCCAGGCGGCACCCGGCGTAGAGGTCGTGGTAGCCGGGCGTGACTTCCCCCTGCTATTTGGAGCTGCGATCCGAGATCAACCTTTCTTGGCGATCGATCGAGTCCGCTATGTGGGGGAGCCGGTGGTGGCCGTTGCCGCGATCACAGAAGCCGCCGCCCAGGAGGCGTTGGATCTGATCCGCGTTGACTATGAGGAATTGCCTGCCGTGGTCGACATGCGCTTGGCGCTGGCCGCTGACGCACCGCTGGTGCATCCCGAGATGGATTTGTACGAGCGGGGGTCGCACCAAATAGTCCCACATACCAACATCAACACGCTCTACCGCTACCAGCGTGGCGACGTCGAGGCGGGCTTTGCCGCGGCGGACCTGGTGGTCGAGGGCGAGTACACCGCCCACGCCCTCAGCCACATGGCGCTCGAGGTGCACGCTGCGGTCGCCCAGTACGACCAGGTGTCCGGCGAATACACCCTCTGGGTCTCGACCGATCGGCCGTTCTTGCTGCGCGACGAACTGGCGGCCGGACTCGGAGTCGAAAGCAGCAAGGTCCGGCTGATCGTGGCGCAGGTCGGCGGGTCGTTCGGGGGCAAGGGTGTCCCCGTCGCGGAGGCCATCGCGGTTGCGCTGGCTCGGCACAGCGGCGGCAGGCCGGTTCGGGTTGAGTTCAGCCGTGAAGAGGATCTGATCGCCACCCAGGTGCGTGTTCCGGCAATCATGAACCTGAAGACCGGGATGACTCGGGACGGCTTCATGATCGCCCGCAGCGCCGAGGTCCTCTGGGACAGCGGGGCCTACACTGCGTTTACGGTCGGCGTCGCTATTCGCGGCGCACAAACCATTGTCGGACCGTACCGCGTTCCCAACCTCGAGATCCTCTCTCGCCAGGTCTACACCAACAAGTCGATCACCGGCTCGTACCGCGGCTACGGCACTACTCAGGTCACCTGGGCGTGTGAATCGCAGATGGATGAGATCGCCACTCGTTTGGCAATCGATCCCGTCACCATGAGGCTCCAGAACGGATACGAGGAGGGTGATGCCTACCTCAACGGCCAGATCATGCACGGGGTGGGTCTGCGAGAAACGATCGAGCGGGCGGCCGTTGAGATCGGCTGGGGCGACGTCGAGCGCAAACCCGCTCCCCACCTGCGGCGGGGCAAGGGCATCGCCACGACGATCAAGCCGACCATGACACCGTCGAGTTCCAACTGTGTCATCAATGTTGGGGGGGACGGCCGGGTATCGGTCATCTGCGCCGCTCCCGAGATTGGTGGCGGGCAGAACACCGTCCTCGCCCAGATGGCCGCCGATGCCATCGGCGTTCCGCTCGAGCACGTCTCGGTGCCGGCTACCGACACCGCCCTGATGCCCTTCAACGGGCCGGTGGCGTCGAGTCGCACCACCTATCACATGGGCAACGCCATCGTTGTGGCCGGAGCTGAGCTCCGTGATCAGATCTTGGCGCTTGCCGGTGACTGTCTGAACGTCGAACCGGAAGACCTCGATCTGCGCGACGGCACAGTCTGCGACGACGATGGCGTGGCCCTCATCACCCTGAGGGATCTCCTGGCCAGGTACGCCGGTGAGGGCTATTCGCTGACCGTAGGGTCCCGGTACTCCTCGGCGACCTCACCCTTGCTCAAGGCCGACCAGGGGCAAGAGTGGATCAGCAGCATCTTCTGGATGTTCTGCACGCAGGCCGCTGAGGTGGAGGTCGACGTCGAAACCGGGGTGATCCGGGTCGTGAAAGTCGCCGCTGCTGCCGACGTCGGGAAGGCCATCAACCCGATGATGGTCGAACAACAGATCGAGGGTGGCGTTGTCATGGGTGTCTCCAACGGCATGTTCGAGAGCTTCTCGTACCGCGACGGCCACATCGAGAACGGGTCGCTTGCCGACTACAAGGTCGCCACCATCCAGGACGTCCCCGAGATCATCCCGATCATCGTGGAGTCGGTCCACAACGAGGCCCCCTACGGAGCGAAGGGCGTTGGGGAACCGGCGGCGGCAGCCACGCCGCCGGCCATCGCCAATGCGCTGTACGACGCAATCGGGGTTCGCATCACCGATCTCCCGCTCACGCCCGAGAAGGTCCTCAGGGCGTTGGCGGAAAAGGATGCACCACACCGCCTCGAGTGATTCCCTCGGCTCGCGTCGCGTGAACTCGCCTATGTCCGTCGGTGAACTCCCGCCTATGTCAGTTGCGGAACTTGCGGCCGTCGGCGGCGGCGTCGCGCAACAACTGGGCAGGCTCGAAGCGGGGACCGAACCGTGCGGCGTACTCGTCGAGTTTGGCGACGATGGTGTCGGCGCCGACCTGGTCGACGTACCAGAACGGTCCGCCCCGGAACGGCGGGAAACCAAAGCCGAAGATGGCCCCGATATCGCCATCGCGCGCCGAGCGCAGGATGCCCTCTTCTAGGCACCGCACCGCTTCGTTGATCAGCGGAAGCGCCAGACGCTGCTGGATCTCTGCGCGCGGCATCTTGGTGGTCGGCTTCACGCCCAAGGTCTCATACACCGTGGCGTCGACTCCCTTCTTCTCGCCGTCCTCGTACTCGTAGAAGCCGCGTCCGTTCTTGCGACCCTTGCGGTCGTCGTCAACCAGTGTCGAGAAGCCCGCCTCCGGCATCATCCGATCGCCGAACTCGGCCGCCATGATCTTGGCGATCTTGGCGCCGACATCGATTCCCACCTCATCGGTCAACAGCACGGGCCCTATCGGGAAGCCCCATGCCACCATGGCGGAGTCGATGTCTTCGATCGGGACGCCCTCGGCGAGCAGGTAGCCCACCTCGTTCATGTAGGGCCCGAGCACCCTGGTCGTGTAGAAGCCGGTTCCGTCGTTGACGACGATGACCGTCTTGCCTTGACGTTTGCCGAACTCCACGACCGTGGCCGTGACCGAGTCATAGGTCTGGTCGGTCACGATCACCTCGAGCAGCGGCATCTTCTCAACCGGGGAGAAGTAGTGCATGCCGACGACGTTCTTCGGCCTGGCCGCCGCCGAGGCGATCTGGGAGATCGGGATCGATGATGTGTTGGACGCGAAGATCACGTCCTCGTTGGTGGCGGCTTCGGCCTTCTGGAGGACCGATTGCTTCAATGCGAGGTCTTCGAACACCGCTTCGATGACGAGATCGACATCGCCATAGCCGCCGTAGTCGGTGGTGCCGGTGACGAGGCTCATCGCTCGGTCGGCGTCCGCCGGCTTCATCCTGCGCCGCTTCACCTGGCCGTCGAGCACCTTGCGAACGTAGGCGAGGCCGCGGGCCACGCCGGCGTCGTCGACCTCGTTGATGCGGGTTGGCGTCTTGGCGCGGGTCGTGTTGACGGCTGCGATGCCGCCGCCCATCAGGCCTCCGCCGAGGACGCCGACCTTGGAGACGGTGCGCGCCTTGGCCTTCGAGTCGATGCCGCGGTCCTTCTTGAGGGCTTGACTGGCGAAGAACACCGACATCAGCGCTTTCGCTTCAGGCGAGACAACCAGTTCGCCGAACTCGGCGAGCTCGGCGGCGTAGCCGGCCTCGAGTCCATCGTCGATTCCAACCTTGACGGCGCGCAGCGCCGCGGGCGGGGCCGGATAGTTGCCCTTGGTGGCCTCGAGCATCTTCTCCTCAGCCTTCGAGAACAGGACCTTGCGGCCGACCGGGTTCTCTTCGAGAGCGAGTTGCTGGAGGGCTGCGGGCGACAGCCGGGAACGCATCCTGGTGAGGCGAGTCTCGCCGCCATCGGACGAAGCCGCAGCCTCCAAGGCTCGTCGATGGGCGATGTCGCCGAGCACCTCTTTGGGGCAGATCTCGTCGACGAGCCCCATCTTGAGGGCGCGACGGGGACGAACCGACCGTCCCGTGAGGATCAAGTCGAGGCCGGCGGCAATGCCGATCAGCCGGGGGAGACGCTGGGTTCCGCCGCCGCCCGGGATGATGCCGAGCTGGACCTCGGGCTGGCCGAGCTGGGTTTGCTTTTCGTCATTGGAGGCGATGCGCATGCTGGCTGCAAGGGCAAGTTCCATGCCGCCGCCTAGGCAGGCGCCGTGGATGGCGGCCACCACCGGCTTACCCAGTTCGGTCGTGAGTGCTTCGAGCCTGGCAAAGGCGACGTGCACCTCGCCGAGCAGGTCGACCGCTTCGGAGGCGTCCGTGAGGCTCTGGAGGAACCGAATGTCGGCGCCGGCCAGGAAGTTGTCCGGCTTGGCGGAGCCGAGGACCAGCGCCTTGATGGCGGCATCGGTTTCGCAACGCTCGATGACCTTCACGAGGTCACCGGCGAGGTCGGGTCCGAGGGTGTTCATGGCTTCACCGGCGCGGTCCATGAGCGCGGTGGCGACACCGTCGTCATCGACGGAGAAGTGGATGTGGTCGAGTTCGAGATCTGAGTTCTTCTTCGTCATTCCTAGCGCTCCAGGATCAGGGCGGCGCCGAGGCCACCGGCCGCACATTGGGTGACGAGAGCGGTTCCGCCGTCACGGCGCTCCAGTTCGTTCGCCATCGTCAACGCTTGACGGGCACCGGTGGCGGCGAACGGGTGGCCGAGGGAGATGGATCCCCCGTACAGGTTCAGCTTGTCCGGCGGGATCTCTCCGATTGCCTCTTTTCGCCCGAGGTACTGCTTGGCCCACTTGGCGCTCTTGAAGGCGGCGAGGTTGGACAGCATCTGGGCAGCGAAAGCCTCGTGCATGTCGATTACGTCGATGTCGTCGAGGCTCATTCCGGCTCGGTCGAGTGCGATCGGAGTCGCAAACGACGGACCCATCAGCATCTGCCAGCCCGGATCGAGGGCGGCGAATGCCCACGAACGCACGAACGCCTTGGGGCTGAAGCCGAGCTTCGTGGCCGTCTTCTCTTCCATGAGCACGACGGCAGACGCACCATCGGTGAGGGGTGAGCTGTTGCCGGCGGTCACGGTTCCGTAGCGGCGGTCGAATACCGGACGGAGTGAGGCGAGCTTCTCCAGCGTGCTGTCGGCTCGCGGAATATTGTCTCGCGTCACGGTCTGCGCGTACTTGGGCGGAATCGGCAGCGCCATCACCTCGTCATCGAATACGCCCTTCTCCCAGGCCTCGATGGCCTTCTGGTGCGATTCGAAGGCATACTCGTCTTGCGCCTCGCGGGAGATTCCATTCTCTCGAGCCATCTTCTCGGCGGCGTCGCCCATGGTGAGTCCCGTCGACTTGTCGGCCAGCTCCGGCGCCTTGGGGGTGAGGTCCCTGGGGCGGAGGCGAGAGAAGGCTCGCAGCTTCGAGCCCATGTCCTTGGCGGCGTTGGCGGCCATCAGGGCGGTGATCACGGCATCGTCGTACTGGATGGGAGGTTTGGAGAGCGTATCGGCACCACCGGCGATGACGATGTCGGCTTCACCCATCAGGATGGCCTTGGCCCCGTCGACGATTGCCTGGGTCGAGGTGGCACACGCCCTGCTCACCGAGAAGGCATCGATTGAGCGCGGCAGTGCGGTGCCGAGCACGATCTCGCGCCCGATGTTTGGCGCCGTCACGTCGGCAACAACAGCGCCGTAGACGATCTGGTCGATCTGCTCGCCCTCGAGTCCGTTGCGTTGTACGAGTTCGGTTACGACGGCTTTGCCGAGGTCAAGCGTGGTTAGGGAGCGAAAGTCGGTCCCTGACTTCATGAAGGGGGTGCGAAGACCCGCGACCAGGGCGACTCTGCGCCCATCGCTGGTTCGTTGCTTTGGGGTGGCCATGTGCGCCTCACAGACGTTGAGCGGATGGCCCAATTCTGGCAGAACCTGCTGCCGCCCGATCCGGCCGCCGATCGTATGGCGACCGGTCAGATCGGCGCAACGTCGGGAGTGGTTGCCGCCGGGGCGGTGCGGAATTGCCGGGCGTAGAGATCGGCGTAGAGACCGCCCTGCTCGAGCAGGGCGTCGTGGGTCCCTTCCTGAACGATCCGGCCTTCGTCGAGCACGAGGATCCGATCGGCGTTGCGAACCGTGGAGAGCCGGTGGGCGATCACGAACGTGGTGCGGCCCTCCATCAGCGTGTCGAGAGCTCCCTGGACCAGCGCCTCAGATTCGCTGTCGAGCGAACTGGTTGCCTCGTCGAGGACCAAGATGCGCGGGTCCTTGAGCAGGGCGCGGGCTATGGCAATGCGCTGGCGCTGACCGCCCGACAGCTTGATGCCGCGCTCGCCCACGATCGTGCCGTAACCGTCGGGGAACGCAACGATGAAGTCATGGGCATTGGCCGCCCGAGCCGCGTCCTGCAGCTCGTCGTCGGTCGCCGTTGCTTTCCCGACCCGCAGGTTCTCCGCGATCGTGCCCGAGAACAATTGGGTCTCCTGGGGCACCGCCGCCATCTGTTTCCTGAGCTCGTCGAGCGCGACGTCCCGAACGTCGACGTCATCGATCGTGATGACCCCGGCCGTCACATCGAAGAACCGGGGAATCAGCTGAACCAACGTCGATTTACCGGCTCCGCTCGGTCCGACCAACGCCACCACCTCGCCGTCGCGTGCCTCGAGGCTCACTCCATGGAGGACGTCGACGTCACGGTCGCTGTAGCGGAAGTGAACGTCGTCGAAGCCCACCCGGCCTTGGACCGGATCAATCGTGATTGGGTCGGCGGGCACGGCAAGGTCGCTGCGCTCGTCCAGCAACTCGAAGATTCGCAGCGACGCTCCCAGCGTCTCCTGGAGTTGGCTGTAGAGCCCGGCGAGAGTGCCGATCGCTCCGGCCACCGTCAGGGTGTACAGCAGGAAGGCGACGAGATCACCGGCGGTGAGGTCCCCGGCGACCACCAGCCGGCCCCCACGCCACAGCACGAACGCCAGTGTTCCGAAGGCGACAAACGTCACGGACGAGACGAACAAGGCTCGCCATCGAGCCCGGCGCAAGGCAGCCGCGTATGACGACTTCACCGCCGTGTCGTAGCGGCCAACCTCGATCTTCTCGGCGCTGAACCACTTGACGACGCGGACTGCGGTGATGGACTCCTCGGCGTCTGCGTTGGCTTCGGCGACACGGTCCTGGAACTCGGTCGAAATCTTGCGCAGCCGACGGCCGAAGAAGGCAGCCGCCAGGATCATGATCGGTAGGAAGATCAGGACGGTGATCGAGAGCTGCGGGCTGATCACAAAAAGGAGGACCACACCGCCGATGAGGGTCAGACTCTGCGACATGGCAGCCGCCAGTGAGGCGGAGACCGTGGTCTGCACGACGGCGACGTCGGAGGTCAGGCGTGACGTGATCTCGCCGGTCTTGCGTTGGTCGAAGAACTTGACGGGCAGGGTCATGAGGTTCGCGTAGGTGCGGGTGCGGAGATCGGCGACCACGCCTTCACCCATGGCGGCCAATGCATACGACCGGACGAAGCTGAAGGCGGCCTGGAACAAGAACACGAGCAGCAGCAGCAGAGCGAGTCGATCGAGCGACGCCGTGGATTCGGCTCGGACTGACTCGTCGACCATCTCGTCGACGAGGGTCCCCATGACGATGGGGAAGACCAGGCCCAAAGCGGCGGCGAACACGACGCCGACCACGGCGACGGCGAGGTTGGCCTTGTAGGGGGCGACGAAGCTGAACAGCCGTCGCAGCTGCTTCAGGTCGGCCCGGGTCGGCCGAGAGCTCTCGACGGACGCTTGCTGACGACGCCGTAGATTGCGGAACATGAGAGGAGGCTACCGGCGCCGCGGGCCGAGGAGCGAGACGAGCCCCCCTCGCCTGCCCGGTACCCGGACGGCATGGATGGAGGCCGCCCGCGAAACGCGGAGAAGGTAGCCTATGTCTTCATGCGAGCGTTGCGGAAGATGGCACCGGGGGCCGGCCTAGAGATGGCCGATGTGCCGGTACCCGAGATCGGGCGGGACGAGGTGCTCATCCAGGTCAAGGCGACCTCGATCTGCGGCACCGACCTGCACATCTATCGGTGGGATCCCTGGGCTGCCGAGCACGTGATGGCTCCGCTCACCGTCGGTCATGAATTGTGCGGGATCGTCGTTGACCGCGGTTCGGCGGTCGACGAGCCCGAAATCGGGCAACTCGTCTCGGTGGAATCCCACGTGGTGTGTGGGCGCTGCTCGTGGTGCCGCACCGGCAAGGGCCACCTCTGCCCCCACACCCGCATCCTGGGGGTACATCGTGACGGGGCATACGCCGACTTCGTCGCGGTTCCGGCGATCAACGCCTGGCCCGATCCTCCGACGATGCCGTATTCGATTGCCTCACTCCAGGAGAATTTCGGGAACGCGGTGCACACCGCCAGCACGCCGACGCTCGCCGGCTGCAAGGTGCTGGTCACCGGCATGGGGCCGGTCGGCATCATGGCATTGGCTGCCGCCAAGGCGCTGGGCGCTCGATCGGTGTTCGCCACCGACGTCAGCGCCTATCGGCTCGAGCTTGCGGCGAAGATGGGCGCGGATCTTGCGCTGAATCCGTTGACCGATGATGTCGATGCCGCGGTGTTGGCCGAGACGGACGGCGAGGGTGTGGACGTCCTGCTCGAGATGTCGGGTGCCCCACAGGCAATCGACACCGGCTTTGCCCTGCTCAAACCCGGGGGTGAGGCTGCCCTACTCGGGCTGACCTCGCATTCGCTCACCTTCGATCTCGATGACCACGTGATCTTCAAGGGCGCCACCGTCTACGGCATTTTCGGACGCAAGCTCTGGGAGACCTGGTACCAAGCACGCGGTCTGATGCGTTCCGGGGCGATCGATCTGGCCCCCATAGTGACCCACCGTTTCGCCCTCGAAGACTTCGAGCATGCCTTTGCACTCATGGACTCGGGCGAGTGCGGCAAGATCGTCATGTTCCCCGATCCGGCGGATGCCGACGGGCCGCTGTTGAACCATCTCCAGGAGGCCACCTGATGGGCAAGTCCGATTTTCTGGCGGCCGAGCTCGAGGCACTGCGCGAGTCGGGGAACTTCAATCGTATCCGGACGCTGGGCAGCCCCCAGGGCGGATGGATCGACGCCGACGGCAAGCGTGTCCTCAACTTCTGTTCGAACAACTACCTCGGATTGGCAAACGACCCGCGCCTCATCGCTGCGGCCAAGAACGCGCTCGATCGGTTCGGGATCGGGCCCGGTGCAGTCCGCAGCATCGCCGGGACCATGGACATTCACCGTGAACTGGAGCGCAGGCTCGCCGAGTTCAAGGATGTGCCGGGCGCTATCGCCCTGCAGTCCGGGTTCACGGCCAACCTGGCCGTGATCCCGGCACTGGTCGGCGACGGTGATGTGATCATCTCGGACGAACTCAACCACGCTTCGATCGTCGACGGCGTCAGGCTTTCCAAGGCCCGCCGCATGATCTACCCGCACGCCGACGTCGCAGCGCTGGGGGAGCGACTCGCCGAGGCGCGCCTCTCCGGCGCCGAACAGATTCTGGTGATCACCGATGGCGTCTTCTCGATGGATGGTGACCTCGCTCCGCTCGACGGCATCGTCGCCGCCGCGGAAACCCACGACGCTCTTGTCATGGTCGACGACGCCCATGGCGAAGGCGTGCTGGGCCGCGGCGGACGCGGTATTGTCGACCACTTCGGCCTGCACGGCAGGGTCGACATCGAAGTTGGGACGATGTCGAAGGCCTTCGGGGTGATGGGTGGCTACATCGCCGGATCGGAGGACCTCGTGGAGTGGCTCACCCAACGGGGGCGGCCGTTCCTGTTCTCCTCGGCTCCGACTCCTCCGGATGTCGCCGCGTGCATAGCTGCGGTCGACATTCTGGAGTCGTCGACCGAACTGGTCGACCGGCTCTGGGAGAACGCTCGGCAGTTCAAGGAGATGATGAGTGGCGCCGGCTTCGACATCGGTGTCAGCGAGACACCGATCACTCCTGTGATGCTCGGCGACGTCAAGCTGGCACGGGAGTTCTCGACTCGGCTATTCGAGACAGACGTGTTTGCTCAGGCCATCGGCTACCCAACCGTACCGGTGGGCAAGGCGCGGATTCGGGTCATGATTTCCGCCGCCCACAGCTCCGAAGATCTCGAGCGCGGAGCCGCAGCCTTTGCCGTCGTCGGCCGTGACCTCGGGGTGATCTGAGGCGTCCGGCAGGCGGTTCGCAAAGTCGACACCCTGTCGGGCCCTGAACATGCATAACATCCGTTCATGGAGTCCGATGTCCAGGTGAGCCGGAGCGTTCTGTTGCGCGTCGTGTACGGCGCGCTCGGCTTCGTGTTCCTGGGCCTCGGCATCGCCGGGACGTTCATTCCCGGCCTCCCCGGGACGGTGAACCTGTTGGTTGCGCTCTGGTTCTTCTCGATGTCGAGCGAGCGAATGCACCGTTGGATGCTGGCGAACAAGGTCTTCGGCAAGCAATTGCGCGACTACAAGGCTGGGCTCGGAATCCCGCGCCGGGTCAAGATCATCGCCGTCACCTCGATCGTGACCGCAGTCGGCGTCTCCACGATCTTCTTCATCGAAAACGCCTGGCTCCGGATCGGTTTGATCCTGTTCGGTCTGGTCGGCGTTTGGTTCGTGCTCAGCCGGCCGACCACAGAAATCGAAGTAGCCCGCCGCGAAGCCGCCGCAACGGCCTCCTAGGGTTTTGGCGGAGATTTGCGCATCATGCGGCGCTGATGTACGCCAGAACCTCTTGAAGACGGTGGCGGCGGGCCGTCCCAGGGGGAAGGACGACCCGCCGCTCTCAGCCCCACTCCGCCGGGGTGAACTAGCGCCCGCGCTGGGTCGGATCCTGGCCTTCCTCGCGCAGGCGGGCGCGCAGGCCTCGGGCCCTCCGCTGGTAGATCGTCTCGGTGGCGTCGCTCGTGTGACGAGTGGTCTCGGGGTCGAGCAACCGCCGATCGGCGGGCGGTCGACCCGATCCATCGGGTTCGGCAAACGCCACCGTGCGGGCCCGTACCAGCCGCGCCAACGCCTCCAACTCGGACCGGCGCCGTGTGACACGGTCGAACCCTTCGGTCGACTGGATCACGGTGGCGAGTCCAACGGGGCCTCCGATCGTATCGATCGCGGTGGTCTCGGCAAGATGTACCGGGGCGCGGCTCGCGCTGGATGGAGGCGGATCGATGTCCGGCACCACTTCTTCGACGACCGAGTCCTCCGCCAGATCAGGGGTAGGGTCGGTGAGGTCGATGGTCCGATGCTCGAGGTTGATCATCTCGCCGATCATGCCGGTGCGCTCGAGAGTCGTCTCGGCGAGCTTCCTGAGTTCTCGCTCGATGTCTCCCACTGCGGTGCGTAACTGGGCGGTGCGACGCTCCAGCTGCTCCTTGTCGCCTCGTGCCTCCTCGAGGATCTCTTCGGCGCGAGCCAGGGCGTGGTCGAGGATCTCGTCGGATTGGGCCTGTGCCGTTGAGACTCGATCGGCCGCATCTGCCTTCGCCTTGCCGAGCAACTCCTCGGAGCGGACGTTCGCCTGTGAGACGATGGTCGCGGCCTCGGCCAGTGCCTTGGAGCGAGTCTCCTCGGCCTCGTTGGCGGCAACCGTCACCAACGCCTCGGCCTCGGCGCGTCGTGTAGTGCGAAGTTCGTCGATCTCGGCCTTGACTCTGGCGCGCAGCTCTTTCGTCTCCGAGAGCGCCGATGCGATCAGGGTCTCAGCCTCGCGGCGACTGGCTGCCGTTGTTGCGGCCGCGTCACTCGTGGCGGTCGCAGTTACCTGATCGGCCTCTGCAGTCGCGGCTGCGGTGAGCCGAGCCGCCTCATCCGCGGCGGCGCGGAGCGTTGCTTCGGCCTGGCGGCGATGATTCGAAAGGACATGATTGGCCTCCTCAGTCTTGGCTTCGGCTTCGGCAATCGCCGAGGTCAATACCTCGTCGGCCTGGGCCCGGGCGAACTCGGCCTGTGCCTTGGCGACTTCGAGGATCTCGCAGGCTTCGGCACGCAGTTGCTCACCCTCTTCGGCGGCTTGGGATCGGCTGGCATTTGCCGCCGCGTACAGGCTGTCGGCATCTGCCGCCGCCTTGGCCAGCATGGCGTCGATCTGGGCTTCCGTCTCCGCGATGATCTCGTCTGCCCGGCTGCGGGCGGAGTCCGCCAGCTGTCCCGCTTCACGTTTTGCCTCGGCGATCATCTCGTCGCGGGTCCGCTGCGCAGCAACGAACGTGCGGTGGATGGCTTCGCTGGCATCATCCGCTTCGCGTAGCTTGGCCTCGAGTTCTTCGGTGAGCGCCTCGTATTCGCGCAGCGTGCCGGCCAACCGAGCCATGGCCGCATCGACTTCAGCGGGGTCGTACCCGCGCCTTCGTACCACTGTGTAGTGGTGCGACTCGATCGTGGATGATCGGACTCGCATCCCACGTCCTTCCCCGGACCGCTCCGCCCATCAAGGCCCCTTGCGACCCTGCAGAGCAACCGAGGGAGGTTGCATTATGTGTGTGTGCGCAGCGGACTCTAGAGAGAACGCGAAAACCGGTGCAAATGCCAGTGGTGTGGTTCTGGCCCACAACGACGGCATTCTTGCCTGGGGGCGGGTGTGCGGCATAGTGTTGGAGGATGGAACTGATCAAGGTGGAGATCCAGAAGGACTGGTTGTCGGTGGCCGACATCTGCGACTACATGGGCGTTTCGGCTTTTGTGGTGACCGGTCAGCTCCGATCGGGCAACCTGCCTGCCGTCAAGTTTGGCCGGGAGTGGCGAGTCGCCCGCCAGGACTTCGAGGACTGGATCAACGCCCAGCGGATCGAATCCCGAACCCGAGCAGCCATGGACGTCGACGCCTGAGCGTGCGCCGTTGCAGCTCAGTCGCGGTCGATCGGCTCCAGTTCGCCGGCCCGGCGTCCGACCAGGAGGTGTGCGGTGACCGGTTCCCCGCGCAAGTCGATGAGGTTGTCGATCTCCTCGACCACCCACTCGGTTCCGAGTTCCGTCACGGTGGTGTGATCCAGCAAGACCTGACCGTCGGCGGCGACTGAGTCGAGTGCCATAGCGACGCGGGGCGGATCGCCAAACACACCGTAGGTCAACTGAGTGGCCGACAGCAGCCCGGCGACAACCGGTCCGCTGGCGAGGGCGGCGTGATACGAGATGTCGGCCTCTGACTCCGCGGCTGCGGCCCTCACCAGGTCAAACGCCTCCAGCACGAATTGAGCCGCGGACCCCGCCGCCAGGTCGGGGCTGCCGAGCCCGGCCGCAAAGACGTGGTCGCTGCCCGCAGAGCGCACCCGCTCGATCCCCAAGCCGCGTGCGTGTGTTTCGAGATCGAGGGAGAGTGTGCTGCCAAGGTCGGTGGCCCAGGCGGCATCGACCCCTGCATCGTCCAAGGATCCGCTGATCGTGATGACGATGATCGTGGCGGTATCGGCCAAGTCCTCGAGATGGCGGTCACTGTCGCGGATCTGTTCTACGACTCGATCCGGCAACGCCGACTTGAGCAGCCTCGTCACCTCTTCGGCTTCGTCATCGAGCGCCTGTTTCTGAGCTCGCAGATCGGCGGTGAAGGTGTTGATGCGGCGCGCGACGTCGCCGTATTCGTTGCGGCCCAGATCGGGGATTTCGACGTCGAGGTCTCCTCCGGCGATGCGAGCCGCGACCTCGACCGCCGGTTCGACGGGTCGGGTCATTCGATCGGCGAGGAGGAGGCCGAGGAGACCAACAATGGGCAGAAGGATGGCCGCCGCGATCAGCATGCGCCTCGTGTAGCGCGTGACCGCTTGGTTGGCCTCCGACCATTCGATTTCGGACACGACGGCCCAGGAGATGTCCTCGACGCCTACCGGCTCCGCCACGGTGAGGGTGCGCTGATCGAGGTAGTTGCGGGCCTGGCCGGCGAAGCTCTCCCCGTCGAATACGGCCCGCACCGGCCCCGTGTCGACCGGCTGGAGGAGCACCGTCGAGTCGAAGGCGGTGATGAACTCGCCGGTGTCTGCGGGGAAGCCGGCTGCCGCGAATTCCTGGAGGTACTCGTCAGGGTCTTCGAGCCACAGTCGCGAGTCGGAACGCATGGTGAAGTCGCCGCCGACGATATAGCTCTCCCCGGTCTCGCCGAAACCGGTGTCGACCCATTGCCGGCCGGCGGTCATCAAATCGTTGAGGGCGACGATGGGCACGGTTACTGCTATGGCGCCGATGGGTTCGCCGTCACTGCGGACCGCAGCGGCCGCAAACATCACTGGAGCCCCGGAGGTCGGGACGTAGAAGTCAAAATCGACGAGCACCGCTGATCCCAACGGCGCCGCCACCAAGTCCTCGGTGATCGCCCGAGCGAGCGCCCCGTCGCTGCTTGGGCCGGATTCGAGGTTCGTTCCCAGGTCGACCCGCTTCTCCACCGTGTGTACCACGGTCGCGGTGTTCAGATCGATGAGCAGGATGTCCCCGAAACCAAGAGTGTTTGCCAGCTCACGCATCCGTGGTTGGTGCTGCTCGTGGGCGACCCGGTAGGAAGACGTATCGCCCTCTGCGGTCACCAATTCATCGCGGTCTTCCGCTGGGAAGGGATTCTGAACGATGTAGTGATACTGGAGGTATTGGCCGGCGTCCGTCTGCGGCACCAGTTCGCTGAGAAGTGGCGGCTCCACTCCCTTGTCGGTGTATGTCGTGGCGACGTTGGCGCGGTAGTAGTCCTCCAGGGCTTCGCGCTGTGGCTGCTCGAGCAGATCGGGTGTGTCGAGTAGCTCTTGGAACGAGGCGGCGAAGGCAGCCAGCGCGCTCTCGACATCCGGGTCGCGGGCGAGGACGGCCACGGTGTCCTTGATCTCGGCTAGGCCGTCTCGTATGAGCCGAGCTCGCGCCTGGCCCTGCGTGCGCAACTGAACCTCGGCCTGATTCGAGAGCAACTCTCGCACTTGGAGGTAGTTGAGGACGCCCAGAATGGCTACGGACAACAACGAGACCGCGATCAGGACAAAGGCAACCTTGCCGCGGAGGCTATTGCGTCCTCCCCGCTTGCGGCCCTCGGAGTAACGAGCCTCGGGGGTTGCCGTCGTGTCGTGCGGAGTCATTCCGCCCCCGCTTCCATCGACGGTTCGGCCGACTCCGCCTGCTCCAGCTCTTGCGCCTCCAGCATCCTCTTGAGGCGCCGCTCCCACGTCGCCGTCATACGGTTGAGGACGTTCGACAACTCCGGCGTGCGGCCGGCCACTTCGGCGGCTACCGACTCGTTCACGATCACGACTTCGCAATCGGTGACGGCGATGACGCGGGGACGACGCGACCGATGAGCCGAGCTCGTCATCGCAGCGAAGACTTCGCCTGCCGCCAGATCGGCTATCTCCAGGACCGTGCCATCAGGGGCATCAACGACGATACGGGCCGCACCCGACCAGAGAACGAAGAGGTCGCGACGTTCGGTGCTGGAGTCGATGATCACCTCATCGCGCGCAAAACGCACCGGCTCGGCGTCGGCGGCAAGTCGGCCGAGGTCGTCTTCGTTGAGCTGGTCGAGCAACGGCGAGAGCCGGAGCCTGCGGCGGACTTCTGCCTTCCTGGGCTTGCTCTCCTCGCTGGTGCGGACTCCGTCGTACATGTAGAGGTCGAAGGCCGGGCTCGGCAGCGGCACATCGTGACGATGGGATTGGTACCAGACCAGCGACCCAAAATCGCTGAACACCCGCGGGGCATCGGCGAAATCATTGATCCACAGGTCGACCTCGTAGCCCATGAGCGGATCGTCGATCTGCACCACACGGACCGTCGGTGCCGGGTCTTCGAGGACCTTCGCGGTAGAGCGGGCGGCGTCGAGCAACATCTCCTTTGCCAACGTCGGAGGGTTCGAGTATGCGACCTGAACCGGCACGACGACGCGGTGCACGCGCTCCGGTTCGTAGTAGTTGGTGATGGTGGCCCCGGCCAGTTGTGCGTTGGGTACGACGAGGAGATCGCCGTCGCGGTTTCGAATGCGCGAGCTCCTCCAGTTGATGTCCTCAACCCGTCCCTCGATGTCACCTGAGTTGATCCAATCGCCCGGCTGGAACGGCTGATCGCTGAGGAGAAGCAGGCCCGAGGCGACGCCACTGAGAGTGTTTTGAAGCGCCAACGACACGATGAGTGATGTGACTCCGAGCGCCGCAAAGGCAGCCGAGAGATCAACTCCCCAGACTTCCTCGAGCAGAAACCAACCGGCGACGACGATGAGCAGTACTCGAGGCAGGGCCAGCAGGATCCGCGGCAGGCCGGTGCGGTCGTCTTCCTGAGACCTCGTCTCGAATCGGGCCACCAGGATGCGGATGACGACGATCCCAGCCGCACCGAGCGAGATGACGAGCGCCGTGCTGACGATGCGTACGATGAGGCGTGAGTCGGCGAGGTCGAGCATGCCACGCAGGAGGGCGAGCACGGCGAAGAGCGGGATGGTCCACACCCGCAGGATCGAGGCGACTCGTGTGAACGGCGAATCTCGTTGCCGTAGTCGCTCCTCGATTTCGCCTATGCCGATGAGGCTGATCGGCAGGACCAGCACGATCACGATGGCCCAGACGGTTGCTTGATCGTCGAGAAGTGCGCTCACGGTGTGGCACCCTTGGCGATCGTGTTCGGTTCCAGTTGCCACACGGCCGGCGCGGCTTCGGGGTCACCCCAGGGGGCGAGGGTTTCGTCGGCCGGGAGCATTTGCTTGGTGGAATCGGCGACCAGGATCTGTCCCGGATCTGCCGACCTGGCCAGGAACGTGGCAGCGTCGACGGTCTCCCCCCACAGGTCATACACCAGGCGCGAACTGCCGGCCAGACCGAGCGTCACCGGCCCGCTTCTGATGCCCGCTGCAACCGACAGTTTGAGGTCGAATTCCTCGTCGAGCCGTCGAACGGCCTCACGGGCCTCCAGGGCGAAGGCGGTGGCCCGTGGTGCATGGTCGAGGAACCACTGGCTCAACCCACAACCTGCGTAGTACGCGTCCCCCACCAGCTTGGCTCGCTCGACCCCGTGCTTGGCACCCAAAGAGTCGAGTTCCTCGATCACGCGGTCGAGAGACTCACGGCTCTGTTCGAGCGGGCGGTTCGCCAGCGCGCCCAACCCGCCAAGAGCGAGTACCACCACGGTGGCATTGGGTACGTGGTCCATCACGTCGAGATCTCCCGCCTCGATCCGGGAAGCGATAGGTGGTGGGAGCAAGCTGCGGACGGTGTCGACTCGCTCGGCGACGGCAGCAGCCAGTTCATCTTGGCGAGTTGTGGACACGTCGATCATGCGGTCGAGGTTCGCGGCGAGAGTCTTGAATTCGGTGGGGCTGCGCTTCGGAATGTCAACCGGTTCGGCCGGTTCATTCTCGTGGATCCGGCGGAGCCGTTCGCTGATGTCGCGGATGGGCCGGAACATGGTGCGTGCCCAACCGACGGTAGCGAACGTGATGAAGACAACGAACAAGGCGACGGCGATGAGCCCGGCGCGGCGGAAGTCGTCAAGGGGTTCGTTCAGTTCGCTGGTATCAACCGAGGTCACGACCAGCCAGTCAAGACCTTCGATGTCGACCGCCTCGGCTGCAAAGACGACGTCGGCTCCGGTGAACTTGGTTCCGTCACGCAACTCGTCTGTGCTGTCGCCGAGGGCGGCGACGGTGTCGGGTGAAGCCACCCGCTGGTAGAGGATGGTGGTGTCGGTCGCCGCGATGGCATTCAACTCCGACGACGTGACACTCCCAGCGGTTTCGACCGCGGCGAGATATTCCTCCGGATCTTCGACGTAGAGGCGCGCCACCGACCTCATCCGGCCGTCTCGGCCGATCAGGAAAGTCTCTCCAGTCTGCCCGAAGCCTTGGTTCTCCCAGTCACCGTCGAAGGTCATGATGCCATCGATCTCGTCGACCGGCATCTTGATGGCGAGGATGCCGACCAACGTGTCACCCTCGAAGATGGGACTGGCGAAGAACCCGACGGGTTCTGCCAGATCGGGCGCATAGGATGCGAGATCAGCAACGGACACCGTCCCGCGTTGCGGATTGTTGGCGACGGAGCGAACCAGGGACGCCAAGGTTGTCCCACTGTGTGGGCCTGCGTTGAGGTCGGTGGCGAAGTCCACGCCCTTGGCGGTGGAGTACACGATGGCCCCACCATCGGGCGCCACGAGGTAGAGGTCTTCGAAGCCAAACCGGTCGGCGAGAGCCAAGAAGTCAGGATGGAATTCCTTGTGAACCTCGGTCCATTCGCTCCCGTCCTCGGCGTCGTCAATCGCACTTCGGTCTGCCGGGTCGCTCCATGGTGCGACGTAGGCGTTCTGGAGGTACATTCCCGCGTCGGTCAAGGGCATCATTTCTCGCCACGGCACGGCAATGCCAACCGCCTCCTCCAGCGACGGAACGAAGTCGTCGCGATAGTACGTTGCCACGGCCGTGGTCGCAGCGTCGGCGCTGGCGGCGACGTTCAGCGCCTGGTAGGTCTCTCCAAAGCGCTTGGCGGCATCGGCGGCCAACGAACCCGTGGCGATTGTCTCGACGCGGCCTTCCAGCGTCCTGAAGTATCGCTCGATCTGGTCTGCTTGGAGCGATCGGCCCGTGATGAGCCGAGTGGTGGACAGCTCGTCGCCGAGGCGGCTGCCGTACGTGAGGCTGACGATCGAGGCAACGATGAGCGACGAAATCGTCACCCCCAACACCGCTAGTGCCAGCCAACTCGCCATCGAGGTATTGCGAAAACGTCTGCCGAATCCCCGGCGCGGCTCTTTCTGCCCCTTCTGTCTTAGTGGCTCGACCGCCGCAGGGTCAGCCTCAGTGAGATCCGACGGTGCGGCCTTGTCTGCGGTTTCGGAGGTCACTTGCTGTGGGTCCATGGTGTCTGCCGGGCGGTCGTCGGACGTCGAGCCAGGCTAGCGGGAAAGGCCTGTTTTGGAAGAGTCGGTATCGTGTGGCCACGGGGTCGCCGAACAACTAGGTGGTGATGTGGTGAGCGAGGAAAACGGAACGCTGGGCGACGGATCTGGCGGGGCTCCTTCATCGCCACGGAAGCGCAAACCGGCGAATCCGGCCAAGACGATGAACACCGCCCTTCTGGTCTACATACTGATCAACCTGTTCTTTGCGCTGCCGCTGGTGATCGATCCCGAGCGGTTCTTCGATGTGATCGGTCTGACGCACCTGGAGTCCGCTGCCACCGGCGGCCTGCGTTGGGTTGGTGCCATGCTGCTGGCCTGGGCGGTTTCTGGGCTCTTTGTGTTGGCGAGACCCGGGGGACGGGGCATCTTCGTGACGACGGGTGCGATGCAGTTGACCTTCGGCGCGGTTGCGCTGGTGTACAGCTGGATGGTGAGTGAGCAAGATTGGTCTACTCAGTACCACGCTCTGATGGTCGTGATCTCCATCGGTGGGGCCATCTACCTTTGGTGGGCGAGATTCACGGCACGATCCGTACTCCGGCACGAACCCGACGCGTAGTCGTCTTTGCGGCAATGCCGGTTCGGCGCTCGCTTCGTTCCCATCCGATGGGGCCGTTGGGCTGTGCCAATGGCGTTGTGAGGTGCGTAGAGTTGAGAGCGACGCCGGACCTCGGAGGTGCATGTTGCTCACGCAGGAAACCGTCGATCGCATCAGGTTGTCTGATGGAGAAGGGCACCCGATTCTGTCGGTGTACCTCGGCCTTCGGCCCGGGGTAGGGGAGCTCCGATCGCTCTCGCCCCGACTCAAGGACTTGATGGCACCGGTGCGGGCCTCGGTCGAGGACCTTCCGCGAGATTCGGCTATGTCCCTGCGCGCCGACATCGAGTCGGTGGCGGATTTGATCGACCAGATCTCCAGCGACCGGGGGCGGGGGGTCGCCCTGTTCCGTTGCTCGGCCGCCGGCATCGACGAGTACGTCAGTCTGCCCGGGCCGGTGCGCGACCGCGCCGTGACCGACTTCGATCCGTACCTGCGTCCGCTCGACGCAATGCTCGAGCACTACCACAGTTACTGCGCCGTGGTCATCGACCGGCGCAAGGCGTCCATCTTCCGGTTCCGGATGGGCGAACTCGAGACGTGGGAGGAGATGGCCGAGGAGGAGGTACGCAAGCAGAACTACGGGGGCTTCTCGGGATACGAGGAGGGGAAGACCAGGAATCGAGCCGAGGAGATCGCCCATCGCCACTATCGCGACACGGCACAGCGACTACGTGAACTGGACCAGGAAGAGCCCTTCGACCTGCTCTTGGTAGGCGGGCCCGCCGACCATGTCGATGGGCTCACCGCGGCACTGGATCCGAGCATTCGTTCGAAGCTGGCCGGCTCCTTCGCTATCGACCCAGGAACAATGACGCCTGCCGCGGTTCGTTCCCATTGTGAGGAACTGTCCGCCGCCTACGATCGGAGGCATGAGAGCGAGGTGGTGACCGGTCTGCTGGATCGGGCCGGCTCCAGCCCGCTGGCGGCGGTCGGGGTCGATCCCGTGCTTGGCGCCGTCAACCAGCGGGCCGTCGCCGAACTCGTGGTCCAGGGAACGAGCAGCACGCCAGGGCGACGGTGTAACGACTGTGGATGGTTGGTGGCCGGCAACGGCGCCCTGTGTCCGGCGTGTGGCGAGGGCATGAGGGCGGTGCCCGACCTGCTCGATGCCATGGCGTCGGCGGTCCGCAAGTCGGGGGGCTCGGTACAGAACGTCATCACGGAGACTCCGCTCATCACGTATGAGGTCGGTGCAGTGTTGCGCTATGCCGTGCCGCAGGTCGATCCGAAGTAGCCTCACGCCCTCGCATCGAACTCGGAGGCGTCTTGGACAGGATCGCGGCATTGATACTCGCGGCTGATGGCGGTGAGGCATTTGGCGGCCCCCTGGCGCTGGCGTCGTGGGGAGATACAACACTCGTTGAGCATTTTGTGGCGATCACTGCCCCACACGTTGACGTCGTCGTCGTGGTGCTTGGCGCCGACGCCGAGGCCGTTCTGGCCACTACCGATCTCGGGGAGGCCACTGTTGTCATCAACCCCGAGTGGGAACTCGGCCTCACGGCGTCGCTGCGGGTGGGTCTCGACCTGCTCACCCGCGACGGAGACGTTGACGCCGTGCTGGTGGTTGAAGGCGATCAGCCCCAACTCGACGCCGGGGTGGTCGCCGACGTGATCGGGCTCACCGCGAAACTCGGGCTTCCATCATGATGCCGAAGTATCGCTACGCAAGAGGCGGGCCGATGGTGATCGCCCGCGAGCTTTGGCCGCGCGCGATCGGTCTCGCCAGCGAGGGGACGCTGGGTGCCTTGGTCAAGGCGCATCCCGACTGGACGGACGAAGTCTGGATTGACCAGATTCCCCCGCACCGCGTCACGTCTTCCGCCGACCTCGCCGAGGTCGCCCCACGCCATTGAAGAGGCGGCCGCACGTCCGTTTGGCAGCGCCCGGGTCGCGCTGGGTAATCTCTCTGCGGGTCGGGGGTTGTGAGAGAGGCTGCCTCGCCAAGAGGGGCAGCTCCCACATCGACGATGAAAGGACGGGGCATGGCGTCGATTGACACGATCGAGGGCATCGGTCACCGGCAAGCGACGAAGCTACGGAAAGCGCGGATCCGTACCACCGAGGCACTCCTCAAGACCGGGGGGACGAAGAAGGGTCGCAAGGCTATCGCCGACACCACCGACATCAGCGAGAAGCTGATCCTCGAATGGGTCAATCGGGCCGACCTGATGAGGGTCAAAGGCGTCGGGGAAGAGTATTCGGATCTGCTTGAGTCCGCCGGAGTCGACACCGTCAAGGAGTTGCGGCGTCGCAACTCTGCCAATCTCCTCAGCGCCATGGTCGAGGTCAACGACAAGAAGAAGCTGGTGCGTCGGCTCCCCACCGAGTCAATGGTGGAGCGCTGGGTGAACGACGCCAAAGATCTCGAGCCCCTCGTCACCTACTAGTGGTGCGTTGCAGAAATCCTCGCCGTGTCTCTCCGGTCCTCGACGCCCCCGGCTTCGCCTTCCTCCTCGACACGCCAGTGCAACTCGCGGGAGCCAGAGACCCCTCCTACATATAAGAGAGCCCCGGCTGTAGGAGAGCCCCGGCTGGCGCCGGGGCTCTCCTTGTGGCCCGAAGGTGAAGCAGGAAGGGAGGGAGAGCTACTTCGTTGCCGCGCCGGGCGCGACCCTCCTGGCCAACATCTAGGTTGTCGTGGCTACTTTGTCGCCGTTGCTGCAGGCTTCTTTGCTGCGGCAGCCTTGGTGGCCGGCGTCTTCTTGGCCGGCGTCTTCTTGGCCGGCGCCTTGGCCGCCGGTGCCTTCTTGGCCGGCGCCTTCTTGGCCGGCACCTTGGCGGCCGGTGCCTTCTTGGCCGGCGCCTTCTCGGCAGGCTTGCCACCGGGGGCAAAGCCTTCACGCCAAGTGGTCATCGAGTGCTCGAGCTGATCGCGCAGCTTCTCGACCCGATCCTGAACCTTGTCCAGGTCGACGCGGCTCTGCACCTCTTCGACCACGCTGCTGTCCTGCAGGCCCTTGGTGAACTTCTCACCCTCTTCAGCGCACTCTTCGAAGGTGTGCTGGGCGCCTTCGGTGACCTTGGGTCCGAGTTCGGTGGCCTTCTCGGTATAGGCCTTGACCTTGCGTCCGAAGACGACGGGGGCGCCGATGGCGGCGTAGAGGGTCTTGGTGGCGAGGTCCTTGCTGGACTCCATGTTCATTGCTCCTCCTGGAGGCTCTCGCTGATGAAGCTCGCGTAGATCTGCATCAGCGCCTGTTTCTGTCCTGGTGTCAGCTCCGTGTCTGACTCGATCGCTTCCCTGACGGTGGCAATCTCGCCCACGCCCTCCAGTAGGCCGGCACGTTCGTACAGTGCCTCAGCCCGGATGGAGAGCGCCCGGGCGATCGACTTGAGGATCTCGGCCGAGGGCTTGCGGAGCCCGCGCTCGATCTGGCTCAAGTACGGATTGGAGATTCCGGCGTTCTCTGCGAGCTTCCGCAACGACATGGCGCTGCGCTCGCGTTGCTCGCGGATGAATTCGCCCAAATCTGTGAGTGGTTGCTTCACCTTTGCAATATACAGCAGTGTGCTAACTATTGCAAGCAGTCGATATAGTTCAGAACAGGCTGGTGCGCTCCGCCAGCATCTCGTTGAGGTTGCGTTGGATGTCATCCCTGACGGCCTCGGTCTTTTCGAGCATCTCGAGGGGATCAGGTGGGGTGCCCGGGTGGGATGGCGGGATCGGTGGGAGAAAGCGGACTTTCCACCGCACCGGCAGCGGCAATGGGTTGAGGAATACGGCGACCCCTTCGACCCGCTGTTCCGGCATGAGCAAACGGACGAGGCGGGCGAGTCGCTTGGATACGGTGACCGCCGGGTGGACTTCCTCTGAGCCGATGATGGCAACCGGGATGATGGGAGCCCCGACCTGCTCGGCGATCGAGATGAAGCCGCCTCGTCCGAAGCGCTGTACCTCATACGCATTCCAGACCGGCTTCATGAAGCCCTTCTCGCCTTCAGGGAAGACGGCGACGAGGTGACCGCGGCCGAGGACGTACTCGACATCTTCGCGCGACGCATAGACCCCGCCGGATTTGCGGAACCACTCCGAGACCCAGGGCAGGATGTTGAACAACTCGGTTGCGGTTACCCGGACCCGACGCGGCTTCGGCGCTTCGTTGGCGACCGAAACCGCCAGCATCAGACCGTCATAGGGAATGGCGGCTCCACCGTGATTCGAGACGAGCAACCCCGGCCCGTCCATGGGCACGTTTTCGATGCCCTCGACCTCGACTCGGAAGTAGTCGAAATAGAAGAAGTTGAGCACCTGCCAGGTCAGCTCGGCGATGACGGGATCAAGGCCGATGGGGTCGATGTCGTAGCTGGCAAGCCACAACTGGCGCAGCAGCGGGGGCCAACTCTCGAAGCCGAGTTTGCCGGCGATGGGAACAAAGAGGTCTTCGATGTCGATCCCGCCGTGGAGTGCGCATGTGGCGGCTCCAACGATGACCGGGAGCCCGCAAGGGTGTCCCTCGACGCTACGCCACGGGCAATGCCGGTCTTGATCAACCATGGCGGTCAATCGCTGCTTGGTCGCCTCACGCCTTTCAGCGCCGCGTTCGTAGAGGGCGGCGAGCAATCCAAGCGGCACAGAACTCTGCGAGCGGTCGTCTTCGGGACCGGTATCACGCGTTTGATCGAACGCCGTGGTCAGGGCGGCAAGGAGTTCGGCCTTCTTCATCCGGGAGCGACCGCGAATGTCCATGGCCTTGGCCAATTCCATCAGTTCGTTGCGGGTGAGTTCACCCAGTGGGTTGGTACGGGCTGTCATAGCAAATCCTCATAGACATCGCCCGATGCTTTGGCGCGTTGTCCGTAGGCGGCGAACACCGTCTGGCGACAGTTCCGCTTGGGGGTGAACCCGAGTTCTTGCTCCAACCTGGTGGTGTCGGTCACCATGCCGTGTTTGATCAAGCGCCGGGTGTGCTCGGGGACATAGAGGTCGAGCCGAGCCAGCGATCGGAGGGCGGCATCAAAACCGCGACGCGGTAGTTGTTGCCCGATGCGCTTGCCGAGGCGCAGGACGCGGCTCAGGTAGATCTGCCCAGAGGCGGCCGCGTTGAAGGTTCCCGGCACCGGGTTGAGGATGGAGTGCTCGAGCAAGGCGACGGCGTCGTCTTCGAAGATGAACTGGAAACGTGGATCAAATCCCATCAGCGTGGGGACGATGGGCAGGCGGAGGAAGCGGCTCAGCGGGTTTCCGATGTTCGGGCCGAAGATGCCGGCGAAGCGCAGAATCGTGTAGTCGACATGGTCGTGAGTGGCACCCATTTCGCCGACGAACTGCTCCATCTCGGAGAGATCTCGTGGATACCGGCAGCGCCGTCCGTGCGGTTGGGTCTCCTCACGGAATACCGAGGCGTTACGCGGACTTGCTCCATAGATCGCGGCGTCGGACTTCACGATCACGTGCTTGGTCGCCTCACAGCGGCCGATGGCTCCAAACAACGCTTGGGCGCCGACGACGGCGAGCTCGTGGGCGCGACTGCGCCCGAGCATATCGGCGCGGTCGACGGTTTCGAGATGGACTACGGTCTCGGGGGCGACGTCGAGGACGAAGCGGGCAAATTCGGTGCGGTCGAGGCTCATCTTCTGAAAAGGTGAGGCGAACTCGAGCCGCGGAGATATTTCGTCGACTGCGAGCACGTGAAACCCGGCCCGACGTTCGAGGCGCTGGATGAGCCGTCCTCCGGTCCAGGTGGCGGCCCCGGTGACGAGGATGCGTCGCATGATCGCGCGAGGTTACCGTCCCGAGGAATGTCCGGCGCTGGTGACCGGGGCTTTTGGGCGGCACGGCCCGGTTTCCCTTCGCTATTCGGTAACGGTTCGCCTAGCTTGCTGGCTCCGGGAGGGTGACCTTGGACAAAGCCAGCAGCGGCAGAGGAGACGAGTCGTTGATCATTGTGATGCGTAGCGAAGCCGGCGCCGAGGACGTGGCGCACGTCATCGAGCGTCTCGAGGGCATTGGGGCGGAGGCCCATGTGTCCGAGGGCCGCTACCGCACCGTGATCGGCGCGGTCGGCGACCGCGAGGTCATCCAGCAGCTCCCCTGGGAAGCCTTCTCCGGTGTTGAGCGTGTGGTCCCGGTCCTCAAGCCCTTCAAGTTCGTGAGCCGCGACTTCCAGCCTGAGGACTCTGTGGTCAACGTCGGGGGCGTTCCGATCGGCGGTGGCCATTTCGCCCCCATTGCGGGGCCTTGTGCCGTTGAGTCACGCGAGCAACTCTTCTCTGCGGCAGAGGCGGTAGCCGCGGCCGGGGCGACGATCCTGCGCGGTGACGCTTTCAAGCCGCGGACGTCGCCGTACGCGTTCCAGGGCCTGGGTGAAGAAGGTCTTGTGCTCCTCGCCGAGGCCCGTGATGAGTTCGGGCTTCCGTTTGTGGCCGAGGTACTCGATCCACGGGACGTCGAGCTGATCGCAAGCTACGCCGACCTCATCAGAGTCGGTACCCGCAACATGGCCAACTTCACCCTCCTCTCTGAACTGGGCAAGCAAGACTGCCCTGTGCTGCTCAAACGGGGCTTCACCGCCACGATCGAGGAGTGGCTCAACGCGGCCGAGTACATCTACAAAGAGGGCAACCACGATGTGATCCTCTGCGAGCGGGGCATTCGGACGTTCGAAACGGCGACTCGCAACACCCTCGACATCTCGGCAGTTCCGGTCGTGAAGGGCCTGTCGCACCTCCCCATCATTGTCGACCCATCGCATTCGGGAGGTCGGCGCGAATTGGTGGCCCCGTTGTCGCGGGCCGCCGTTGCCGCCGGCGCCGACGGGTTCATGGTCGATGTGCACTCCGCGCCGGAGACGGCAGTGGTTGATGGGGCGCAAGCCATCTTGCCGAGCGAGTTTGCGGCCCTGATGGAGGACATCCGGGCGCTGGCCGCCGTCATGGGAATGACGCTCTAGGTGGCCGCGTACTAGCCCATGCAGACGGCGGCGATCCTCGGTACCGGGTTGATTGGGTCTTCGATTGGTCTTGGCTTGCGCGCCTCGGGGTGGTGGGTTGTCGGCTGGGACCCTGACGCCGCGGTTGCCCAACGCGCCTTCCAGCGTGGCGCGCTCAGCGAGGCCGCTCTCGATGCCGACGCGGCGGTCGCCGGGGCTCTCGATTTGGTGGTGTTGGCCGGCCCACCGGATGCCATCGCAACCGCGGTCCAGACGCTGACCGTTCCCGGTCTCGTGATTGACGTTGCCGGGGTCAAGGGGCCGATCGTGGCCGCGGCCCGCCCAGCGCGTTTTGTCGGCACCCACCCCATGGCCGGCCGGGAATCCACGGGACCGGACGCTGCCTCGGCCGCTCTGTTCCGTGGTGCGGCCTGGGTGGTCGTCACCGACCATGCATTGCCGGCAGACGTCGACACCGTCGAGGAGATCGTGGTGAGCCTCGGGGCCCGTCCGGTGCGGATGACGGCAGCCGAGCACGATCGGGCGGTGGCGGCCATCAGCCACCTCCCGCAGGTACTCGCCGCCACGCTGGTCACTGAGGCGGCCGAACGTACCCAGGCGCTGGATCTCGCTGCCGGGAGCTTTCGTGATCTGACCAGAGTGGCAGCATCCGATCCGGTGCCGTGGACCCAGCTACTCGGGGCGAATCGAGATGCGGTAGTGGCGGCGGTCGAGGACTTGCGCCGTCGCCTCGCTGAAGTGGTTGATGAACTCCAGCGCGGCGACAACGCCGCTCTCGAGGAGATGCTCACGTCGGCTCGCGAGCATCGGCGCGCCCTGGCGCCTCCCGTGGTCGCGTTGCGCGTGGTCTTGGCCGACCAACCCGGTGAGTTGGCCAAGGTGGGTCACGCTCTCGAGACCTCAGAGGCCGACATCCGTGACTTGCAGCTCCGCCATGCCCCCCACGGCGGCGGTGGCGTGCTCACCCTGTCGGTCCGGCCCGGCGAGGCGGAAGCCCTGCGCGATGCGCTGGGTGCCGAAGGTCTCCTGCTCGCCGACTGAGGGTGCGCCACCCACGTCGGCTCTGAGTCCCTCGGTACGCCAAGTTCGGTGGCGTCGAAGACGAGACCGAGCCGCGGAAGCCGAACTCGACGAATCGAGCCGGGTCGCGCGGCCGGGTCACAGGCGGCGATCCGTTTCAGGCTGCGGCGGTCTCGAGAGTCCTTCATCGCACCTCTGTTGCCGCCACGACACTATCGGTTCCCGATTTTGTGCAAGGGGTCGGTCCAACGTCGTTGGCATGCATCTTGTTGGTTAGGGAGGTTCGTCGTCGGCGGGTTGCTCGTCGGGGTTGTGTCGTGGTGTTCGGCTTCGTTGGTCACTCCCCGGTCGGGGCGGTGGTGGCTTGCCGCTGGTGGTGTGGGTCCAGCCGAGTTTGGTGGTCCATTGGTAGTCGCCGTTGGGGAGGCGTTGGTAGGTCCAGCCGAGTTTGGTGTGGGTGGTGTGGTCGTGGCGGCAGCCGGGGGCGAAGTTGTCTACCGAGGTGATCCCGCCGTGGGAATAGGGTTCGATGTGGTCCATATCGCAGTCGACCGCGGGCATGCGGCATCCGGGGAAGACACAGACCTGGTCGCGGGCTTCGACGAAGCGGCGTTGTGTCGCGTCTGGTCGGCGTCGGGTGGTGCCGGCGTCGATCAGCATCCCGGTGTGTGGGTCGGTGATGGTGTAGGTCCAAGGGGAGTGGTGTTGGTGTTCGGTGACTTGGCGGGCAATGTCGGCAATGACGGGTCCGTACCCGGCCAACTCACCGGGATGCTCGGCCAAACGAGTCAGGGTTTCGAGGTCGGCGGTGAGGTTCACCCCGCCACGTTTACCCCCGCAGCGGGTGTGGGTGCCTTGGAGGAGGTCGATGAACACGTCGGCACGCAACTGGTCCATGGTGCGGGGGTCGCCTTGGTTGCGCAGGGTGCGGGCGGTGTGGGTGAGGTGCGCCATGGCTGCGGCGGCCTGGTCGGGTGCCAGGTCGGTGGCGAACAGGTTGGTGGTGCCGGCTTCGGTGGCTTGGCTACGGATGGCCCGTTGTTCGACGGCCTGGTGGTAGCGTTTCGCTGCGGCTTGGGGGTCGACGTCGATGCAGAGTTTCCGTAGCCGGTGCATCAACTGTCCGGTGGTGAACCTGGCGGCGTCGCCGATCACTGCGTCGACAACGGCCCGGGCGGTGTCGTCGTCGAGATGCGTGGTGCCATGGACAATCGCTCGGGCCCTGCGGTTGTCGATCAACCCAGCCGCCAACGCGTCGAGCACGGCGGGGACCCGTCGGACCAGTCTCGAGGGCCATGGCGAGTTCGGTCTCCGCAGCGCGGCGGGTCAACCGCAATGCGGCTCGGATTTCGGCGGTGGCGGCGTGGATCTGGGATTCGGGGTCGTCGAACTCGTCTTCCATGGTGGTCACGATCGTTTCCATCGCCCGGTAGAGCTGGGCCTGGTGGTGTGATGCTTGGCGTTGCTGGGCCCGCACCACCGCGATTTGTTCATGGCCCGAGATCGTGGAGAGGTTGATCTGGTCCATCATTGCGGCGAGGTGCACCCCAGGGGGCACCGCATCGAGCTCTCTAGCCATCCGCCTTGGGTCCCGGGGCGTCGCAGGGGCAGTGAGTTGGGTGATTTGGATGATCTCGGCGAGCCGCTCCGACTCCTCAAACGCCTCCAACTCTTCGAAGTCCTCAACATCTTCAGGGTCGGCGGCGGCTTCGCCCGGCTGCATCATATCGAACATACGTTCGACCCTACCAACCACCCACGACAAAAACCCGCTGAAGAAAGGGCTGGTTGTGCCGCGGCCGATAGCTCAGCGAGCGTGTTCGAGCAGTTGGAGCATGGATTCGGCGCCGACGAGGATTCCGGTTTCGATCGCTCGTTCATCGACGTCGAAGGTGGCGGAATGCAGGTCGACCTTCCGTTCGGGGAGGGCGCTCCCGAGTCGGAGGAGCGCACCCGGCACCTGCTCGAGGTACCAGGCGAAGTCCTCCGAGCCGAGGCTCTGGTGGGTGGGCTTGACACCGCCGGGGCCGAGGCAAGCCTGCGCGGCCTGAGAGACGACGCCGGTGACCGCTTCATGGTTGACGACGGGCGGCGAACCACGGTGGTACTCGATTTCGGCGGTGGCGCCGAGCGGTCGAATGAGATCGGTTACAACTCCCTCGAGGATCTCCGGCATGGTTCGCCAGAGGTCGAGATCGAAGAGACGAATCGTGCCACCCAACTCGACCGTGGTTGGGATGACGTTTTCGGCAGAACCGCCCTCGACGCGACCGAAGACGACCAAGACGGTCTCGCGGGGATCGATGCCGTGACGAATCAGCAGGGGGAGATTGGTGATCACCCGGCCGGCGACGTAGATGAGGTCGACCGTCTGGTGGGGACGGGAGGTATGGCCGCCCGGACCATGAAGTCGAATCACCACTCGATCGGACGCACCTGTGATTCCGCCGCGGCGGATGCCGACCTGCCCCGGCTCGAGTGACGGGTCGACGTGGAAGGCGATGAGCGCGGCGAGACCTTCATGCACGCCCTCGGCGCACAGCGTCACGGCACCGCCGGGGATCTGCTCCTCGGCGGGCTGGAAGATGACCCGCACGGTGCCCGGAATGTCGCCGAGTCCTGCCAGAGCGCTCGCTACTCCTACGCCGACGGCGGTGTGGACGTCGTGCCCGCAGGCGTGCATCACGCCGTCACGCTCAGACCGGTATTCGGGGGTTGCCTCCTCCTGAATGGGCAAGGCGTCCATGTCGGCGCGGAATCCGACGATGGGCTCACCCGAGCCGATCTCGACGGTGAGGCCGGTGCCATCCGGCCTGACCCGGGGGGAGAGGCCCTGCTCGGCGAGTACCTCGGCAACTCGTCGCGTGGTCCGGTACTCGGTCCAGCCCACCTCGGGATTGCGATGCAGGTCGCGGCGCAAGTCGATCATTGTGGGGGTGAGATCGGCGGCAAGGCGCGCCAAGCGAGAGGTTCGGTCGGACATGGGAACCGAAGTGTAGTGAGCCGCGTCGGACACGACTCGGGCTGCAGTGAGGTGCCGATACGCACGCGGCGGCACAGCACGGTATGTTGTCCCCTGGCTCGAAAGGGTGCTCACGTCATGCAACGGCCGACATTCACGATCGGGATCGAAGAGGAATACCTCATCGTCGACCCCGAGACTCGTGACCTCGTCAAGGACATGCCCAAGGGGCTGATGAAGGACTGCGAGGAGATCATCGGCGGTCAGGTGAGCCCCGAGTTTCTCCGATCTCAGATCGAGATCGGGACCAAGGTCTGCGCCAACGTGACCGAAGCTCGCGCCGATTTGGCCAGGCTGCGTCTCGCCGTCGCCGAGGTCTCCGGCAAGTACGGATTGGCCCCGATCGCGGCCTCAACCCACCCATTCGCCAACTGGTTCCGGCAGCAGCACACGGACAAGGAGCGCTACAACGCCCTGGCCCGCGCCCTCGGCGGCGTGATTCGGCGCCTCCTGATCTGCGGAATGCACGTGCACGTCGCCATCGAGGACGAGGACATGCGGATCGACCTGATGAACCAGGTGCTGTACTTCCTGCCCCACCTGTTGGCGCTCAGCACTTCATCGCCGTTTTGGCAGGGGATGGATACCGGGCTGAAGAGCTACCGCACCTCCGTGTTTCGGGCGGTACCCCGCACCGGGATGCCCGATGAGTTCCAGGGATGGGCGGACTACCAACGCCACGTCAATGTGCTCACCAAGGCTGGGGTCATCGAGGACGCCACCAGGCTCTGGTGGGACCTGCGTCCCAGTGCCCGATACCCGACGCTCGAGATGCGGGCGTCCGACATCTGCACCACGATCGACGACGCCATGACGATTGCGGCGTTTTACCTGAGCCTGCTGGCGATGTTGTACGAGCGCCGCCTCGACAATCAGCGCTGGCGGATCTACTCGCGGATGCTGATCAATGAGAACCTGTGGCGGGCGCAGCGCTACGGCACCTCCGAGTCGTTGATCGACTTCGGCCGAGGCAAGCTGGTTCCGTATCCAGAGCTTGTCGGTGAGATGATCGAGTTGGTCAGACCTTCCGCCGAGGAGCTTGGCTGCGTCCTCGAGGTCGAACACGCATCCGAGATCGTGGCCCGCGGCACCAGCGCTGATCGCCAACTCGAGGTCTACCACCTGGCACTGGCCCAAGGGGCCAGCGAGGAGAAGGCGCTCCAGGCCGTGGTCGATTGGCTCATCGCCGAGACGGTCAACGTCTGAAGCGCTCGGCTCGCGCTGCCGGATAGTTTCCTACTCTTGCAGCCATGACTGAGTTACGAATCGCCGGGGCCCAACTCAACCTGACGGTGGGCGACCTCGACGGCAACACTGAACGTATTGCGGAGGCGATGGCGTGGGCCGAGGAGGCACAGGCCGATCTGCTGCTGTTGCCTGAGCTGGCTATCTCCGGATACCCACCCGAGGATCTGCTGCTCCGCGACGCCTTTGTGACTCGGAATCTCGAGTGCCTCGACGCGCTGGCGCAGCGCTCCGGAAGGGCCGCGACGATCGTCGGGTTCGTTGATCGGGCAGATCCGGGGGATCACCAAGATGACGCCGTAGCGCGGAGCCTTGCCAATGCCGCAGCCATCCTGACCGGCGGGGAAGTGCGTGAGGTCTATCACAAATGTTTGCTTCCCAACTACGGCGTGTTTGATGAGGCCCGCTACTTCGCAGCCGGAGGTCGCCCGGCTTTGGTGGTCGACATCGCAGGAGTGCCGGTCGGCGTTTCCGTGTGTGAGGACATCTGGTCCGAGACCGGTCCGCCGTCGCTCCAGGCAGCAGCCGGGGCGCGGTTGCTGGTCAACATCAACGGCTCGCCCTATCACATCGGCAAGGGTGCCGAGCGCGCCGCGCTGCTTGCCAACCAGGCGCGACGTTCGGCGGTGCCCGTCGTGTACGTCAACATGGTCGGCGGTCAGGACGAACTGGTCTTCGACGGCGACTCGATGGTGTTCGATGCCTCCGGTGCTCTCGTCTATCGCGCCGCGCAGTTCGCTGAGGAGCGCTTCGTCCTCGATGTCGCCATTCCGGACGGGCCGCTCGTTCCTCCCGGCGGTGGACAAGCCGGTCTCGAACGGACCTCCCTGCCCCCATTGGCCGCCGTTCCGCGCCTGAGTGAAGAAGCCGAGGTCTATGCCGCCTTGGTCACCGGCCTGCGGGACTACGTCGAGAAGAACGGGTTTCGCGAGGTGGTTGTCGGTCTCTCCGGCGGGATCGACTCGGCGCTCACCGCCGCGATCGCGGTGGATGCCCTCGGACCTGACGCCGTCTGGGGGGTGACAATGCCGGCTCGCTACAGCTCGACCGGGTCCGTCGATGACTCCGCCGACCTGGCTCATCGCCTTGGGTGTCGCTTCGACGTCATCGAGATCGACGACATCTTCGCTTCGTTTCTCGACGCCCTTGCCCCCGCCTTCGCAGGAACCGAGCCCGGGGTGGCCGAGGAGAACCTGCAGGCTCGGATCCGAGGCGCGATCTTGATGGCGCTTTCGAACAAGTTCGGCGGGATGGTGGTGGCCACCGGCAACAAGTCGGAGATGGCCGTCGGCTACGCCACGCTCTATGGCGACATGGCCGGTGGCTACTCGGTTCTCAAGGACGTGTTCAAGACACTCGTGTATCGCCTGGCCGAATGGCGCAATCGTCAAGTCGAGGTCATCCCCCGCGCCATCATCGACAAGGTACCGTCCGCCGAGCTGCGTCCGGACCAGAAGGACAGCGATTCGCTGCCCGACTATGGGCTGCTCGATGAGATCCTGCGCCGCTACGTCGAGCTCGACGAGGCCGTGGATCTGATCGTCCGCGACGGGCTGGACGCCGCTACCGTCGAGCAGGTCGTCCGCATGGTCGATCGCAACGAGTACAAGCGGCGCCAAGCTGCCCCCGGCGTGCGGATCACCCGCAAGGCGTTTGGCAAGGACCGCCGGCTCCCCATCACCAATCGCTTCGGCTGAATTGCCGTCACTGCGCGGCGTTAGGCTTTTGTGGTGATGGCAGCAGTTAGCGACGTTCTCATCAACGGAACACCGTTTACCCCTGGCGAAGCCCGATTGTCGGTCTTCGACGTTGGTCTCCAGCGCGGGTATGGGTGCTTCGAGGCGTTCCGGGCATATCAGGGCAGGATCTTTCGGCTCGGACCCCACCTGGATCGTTTGGAGGCAAGCGCGGCGCGCCTTGCCATCGCTCTGCCGCCACGCCCCGACCTCGAGCGGTGGGCTGCGGACCGGGCGGAGGCGGGCGATGACTGTGTCGTCCGCATGATCGTGACCGGCGGTACCGACCCGTTTCATCCCGGCACCAACAGCAGCGTCATCGTCATCGCCGAGTCGCTGCCGGCGCCCGAAGAGTCTTTGGAGATCGCTCCGCTGCCGGCACCCTGGCACCCCGGTGGTGCGGTTTCCGAGCTGACCGGGGCCAAGACGTTGTCGTATGGTCCCAACCTGGCCGCGTCTCTTGCCGCCCGCCGCGCCGGTGCCGACGACGCCCTCCTCATCGGGCGAGATGGATCGGTGCTCGAAGGTCCGACCTACTCGATCGCCTGGATCGCCGGCGGTCGGCTCGAAACGCCCGGCATCGACCTCGGGATCCTGGCGTCGATCACCCGCAGCGTCACACTGCAGGTGGCGCCGTCATGTGGTCTCGAGGTGAGCGAAGGCTCGTTCCCGCTCGAACGTATGCTTTCCGCCGACGAGGTGGTGGCGATGTCGACGCTGAAAGAGGTGATGCCGGTGTCCCGGGTCGGCGACCGGCAGTTCGCCATCGGGGAATACTCGACTCAGCTCGCGGCAGGTTTCCGCGCGGTGGTGCGGCGGGAATTGGCGCTCGACTGACTGTGGACTATCTCAGCCTGTTGCGACGTATGGACGACCTGTACGAGTCCGTCGTCACCGAGCCGCAGTTGTGGGGCGACGCGGCGTTTGTCGACTGGGCCGAGGAGGTATTCGCGGACGCCTACGGCATCGGCAAGGCGGGGGCTCGAGAGGTGCGCCGCTGCCTGCGGGCGGCCGGAAAGCTGCAGGCCTTCTGGTCGGTCGATGGTGTCACCCGGCCGCGAGACGGCGGGGACTGGCGCACCCGGGTGGACATCGGGCTTGGCATCTCAGCTTGGCGCCCAGCATTGGCCATCGCTCAGATCGGGCTCGAGCAGGCTCCGTCTGAGGAGCTCTTCGCAGAAGTGAAGGCTCGGTTTCGCGAGGTGTACTCAGAGGTGTGGATGGACGGCATCGACTACGAAACCTGGCTGGCGGAACAGTCGCCACGCTAATTGGGGCGGGGAGTAAAGTGTGAGCCATGAGGCCCATCGTCACTTATTTCAGCGTTCTTCTGGTCGTCGCTCTTCTCGGTGCTGGTTGCTCTGGCGATGAAGCCGACGACACCACGACAACAACGGTCGCCACGCCAACAACCGCGGTGGTATCGGGCGGAACGACCGCCCCCGGCGGCGGCTCGGACGGCGCCACAACGACCACGGTCGTCGTCGACGAGGAAGTGTCCTTCTCCATTCCGGCGTACGAGGTTGTCAACCGGGTCGAGGGCGAGAGGGGGGCCACCGTTGTGGTCTTGCTCGACCCCAGCACCTATACCGCGTTGACCGACGTCGACCTTCAGAACGTCATCGAGGACGTGATCGATCGGTTCCCGCCCGTGTACGAGGTACATGTGGTGGACGATATCTCTGCTGCCGATCTCGTCCTGGCCGATGGGGTGCAGCCCGCCCAGCAGGAGATTCTCGACGAGCACTATCTGGTGCGTCTCGAAGAGGCTTTCACCATTGTGTACGTCGGTCCCTTCAGCGACTTCCCCGTCACCATCATCGCCAGCTGAGAGAGGGTTTTGGCGGACATATGCGCAGCATGCTGCGCCATTGTCCGCCAAAACCCTCTCTCTACAGCAGGAGGGTGGCGGTCAGGAGGAATCCGATGAAGCCGACGAGGTCGGTGATCATCGTCAGGAAGATGTTCGATGCCAGCGCCGGGTCGAGGCCAATGCGCCGCATGAGCACGGGGATTCCTGCGCCGGCCAGACCGGCGACGAGGAGGCTGACGAAGACGGCGACCGCGACGACGACGCCGACTTCGGGATCGGGCGAGATCAGCGCGACGGCCAGGCCGGCCATCACGCTCATGGCTGCTCCGTTGACTGCACCGATCACGAATTCGCGCCGCACCGCCCGCCAGGCGCGACCCGGGGGCAGGTCGCCGATCGCCATGGCACGGATGATCACCGCCTGGGCTTGTGCACCGGAGTTGCCGCCGAGCAGCGCCACCATGGGCATGAGCGCAGCGAGGATGGGGTTGTCCTGGATGGTCTCGCGGAAAGGGCCGATGGCCCACGCGATCATCAATCCAATCAGCATGTTGAAGGTGATCCACGGCAGACGGCGCCGTACCGATACGGGGATGGGGGTGAAAACCGTTTCTTCGGCGCCGGCGCCGACCATCTGAGTGAGGTCTTCGCCGATCTCTTCGCGTACCGCCTCCATCGCCTCCTCGAAGCGAACCATTCCTTTCAAGTGTCCCGCTTCGTCGGTGACCGGGATCGCCATCAACCGGTACCGTTCGATCAGTTCGGCGACCACCTCGCGGTCGCTGTCGGGCTGCACCGCGACGGGATCGTGTGTCATCACGTCTTCCATCCCGGTGTGGGGACGGGCGAAGAACAGGTCGCGGAAAGAGACGACGCCGCGCAATAGGTTGTCGTCGTCGACGACATATACGTAGGCAAGATTCGAGCCGAGTTCTTCGTGGAGGCGGCGGAGGTCCTCGACGGCCTCGCCGGAGGTCATGCCTATCGGGAGCGTGGCGACGTCGGTGGTCATCATGCCGCCGGCCGTGTCGGGCGCGTAGGCAAGTAGTCGGAGGAGCTCCGCCTTGGTGTCGGCGGGCAAGACATCGATGATGGCGTCGCGCTGTTCGGCTTCGAGCACACCCAGGACGTCGGCGGCCTGATCGGTCTCCATCGCCCCGATGAGGACGGCGGCGGCGCGGGGGCTCATCTCCTCGAGAACATCGGCCGCAGCTTCGGCCCGCATCTCGTCGAGGACGTCGGCCGCTTCCTCGAGGGTGAGCTCAGCGAGCAGGTCGGCGGCGCCCTCCTCGTCGAGAGCCTCGAGGATGTCCGCCGCGTTGTGGGGGCTGCCCTCGGCGAGCTCTTCCCACTCCTCGTGGTGAGTGTCGAGATACTCCTCGGCTTGGTCCGGCCGACGGCGCGCCAGATCACGCAGACTGGTTGCAATCAAACGGGGCCGGGGAAAACGAAACCTCATGGCGGCTGAGCCTATCGCCGAACGTAGTGCCGGCAGAGGATACCGGTCGTCCCCGCCGGCGGAGTTCGAGAAGAAGGAAGCGGCCAAGCAGGCCTCGACAAAAGAACAGGCCCCCCAGGGGGGACGAGGGGGCCTGAACTCCAGAGACTGAAGTCTCCGCGGAGCGGGATGGTAACGGTGGGTGACTCGACATCCAGTCGGTAAACCCCAAGATGACCCGTGGTTGGCTAAAGACGAGCAGGGATGGAGTGCCTGTGCCGTTGATTCATAGACCCACCTCGCTCCGTAGACTTCCGATCGAGAGGAGGTGTCGTGGAGCCTCGATTGACATCGTTCTCACACGGAGCCGGTTGAGCATGCAAGCTCAGCTCCGATGAGTTGGCGCACGTGATGCGCCGTTTACACAACCTGAGCCCTGTACGGCACCCTGACCTCTTGGTCGGGATCGATGGGTCCGACGACGCCGGCGTCTATCGCCTCACCGACGACCTCGCCATCGTGCAGAGCGTCGATTTCTTCACCCCAATCGTCGATGAGGCCTTCGATTGGGGCCGTATCTCCGCGGCCAATTCGCTGTCCGACATCTACGCCATGGGAGCAACCCCGCTCACTGCGTTGCAGACGGTCGGGTGGCCGCGCGACACGCTCCCGCTCGACTTGCTCGGCGACGTCCTCGAGGGCGGTGCCACCGTTCTCGCCGAGGCGGGGTGCACGCTGGTGGGTGGTCACACCATCGACGACCCTGAGCCCAAGTACGGGCTGGCAATCACCGGAGTCGTGCACCCCGACGACCTCATCACCAACGGAGGCGGTCGGCCGGGGGACGTGCTTGTTCTCACCAAACCTTTGGGCACCGGGCTGATCGCCACCGCCATCAAGCGCGGGATTGCCACCGACGAGCAGCGCGACGCTGCGGTGACCAGCATGGTCGAGCTCAACGCGGCAGCCGCTCGGGCGATGCGCCGAGTCGGCGTGACGGCGGCCACGGATGTCACGGGGTTCGGGCTGCTGGGCCACCTTTCCGAGCTGATCCGAGCCAGTGGAACCAGCGCCGAGATCGAGCTGGGCACGGTTCCCATTCTGCCCGGGGCGCGAGAGCTTGCAGCTGCCGGCGTGATCCCCGGTGGTACGAACCGCAATCTGGAGACGGCGGGGCGAATCACGACGTTCGATGACACGGATCAAGTCGACCGGGTGATCTTGGCCGACGCCCAAACCTCCGGTGGCCTGTTGATCGCCGTCGATAGGCCACTGGAGAAGGCGCTCCACCAGGCGTTGGCGGATGAGCAGGTGACGGCGGTGAGTATTGGCCGCCTGACGGAGAAGGCATTTGCCGACGGTCCGGCGGGCAGAATCTCGGTGCGATGATGGGTGACGCCATGGAGGAGAACAGCGCCGCACAGCGACTCGAGGCCATTGCCGACGCCTTGAGCATCGGGCGGCTCGAACGTCACATCTTTCTCTGTGCGATGCAGAGCACGCCCCGTTGTTCCACGTCCGAGGAGAGTGCCCGGGTGTGGCGCTATTTGAAGGGCCGCCTCAAGGATCTGGATCTGGCCTCGGCCCCTCCCCGTTGGCGAGGCGAAGGCGACGGGCCACCGCCCCCGACGTCGCCCGGCACCGGGACGGTGGCGCGCAGCAAGGTCGATTGTTTCCGGGTGTGCGAACAGGGCCCCATCGCCGTCGTATATCCGGACGGCGTTTGGTACCACTCGGTCGATGAGGCCGTGATGGAACGCATCATCATTGAGCATCTGATCGGCGGCCGCCCCGTCACCGACCACGTCTTCGCCACCGACCCGCTGCAATGAGAGGGTTCTGGCGGACATGAGCGACACACATGACGGTAGTGTCCGCCAAAACCCGATTCGCGGCGCGGTGTTTCGCTGGGCGCGGAGGGTTGCCTTTGGGTGGTTGGTGTGGCGGGTGTTTGGGCCCGAGCCTCAGCCCCGCGTGAGCGGCATTCAACGCCGGCCGATGGCGGCGCCGGGCCGGACCGTTCTGGTAGGCGAGCGGGAGCTATTCGTCCGCGAGATGGGCCCTTCCGATGCGCCTGCCGTCGTGCTCGTCCACGGCATGGGGTTCGACGGCGAGATGACCTACCACCGGCTCGCCCCACTTCTGGCTTATCGTTGCCGCGTCGTGATCCCCGACCACCGTACGTTCGGGAAATCCGACTGGCCGCGCGGCCGGTACGAGATCAGCGACCTGGCCGATGACCTCGCCGGAGTGCTCGATGGCATCGGGATCGAGCGGGCGACGATCTTTGGCTACTCGCTGGGAGGCATGGTCGCCCAGGAGTTGGCCCATCGCCACCCCCGCCACGTCGACCGCCTCATCCTCGCCGGTACCGCCGCCTTCCCGATCCAACGTTTCCGGGTCCTGGCCAGAGTTGCCTTTTGGGCGGGCCGAGCGGTGATGCGGCTGAGCCGGGTGGAGTTCGCTCTGGCGACGACCCGGGTGATGCGGCGCAGCGGCTCCATTGCGCCCGAGCACCTCCGTTGGCTGGGGGCCAGCCTGCTGCGGCGTGATCCAAACCTCTACTACGAGGCAGGACACGCTGCGTGGCGGTTCGATTCACGGCCGTGGATCAACAAGCTACGGGTGCCGACGATGGTGGTCATTCCGACTCACGACCAAGTCGTGTTCCCCGCCGCTCAATACGATTTGGCGGCGCGGCTCGAGGATCCGATGGTGGTAGAACTGGCAGGAGCCCGGCACGAGTCCATCATCAACCGCTCCGAAGAATACGCGGCGGCGGTGTTCAGGTTCGTTGGCTCTGCTGAGGCGTGAGCCGGTCGTCCGCTGAGAAACGTCGGCTCAGGTCAGCCGACTCGTCAGCAAACTCCCTAGCTGTCCGTTGGGAAGGCCGGCGCGCCCGTCTCGGTGTTCATCGCCTTGTAGATGGCGAATCCGACGCCAACCAGCACCAGCAGGAGGAATAGCTTCTTCATGGGACTCCTTTGTCGCAAGAACTCTGCCATGGTACGCCAAAATCGCCTGCGTTGAACCGGGTCGTTGTCCGCGCCGGGTATCGACGGCTACCTCCGGGCGGCCCGCAGCCCTGCGGAGTTCTTGGACCGCAGGGAGTTGGGTACGCTATCTCCCCATGGTTGATGAATCGTCCACCCTGTCGCGAGCGCAGCGCGGCTATCGCACCTTGACCTGGTCGGTGCTGGTGTTCCTGGTGCTGCTCGTCCTCAACGGCGACATCGTGCAGGCCACCGGTTCGGGGGCCGGATGTGGCGAGACGTGGCCCCGTTGTGACGGGTCTATGTTGCCGTTCCTCGGCGACTGGGAGACTCGTATCGAGTTCAGCCATCGGGTGATGACCTTCTTGCTCAGCGTTGGGTTCGTGGCGCTCGTGGTCGGCGCGTTGCGCTGGTACCCGCGAGGGCATGTTGTCCGCCGGGCGGTGGCGTGGGCGACCGGGTTGCTGGTGCTGGAGATCATCCTCGGCGCCCTGCTCGTTGTCTTCGGCTGGGTGGAGCATGACGCCTCCATCGGCCGGGTCGTCGTCGACGGCATTCACTTGGTCAACACATTCCTGCTCGTCGGCGCGACCGCCCTGGTTGCGTGGTTCGCGTCGGGAGGCAGGCCGTTCCGCCTCGATTTGAAGCGGGGTCGTACCGACCAGCTTGCTCTCACCGGCTTCGTGGTGATCCTGTTCATCGGCATCAGCGGCGCCATCAATTCGCTTGCCGACACCCTGTACTTCGATGATGCCGTGGTGGTCGAGGAGACGCCGATCGCCTCGATCCTCGTCAACGTTCGCGGCATTCATCCCGCACTCGCCATCGGAGGGGGGATTGCGGTGTTCCTCATCGTTCGCCACTTGTCCGTCGGCGCAACCGGTACGTCCCGCAAGCTAGCCATGGTGGTGGAAGGCACCGTGTGGGTTCAGTTCATCGTCGGGATGCTGAACATCGTCTTGCTCACTCCGATGGAGTCGCAGGTGGTCCACCTGCTGCTTGCCGACGTGCTGTGGATCTCGTACCTGTACTTCGTTGCCGACTTGCTGGCCGAACCGGCCGCGGTTCCAACCGTGGGTAGCCCGGCGGTCGGCGGGAGCACTACGTGAGCGGTCCTCAGGTCCGGATTACCGATCCTCGCCAGGTGCCGCCATCGACGGGCGCCACCATCAAGGCGTACGTCGAACTGACCAAACCCCGGATTATCGAGTTGTTGCTCATCACAACGATCCCGGCCATGGTCGTTGCCGAACAGGGCTGGCCCGACCCCTGGCTCATGGTGGCGACGTTGCTCGGTGGGACCCTGTCGGCCGGCGGCGCCAACGCCATCAACAACGTCATCGACCGCGACATCGATGTCGTGATGCGCCGTACCAGGAACCGTCCGCTGCCGTCGTCCCGGGTGCGGCCCGGATCGGCCTTGGTGTTCGGGATTGCCCTTGGTATCGCCGGGTTTGCAGTCCTATGGGCCACCTCGAACCTCCTCGCCGCAGTGTTGAGTACGGCGGGTCTGCTCTTCTACATTTTTGTCTATACGATGTACCTCAAGCGCTCGTCGACGCAGAACATCGTGGTTGGCGGTGCGGCGGGCGCGGTTCCGGCTCTCGTCGGGTGGGCGGCCGTGACCGGGAGCCTGGCGCTGCCAGCTTGGATCATGTTCGCCATCGTGTTCTTCTGGACGCCGCCGCACTTTTGGGCGCTGGCATTGCGATACCAGGACGACTACGCCGTCGCCGGGATCCCCATGCTCCCGGTAGTTGTCGGCCCGCGGCGAACCATCGAGCACATCGAGGTCTACACGTGGGTGCTGGTAGGGGTTTCCCTGCTGTTGTACCCAACCGGGGCCGTCGGTTTGATCTACCTGGTTGCGGCGCTCGGCCTCGGTGCGTGGCTCCTCGCCGCGGCGTACCGGCTGCAGCGGCGCACCGGCGAAGCCATGAGGTTCTTCGGCTTCTCCAACCTCTACCTCGCGCTGCTGAGCTTGGCCATGATCGTTGACGTACTCGTCTGACGGCGTTCCACCGGCTCCGGTAACCTGGAAGATCCGTGGAAGTGCCTGCAACGATTGTTCTCATCTTCGCCACCGTCGTCGTCGTGCTTGGCATGATCGCGGTGATGTGGCGCGAACTCACCTCCCAGAGCCAACGACGTGTCCCCAGCCGCGGGCGCGACGTCGTCGAAGTCCTGATCCCTGTCGTCGGGGCCGCCCTGCTGGTCGTGTGGGTGTGGACCGACTACGTATGAGCCGGCCGTCGCCGTGGCCCCCCAAAGCCGATTGGTAGGGTCACGTGATGCCGGGCGACACAGCACCAATCCGCGACGAAGAGCGCTTTGACGAGGCCGCCGTCGCCGCGCGCCTGAGGGCCGCACTCCCCGATCTCGTCGGCGATCACGACCTTGTCTTTGATCAGTTTCCGGGAGGAGCCGCCAATCTGACCTATCGCGTGGTCGCCGGCGACACGGAGTTGGTGCTGCGGCGCGCCCCGCTCGGCGAGGTCGCTCGGGGTGGGCATGATATGGCCCGGGAGTTCCGGGTCCTGTCACGGCTCTGGCGAGCGTTCCAACCGGCGCCTCGTGCCTACTACTTCTGCGAAGACGCCGGCGTGATGGGCAAGCCGTTCTTCGTCATGGAACGCCGCCGCGGCTACGTGATCCGCCACGAGTGGCCGCCAACCTGGGGCGATGACCCTGCCATTCGTCGCCACCTCGGAATCGAACTCACCTCCACCCTGGCGCGGCTGCATCTCGTTGATCCGGCTGCGGTCGACCTGGCAGATCTGGGGCACCCCGACGGGTTCGTGAGCCGACAGGTCGACGGATGGTCCCGGCGTTGGGAGGTGGCGCGGACTAGGCCGGTCCCCGACATGGAGGTAGCGGCGCAGTTGCTTCACGAGCAGATCCCGGTGCCGCAGGCCGCAACGATTCTTCACAACGACTACAAGCTCGACAACACGATGGTGGACGATCGTGGCGACATCGTCGCCGTCTTCGACTGGGACATGTCGACCCGGGGCGACCCGCTCGTCGATCTCGGGACCTTCCTCGCCTATTGGGCCGATCCCGACAGCCCGACCTTTCCGATCTTTGGCGAGCGTGCCGTGGCGGTGGGCCCCTTTCTCAGTCACGATGAGATCCTCGAGGTCTACGCGGCGACTACCGGCTTCGACGTGTCCGGCGTCCGCTTCTACGAGGGGCTTGCCCTGTTCCGGATTGCCGTCATCATCGAGCAGATCTTCGCACGCTACCAAGCGGGGCAGACGACGGATCCCCGTTTTGCCGCCTTCGAACCGCTGGCTCCGATTCTTGCCGCGGCGGCCCGCGAGGTGATCGAAGGGATGGCTTGACGGCGCAACGTCGAGTTGTAATGATGTAAGCATGTCACCCAAGTCCCGATCTGGGGCCGACCTCATCGACCCCGCCGATATCGAAGAGTGGTTCACCGTGCGACTTCCCGTCGAGTGGTTCAGCGCGGTGACAATCACATCGGACCGGGATGAGGTTCTCGTGGTCGGCACGCTGGTCGACGCCGGCGGGGGCGAAGCGGCCTGTGTCGGCAGGATCACCCAGTTCCGCGAGGAAACTCGTCAGCAGCGGATCGCGATGGCGGCCGAGGCGGAGGAGCGTTTTCAGCGCAAGGTCTCGTGGGGGGCACGCTGCGGTGATGTTGGCGTGCTGTTCACGCATCTGTCGATCCCGGCGATGACGCGGCTCAGGATTCGGGAGCGTCGGGTTCTCGACACGCTGGTCGAAGGCGGCGTTGCTCGCAGTCGCAGCGATGCGCTGGCCTGGTGTGTCCGTCTGGTCGGACGCAACATCGACGATTGGCTGGAAGAGTTGCGGACCGCGCTCGGCAAGGTGGAAGAGGTGCGACGCAAGGCACCCGACTCCTAATTGCCAGGTCGGCCCTGTGCCGGTACATTGGCTGCACTATGCGGACCAGCTACTTCTTTGTGTATTCCTTTACCGGGCCCCTGGCTCGGGCAAAGGCTGCACGCTAGAAGTAGCGCCACCGCAGAACCTGCCCGAAGCCAGCAGCGGCTTCGGGCTTTTTCGTGCCCAAGGTCGCTCCAACGTAGGAGACCATGATGACCAGCAGCGGCCCCAGCGAGCCGGCACTCAAGAGCCACCGTAGGCCAGACGTCGAAACCACCGTCGTGGCGGTTCGTAACGTTCGTTTTGGCGATGGTTCGTATCCGGTCATCGCCGGGCCGGTGGCCGTCGAGAACGAGGAGCAGATGGTCGCCGTGGCGCTTGCCGCAGCCGAGCAGGGCGCCTCCATCGTCCGGGCCGGCACGTTTCGGGCCGAGACCTCTCCCTATCGCTACCGGGGGCTGGGCGAGGAGGGGCTATGGCTTCTGGAGCATGCCGGTCGCGAAGCCGGCCTGCCGACGATGACCGAGGTGCTGGAGCCCGGGCATGCCGAACTCCTCGCCGAACACGTCGACATGCTCGAGGTCGGTCCGGACAACATGCAGAACTTTGTGCTGCTGCGAGCAGCCGGCGCGACGGGACGTCCCGTGCTGTTGCATCGCGGTCAGTCGGCGACCATCGATGAGTGGTTGATGGCCGCCGAGTACATCCTCGCCGAGGACAACAAACAGGTGGTCCTGTGCGAGCGCGGCAGCCGCACGTTTGATCCCCGCACGTCGGACACACTCGACATCTCCGCGATTCCCGTTGTCCAGCGTCTCAGCCACCTGCCGGTTGTCATCGATCCGGCACCCAGCGCCGGGGGCCGGGATCTGATCAAGCCGCTGGCGCTTGCCGGCCGGTCGGTCGGCGCCGACGGGCTCGTCGTCGCGGTGCATCCCGACCCCGCCACCGCGCTCGCCGGCAATGGCAGCCAGCTCGACCTTGCCGAGTTCGCCGAGCTGATGGATGCGTTGGGAATTCCCTTGTTGCGTGACGAGATCGATCGGGTCGACCGGGCTCTGATCAAGCTGATTGCGCGGCGCCTCCACAGTTCGGTGGAGATTGCCCGCATCAAGCAACTCAAGGGACTCGCAATGCGGTCTCCGGAGCGCGAGGCCGAGCTGATTGCCGAGGCGCGCGAAGACGCGGTGGCCGCCGGCGTATCTCCCGACTACATCGAGGAGCTGATGACGGTGGTGCTGAGCCACAGCCGAGCTGCGCAGCGCGATGCCGTCGGAGACGCTGAAGCCGCTGGGTAGCGCCCGGGTTCGGTATTCGCGACCTCGTGACTAGTCAATTGAGGCATTCGAGAACTGGCGTTGCAGTTCTTGGGTCCGTTTGCCGATAGACCTGGGAGAGGAAGACGAATCCCGCCAGAGGGGACCCGGAGACATGACTGTTCAAGCTCTCGGATTTGATGCCCCCGAGCACGACGCGGAGTTGCTGACCTTGCCGGTGTCGCAGGCAGCGCCCGAAGCCGCCGCGCTCGCCGAGGCCGATCAGATCCGTGCCGGTGCCCGTCGGGATGCTTTCCTGCTCTACACGAGCGCCCGCCAGGATGCCGAGCGCCTCATCGATGAAGCACGAGCCGAAGCGGCCGGCATCATTGAGACCGCTCGGGTCGAAGCCGCCGAGCTGACCGCGGCGTCTCGAGCCGCAGCAGAGGACGCCGCCGCCAGACTTCTCAGCGTCGCATTGGGTCAGCAGCCGGTCGCCGCCGTGGTCGAAGAACCACAAGCCGGCGCAGTCCCCAAACGGGACGGTCGGTCGCGCTACAGCGTTCGCTCCGCCAAGCTCCCGCATCTCGGCGACGATGCCGGCCGGGCAGCTCTCCAGGCGGTGTCCAACCTGCGTGAGGCCTTTGCTGGAGACTAGACCGACGGTCTTCCCTCCTCTCGCTTCCTACCCCACCAAACTGCTTTGATGTCGCCATGGCCGGCGGAATCGTGATCCTGGACGACGGAGTTGCCCGATGTTCGTGGGGCGCCTCCGCTCCCGACTACGTGGCCTATCACGACGATGAGTGGGGCTTTCCCGTCGACGACGACCGCCTGCTCTTCGAGAAGCTGTGCCTCGAGGGCTTCCAATCGGGTCTCAGCTGGCTGACGATCTTGCGCCGCCGGGAAGGATTCCGGGCCGCATTTCGCGGGTTTGACCTCGAAGCTGTGGCGGCCATGGACGAGAGCGATGTTGCGCTGCTGCTGCAAGACAAGGGCATCATCCGCCACCGTGGCAAGATTGAATCGACCATCAACAATGCGCGGCGGGCCATCGACCTGACCGGTGAGGTCGGTTCGCTGGGAGCGTTCTTCTGGTCCTTTGAGCCAGATCCGGCAGATCGGGTGATCGACACCAAGACCCCGGAGTCGATCGCCATGGCCAAAGAGTTGAAGCGGCGTGGGTTCTCGTTTGTCGGTCCTACGACGGCCTATGCCTTCATGCAGGCGATGGGAATCGTCAACGACCATCTCGCGGGATGTGCCGCGTACGAACAGGTCGAAGCGGCTCGGGCTGCGTTCGTGCGCCCCGGCGCCAAGCGGTGTCCCGGACGCGAGAGTGCCCTCCCCACAGAACGAGGAGGGCACCCGACGAGTCCTGGTTCACGTCGCTAGCTGTTGAGAATCTTGGCCTTCTGGGCGGCGTACTCAGCGTCGGTGAGCGCCCCCGAATCGTGGAGGTTCTTCAGCTTCTCGAGTTGGTCAGCATCCGTCGTTCCGGCGGCCTGCCGGATATAGGCGTCGGTGGCAGCCTGCTGATCGGCGTACTGCTGTGCCTCGCGCTCCTGCATGCCGTGGCCACGGGCGATCAAATAGACCAACACGCCGAGCCACGGGATGAGGATGATGAAGATCATCCAGCCAGCCTTGCCCCACCCGCTCAGATCCTGGCTGCGGAATACGTCGGCGATGACAACGATGACCACCCAAATCCAGGCGATGAGGAGGAAGAACCACAGCATCGACCACAGAACGTCCAATACCGGCATACCAGTCTCACTCTCCGTTCGAGGTCGCGCACTACCGGCAACCTACGGCGACAACTCTAGCCCGGCCGGGCGGGCCGCCATCTCCTCGGAGACGGTCGAACGCCGCCGGCGCAACCCCGCACTTGCGCTAGACCAACACCCTCCTAACCAGCTTCCGGTTTCGCCTCTCGCCGCATGAGGCTGGCGACGGCGGCCGCCGGGTCTGCGCCTTCGTAGAGAACACGGCCCACCTGCTCGGCGATCGGCATCTCGACGCCGTAGCGGTCGGCCAGCGCCAGGATGCCGCGGGTCGATTTCACGCCCTCGGCAACCATGTTCATCTCGGCAATGATCTCGTCCAGCGGTCTCCCCTCACCAAGACCAAAGCCAACGCGATGGTTGCGGCTCTGCTCACTCATGCAGGTCGCGATGAGGTCTCCCGTGCCTGCCAGACCGGCAAATGTGAGGGATTGTCCTCCCATCGCCACTCCCAATCTGGTCAGTTCGGCGAGGGCGCGGGTGATGAGTGTGGCGAGGGTGTTGTCGCCGAATCCGAGACCATCCGCCATACCGGCAGCGATCGCCATGACGTTCTTCAGAGCGCCGGCCGACTCGGAGCCGACAACGTCTGAGTTGGTGTAGACCCGAAAGGTCGCCGTCATGAACAGCGTCTGAAGCTCGGCGGCCACCTCGGCGTCAGTCATGGCGACAACGGTGGCGGCCGGTTGGCCCACCAGGACCTCCTTGGCGAGATTAGGCCCGGAGAGCACTCCGATTCGTGAACGATCGTGGTCGGAGAGGACGTCGGCGGCTACCTCGGTCATCCGCATCAACGTGTCCTGTTCGATGCCCTTGGTGAGGCTGACGATGGGAATGGCCGGGTCGATCCAGTCGCGGCTCGCCACTAGCACGGCCCGAGTGCCGTGTGATGGGACCGCCATCACGATCACCGACGCACCATCGAGGGCTGACTCGAGATTGCTCGTCGCCGAGAGGGACTCGGGCAGCCGGAACCCGGGGAGATAGTCCGGGTTCTCGGAACGTTTGTCGATCGCGGCAGCCAGCTCTTGTCGGCGGGCCCACAGCACCGTCGGTGCTTTGTCGGCGAGCAGGCTCGCCACCGTTGTCCCCCAGGAACCTGCCCCAATGATGGCGATCTTCACGTGCCCTCCTCGCTCGGATTGATTCAGAGTACCTCCGGTGACGCCGATGAACTCAGGGAGGTCCTTGCTTTTCCGACCGTTGCTGGGAGGCTTCACCGGCCTGGCAGCAGAGAGGAGTTGAAGGCCGTGGGCCTGAAGACGTACGTACTGGACACCTGTGTCCTCCTCGCCGACCCTCACTCTCCCTTGCGATTCGAAGAACACCATGTTGTGCTTCCGCTCGTTGTCGTCGAGGAACTCGATCGCCACAAGAGCCGACTCGACGAGGTCGGAGCCAACGCCCGCTCGGCGATTCGGCTGCTCGAGGAGTTGGGTGCCTCGGAGCCCGGTGGTCTTGCCGAAGAGAAGGCGATCCCCTCGGGTGGGACCTTCCGCATCGAACTGAACGGGGTCGAGTCCCAGCGGATGCCCTCGGTGCTGGACCCTTCGACGTCGGACCATCGCATCCTGGCGACGTGCCTGAACCTTGTCGACGCGGGCGAGGCGACCGTGCTCGTCACTCGTGATGCGTCACTGCGAATCAAGGGTGCCCAGCTGGGTGTCGAGGTCGAGGACTACCGCGCCGACACGGTGCCGGTCGACGAGTGGTACTCCGGTGTCGCCACCGTGGACGCCGACAGCGCAACGATCGACGAGTTCTACCGGGATGGAAAAGTCGTGGTCGAGGCGCCAGACGCAGTGCTCCATCAGTATTTGATCGTTCGGGGACCAGGCTCGCAGTCGGCCGTCGGGAGGGTCGTCGATCCCGGGCCGCAAACGACGCTGGTACGGGTTCCGGGGTCGCGGGGCGCCTTCGGGATCGAGTCCAAGAACGTGCGCCAGGCCTTTGCCCTCGACCTCATGCTTGACCCGGACATTCCTGCGGTGAGCCTGATGGGAGTCGCCGGCACCGGCAAGACTTTCTTGGCGCTCGCCGCCGCCCTCGAGCAAACCCTCGAGGAGGAGCGCTACCGGAGAGTTTCGGTGTATCGGCCCCTCATCGCCGTCGGCCGTCAGGAGCTCGGCTTCTTGCCGGGAGACCTCGACGACAAGCTGGCACCGTGGATGGCTGCGGTGCACGACAACCTCTACGCCCTGTTTGCCAACGGCGACCCGGCGGCGACCCGCGGTGCCGTCGAGGGCCTGCTCGAACGCGACATTCTCGAGATGGCCGCAGTGACCTATCTCAGGGGCCGTTCCATCACCGGAGAGCTGGTGATCATCGACGAAGCGCAGAATCTGGAACTGCCGACCCTGAAGGTGATTCTGACCAGGATGAGCCGCAACTCCAAGGTTGTGTTTTGCGGCGATCTCACCCAGGTCGACAACCCCTATGTGTCTCCTTACGGCGGCCTCGCCGCACTCATCGAGAAGCTGAAGGGCAACCCGCTCTTCGGCCACGTCACCCTCGACCGCTCGGTTCGCAGCCCCCTCGCCGAGTTCGCTGCGCTGACGTTGTAGGAGACGGCTGGACCGCTTGCTGTGTCCTTCTGCTGGATAGCGGGTGCCGAATCGCCGATACTGGCGCCATGTCATCCGTATTCACTCTCATCATCAACGGCGACTTGCCCGGCAGATTCGTCTGGAAGGACGATCGTTGTGTTGCCTTCCTCTCCATCAACCCGCTGGCCCCAGGCCATACGTTGGTAGTGCCGCGGGCCGAGGTCGACCACTGGATCGATCTTGATCCCGATCTACTCACCTATCTGACCTCGGTGTCACAGACCATCGGTATGGCGCTGCAGGCCGGGTTCGAACCGATCAAGGTGGGGGCGATGGTGGCCGGACTCGAAGTGCCCCACGTGCACATTCATCTCGTTCCGATGCGCGGCGTGCATGACCTCGACTTCGCCAACGCCGATCCGGCGCCGGATCCTGCCGCCCTCGATGCCGCGGCCGAGATCGTGAGGGCTGAGCTGCGCGCGTTGGGCTGCGAAGAGGTTGCCGACTCCTGAGCCGCTCGCGAATCGATTCAAGTTCCGCCCCACCCGATGCCGATGAGTCACATGAGGATTCGCCGAGGCTGGAGTAGCGGGCCAACGAGGTGAGACGCCGCTGGAGTATTCCGGCGGCGTCTCCGCGTGGTGGGCAGGAGATGCGGCGCCGAGCGGCTAGTTTTGTGCCGTGGACGGCGAATCCCAGGGGACGAGTCAAACGAGCCGGAGCGCCCGAATGGCGGGGACGGTACGGGCCGGATCGCGCCTTGCCGCAGATCGTGTGAGGCGGATGTTTCGATCCCGCGGGTGGGGATTCCAACGTCTTGCCGAGTCACACGCCGGAGGTGTCGCAGGTGACACGCTGGTTGCCATCGCCCTCGCCGGCACCCTGTTCTTCCAGGTACCGACCGCAGAAGCACGCGAGAACGTTGCTCTCTATCTCCTGATCACCCTCGCGCCGTTTGCGGTGATCGGCCCCTTCCTCGGTCGGGTCTATGAGCGCTATCCGTCGGCGTATCGGGGCGGCCTCGTGCTGTCATCCCTCGGGCGGGCGCTCGTGTGCGTCGTGATGGCGATCTGGCTCGACACGTTCCTGCTCTTCCCCTTCGCCTTCCTGCTGCTGGTGTTGTCCCGCTTCCACGGCATCAGCCGCAGCAGTCTGCTGCCCGTGGTGTTGGAGAGCCGACGCGATCTGGTTTCGGCCAACGCCCAGCTGGCGCGAATCGGGGTGGTCGCGGCCGCGGTGATCGTGCCGATCGGTGCGTTCGGGGTGTGGCAGTTCGGGCCGTGGTTTGCGTTGCTGCTTGCGGCCATCACCTTTGCCGCCTCGGCCCTGGCGGCGACTCGTCTGCCGGCGATCGATCTGCGGGCTATGGCCAGTGTCGCCGAGGCGAACGAGCAAGACCGTGAGCGCCTTCTCATCACGCCCCGGTCTGTGCGACTTGCTCGATTTGCCACGGCGGGGGTGCGGTTTCTCAATGGGTTCCTGTTGCTCATCGTCGCCTTTGCGTTTCGGACCGGAGATGCCGGGATCCTCGACTTCTCCGCCTTCCTCGCTGCCGGTGGACTCGGCTACTACGCGGCGGCCTTCTTCACGCCGGTACTTGATCGGCACCTGAGTGAGGAGCCCATGGTGGTGGTTGGTCTTGCGGTCGAGGCCGGGGCTGCCTTCGTGGCGGCCCAAGTCTTCGGCTTGCCGGCCGCAGCCGCGCTCGCTGCGGCGGCGGGTTTTGCCTGGGGAACGGCGAAGTTCGGATTCGATGGTCTGCTGCAGTCATCGGTGCCTGCCGCGATCAGGGGCCGGGCCTTCACCAACTCGGAAACGTTCTTCCAAGTAGCGTGGGTGCTTGGTGCCCTCTTGCCGGTGATTCCGGGATGGCCGGTGGAGTTTGGTCTCATCTTGGCCGGGCTGATGGCGCTGGCCGTCCAGGTGGTCTACGTTTCGCTCGTGCTGGTTCCCGTGGTCGAAGCCAGGCGTCGAGCTGCCGATCCGGACCCCGCAACCGCCACTGCTGGCGACGTCATGGACCTGCTCAGCTAGCGGTGCGTCGTGCGGAGTCGGATTAGGTGGGCGGGTCCCCTTCGGGGGCTGGGTCGGAGCGGCCTTCTCCCGCGAGTCGGGCAGTCGAGTCGTCGCCCCCAAGACCGTCCGGCGGTGGCTCCGTCCACTCTCCGAATCGTTGAAGGTCTTCATGTTGAAGGCGGACCTTCACTCGAGTACCGCCCTCGGCGTGGTCTTCGTCGATGACCTCGCCGGTCCGGTGTAGTGCGGCCAGGACATCGCCGCGGGCAAACGGGACGACAAGGTCAACCTCGATGGTTTGCGCGGCAAGAGCATCGACGATGGCCTCCTGGAGATCGTCCAGACCTGCGCCGGTGAGTGCGGAGACGGCGACGGTGCTGCCCGGCAAACGGGTCAGCCGGCGGATCGCGGCGTCGTCGGCAATGTCGCATTTGTTGATGACCAGGAGTTCGGGGATGCGACTCGCCCCGATGTCGTTGAGGACCTCGCGCACCGCCGCGATCTGACGGTCGGGGTCTTCGTCGGCGGCGTCGACGACGTGGATGAGTAGATCGGCCTCGTTGACCTCTTCAAGGGTGGAGCGAAAAGCCTCGACAAGCTGGTGGGGAAGTCTGCGCACAAACCCGACCGTGTCGGAGGCAAGCACGTCGCGGCCTCCAGGGAGCTCAAGCTTGCGCACCGTCGAGTCCAAGGTGGCAAAGAGCTGGTCCTCGACCAGAACGTCCGCGTCGGCGAGGGCGTTGAAGAGGGTCGACTTGCCGGCATTGGTGTAGCCGATCACGGAGACCAGTGGAATCCGGGCACGGCGTCTGGCCTTGCTCTTGGTCTCGCGAGACCGAGAGAGGTTCTTCAGCTGACGTTCGAGCTTGCTGATGCGTTCCAGGATCCGGCGTCGATCGGTCTCGAGCTGGGTCTCGCCCGGGCCACGGGTGCCGATGCCACCCCCGAGCCGGCTCATCTCGACGCCACGGCCGTGCAGCCGGGGGAGTCGATAGCGGTGCTGGGCCAGCTCGACCTGAAGCATCCCCTCGCGGCTGGTGGCGTGCTGGGCGAAGATGTCGAGGATGAGTGCGACGCGGTCAACGACGTCGCACTCGAAGACCGTCTGGAGGTTGCGCTGCTGCGCCGGTGACAAGTCGTTGTCGAACACCACAACATCGACATCCAGGGACTTGGTTTCCGCCGCCAGCTCATCTGCCTTGCCGCTGCCGATGAAAGTGGCCGGGTCGGGCCTGGCGCGCCGTACCAGCTCGGCCCCCACCGGATCGCTCCCCGCGGTATCGGTGAGCATGGCCAACTCATGGAGGCTCACCTCCGCCTCGGCCATGTCGGAGGCGCTGCGTGCCAAACCGATCAAGAACGCCTTCTGTCGGACGACCTCGACGTCGGTAACGGTTGCGGTGAGGCGGCGTCGTTGTCTGCCGCTGCGTGGCCCATCGGTCATGGCTGCATGTTGGCAGACCCGGACGGGATCGGGGTCGCGACGTTTTGGCCGCCATTTGGCCGGAGACCTTGGTACCTTTCACGCAGACAACGACGAAGGGACACGGCCATGCAGCAAACCGTGGGTCGACTACTCGAGGAAAAGACCAGTGTGGTCTGGACGGTGGCACCGGATGCCGCCGTTTACGAGGCCCTGGAGATCATGGCCGACAAGGGTATCGGCGCCCTCGTGGTTGTTGAGGGCGATGCTGTCGCCGGGATCATGTCCGAGCGTGACTACGCCCGCAAGATCATTCTGTTGGATCGAGGATCCCGCGATACCCAAGTGGCGGAGATCATGACCTCCGACGTGTTGACGGTCAATCCCGACCACACGCTGGGCGAGTGCATGGCATTGATGACGGATCGCCGCATTCGCCATCTGCCCGTGGTCGTCGATGGCAAGCTCGTCGGCCTGGTCTCGATCGGCGACGTGGTTCGGGCCGTGATTGACGAGCAGCGATTCATGATCGAGCAACTCGAGGGCTACATCACGGGCTGAGGTTTCGCCGGCCTCGCCCCAGGGATGCATCGGTCAGCCGGAGAAGTCCTCGATCTTCACTTGAGCCGCTTCGATGAGCTGGGCGGCGAGATCCTGCAACGCCCGAGCTACGGCGAGTTCCTCCCCAATGAGTGGAGCAGGCGGGTCGAGCGGATTGCGCCGAGCGGTGCCGGTCGACTCGAAATGGTCACCGCGCAGGTCGAGCACGGTGTGTACCACGGTGTTGGTCTCGTCTTCGACGAGGTGCAGCGTGATCTGCATGGAGCCTCCAGTGTTGGCGTGACTCCATCATGAGCGGGCACACCATATCCCACTAGGGACCAGTGGCCCGTAGCCAGCGAGGCAGAGGGGTTTCGCCTAGACGCCGCGGGCGGCCATGACTTCAGCGTCGAAGGGCTCGATCATGATGCATTCGCCGGGGCACTCTTCCGCCGCCTCGACGACCACGTCGATGAGGGAGTCGGGAACCCTGGCGACCCCACGCGACCCATCGGGTCCGTGCCCGTCGCCTTCGGCGCCATCGAAGATGATGGTCGAGCCGAAGTTCGAAGCTTCTTCCTTGACGACCCAGAGCCCGTCGTCGCGGCCCAAGAAGACATCAGGGGCGATCTCCTCGCAGATGCCGTCGCCGGTGCAGAGATCCTGATCGATCCAGACCATGAGTTGAGTGTCAGCCATACGCTTCCTCGGTTGTGTCGTGCCCAGTCACCTTACCCCTCCCACCGATGGCAACTGCGATTCATCTGTCGGTGTCCGGTTCGTCGACAAGCAACGCGCCTTCCCGGCGGGGGGATCCCACCACCGCCGCCGGGAAGGCTTCGTTCACCCTTGTCGGTACTTGGCTACTGCTGGGGCTGCTGTGGCGGTGCCTGCGGCTGCTGACGCTCGGAGGCACCTGGTGTGCCGTACTTGGCCCACCACTGCTTGGCAGCGTCGATACCTCCGACACCAAATGCAATGGCGAGGGCAATGGTGCCGGCGGCGACGATGATCTTCACGATGTCTGCGGCGAACCTGATGTTGAGCAGGTCCAAGGCAAACAGGACACCAAAGACAATCAACCCGACCTGGATCACCCAGGTGAGCCATCCCACGCCCTTTTCCTCTGCGAATGGCTTCACGAGGTCGGCGGTCCACTTGGCAGCTGCGGCTGAGATGATGACGATCACCGCGGCGAGGATGAGCAGGGGTACCCATGCCAGGAGGCGGATCAGCAACACTTCGATCGTGAACAGACGCAGGATCCTGGCCACGATCAGCCAGAGCCCAATCAACAAGTAGGCATAGATGACGGTGGCACTGATGGAGGCCGCCGTTTGTCCCGTACCGTCCAGCGCCTTGGTGACACCGGAGCGATCCCAGATGCCGGAGAGCGAACTGGCGCCGAGGACCCGTTCGATGATCTTGCGTATCCAACGCAGGATCCAGCGTCCGACGATGAGGACGAGGAGCGCGATTGCGATGAGGATTGCCCATTCGACGATGAATTCGCCGAGCGAGCGCAGCTCCTCTAGTAGACGGTCCCAGAATGACATGGGTTGTTCCTTCCTTCCCGATGGTCGGGTCGTAGAGCAACCATGGGGCTGGCGACGACCCCGGGTATCTCCCTCGGAAGAGAGATGGGCCCGGCCGTTTTTCGGCACACCGAACGTAGCGCGTAGCACCCAAAGGTCTGATGCTTTCCGGAAAAGGAGGTGCCCGCGATCAGTGCGCTGAAAGGGGAGTTCACGCCGGCTCAGTATCTTGCGAACTCAGCCGGTGTCCTCGGGGATGAAGTCGGCGGCCGCCTCGTAGACGTTGGCGTATATGTGATCCTCACCGAGCTGTTCGAGGACGCCATCGTTGTCGAGCGTCCTGGCAACGCGGCTCTTGACTCTGGCGAGGCGGATATCGGCACCGTAGTTGCGGACGAGGCCGATGATCTTGCCCAGAGTCTCGGCTCCCTGGGAGTCGATGAAGTTCACACCCTCGAAGTCGAGCACGAGTGCCGTGATCCGCGGGTCGGCATCCAGGGCGTACTCCCGGAGTCCATCCTCGAGCGCGTCGCACGTGGCGAAGTACAAGCCGGCGTCGAAGCGCACCACCAACATGCCTGGGTAGGTTTCGGCTTCGGGATGCTCCTCGAGGCTGAGAAAGGCTTGGCTCTTCGGGGCCCGCCCCAACTGTGGCATCTCGGGGACGGCGGAGACATAGATGAGGGCACCCAGGGAAAGCAGCACACCGATGATGACGCCGGCAAGAACGCCGGCCAAGATGACGCCGGCGATTGCAGCAATTGCGATCCAGAAGTCCGCTCGATCGACTCGGAACAGCCGCTTCATCTCCGGCACGTCCATCATCCCCATGACCACCGCCTCGATGATGATGGCGGCGAGGACGGACTTGGGGAGATCGGAGAACAATGGTGCGAGGAACAGCATGGTCAGCACCACCATCGCTCCCGTCGTCAGCGAGGCCACCTGGGTTTTAGCGCCGGAACCGTCGGCGACTGAACTTGCCGACAGGCTGGTCGATACCGGGATCCCCTGAAACAGGCCAGAACCGAGGTTGCTCATCCCTTGGGCGACCGATTCTTGATTGATGTCGACCCGGTACCGATGCTTGGACGCAAACGATCTGGCGTCCCCCGCCGTCTGGGAGAACCCAATCAACAAAAGGCCTATCGCGGCCGGGATGATGACGGCAATGTGGTCTCTGACGAACTCAAGGTCGGGCCAGGTCAGCGATGGCAGCCCGCGCGGCACTTCACCAATCAGGGCGACGCCTTCCTCCGCGAGACCAAATACCTGCGATGCGGCGAGGCCAACAACGACGAGGGCCAGGGCCCCCGGCACCTTGGGCGCCTTGTACCGCAGGCCGAAGATGATGAGGAGCGACGCGACGCCGATTACAAGGGTCAACGCATCGGTGTCCGGGATGCTCCAGACCCAACTCCACGCTTTCTGCCAGGCGTTGGAGCCGTCGGTCTCGGTCCCGGTGAGCTTGGGGAGTTCTCCGATCACCACTTCGATCGCTGCTCCGAACAGGAACCCGGTTATGACTGCCTTGGAGAGGAACTGCGAGATCCACCCCATCTTGAAGATCGCCAACAGCAGGAACAACAGCCCGGTGGCGATCGTGATCGCAGCAACCAACGCTATTGCGTCATCGCCCTCCGGCGACATGCCGGCCGTGACCAAAGCTCCAGCGGCCACTGCAGCCAACGCCGAACTCGGGCCCGTCGCGATCTGACGAGACGTCCCAAAGAGTGCGTAGATCAAGGCGCCCGCGGCCGCGGCGTAGAGGCCGTGTTGAATCGGGACCCCGGCGATGCTGGCGTAGCCCAGTGCCTTGGGGACAACCAATGCAGCCACTGTGACCCCTGCGATCACGTCGGGTCGCAGCCACCTGCGCTGATACTTGGGCGCCCACGACAGTATCGGGAGGATGCGACCCAGCCCGGTTGGCTTGTTCGCATCTACGGACTGAGTGTTCACGGGCTGATCGGGCAAACCTTCTCCTGTGGCGCGTGCGGCGACGCTACACCGCACGCCCTCGCGAGGGAATCCGCTGCTAGCCCGTCGGCCGGTCGACGAACGCAGCCGAATCCGCTTCCACTGTGGAGCTCATTGCGGCCAGCCACTCCGGGTAACCGGCGGCCTGCTGGAAATGCGAGCCCAGGTGCTCGTAGCCGCCCGACTCAGCGACGAGTTTCTCCCACGAGGAAGCAACGGTGCGGCGTCGCTTGGATTTCGGTCCGAAGGCCTCGAACGCGAACGTCCAAGACTCGAGCCCGCCGACGGTGACCGCAGCGATCTCGACATCGCAGCCGGAGAGACTGTCGTCAACATGCGTTGCCGGTCCGACCACCTCATGATCGGGGGAGAGGAAGGTCCGGGTGACGACCGCTTTGTGTACGTCGATCCATGGGACGTCCGGGGAGGGCGTCATCGGGTCGCCTTCGAAGGGGCTCCACTTGCGCCATTCCTCGAACGGAGCGGTGAGGCCGACAGCAACAGACAGATCGTCGCCAATCGATCGTCGTACTTTGACCTCGAGGATGTCGCGAGCGCGTCGCTTCACCCCAATGTCGTGGAGGCGGTGGAGTTGGTAGACGTCGGTGCGCTCCTCGATGGTGCCGAGGGTGCCGTCGCAGGTGAACCACGCAATCACCGGGAGCGGGAGCGCTCCGTTGGCGAACCAACGGAGCTCGGAGGTGTCGAGAATGGGGACCGACCCGAAGCCGTGCGCACCGCCGCCTTCGCCTCGGAAGACCGAGAAGTCGAGAACATTGCGATCAGCGCGGGGAAGCGTCGTCATCGTGGCTCCACGTTACCCGTTACCGGTGCCCGCGATCCAGAGGTTTTTCGGATTGATGGCGGGCCACGAGAGGTCTGTGTGAGTCATCGGCGGCCGGCTTCCCAGTAGGCCCCGATACGATCGACGAAGGCCGCAGGCTTTTCGACGTAGAGAGCGGTCCCGATGCCAAGAGCCTGGGCCTGGAGATTGGTGCGCTGCTCGTGGATCAGGGCGATCAGCATCCAGCGCTCGCGCTCGTCACGACAGGACTCAGGATGCTCGAGGATGGTTTCGGCGAGCACGGCGAGGTCGTGGTCGTCGCCGAGGAACTCGCCCAGTTCGTCGAGGCTCTGGGCGGTGGAACCGATCAGGGTGGGATACATCGGCGTCAAGGCCTCCATTTGGTAGCGGAGGTACTTCACTCGCTTGCGCCATTCGTGCAGGTCGTGGACGTCTCGTGTTGCGCTTGCCTGTTTCAGCCCCCGATGACCGCGCCGATAGACGCGCTCGATGCCTTCGGCGAGGGCGGAGAAGTCATTCCGGATGATGCCCTCGATCGGGAAGCGGCCGAAGCGAGAGCGGGCGGTGCCGAGGTTGACGATGGCGTTGGTAACAACTTGCCCGGTGACCAACTCATGTCGTTCCAGGTGGCGGCTGAGCAACCAGGCTTCCGGCGTCGCAAAAGTCGCCTCGTCGAGGAGGTCGGCATACCTCTTGCGAAGTGAGCGAAGGGTGTCGACGAGCACCCAAGCGTCGCGGACGGCCGAGAGAGTCCTGGCGGTGTCGCGCAGCATGACGTTCTCTTCGCGGTAGGCGCGATAGCCGATGCCGTCGCGAACGAGGCGGAGGATGCCGCGGAGCCGTTTGATACTCTTGCGGGCGGAATGCACTCCAGGGTCGAAGGACTTCCGGTCCGCCGGGCGAAGATCGGCGATCGCTTTTCCCAACAGACCGACGGTGATGCGGCGCATCGCCAAGGGCAATGGTTCGTCGGGGACGATGCTCCGCGACGGAAGGGCCATCGTCGCCACCGTCTTGTGGTGCGCAATGCTCGTGTGTTGTGGGCGAGGCTGTTCCGCCATCACCCCACTATGGCGCGGCGCCGTTGGAGCCGTGTCCCCCGAATCGGGCGATTCCGCTCCCCTTATCGCCGAGTCGTCGCTGTCCGGTGCCAGGTCTGGATCCTTTCGTACTGGCTTTACTCACGGTAGCGCTACCTAGGTGTCCAGTAGGCGGGTTGCTCTGGTCGGGGCTGTGAACCGATGTGACGTACCGCGGCGCTGCCAATAGATTCATCCCCGGAGGCGTCCGGACGCCTGGTGGGTCCCGCGGTCTTCAAAACCGTTGAGGGTGCGAAGAGTGCCCTGGCGGGTTCGATTCCCGTCCGCCTCCGCGAAGCCCGTCACATAAGGGTATTCCGGGTGCTGCCGTCGAGTTCGACGACGGCCCCGGAGCCCTTCGGGGCGCGCTCGGGGCGCGATAGGGGCGCGGGAGAATCACTCGAGCCTCGTTCGGGGCGCGCCTGCGGCGGTGCGGTGGCGGCGGCGAAGCGGCGATCGAGTGCCTCCGAGAGGGCGTCCAGGTCGTCCTCGTAGAGGTGGCCGTAGAGGTCGAGCGTCATCGCCGCCGAGGCGTGGCCGAGCTGTCGCTGGACGGCTTTGATGTTGGCGCCGGATGAGATCATCAGCGAGGCCGCGGTGCCCCGCAGGTCGTGTATCCGGACCTGTCCGAGCTCCGCCGCCTCGACGGCCGGCACCCAGACCGTCTGACGGAACGGTGAGGAGCGCAGCGGGCCACCCTTGAGCGCGGTGAACACGAGCCCATCTTCGGAGATCTCCCCGAGCTGGGCGGCGAGACGATCGGCGAGGAACGCCGGCATCGTCACGAGACGACGCTCGTGCGTTTTCGGCGCCCCCCACGAGAGGCCCGACCCGAGCTCTGTGGCTGACTCGGCAATCTCGATGCGTCGGCGCAGCAGGTGGACACGAGACCGCCTCAGCGCCACCAGCTCACCCCATCGCATTCCGACCCATGCGAGCGTCTCGACGACGAGCCCGGCTCCGCTCTGGGCCTCTTCGGCGGCCGCGGCGAGGACGGTGACCTCCTCCGCGGTGAGGGACCGCTGCTCCCGTCGCCGCACCGTTGGAACCTTCACCCCGGATGTCGGGTCGCGGGCCAGGATCGCGTCGACGACGGCCAGCTTGAGCGGAGCCGACAGCACCTGCTTCGCTTGCTTGATCCGTGACGCCGAGAGCCCCTCGGCCGACATTGCCGCGACCCACTCCCGCACCATCGCCGGTGAGATGCGGTTGAGCGGGAGGTCGCCGAAGACGGGAATGACCCGCGAGCGAAGCAACGACTCGTAGCCGGAACGGGTCTTCGGCTTGATATCCAGCCCAGCGAGCCAGGTGGTTGCCGCCTCGACGAATGGGACATCGCCGGCCTCGGGCGCAATCCAATCACCTCGGTCAATTGAACCGAGCCTGGCGACGAGCCAGCGGTCGGCATCGACCTTCCGGTCGAAGCTTCTTGACCGGATGCGCCCGTCGGGACCGCGGTATCTGGCGCGCCACCTCCGGCCGGTTCGTTGGTGGCGGTCTTCGATCCAACCGGAGCGGCTCATCGGTGTCCTCCTCTTCTGACCGCGTCCTCGCCCGTCAGCAGGCTACGAAGCAAGCGTACGTCTCTCATCATTTCGTATCATTGCTCATTAGTTATCAATATCTATCCAATATCCACGATGCATAAGAGCTATCATAGTCGAAGAGGCAGACACCCTCAGAGGGAATCGGACCTTGACCGCACCCACCAACACGCAGCTACCCCTCCGAGTCGGAAGGGACAGACGAGTGCACACCTGCGGTGACACGGTGGGGGTGACGCGGTGACGGTGCGGGTGACGACTTTGAAGGGCACTGCGGCGGGCCGGTATTACACCGAGCAGCTTCCGTCGTACTACTTGGATGGTGGTGAGCCGCCGGGTCGCTGGTTCGGTCGGGGCGCCGCGATGTTGGGTCTTGACGGGGGGATCGATGATGAGGCCTTCCTGGCGGTGATGGCCGGTCTCGATCCGGCGACCGGGGAGCGGTTGGGGCGCCGCTTCGGAGAGACATCGGTGCGGGGGTTCGATGCGACGTTCTCGGCGCCGAAGTCAGTGTCGGTCCTGTTCGCCGTCGGCAACGAGCGACTGCAAGGGAGGTGACGGAGGCGCACGACACCGCGGTCGACGCGGTGTTGGGTTGGGTGGAGTCGCGGGCGCATACGAGGTTGCGGCGGCGGGGTCATGTGGTGTGTGTCGACGCTGAGGGGATCGTGGCCGGCGTGTTCCGGCAACATACGAGTCGTCGTCTTGACCCGCAGTTGCACACTCATGCGGTGATCGCCAACCGAGTGGAAGCTCCCGATGGGCGTTGGTTGGCGCTCGACGCCCGCACGGTGAAGATGGATCAACGCACCTTGTCGAGCCTGTATCACGCCGGGTTGCGGGCTGAGTTGACCCGCCGCCTCGGAGTCCGATGGCACCAACCTGAACATGGGATTGCTGAGATGGCCGGTGTCGACCCGGAGGTGTTGGTCGAGTTCTCGCAACGCAGCCGCGACATCGAGCAGCGTGCTGCTGCGAAGCTGGACCGGTTCCGCAGCGACTTGGCTCGGGAGCCGACGCCACGGGAGCGGTGGCGCCTGGAGCGTGAGGCCGTGCTCGACAGCCGACCCGCCAAGGAGCGCCGTCACTCCGCCGCCGCCCTGCATGAAGGGTGGAGGATGCGGTTGCGAGCCCTCGGCCTTGAACCACACGAGCTTGTGGTGAATGCCGTCGGTCGGGCCCGCTCGCCGACGGGCATCGACCGCGAGATGATGTTGGGAATGATCGACGGAGCGCTCGAGGCGTTGACGCAGCGGCAGTCGACGTGGCGGCCCGCCGAAGTGGTGCGTGAGCTCGCCGCCCAGGTCCCCACTGAGGTCACCGTCGAACCCGGGCGGCTCTGCGCGCTCCTGGAGGACCTCGCCGACCACGCCACCGCGTCGCGCTGTGTTGATCTGTCACCGCCGGTCCCGGCTGGTGTGGTGCTGCGGCGTGATGGACGCCCGATCAGCGAAGCTGCCGTTGATCGTGCCTTCACCACCCGGGCCATCCTTGATGAGGAGGAACAGATCCTCGAATGGGCCGACCGGCAACGCCAGTTCACCGGCATCGTCGATACCCGACCGAGGGGCCTCGACACGGCGGGTTTGAGTCCGGGGCAGGCCGACGCTTGCCGGGCGGTGGCGGGGATGGCCCCGTTGGAGCTGATCGTGGGTCCGGCCGGGTCGGGCAAGACCACCGCGCTTACCCCCGCCGTGCATTATCTGCAGGGTCGCGGGGAGGTGGTGTTCGGGGTGGCACCCACCGCAGCGGCCGCCGAAGTGCTCGCTACCGAAACCACGATGCCCGCCGACACGTTGGACAAGCTGCTCTACGAACACTCCCGTCCCGACCGGCCACCAGGAGCGGGGTATGACCTGCCGGCGGGGGCGACGGTGGTCGTGGACGAGGTCGGCACCGTCGCCACCCCGAAACTCGCCGCCCTCACTCTTCTCGCCGATTACAGGGCGTGGCGGGTGGTGATGGTGGGGGATCCCCGCCAGTTCTCCGCTGTGGGTCGCGGTGGCATGTTCGCTCACCTCATCGACACCTACGGCGCCATCGAACTCGACCACATTCACCGCTTCACCCACCAGTGGGAACGTGCTGCCACCCGGCGACTCCGCACCGGCGACCTCTCGGTGATCGGCGAGTACCAGCGTCACGGGCGGCTCCACGACGGCACCCCAGACGACATGGAGGCAGCCATCATCGACGCCTGGAGCCTGGCACGACAACGCGGCGAATCGGTGGCGTTGATGGCCAACACCAACCACACCGTCGACCGATTGAACCAGCTCGCCCAACAGCGGCGCATCACCACCGGTGAGCTCGACCCGGACGGGCCGGGCCTCGACGTCGGCGATCAACGTCTGCTTATCGGCGACGACGTGGTCACCCGCCGCAACCAGCGCACCCTGCGCACCAACCAAGGAGCGATGGTCAAGAACCGGGACCACTGGAGCGTCGAAGAGATCCACGGAGATGGTGCGGTCACCGTCGGCGGACGCACCGGCAGGGTGCGTCTTCCCGCCGACTACAGCCACCAGTATCTCGAACTCGGGTACGCCCAAACCAGCCACGCCACCCAAGGCCGCACCGTCGACACCGGTCTCCTCCTCATCGACGGCCCAACCGACCACCGCGGTCTCTACACGCCGCTGACCCGCGGACGAGACGCCAACCATGCTTACGTCGTCACCCGTGAAGGCGAAACCGCGACTGATGTCCTCACGACGGCGATCAGCCGGGACTGGATCGACCAACCCACCATCAGCCGACGAACCCGCCCCGAAATCGCCGTGGCGGCGAACCTCTCGGAACAACGCAGCGAACCCGATTGCCACCGACAACCCGCCGCACACCCACCCGGGCACGAGATCGCCATCGACGACCACAGATCCGAAGACGAGCAGGCCTGGCAGGCAGTCAGCCGGAGTATCGAAGCCGCCAGGCAACGCCGTACCGCAGAGCGCAGCCCCAACCGGCATCACCGTGGCATCGGCCGCTGACGCCGGCATCCTCAAGCCAACCTCCCCGGGGAGCACAACCAGGCGTCCTCAGGTCGGTATGCCCATCAACCACGTCCAGCTCCCCCCCAAGTGAGTGATGCGGCGGCGAGATCACACGCCCCACGCCACATTCGTCGCGGAAAGCCTCCGACGACGCGCCATGCCGGTCCGGCCGTTGGGTCAGCAGCCGTGGGTGGTTTCTGCGGTGCAGGTGTCGACACCGTTGTTGCCGTACACCACGTCGATGTCGAGACCGCCGGTCAACACGTCATCACCCGGTCCGCCGTAGAGGACGTCGTCGCCGCGGTTACCCGCCGCGTCATCGTCGCCGGCACCGCCGTAGAGGTGATCGTCGGCATTGCCCCCACGGATACGGTCGTCGCCTTCCCCGCCGTAGATGATGTCCTTGCCCAGCTCACCGTAGAGCCGGTCCTGTTTCCACTGGCCGTGGATCCAATCGGCGCCACCGCCGCCCCGTACCAGGTCTTTGCCCTTCCCGCCGTACAGGCTGTCGTTACCCGACTCACCCAGCACCGTGTCCTTACCGGCACCACCCCGCAACTCATCCTGGCCCGGGCCACCCAACAGGATGTCGTCGCCGGCCTCGCCGCGCACCACATCGTTGCCGTACCCGGCACACACCACATCGTCCCCGCCACCACCATCGATCACATCATCGCCACCAAACCCCACAATCACATCAACACCCGACGTGCCCACCAGGGTGTCGTCACCGTCGGTACCCACAATCGTCGCCACCCGACCCTCACACAACACCCCCGGCGCAATCCACTGGGGGCTACGGACGAACGCACCCGAGCGCAGAGTAGTCACTGCACCGGTACCGAGTTCTTTGACTGCAAGGGTCTCGGTCTCGCCGTCGGTGAGGTTGAGGGCGACCAGCGACTTGTCGGAGTTGAACCGGGCCGCCCAGACTCCGACGCCCGGCTTCTTGTAGAGCTTGGTCCGGTTGCCGCCCTTGCCGTTGGCCATCCACAGAGTCGTGTGACCGTCACCGGACGCAACGTACAGCATCGTCGACCCGTCGGACGTCATGTCCATCAGCCTCAGGTTCTTCTCGGTGTTGGCACCGAGCAGCATGCTCATCTCGCCAGTGGCGACATCGATGCGCCACAGGTCGCCAGGCCCGAATTGCGGGTTGTCGGGGTCCGGATCCAGAACCGGATCCGCTGCCACCACCAACTCCCGAGCATCGTGAAGGAACCCGACCGTCGAGTATGTCGAAACGGACAGACTCGGCTCATCGGTGATCACCTCATAGCCACCACCGGATTCGCCGTCGATCACCGCCAGCTCGGCCGCTCCCGGGAGCGGGGTAGGCGTCGACCTGAACGTGAACAGAATCCGTTGCCCGTCCGGGAACCACACTGGTGCCAACTCATTCGCCACCGGAGTGTCCGTCAGATTCACCAATGCAGACCCGTCGATGTTCACGACCCACACGTCCGACAGAGGAGGATCATGCTCATCCTCACCCGGCGTCCGCAACTCCAGCGCCAACCGCTGCGAATCAGGCGACCAGTCCACGAAGCTGACCGACGTACCCTCAGGCGCATCGAGCACCTTCACCGAGGCACCACCCGCACTCGGCAGCTTCCACAGCGAACGCCCCAGCTCACGCCCATAGATGACCCAGTCGCCATCAGGTGAGACAAGGCCACCAGAATCTTCGAAAAGCACACTCTCGTTCGACCCATCAGGATCCATCACGACCGTCTGGCTGTCCCCAGGCGGCATTGCTGCCTCCACAAACATGACCCGCTCCCCCGGCACCGCGGCACCCTGCGCAGCACCCGGAGCAGCCGCGGTCACCAGTGCCGCAGCGAACAGGAACCCCAACACGCGACGGAGACGGCTCATGGCGACCACTCTACGTGGTAGCTGCTTCGTTGTGTAGTGGCGATTCGTCAGTCGTTGCCCCTTTGATCGAGCCGATGCATCGGTCTATTCGGTGTCATAGCGTTGGAACTCGACCGGTCCTAGGGTTCTGGTCCAACCGTTGAGGGTGAGGAACCAGTTTTGCCCGTACTCGACGGCGCGGCCTGGGCAGCCCTGTTCCACGAGCGGCATCGGGTATACGTGGCCGTTGTCCAATCGCACAATCACCGACGCCTTGTAGTCGAAGGACTGACTGTGGTTTCCGTCGCTGCCGCACGTGTCCAGCAGGCTGGTGACGTCGCCCGAGCCCCGGACCGTCACATACGCCCACTTCTCGACGACCTCGATCACCGCTACATAGCCGTCGATCTCGTCGGTACTGGTCCCGGCGTCGACGTCGAACTTCCACTCGTACTGCTGGTTGGTGCCTTCCTTGCGGCCCCACACCTCAATACCGGCGTTGTTGTTCGATCCCACGATGTAGTCATCCGACGCTCCAACCACATCCCACGTCGGTGCGGTGCCCGTCAGATGGAAACTGGTGTTGTCGGTCAGATCACCGGCTGAGGCGTTCGCCCGCCACACCGTCACGTTCCCGTCGTAGTCGCAGGTAACCATATCCAGCCGCGAGTCGTTCGCCGGATACAGATTCAACGTGTCAAAGCAATGGCCGGCCACCTTCGCCCTGTCGAAGTTGGAACCGTGATCCCACACCAACTCACTGCCGTCGTTCTCCAACACCCGACTCGTCGACTTGTACACCTCAGGTGTGCCGCCGTCGCCGTCGTGGTCCCACGTGTCTAGGTCCTCTTTGACGATGACGACGACATCGTCGTCATCGTCGGCGTCGTAGTCGGTGAGAACGATGGCACGGCCCCGGCAGTAGTCGCAGCGAGAATCGAACCCCCACCCCACCGGTGGCTGCCCGTACTCGTCCTCGAACTCAGTCTCATTCGAATACGTCACCGTGGCGCCGCTGACCGCGCCAATGTACACCTCAAACGGCTTCCCCTTCGTGAAGCCGCTCCCGGCACCTGTGGCGCACACAATATCATTGGCGAACGGCTCGCTACTGAGCGTCTCCCCATCGAGGTTCCCCACCGCACACCCGTGCCGATCCCGATAGAACGGAGCAGACGTCGTACCAAACTTGAACGCCAACTCGAAATCATCCAGCGCCCACGGAGCAGACGTGCTCGCCTTGCGCAGCCACACCCCATCCTCCATATCCACAAAAGGATATGTGCAAGGATCCGGGTCCGGCTCGTTGCACTTCTCGTCCGCCTCGTCACCGACAAGCCAGTGTTCGTCCGGTGTGTCGTTCTTCAGGTATGCATTGTTGGAGTGATGCCTTGTAAGGACCAGGTCCGCCTTGTTGTCTCCGTTGAGGTCGGCCGAGATGCCGTCCCAGCTCTTCGACTCCGAGGGCAGGGGATCTCCGATCGACGGTGCCGCCAGAAGCTGTCTGGCGGCGGTTCTGGTGACGGGGGAGGTCACCCAGCCGACACTCCCGAGACGCGGCCTAGATGCCAGTGCCACCTGGGCGCCGTTCGCCGTGTTGGCTAGGACGACATGAAATTGGCTGTTCTCGAATGCCAGCATCACCACCTGGGTCCCGTCGGGGGAGAACTCCGCCTCGAACACGCCGTTCGCGCCCTCGCCACGCGGGTCGAGACGCCGCGAGTTCGACCCGTCCTCATCGGTGATCCACACCACCGAACCGGCCTCGTCGCGGATGCGATACAACAACTCGCCCTTGCTAGACACGTCTAGCAGGATGGCGTCCACCTCGCCGTCGCCGGCGACAACGGGTGTCGCTGCGCCCGTCGCCACGTCGACTTGCCACGCCGAGATCGTCCCGAGGTCCTCGAGCTCGGGACCGACCACGTCGTGACCGATCGCGACCACCGATCGGCCGTCGGTACTCCACCCCGCGGTCCGCGTTGCGATGGCCACGTTCGGATCATGGGTCACCTGACGCTGCCGGCCGGTGTCGACATCGACCAGCCACAGTTCCTGGGCACCCAGATCATCGAGGATCTCCAAATCGAGGCCCGCCGGGTTGGGATGCCGTGTGAACAACACCTCGGTTCCGTCCGGCGACCACACCGGGTCCCACTCATACGCCGTTGTCGACGGAGTCAGGTTCCTGGCCCCAGATCCGTCCACGTTCACCATCCACACATCAACCCGATTGCCCGCATGGGCATCCTCGTCTCCCTCCGGCGGTGTCTCCACCTCGAACGCCAACCGAGACGAATCCGGCGACCACGCCACCGAGAACACCCGGCCCGCCATCTCGGTCCCGTCGAACACCGTCACCGCCGCGCCGTCATCGGTCGGTACCACCAACAACCGGGAACGGCCCGGTGCCACCACCGCGATCGCCGACCCATTAGGAGCAGGTGACGGGGCCCCACCCGCATAGAATCCCCGCTGATCCGACCCGTCGGGCCGTGACGTGACCACCAGACCAGAGTCACCATCGGCCCACACCACCCGCACCTCACCCTCACCCGTGAGCTGACCCGGCGCCGCCGACGCCGCCGACGCCGCCAACACCACCACCACCGCCACCATCGCCAGCGTCTGTCGCCACATCCATACCACCCCTCCCACGCCATAACACGACGCGTCTCAGAATCCCCCCATCTCACCCCTTCCCAGCACGGTACGACGCCCCCCAACCCCCACCAGGGCCAGAGGTCCCGGAGACGATCCGCTGATTCTGCGGGTTGAACACTCGCCGCGACGACCGGGGACGAAGTCCCCGAGCAACGGCCTGTCGACCGACGACCTCATCAGTACGGATCCGCGGCCGGCACCCGAGCGAGAGCGCGACGAACAGGCGCCCGTATCTCGGGGCGCGCTGGGGGCGCAGGAGAACGAGAAACGGTACAAACGATCCGGAGATGACGAGCGGTGATGAGAGGCCGCAAACCGTTGTACCATAAGGGTTTCCGGCGGATTCCCCTGCGAGTAGCCAATCTATCCGAATCGGCCCGAACAGTCTTCAAAACCGTTGAGGGTGCGAAGAGTGCCCTGGCGGGTTCGATTCCCGTCCGCCTCCGCGACGCGTGGGTGAGTTCGAGTCCTGTTCGGACTCGAACTCTTCCTGCGTACCGTTGTGGTGCGTTGCGTGCGTTTTCTCCCTGGCGTGGTTGGCGGTGCGGTGGTTGGGTGGCGCGTGTGGGCGCCGTTTGATGTGCGGGGGATGGTTCGATTCCCGTCCGCCTCCGCGACGCGTGGGTGAGTTCGAGTCCTGTTCGGACTCGAACTCTTCCTGCGTACCGTTGTGGTGCGTTGCGTGCGTTTTCTCCCTGGCGTGGTTGGCGGTGCGGTGGTTGGGTGGCGCGTGTGGGCGCCGTTTGATGTGTGGGGGATGGTTCGATTCCCGTCCGCCTCCGCGACGCGTGTCACATAAGGGTATTCCGGGTGCTGCCGTCGAGTTCGACGACGGCCCCGGAGCCCTTCGGGGCGCGCTCGGGGCGCGATACGACGACGGTCGCAAACCCACCGTCAGAATCGATCTCCACGGCACCCGAGCCGAGCTCAGTGGAGACCCCTAGAACTCGCAGCGCTGCTCGACGTTGCCGAATCCCTCGAACCGGCACCAACCACAGCCACCGACCTGACGACACACCCGGATAGAAGCCGCTCCGATCAGCTGATCCCGGATGAGAACACCCGCACAGAGAAATCGCGCCGAGCGGCACGTCCAGTGGTGGTTGAAAGCTCTCTCGAGTCGCTATCTCTGTATGACGAATCGTGATACAGTGTCTGACATGGCTCAAGCAATATCTGTACGACTCGACGACGAGGCCCTCCGCGCTCTTGGGCAGCTCGAAGCAGCTGGCATGTCCCGTTCGGAAGCGATTCGGTCAGCACTTGTTGAGACCGCCTCGCGACGCCGAGACAAGCAAGCACTCGCAGCCGAGGTAGCCGCATTGGAAGCCGACGCCGACGACCGCGCCGAGATGCTTGCCGTGGCCGACATCATGGAGAGCCTCCGTGCAGCGGGGTGACGTATTTGCCCTGCGGCTGCCGAAGGGGGTCGGTCACGAACAGCAGGGAAAACGCTTCGGTGTGGTCGTGCAATCAGATGCGTTCCTTCCTCGGTCTGTCGTTCTAGTCGCGCCGACTTCTCGCAGCGCCAAGCAAGCATCGTTCCGGCCTGAGGTCGAGATCGACGGGTCGGCGACTCGCGTTCTTGTCGAACAGGTTGGTGCGGTCGATGTCAATCGGCTCGGAGACCTGGCAGGGCATCTCTCCCCGGAAGAACAGTGGGGGATCGACGCTGCCCTCCTCACCGTGTTCGGACTGAACTAGCCGACCCGATCAACAGTTTCCGAGCAGGAACGCACACTTCGCGGAGTGCTCGGAAACGGCACGTCCGCGCTCGTTGCTCGGTGGCTATCTGGGAGTGCGCCGATGGTATGTGTGTCGCCGATTCGAAGGAGTGGGCTTTGACTGGACGGCTGATTGGCCGTACAATGGCCGTACAAGGGAGCAGTATGGCCACTGAAGCAAAGCGAACACGAAGTGAGCGTCTCGAAGTGCGCACGACCCCCGAGGACCGTGCCCTGATCGACCGGGCCGTGGCGGTGTCGGGAACCGATCTCACGGAGTTCGTCATCACCAATCTGACCACCGCGTCGCGACGAGTGTTGGCCGATCGCACCGAGTTCAGCTTGGGAGCAGAGGCTCAGCAGGCGTGGGAGGCAATCAACCGGCGTCCTGCGCGCAGCCTCGCCGGGCTCCGTGAACTGATGGCTCGACCGTCGCCGTTCACCGACGAGTGACGCCACCGTACCGGCCTCCGAGGATGCTCGAGGCCGATGACGTCGTCGATGACTTCGAGTGCCGGTCCACCGAGCAAACGGAGTGGCTGCGGCACCACGCCCGCCAAGCGCATACCGCCGGCACCGCCAAGGTGCTCGTCGTCACCCCGGCAGGCAGCGATGTCGCGGTGGCCTACTACGCCTGGTCGATGGCCAGCATCTCTACCGCGGACGCTCCGACCCGAGTTCGCAGAGGCGCCGGCCGCTATCCACAGCCGGTGGCACTGCTGGTTCGCCTGGGGGTGTCGATCGAGCACGAAGGCCGCGGGCTCGGCGCCGGTCTCCTCGCCGACGCCATCAGCCGGACGGCGCAACTCGGCACCGAGATCGGATGCTGCGGCCTGGTGGTCCACGCCGAGACACCGCACGCCCGCGACTTCTACGTCCATCTCATCCCCGAGTTCGAGCCGTCACCGACGGACGACCTCCGTCTCGTCTTGCGGATGAAGGACATCCTCAGAACCCTCCGCGCCTGACACCGGCGCGTGAGCGCGGCGAGCCGTCTTGCGCATCTCGGGGCGCGCTGGGGGCGCGGGAGAACAAGAACCGATGCAAACCACCCGGAGATGACCAGCGGTGGTGAGAGGCCGAAAACTGTTGTGCCACAAGGGATGTCGGCCGATACCCCAGCGTGGCGCGTGTGGGCGCCGTTTGGTTGTGCGGGGGATGGTTGATTCCCGTCCGGCGCTCGAGCGGCCCGGGCGGGCACGTAGCAGCCATTTTGTGAGATTGCCGAAGCCTTGCCACCATCGAGCAGACCATGACGGTTGGCCTCCAATCTGAGCACGTTCCGACTTGGCGCTACATCCTGCGGAAGCTCGCGGAAGCCGGTGTGGTTCTTCTGTTCGCAACCTTCCTGTTCTTCCTCCTCACCCACATCATTCCGGGTGATCCCATCCGCGCGCTGTTCGGTTTCAGGCCACCGCCTCCCGAGCTGCTGGCAGAACTTCGAGACCAGTACGGTCTCGATGATCCGTTCTTCGTCCAGTACGCCAAGTACCTCCGAAACCTGCTGCAGGGAGAAATGGGTTACAGCGTGGTGGGCGCCCCGGTATGGGGCATCATCAAGACCGCCGTGCCGATCAGCCTCAAGTTGCTCGCAGCGGCGCTCGTCATCCAGGTGCTGATCGGACTTGGTGCCGCCGTTATCGCAGTTTTGCGCCGGCGGAAGCTGACCGCATCGCTGATCCAAGTCACCACGCTGCTTCTGCTGGCGATCCCAGCGTTTGCCGTGGCGTACATCGTCCAGGGTGTCTTTGGCCAGAAGCTCGGCTGGTTTCCCATCCGTGGCCTGATCGGCGGGTGGCGCGGTTTGGTACTCCCGGCGTTCACGCTCGCGGTGATATCGACGGCATACGTTGTGCGTATGGCTCATGTTCAATTGGCCGACACAATGGATGAGCCGTTCATCAAAACGCATCGGGCAAACGGGATTTCTCAGGGTCGCCTCACCGGTGTTCACGCCCTGCGAGCATCCCTTGTGCCGATAGTCACGCTCATCGCGGCAAGTCTCTCCCAGCTCATCGGGACCCTGATCATCGTGGAGGTCGTCTTCCAGATCCCGGGCCTCGGCTTTCGCGTGTTCGACGCGGTTCGGGCCAAAGACCACAACGTCATCGTCGGGATCCTGATCGTCGCGGTGTTCTTCGTGATCCTCACGAACCTGACCGCAGACCTCCTGAACGGAGCGCTCGACCCTCGATTCCGCCGGAAGTGAATCCACGATGCTGGTGAGATCGCCGACGGGAAGTGCTCCTTCTGAACGCGAGAAACCCCGCCCCGCGCCGACCGCCGAGCGGGGTTTCTCGCCGAATCAAACGAGGACGTAGCTCCTCATGATTCCCCGGGAGACCAACGCACTGTGGGACGCATGCCGCACAGTGGTCGGCGAGTGTGTCACCCGCCGCCCACCCGGCAGCGGCCGTCCCTGGTTGGGACGGCCGCTTGTTCGTGTTTGTCGGACTCGGCTCAGGCTGGCGTCACTCGCCCTTGGCGTCTTCGCCCGGGATGACCTTCTCGGCGGCGTCGCTGGCCTTGTTGTAGACGCCCTCGACCGAGTCGGGGATCTTGTCGCCGTGCTTCTCGACGAGGTCGTCGGCGGAATCCTTGGCCTTGCCGGCGGTGTCCTTCAGGCTGTCGACATCCAAGGAGTCCTTACCCTTGCCCATCATGTCCTTGGCCTTATCGAATAGTCCCATGTGTCTGCTCCTCCGGGAGTGGTTGTGGTTCCTATGAGGCTAGGCGCCTCCCCGTTCAAACCAATATCTGGACGGGAGGTCGCCGAACCGGTCGCTCGGCCGTCAAGTGCGGAAGCGGGCTCCGTCGACATTGGCGGTGTCACCGCGGCCCCACTTCAACGCCGTCTTGAGCTTGTCGACGTCGTGCGAACTCACCCACTGCTTCGTCGCCTTCTCGCTGCTCGCCGGGGAGTTGGCGTGAGTTCACCGGAGAGGGCACCGGATGCAACAGCCGGCGCCAGGGTAGCCGCCCATGTCCGGTCGATGCCCTAGGTCAGGCCCCTTTGTGCTTCTGTGATGGCCGCCTGTGAGGCTACGACTGCCCCGGCGAAATCGAGGCGCCCTCCGCGCAGCAACGCCGCATCGGCGCGTTGTGGATCGAGCTCTCGCGTGATGGATCCGACGATCCTGCGGTAGCGATCACCGTGGGGGCCGAACAGGTCGGGGGCATGGCCGGCATCAGCTTCCACGGCGGCGTGCAGGGTCAAAGCCTGTTCGGCCCGACCGAGTCGATCCAACAGCTCGACCAGATTGCGCACTGTGGTCCACATCAATGGTCGATTCCCGGCACGCTCCCAGAAACCGATGCAGCGGGTCATGCTGTCCAGCGCCCGAGACGCATCACCGTGTCGGCCCTCGGCGGCGGCGAGCGCCGCCAATGAGACGCCGGCGATGAACTCGCTGTCAACCGTCAAGGCCAATTCGATCGCCTCCTCGAGTTCCTCGAACGCGAGGTCGGGGTGGCTGTCGGCCAGCAATTCGCCTCGGGCGTATCTGGCCCACGCCATCGCAGATGGCTGCTGGAGTCTTGCGGCAAAGTGAGCGAGTCGATCTACGACGGCGGCGGCCTCGGCGTCGCGATCGAGGAACGCCAGTGCCAATGCGAAGTCGGCGCCGACCCGCCCGGCAACGGTGCTGAGGCTGAGATCGATCGCGTCGTCGACGATGGCGGGGCTTGCGTCGAGAACGAGGTCGAGGTCGCCGTTGAACCAAGCGACGGTCGCCTCCATTTCTCGGTATGCCAGGCGAGCCGGATGGCGGTTTGGGAGTCCCTGAGTCTCGTTTGCGAGGGTATCGACGGCACCTTGCCAGTCGCCCTGGATCATCCTTCCGAAGCCGGCAGGAGCCGCAAACACGGCGCGGGCGGAATGACCCGCCGGGAGGACCTCGAGAGCTTGGAGCGACCACTCGAGGACCTCGGGACGCATCGTTGCGCCGATGACGCTCCCGAGTGGTGCGCCCAAATTGGCCAGAGTGTCATGAGAGCCGGATTCCATCGCCCATTGGATGGCAGCTCGCAGGTTGTCCCATTCGAGGAGCAGCGAACCGATGGCCGCAGACTCACTCGCTGTGTTCAGCGACACTGCGGCGTTGGCCGCCAGCGCGCCAAACCACTCACCGTGGCGTTGGTTCAACAGCGCACTGTCGCCACGCTCCTGCAGGCGCTCGCCGGCAAAGGAACGCAATGTCGAGAGTTGGCCAAAGCGGGTGGCGCGCTCGCGCCGATCGATCGTCGCCATCGAGGCGCGCACCAGAGCCTGTAGCGATGCCGCCACTCGGGGCTGATCCGCCTCGTCGCCTCCGCACACCGCAGCGGCCGCCTCGAGCGAGGTTCCGCCGACAAAGACCGACAGGTGGTCGAAGACGATGCGGTCGGCGGGATCCAACAGGTCGTAGGACCATCGCGTCGCGTCGCGCAACGTACGGTGCCGATCGGCCACAGAACGGTCGGCGCTCTCGAGCGCAATCGTCGCACCGAGGCCGGCCAGGATCTCGCCCGGGCGGTACGTGTCGCATTGAGCGGCGGCCAGTTCGATGGCGAGCGGGAGCCCGTCCAGTTGGCGACAGATCCTGGCGATGATGTGTCGGTCATCGTCGTCGAACTCGAGGTCGGGTGCCGCGACTGAGGCGCGTTGGATGAAGAGGTCGACGGCGCTGGCGTGGTCGTCGGCGACGCCGAGCGGGTCTACTGCGAAGGTGGTCTCGCCTTCAACCCGAAGCCGTTCGCGACTGGTGACGACAAGATCGACCCCCGCAGTGCCGGAGAGAACACCGTCGACAAAGCTCGCCACGGCGGCGATGAGATGCTCGGCGTTGTCGAGGATGACCAGCATTTTGGCGCGACTCATCGCGTCGATGACCCGTGCCAATGCCGTCGTCTCGGGGCCTTGCTTGACGTCGAGCGCGGTCGCGACCGCAGCGGGAACCCCGGTTGCATCCCGAAGTGGGGCGAGGCCGACGAACCAGACTCCGTCGGGGTAGCGGGCGGCGACCCGTTCGCCGAGGGCAACAGCCAGTCGGGTTTTGCCGACGCCCCCAACACCGGTCAGCGTGATCAGGCGGTCGGCGGCGAGTGTGGTCTCGAGAGCGACGAGGTCGTCGTCCCGACCGATCAGCGAACTCCGCCGCGGAGCCAAGTTGCCGCTACGCCCCGACGACCGCAGCGGGGGGAAGGTCTCCTGCTGTCTTCCAGTGTCGAACTGGTAGAGACGCTCGGGTCTGGTCAAGTCGCGAAGTCGGTGTTCACCCAGGTCGAGGAACCGCCACTGGGGCGGTGCTGCGTCGGCGAGGAGAAGCCGTACCGTATCGGTGACGAGCACCTGGCCGCCGTTGGCGAGGGCGGCGACGCGGGCTGCCCGGTTCACGGCCGTACCGAAGTAATCGCCGCCGCGTTCGACGGCTTCGCCGGTGTGGGCACCCATCCTGACCTTGATGGTCTCTATGGGCTCCGGCCACTGATGGCCGGCCAGCGCAGCTTGCACCGTGGCAGCAACTTCGAGCGCGGCCTGGGGGCTTTCGAATGACGCTCCGATGCCATCGCCTGCCGAGGAGAATACGTAGCCGCCGCGAGAAGCGACCGTCTCGTGCAGGATGTGGTCGTGAGCCGCCTGGGCCAGGGACATGGCCTCGGGGTATCGATCCCAGAGAAGCGTCGAGCCCTCGATATCGGTGAACAGGTATGTCACCATCCCAGAGGGCGGTGGATTCATCGCAGCCTCCCAAGGTCATGCTAGAAGACTGTTGAACAACGCCAGCTTGGGCTTGCCGCGACGTCCAGGACCAGGCGTTTGCTCGGCGCATCTCGCACGGCGTTTGCTCAACGCCCTTTTGGGAAGCCTCCGGCCTCAGCGCCGGAGTTGGTTCCTCACCTTCGTCATGGCATTGAACGAGGCCATCATGGCGCGATCGGTCTTTGACCCCTCGGTCGGCAGCATGCCGATCTGCCGTGCAAAAGCTAGACCGTCGTAGTAGATCGTGTTGTGGACGAGCAGTCCGTCCTCGAACTTCATGACGTCGATGCCCCGCAGCGATACTCTGCGCCCGCTGGGTTCGATACCCTGGAACGGGCCGCCGCTCAGCGTGCCGCGCAGTGTCCACTCGCCGACCGCCGTGGTCGCATCGATGGGCATGATCCGTTCCGTGGTGAATTCCAGGTCGGGGACGGCTGCGAACATCTGGGCGAAGAAGGCTGTCAGGTCGTCCTTGCCTTCGATAGGCCCGAGGACAACGAAGTCGTCGACGATGTCGTCATGCCAGCAGGCTTGCAGTCCCTCGAGATCCTTGGCGGCGATCGCCGCAAATGACTCCTTCATGAGTGTGGCGGCATCGGGCGTGATCGCGTCAGTGTCGGTCATGGGACTCCCCTCGGTTCTCTCAAGTATGTCAGGCGAGCGTTGAGCGTGTGTGCGTCGGAATTGCCGGCTTTCGGAACCCGCCGAGCGTCGCCATCGTTGGATTCGGCAGGAGAGGGGATATCCTGCCGCCTACTCGATGAAAGTCACTCCATGACCGAAACGCCTGCTTTGGGCGATCTCATCCGCGAGAGCCGACTCGCTCTCGGCTACTCCCTCGGCCAATTGGCGACGAAGGTCGGCCGCACCGCGGCCACCGTGCGTTCGTGGGAGCGCGGCGAAGCGGTACCGAATGAGGAGAGCCGAGCAGCTCTCGAGTCGGTGCTCGACATCGATCCGGGCCAACTCGACTCGCTGCTGTTGCCGCCGGAGCCATACCCCGCAGACACCGAGGATGACTCTGAAGAAGTACACCTCGGGTCGGTATCTGTGCGGCCCGAATCTGTCGAGACGGGATGGCCGCAGGACGACGGCGTCGCGTCCGACGAGGATCTCGAGAACGAGGGCTCCGCAGGCACCGTTGCAACGGTCGCTGCCGCAATCGGGACGAATGCAGCCGCCGAGGTAGAACTTGTCCAGCCGGCGGATGGCGACGCGTCCGAGCCTCCTGGAGAGGACGAGACCTTCGAGCCCGAAGATGGCAAGCCCGGCGACGATCAAGACGCGGCGCAGTCAGAAGAAACGCCGTCCGACGCCGAGCCGGACTACGCCGCGGAGCCTGAAGGGTCCGATACCGAACTGCCGCTCGCCCCCTTGGTGACCGATGGCCTGCCGCTGGATGACGAGGAGGCCACGTCGGACGAGGCCGACGACGACACCGACGACACCCTCGAGGGGATCGCAGCCGTGACTCCGTTTGAAGTTGATCCAGCACTGGTCGACGAACCGACCGAGGCCGTCGTTGTCCCCGTTGTAGCCGCCGTCACAGGGGTGGCCACCCAAACTCGCTCGGTGGTCACGGTTTCCGAGCCCAAGGAGCCGCGCTCCGGCAATCCGTTGCGAGCGTTCTTCGACCCGCAGAAACGCTGGCTCTATTGGCTCCGGGCGTTGCTCACGCTCGCCGTCGCGGTGGTGCTGCTGTTCGTCTTGGTATGGGCCGCCGGCGAGTTGTTCGATGCGCTCGGCCAGGTCCTCGACTCGATCGAGCCGACCGAGGTCGACGATGGTGGGATCGATGCGCTCGGGTGGGTTAGAACACTGATCTGAGGATCAGCGCTCCTGCCGCGATGGTCGAGATGACCAGGATCGCCACACGGATGCGATCGCCCTCGGCATGGCGGCGCAGCCGATGCGATACGAGGAAACCGAGCACCATGGCGGGGAAGATCATCAGGGCAACCTGGACGTCGGACCTCGCGATCTCGTTGCTCAGGATCCGCCCCGTCAGGGTGAGTAGCACCCCAACGGTGAACACGGCCGCCAGCGTCGACCGGATCGTCGGACCCTTCTCATCCCGATAGAGCAGCGCGATCGGCGGCCCTCCAATCGAGGCGACCATCGCCATCATCCCCGATGCAGTTCCGGCCCCGAACTTGACCGCCGGCGTGCGGCGCAGCGTCAGGTTCGACGCGATCAGCGCCACGGCCACCAAAACGAGGATGGCGATGAGGACGTCCAGTTGCGTCTCCAATCCTGAACTCTGGGCCAGTTTCAAGAGAGCGATACCGATCACAAGACCGGGGATTCGTCCCGCGATGATCCAACCCGTGCCTTTGAGGTCGACGTCGTGGCGCTCCCTCCAGAACATGGACACCGTGAGCGGGATGGTCACCAGCAACTGGGGCACCGGCGCCAGCAGGGGGCTGACGGCACGAAGAATCGGTACGGAAACCACCGCGAACCCAAGACCGATGGTGCCTTGAACCGCCGCTGCAGCGAACGTGACGATCAAGGCAATGATCAGCTCTGTGGTGGAGATGGGCACGACGAGGCCTGGATGGGGGTGAGTGGACCGACCCGACCCTACAGCGCGCCCAGACTTCTAGGAGGCAGTTGAACAATCGGCGTGATGCGCTCGCTCAAGCGACCAAACGCCCGGTCAGCACCCTTGCCGCGAGCGCAGAACCGACATTGTTCAACAGGCGACTAAGCGTGCGACGCGGCTAAGTTCGCGGCGGTGAAACGCAGCCTGATTGTCCTCCTCGTATGTGGCGCCGTCCTCGCAGCCTGTGGCGACGACTCGGCTACCACCTCGACGACCGCCGCCGGCGGACCCACAGGGCCGTTTCCCGCCGACGCTTTCGCGATCCGGGCCAACGCTGATATTTCCGTTGGCAGGGAGCGGCTGTTGGTTGGCATCGCCCAGCCGGACGGCACCAGGCTCGGCTCGCCAAACCAACCCGTGATGCTCGAGGTCACAACCTTCGACGAGCCCGGTCCGGTGCAGACTGTCGAGGGCATCTTCACCTGGGTCGTCCCCGGCGGCAGCGGCGTGTATCGCGGTGCCGTCGAGTTCGATCATCCCGGCAACTGGCAGGTGACGGTGATTCCTGCCGAGGGCCCACCGCTGGAACCGGTGCCATTCTCAGTGCTCGACCCGGCCTGTCGGGACGACGACGCCGCGGCCAGGGGCATACCGCAATGCGCGGTGCGGGTCGGTGAGGTTGCGCCACGGCTGGCGACGCCGACGCTCGCCGACCTACCGCTCGTCGAACTGACCACCGACAACGACCCCAACGAAGACCTCTACCGACTCTCGCTTGATGAGGCTCTCACCAACGGCCGCAAGACCGTCGTGGTCTTTTCGACCCCGGCCTACTGCCAAACGGCGGCGTGCGGACCGTTGCTCGAGGCGGTCAAGTCGATCCTGCCCGACCACCGCGACGTGGACTTCGTCCACATCGAGGTCTACACCGGCCTCACGGAGGCCGGATTCCAGCCGGACGCCGATCACGTTGCGCCTGCGGTGGTGGCCTATGACCTCGTTTCGGAGCCGTGGGTCTATGTGATGGACGAGGCAGGAGTGGTCGTTGCCCGCTTCGAAGGCGTCATGAACACGGATGAACTTCGCCCCTACCTCTAAATAGAGCCCCTGCCAGGGCAAAATGATTTCGTAACCCCGTTTTCTGTGGTTAAGGTGCCCGCAACCCGACCGCCATCCTTGAGTGGAGACGCCACCCAACGTGAGCACTCGAGCATCGAACGGAGCACGCCGCCCTCGCCGCTGGCGACATATACCCGTTGCGCTGGCGGTATTTGCCGTGGGCCTCAGCGCCTGTGCCGGCTCCGGCCCCCAGTCTGCGCTCGAACCGCAGAGCCCTCAGGCTGAGAGCATCAACGACCTGTGGCTGTTGGTCTACTACATCGCCGCCGTCATCTTCTTCCTCGTGATAGGGGCGTTGATCTACACCATCATCCGCTACCGGGAGCGCCCCGGTGACGATCGCCAGCCGGTCCAGCTGCACGGCAACACCGCGCTCGAGATCACGTGGACCATCATTCCCGCCGTCATCCTGGCCGTGATCGCCGTGCCGACCGTTCGTGGCGTGTTCGATATGCGGGAGGTTCCCACCGGCGACGACGTCGTCAATGTCAGGGTCACCGGCCACCAGTGGTGGTGGGAGTTTGAGTACGTCGACTACACCAATGCCGCCGGCGAAACCCTGGTGACGGCCAACGAGTTGCATCTCCCCGTCGGCAGAGAGGCCAACTTCGTGATGACATCTGCCGACGTCATCCACAGCTTCTGGATACCGCCGCTGATGGGGAAGCGTGACGTCGTTCCGGGCCGCATCACGGACTTGAGCTTTGAGCCGTCCAACGTCACGCCGCCCGGCCAACCGATCTTTGGTCAGTGTGCCGAGTTCTGCGGCCTTTCCCATGCCGATATGCGAATGCGGGTATTCGTCGAGTCGGAGGCTGATTTTGCGGAGTGGATCGCTCACCAAGCATCCGCATCGCCGGTTCCGACCGAAGGACTCGCCGCCCAAGGGTGGGAGACCTTCAACCAGGTTTGTATAGCGTGCCATCGCTCAACCGTTGACAACGCCGGCACGGTCGAAACCTTGGGCCCCGCATCTTCAATCGACGTGGCTGATGACCGGTTCACGTCCTCGCTCGCTCCCAACCTCACCCACTTCGGAAGCAGGACGACATTTGCGGCAGCCACGTACGACAACACTGTGGAGCATCTGTCGGCGTGGCTGGCCAATCCGCCGGCCCTGAAGCCCATGGATCCGGAACGCAATGATATTGCGGCAGGCGAGATCTATGGCATGCCCAACCTTGGTCTGGATGACGACGAGATTGCGGGGCTGATCGCCCTCTTGCGATTGTGGGAGTGACCTGGTGAGTAGTGACGTGGCGCGGGGAGGTGAATCGACATGGCGGTGACGACCGATCAGAGCATTAGCTCGCGCATGCCGGGTGACCGTGGGGTCTGGGCTTGGATCACCACGGTCGACCACAAACGGATCGGGATGCTCTATGCCGTGACCGCGCTGGTGTTCTTTCTGGTTGCCGGGGTCGAGGCGCTGCTGATCCGCTTGCAGCTCGCCGGGCCGAACGGCGAGGTGCTCACTGCCAACGCCTACAACCAGCTCTTCACGATGCACGGCCTGACCATGGTGTTCTTGGTCGTGATGCCGGTGGCGGCAGCCTTCACCAACTACTTCTTGCCGATCATGATCGGAGCCCGCGACGTCGCATTCCCGCGTCTGAACGCCTTCAGCTACTGGCTCTTCCTGTTCTCCGGGCTGATGATCTACAGCTCGTTCTTCGTCGGCGGCGCCCCAGATGGCGCCTGGGTCGGGTATGCCCCGCTGTCCGAGCAACTCCCCGAGGTGGTCCGCATGGACTACTGGGCCATTGGGCTCAACCTGCTCGGCATCTCATCGATCGCGGCCTCCGCCAACTTCATCGCCACCGTCCTGACGATGCGGACCCGTGGCATGACGATGCTGCGGATGCCGGTGTTCGTGTGGATGTCACTGGTGGTGGCGTTCCTGCTCATCTTCTCGCTGCCGTCGGTCAGCGTGGGACTCTTCCAGTTGCTGCTCGATCGCAACGCAGGTTTCCTCTTCTACGTCTCCTCGGCAGGTGGCGATCCGTTGCTGTGGCAACACTTGTTCTGGATATTCGGGCACCCCGAGGTCTACGTGCTGATCCTCCCTGCCATGGGCATCGTGTCGGAGATTCTGCCGGTGTTCTCCCGCAAGCCCCTCTTCGGCTACCCCTTCGTCGTGTTCTCGGGCGCCGCCATCGGCTTCATAGGCTTCGGGGTGTGGGCCCACCACATGTTCACCTCGGGCATGGGACCCATCGCCGAGGCCGGGTTCGGCATCGCCACCATGATCATTGCGGTCCCGACCGGGGTGAAGATCTTCAACTGGATCGGGACCATGTGGGGTGGCCGGCTCCGGTTGCAGACGCCAATGCTCTTTGCGATCGGGTTCATCGCGATGTTTGTCATCGGTGGGCTCTCCGGGGTCACCCACGCCATCGTGCCCTCCGATACCCAGCAGCACGACAGCTACTACGTGGTGGCCCACTTCCACTATGTCCTCTTTGGTGGTGCGATCTTCGGCTACGTAGGCGGCGTCTACTACTGGTTCCCCAAGTGGACCGGGCGGATGATGAACGAGGGCCTCGGCAAGATCCACTTCTGGCTGATGCTGATCGGGTTCAACATGACGTTCGCACCGATGCACATCCTCGGACTCAACGGTATGCCGCGCCGCACCTACCAATATGGAGCGGGTCTTGGCTGGGACTTCTGGAACTTGCTCGCCACCCTCGGTGCGCTCGTCATCGGCGTTTCCTTCCTGGTGTTCATCTACAACTTGATCACGTCGAAGCGCAACGGTGCCATCGCCGGACCCGACCCATGGGACGGCCGCACCCTCGAGTGGACGATCCCGTCACCACCTCCCGTCTACAACTTCGCCGAGGAACCCACCGTGCATTCGCTCGACGACTTCTGGCATCAGAAGTACGCCGAGGATGACGAGGGCCGCACGGTGCCGATCCAGCCCGTCAAAGGCGGGGCGCTGGCGGTGGACAAAGAGACCGGAGGCGCCGACGACGGCGAACCCGACATCCACATGCCGACGGCGTCGTTCTACCCGGCACTGGCCTCGTTCGGGATCGTCGTCACCGGTTTCGGAATGATCTACCTCCCCTGGGGGTGGATCACCGTCGGTGTTGGCATGGCGATCACCTTGTGGGGCCTGTTCGGTTGGTCCCTCGAGCCGATCACGAAGGAGCATTGACGATGTCTGTCGCAGACACCACAACTCCCGAAGAGATCAACGACTCTGGTCACGACATCTACCCCGTCCGCAAGACGGCGATGTGGGTGTTCCTCGGCTCGGAGGCCATTTTCTTCGGTTCGATGATCGCCACGTTCCTGCTGTACCGGAACACCACAGACGGCGGGCCCGACGCCGACATCTTCAGCATTCCGTTCACTTCGGCCAGCTCGTTCGTGCTGCTGATGAGTTCGCTGACGATGGTGCTCTCGCTCAACGCCTACGAACGCAAGGACATGCGCCAGACGCGGGTCTGGCTCGTGGCGACGGCATTACTCGGTGCCACGTTCCTCGCCGGCCAGATCTTCGAATTCACCGAGTTCTACCACGAGGGGCTCACCCCGCAGACCAGTCCCTTCGGATCGGCGTTCTTCATGTTGACCGGGTTCCACGGCGCCCACGTCGCCATCGGCGTGTTGCTGCTGTCGGCCATGGTCATCCTGTCTCGCCAAGGCCGGCTCTTTTCCGATCGCGGGCTCAACGTCGAACTCGTCGGCTTGTACTGGCACTTCGTCGACATCGTCTGGATCGTGATCTTCACCGTCGTCTATCTGATGCAGGTGTGACCACCATGGCGGGTGAAAAGGTCGAAGGCACTCCAAGGCTCTACTGGACCGTCGCGCTCGTCCTCGCCGTCGTCACGGCAGTCGAGATCGCCGTTCCCTCCATCGACGCATTGGACTCGATCACGGTTCCGCTGCTGTTGCTGCTTGGGGCGTTCAAATTCCTGGTGGTGGTGTGGTTCTTCATGCACCTCAAGTGGGACAACCCGAGGTACCGGGGACTGTTCTTCATCGGCGTGATCGGCGCCATCATCCTCTTTGGCGTAGTGCTGCTCACGTTCCGGGCGTTTTGAGCTGATGATGCCGGCGCTCTTCGCCGCCGCTCTGCCGCAGACGACCTCGGAGGTCCTCGCCTTCAGCCCGCACCTCGATGTGCTCGGCGTCATGGTCGCTCTGGCGATCGGTTACGAGTACGGAGTGCGCCGCCTCGCACCCCACTACGCGCCGCAGGGTGAACCGGCCGTCACCCGGGGCCAGCGGATCATGTTCTACCTCGGCCTTGGCAGCCTCATGGTGGTGTCGACCTGGCCGATCCACGACATCGCCGAAGGCAGTCTGTTCACCTTCCACATGGTCGAGCACCTGGTCTACGGGCTGATTGCTCCGCCGCTGCTCATTGCGGGCACCCCGTGGTGGCTGATCCGGTTCCTGGTGAAGCCGATCATGCCGGCGATGCGAGTCTTGACCAAGCCCCTGGTAGCTCTCTTCCTGTTCAACGCCACGCTGGGACTGATGCACGTTCCGTCTGTGGTCGAACTCATGGTCACCTCGGAGTTGGCGCACTTCGGCATACACGCCGCCCTGCTGCTGACCGGGATCCTGATGTGGTGGCCGGTGATGGATCCGATCCCAGACCTGCCGGCGCTGTCGCCCTTCATGAAGATGGGCTACCTCTTTCTCCAGTCGCTGGTTCCGACGATTCCGGCTTCGTTCCTGACCCTGGGGTCCAAGCCGCTCTATCCCATCTACGAGCAACTGCCCCGACTGTGGGGCCTCTCCGCCATGAGCGACCAAGTGATTGCCGGCCTGATCATGAAGATCGGCGGTGGCCTCATCATCTGGGGCTTCATCGCCTGGGTCTTCTTCTCGTGGTGGAACGACGAGCAGAAGTACGGCGCGGTCGACCACAAGGTCCGGTCCGTTCCGCCGAGCTGAGTTGGTTCTTCGCCGCGAACGTCGAGTCCTGTTCGGCCTCGACGCCCGCCACCTATTGCGGGTTGTTGTTGTTGCCTCGCGTCCCGGTTGATTCGGCTGACGCGTGGCACGTTTGCGGTCTCGTTGCCGAGCGCGGATAGGGTGGAACGACGAGCAGAAGTACGGCGCGGTCGACCACGAGGTGAGGACGACGCCAAGCGCGTGGTCGACCACGAGGTGAGGACGACGCCAAGCGCGTAGTCGACCGTTCGCCGCGAACGTCGAGTCCTGTTCGGCCTCGACGCCCGCTACCTATTGCGGGTTGTTGTTGTTGCCTCGCGTCCCGGTTGATTCGGTGGTCGGGTGGCACGTTTGCGGTCCTGTTGCCGAGCGCGGATAAGGTGGAACGACGAGCAGAAGTACGGCGCTGTCGACCACGAGGTGAGGACGACGCCAAGCGCGTAGTCGACCGTTCGCCGCGACCGTCGAGTCCTGTTCGGCCGCGACGCCGGCTACGTAAACCATCGAGTGCGACCCTTACGCTGAGGTGCCGTTGCGCTTCCAGGGTTCGGCGGCGATGAGGGCGGCACCGCCCAGGATGAGGGCTGCCACCACGGCGAAGACCACGACGGCGGCGGTGCCTTCGACCTCTAGCAGGATCTGGGAGAGGCCGACGGCAAACAACGCGCCTACGACGAGGGCGACCAGAGGTGTGCCGACGGCCCGCAGCATGTGGGCCGCAACCTCCCGTCCGCTGGTCGGCCAGGCTTCGCCTTCGAGGCGAAGGAACGCCGGGCGGGCGAGGGCGTCAACGATGGCAGTGGTGATCGCTCCTGCGACGATCCCGGCGATCAGGCCGATGATGACCATGGCGTAGACCGAAACGGTGATCGTCCCCTCGGCGAGATCCCCCGTGATGCCGAGGCCGAACCGCATCGGGATGTAGCTGAAGAGTGCGCCGGTGATGGCCGCCACCGGGAGCAGGTAACCGAGCGGGAACCGCGGGCTATCGGGCTCGGCTTCGTGGGAGAACAGATAGTCGGTGCCGGCAATCAGCATGCCGCCGATGGCTCCGAAGACTGCGACGGCGAGGAAGAGCGAACCGGCGGAGACGATGAACTCGGCTCGTCCGTCGGTGATCATGGCTCCATCGAAGGCGGCCCGGGCGCCCAGGATGGCCACCAACGCAAGCGCCATCAAGGCGCCGGCGAGCGACCCATAGAAGACAGCTCTAGCTCGCGTGACGATCAACCTGCACTCCGTGTTCGACGTCGCCAGGATCTTAGCTTGGAGAGCCCAACCGCCCGCATTGGGGGTCACGGCTCAGCACGTGCTGCGACTCGAGAGATCGAGCTGCCGATGATTGCTGCTACTGGAACCGGCCGCAGGCGTCGGGAGCGTAGATACCAAGCACGGTGCCGTCATCGGCCTCGCTGGTCACCGGGCCCCAGAGAAGGTTGGCGCCGGAAGAGCCGAACAGCTGGAACGTGGTGTCGAGACCGGGCACGACGACGTATTCGATCCGGAAATCAGAGTAGATATCCTCGAGGGTCAGGACCGAGTCCCCGGCCTTCAGGCCACTCACCGTGGCGAGGTCGGTCGCCGTGGACGACAGGATGTCGCCGTACTGGAGATCGAGTCGATAGCCGCCGAAGATCTCAGTTCCGTCGGGGTCGATGACGACGACGGCTACGAGGGGGCCCCAGCGCACGATCCGCTCCATCTCGCCTTCGCACGAGCCGAAGGTGCCGGTCGAGGTGACGGGCCCTGAGTCGGTGGTCGGGTCCCCGAGACTGGTGATGAGTCGGCCGATTGCCTCATCCGCCGATGTGCCGAACTCGATTGGTCCGATGCCGTCGACGGCGAGGGTCAATTGCTCGGGCGGCACCGCTTCGCCCGATGCCACATATGGCTCGAACGATGTCGGTGGCGCCGTGACCCCGGTCGTCGAGGTTGCGCCTTCGGGGCTAGCGGTTGTCGTGGTGCCGCCCGGCGCCGCGGTGGTTGTTGTTGTTGTTGTGCTGGTGGCTCCAGCGGTGGCGGTGTCGTCGTCGTTGCCGAGCAACTGGAAGAAGGCAATCGAAATCACGGCAAGCAGCAGAGCGACGATCAAACCGGTCAGCAGCGGTGAGCGCGGCGGCGTTGCCGGCGGAAGCGTCGGGTCTTCCAGCGGCGGCAGGGACTCGTCTGCGGTGAGGTCGGAAAGGTCACCGTACGGATCAAAACCGGCCGGGTCGTTGGGATCGTGCTGGTCGGTCACTCTGCACCTTTCGCGCGGGGTCGGACAGTGGCCGACCACATCTTATGAGGGTTCTGAGTTATGACGCCATAGTGGTCCGGCCGGGTCACGTCGGGCTCAGCTTCGGATAGATGGCTTCGAGCAGCACATCAAATGATTCGGTTGGAATCAGCACGGCTGCCCCGTCCTTGGTCCGGTGGTTCTTGACGGGAATCTCGATTCGGTACACACGGTCAAGGCTGACTTCCCGCAGGCCCCAGGCGATGGAGATGGCTTCGGGGAGCCCTAGCTGATCGTCGAACGTGAAGAAGTCGGTGAGGCTGGCCACCTTGGTCGTCAGGTCACTCGGTGAGGCGAAGGTGCGGGCCTTTTCGATCATCGCCAGGATGACCTCTTGCTGACGCTGGTTGCGGGTGAGGTCGCTCACCCCTGGCATCGTGCGCCAGCGGCCCTCGACGTATTCCTGGGTGTGGCGGGACCGGACCCATGCGAGTGCTTCCTCTCCGGTGGCAAGCGTGCATCCAGCCGGCAGGTCGAGGCCAGATCGCGAGTCACGTACCGCGTAGGTGTGGCAAATCTCGACCCCGCCTACCTCGTCGATGATGTTCTCGAAGCCCTCAAAATCGAACAGGGCAAAGTGATCGACGTGTACGCCGGTGAAGTCCTCGACGGCGAGCGCCAGGAGCGTGGGCCCGTTGACGTCCTCTCCGCAGCCGGCGAGGTTGGCGTTGATTCGTGAGTAGTTCTGGAAACAGCGATTCGGCAAGTACAGGTCGCGTGGCAGCGAGACCATCAACGGGGGTTCGTTGCCGGAGGGGATCATGGTCAGGATGATCACATCGGCACGTGAGCCGCCCTTGTCGCTGCCCACGATCAAGAATGAGGTGAACTCGCCTTCCGGGGTTGGGGGTGCGGTGACGACACTGGCCGACTCTTCGTCCATGTCCTCGCTGACGATGCCGCCCGCCGGCAACGGCAGGAGGTCCTCAGCGACTGCGACGCTCAACTCGTCCCGTTCGACGTTGCGCCACGAGTTCCAGATCTGGATTGCGTTCCACGACGCGAACACCGCCATCGTGATGAGGAACGTGGCTAGAGAGCGCTTCAGCATGCGAAGGAGGGGCGATCCAAGTGGACGGTCCGTTGCGTCGCCGGTGCGATTGACGACGTAGCCGACGACTGGAGCCCCGACTTCCTCGAGTCGTTCCTGGGTGGTGGTAATCGATTCGGCTGCTGCGCCGTCGGAGACGACGAGCACGGTGCCGTCGGCGTGAGCGGCCAGGGGGGCTGCCGCGCCGTTCCAGTTGACCGGCGCGGTGTCGATGAGGAGCAGGTCGGCTCGCTCGCTCAGTTCGTCGATGGCGCGGGCGAGTTGTGCGCTGCGCAGCAATGCCGCCTTGTCGGTGCGATCCCTTGCCCCGCTCGGGATGAAGGGGAGGCGGTTGTCGGGGTCAAGGGTCCAGAGCCGAGACGCCTCTGCAAGGGTGGCCTCGCCTGAGGCGAGTTCGATGAGGCCCGGTGTCGGATCAGTGTGGCCAAAGCGGCTGAGCCCGCCGGAGGCGACGTCGCCGTCGATCAGCACCACCTTGCGGCCCGAGCGGGTGGCGGAGATGGCGAGGTTCAAGGCGACGGTGCTGGCACCCTGGCCGGGGACCGGGCTCGAAACGAGCAGGATGTGGCCGGTGGTGTCCTCATCGAGATGGTTGGCCGCCGCCAGATAGGCGCGGGCCGGAGCCGAGTTGGGGTTCGCCAGGGCCGGGCTCGGGGTTGCGGCGATCGGGACTGTGCCCAAGAGTGGCGATGAGATGATTCCGCTGAGATCTGTCGGCTTGGTGAGGTTCCACCAGATCAACCAGGTGACTCCGGTGACCAGAGCCGACGCCGCAGCTGCTGCGACGGCGCCGAGGTGGGTGTTCCACAACTCGACGGCGAGGATGAACACGATCACGCCAACTGCGACGGAACCGACGTTGGCCGGGCTGAAGATTCGGCGCCAGCGACTGGGCCGCGGGGCGACGATCGAACCGGACGTAGACATTGTGTTTCTCTCAGGCTGCTGGGCGACGGGCGCGGTTTTGGACCAACGCATGATATGCGATCCCGGCGCAATCGCCGCGGAGCGTAGATTCGGCGGGCGATCTCAAGGCAGGAACGGACCGCCGCCGCACGGCAGCGGACTGTAGATACCCAGGATTCTGCCAGAGTCGGCGGTGCTCGTGAGTGGTCCCCATAACAGAGTACGGGCGTCGTCCGAGCGGACGAGAATGAAGCCGTCGCCGCCTTCGAATTCGGTCGTGTTGATGTTGGAGTCGATGTAGATGTCACGCAGCCTGTCGAGTGAGTCGCCGATGCGAGCTCCCGAGACCGTCGTCAGTCGGGCGGTTGGATGCAGACTTCCATCTTCGGGTTCTGCGAGCCGATAGCCGACCAGAACGTCGTCGGCGAGTATCGCGTTGAGCCAGCCGAATCGAACCACTCGGCCTTCGTCGTTGGAGCACACGCCCCAGTCGTCATCCGGCTCGAAGATGGCGTCGGGCTGGCCGAAGGTCTGCACCAGGCGTCCCAACGCCCCGCTGCCGGAGTCGCCGAACTCAAAGGGGCCGAGGGCAAATGCGCCGAGAGTGAGTTCGTCGAGCGGGACCGCCTCGCCGGTAGCGGGGATCAGCGGCAAGGTTGTTGTGGTCGTGCTGGTTGTGGTCGTGCTGGTCGTTGTCGTCGGCGCCGCGGTGGTAGCCGTGGTTTGCGGCGGAGTCGTTGACGTAACCGTTGTCGGCGGCACCGAAACCGTGGCGGTTGGATCCACCTCACCGTCACCCGAGATCCACACCCCGAAGAACAGTACGTAGAGGGCAATGGCGCCGATGACGACGGCTGCGGCGATGAACCATGGGGTGCGGTTGGGGGGCGGACTCGGTGCCGGCAGGGGGGGCACCTCCGTTGCCTTCCCGTCCTTGGAGATGGTCGCGATGCCAGCTTCGCCGCGACGTACCAGCGGCGCGGAAACGGCGGCCTCGGCGGGGACCTGGTCGATCCAGGGCCGGCCGCAGTTCGGGCAGAGCGCGACGCTATCGCGCCGCGACGTTCCGCAGAAGACGCAGAGAGAGTCAGTCATGTGCGGACTAGCTTACGAATATCCTGCGGTCACGCTGGGTTTTCCGCTGCGCGCCCATCGAGCTGGGTGCGCAATGTCGGGACGTCATCGACGGGGATGAGGCATTCGAAGTCGCGGCACACATAGGCCTGGGCACCGTTCCCTGCGGTGCGCTCGGCCAGAAGTGGCACGTCAGTGGGACTGCCGTCGCCGATGGCGAGGACACAATCCGGCCGAAACTTCTCCCAGATCACCGACACCAGGTCGCTCCTGCGGTCGGCAGAGCCGACGACGGCAACCTCCTTGGGCCCGTCGAGCATTGCGGCGTAGACGCTCAGCAGATGGCCAGCCGCATTGGGGTACTGGTAGATGAGCTGGCCGGCTCCACGCAGGATTCCGTCGATGTGGGCTTGCAGGCTCGGGTCACCGCTCAGTGCGGACAGCACCATGAGTGCTTCGGCGGCCATTGAGTTGTCCGCCGGCGTTGGGTTGTCCATGTAGTTCTTGGGACGAGCAATCAGGGGGGCCGCGTCTTGCCCGGTCGCAAAGAACCCCTCGCCATCGGGATCTGCGAACAGTCGGATCATGTCTCGGGTGAGGTGGGTTGCCCCTTGGTACCAGCGTTCATCCCCGGTGGCTTGATAGAGGGTGAAGAGGCCGACGCTCATGGCCGCGTAGTCATCACAGAATCCGGCTACCGACGCCTTGCCGGCGCGCCACGACCGGAAGAGTCGACCCTGTTCATCGGTGAGGTGGGCTGCGACGAACTCGGCAATCCCGACGGCAATCTCCAGGTAGGCGGGGTTGTTGAGGACGGCTCCTGCTTCGGCGAAGGCCCGCAGCGCCATGCCGTTCCAGGCGGTGACGATCTTGTCGTCGAGACCTGGGCGGATCCGCCGGTTTCGGGCGTGGAGCAGCTTGGAGTCGATCCGCGACTTGGCGGTGGCCATTTCCGCGTCGGTCATGCCGACGGCTGCGGCCGTTGCGGTGAGCCGCTGGGGGAGGAACAACACGTTGCTGCCCTCGAAGTTGCCTTCGGGGGTGGCCCCGTAGATCTCGGCGGCGAGCGTGGCGTCATCGCCGAGGGCGGCGGCGAAGTCGTCCCACTCCCACACGTAGAACTTGCCCTCGACGCCTTCGGAGTCGGCGTCCTCGGCGGCGTAGAAGCCGCCTTCGGGATGGCGCATGTCGCGGGCGAGATAGTCGAGGGTCTCGGTGGCGGTGCGGAGTTGGTCGGCGTCGCCGAAGGTCTGCCAGGCCCTGAGGTAGAGCCTTGCCAGCAGGGCGTTGTCGTACAGCATCTTCTCGAAGTGGGGGACCAGCCAGATGCGATCGACGGCATAGCGGGCGAACCCGCCTGCGATCTGGTCGTAGATGCCGCCCCGGCTCATTCGGTCGAGGGCCCCGGTGATGGCGGAGGCGACCTCAGCCTCGTGACCTTCGGTTCTGCCGAGTACGAACGTCCGCAACAGCAGCTCGAGCGTGGTCGGCTGCGGGAACTTGGGTGCCCCACCGAAACCGCCGAACTCGTGATCGACGGAGCCGAGAACGGTTGCCACCGCCCGGGTCAGCACGTCGGGGGTGGGCAGGCCGGCCGCCGGGGGGAGCTGGCGCTGGATGGCCCGAGTGAGTTGGGTCGCCTGTTCTTCGAGCTCAGATCGTTTAGTGGTCCACGCGTCGAGCACAGATGCCATCACCCGGCGGAACGAGGGGTGGTGGCCGCGGTCCTCGGGTGGGAAGTAAGTCCCGGCGAAGAACGGTCGCCCCTGTGGATCGAGGAACACGGTCATCGGCCAGCCGCCGTGGCCCGACATCGTCTGGACGGCGTCCATGTAGATGCGATCGACGTCGGGTCGTTCCTCCCGGTCGACCTTCACGCTGATGAAGTGCTCGTTCATGTAGGCCGCGGTGGCCTCGTCCTCAAACGATTCATGTGCCATCACGTGGCACCAGTGGCAGGCCGAGTAGCCGATCGAGAGCAAGACGGGTTTGTCGCCGGCCCGCGCTGCGGCGAAGGCCTCATCGCCCCATTCGTACCAGTCCACCGGGTTGTCCTGGTGCTGGAGAAGATACGGCGAACTGGCGGCGGCAAGACGATTTGGCACACCAAAAGCGTAGGCCGCCAACAACCCTATTGGCGGCCAGCGCCGGTGGCGACGAGTGTGGCGAGGTGGTCGGCGATCTTGCTGTTGATGGGTTCTCCGGTGAGGAGGAGGCGCATCCAGAGGGGGCCAACGAGCGCTTCGACGATGAGGTTGGGGTCGGTCGATGGAGGTATCTCGCCGCGGGCTATGGCGCGCTCGACGATGGGGCGCGTCAGGGAGAGGCGTTCGGCCCAAAACGCGTTGAGTGACGCCGCGACGTCGCTGGAAGCTGCGGCGGCCGCCACGATCGATCGCGATCGGCGGGCGCCGACCTCGGCTCCGATGGTCGCGGCTACTGCTCGCCCCAGCGCCTGAAGGTCTCCGAGCAACGTCCCAGTATCGGGAATGGGGATGTTCCGTTCCGCGTGGGCGAGGGTGGCATCCTCGACGAGCAGGGCCTTGGTCGGCCAGCGGCGATAGACTGTGGTCTTGTGGACTCCCGCCCTGGTGGCGATCTCTTCAACCGTCAGCCGTTCGTAGCCGCGTTCATCGAGTACGGCCGATGTCGCCTCGAGCACCGTGGCGCGCACTCGCGCGGCGCGCCCGCCGGGGCGCTGCTCTCCGACACGCGGGTTTTCAGACATGACCGGACCTTATCGCAGCTTCTGTTGCGTTTACAACTCCGATAGGGCATACTAGCGAAACGCAACACCAGTTGCGCTTACGAGGGGAGACCGTCCGTATGAAGTATCAGATGCATTCCGAAATCGACATTGATGCGCCGCCCGAGGTGGTGTGGGCGGTGTTGACCGACCTCGACGGCTATCAAGACTGGAACCCGTTCGTGGTTTCCTCCAACGGCAAAGTCGCCGTCGGCGAACGATTGACCAACCGGATCGAGCCACCCGGGGGAAAGGGAATGACCTTCAAGCCCACCGTGACGGTCGTCGAGACCGATCAGGTGTTTGAATGGCTGGGCCGTCTTGGCGTCCCCGGCATTTTCGACGGCCGGCATCGGTTTGAACTGGCGGCGACACCATCGGGCACGCACTTCACCCAGTCGGAGTCGTTCAAGGGTGCCCTGGTCCGCTTCTTGAAGGGTTCTCTCGACGACCACACGATGAAGGGTTTTGAGGGCATGAACCGCGCCTTGAAAGACCGAGCCGAGGCGCAGGCCAGGAACGCCGAATGAAATGGGAACCACAGCGACCCCCCGGTGCGTCCGATTCTCGAAATCGAAGGACGTGTCCTGGGAATATTCCAACTCACGCATAGGTTCTTGCAGAGACTGGTCCCCCGAATTTGGGGGTTCACAAACGTGTGGCCATGTGTGATAGTGGTCCGACCCCCGCCAAAGTGATGGCATTCGGAATGGGTTGTTCCCTTACCCAAGCGGGATATCAGGCGGACGCAGGGCTTTGCAGCCTCGTTGGAGGAATTCTCAATGACAACCGGCGGTAAGACGCGAGACAAGACGCTCACCCGAGCTGTGCGTGAGCGCGAAGAGGCAAAGGAGCGCATTGCGCGCGACACCTTGACGCGCTCTCGGCGTGATCGTGATCGGAACAAGCTCACCGACGAGCGGGGACGTCTCACTACCGACCTGGTCAGCCAGTACCTGACGGCAATCGGCGAATACGAGTTGTTGACAGCCGAAAAGGAAGTCGACTACGCCCAGAAGATCGAAGGTGGCCAGGACGCCTTCGCCAAGCTCGAAGCCGGCGATTTCAGTGGCAAGGCCGAAGAGATGGCCCTTCGTCGCAAGATCCGCCACGGCCGCGAGGCCAAGGACGCCTTCCTCACCGCCAACTTGAGGCTCGTTGTCGCCAATGCCCGCCGCTATGCGAATACCTCCGGCATCGACTTCCTCGATCTGATTCAAGAAGGGAACCTCGGGCTGATCCGCGCCGTTGAGAAGTTCGACTGGCGCAAAGGCTTCAAATTCTCGACGTATGCCACCTGGTGGATCCGGCAGGCGATCACTCGTGCCATCGCCGACAAGTCCCGAACCGTGCGCATCCCAGTTCATCTTCACGACACCCTTGCCGCAGTTCGCGCCGCCCAGGCCAGCCTGAAGGCCGAGCTGGGCCGCGAGCCCAAGCCCGAGGAAATCGCCGAAGAGGCCGGGGTCAACGTCGACAAGGTCGAGTTGGCGCTCGGCGTCGCCGACACCGTGTCGCTCGAACAGCCGGTCGGTGAAGATGGTGCGCAGCTGGGCGACTTCATCGAAGACGAAGATGCGGTCGATCCGGTGCGGGTCACCGAAGAGCTCGACATCGCCAACAGCCTGCGCACATCGATCGAGCGGCTCCCGGTCAGGGAGGGACGCATTCTGGCGCTGCGCTACGGGTTCTACGACGGCGTGCCTCGTACCCTCGAGGAGATCGGCGAAGAGTTCAACCTCACCCGGGAGCGGATCCGACAGCTGGAGAAGCTGGCGCTGTGCCGCCTGCGGCATCCTTCGTTCGGCATTCGCGAACAAGATCTGGTCTAGCTGCGACCACAACCAAGTTCGGCGCGGCGCGCGATGCGCCGATCCGTGGTCACCGGCCGAGGGCCCCTTCTTCCCGGCTAGGGTCGACGGCGTAAGGACGAACGGAGGCGCCCATGCGATTGAGCTCATTGGTGGGTGGTGCGGCAGAGGTAATCGGACGTGAGGCCACCCTGGCCGAGGCTGCCGATCGCATGATCGAGCGGGAAGTCGACTGTCTGGCTGTTGTCGACGGCCGCAATCTCGTGGGTGTCATCACGGAGCGCGACTTGGTCGCCAGCGTCGCCGAGGGTGCCGACGCCGAGGCAGCGCTCGTCGATGACTGGATGAGCGAGAGCCCCGACACATTCTCACCCGACGTTTCGGTGAAGGAGGCTTCCGCCTGGCTGCTCCAAACCGGCTATCGCCACCTGCCTGTGATGGCCAACGGCGAACTGCTCGGCATCGTCGACATCAGGGACCTGGTGTTTGCGCTGCTGCCGGCCGACGAAGCGGCCCAGGAGTAGCGGCCGCCCGCTTCCTACCCGTTTTGGCGGACATCGGCGCATCATGATGCGCAATTGTCCGCCAAAACCCTCTCTACCCGAGGACGGCGGACATCCGGCGGTTGATGGCGTCGAGGACGGCTTTGACGGTGGCGGCCGACTCGTCATTGCTGCCGAGGAGGGCACTCCCTACGAGGGGCTCGTCGATGCCCTTGACCTTGACCTGAGCCATGGCGACCTGGGCAGCTCCCAGCGGCGTGGTGGCGATCGCAGTGAGGTTCAGGCTGAGGCTGTGATCGGTGACCTGTTCGATGGCTCGCAGGGTTGCTTCACCGACAAGGCGGGGATGGTAGGTCCCTTCGGCGGGGCCGTACGCCTCTCCGGTGAACTGCCCGTCGTTCCAGGCGAGGGTGATGGCGACGCGAATCTGGTCGCCCTCTTCGGTCTCAGTGATATTGACGATGGCGGGTCGGCTAGTCATGCCAGGGAGCGTAGCGCAGGTCGGCCCGCTGACATTCTTGGCGACCCCGTCAGTCCTGGACTCCGCGCAGCACCATGGCTTCCGCCGCATCGGCGACTGCCGCGACCGGTCGTCCCCCTGCGACGAGTTCGCTTGCCCCGCCGAAGAGATGGAGTGTGAAGCGTGCCGCGGCGTCAACATCGAGATCGGAGCGGAAAACTCCGGTGTCGACTCCGTCGATCAGGATGTCCTCGAGCATGCCGGAGATCTGCCCGTGGAGAGCCCGAACCTGCTGCTGCGCCGCAGGTGAAAGACTGCTCTCGTGGACGGCACCCTCGTGGCCGTGGGCGACGGCTGCGACCTGATAGCGGATGAATTGGGCCAGCTTGGCGGTTGCGCCGTTCGTCACGCCCAGCACTTGATCGAGGCCGGCGATGTTCTGCTTGTGGTGGAGATCGTAAGCCGCCACCACCATCGACTCGACATCGGGGAAGTGGTTGTAGAGGGTCTGGCGGGCGACGCCGGCCTGGCGGGCGACGGCCGACATGGTCACCCCGGCGATGCCGCGCTCCGCGCTGAGCGCCAGCGCCGCGGCCATGATGCGTTGCTCGGCCGGCGGGGTGGCGATCATGGTCTGCGGTACATCCGGACGGCGAACGGTACGAACACGGCGAGCAGCAAGACGATCCACGCCATCGATTGCCACACGTATTCACCGGCCGGGGTTCCGTTGCTCAGCGCTCGCGCTGCGTTTGATGCCGTTGAGATCGGCTGGTACTTCGCAAAGCCCTGGAGCCAGCCAGGCATCGACTCGACTGGAGCGAACGCGGTGCTGGCGAGCATGAGGGGGAACAGCCAGAACATGCTGAGCATCCCGACCATCTCGGCGTTGCGTACCTTGGCTGCGATGGCGCCGTTGAGCCAGGAGAAGGCGAAGCCCATGCCGACGGTGATGGCGATGGCGCTGGCGGCGCCGCCGAATGAGGCGAACCTGAAGCCCATCAGGTAGCCGACGACGGCAACCAGGAGTACGGCAGCGGTGTTGCGTAGTGAGTCGGCGACGGTGCGTCCGGCGATGACGGCAGCCTGCGACATGGGTAGCGAGCGGAATCGGTTGGTTACGCCCTCAGCCAGGTCGAGAGCGACGCCGGTGCCGGTCTGCTGGGCTCCGGTGAGCACGGTGATGACGAAGATCCCGGGAACCAGGTACTGGATGTAGTCGACCCCCGTCCCGGCACCGATCGCCCCGCCAAACACGTAGTAGAACAGCAGCAGGAAGAACACCCCCATGATCACGCCGAAGGTCAGCATCTCGGGCTTGCGTGCGGTGGTGATCAGGTCGCGCCGGGCGATCGACCACGAATCTTCGAAGGTCCAGCGAATCCGATCACCGGTCGTCGGTGGGGTGAGACGGTAGGCGGGTGTCGTCATGCGGATTCCTCCCGGGCGGTCCGATCGGTGAGTGCCAGGAAGACGTCATCGAGCGTCGGGCGTCGGTAGTGGAAGTCGACGATCGGCGCTCCCGAATCCTCGATCCGGCGCAGTATTGCCAGTCCGACCGCCGAGCCGCCCGGCACCGGGATGGTCAGTAACGTTCCGCCTTCGCTCTCGGTGAGGTCCACGCCCGACTCGCGCAGAGTGGCGGCGGCAACGGCGCGATCTTCGGCGGTCTTCAAGTGCAGCTCGAGGACGTCCTGCTCGAGGTCATCCTTGAGTTGCTGGGCGGTGCCCGATGCCGCGATGACGCCTTCGTCGATGACGGCAACCCAGTCGGCGAGGTGGTCGGCCTCGTCGAGGTACTGCGTCGTGAGCACGACGGCTGCGCCCTGGTCGGCGAGCCGGCGGATCTCGTCCCACAACTCGGTCCGGCTGCGCGGGTCGAGTCCGGTGGTGGGTTCGTCGAGGAAGAGGGCAGGGGGATTGGCGATGAGGCTGGCGACAACATCGAGTCGCCGCCGTTGGCCGCCGGAGTATGTGTCGACCGTTCGATCGGCATAGTCGGTCATACGAAAACGCTCGATGAGTTCGTTGGTGCGGGCGTGCCGCTCCGCCTTGCGGATCTTGTAGAGCCTTCCGAACAGGTCGAGGTTCTCGCGTGCGGTGAGCTTCTTGTCGACGGCAGCCGACTGGCCCGCCAAGCCGATCAGTCCGCGGGCAACATCAGGTTGGTCGGCGACGTCGACACCGGCGATCGCGGCGCGGCCTTCGTCGATGGGGAGCAGCGTGGTGAGCATGTTGATCGTCGTTGTCTTGCCGGCTCCGTTCGGCCCCAGCAGGGCGAAGATGGTGCCCGGCTGGACCTCGAAGCTCAGATTGTTGACGGCGATCGTGTTGCCGTAGGACTTGGAGAGACGGTCGGCCACGATGACGGGGGCGACGGGGTTTGGTTCGGGTGACACTCGGGACCTCCGCTATGGTTCCGTCACTCTACTGGACGGTGTGTCCACTACACAAGACAGTATGTCTACAATCCCATCGTTCCGGCGTGGCTGGCCAGGGCGCGAAATACCGCGCTTGGGCCACGCGAGAACAGGACAACCTCCTAGGTGGGGATCCACACCAGGGTGATGTCATCGACGTGGATGTCGTCCTTTTCGAGGCCGACTTCGAACGGCTCGATCTCGGCGGCAAGATCTTCCCACCGGTCGTTGATCTCCTCGAGTTCCTCGACGAGCTCCTGCTCGAGATCGGCCATGTCCTGCCACACGTCGGTTGCCTTGGCTTGCGCCGAGCGGAGACGTTCCTCCTTGGATCGCCGGCTTGCCCGGGATCGTGAGGAACCGGTGATCGAACGGGTCGACCTGCGGCCGGTGAGGATCCCAATCAGGGCTCCCGCCGAGTCGATCAGCTGGTCCTGGTTGGCGCCGGCGAGATCCGCTTCGAGTTCGGCGACCTTGCGCTCGGCGCCGTCGAAGCTCTTGCGCAGCCGGTCCAGTTTTGTCCCGTACTTGTCGCGTAGCTTGGCAGCCTCCTCGTCGGCCCGCTCCCGGCCGACAGCGTCGCAGCGGGTGAGGAAGGCATCTTCCGATTCACCAACCCGCGAGTACAGCTTGAGGCCGGGGTTCTTGAAGACGGTGACTCGTTGTTCTCGGTGGAGGTGGTTCTTGATCGCAGTCGCTGCCCGGCTGAAGAATGTCTTGGTGGCGATGGGGGCGTTGGGGATGACATACGTCGCGTCGGCCGGGCCATTCGAGTTGAAGTCGCGGTCGTCGTAATCGACGGCGATGAAGCGATCGGGATCCAGTGAACCATCGAGCGGGGAGTAGACCGCCTCCCACTCCTCCTCGTGGGTCAGGCCGGCCGCCGCCTCGTCGTAGACGAGGTGGACCCGGGCTGCCACCGCCGCCGTCAGTCGTTTTGAGGTGGGGTTGGCACCGACGGACCCACCCCATGGCGCGGCGCGATTGAGGTGGGCCACCGGTATTCCGGCGGCGACCTCGGGCATGACGGACCTCTCGTCGGCGGCGAGTTCGAGTGCCGGCGTCGTCACCACGGGGTCGGCAGCCTGACCGGATTCAACCATCGTGGTCGACGGTGCCACCCGTTGGTCCTGCATCAGGGTCGAAACCTGCTCGCGGGTCAGCGGGCCGCGCAGATACGAGAGCGCCCACCTCGTGGTGAAGAGGGCCGGCACCGACTCGCTGGTGTTGTGCAACAGGAACTGCCGTTTGTCGAGGCCCGAAATGGTGGCGTCGAGTGCCTTGACGTCGGTGTCGCCCCGCGCCGACTGGAGGGCTTCGACGATGCGTGCCTTGTCTCGCTCGGTTTGGAGCCGGCCGATGCACCAGGTTCCCGCATTCGACATCGCCTTGTAGTCGAGATCGACGGGGTTCTGGGTCGAGAGCAACAGACCGACCCCAAAGGCGCGGGCCTGTTTCAGCATCGTGAGGATCGGCTTCTTGGCCGGCGGCTGAGCCGTCGGAGGCACGAAGCCGAAGACCTCGTCCATGTAGACGAGGGCGCGTAGATCCCCAGTTCCGGCTTGGCGCCGCATCCAGGTGACCACTTTGGAGAGCAGCAGGGTGACGACGAACTGGCGCTCCTCCTCAGAAAGGTGGGCCAAGTAGATGATCGACGCCCGCGGCGTGCCGGCATCGCCCCACAACAGCTGTTGGATATCGAGCGGAGCGCCCTCCATCCACGAGGCGAACGCCGGCGAGGCGATCAACCCGTTGAGCTTCATGGCCAGCGCCAACCGATCCTTGGCGGGGAAGAACGTGTCGACCTCGAATACGCCGAGCTTGTGCATCGGCGGATCCTGGACCTGGGTGAGCAGCGTTGCCAGGTCTAGGTCCACGCCGTTACGCCAGGCGTTCTCGACCAGATTCGAGAGCAGGATGTGCTCACGCGACGAGATGGGGTCGGCCTCGATATCGACCAAGCCGAGCAATCCGGACACGAAGCCCTGGATCTCATCCCGCAGGGTCTCGGCTTCGGTTTCCCAGCTCAACCTGGGATTGGTCAACGAGCCAATGATGTTGAGGGGGATACCGGCGGACGAACCGGGAGTGTAGATCGCAAACTCGGCGCCGGCCTTCAGCTCGGCGATGCGGGTGCCGTCCTGATCCCACCAACCCAAACCCTTGGTCCACAGCGCCGCGGTGTCTGCAGCAAGTTCGGCGACGGACTTCTCCTCCTTGCGGGCTTCGCCTTCATCGACCCATGGCTCAAAATCGGACGGCAGCAGATCGGGGAACGTGAGTAGGAGGTTCGTCATGTCCCCCTTGGGATCGATGACCAGGGTGGGAATGCCGGCCAGCAGGGCCTCTTCGAGGTAGATGATCCCGAGCCCGGTCTTGCCCGATCCTGTCATCCCAACGATCACCCCGTGCGTGGTGAGATCCGCAGGGTCATACGTGGCGAGTTCATCCGTACGCTCCCCGGTCGCCGGATCGATCATTCCCCCCAAATAGAACCCGTCCCGCATGTGGTGAGTGTCCTCCTCGTCGACCCCCGAAGCTCGGAGTGTAGGAGGTGCTCAGACGCCCAGCTTCTTGCGGATGACGTCGAAGGCCGCATCGGAACTGTCGGCTGCCATGAAGCTGAATCCCCGGTGGCCGGTCAGCTTCTTGATGAGGCTGACCGACGCGGTGGTGTTGGTGGCGATCCCGGCGACCACGTCCGGCTCGAAGCCGAAGCCTTCGATCACACCGGCGACGGCGTAAGGGTCTGAGGCGCACAGAACGGTGCAGCGGATCGACTTGGCCAACTCCTCGAGCACGACTTCTCCGTTGTATGGCTCGAGGGGTGAGGCCCCGGCCTCGGCGACGACCACTTCGGGCGTGGCGCCCATCACGAGCGTCAGCAACTCGCGCAGGCGGGCGCGGTAGGTTTCCGGTTCGACCAAGGTCGAGGGGAGTCCGACGTCGACGAAGTCGAAGATGGCGTCGGCGCCTGCGTCCCACATCGCCAACACGTCGCGGTAGCGTCCGGCTCCGGTCAGTTTGCAGCCGACCACCCGCAGTCCGGCCTGCTTGAGGTGGCGAACGATGCGCTTCGCCGACGTGGTCTTGCCGGCGGACATCGAGGTACCGATGATCAACACGGTGGGCGCGTCGTATTCGACGTAGGGGAGTGGTCGTACAAAGTCGTTCATGACGAGTTTGCGGCCCTGGCGCAGGCAGTGCCCCCGGTAATCGAGAGTCAGCAGAGGCGGCATCAGAGGCGCCAACGACGTCACCCGGCCGAACAGTCCCGCCGAGGTCAGGGCGTGGAATCGCTTCTCCGGCCCAATGGCTTCCCAGGTGCCGACCGCCTCGAGGGTGGCGCCGCGTACGCCAAAGGCGCCGACCACCAAATCCTCCTTGACCAATTCGATCATGCGCCCGCTGCGCAGCTCAACTCGCGACAGGGCTCCAGGGCGGGAAACGACCTCGCCGACGACGTAGTCGCCCGTCTCCCATTCGGATGGGTCGACCGGTGCGACCGAGAAACCTTCCTCGGCTAGATCGGAGATCCGGGTCAGTGAAGAGAAGAAGTACTTGTTCACGAGGCCCTCCCTTCCGCACGGTTGATGGGCTCCATCATCAGAGCTGCGAGCAAGGCGCTGCGGCGGACGACGCTGTCCATGCTCACCTGCTCATGGGGGGCATGGGCGCCGTCGCCGACCGGACCGAGGCCATCGAGCGTCGGGGTCCGTTGGCTGGTCGTATTGCCATCTGAACCGCCCCCGGCCGTGGACTCGCCCAACTCGACCCCCAGTTCGGCGCCGATTCGCTGGGCGGCTAGGAACAGTCCTACGTTGCCGGGGGTGCGTTCCATCGGGGGGCGGCCGAATCGGCCGGTCACTTGGAGCGACGTGCCTGGAGTAGTCGGCTCGAGGCCGCGAATGGCGCGTTCGACGTAGATGGCGTCCTCGTGACGGAGTACTCGAACATCGACCACCGCCTCACTCGTAGGCGCCACGACGTTGGCGCGCAATCCTCCCTCGATCATGCCGACGTTGACCGTGATGCCGCGCTCTGGGTCGTTGAGGGCGAAGAGCTTCTGGATCACCATGGACAGTTCGAGGATGGCGCTCACCCCCTTGTCGGGGTCGAGGCCGGCATGGGCGGCTTTGCCCTCGACTGCAACCGTGAAGCGACCGAGACCCTTTCTGGCCGTCTTCAGCTTCCCTTCGGGGCCCAACCCCGGCTCCATGATGAAGGCACGACAGGAGAGGCGAGCCAGGCGATCGATGGCTGATCCGGATTCTCGCGAACCGATCTCCTCGTCGCTGTTGATGAGAATGATGGGTGCCGCCGGCGGCCGGCGATCCAGGCTGTTGACTGCCTCGAGGGCGAACAGCATCTGTACCAAGCCAGCCTTCATGTCATACGTGCCCGGCCCATGCATGGTTCCGTTGCCCATTTCGACGGGGCGGTTCTCCAAGGTGCCGACCGGCCAGACCGTGTCGGCGTGCCCGACGAGAAGCTGGACCGCCATGTGAGCGGCTCGCCATCGTGGCACGGCGAACAGGTAGCCCCCGGTGTCGTGCCCCCACATCCGCCGGGTGCGCATGCCGCGGCGCTCCAATTCGATGGAGAGGCGGTTGAAGATGGGATCGAGACGACGCGGTTCTGTCGACGGTGTTTCCATCTCGACGAGATCCGTCAGCAGCACGAGCATTTCGCTGCGGTGAGTTTCCACCTCTTCTAGGAGGCGAGTGGCCGGCGATTCGGCCACTGTGGTCATCGCTTCCATCCGGCGTGGAAGGGGAAGTGGAGCCCGGCGCGCACGGTGGCGAAGTGGTCTGGGGAGAGGAACGCCAGAAGGGGTGAGGCGGCCAGCACGTCGGCATCGTCACGGTCGGGGTCCCGCAGCGCCTCCCGATCGACCCGCGCCGCCACGATGCGCCCGATGACCAGGCTGTTCTCGTCGAGGTTGTCGACGATCCGGTCGAGATGACATTCGAGATAGAGCGCGCTGCCCTCGACGACGACTCCGGGCACGGCCTCGGCGCGTCGTGTCGGGATGGCCGCCAGAGAGGGCTTGTCTCCTTCGGCATCGCGCGGTGCCGAGGCCAAGCTGGCCTGGACGATCTGGCGTGGCCTCAAGTAGCTGACCGTGAAGACTTCCTCGCGGACAACGTTGCGATAGGTGGCGTGGCTCGGGGTGCAGATGAAGCCAAACAGATTGCCCCACGAGGCCGGCCCGACCAGGTGTTTTGGTGCGAGGTCCGCTGTCCCGTCCGGCTCGATGGTGCCAACTACGACCAGCGGGGCGACCAGGAAGAACCGTTCCCAGATCGGATCGTCGGTGCTCAGGCTTACATACCGATCCCGATCGGCAGATTCACTCACAGACGACCTCCCAGTGCGCTCGGCGTCACGATATGCGACCGCACAGGGACCGCAATAGGGGAGAAGGTCATTCTGGGGGCGGAGCGGTGTTGTCGCCTGCGCGAGCCGCGCTGCGTTGGGCTTTGCCGCGGGGTTCGGGTCCGGTTCACGTCGAACCCGCTACCGGGCGGGTTGTCTCTTCTGTTTCCCGCGACGTCTGGGTCTTTCGTTGTCGCGGGCCGAGTTGGGCGGCGTTTGCCGAGCGCGCGGCATGTTCCCTCTTTGTTAAGGGGGCGTTCACAGGGGCGTCAGGTGGGGGGGTCATGGTGAGGGCATGCGGTGGCAGAGGGTCACCGCCGAAGGGAGTCTTCATGACACGCAAGCTGCTTGTTCTGCTCGCGGCGGGGGCCATAGCAATGGTTCTCGTCGCACCGGCGGCATCGGCGTACAGCGCGCCGGGCCACTCGACAGCGGTGTACGAGGTGACGATCACCAATCTGGCCGATGGTCAGCCGCTGTCGCCCGCCGTGGTTGCCACCCACCGGCCGGGGGTCCGTTTGTTCCGCCAGGGACATCGCGCTTCTGACGCCATCGAGTCGATCGCAGAGAACGGTGACCAGTCGCTCGCCGTCGCCGCCTTGAAAGCGAGCGATCGGGTGACGGACGTGGTCGATGTGGGTGCGCCGCTGACGCGTGCCGGGACCACCGTCGGTGACTTCACCGATTCAGCGACGTTCAAGATCGAGGCCGGCCGTTGGGATCGGATCTCGTTTGCTTCGATGCTCATCTGCAGCAACGACGGATTCACCGGACTCGACGCCATCAAGCTGCCGAAGCGTGGCAGCGGCACGGTGACACACTATGCGGCGGCATACGACGCCGGCACCGAGCGCAATACCGAGGTCAGCGAGGACATCGTTGATCCGTGTAGTGCACTGGGACCGGTGGCACTTCCCGGCGATCCGGATGGCAACAACAACGACGGGATCAACACGCACGACCGGATCAGCATGCACAAGGGCGTGCGCGGCTCGGGAGAGCTTGGCCCTGAGCATGACTGGGATGGTGCGATCGCAATGGTCGAGATCACCCTCGTCGGCGATGCGCCGAACGTCCATGACTACACCGTGACGCTGCAGAACCTGACCTATGGCCAGCCGTTGTCGCCTGCCGTGGTCGCCACGCACAGCCCTCGCATGGGGATCTACGAACTTGGTGAACCGGCATCTGCCGACATCGAGGCGATCGCTGAGAACGGCGACAACAGTGGAGCCGTGGCCTCACTGGGTGGCTCCGGTTGGGTGACCGACGTGGTCAACGCCGGTGTGCCGCTCACGCCCTATGGCACGACGGTTGCCGACTTCACCGACTCGACCAAGTTCAACATCACCGCCCGCAAATGGGATCGTGTGTCCCTGGCGTCGATGCTGATCTGCACCAACGACGGCATTGTCGGGGCGGACAGTCTGCCCCTGCCGCGCTCCGGTTCGGCCACGTACTACCTGCTGGGGTACGACGCCGGGACCGAGATGAACACGGAACTGAGCGCCGACTTGGTTGATCCGTGCAGTGCCCTCGGACCGGTAGTCCTCGACGGCGACCCCAACGGGAACAACAACGACGGGATCGATACGTCCGACCCGATCGGGTTTCACCCCGGGATCGTCGTCTCCGGCGACCTGTTGGCGGCCCACGGATGGATGGGTCCGGTGCTGGCCCTGACCATCACTCGCAACTGACGCAACCACCGCTGCCAAAAGGAATGAGGGGCCGGAAAACCGGCCCCTCATTCGCGTGCTGCCTGTGGGATGGCGCCGGTGTGGAGTGGGTGAGATCGGCGCCCAGACAGCTGGTGTTGGTGGTAGGGCAGAGTTTAGGTTGCAGCGCGCAACTAGTTGGGCGCTTGGCCCACCAGAAAAAGGGAGGGCGGACCTTGCGGCCCGCCCTCCTTTGTCGATCGTTTCTGTGGTGCGTCTTGTCTATCGTCCGTAGCTTCCCCGGCTGGCAAGTGCCTTCTGAAGTCCGGGGTGGTCGGCTCGTGCCGCCTGCATGGTGGCGGACGGTGCACCGGATTCTCCGCAGCCGATGAGCTCGTAGTCGACCCCGAGGTCGACGACCTCACGGCCCCGCCAGACGCACTCCACCGTGTTCTCCGACGTCATGGGCCACAGGAAGATGTCCGCGTCGGCATATTCGAAGTGCGGGAACCAGTCCTTGGCGATGCGCCAGCCGATCGTTTGTCGTCGCTATCGGTCGAATCGGCCTGATCGGGGTCGAGCGCGGATGATTGCGTGCCGCAACTACCCTGACCGCATGGAGCCAACCCGCATCCAGATCGCCCCCGCCAAGATGCACGCATGGCGAAGCTTTCTCATGACCCATGCCGCGGTCATCGACGCTCTAGGCAAGGACCTGGAGTCTGCCGTCGGTCTGCCGCTCACCTGGTACGAGGTGCTGCTCTATCTGCGGGAATCCGATGATGATCGGCTCCGCATGCACGAACTGGCCGAGTCGCTACTGCTCAGCAGAAGTGCCGCCACGCGTTTTGTCGACCGAATGGAGGCGGCCGGTCTCGTTTCCCGAGAGAGCTGCGCCACCGATGGGCGGGGCACCTTCGTTGTGATGACAGACCACGGTCGGGACGTCTTTCGCCGGGCGGCGCCGGTGCACCTCGCCGGGATCGATCGCTACTTCGCCAGCAACATCACCACCGAAGAAGCCGGCGACATGGCGGAGTCGCTCCACCGGGTCCTCGATGGGCTGGGCAACTAGAAGTTGCGCAACGCGCGGCTCACTGCGACCACGGCGGCGTCGACATCGTCAACACAGGTGACCAGCGAGCCGTCGGTGGCCAGGACATGGGTCAGGTCGGCAACGATTCGGCGCCAGCGTTCCCCGACGGCGACCACCGGCTTGGCGATGTCGTCGGAGAACTGCGCCACGAACGCGACGTTCCAGGCCATCACGAGTTCGGCAAGGGTTCCGATGCTGCCGTTGAGCGCGATAGCGCCATCGGCGCGGGCGAGCATGGCGTGGATGCGTTCGGTGAGTGTCGACGCGGGAATTTCTTCAACGACGAACTCATTTGCTCCGATCCTTCCGGAGAACACATCCGGTGCCGTGTACCCAATGACATGGCCACCCGCCCCGGCCGCCCCGCGCGACACGGCCTCCATGACTCCGCCGTAGCCGCCGGTGGCAACGGCAAAGCCAGCCGCGGCGAGACCTGCCCCACAGCGGACCGCAGCGTCCCAGTCTGGATGGTTGCGAGGTGTCTGTGACGCGCCGAAGACGGCGATCACCGGTGAGTTGCCAGTCATAGACCCGGAAGATAGTTGTGGTCCGCGACGGACACAGCGTCGGCCGGAAGAGACGTTGGCTCCGCCCGGATTTCGGCCAGCATCACGAGGCAGCTTCCGGCAAGCATGAGGAAGGAGGCGATCGCCGCCAGGTTGGCGCGGCGAGCCGCATCCAATGTCTCTCCTCCGATCAGGGCGCCGATCAGCGTGGCCGCGATAAACCCAACGAGCCCGGCTGCGACCAGGATCTTGCGCATGTTCGGTTGGCGTCGGGCCGGGCTGTGGCGCACCCAGGTTGCGGCAAGGGTCGCAGCCGCGGTCCCGACGAGGTAGATCATGGGGCGGATCCATTCGTCGAAAGCGTCTCGAGCGCCGTCGACTCTGGCGAGCGACCCGCGTCCGTCGTCGACTGCGGCGAGTCGCCAATTGACGACGAGGAGGACAACGGCCGCCGCAGCAGCCAACCCGATCAGGATGAAAAGCACCGGCTTGAGGAGATGCCCCACGTCCCGCCCCGAGGGACGGCCGATCGGTTTGGTGCCGCGCGCCCTGAGCTCACGGCGTGAGACGTGAGTCGCCACCGTGGGTTGGAGGACGATGCCGGTCGGGGGCTCGGCGGAGGGTGCCATGACTCCGCGACGTTACCTCGCGCCTGGTTGCCGTCGGGGAGATGGCGACACCATCGCCACGCGACAGCGCCCCTGCGGGGAGGGGCGCTGTGCGGAGGAGCAGGACAGTTTGCTCTCCGCCGGATTGGCTCCGAGCGGGGAGCTGGTTCCCTGACTCAACACCAGCAACGCACCTGAAGCAGCAATCGTTCCCGAAACAAACCCAATGGGGACTACTCGGCGGCAGTCTGGCGATTGTCCCCTGAGTCGTCGGAGGCAGCACGGTTCGCAGTGACCGCCGATTGGCCGGGCTCAACCGGTTCCGTGCGAGGCTCTCCGCAGCGAAGATGGACCTGGTTGAACTCTGCCTCGGCCGGCTCGATGCCCGCATCCACCTCGTAGTGAAGGACCCCGTTTGAGCACCCGGAGCGGACTGAGCCGTCCCGATGCCACACGCGCAGCTTCACCGAGGTCTGGACTCCCTCGCCACCGGGGATGTCGTTGAGGCCGAGGTCGGCTGCCTCTTCTTCGATGAGGTCCTCAATGCTTGGCGTGGCGTGCTCCGGCTCGAACTGCTGGATCTTCTTGTGCTGCTTCGCCATTGGCCTCTCATCGACCCACTCGTTGCGCTTGACGAACATCCGTCCGAGGGTGAAGGTGATTGCGACCACGACAATCAGAATCCCGATTCCAAGCTCCATCTCGTTGTCTGCTCCCCGTGCGCTCTCTTGTCCGGCTAGGCCTCTTGCCCTGCCATGCTGTTGATCGTCACTGCGATGATCTCGAGCTCCTCAGAGCCCGTGTTCTTTATGTGATAGCTGGTGTCCGTCGCCAGCGACAGGTGCCCACCGGGGGTGACCTCTCGGCTGGAGTCGCCGTCGAGGACCACCGCGGCCCCGGCCATCACCACCAATTCTTCGGCAAGTGCACCGCTCGGCTGGAGTGTCAACTCCTCACCGGGTGCAACCACGAGTCGCCGCACCGCGCCGTTGGGTCCGGCGTCAAGACGTTGCTGTCGGCCCCATGACTGGGTTTCCGTGGCGGGTGTGATCACCTCGGTGCGTTGTGCCTCCTTGAGCTGATCCACCACGAGGCGAACGTCCTGGACCCGTGAACGTGGCGCGACCAGCACTGCATCGGGGGTTTCGACGATGACGATGTCGGTGACATCTACCGCTGCGACCAGCCGGCTCTGTGCCCTGATGTACGAGCCCGCGACGTCGATGGCGATCACGTCACCTTGGATGACGTTGCCGGCATCGTCCTTGTTTGCCACGTTCCACAGCGCCGCCCAGCTGCCGACATCGTTCCATCCTGCCGCCAGTGGTACGACAACGGCCTCGGAGGTGCGTTCCATCACCGCGTAGTCGATCGAATCCGAGCGACACGCGGCGAACGCAGTCGGCTCCAGATGGAGGCCACCATCGAGTTGCCCGCCCTCCACGGCGGCGTCGGTGGCGGCGAGGATGTCCGGCCCATATTTCTCGAGTTCCTCGAGGAAGCGAGCGGCACGGAACATGAACATCCCGCTGTTCCAGTAGTAGTCACCGCTCTCCACATAGCGGGCGGCCGTTGCTGCGTCGGGCTTCTCGACGAATGCAGCCACTTCGTAGGCGTCGGATGCGACCCGGGCGCCGCGATGCACGTACCCGTAGCCGGTCTCGGCGTACTCGGGGAGAATCCCGAACGTCACCAGCTTGCCGGCGGCGGCCTGCATGGCGCCGGCGGCCATCGCACTTCGGAACGCGTCCTCGTCACTGATCACGTGATCGGCCGGAAGAATCAGCAGAGTTGGATCGGCACCCGCTTTGGCTTCGATGAGCGCCGCGGCGGCGACCGCCGGTGCGGTGTTGCGGCCCATCGGCTCGAGGATGATGCGGGTGGGGTCGAAGGCGGCGTTGGCCAGTTCGCGGGCGACCAAGTGTTGGTGGAGGTGGCTGCAGACGACAACGGGGTTGTCGATGTCGGCAATACCGTCCAGCCGATCGATCGTCGCCCGCAGCATGGTGCGATCGTCAACCATGGCGAGGAGTTGCTTTGGCTCTGCGGAGCGCGAGACCGGCCACAGCCGGGTACCACTTCCGCCCGAGAGGATGACAGGGACAATCGATGCAAAGCTCATGGTTGCCAATGTATCGAGTTGTCGTGTCTGCGGCGAGTAACTGTGACAACAGGTCGTCGTTCGGGTCGCAGCGTCGTAGTCTGCAGCGGCACGTTGAGGAGGTGCCATGTCCTTCGACCCAATGTTGGCCCGCATGCAGTTTCCCGCCCTGCGCCGTCGGGTAGATGGGCGGGCTGCGCTGTATCTCGATGGGCCGGGAGGAACCCAGGTACCGCGCACCGTCATTGACGCCATGGCCGGGTTCATGGAGGCCGGGGGAAGCAATCACGGCGGCCCATTCGTCACCAGCCGCGAGACCGACGCCACGGCGGCCGCGGCCCGCGAGGCCATGGCGGACTTGTTCAACGCGGCGCGCCCGGAGGAGATCTCGTTCGGCCAGAACATGACGAGTATCACGTTGTCGGTGAGTCGGGCGTTGGCGCGCACCTGGGAGCCGGGAGACGAAATCGTGGTCACGAGACTCGACCACGACGCCAACGTATCGCCGTGGATGATCGCGGCGCGTGAAGCCGGGGCAACGGTGCGCAAGGTCGGATTCGACGCCACCGCCGGTTGTTCCCTCGACCCAGCCGCCGTCGCGGCGGTTCTGGGGCCGAAGACGCGACTCGTGGCGGTCACCCACGCTTCCAACGCTCTCGGCACGATCGTCGATGTAGCCGCGGTCACCGCTGCGGCACATGAGGTCGGCGCGCTCGTCTACGTGGACGCGGTCCATTACGCCCCGCATGGTTCCATCGATGTCCAGGCAACGGGATGCGACTTCCTGGCGGCATCCTCCTACAAGTTCTTCGGGCCCCACACCGGCGTGCTCTACGGGCGGTACGAGCTTGCTGATCAACTGGAAGCGGTGAAGATTCGGCCGGCACCCGACGAACCGCCCGGCAAGTGGGAGACCGGTACGCAGAGCTTCGAGAGTCTGGCCGGTGTCGCTGCTGCAGTCGACTATCTCGCAGAGTTCGGGTCTGGGGTGAATCGGCGGGCCGCATTGCGATCAGCGATGGGGTCCACCCAGCAGTACGAGGAAGGGTTGAGTCGCCGGTTCCTCGACGGGATCGCAGGCGTCGAAGGTGTCACCCTCTACGGCCAAACGGGGCCGACCGGCCGAACGCCGACGTTTGCCGTCGCCGTCGAAGGTCTGAGCGCGGATGAAGTGGCGGGGCGGATGGGGGAGAAGGGCATCTTCGTCTGGGCGGGCCACTACTACGCCCTGGAGGTCATGTCTTCACTTGGTGTCCTCGACAGTGGCGGCTTGGTCAGAATCGGCTTCGTTCACTATTCGCTGCCCGAGGAAGTGGACATCGTCGTCGAAGGTTTGGCGAGATTGGCAGAGGGTCGAAGCTTGGACGACCTGCCGGATCTGGCATAGGCGGCCGACACTCCGATGTCGAGCGGGTGTTGGGCGGGCTCGCCGGCTCGGGCCGCAGCCGATCCTCGTTAGTGATCCTGAGACCTACGACGCCCGACCTTGGTTCGACGCAGCGTCTCCATCTCGTCGACGACGCTGCGCTCTTTGGCGTCGCCGAGATGGGGAAGATTGGCGGAACGCCTGACGTAGCGGGAGGTGCCGAAGGTGCCGTCGTCCTCGAGAGCCGACCCCGGCAGCGCCACCGTGATGTCCTCGCGGACATCGATGGCGATGAGGTGCTTACCGTCGGGTCGTCCGTCCGTCATGCCGTCTCTCGCTCCGTAGAGTGCGCCCTGTGGCGACGCCAACATTCTCTGTTGCCATTATGGACCCAAAGGCGCGGTAGTGGCAGGGTCATTCGAACCGGCACCAAAGGACTGCTCCCTCGACGGGGGACGAGAGGATTAGGTCGCTATCGCCTTTGCCGACAGAGTACCTACGTTGCCTCTTCGTCGACCACGGGCTGCGGTTCGAGGAGGTAGGCGAGCTCGACCCGGGAGTCACCGCTGCCGAAGGCGGTGATGGTGTCGCCCCGTTCGATGATCGTATCGCCGTGGGGGATGATCACCCTGGTGCCCCGTCGAATCGACACCAACGTGGCGTCCTCCGGCCAGGTGAGTTCCTTGACCCGCTTGCCGTGGCCGTAGGAGTCGGCCATCACCGGCATTTCGTAGAAGGCGGCGCCGGGTTGGGTGCGCACCCTGGCGCGTTCGCGGTAGAGGTGGCGATCGGTAGTCGACCCGAGGGCGTGGTGGTAGGCCCGAACCACGCTCTCACGACGGAACATCCCGACGAACTGGGTCGGATCTTCGTCCGACACGACGGGCAAGCGGCCGACCCCGAGTGCCGCCATGCGGGCCAGCGCCGCAGAAACGGGCATCGAGGGAACCACGGTGATGGGGTGAGGCGTCATCATGTCCGCCACGGTGAGGTCCGGCGAAGGGCCGCCGCGGCGGGCGACGTCGCTCACGGTGAGAATACCGACCAGGTGTCTTTCATCGTCGACGACGGGCAGTCCGTGGTGGTGCGAATCTTCGAGGATCTGCTCCACGACGTCGGCCGTTATCGTCGTATCAAGCAATATGCCCGGCCACTTCATGACCTCGCCGACCGTGACGGTGTCGAGCAAGTCGATGTCTTCACGGCGAAGCAGATGGATACCCTTGCGGCGCAGCGGCATGGTGTAGACGCTCTCGGGATGCATGCGGTCGGCCAAAAGGGTCGCCAGGGAGGTTGCCAACATCAGCGGTAGCACCAACCCATAGTCGCCGGTGATCTCGAACACGATCAGGATCGAGGTGAGGGGAGCCCGCGCCGTGGCGGCGAACATCGCTGCCATGCCGACAATGGCGAATGCTCCGGAGTCGATGGTTGAGAAGCCCCAGATCGGGCCGACCACGACGGCGAGTGCCGTGCCCAACGAGGCACCAATGAAGAGACTCGGCATGAAGGTCCCGGCCGATCCGCCGCCCGATCTGGTGAGGGCGTTGGTCACCATCTTGGCGAGCGCAACGAGAAGGAGAACCCACCAGACCTTCTCGGTTGTCGTTGACGAGTCAAGCAACTGTGCAACGTATTCCTGTCCGGTGCCGAGGGCGTCGGGGGCGACCAGTCCGATCCCGGCGACCATCAGACCGGCCAAGACGGGCCGCACCCATCGAGGGCGGTTCTCGGTCCAGGTCTGGCTCGCCACCCGGTCGAGGATCTTGAGGAACAGCAGGGCGGAAGCGACGGCCAGCAGTCCGAGCAAGGCATAGAGGAGGAGTTCGGCGGGCACGAGGGCCCGATGGACGGGAGCGCTCAAGATGGCGTCCTCGCCGACCAGGCTGCGGGTCGTGACCGCGGCGGCGACCGATGCGATGACCACGGCGTTGAGGTGGCGTACGGCGAAGTTGCCGAGCATAACCTCCATGGCGAAGAGCATGCCGGCGATGGGCGCGGCGAAAGATGCCCCGATTCCGGCGCCGGCTCCCGCCGCGATCAGGCTGCGGATCTGGTCTTCCCCGAAGCGCGAGTAGCGAGCCACGGAGGACCCGATCGTGCCTCCGATCATGGTGGCCGGACCCTCTCGACCACCCGAGCCGCCGACTCCGAGCGTGGCGATGGTGGCGCCGATCTTGGCGAAGATGGTTCTGGTCGGCAGGTAACCACCGTGCAGCGACAAACCCGTCATGGTCTCGGTGACGCCGCCGCTCTCGACCTCGTGCCCAAAGCGGCGAGCGATGAGCCATGAGGTCGTGATTCCGATCGGCACCAGAGCGAGCAGCACCCAGCGGCCGTCCGCACCGATCCCGCTGTTCGTCAGGTCGGCGCCTTGCTCGATGCACCATTCGGTGATCGACTTCACCCAACCGATCCCGATGACGAGGAGCGCGGCAGACAGGCCCACCAGGATTCCCACGGCAAGTGAGGCCGCCAGAAAGGCGGGGGCGCCGCTCGTATTGAGGGTTTGGCGCGCTCTGGATCGCCACGATTGGCTCATAACGTCTGCACGGTACCTCTGATGCCGCCGTCGACAAGCATGCAGCCCACCAGTGGTAGCGATTGCGTCACGCCGGTCGTGTACCGTCGCCGCATGGAAGAGCACACCTACGCGATCGGGGAACTGTCCCAAGTGATCGGGCGTACCCTCGGTCGTGCCTTCCCCGACGAGGTATGGGTCAGAGGTGAAATCCGTGATCTGAGCCGGTCCAGGTCGGGGCATGTGTACTTCTCGCTGGTCGACCCCAGCGACGACCCGGGGGCCGTTCCGTCGGCGCTCATGCCCGTGACGCTCTTTGAGGGCGACCGCGACGCCGTTAATCGGGCGCTACTGCGGGCTGGGGCCGGGCGGATGAGCGACGGAGTGGAGGTGCGGATCCGGGGTCGGGTCAACCACTACGCGGCGCGAGGGACCGTCCAGATTCGGATGACCTGGATCGACACCGACTACACGCTGGGACGATTGGCCGCCGAGCGGGAGCGCCTCGTTCGCACCCTGGCGAGTGAGGGATTGCTCGAGCGGAACGGGGCGCTGCCGTTCCCGATGGTCCCCCTGCGGGTCGGGTTGGTGACCAGCGTTGGCAGCGCGGCCCATGCCGACTTCATACAGGAGCTCGAATCGAGTGGTTTTGGGTTCCGCCTTGTCGTTGTGGATTCCAGGGTGCAGGGTCCCGAGGCTGAAGACTCGCTCATCTCGGCGCTGGCGGCCGTTGGTGCCGCCGGTGCCGATGTGGTTGCGATCGTGCGCGGGGGAGGTTCAGCTTCGGACTTGGCCGCCTTCGACCGCGAGGGGGTGGCTCGGGCCGTGGCGATGATGCCGATTCCGGTGGTGACCGGGATCGGGCACGAGGTCGACGAAACGGTGGTCGACCGGGTGGCGGCTCAGGCCTTCAAAACGCCGACGGCGTGTGCGGCGGCCATCGTTGCGCGGGTCGGATCGTTTCGAGATTCCGTCGATGTTGTGGCCGATCGGATTGGTGCCGCCGCAACCGCCGGAATCGCCGCAGCCGGTCGCAGTCTCCACGTGGCCTCGCTTCACCTCGGCCGCTCCGTTCGGGACCGCCTCAGCCTTGCAGCCGGCCGGCTGGAGGGGACCGATCGCAGGCTGCGGCGGGGAGCCGCGGTGCGGACGGCCGGCGGGCAGTCTGCGCTCAACGCGGTGGCGGATCGTATTGCGAGGGCCGGTCGCCACCACCTCGCCTTCGAGTCGGCAGCCCTCGACGTGGTGCGCGGCAAGCTCGCCGACGATGCCCGCCAGGCGTTGGCTGCGTCGCGCCGACGGGTGGACACCGCGGCCGATGTGGTTGCAGCTTCCGATCCGCACCGACTGCTGGCGCGGGGTTGGTCGGTGACCCGGGACGAAGCCGGCGGATTGGTGCGAACCCCACAGGCGGTTGCCGCAGGCGATGCGCTCGAGACCACAGTGGCTGGGGGGACGATAATGAGCCGGGTGGTCGCGTCGGACGACGCCAAACCACGCGCGACGAGTGGTGGCGAGGAGACAACAACGTGACCGAAAAGAACACCAGTCCCGGCTACGCGGCCGCAATGGCGGAGTTGGAGGAGATCCTCGAGCAGATCGAGGGTGATGAAGTCGATGTCGACGCTCTGTCTGTTCTCGTCACCCGCGCCGTCGAGCTGATTCGTTTCTGTCGAACCCGGATCGATGCCACCCGTTTGGAGGTCGAGACGGTGATCGCAGCACTTGACGAGCCGGGTGGCGATGAGCCCGGGTAGGTTTGCCAGACAGGTTTTGTGACCGTGACCGCTCGAGAGGATGCTGATGGATACACCAGACACCACCACCACGCATACGACGGCTCGTTTTGGGTTCTTTCCCTTCGTGGTCGCCGATCAGGTTGAGGTTCGCCAAGCCGGTATCACCGCAGCCATCAGCGGCGGCGACTACACCGTTCAGCAAGGCGGGACTCAGTTTGCCCTGGTCGGCGGCTCGCTCTCGATCACCCAGGGAGGTTCCCAGGCCCTGATCATCGGCGGCGACGCCACCATCACCCAAGGCGGTGCGCTGGCAATGATCAGCCGGTCGGTCAAGGTCGACCACGGGATCGTTGGGTTCCTGCTCGCCCCCAAAGCGGAACTGGAGGATTCCACCGTCGTCTTCACGCCCCAGGCCGCGGCGGCGCTCGGTGGGGCGATGGCGCTCGGGATGGGCGTGGTCGCCTGGCTGCTGAGACGCCGTTCTCGCTCCGGCTGACCGGCCCAGCGCGCCCGGCGCTGCGGGCGAAGGTCCGCAAGCGGTTGGGCGGGTTCAAAGCCCAACTCGAGGGTTGACCTCGTGAGCCTGCTGTGCACTCCGAAAACCGCGAACCCTCGCCAGTCATGGGGTGGCGATGACGCCTGCGACATCGCACAAGCACCCTGTGCTTCGTATTACGGTTGCTGCCAGCCTGAACAGGAGGAAGATTGACGGAGGAGACCTACGACAGGGAACTCGCACGGGTCATAGACCACACGCTGCTCAGGACGGACGCGAAGAAGGAGGATTTCGACCGCGTGTGCCAGGAAGCGAAGCGATACCACTTCAGGTCGGTTTGCGTCTTCTCGGGCGATGTCGAGTACGTGGCAAAGAGGCTCGAGGGGTCGGACGTGATTCCCATAGCTGTCGTGGGCTTTCCGCACGGCCAGATGACACCGGTCGCCAAGGCCTTTGAGGCTCATGATGCCATCACGAACCGCGGCGCTCAGGAGATCGACATGGTGATCCACGTCAGTGCGATCAAGAGCAAGCATTACATCCTGGTCTTCGAGGACATCCAGCAGGTGGTCAAGGCCTGCGGAGAGATACCTGTCAAGGTCATCATTGAGACCGCACTCCTCACGGACACGGAGAAGATCGCCGCATGCGTCCTTGCGAAGACCGCAGGAGCGCGCTTCATCAAGACGTCCACGGGCAAGGAGGAGGGTGGAGCGACGGTCGAGGATGTTCGGCTCATGCGCGAGGTCGTCGGCGACGAGGTCCTCATCAAGGCCAGCGGCGGTGTCAACTCGAGGGAGTTCGCCTATGAACTCATCGAGGCCGGTGCCGACCGCATCGGCACGAGCAACTCGGTGGCACTCGTGACGGGGAGAACAGCCGAAGGCGGATACTGACCGCCCCACATCGGGAATGGTGGATCTGGTTGTTGGCCTGAAGTTGGATATCCCAGTGGGCCGGCGGGCCGTTCGATCGATCCGGCTCTGGCGTGACGTGGTATCGCTACGCTGGCCAAATGCCTGATCTCGGATTTGAGCCGCGGGTCGATCCCGATACCGGCGAGCGCTACCTCGCCGTGTCGGTTCGCGGGGCCGGCTTGCTCAAGTCGCCGCTGCTCAACAAAGGCACCGGGTTCTCGACCGAGGAACGCGAGCAGTTCGGCCTGAGGGGCTTGCTGCCCGATCACGTTTCGACGATCGATGAGCAGCTCCTGCGGGTTCGGGATCAATTCGATCGCAAGGAATCCGAACTGTCGAAGAACGTCTACCTCAACGGCTTGCTCGATCGCAACGAGACGCTCTTCTACCGCTTCATCGTCGAGAACCTGGAAGAGGTCGTCCCGATCATCTACACCCCGACGGTCGCCTACGCCTGTCGACATTGGAGCCGCATCTTCCGGCGGGCACGCGGCATCTACATTTCACCTCGAGACCGCGGCCTCATGGCGACGGCGTTGCGCAGTAGGGCCAAAATGCCGAATCCGGTGATTGTGGTCACCGACAACGAACGGATCCTTGGAATCGGAGACCAAGGAGCCGGCGGGATGGGGATACCGATCGGCAAGTTGGCGTTGTACTCGGCGGCGGCGGGTATCCATCCCGGCCGCCTGATCCCGGTGTCGCTCGACGTCGGTACTTCCAATGATGAACTGCGGTCCGATCCTCTCTACCTCGGCTATCGCCACGAACGGCTCCGCGGTGAGGAGTACGACTCGTTCATCGCCGAGTTCGTCGCCGCAGTGCGCACGACCCATCCGGACGCGCTGCTGCAATGGGAGGACTTTGCCAACCGGACGAGCTTCAGGAACCTCGACACCTATCGCGAGGTCTTGCCTTCGTTCAACGACGACATTCAGGGCACCGCCGCCATCGGCGTTGCCGGCATCATGGCCGCCAGTCGGTACCTCGGCCGTCGTCTGACCGACCATCGAGTCGTCATTGTTGGCGCCGGTTCTGCCGGCATCGGGATCCGTGACCTCATTGCTGCCGCCCTGCGGGCTGAAGGCGCCTCTGATGACGACATCGGTTCGCGGCTCTTCGTCCTCGACAGCCGAGGATTGATCGTCGAGGGCAGGCCGGACCTCACCCCGACCAAGCAGCGGCTCGCGGTGCCCCGCGCCGTTACCGCGGAGTGGCAGATTGCCGACGACCCGATCGGTCTCACCGACGTCGTGCGCAACACCCACGCCACGGTGCTCATCGGTGTGAGCGGCGTTGCCGGCGTATTCACCCAGCAAGTCATTTCCCGTATGGCTCGCTACGCGGAGCGCCCAATCATCATGCCGCTTTCGAATCCGACCAGCCATGCCGAGTGCACCCCGGAGGACGCACTCTGGTGGACGGCGGGCCGTGCTCTGGTGGCGACCGGAAGCCCGTTTCCGGCGGTGCATCACCGCAATCTGACGCATCAGATCGGACAAGCCAACAACGTGTTTGTGTTCCCCGGAGTTGGCCTCGGTGCCCTCACTGTAGGAGCCACGGTGATCACCGACGGCATGTTCCTGGCGGCGGCTCGCGCCTTGGCGGGCACCGTCGGCGACGACTTGGTTGAGTGCGGGCAGATCTTCCCCTCGATCACCTCGGTCCAGGCCGTGTCGCACACGGTGGCCAAGGCCGTCGCCGAAGCTGCGATCGCAGAAGGGGTCGCCCCGCCAATGGCGGACATCGACGCCGCCCTCGAAGCGGCGAACTGGCAACCAAGCTATCTCCCGTACCGGCCCGCATGACCGACCTCGAGATCCCGCACCCTTCGCTACCCCGAGGCATCTGGGTCAACCGGACCCTGAACCTGCGCTCGATCCGGGCGATCGGGTACGACATGGACTACACGCTGGTGCACTATCGACCTGCAGCGTGGGAAGCTCGCGCCTTCGATCACGGCAAGGATGGGTTGGCCGCCCTCGGCTGGCCGGTCGACGGGTTCTCATTCGACCCGAGCGAGGTCATCCGTGGTCTCGTAATGGACATGGAGCTGGGAAACCTGGTGAAGGCGACTCGGTTCGGTTGGGTCATTCGGGCGGCGCATGGAACCAAGGTCCTCGATTACGACGAGCTGCGCTCGGCCTACGCGGAGACCATGGTCGATCTGGGCGAGGACCGCTTCGAGTTCATGAACACCCTGTTCTCGTTGTCGGAGGCCAGCTTGTTCGCCCAGGCGGTTGATTTGCTCGATGCCGGCGGCATTCCGGGGACTCTCGGATACGCCGAGGTGTACTACGCGGTGCGCGACGCGATCGACTCTGCGCACCAGGAGGGAATGCTCAAGGAAGAGATCCTGGCCGACCCCGCCCGGTTCATCGACCTGGACGAGGACATCGTGCTGGCGTTGCGCGACCAGCAGAACGCCGGCAAACGGTTGATGTTGGTGACGAACTCCGATTGGGAGTACGCCCAGCAGATCATGGAGTACTCCTTCGACCGATTCCTCCCTGCCGGCGAGTCGTGGCGGGCGCTGTTCGATACGGTCATTGTGTCGGCGGCCAAGCCGGAGTTCTTCACGTCGAACAATCCGCTCTACAAAGTGGTCGATGAGGAGAACGCGCTGCTGGCGCCGCACCGGGGCCCGATCGAGCCTGGGGAGGTGTTCTTCGGCGGGAACGCCCGCTTGGTCGAGAACAGCCTGGGGCTTTCAGGCGACGAGATTCTCTACGTCGGGGACCACCTTTTTGGCGATGTGCACTTCTCGAAGGCCCTCCTCCGCTGGCGCACAGCGCTCATCCTGCGTGAGTTGGAGAGCGAGGTCGAGGCGCTGGTCGATTTCCTGCCGCAGCAGGAGGAGCTCGACACCCTGATGGCGCGCAAAGCCGAACTCGAAGCGCAGGTCGCAGCGCTGCGCGTGGCCGCCCAGCGCAGCCGACTCGGATACGCGCCGCCGGCGGTGACGGTGCCGGATCCGGCCGTAGCGCTCGTAGAGTTGCGAGGTGAGTTGGCGCGGCTCGACGAGCTGATCTCGCCGCTCGCCATCGCCGCCGGCCAAATCCGCAATGAAGCTTGGGGGCCGTTGATGCGAGCCGGTCAGGACAAGAGCCTCTTTGCCCGCCAAGTCGAGCGCTACGCCGACGTGTACACGTCGAGGGTGTCCAACCTGCTCTACCCGAGCCCCTTCGCGATGCTGCGCGCCTCGCGGTTGGATCTGCCCCACGATCCCCATTTCTCCCACTCCCCGTTCTTGCGTGGCTGACGTACCAAAAACCGCGCCTCAGCCACGCCGGAAGCGGATATGCTCCGGCGTCAGCGGAAGCCACGGGAGCGGTTGACCATGAAGGAAGCTTTGGAGATCTACGACCGCTGGTCGGCTGAGGGCAAACAGGTTGCGGTGGCCACGGTCGTGCGGGTCAAGGGCTCGGCACCCCGGCCTGAGGGCGCCAAGTTCCTGGTCTCGTCGGCCGGTGACATGGCAGGGTCGGTGAGCGGTGGCTGCGTCGAAAACGACGTGTTCGAGCACGCGCAGCAAGTTTTGGCAACCGGTGAGCCCAAGCTCGTCACCTACGGAATCGCCGACGACGAGGCCTTCGAGGTTGGCCTGACCTGCGGTGGGACCATCTCGGTTTTTGTGGAGAAGTGGTGACGCCTTGAGCGATGTGCTCAACGCCATCCGGGCGCTCGTCGCCGAAGAACGGCTCGGGGCCACCGCCACCGTGGTTGCCGGCCCTGACCTGGGAACCAGGGCCGTGATCGACGTGGAGCAGGGCGTGGTGGCTGGTGGCATGCCTGAAGCCTTCGCCGCTGATGTGCTCGCTGATGCGACCCAGCTGATGGCCCACGAGCAGAGCCGAACCCTGACGTACGGTATTCACGAGGTCTACATCGAGACCTTGGCGCCGCCCCCGGTCTTGCTCCTGTTCGGCGCCGGCCACGTCAGCCAGCCATTGGCGGTGATGGGTCGTCAACTCGGATTCCGAGTGATCGTTGCCGACGCCAGGCCGATGTGGGCAACCCCAGAGCGCTTCCCCGATGTCGACGAACTCATCGTGGCCTGGCCCGAAGCGGTACTCGAGCGGATCGAACTCGATCGCCGCACCTACGTCGCTCTCCTCAACCATGACCCTCGTTTCGAGGATCCGGTCTTTCCTTCGGTCAAGGACGCCCCGGTTCGCTACATCGGCGCGATGGGCAGCCGCAGGACTCATCGCGCCCGTGTCGAGCGTTTGCTGGCGGCGGGGTGGACCGAGGATGAGACGAATCGGATCCACGGTCCGATTGGGCTCGATATCGGGGCAGAGACACCCGAGGAAATGGCCTTGTCGATTTTGGCCGAGATCGTGCAGGTTCGCTACGGCCACGGCACCGGCATCTCGCTGCGAGGTTCCGAAGGACGGATTCACGCCCAACGCGGCGACGAGGAAGGCACCAGCTAGCGAGTCTTCCGACTCGTGGTGGACGGCGGAGTAGCCTCGCGGGTGCGACGACGACGGCGGGAGGTTGTGTGGCAGGGATCCTGGGGTTTGGGGGCTATGTTCCCGAGCGAGTCATGACCAACGATGACTGGGCCAAGCTGGTCGACACCACCGACGAGTGGATCACGGCGCGTACCGGCATCAAGCGGCGCCGTTTTGCAGCCGACGGCGAAACCACCCTTGACCTCGCGGCGAATGCGGCCGAACGGGCACTCGAAGACGCCGAACTCACCCCTGCCGATATCGGCGAGATCATCGTCGCAACCGACACACCCGAGGTGTACACGCCAGATACCGCGTCGCTGCTCCAGCACCGGCTCGGCTGTGGCTACGTCCCCACCTACGACCTCGGGGGAAGTGGTTGTGCCGGGTTCGTGCAGGCACTCGACGTAGCCCGCGCCCGAATCCATTTTGCTCCTCGCAACATCCTGGTCGTCGGCGTCGAACTGATCTCGCGCCTCATCTCCTGGGAGGACCGGTCGACCTGCGTCCTATTCGGCGATGCCGCCGGGGCGATGATCCTCGGTCCCAGCGGCGGCAAGGCCGAGGTCGTGGACGTCGTCACCGGGACCGACGGCAGCTACGCCGGGATCCTGACCCTCGTGACGGGCGGTACCCGTCATCCGTTCACGGCGGAGGCTGCGGCGGCGGGTGACCACCAGCGGCTCACTATGAACGGAAGCGAGGTCTTTCGGGTTGCGGTGCGCCGCATGAGTTCTGCGGTGGGAGAACTGCTCGAGCGCCTCGGCAAGGGTCCCGATGATGTGGCGCTTGTGGTGCCCCACCAGGCGAACAAGCGCATCATCGACGCAGTCCAGAACCGGCTCGGATTCGATGAGGGTCGGATGTACGTCAACGTCCACGAATACGGCAACACGGGTTCGGCTTCCGTGCCCTTTGCGCTGTGGGAGGCCCGTGAGAAGGGCATCGTCAAGCCCGGCGATCTGGTGGTGCTGACCGCCTTTGGCGCAGGGTTCCATTGGGCCGCAGCTGCCTTGCAGTTCTAGTCGACCCGAGGTTCGAGACCGGCGGGCTTGCTGCGATGCCGGTCATCCGGAGCTCCTATCGGCTCCGTATATGTTCCCAAGGGCCGGGTTGACCATCCGGGGGGAGGGTCTGCTCGGCCCTTCCCTCTTCAGGCGATGGCCTGGAGGAACCAGAGCGCTCCCATCCCGATCACGATCGTGGCTGCAACGCTGCGGGTCCGCCAGGCCACCAGAGTCGCAACAACGGCGGCCAAGAACTCCGGGTTGCTCAGTGGAGAGAGATCCGCCGCACCGTCGTTGAGCACGACCGCGGGCACCACCAGTGCGGCGAGGACGGCGGGAGCGACATACTTGAGCGGCCGTTCCAAGGCCGGCGACATGGGACGGGTGCCGAGGGCAGCGATGAACGACACCCTGGTGAGGTACGACCCGATGCCGATGATGACGATGATCAGAAGATCGGTCATGGCGTGGAGCGCTCCGCAAGGACGCCGGCCACGACACCGCTCACCGCGCCGACGATGAGACCGAGGTTGTACGGCATCGAGTGGCCGAGCAGAGCGACCGCTCCACCGACCGTTGCAGCCGCGACGCTCGGCCGGTTCTTCAGCGTCGGTATCAGCAGGGCCAGAAACACGAGTGGGATGGTGAATTCGAGCGACCACGCCTCGGGAATCTGAGCTCCGAGCAGGACACCGACCCCCGTCGTTATCTGCCAGACAATCCACAACGTGATACCGGCGCCAAAGAAGAACCAACGCCTATAGACGGGGTCGGTCACGGTCTCGTATCGGGTGATCGACACCGCGAACGCCTGATCGGTCAGCAGATAGGGCAGTCCCCACCGCCACGCGACAGGGAACTCCCGGAAATGGGGGGCCATGGCCGCGCTGTACATGAGGTGGCGCAGCTGGATGATGAACGCCGTGGCGATGACAACGACGGCCGCGGTGCCTTCGTCGAGCAACTGAATGGTGGCTATCTGAGCGGCCCCACCGAAGATGATCCAAGATGACGTCCAGCCGATGGCTCCGCCAACCGAGGAGGCGGCCGCCGCGACGCCGAAGACCAGCCCGAACGGGCTGACGCCGATCATCAGCGGCGACACTGCGACGACACCGTCGCGAAACGGAGTATTCAAGGTGGGGTCGGTCGAGGCCATGCTGCTCTCGATTGCGGCCCGTTACCCTACCGGCTCGTTTCGGGTGGTCTCGCACTCGAGTAGCACGACTTGTTCGCCATGCGGTGGGGTCGGCGGGTGGCCGTCAGGCGAGTGCCGTGGCCGGAGCGGTCACGAGAGGGAACGAGATCGTGAACACGGCTTCGCCGTCGTGGTGGTAGGAGAGGTCACCGCCCATGGCCCGGGCCAACTCGCGCGACACCGTCAGCCCGAGGCCGACGCTCGCCGTGATGCCGGGTGACTGCTGCGACCGGTAGTAACGGCTGAAGATCGACTCCCATTGGTCGTTGGGGAGCATCCGTCCGTCGTCCCGTACCTCGATCTTCGCCATCCACTCATCTTCGTGAACCACGATGTGGATGGAACTGCCACCGTAGCGTTGCGCATTGACGATCAGATTCCGGATGATCTGGCGGACTCGGCCGGGATCAGCCATGACGGTGCCCAGGAGTCGAGGAGTGTCGAGCGGAACCCGGTGCTCGTTCCCCAAGCCTTTGAGCGTGATCTCGACCTCGTGGCGAAGGTCGACGGGCTCCAGCGTCACCTGGAGCTTCCCGGCATCGGCCTGCGCCACCGCGAGGAGGTCTTCAACGATGGTTGACACCTCGAGGCTTTGCTCCGCGATGAGTCTGACCAGGTCAAGAACCTCGTCGGATTCGAACAGACCGTAGGAGTCGCGCAACTCTTGGGAAAGGCCGACGACGGCAGTGAGTGGGGTGCGGATTTCGTGACTCACGGTGGCAACCAACTCATCCTTGGACCTGATCAACCCCTCGAGTTGTTTTTGCGCCTCGTGGCTCTTGGAGACATCAACGATGGCGACGATCACGTGGGCAAAGTCGGGCCGCCCGGCCTGGGTCGGCACGTTCCACGAGAGAAGCCCATCGAGCCGATTGCCCTTGACGGTGCGGGCATCGATGACCTCGAGCGTGATCTGGCTCTGGCCGGCCCAAATGGCGAGGAGTTGCTCGCGCAACGCGCCGAACGCAGCGGGGGACTGGGGTTTGAGGCCGCCGAGCAGTTGCTCATGATCGGTCGCCTCGAGCAACTCCACCGCCGCATCGTTCACCGCGTTGACCTTTATGTTGGTCGCGGCTCGGCGCAGGAGTTCCGGGTTTTCGTCGAGGAAGGCAGCCAGATCCGAAACCCCAGCGCTGCGCAGGCCCTGCAACCAGGCTGCAGCATCACTGAAGTCTTCCTCCCAAATCGAAACCGGCGCCGAAGTGAACAGGTGCGTGAAGCGCTGCTCCTCCAGCTGAATGTGGTCGAGCAGCCAGAGCAGAACGCAGGCTCCGAGCACAAAGATCGAGGCGAGGAGGATGCCCTGAGCTATGGCCGAGGTCGCGTCGCCGTAGATGGCGAAGCTGGACGCCAGTATCAGGGCCGAATACCCGACGAGGAAGCCCCAGCGGTAGCGGCCGACAAAAAGGGACGCGCCCATGCCGACAAGTGCCATCGACGCGCCGTTGGATGCCAATGACCCTCCAGGGCCCATGGCGATCGCCGAGAGGGCAATCACGACGCCTGCCCCGGCGAGCAGGATGGTGGCGTGTTCGCGGTGCAGCATGAGTTGGATGCCACCGACCACTCCGACGGCGATGGCCGCCCGCGCCTGGATGAAGAAGGCCTCCTCACCGCTCACTTGGCCGGCGACGGCAAATATGGCCGCAGCAACGATGGCGAGGAAGGTGACGGCGCGCACGACGGGGCCGTTCAGTTCGGCGGTGGCCCGAGGGTTGAGTCGAGCAAGGCGCAAGGGTGGAGACGTCGCCATCGGGGATGTATCGGCATTTCCTGAACGAGAATCAAGCCGGGCCATCGCTTCCGAGGTTCCGCGACATTTGGGCTGGGCTTAACCGTGGACGGATGCAGGCCTTACGCAGGGGGCGGCACGATGCGTCAAGGCAATGAGATGGAGGTCTCACCATGTTCACGAAACGCACGCTCACCATCGTTGGCGTAGCCATGGCGGCGTTGCTCGTCGTCGGTGTTGCGGTGGCCGCGGTCACTCCCGCATCAACCGACACCGGGAACGACGGTTCCACCACGACGACCAGCACGACCAGCACGACTGCGCCGACACCCAGCGACGGCGAAACGACCGAGTACCCCGCCGGTGACGCCGGCAGCGTCACCGTCAGCCACAGCGGTGGTGCGCTTCGGGTCGTCGACGTGAACGCCAATCCCGATTGGGTATCCGAGGTCGAGCAGGCATCCGGCCCGGAGATCGAGGTGAACTTCGTCAACGGCAACCGCCGGATCGATTTCGAGGCTGAGATCGAACATGGCGCGGTGAAAGTCAAAGTTCGTGAACGGCTGGTCGAAAACGCAGATGACGACAACGCAGACGATCAGTCCTCCGGCGACGACGAGGCCGGCGATGATTCTGGCGATGAGTCCGCCGACGACACGGCTGATGATGATTCTGGCGATGAGTCCCGTGACGACGAGGCTGGTGATGATTCTGGCGATGAGTCCGCCGACGACTCCGACGCCGACGATTCCGATGATGACACCGACGCCGACGATGACTCAGGCAGCGACGATGACTCGGACGATGGCAGTTCCGGTCACGATGACGATGACTCAGGCAGCGACGATGACTCGGACGATGGCAGTTCCGGTCACGATGACGATGACTCAGGCAGCGACGATGACTCGGACGATGGCAGTTCCGGTCACGATGACGATGACTCAGGCAGCGACGATGATGACAACAGCAACAGCTGACATCCGCGACCACTAAGTCCCTCCCCCAGGGACGAATCGGGCCCCAGTCTTGATGACTGGGGCCCGATTCGTGTGGCGGCCGAATGGCAGCCGCAGCGACGCAGCCCGCCACGGCGGTCAGGCCCGGTTGGGCGCCGGGAAGATCATCTCGATTCGGGAACCGCCGAGCGAACTCTTGTCCGTGTGGAACGTGCCTCCCGCCGAGAGCACGGTACGTTGCACGATGTCCAAGCCAAGTCCGGTGGAGCCGGTTCCGCTCTCGCCACGGCCAATCGGCGGTTCGGCCCCGAGGCCGGGCCCGGCATCCTCGACCATAATCCGCGCTTCGGTCGCTGAGGTGTGGATGCTCACGGCATAGGCGGTGCCTTCAGGCGTATGGGCGAGCACGTTGCCGATCAGGGCGTCGATGGCGGCCTCGATGTCGGCCTCCGCGACCCGCACCATCGCTGACGCCTTCCCGGCGACGTTGAGCTCAGCGCGGCGACCCTGTTCGTCGGCCAGTGCCTGCCAGAACCGGGCGCGATTCTCGGTAACGGCGACAACATCGGTGAAGCCGGCTGCGTCTTGACGCACCGGTCGACGGGCTTCGCGAATGATGTGGTCGACGGTACGTTCGAGATCATCGAGGTCGGCAACCAGTCGATCACGGTCCGGTCCGGCGGGTAGGTTTTCAGCGTCGAGACGGGCGGCGGTGAGTGGGGTCCGCAGCCGGTGGGAGAGGTCGGCGGCGGACTCGCGCTCGGCCTGGAGGAGTTGGGTGACCCTGCGGGCGAGATGGTTGAACTCGGTGCCGACCTCAACCAACTCGGGTGGCCCCGACGGCTCCACACGCACCGAAAGGTCGCCGCGCCCGAGCCGTTCGGCGGCGTCGGAGAGGTCTTCGACCGGCTTCACCAAGGAGCGGCCCAGTCGATCGGCCACCAGCACTGCGATGAGGACGAGCAGGAGCCCGAGCGATCCGAGGATCAGCCACGAACGGGTGACGTTTTCGGTGAGTTCGCTCTCGGGAACGAAGACTCGCACAACGGCAACCTCGCCGTCGGAGCTCAGAACCGGCACATAGATGGCCTCGCCGCCGGCAACGGGCAGGCTTCCTGCCGCCCCCGACCGCGGGAGGCTGAGATCCTCGCCCGGCGGAACCGGGGCTCCCTCCACCGTCCCATCGGGCAGGACAACAGACACGGGATGGCCCTTGATGGCGTCGCCGACCCCCAGGGCGGCGAGGGCGCCGGCGAATCCGGCCTCGTCATCGACGGCAGCGGCGAATTGGGCGACGAGTTCGGCGTCACGTTCGGCTGCGGTCAGCACCCGGTCTCGGGCGAGTTCCCTGACCATGCCGGCCAGGGGGATCAGGAAGGCCAACGCCACGATGCTGGTGACTGCCAGCGAGACGACGACGAGGCGGCGCCTCACTGTTCTGGCGGAACGAGTTTCACGCCGACCCCGCGTTTGGTGTGCAGGTATCGCGGTTCGCTGGCGCGTTCGCCCAGCTTCTTGCGCAGCCACGACAGATGAACGTCGACCGTCTTGTCGGCGCCGCCGTAGGGCTGGCGCCACACTTCGGCGAGCAGCTCTCGTTTGCCGACCATCGTCCCAGGCCGCAGCGCGAGGTAGGCGAGGAGATCAAACTCCTTGCCGGTCAGATCGAGGGAATGGCCGGCCAGTTTCGCTTCGTGAGCGTCGAGGTCGATCTCGAGTTCGCCCACGGAGATGACGCTCGACTCCTCGAGTCGCCCGCTTCTGCGCAGGACGGCGCGGATCCGTGCCTCGAGATGGTCCGCGGAGAAGGGCTTGACCACGTAATCGTCGGCCCCCGCGTCGAAGAGTCGCACGATCTCGGCCTCGTCGTCGCGGGCGGTGGCCACGATCACCGGTACCTTGCTGACCGAGCGGATCATTTGGAGAACACTGCCGCCGTCCAGATCAGGAAGTCCGAGGTCGAGTACAACGACTTCGATGTCGCCGGTGACCGCCTGTTCGACGCCGTCCATGCCGGCTGCCGCCGAGCTGACATCGTGACCGCGCTCGGCGAGTCCTCGGGCCAGCGATTCTCGGATCCGCTGGTCGTCTTCGATGAGAAGTACGGCCGCCATCGACGCCACCGTACCGGAAGTGCGGGCCCCTGAAAGCCAAATGCAGGTGATTTGAGTTTCGTTTAGCCGTGGCTTATCGCCCATTCGCGGCGGTTGGGAGATGATGTGGCATGCCGCGCCGCATTGGACTCATCGCCGCGTGGGTGATGGTCACGCTGGTTGCCGTGGCCATTGCCGCCCAGGCCGTTGGCAGCGTTCGTGATCAGGTCACCAATCGACCTTCGCCGATCGTCGACTTGTCCGCGCTTGCGCCAACCACCACGCCGGCGGCGAGCGAGCCGACGACCACGACGGTCGTGACGACCTCGTCTCCGACGACCTCGGCACCGGCGACGTCGTCCACCACGTCGACGACGTCCGTTGAGAGCACTACGACTACCACTACTGGGGCCCCAGCGCCGACGACGACAACGACCACTACCGCGCCACCTCCCACCACGACGCCAACCGTGCCATCTGAGATGACCACCGAGACGCGCGAGATGGTCGGCGGCTGGGTCCGGATTCGCCACGGCGCAGGCAAGGTGTTCCTCGACGGTGCCGGCTCCAACGCGGGGTTCACGATGAAGGTCGAGGACAACGGTCCCGACAAAGTAGAAGTCGAGTTCCGCAGTGAGAGTCACGAGTCGAAGTTCTCTGCCGAGTACAAAGACGGCAAGCTGCGAGTCGGTATTGAGGAAGAGGGGGACGACGAGGACGGAGCCGACCACTAGTCGCTCTCCGTCCACGTCGTGAAGGGGGCCCGTTTCCGGGCCCCCTTCGATTTGGACGGGTGCGTCAGCTCGTGAAAGCCACAGGCTCCAGCGCCAGGTCGAGGACCTCGCCGATGTCGCCCATGACGGAGAACTCCATGTCCTCTCGGACCTGCTCGGGGATATCGTCAAGGTCATCGGCGTTGCGCTGTGGGATGACCACGTGTGCGAGGCCGGCGCGATGGGCCGCCAGGACCTTCTGCTTCACTCCACCGATGGGGAGCACTCGGCCCTGGAGAGTCACCTCTCCGGTCATGCCGACCGTCTCCTTGACGTTTCGGCCGGTAAGGAGGCTGACCAGCGCGGTCGTCATGGTGATGCCCGCCGAAGGGCCGTCCTTGGGGATCGCTCCGGCAGGAACGTGAAGGTGGAATCGCCGATTGAGCTGGTCCGCATCGATTCCGAGCTCGGCGGCGTGGGACCGAACGTACGACAGCGCGATCTGCGCCGACTCCTTCATGACGTCACCGAGTTGGCCGGTCAGCGTCAGGCCGGGTTCGCCATCCATCACGGTTGCCTCGATGAAGAGGACATCTCCGCCCGCGCCCGTGACGGCGAGACCCGTGGCAACCCCGGGCACGCTGGTGCGATCTGCCGCTTCGTCGCGGTGGATCGGCGGCTTGCCGAGCAGTTCCCTGAGATCGCCTGACTCGACCGCGACGGGAACCGACTCGGGGTCAGAAGCGACCTTGGTGACGACCTTGCGGATGAGCTTGCCGAGTTGGCGTTCGAGACCGCGCACCCCGGCCTCGCGGGTGTAGCCGTCGACGATGGTTGCCAGCGCCTCTTCCGTCACTTCGATCTCTTCGGGTCGCAGACCGGACTGCTCGATCTGGCGGGGGAGGAGATGCTCCTCGGCAATGGTCACCTTCTCGCGGTCGGTGTAGCCGTCGAGCCGGATGATCTCCGTACGGTCCAGCAGCGGCGCCGGGATGGTGTCGAGCACGTTGGCCGTCGCGATGAACATCACGTCGGACAGGTCCAAATCGCTCTCGAGGTAGTGGTCGCGGAATGTGTGGTTCTGCGCCGGGTCGAGTACCTCGAGCAAGGCCGACGAGGGGTCGCCGCGCCAATCGGCACCGACCTTGTCCATCTCGTCGAGCAGGAACACCGGGTTCATCGACTCGGTCTCGATCAAGGCACGGACGATGCGGCCCGGCCGGGCCCCAACGTAGGTGCGGCGGTGGCCTCGGACCTCCGCCTCGTCGCGCACGCCGCCGAGGGCGACGCGGACGAACTTGCGTCCGAGGGCGGTGGCGACGGATTCGCCCAGCGACGTCTTGCCGACCCCGGGGGGTCCGATCAGCAGCAAGATGGCGCCGCTGCCGCGCTCACCGGTGGTGGCTTCGAGGCCCCGCTCGGTGCGCAGCTTGCGCACCGCAAGATGCTCGATGATGCGGTCCTTGACGTCGTCGAGGCCGGTGTGGTCGGCGTCGAGGACGTTACGGGCGGATGCGAGGTCCAGGTTGTCCTCTGTCCGAACGTTCCAAGGCACGTCGAACATCGTGTCTAGCCACGTACGGATCCAGCTGTGTTCGGGGCTCTGTTCGCTCATGCGTTCGAGCCGATCGATCTCACGCTCGACGGCCTCAGCGATCTTGTCGGGCAGGTCGGCCTCGGCCAGCTTGGCGCGGTACTCGCCGGGGACGTCCCCGCCGTCTTCGCCGAGCTCCTTCTTGATCGCCTCGAGCTGCTGGCGTAGGACGTACTCGCGTTGGGTCCTGTCGATGCGCTCCCCGGCGTCCTCACGAATCTGCTGGCGGATGGTGAGTTCGTCGAGCGTCCCGTTCATCCAGCCGAGCACCTTCTCCAGACGTTCGCGAACGTCGATGGTCTCCAGCACGGCTACCTTCTGCGCAAGAGAGAGGTCGGGGGAGTAGACCGCCAAATCTGCGAGTTGGCCGGGATCGTCGACATCCAGCACTCGAGAGATCGCGCCGATGCCGCGATGCTGAAGAATCTCACGCACCACGGCCCGGAATTGGGTGGCGAGTGCAGCAACTTCATCGGTGTGGTCTTCGTCATCGGCGACCGGTTCGGCTTCGACCATCAGCACGTCGTTGCTGGTCGGTTGGCCACTGCCGATGCGGGCGCGGGACACGCCGGCAATCAGCGCGGTAGCCGGGGCGGATGGGTCGTCGGCCGAGACTTCCTGAATATCGGCGATGGTGCCGATGGCGGCGTATTCGCCGTCGAGTTGGGGGACGAGCAGCAGTTTGCCACCGGTCGACTCGGCCGCAGCGATCGCCCGACGGGCTTCGTCCGACTCGATGGTGACGGTAACCACCATGTGGGGGAAGACGACGCCGTTGCGTAGTGGGAGCACCGGGAGCGTGACGGTAGAGAGATCAGCCACGGTTGGTCCTTTCGTTCAGACTGCCATGTGTAATGCTGTAATCGGGGGTTTCATTCCGAGAATATCTGAATCTGCCAGCTAGACACTCAGGTTTGTTTCGCGTAAGGAACATACGTAGCGAGCCGTTAGCCTGTATGACCCGATCGAGCCCAGGAGTCTTCCGTGCCGCGCCACTTCTCTGTCACCTACGACTATCTGTGCCCGTTCGCCCGCATCGCGAACGAAACCGTGGTCGAGGCTCTGCGAGAGGGCGCGCCGTGGGAGATCACCTTCGTGCCGTTCTCACTCTCCGAGGCGCATATTGAAGAGGGGGAGTCGTCGGTGTGGGATCGGTCGCCGGACGCCGCCGGGGTCCGTGGCGTGCGTGCCCTGGCATGGAGCCTCGCGGTTCGTGACGGATTCCCGGATGCGTTTGTGGACTTCCATATCGGCCTCTTCTCGGCGCGTCACGATCGAGCCGCTGATGTCGACGCCGAATCGACCCTGTCCGAGGTCGCGGCCGCCGCAGGTCTCGACTCGACCGCGGTGGCCGCGATTGTTGCCGGGGGTGGGCCCGCGGCGACACTGGCCAAGGAACACACCGAGGCGGTCGAGCGCTGGTCGGTGTTCGGTGTGCCGACCTTCATCGCCGGCGACGAAGCGGTGTTCGTTCGGTTCATGGACCGCCACCAGGTCGAAGATGTGGAGCGAGTCCTCGACATGTTGACCTGGACCAACCTGAACGAGTTCAAGCGGACCAAGATTCCCAGGTAGGAGACCCCTGGAGAGCGGCCGCTCGGTACGCTGGGATCACCGCCATGCCATCAGATCCCGTTGTTGCCCGTTACGAAATGCGTCGGCTGCTCACCCGGCGGACGTCGCGGGACCCCGAATGGTTCACGTTCGGCGACCGGACCCTATCGCCTGCGGAGGTCACGGCGATACTCGAGCCGTACGCGACGCAGGAGCGTCTGGCCAAGATCGACGAGGTGCTCGATCGACGCACGTCGTCGTTGACTGTGGTCGTCGAAGGCATGGTGGATACCGGCAACGTCGCCGCGGTGCTGCGTACCGCCGACGGGTTTGGCGTGCAGGACTTCCACGCCATCGACACGGCGCGAAGCTACAAGCATTCGAAGCGAACCAGCCAGGGTGCCGAGAAGTGGATCGACCGCTACCGCTGGCGCAGTCCTGCCGAGTGCGTTGCCCACCTCCATGAGTCGGGCTTTGATGTCGTGGCGGCCCATCTCGACCCGAAGGGCCACCCCGGTGGACCAGCTCGACCTCACCGGCAAGACGGCCCTGGTATTCGGCAATGAACTCGACGGACTGAGCGATGAACTCCTGGCGCTGGCAGACCAGCAGGTGTTCATCCCGATCACCGGCTTCGTCCAGAGCTTCAACATCTCGGTGGCGGCCGCCCTCTGCCTCTACGAAGCTCGGCGCCAGCGAACCGCGACCATCGGCGGCCACGGCGACCTCGACCCAGCCGACCGTGAGCGACTCCGAGCCGTCCACGTCATGAAGAGCGTCCGCCACCACCGCCAGATCATCGAACGCCTGCTAGAGGACGCGACCTAGAGCAGTGGGGCAGCTTCTTGCCGCGCGGCGACCGGCGTATTGGGGGCGAATCTGCGTTTTCGTTTGAACGACGGGGTACCGCGCCCTACCGTGATTCATGGAATGGCGCTTTTCGAGCGCCATGCTCAGGAGGAGGACATTTGTGAAGCGTCTATTGATTGTGTTGTTCGCGCTCGGGCTCGTGCTCGCGGCGTGCGACAGCAGTGACAGCAGCGACACGACGACAACTACCGCCGCCGACAGCGACGGCAGCGCGGAAACCACGGCGGCGCCACCGGCGGCGGCCAGCGGCTCATTGCTCCAGACGGTGCAGGATCGCGGCACGCTCAACTGTGGCGTCAACGACGCCGTTCCCGGATTCGGCTTCACTGATGCCGATGGCAACTTCGCGGGCTTCGATATCGACTTCTGCAAGGCGGTTGCCGCAGCAGTGCTTGGTGATCCGGGGGCCGTCAATTATCGCCCATTGACGGCGCAGCAGCGCTTCACCGCACTCCAGTCCGGTGAGATCGATGTGCTGATCCGCAACACGACGTTCACGTCCAGCCGCGACGGTCGAGAGGGCGCCACATTCCTCACGACGACGTTCTACGACGGTCAAGGCATGATGGTGCGGGCCGATAGCGGAATCACCAGCATCGACGATATGGCCAACCTCTCGGTGTGTGTGCTCACCGGCACGACGACCGAACTCAACCTCGCGGCCCGTTTCGGCAGCACGCCCTATACGCCGCTGACCTTCGACTCCAACGATCAGATCCTGGCGGCGTTCACGGCGCAACAGTGCGATGGTTGGACGTCGGACAAGTCCCAGCTTGCCGGCGTGCGCTCGAACTACCCCGAGGCTGATGGCGGACCAGAAGCACTCGTCATTCTCGACGAGACGTTCTCGAAGGAACCGCTCGGCCCTGTGGTCGTCGACGGCGACTCGCAGTGGGCCCAGGTGATCGATTGGGTGGTTCTGTCAACGATCCAGGCTGAGGAGTTCGGTCTGACGTCGGCGGACGTGGCGAGCTACGACGGCGACGACACTGAGATACGCCGCTTCCTCGGGCTCGAGATTGAAACCGAAGAGGGCACCACCATCTTCGATCCGGGTCTCGGATTGCCCCCGGATTATGCCGCCAAGGTAGTCGCTGCAGTCGGCAACTACGGCGAGATCTTCGAGCGCAATGTCGGGCCAGACACGGCTCTTGGGCTCTCGCGTGGGTTCAACGCTCAGTGGACCGACGGGGGCCTGCTCTACGCCCCGCCGTACCGGTAGGAGTACAGAGGCTGAGGGGGGTTGGACCGATCGGTCCAACCCCCCCGGCGAATACGTGGAGGAAAGCAGCTGACGAATACCCAGGCACCTGTTGGAACTCGTCCCCCGCCCTGGCGGGACGTCCGCATCATCCGCGTCGTGCTGCAGATCCTGGCCGTCGCCATCGTCATCGGCGTGATCTGGACCCTGGGAACCAACCTGCGCGACGAGCTGATTGAGAAGAACCTCCCGACGACATTTGACTTCCTCGATCAGCCTGCCGGCGTCAGCATCGCAGACAGCGGCCTCAATCCCGGGTCGCCGCTGCGGAGTGCTCTCGTAGTCGGCATCAAGAACACCTTCCTGCTCGCCATCGTCGGGATTCCGCTGCTCACGATTCTCGGCACACTGATCGGCGTCGCTCGTCTGTCGACGAACTGGCTCGTCGCGAAGGCGGCCGGCGTGTATGTCGAGACGATCAGGAACATTCCCCCGTTGCTGATCATCATCTTCGTCTTCAACGTGGTAATCCTTCAGCTGCCGCCGCCCAATGATCCGGCCACCCCGCTCGACTGGTGGATCATCAGCAATCTCAAACTCCTCGGGCCGGGTTTTACAGCTTCCGAAGGGGCCGGCATCCTCTTGCTGATCAGCCTGTTGGCATTGGTCGCGGCCGGCGTCGTCGCCGCCTGGCGCACCCGCCTCTCGGAGCAGACGGGCCGCCCTCACCACAGAGTGTTGTGGGCCCTCGGGGTCTTCCTTGGGCTCTTCGTCATCGGCTACTTCCTCACCGGGCGCCCGATTGGCCTTTCGCGGCCGGAGATCGACGGGCGCATTCTCACGGGTGGCTTCGGCGGTCTCGGAGCGTATTTTGCGGTGCTCATCGCACTTGTCCTTTACACGGCGAGCCACGTTGCCGAGATCGTCCGTGGCTCGATTCAGGCCGTGGACCGGGGTCAGACCGAAGCGGCCAACGCAATTGCCCTCACCGCGTTCCAGCGACTGCGGTTCGTTGTGTTGCCCCAGGCGTTCCGGATTGCCCTCCCGCCGATCATCAACCAGTACCTCAACTTCGTGAAGAACACCTCGCTCGCTCTTGCCGTCGGGTTCGCCGAAATCACCACGATCGGCTTCCAGGCGATCGGCAACGGATACCCGGCACCGCAGCTGATCCTGATTCTGATGGGTGTGTACCTGACCTTTTCGTTGACCATCTCGATCATCGTCAACATCCTCAATCGTCGACTCCAGCTGGTGGGTAACTGATGAATCCCACATCGACCACCGCTGAGGCCACCGCTGCGAGGGAACGACGGCACTCACGCACGCCGCCCGGGGTGTGGCTGAGGAAGAACCTGTTCTCGACCTGGTACAACACGCTTCTGACGGTGGTCTTTGGCGCACTCATACTGTGGGTGATCTATGCCCTGATCAAGTACCTGGTGAACATCGATACCGAGATCATCCACGTCAATCTGAGGCTCTACATGGCGGGTCGGTTCCCGTCCGAGCAGCTGGGACGGCTCTGGGCCGGCATCTTCGTTGCCTGCGCGGGGATTGGCCTGTTCGCTCGGGCGTCGGCGCGCAACGCCGAGAACAAAGCCAACGAAGCCGGGCTCGAATTCGAACGGTCGACGCCGGTGGATCTCGCCCGCCGGTTCTGGCCTGTCGCTCTCTTGATCGTCTTCACCCTGTCGTTCACGGAGACGATCACGCCGACGCTGTTGACGCTCGCTGCGGCTGCCATCGGGCTCGTCTCCTACTTCCTCGCCGGAGGGCTACCGCGGTTCATCATTGTCCGCCTGTGGCTGATCCCGGTTGTGGGCACGATTGCCTTCTACGTGGCCATTGCCGGGTTTGGCGGCGTCGGCTGGGATCTCTGGAACGGGTTCTTCCTCAACCTCGTGCTCACTGTTGCGGGGATCACTCTGGCCTTCCCGCTCGGTCTGCTGCTGGCGTTGGGACGCCGCTCGACACTGCCGGCGGTTCGCTACCTCTCCGTAACCTACATCGAGGTCCTGCGCGGCGTTCCGATGATCACCCTGCTGCTGATGGGGGCGTTTGCGTTGGGATTCCTGATCCCCGGCGATCGCCAGTTCAGCCTGTTCCTCCGGATCCTCATCGCCATCGTGCTGTTCCAATCCGCCTACATCGCCGAGGTCGTGAGGGGCGGATTGCAGTCGGTACCGCAAGGTCAGATCGAGGCCGCCCAATCGGTCGGGATGCGCCCCTGGGGCACCATGCGGCTCATCGTGCTGCCCCAAGCCCTGCGCAACGTGATCCCGGCAATGGTGGGCCAGTTCATCAGCTTGTACAAGGACACGACGCTCGTGGCGATCGTTGGACTGCTTGATCTACTTCGAGCGGCCCAGATCTCCACCTCTCAGCCGGAGTTCGTTGCCCAGGGCCTAGAGCGGGTCGTTCTGCCGTTCGCGGCCCTGTTCTTCTGGGTGGGTTCGTATGTCATGTCACGGGAAAGTCGCCGGCTGGAAAAGAAGATGGGAGTAGGTGAGCGATGACAGACGAAACAGTCTTCGCCGATGCCACGCAGGTTGCCGGCACCGGCGAGCTGATGATCGAGCTGCAAGGAGTCGACAAGTTCTTCGGCGACTTCCAGGCGCTGAAGAACATCGACATGAGGGTCGGCAAGCAAGAGGTCGTCGTGGTGATCGGCCCCTCCGGCTCCGGCAAATCCACCATGATCCGCTGCATCAACCGCCTCGAAGAGCACGACAGTGGGCGCATCGTCGTCGACGGCATCGAGCTGTCGGACGATATCAAGAACATCCAAGAGGTTCGCAAGGAAACCGGGATGGTGTTCCAGCAGTTCAACCTCTTCCCTCATCTGACGGTGATCGACAACATCACCCTCGGACCGCGCCAGGTCCGCAACATGCCGAAGCAGGAAGCCGAGGATCTCGCCAAGGACCTGTTGGTCAAGGTCAAGATCCCCGAGCAGGCGCACAAGTACCCGGGTCAGCTCTCGGGCGGACAGCAACAGCGCGTCGCGATTGCCCGGTCGCTTGCGATGAGCCCGAAGGTCATGCTGTTCGACGAGCCAACCTCAGCTTTGGATCCGGAGATGATCAAAGAGGTACTCGATACGATGCAGGAGCTGGCCGAATCCGGCATGACCATGATCGTGGTGACGCACGAGATGGGGTTCGCCAGGGAGGTGGCAGATCGGGTGGTGTTCATGGCCGACGGCGAAATCGTCGAAGTCGGAACCCCGGAGCACTTCTTCGAGAACCCGACGGAGGAACGGACCAAGCTCTTCCTGAGTCAGATTCTGTAGTGGCGTTGATCTCGTCGTCTGAGAACTCGGTCAGGAGCGACCGGACACGAGATTGACGGCGGGGCCGGAGCCCTCAGAGATCGTGTAGAGGCCGAGGCCGCTGGGGTCGAAGGCGATCGCCTCACCCTGGACCTCTTCTGGCGAAGCTGCCTGGCACGGGGTGCCCGACAGGGTGACACCGAGATCCAGGTCGAAGCGTGGCCACACCCAGATTTCCCGGTAGCCGCGCAGGGCAATCATGTCGCCGGCCGCGGAGATGTCGGCTCCGCTCACCTCGGCACCCAGGTCGAGCGTCGCGATTTGGCGGAGGGCTGTCAGCCCGCCGGCGGTGAGTTCTTCGGCGGGTGCCCAGTACACAACGGCGACGCCGGTCGGATCTTTGCTGACGATCATGACGTCCCCGGTGATCGGGTCGACGGCGAGCGCCTCCGCGTTGATCCCCGGCGTTGGGTAGACCAGGCCGAAGCGTTCGACGCCGGTGATGGTGCCTCCGCCGGAGGCGGGATCCGGTTCGGCAACCCGCAACAGAATGACCTCGGGGCGGAAGGCGAGGTTGTCGCCGATGTCGCCGATGTAGAGATAGTCGACGGCCGGGTCGGGCCCGGGACCGATGGCCATGTCCTCCCAATCGAGTTGTCGCACCCCGTCGAGGTCGAAACGACCCAGGGCGGCGCCGTCGACGCCCGTGGCGAATACGGCGGCGTCGTTGCGCGAGTCGTTGTGCGCCCAGATCACGCCATCGTGGCGACGGCTGGCGGCGATTCCCGACGTCTCGGTGAGTTCCGGTTCGGCTACGGTGCCGAGTGTCTCAATCTGGCCGAAGAAGGCACACGTGGTGGTGTCCGGAGCCAGTGAGGCGACCGGCGGCAGCGTCAGCGACGTGGTGGTCGCCGGCGTGACGGTGGCGCCCGGTGCCGTGGTGGGATCGGAACCGGACACGAAGTCACACGCCGCAGCAATGAGCGCGACGACGGCGACGAGAAACACGAGGCGGTAGGACACGGCTGGATGCTATTCGACTTGGAGCCGTAGAGGGCCCTCAGCCTGCCGGCGGGTCGGCCTGACCTACTACGTTCGACGCGTTGGAGCCTCCGCACGCTGCGGAGGCTCCACCGACGGCCTGGGCGCAGTCCCCCAACCGGGAAGACGGCTTGCTACCTACCCGGGTTCACCAGGTTGATGTTCTCGTGGACAATCCGGAATCCGCGCTTCTCCGAGAACTGGAGCCGAATCGACGCATTGAAGTGCAACGGATTGCCGTCAGCGTCGTAGACCGTGCCGTTCGCAGACGAACCCCAGGAGTTTGTGTTCCTCCCCGCTCCGAACGCGTCGTTGTCGGTGGCGACGACCCGCGCCGAACCGGTGAATATCGGTTCGGGGGTATTCCCCGCAAAGACCGACTCGCACACCTCATCGATTGACGATGCCTCGTAGATGTAGAACGGTTGATCGACGTCCTTCACCAGCAGATTGACCACGCCGTTCGGCATGACCACGCCTTGGTGCGGTACGTCCTCAAAACCCTCTCCGAGACAGCCCAGCTCAGCCGGGGGCCCGCCGAGAGCCACCAAACCGTCGCCTGCATCCTCGAACGAAACACCGAATGGCAACGCGATTCGCACGACCCGGCCGGACTCATCCGGCGGTGTAGCCATGGCTGGCGCTGCGGTCGCTAGCAGCAGTGACAGAACCCCAACAGATACCAATAGTCGTCTCACGGATCCTCCTGAACTCCCCCAGATCCCAGGAATCTCCTGAAACCCTCTACGGACCCTACGCTCTCCATCCCACGGATGTGACGAAACCTTCAGAGCCAGAGCGCCGCCGAAACGGCGATCGCAATGTGAGTGGGGGGTGTCACCGTTGAGGGTGGCGACGTCAACGACGACGGCGATGCTTGGCGGGTTGCCGGCGGGTGTGGCGCCCTGGTGGTACCAGTGGGCAAAAGCAGCGAGGTAGTCGTCGGCGATGGCGGCCCAGCGGCACACCAACACCGTTCACCGTTTCGGTGATGACGGGCTCGTCTTGAACCACTCGACTGTCGGACCTACCCGTCGCTCACCCCGCCAGCAGCCGCAGTGCGATCGCTTCGGCGATGGTGCCCTTCTTGAGATCGTCGAGGTCGAGGCTCTCGTCGGGGCCGTGGGCCCGGCTGAGGTGATCGGCGACGCCGGTGAGCAGAATGGTGGCGTCGGGATACCGTTCCGAGAAGGCAGCGACGAACGGGATGGACCCGCCGACACCGATCTCGTTTGGCTCGGTGTCCCAGGCCTCCCGGAACGCGGTCCTGAAGGCGTCGTAGGCGGGCCCGGTGGTGTCGAGGGCGAATGCCTGGCCGGCGGCACCCGGGGTCACCGTGACCTGGGCGCCCCAGGGTGCGTGGTTCTCGAGGTGGGTGGCGAGTGCCGCCATCGCTCGTTGCGGGTCGTCGCCGGGAGCCAGGCGCATGCTGATCTTGGCGGTGGCGACGGGGACGATCTGGTTGATGGCCTCGCTCACCGGTGGGGCATCGATCGCCAGCACCGAGATGGAGGGCTGCATCCACATCCGGGCGGTGAGGCCACCGGTGCCGATGAGTTCGACCCCGTCGACGGCCCCAGACCAGTCGCGAACATCCGTCTCCGTGAGGTCGAGCGGGTCGGCATCGCCGGAGACCAGACCGGGGATGGCAACACTGCCGTCATCGTTGTGCAGGGTCGAAATGAGGCGAGCGAGGGAAGTGATGGCATCGGGCACCGTGCCGCCGAACATGCCGCTGTGGACCGCGTTGTCGAGCGTGCGAACCTCGACGGTGCAGTCGACCAGTCCCCGCAGCGATGTCGTGAGCGATGGTTGGCCGGTCTTCCAGTTGCCCGAGTCGGCGATCACGATCACATCGGCGGCCAGCATGTCGGCATGCTCGGCGAGGAAATCCTCGAGGTGAAGCGAGCCGATCTCCTCCTCGCCTTCGATGATGACCTTGACCCCGACCGGGGGATTGCCGTCGAAGGCTCCGACGGCTCCGAGGTGGACGATGATGCCCCCGGCGTCGTCGGAACTGCCCCTCCCATAGATGCGGCCGTCGCGGATGATGGGCTCGAAGGGGGCGGTGTGCCACTCCTCGTCTGGCCCGGGTGGCTGGACGTCGTGATGGGCGTAGAGCAGTACCGTCGGTGCCCCCGCAGGACCGGCGATCTCGCCGTAGACGGCGGGGTGGGCACCTTCGTGTTCGAGTAGCTGCACGGCATCGAAGCCGGCGCCCCGCAGCAGATCTGCGGTGAACTCGGCGGAGCGGCGAACCTCACCGGCGTCGTAGCCGGGAGCGCTCACGGAAGGCAATCGGATGAGGTCCTCCAGCGTTGCTTGAAGCGAAGGAAACTGATTCTCAATGGCAAGGGCGATGTCGTCGTACATGCCCCTGAGGCTAGGTCGGAGCCGAGGAATGGCGAAAGCGGAGGAGCGCGTCGAGTGCTGCGACTAGCGTCGCGGCACATGGATGGCTTCTCCGGCATTGGTTGGACCATGATCATCAGTGTCGTCAGCGGGCTGGTGCTGCTGTTGGTGCTCAAGGTTCTCCCGAGGTCACGTGGCGACCGAATGCGTCAGCTGCCCAAGCCACACATGCCACCGGCCCCACATGAGGATCTCGGCCCCTTACCCGTGCAGCTTCCGGCGACGGAACAGCGAATCCTCAACGCCAAGGAAGCCCACGACGATCTGTTGGCGGAGGCGAGGGCTTTCGAGCGACAGGCCCGGGGTCACCACCACGAGAGTGTGTTCTTCATGGGACGTGCCCTCGCCAAGGCCAACGACGCCATGGATGTGCGGCCCGAGAGCTTCGATGCCACCAAGTTCATCGCCGACCTCCAACTCGATCTCGCTCGAGAAGTCCCGGTCGACGAGAGTCGGGCCCACCTCGAGGCCGCCATCGCCGCCTACAACGAGGCAATCGGGATGCGCTTCGGCAACGTCGACTGCCACGTCGGTCTCGCATGGAGCCGCATGTTGTTGGCGCAGCAGACTGAAGACCCGGCCGACGCTGCCGCTGCCGTTGCTGCGTTCGAGCGTGCCGCCGACGTGTCACCCCGCAATCTCTACATCCTGCGGGGATGGGCGTCGGCACTCGACGGACTCCTGCGAATCGTCCCCGATGGAGGCGACGAAGCCACCGGCCGCTACCGGAGGGTGATCGGCGATCATCCCGTCGCCGGTCGCGACCTCGACGAGGAGTTCTACGCCCGCCGGCGGGCGGCCGAATGGATCATCCCGCCGGTTCCTCCGCTGCGCGACGCGTAGCGACACCGTCGGCGCTCTGGCCACGGCTCACCACCCAGAACAGCAACACTGCGGCGGCCACGCCGACGACGAGCGCGGCCGCGGTCATCGCCCGATCGAGCGGCAACGGGGCATCCGTGGGAATGATTGCCCGGACGATGCCGTCGCGTTTGACGAAACCCCACATGGCGAGCGGGACGGCGGCTACAAAACCGAGGGTTGCCATCCGGTCCTGCCACAGCAGCAGGCCGGCTCCCGACAGGACCAGCGCCGCCGCGGGAAGCAGATAGAGCAGCGCACTCGGTCCCGTCTCATTGGGGACGGAGGTGACCTGCCACCACCCCATGCCGAGGGCAATGAGTGCGGTTGCGGCCACTGCGACCGTGGCGCCGCGGCCACGGCCCAACCACGCCACCAGCCCGATCACGAATGCCAGACCGATGACGGCGCCGGCGATCCCGGCCAGCGGCGACGGTGCTTCCTGCCACACCGAGACCACCGTGACCGACACGTCGGTCCCGTCGACGATCAGCGGAACCACCGCCTCGAGGATCTGGTCGCCCGGATCGCTTCCGAGGGGACGGGCCGGGTTCATCCAGTGGGTGCGATGGTCGTGCCACGCCCAGCGGCCGTTGGCGGCGACCACCTCCCATTGCGGCTCGGCGTCGTAGGAAGCCTCGTCCGGGATCTCCGTCTCGGCGTAGCGGTCCTCATTGAGGTAGGTGCTCGGCGAAACCTGGTTCTCCTCGACGGTGCCGTCGGGGAGGAACTGCACATAGGGCTCGCCGCGGTAGCCGAGGACCACGACATGGATGCCGGGGTCGACCCTGATCTGGAGGAACGCGTCGCCGCCGATCATCGTGGCTTCGACCCCGGCAACCGGGGGCGCCACCGCGGCGATGGAACTCTGGTAGTCAGTCGGTCCCGGCGGATCGGCTGCGGCAGGAGCGGCAGACCCGAGCACCATGAGGCTGCCGACCAGCAGGCTCATGAACCAGCGGGGGCTCATCACTCGGTGACCTCGAGTATCAGTTGGCCGCTCGGATGCACGTAGCAAGCTCCGACGAAGCTGCCGGGAGACGCGAACCGCTGGGTCACCGTCTCGTGCGCCCCAACAAAGAACGGTCCGACGAGCTGACCACGATCGTCCTCGTTGATGATCCGGATCACCTCGCCGACCTTGGCGTCGAGTCGGCCTGGCAGGATCTCAACTTCCTCCCCGGCGTCGATCCGCTCTCCCGTGCCCGCCGGTATCACGTACTCGTAGTCGGCCGGCGCGGCGGCATCGCCGCTTTCGAGCTGCGGCGCGGGGTCGTCAGATCCGCACGCCGCAGCCAGCAGCATCAAGCCGCCGAGCAGCGACACCACGAAGAGAGCAGGCCATTTCTTCACTCCTGTTCGCGGACCTCCACCGGCACGGTGATGTCGCCTGCCGTCTCGAACGTCAACACGACGTCGAACTTCTGGCCCGTCTCGAGTGGCTCGGCGAGCTTCATCAGCATGATGTGATAGCCACCGGGCTCGAGCATCACGGTGGTCCCGGCCGGCACGTCAATCGCCGGAACCTGGCCCATCATCATGGTGCCCTCATCGTTCATGGTGGTCTCGTGGATCTCAGTCATGGCGGCGATCTCGGCGGGGGCTTGTGCCTTCACCAAGCGGTCGGCGGCGTCCCCACCCGTGATGGTGACGTAGACCGCCCCGGCATCCACCATCATGGCGGAGGTCCTGGCCCAGGCATCTTCGGCCTTCGGGGTGGCGTCGTCGCCACCACACGCAGTCATTGTCATCGCCATGAGGACCATGCCAAGTCCAACGACGGCCAGTCTGCGAATCATCCTCGATTCTCCTTTGCTCGGTTGACGAGGAGCGTGAAATCGCTCCTGAGATCTTCTGGTTCGGTGCCGAACGCCCACTGCAGCTGGAGCAGCCCCGCATCGTCGATTCCGTAGAGAAACGCGGTATGGCCGACCTCGATGGTGCCGTCGTCGGCGGTCTCCACCTCGTAGAAGGCACCGAACGGCTCGGCCACCGCCCACAGCTCGTCGGGATCATCGGTGCGCAGCGCATGCGAATCGGGAACGAAGCTGTGCACGTAAGCGGTGAGTCGCTCTCCGTCGTCTCGATCCGGGTCGACGGTGATCATGGCGAGGTCGACGTACTGGGCGTCGTCGCCCATGTCCTCGAGGGCACTGCGCACATCCGCCAGAGTGGTCGGGCAGACGTCGGGACAGGAGGTGTAACCGAAGTACACCACGAGCAATTGGCCGGGGTCGGCCTTGAAGGCGAACTCGGCGTTGCCGTTGGCGGCGTCGGGCAGGCTCAAACCGGCCATCTCGGGAGCAGGATCACGCACAATGCCGGCCGGTTCGGCCTCCTCGCCACCACAGGCCGACAGCACAAACACGAAGATGGCGGTGGCGCCGAGCGCGGCTCGCAGCCTCATTTCAGCTCCTCGAGGTAGTTCAACATGGCCTCCATCTCGATCGAACTTGGCCGGTAGGCCGGCATCTGCAGGGCGTAGCCGGCGACCCGTTGGGCCTCGGGGTCGACGATGGCCAGGCGCAGATATTCTCGATCGGCGGTCACGAAGCTGCCGTCCTCCAGTTCGACCTCGCTCATGAAGAGGCCCTGCCACGAGGGAGCGACGACTCCCTCGCCCTGCTCGCCGTGGCACGAGGTACATCCGGTCCGCACCGCAACTGCGCGGCCCTCCTCCCCGGCAGGTGAGAGTTCAGGCGCGGCGTCGGTCTGGCCGCCGCAACCGGCGATGGTGAGTCCGATGAGGAAGGAGGTGCCGAGCAAGCCCCGAAAGCGCGTCATGCGCCGCGCATCGTAGGCAAACCCCAGCGTAAGGCGTAAAACGAGTCGGGCGGCCGACACAGAGCGGCGGCTACTCGTACCTGGCTATGAACCCGAGAACCCGATGCCAGGCGTTGCGCGAGGCTGCCGCAAACTCGGTGTACTTGCGGTCGAAGAACGAGTGGGGTGCGCCGGCGCAGAAGACAATCCCATGGGGGACACCCGCGGCGGTTTCCGTTGGACCTTGCCCTCAGCAACATCCTCGCGGGGAATGCCAGGGTCGGCGCCGCCCATCAACGCCAGGAGGGGGCATTCGATGTCGGAAACTCGGTCGATCACTCCGGGGGACCCTTGGGGGGAAGCCGGGCCGATCGGGATGGCGTAGAAGCCCCGCGACCGCTTCGCTACGAGATGAGCAGGGTCACCGTGCGGCGAGGCCCTTCGACCTTCACGAAGTCGGCGGCGTGCCATGTCCCTCCGGGGAGCGCCGCGGCCTCGCGCCATTCAACGAAGCCAACGTCATCAAACCGGACCACCGCAGAGTCCATCGCCGGTGGGGCGAGGCCGAGGTAGAACATCGCCGCAGTCGCCAGAGACCCGGTTGGTCCGGGGCTGAAGGTGTGTGACGGGAGTTCGATGTCGATGTCGTGCCATTCTCCATCGGCGGGAACGTCGAAGGGGACTTCGACCCTGCGAATGAGTGTCGACTCGGGATCGCGGGTCGGGTCGGCATCGTAGAAGTTGTAGGCGTCGACGCGAAGCAGCGCCCAGGTGTCGCCTTCGAGCCGGGCCCGCAGATGCACCGAGTAGGTCGCCCTCCCGTCCTCCGGGAAGCCGGCCTCGTCGTGGATGCGATGGTCGCGGACTGCGACCCGTGCCACGGGGCGGGTGACCACGCTTTGGGCATAGCTCGGCTCGCTGCGGATCTCGAGGACGTGATGTTCGGAGCCTTCATCGGCGACGGCGACCACCGCGGCGTTGCCGCCGTCTGACGTCTCCCAGTGCATGCCGCCCGCCGCCACACCGTCGGCGGTGGCATCCTCGAAATCGCCCCAGCCGTAGATGTCCCGCCCCAGCCAGACGCCGGCAAGGTTCGACTCGGTTCGGACCATGGCGTTGGCGGGCAGGGTTGCGAAGCCGCCCTCATCGAGCGGAACGGGGGCAGGTACGGCGACGTGGCGGCCGCGGGCGATGACGCCGGTTCCGCGCTCGGGCAGGACTCGGGCCGAAGCGGCTCCGTCGTCTGGTTGGCCGGCGATGGACCCGCTGACGGTGCCGTTGGGTAGTCGAGTCGTCTGGACGGTTCCCGCCGACCGCTCATCGAGGAGTCCGATGATTCGCTCGCCGGTGGCGCCACCGACGGGAACGGGGCGGTAGTTGTCCAGCATTACGGGATACACCCGGGCCTCGAGAAGCTGGTCGCCTTCGAACACGGTGCGCAAGACAACCGAAGGGAACGTCGAGAGGAAGTCCTGATCGAAGACGAAGTTGCCCAGGCTGTGGGCGATGAGCTTGCCCTGATACCACTCGAAACCCTGGAGGACGTGAGGGTGGTGACCGACGACGAGATCAGCGCCCGCATCGATCGAGGCGTGCGCGGCTCCGATGAAGAAACTCGATGCCGTTTCGGCGAATTGGTAGCCGCCGTGGATTTGCACGACGACGAGGTCGGCTCCGCCTTCGCGCATGATCGCAATGTCGTCCTCGACGGCGCTGCGTTGGAACCAGGCGGCGCCACCGTGGCCGCGCCGGGCGACCCAGTCCTGCAGTTCAGGGAACGTGGCGACGATGATCTCCCACAGTCCGGCCGACTCTGCGGCCTCCGCTTCCGATTCGATTTCGGCGTAGATCGCCCAGATGTCTCCCAGCCGGTAGTCGTCGAGGGGAACGTAGGTCGGCGAATCGGGGCTGCCGAAGCCGAAGCGACGGGTCTCGTACTGCCAGGCTTCATCGGGCGAGAGAGCGTTGGGTGGCACGTCGCCGGCGACGGGCAGGTTGTCGTTGACGAAGTCGCCGTTCACCGTGGTATACGACAAGAAGGCGATGTTGCGGCCGGCGACATCGAGCATGGAACCGGCTCGAGCCTCGCTCGAGGTGCTGCCGCCGCCGGGGGCGGCGTACCCGGCGGCGCGGAGATGATCGACGGTCGACTCGACCCCGGCTGCCAGCCAATCGTTGAGATGGTTGTTGCCGAGCGTGACCACATCGGCGCCGAGTTCGTCGAGCGCGGCAATGGCGTTCGGCGGCGATTGGAGGAGGAACCGCTTGGCCGGGTAGGCGTCCGTCGCAGGGAGCGATCCGATCACCGACTCGAAGTTGACGCTGGAGATGTCCGCCGAACCAAAGAGCGGAGCAACATCCGACACCACGGCACGGGCGCTGGTGCCGTCGTCGGCCGGGTCGACCACCGCCGTGTCCTCACGAGTTGGCTCGAGGTAGCGCCGGCCCAGCATCATGTCACCGGCGAAGTTGATGGCGATCCGTTCGGCGCCATCTGGGCCGTTGCGCGCAATGAGGCCGACCTCGAGTTCGGGTGCAAGGTCTGCCGTGACGACCACGGGTTCCGGCAGGTAGCCGGGGGCGGCAACGATCGCGAGCACCGGTTGATTGAGGCTCATTTCGCAGCGGCCCCTCGCATCGGCCGGAATCAAGCGCCCGGCAATGTCCAGCGTTGCGCCCGGGATCGGTGTCCCTGCTTCGTCGACGACAACAAGGGTGACTGCGACGTGAGGGACTTCGACGACCACGGGCTCGACCACGATCGGCTCGATCGGGTTCAGATCCTGGGGAGGGATGGTTGGGCTAGGGGTTGCCGTCGCGCTCGAACAGGCACCGGCGAGGATGCCAAGCGCGCCGAGCCAAGGCGCAAGACGGCGCGCCCGGTTCAACCCCATGCGTTTCGGGGACATGCCTATTCGAATCGGCCCACCGGCGTCCACTCTGGAGGCCTTTCGGGACCCGGAGGCTGTTGGCCGATCGACGTGAGCGATTCCCCGGACGACCAAGGCGACGGTCGATGCGTAGGCTTGCACAGGACAGCGGAGCGACCCGAGGGGAGTGGTATGGAGAAGCGGCGAGTCGACATCAACGGATTGGCGATGGCCTACGTCGAGGTGGGCGAGGGCGATCCGATTGTGTTGCTGCACGGCAACCCGACCTCGTCCTATCTGTGGCGCAACATCATTCCCCACCTCAGCGGACTAGGCCGCTGCATCGCACCCGATCTGATCGGAATGGGTGACTCGGACCCGCTGCCGATGAGCGGTCCGGACAGCTATCGATTCGTCGAGCATCGGGATTATCTCGACGGCCTGTTCGAAGCGCTCGGGGTAACCAGCAACGTCACATTGGTCGTCCACGACTGGGGCTCCGGCCTCGGCTTCGATTGGGCCAATCGTCATCGGGACGCCGTCAAGGGCATCGCCTACATGGAGGCCATTGTCGCCCCCGTGTCGTGGAACGACTGGCCGGAGGCGGCACAGTCGATCTTCCAAGCGATGCGATCCGAAGCGGGCGAGAACATCGTGTTGGAGAAGAACGTCTTCGTTGAGCGCATCCTGCCGGCGTCGACCCTCAGAGGGATCTCCGACGAGGACATGGCCGTCTATCGGCGGCCCTATTTGGAGCCGGGGGAATCGCGGCGACCGACCCTGACCTGGCCGCGTCAGATCCCGATAGAAGGCGAACCGGCCGACGTCCACGAGATCGTGACGTCCTATGGGGAGTGGCTTGCTGCCGGCGCAGTCCCCAAGCTGTTCATCAACGCCGAACCCGGGTCGATCCTCATCGGGCGGCAGCGTGAAGTGTGCCGGGCCTGGCCGAACCAGACGGAGGTGACGGTTCCGGGCATCCACTTTGTGCAAGAAGACTCGCCGGACGCCATCGGTGAGGCGATCGCAGACTGGTACATGAAGTTGTGAAGGCGGAAATCCCACGCTCTGTGGTCATCGTGCTCTACGGTGTAGCCGCTGGCGCTGAGGGAATCCGGACGGATGGATCCGAGGAGGATCAACGTGTCGCAAACCAGACCCCGACGGAGTAGAAGCCGCCGGATATCCAGATACTCCGCGGAGGGCATCGTGATCGAAGACCGGTTGGCTACCCCGATAGATCGGCCGGCGCCGGTAGGTCCAGCGCCGCGGGCTCCGTACACGCTCGAGGCGGGCGAGTCTCGCTATCAGCGCAAGTCCGCCAACCTGAGGGCCCGTGTCTTGGCGGCCGCCGACGAGCACGCCGACGAGCCGCGGATCATCGTCGACCTCACCGCATTGCGGGCCGCCTCGCGCTATTAGCCTTCGGGCCTGTAGCGTGCTTTCGCTAGCGCATCGTCCATTCTTCGGTCCAGAGGCGGAGCGCCTGGTTGGTAACCGCGGGGCCCCAGGTTCCGGCCTCGTAGGGGTGCAGGACGGCGGCGGCCTCGAGTAGCGGAGTCCACAGGCGCCAACTGGCCTCGACTTCGTCGGCGCGGACGAACAGCGTCTGGTCGCCTTGGATGACGTCGAAGATCAGGGTCTGGTAGGCGTCGGGAATCTGAGAAAACTCGGCTTCGTAGTCGAACGCCAGCGGTTTGGAGACAACGCTGTTGGAGCCGGGGGTGCGCACTTCGAATCGCACCTCGAAGGTCTCGTTGGGCTGCAGGGTGAGGAGTATGACGTTGGGCTGGATAGGGCAGTCGTCCTCGTCACCGTGGAAGATGCAGACCGGCGGCAGTTTGAAGGTGACGGCGATCTGGGTCGTCCGCCGCGGGAGGCGCTTGCCTGTCCGCAGATAGAACGGCACCCCTTGCCAGCGCCACGTCGGGATGTTCAGCTTCATTCCGACGAAGGTCGGCGTCGTCGATTCGGGGTCAACCCCATCTTCCTCCAGGTAGCCCGGTACCGGCTCTCCGCCGATCTCGCCTGCCATGTACCTTCCGTACACCACGTAGTCGAGGTCGATCTTCCGAATCGAGTCGAGCACCTGGACCTTCTCGGTGCGTACGGCATCGGCGGTGAACCCCGACGGCGCTTCCATGGCGATGAGGGTCATGAGCTGCGTGAGGTGGTTTTGGACCATGTCGCGCAGCACGCCGGCTTGTTCGTAGTAGCCGGCACGGCTGCCGATCCCAAGGTCCTCGGCGACGGTGATCTCGACGGCCTCGATCCGGTCCCGATTCCAGCTCGACTCGAAGATGGGGTTGGCGAACCGGAAAGTCAGCAGGTTCTGCACGGTGGACTTGCCGAGATAGTGGTCGATCCGATAGATCTGGGACTCGTCGAAATAGCTGTGGGCCAGTTCGTTGAGGGCGCGTGCCGATGCGAGGTCCTCGCCGAACGGTTTCTCGATGACGAGGCGGGTCCAGCCTTCCGCCCGGTTCAGCCCGGCGGTGCCGAGCCGTTCGATCGTCGCGGGAAACGCCAATGGAGGCAGCGCCAGGTAGAACACCCGGTTCCCCGGAAGAGCCATCTCCGCCTCCAACTCTGTGATCCGACCGGCGAGGCCATCGAGTTGGGCGCCGCGGGGCACCGACTGGTAGAAGATGCGGCTGCGGCACCATGTCGCGCAGTCATGATCGACAAACCCGGCGGCGGCGAGTGCGTCGTGGGCGGCGTCGCGGTAGGCCTCCTCGGACATCTCCTTGGAGGCGACGCCGAGAATCACCGAGCGATCTGCCACCCCGTTCTCGGTGATCACCCGGTAGAGGGCGGGCAGCAGCTTGCGGATCGTCAGGTCTCCGGTGCCACCGAAGATGACGAAGAGGTGTTGATCGCATTCGGAGTTCATCTCAGCCTTCCCGCTTGATGGCATGGCCACCGAATTGATTGCGCATCGCCGCCAGGAGGCGATCGGAGTACTCGACTTCGTCGCGCGAGCCGATGCGGCGCATCAGGGAGAGTCCGATGATGGGCGCCGCGACGTTGAGGTCGATCGATTCGAAGACGGTCCAGCGGCCTTCTCCCGAGTCGGGGACGTAGGGGGCAATATCGGTCATCCCGGGATTCTCGCGCAAGGCCTCCGTCGTCAGGTCCAGTAGCCACGAGCGCACCACCGAACCGTGCTCCCAGATGTCACCGATCTGGGCGAGGTCGAGTCCAAACTCTTCCTTGGCCCGCAACAACGCAAACCCCTCGGCGTAGGCCTGCATCAATCCGTATTCGATGCCGTTGTGGATCATCTTGACGTAGTGCCCCGAGCCGGACGGTCCGACCCGGCCCCAGCCCTTGTCGGGGGCAGGTGCCAGCGCCTCGAAGATGGGGCGCAAGCGGGCAACGGGGGCGTCGTCGCCGCCGATCATCATCGAATAGCCCTCGGTGAGGCCCCAAATGCCGCCGCTGGTCCCGACGTCGACGAAGTGGGTGCCGCCTTCGCGGCAAACCTCCGCCCGGCGCAGCGTGTCTCGGTAGTACGAATTGCCCCCGTCGATGAACGTGTCGCCGGGCTGTGCGGCGGGAAGAAGAGCGGACAGGGTGGCGTCGACCGGGTCACCGTGGGGAACCATGATCCACACCGCCCGGGGTGCGTCGAGTTGCGCCATCAGGTCCTCGAGCGAGTCGGCGCCGCGAGCACCCCGTGCGATGACGTCGGCCACTGCGTCGCGGTTGAGGTCGAAGCCGATCACATCGTGACCTGCCGAAATCAGGCGCTCAGCCATGTTGGCGCCCATTTTTCCGAGGCCGATCATCCCTAGTTGCATACCCTGGTCCGTCCTTCGATCTGGCGACCCGCGATCCGGATCGGCCTCAATGTTTCAGTTGCCGTGCCGAGGTCCTACCGTGAGGTTTCGGGATTCCGGAGGCAATGTGCCTAACCGCAGCAGAGCTTGCACCATTCCGTCGCTCCTGCTGGCAGTCGTCCTGCTGGCCGCTGCGTGCTCGTCGACCCCGGCGGCGATCACTACCACGTCGGCGCCGGCAACGACCACGACCGCGACCCCCACCACCACGACAACGGAGCGCCCGGTCGACCCGCTGGCCGGTGCCTGGCGAGGTGATCTCGCCGGGCTCGATGTGCAGTTCACTTTCATCGTCGCCGACGACGGCAGCTACGCCGGTAGCTTCGACAGCCTCACCGAAGGGATGATCGGCTTCGAGGTCGAGGAGATCGCCCTGGAGGGGAGCGAACTCACGTTCCTGATACCGGACATCGGAGCCCAGTTCGACGGGTCGCTCGACGGCGACGTCATCGAGGGCTTCTGGGGTCAATCGGGGATCGCCGGCCTACGACTCGACCGCACCGACGATCCGGTGCTGTTCAACCGTCCCCAGGAGCCGCAACCTCCCTTCCCCTATGTTGCCGAGGAGGTGGCATTCCGCAACCCCGAGGATGGCTTCACGTTGGCCGGGACGCTGACGAAACCGGACGGTGCCGGGCCCTTCCCTGCCGCGGTGCTGATCACCGGTTCGGGGGCGCAGGATCGTGACTCAGAGATCCTCGGGCACAAACCGTTTGCCGTTGTCGCCGACCACCTGGCCCGCAACGGGATCGCGGTGTTGCGCTACGACGATCGCGGGGTGGGCCACTCCGCCGGGTCCAACTTCGGGGCGACGACCGAAGACCTTGCCGTCGACGCCAAGGCGGCGTTCGATGCCTTGGCGGTCCGGCCCGACATCGACCCGGCGAAGATCGGCTTCATCGGCCACTCTGAAGGAGGGTTGATCGCACCGCTGGCCTACACCTCGGGTGCCGAGGCCGCCTTCATCGTGCTGCTGGCCGGTCCGGGGGAACCGGGGGCGACGCTGCTTCCCGCCCAGAGCCGCCTCATCGGCGAGGCCAACGACCTCCCGCCCGCCCTCGTCGATTGGCAGGCGGAACTCCAGGAGGCGGCCATTGCGGTACTGGCCGACGAACCGGATGACGACGCTGCGGCCGACGAACTCTGGGAGACTGCGATGACTGCGGCCGATTCCTACCCCGGTGGACTTCCCGCCGAGGCGGCCGAGTCGGTGGCGGTCTCGTTGGCAACGATGGCCGATCCGTGGTGGCGGTTCTTCTTCTTCCATGACCCCGCAGCAGAGCTTGCCAAGGTCGACGCTCCGGTCTTGGCCCTCAACGGGACCCTCGATACCCAAGTCCCGGTGTACAACCTGGACCTCATTGCGGGGGCGCTGGCGGATGGTGGCAACACGGAATTCGAGACGCACGCCCTCGAGGGCCTCAACCATCTGTTCCAGCCGGCGACGACGGGCTCGCCCACCGAATACGCTCTGATCGAGACGACTATCGACCCCTCAGTGCTCGACCTGATCACCGATTGGCTCACAGCCCTCTTCGCCTGACCCGATCGTTCTTGCGTGGCTCAGGTGCCAGAAATCGCGCCTCAGCCACGCCGGAGCTGGGGGATTCACTAGCGTGGTCGTCTGGAGAGAGGTATGGATCAAGACCCCTCCCGGCGATTGAAGCCGGGCTGGATGAAGTGGCTCCCCGGAGTCGACACGGCGCTCAGCTACGAGCGCTCCTGGCTGTGGCCGGACTTGGGCGCCGGACTCGTCCTCACCGCGCTCCTCGTGCCCCAGGGGATGGCGTACGCCGAGCTGGCCGGGCTGCCTGCCGTCACCGGGCTGTATACCACGGTGGCTGCCCTGCTCGCCTACGCCGTCTTTGGTCCGTCTCGGATCCTGGTGCTCGGGCCGGACTCGTCGCTCGCACCGTTGATCGCGGCGGCGATCATTCCGCTCGCTGCCGGCGACGAGGCATATGCGGTGGCTCTCGCCTCGATGTTGGCGCTGCTCGTAGGTGTCGTGTGCGTTTTCACCGGGTTGGTCCGCCTCGGGACGATCACCGAGTTGCTCTCCAAGCCCGTACGCATCGGCTACATCAACGGCATCGCTCTGATTGTTCTCGTCAGCCAACTCCCCAAGCTGTTCGGCTTCTCGACCGATTCGGACGGATGGCTCGATGCGATCCGCGACTTCGCGGTCGGCGTCTTCGACGGCGAGACCAACTGGGTAGCACTCGCCCTTGGCGCCGGATCGCTTGCGATCATTTACGGTTCGCGTCGGATCAACCCGAAGATCCCCGGCGTTCTGATCGCGACCGTTCTCTCCATCGTCGCAGTTGCGGTCCTCGATCTCACCAATGAGGGGATCTCGGTGGTGGGGTCGCTTCCCGAAGGATTCCCGTCCCTCTTGTTCCCGACGGTTGCGTGGGGCGACATGGTCCCGTTGACTCTCGCCGCGGTCGGCATCGCCTTGGTGGCGTTTGCCGACACGGCAGCGCTGTCGACCACGTTCGCCGCCAAGCTCGGCGACGAGGTCGATGCCAACCAGGAGATCATCGCTCTCGGCACCGCCAACCTCGCGGCCGGCTTCGTGCGCGGCTTTCCGATGAGCGCATCGTCGTCGCGCACCTCGGTTGCCGACTCCATGGGCACCAAGAGCCAACTTACCGGCGTCATCGGAGCCGTCGGCATCGTGTTGCTCGTCGTGTTTGCCAACGACCTGTTGTCCAACCTTCCCTCGGCCACGCTGGCCGCCATCGTGATCACCGCTTCTTTCGCCCTGTTCGACATCGACGAAATGGTCTGGCTGTGGCGGGTGCGGCGTTCGGAATTCGTCCTGTCGCTGGGTGCGCTGCTCGGTGTGACCCTGGTCGGTGTCCTCGAGGGGATCGTCATCGCGATCGCGCTCTCACTGATGAACTTCATCCGGAGGGCCTGGCGACCCTACGACGCCACCCTCGGGAGGATCGACGGTGTCAAGGGCTACCACGACGTCGAGCGCCACCCCGAGGCGGAGCGGATTCCCGGCCTCATCGTCTTCCGCTTCGATTCGCCTTTGTTCTTCGCCAACTCAGAGCACTTCCAGCGCCGTTTGGCTCGGGCTATTCGCCATGCACCGTGGTCGGTGAGGTGGGTGATCATCGCCGCCGAGCCGATCACCGACATCGACACCACCGCCGCAGAGACCCTGATCGAGGTCTTCGATGAGTTGGAGTCACGGGGGATTCAATTGGCGTTCGCAGAGCTGAAGGGCCAGCCGAAGGATCGACTCGTAACCTACGGTCTGTACGACCGGGTCGGCGATGACCTCTTCTTCCCGACGCTTGGTACCGCCATCGACGCCTACGTCGAAGACACCGGCAGCAACTGGGTCGATTGGAGCGACCGCTGACTCACCACCCTATTCCGGCGTGGCTGAAGTACCGGAAATCGCGCTCCTGCCACGCAGGAACGGCGGATCCGGCCTGATCTCCCCTACGCTGCCGGGCATGCAAGCCCTGCCCACCGTATCCGACGGAACGATCATCCTCCGGCCATGGGTCGACGACGACGCCGCCGATCTGTTCCGTGAGATCCAGGACCCCGAGGTGGTTCGCTGGCTCAACATCGACATGCCGTACACATTCGAGGACGCCGCCGGCTTCATCGCCAAGGTGGTGGAGCGCTGGGAGCAGCGGACGGGCGCCCACTTCGTCATTGCCGATGCCAACGACGGGCGATTCCGCGGGTACCTCGGCGTGCTCGACGCCGGTGAGGCGATGAACGTCGTCGAGATCGTCTACTGGGTGGCGGCCTCGGCGCGGCGCCACGGCGCCGCGCGTAGGGCAGTGGCATTGGCCCTCGAGTGGATCCTCCAGGACCTAGCGCCGGACCGTATCGAGCTGACGATGGTCGACGGCAATGAAGCCTCGATTCGGGTTGCCGAGGCCAACGGCTTCGAACTGCGCGAGATCGTCACCGACGGCGCCATGCTCGACGGCCGACCCGCCGACGAACGAATCTACGACTTCCCTCTGCCGAACTGATCTGTTCCGGCGTGGCTGAGGCGCGAGTTTTCGCGCCTCGGCCACGCAAGAACGGATTGGAGGATCAAAGGCCGGAAGTCAGTTCCAGCGCGTGGCGGAAGTCGGCCTTGATGTCATCGATGTGCTCGATGCCGACGGCGACTCGCACCAGGTCGGGGAGGACGCCCGAAGCGATCTGCTCCTCGTCCGTGAGTTGCTGGTGGGTGGTCGACGCCGGGTGGATCACCAGTGTCTTGGCATCGCCCACGTTGGCGAGGTGGCTGGCGAGTTGCACGGAGTCGATGAACTTGCGGCCCGAGTCGTATCCGCCGCGCACGCCGAAGCTGAGCACCGCGCCGAACCCGTTGGTCAGGTACTGCTTGGCTGTCTCGTGCGACGGATGGGACTCGAGTCCCGGGTAGTTGACCCAGGCGACCTGAGGCTGGGCTTCCAGCCACCGGGCCAGCTCGAGAGCATTGTCGACGTGCCGTTGCATCCGCAGCGACAGTGTCTCGAGTCCCTGGAGTAGCAGGAAGCTGTTGAACGGCGATAGGGCCGCACCGAAGTCGCGCAACCCTTCGACTCGAGCCCGGATCGCAAACGCGATGTTGCCGAACGGTCCGTCGGGCCCGAACACCTCCGCGAAGTTGATCCCGTGATAGCCCGGTGCCGGCTCGGTGAAGAGCGGGAACTTGCCGTTGCGCCAGTCGAAGTTGCCGGAGTCGACGATTACTCCGCCGATGGACGTCCCGTGCCCGCCGATCCACTTGGTCGCCGACGCCACCACTATGTCGGCGCCATGCTCGATGGGGCGCACCAGATACCCGGCGGCGCCGAACGTGTTGTCGACCACGAGCGGGATGCCCGCATCGTGCGCCACCGTGGCGAGCGCAGCGAAGTCGGGAACGTTGTAGCGGGGGTTACCGATCGACTCGACATACAGCGCCTTGGTGTTCTCGTCGATGGCTGCGGCCAAATCGTCTGGGTCGTCACCGTCGACGATCGTGACGTTGATGCCGAGCCGGGGGAGCGCAACCTTGAACTGGTTGTAGGTACCGCCGTAGAGATAGCTGGTCGAGACGATGTTGTCGCCCGCCTGGGCCAGGGTGGTGATCGCCAGGAGCTGGGCTGCTTGTCCTGATGCGGTCGCCACTGCAGCGGCGCCTCCTTCCAGGGCGGCGATTCGTTTCTCGAATACGTCGGTGGTCGGGTTCATGATGCGGGTATAGATGTTGCCGAACTCTTCGAGTCCAAAGAGGCGGGCCGCGTGGTCGGAGTCGTCGAACACGTACGAGGTGGTCTGGTAGATCGGCACCGCCCTCGACTTCGTGGTGCCTTCGACCTCTTGGCCGGCGTGAAGCTGGAGCGTCTCGAAGTGGTAGTTGGTATCGGTCATGGTGGAAGTGGTCCTCTCGTCCTGGTGGGAGCCACCGCGTCGAAGCGGTGGAGAATCAGGAACGCCTCGGTGCCTCTCGGGTGGTGGCGTTCTTCAGGAGCGCATGTCTGATGCGCTCGGGCGGAACACCCGAGAGCTGGGCATCAGACAACACATGGGTGAAACCGGCGCCGGACGCGCCGCGCCGGGTTGGGGCGGGTGGTACAACTCCATGGCAGGTCGGTCCTCTCGTCTCGCTTGTACGCGCTCTCGGGAGCGCCGCGAGCGGGGTGTCCCGCCGGTCGGCTGCTCATCGATCAGGCATTGGCACCGATCAGGTCGGTTGCCGCGGCTTCGAAGGGCCTGTCCCTCCACCGCTCTTGATGAACGCGTTGTGTATGTTGTGGCTGGCGAGTGAAGCAGCGCCACGTCGCCCTGTCAAGGGTTGGGCGACTCGGGATCGGCTCACCCTCTAGACCAGCGCGCAGCTCGCCGATTCAGCTGGAAAGGCTGGAGCAGACTCAGGGTCTGGTCTCCGACAGGACCACGCGCGCGTAGTAGGAAGGCCAGGGTTCGTCTGATCCGTATCCCTATCTATTGGCGGTCGGCAGGCATCGCTTCTGTCAGCTCGCCCAAGCTTCTTCTCCAGGCCGATGACGATCACGTCGAGGGGTGATCGGAGATGGGCATGTTCGCCATGCGGGTAGCTCCTGTTGCCTGCAAGAACTGCAGCCAGGTGGTGTCCTTCTCGTCGCACCTGCTGGGCATCTGATCTGGCTGCGCCGGCGGAGAGATCAGCCGGCGCGCCACCCTACGATTGCCGACGGCATCACCACGATTCCGGATTCGATCGACCCGGGATCGGAGTACTGCGGGTAGCGGTCTGCCAGCAGCGAGAGGAAGTCCGTGGAGTCTGCCGAGCGTGCTTCGGCGCCCGTCCCTGAGATCCGCACCCACCACAGGCGAGACCAGTCGTCGTCGTAGTGCTCGACCAGCAGCGTGCACCGGGGATCGTGGCGGAGGTTCTCGAGCCGTTGCAGTCGAGTCGAGGTCTTCGCTTTGATGGTGTCGACCGGGATGAAGATGCGATGATCCTCGCCGGTGGTGTAGACGACCGGTACCAGATCCACTCCGCGCACTTCGTGTCGGGTTCCCAACACGCCATGGCGAGCCCGCTCGACTCGCCTCCAGGCTTCGGTCGTGTGCAACCGCATTGAGTGATCCTTGCACGATGTACGACCGTTGGAGGCTCATCGGATCTGGCGATGAGCCGACGAGGCCGCGGCGGCCCGCGATTGGCGTGTTGTGGGGGCAACGAAACGGCAGGTCGCAGGCTGAATCGGGGCGCTCAAGCCCCGTTGAGTCTTCCCACCCGGATGTAGAGCGGTGCTGCAGCCGCAATGACGACCGCTCCCGTGACGATCGCGGTTGGTAGGTTGGTGGCGTCGGCGAGCACACCAAGTGCGATGCCGCCCACCATCCCACCCGCTTGTGCCGTCATGCTGTTGGCAGAGGCGACGGTGGCCCGGGTTCCCGGGTTGTCGACAGCTCGGTGAAGCAGGCCCTGGTGAACTGGGTTCGCCGCTCCGTGTATGCCCATCGTGAGGACGTAGGCGATCACGACACCCCACGGACGGTACGCAAGCGCAATTGCGACGACGGTCAGGCCTTGGGCCACCATCAACGTGGCGGCCGCGGTGCTCGTCCTGATGCGTTTGGTCAGAAGCGGAACAGATGCAGCGCCCACGGCGGACACCAGCCAGGCCACCGAGTTGGTCGGCCCCAGGAGGGCTGCAGCTTGGTCGGCGCTCTCGAGGACATCACCGAGCTTGACGGGAGTGAATGTCTCAAAGGCAGTCATGCCGAAACCCCAGAGGAACTCGACGGCGACGATTGCGATCAGGACGCGGCTTGTCAACACCGTCCTCACGGCCGAGGCGACAATCGATCGTGTGTCGCCGATCGCGGATCGAATGCTCGCGGGGGCGCCTCTGCGGGGCGGTTCGGTCATGAGGAGGGCGATCGCTGCGACTTCCACGACGAGGAACCCGAGAGCGGCAACCACGGGGGCGGTGAGCGGGCCCACCTTCGGGAACGGATCCATCACAACGATGGCGCTGCTCGCCAGCGACCCAAGACCGATCGACACACCGGTAACCGTCCCGGCGAGCGAGAACCCTCGCTCGATGTTGGTCTCTGGATTGATGGCCTGAGCCGTGTCCACATACCACGAATCAAGAGGCCCGCTCTCCAGAGCCCGGTAGACCCCGAGCATCGCGAACACGGCTGCCAGCAAGGGAAGCGACTCCGCGAAAAGGAGGAGGACAAGTGCGGCGAAAGAAAAGGCCGACGCAATCAGCAGTGTGGTGCGGCGACCGACGGCATCGGCCAGACCCCCGGTGGGGAGTTCGAGCAGCAGGACCATCGCCCCTTGTGCTGCGAATACCACGCCGATCTGTGCGAGCGAAAGCCCTCGGTCAAGCAGCAGGAGAACGAGGACCGGAATCAGGAGGCCCGTCGGAAACCAGCGCAGCGCCCGAAGGATGAGGAATCGATTCTGGACCGACCCTCCGGTCGCAGGCGATCGCGAGGTTGCGCTCAATCCGAGTTCTCAGCTCGCATCATGACAGCAGGAGGCCGCCGACCGCCGAAAGTATGGTTTGGCCGGCGACCCTGCGTCGGTTCCGATGGAGGGCACCGCCCACTGGAGCGCGGTCCGAAGATGATGCATGGCGGACCACGATACCGGGCGGCGCTCGGTGGCGCGAGCGCCGGTCCATCGAATCAGGGCCTATCGTGGCCTCCATGGACGTCGGCGTATTGCATCCGGGGGCAATGGGATCTGCCCTGGCGGGGGCCATCGGTCGACCGGTTGCGTGGGCGAGTGAGGGTCGTTCCGAAGATACGGCGCGACGTGCGCAATCGTACGGACTCGTTGACGCCGGTTCCATCGATTCGCTGGTCGACATGACGGACATCGTGATCTCCGTGTGCCCTCCTCATGCCGCAGTCGACGTCGCAGTCGCGGTGTCCGCCCTCGGCTTCAGCGGTATCTACGTCGACGCAAACGCCGTTTCTCCAGACACCGTTGAACTGATCGCCGAACGGTTCGATCGGTTTGTTGACGGAGCCATCATCGGTTCTCCTCCGGAAGAGGCCGGATCGACACGCCTGTACCTTGCCGGGCCGGACGCACCATCGGTGGCTGAGCTTTGGGCGGGGTCCATTGTCGATGCCGTCGTATTGGACGGCCCGATCGGGTCGGCGTCAGCTCTGAAAATGGCGTTCGCGGGGTGGACGAAGGGGAGCGCCGCGCTCTTGATGGCGATGCGCGCCTACGCAGAGGCTGCAGGGGTTTCCCGGACATTGGTAGCTGAGTGGACCGACAGTATTCCGGGTCTGGAGGACAAGGTAACGCGAAGCGCCACACGAACCGGACCCAAGGCGTGGAGATTCGCCGGTGAGATGGAACAGATAGCCCAGTCGATGGGCGCGGTTGGGCTCCCCACCGGGTTCCACACCGCAGCTGCCCGGATCTACGCCTCACTCGCCGACCTCAAGGGTGAAACAGATCCGTCTCTCGACACGGTTCTGGAGCTGATTATGGGAGATGCGGGTGGCGCGTCCACGATTGATGCGACTGAATCACCAACCCGAGATGCGGGGCGAGCGGGCCCTCGGCGTTGACGTATTGGCGATGGGTCTGTGCCTCGTCACGCAGCAACCGCCACGCTGCGACCGTCCGAAACGGAGTTCCGAGGACGGGTTTCAGCCCACTATGATGGGCTTGCAGCGCGATTCTTCCAAGAACTGGCTCACTCGGCGTTCTTAGGTGATTCTTAGATGCTGCTCAGATATCCCTCACCGCTCATCTGCAGGATACGGTCATGGCTGAATCAACACTCACCGGGCGCCGCCTCACCGGCAAGCGCCGCGCCCCGAAGGCCGTCGCAGGCCGCCGGGTGTGCTCAAGTCCGAAATGCGACACCGTAATCTCTCGCTACAACAAGAAGACCACCTGCTACACGCACAGTCCAGTGAAGTTCCCTCGGGTCCGCGGACGCGAGGTTCCGACTCCAAGTTGAACGCAGGTTCTCGATCCCGCGCACCAGGCCGCCGCAAGGCGGCCTCGGCGCGTTCTGGGCCACCCCCAACCGTTCTCATCCCAATTTCACACAGGGCTCAGGCCGGCCTCAAGTCCGGCTGAGAACCTGTGCTGGACATTGACTCCCAACCAAGAGGTCCATCCATGAAACGCCTGCTGCCGCTGCTTGCGGTGATCGCTCTCGTCGCCGCCGCCTGTGGTGGTGGTGACTCCGATTCGGGGGTCGCTTCGCTGGAAGTTTCCGGCGACGAGGTGCCGGCGATATCCGATGGTGAAGCGTCCGCCGAGGTCGACCAGGAGACTGCCGTCCTGGCATTTGCGGCCTGCATGCGCGACAACGGAGTCGACATGGAAGACCCGACCGTAGACGCAGACGGCAACATCCGCCTCAACTTCCGCGGCAACGCCGGGCCCGGCGAAGAGGGTTTCGACCGCGAGACGGTCCGCGCTGCCCAGGAAGCTTGCGCCGAGTATCGCGAGGTCCTTAGCTTCGGATTCGAAGATCGCGACAATGCTGAGTTCCAGGATCAGATTCTCGAGTTTGCCGCGTGCATGCGCGACAACGGCTACGACATGGCCGACCCGGACTTCTCCAGCTTCGGCCCCGGCGGCGAAGGCGAGTCCGGCGACGGTCCCCGTGGCCCCTTTGGCGCCATTGACCCCGAAGACCCTACCTTCCAGGCCGGCCTCGAGGCATGCCAAGACATTCTCTCCGGCTTTGGTCCCGACGGGGCCGGGCCGCGGTTTGGCGGTCCGGGCGGAGGCGAGGGATGACATCCACCAGACGCAGCGAGGAACCGAGTGTGAGCAACACCATCGAGCCGGCTGCGCAGCACGCAGATCTCGTCGAGAATGAGGACATGAACACCGACGCACCCATCCCTTCGCCACCCAGCCCACGTCGTTCCCGTCGGTGGTGGATCGCCGGAGCGGTCGCCGTCATTGCGGTTGTCGGTGTCGGTTGGTCGCTGGCTTCCGGCAACGGCGACGCCGAGGAAGCAGGCGACGTGCCGTCGCGCAGCTTTGCGGCGGTCGTGTCCACCGACCTCGTCCAAGAGGAGAGCTACGACGGCACCTTGGGCACCGTCGAGGCCGATCCGATCGGCACGCCAATCAACCGGCACGGTGACGTCGATCGCAGTCGCCGGAACCACCGTCGAGCAAGGAGATGTCCTGTTTGCGGTCGACGGCGAACCGGTTGTCCTGCTCTACGGGTCAACACCCGCGTATCGCGATCTCATCCCGACCGAAGACACCGACACCATCGTGATCCGAGACAACGGCACGATCACGTCGGTCGTCGCCCAGGGGACCGTCATCGAACAAGGCGACGTTCTCTACTACCTGGACGGCGAGCCGGTCGTTGCTCTGTACGGTGACGTACCGGCCTACCGCACCATGGCCGACCTGAGCACCAACATGACCGGTGAAGACGTCCGCCAGCTCGAAACGGCACTGGCGGCCCTCGGGTTCGACGATCTCACGGTTGACGACGAATTCACCGACGCCACCGAGAACATGGTCGAGGATTGGCAGGATTCGATCGGCGCGGATGACGACGGAGTGGTCGACCTCGGCGAGGTCGTGTTCATCCCCGGTCCGGTTACGGTGATCGAAGCCCTGGTTGGGGCCGGTGACGTTGCCAACGACGGCCGTGAGATCCTGGTCGTCACCGGCACCGACCCGGCGACCGGCGACGACATCCTGCAACTCGAGGAAGGTCTGGCGGCGCTCGGCTACGACGCCGACGGCGCCCTCATTGTCGACGGAGAGTACGACGAAGCCACCGGCGCTGCGGTTGAGGCCTGGCAACTCGACCTCGGCGCCGAGGTCGACGGCATCGTCCACCTCGGTGAGGTGGTGTTCCTCCCGTCGGCGGTGCGGATCAGCGACGAACTTGCCCCTCGCCGGCAGCGCAGTGAATCCCGGCAGCGGCGTGCTCGCGGTGTCTTCCGCCGACAAGGTGGTCACCTTCGACCTGCCGGCAGAGGACCAAGCCCTGCTCGTCGAGGGTGATGCCGTGGTCGTAGTGTTGCCCGACAACACCAAGACGCCCGCCACGGTGACCGAGGTGTCTGCGGTCGCCACCGTCGACCAGGGCGGCAATTCCGTGTTCGAAGTCACCGTTGCGCTCGACGCCCCGGCCGTCGCGGCCGGACTCGACGAAGCTCCGGTCGACGTCGAGGTTGTGAGCGACTCCGTACGCGGTGTGGTGGCGGTCCCGGTCACCGCCCTGGTCGCGCTGCAGGAGGGCGGCTATGCGGTCGAGGTAGATGCCGGCGGGGGCACCGTTCGCCTCGTCGGGGTCGAGGTCGGGTTCTACGCCGACGGCATGGTCGAGATCACCTCAGCGGGCGTGGCGGTGGGTGACCAGGTTGTGGTCCCGTGACCGCAACTCTGGTCGAACCACCGGCGGCAGGGGACACCGGGTCGGACATCGTCCTGTCACTCCACGACGTGGTCAAGGAGTACCCGCTGACCCCGCCGGTGCGGGCTCTGGCCGGGGTGACCTTCGAAGTCGAACGGGGCGAGTTGGTTGCGGTGGTCGGTCCTTCCGGCAGTGGGAAGTCCACGTTGCTGCACATCATGGGAACGCTCGACCGCCCTACCTCCGGCGAGGTGACGGTGGCCGGGCACGCCATCTCGCAGCTCTCCGACAAGAACATGTCGGCGTTGCGCTCGCAGCACATCGGTTTTGTGTTCCAGCAGTTCTTCCTGCTCAGCGGGTACACCGCGCTCGACAACGTCGCCGACGGGCTGCTCTACACCGGGATGCCGCTGGCCGAGCGACGCGACCTCGCCGCTGTGGCACTTCGCCAGGTTGGACTCAGCCACCGGCTGGACCACGACGCCACCAAGCTGTCCGGCGGTGAGCGCCAGCGGGTAGCCATCGCCCGGGCGCTGGTTGGCGGGCCGTCGATTGTGCTCGCCGACGAACCGACCGGGAACCTCGACTCGAAGACCAGCGACGCCATCGTCGAACTCATCGAGAGCCTGAACGCCGGCGGCACCACCATCGTGGTGATCACTCACAACCACGAGATCGCCGGCCATTTTCCCCGTTCGGTTGGGCTGCGCGACGGGCTGATCGAATACGACCGGCTCAACGGGGTCCACTGAGATGGCCGCCACCCTCACCCCATCCAAGCTGCATGCTGCCGACGTGGCGCGCACCGCCAGCGTTGGGATCCGGACCCGCAAGCTACGCGCCGCACTTTCCGCCCTCGGCATCATGATCGGGATTGCCGCCATGGTCGGCGTGCTCGGACTCTCCGAGTCCTCGAAGTCCGACTTGCTGGCCCAACTCGACAAGCTCGGCACCAACCTGCTCACCGTCCAGGCCGGCACCGGGATCGGGATCGGGAGTGGCGAACTGCCCGAGGACGCTGCCGCAATGATTGCCCGGATCGGCCCGGTGGAAACGACCAGCACGGTCAGCGAGGTCGACGCCAACGTCTACAAGAACGATCTGGTGCCGAGCGGACAGACCGGTGGCATCAGCGTCCAGGCCGTCGACGTCAACCTGCTCGACACGCTGGCGGGAACGGTGGCCGACGGTCAGTTCATCACCGCGGCCAACGCGGACTATCCGACCACGGTGCTCGGCTCGGTGGCCGCGCAGCGTCTCGGCATCGCCGAGGTGAACGGTACCCAGCAGATCTGGCTCGGCGAGCAGTGGTTCACGGTGGTCGGGGTCCTCGACGAATTCGAGCTGAGCCCCGACCTCGACCGGGCCGCCATCATCGGGATCAGCGCCGCTGAGACATATCTCGATCATGATCCCGTGCCGACGTCGATCCTGGTTCGCACCGACCCGGCCTACGTCGATGACGTCATGGGCGTCCTCGCCGCCACCACCAATCCGGAGAATCCTGAGGAAGTTGAGGTCTCCCGCCCCACCGACGCCCTCGAGGCGAAGGAGGCCGCCGACGACGCGTTCACCGCGTTGTTCCTCGGTCTCGGCGCGGTCGCCCTGCTCGTCGGCGGCGTCGGCATCGCCAACGTCATGGTCATTTCTGTGCTCGAGCGTCGCTCCGAGATCGGGCTGCGCCGTGCCCTAGGTGCCACCAAGCGCCACGTCGCGGTCCAGTTCCTCGGCGAGGCGCTGTTGCTGGCCGGCATCGGCGGAGTCGGCGGGGTACTGCTCGGAGTCGGGGTCACCACCCTGTACGCCAACCTGCGGGGTTGGAATGCCCTGATTCCCCCGATTGCAATGGCCGGTGGCGTTGCCGCCGCCCTCATCATCGGCGCCATCGCCGGTCTGTATCCGGCAGTGCGCGCCGCGCGCATGTCACCCACCGAGGCGTTGCGATATGAATAGCTGCAGTACCGTCACTGCCCACGCGGGCCAGGAGAACACATGAGAGAACGAGGCACACTCGAACACATCCTCGTGGTTGAGGATGATCGGGCCGTGCGCGAGGCGGTTGAGCGCGCCCTCACCTACGAAGGCTACGAGGTGAGCACCGCGCGCGACGGCGCTGAGGCGCTATCCGCCGTGCTCAACGACCCGCCGCAAGCCATCGTGCTCGACGTGATGATGCCCCATGTCAACGGACTCGAAGCGTGCCGTCGGATCAGGGCATCGGGTGATACGACTCCGATTCTCATCCTGACGGCGCGTCACGAGGTCAGCGACCGGGTCGAGGGCCTCGACGCCGGCGCCGACGACTACATGGTCAAACCTTTTGCGCTCGAGGAGCTCCTGGCTCGGCTGCGGGCCTTGCTGCGGAGATCGAGCGGTTCAACCACCGAGGTGCTCTCGGTTGGCGATCTGGCGATGAACGTCGGCACCCGCGAGGTGCACCGCGGCGATCTGACCATCGAGCTCACCAAGACGGAGTTCGACCTTCTCGAGCTGTTGATGCGCAACGCCGGGATCGTCATCTCGCGCGACACCATCTACGAGAAGATCTGGGGCTACGACTTCGAGACCAGCTCCAACTCGCTCGACGTCTACATCGGGTACATCCGTCGAAAAACCGAGGTCGAGGATCTGCCTCGAGTGATTCACACCGTGCGGGGCGTCGGCTACGTGGCGAGGGAGTCCTGATCACGACGTGAAGCTCCGTACCCGCATCGCGATCATCGCCGCCTTCGCCGTTGCCATCGGCGTTGTCGGTGCCTCGATCGGCGCGTACTTCTTGGCGCGTGAACAGATGCGGAACCAGATTGACGAGAGCTTGATCGAGATCTCCAGCGAGACCCGCAACATCCGTGACGTCTTCAGTGCCTTCTCCGGGTCGTTTCGACCTCGCCGCCCGGGCGTGACAGATCGAGCTTTCGATGTGGTGCTGTACCAGGTGTACCTCCCCGACGGCGGCGCGTTCATTCCACGGGATCAAGGGACGGCACTCCCGGTTTCGGACGCCACGATCGCCATTGCCCAGGGTGATTCTCAGGTGACGGTGCTGGCCGACGTCACCACCGAAGATGGACAGCACCTGCGCATGGTGACTTCGCCCCTGAACGATGTCGATGGTGTGCTCCAAGTAGCCCGGTCGCTCGACGAGGTCGACGAAGCCCTGCAGGGCCTGACCGCGGTGCTGGTCATCGTCAGCATCGGAGGGGCCGTGCTGGCCGGGATGCTCGGACTGGTTGTGGCGCGCAGCGCCCTACGCCCCCTGGCCCGTTTGACCAAGGCGGCCGAGCACGTTGCCCAGACCCAGGAACTCGAGGCCCAGATCGAGGTCGATCGTGAGGATGAGGTGGGGCGTTTGGCCGAGGCGTTCAATGCCATGCTCGCCGCGCTCGAGCAGTCCCGTGTTCAGCAACAGCGCCTGGTGCGCGACGCCGGCCACGAATTGCGCACCCCCCTCACCGCATTGCGGACCAACATCGAAGTGTTGGCGCGGACCCAAGGAATGCCGGCCGATGATCGCCGCAGGCTGCTCGACGACGTGACGCTGGAACTTGGAGAACTGAGCAACATGGTCAGTGCGTTGGTTGAGCTCGCCATCGATCCGGGGAACGCGGAGGAACCCGTCGTCAATGTCCGGCTCGATGAGATCGTGATGGGCGTCGCGGAGCGCTATCGCCGCCGCAGCGACACGGAAATTGTTGTCACCGCGGAGGACAGCTGCGTGACCGGCCGCCCGGCGATGCTCGAGCGAGCCGTCTCCAACCTCATGGACAACGCCACGAAGTGGAATACCAACGGCGAGCCCATCGAAGTGACGGTGGCGGCCGGGTCGGTATCGGTTCGTGACCACGGACCCGGCGTCTCCGACGAAGACAAGCCCCGCATCTTCGACCGCTTCTACCGGGCCGATATCGCTCGTACCACCCCGGGCTCCGGCCTTGGGCTCTCCATCGTGAAACAGACCGCCGAGGAGCACGAGGGGTCCGTCTTCATCGACGATGCCGACGGCGGTGGCGCCATCGTCGGGTTCACGATTCCGACCGGCGCCGAGTAGGCCGGCCGGGACCGTTCTTGCTGCGCTTTCGCGCACGGCCCGCCGCCCCAAGAAGCACGCGAGAAGGGCACCCCTGGTGTGGCAAGGGTGCCCTTTGTCGTGTTTGCCTCAACGAGGTTGCTAGAACTTCAGCCAGGCCTGTTCGGCGAGCGTGTCGAGGTCGCTCTTCATCAGGCCTTTGTGCGACACGGTGTAGACGCTGTCGCCGATGACGATGGAACGCCGGATTCCAGCCTCCCAGTCCCACCAGCCTTCTTCGGTGGCGCCACCGGGGTGGATCACGGTTGCGATCTCCTCGATGCCGTCTTCTGAGACTTCGAATCCCAGGGCGCCGGCAAAGCCGCTCTCGCCGCCTTCTTCGCTCCAGTTCCAGCTCTGGACCGGCAACATGGTCAGGCCGGTCTCGGCCCAGTGGAGGAAGGCGTGGTGGTCGTACTCGACCTCGGAATTGGAGCCCTCACCCAGGGCCAGCTGATGGAGTCGAACCGGGTTGCTCAGGTCGGAGACATCGAAGACGGAGATCTGGGTGCCCTTGACCTGGCCCTGCTCGTTGGCGTCCTGGCCAATGCCGATCAGCAGCCCGTCGTCCATGGGGTGCAGGTACGCCGAGTAACCCAGGATCTTGAGCTCACCCTTCACCTCTGGGTTCGTCGGGTCGGAGAGATCCAGGGTGTAGAGCGGGTCGGTTTGGCGGAAGGTGACGACGTAGCCGACGTCGCCGATGAAGCGCACCGAGTAGATCCGCTCGCCTTCACCGAGACCGCCGACCTTGCCGACCTCGATCAACTCGTTGCCGCTGGTCTCGAGCACCGTTACCAGTGACTCTTGGTCGGGGAATGCGCCTCGGCCCCAGTTTGGCTCCGTCGTGGTGGCCACCCGGAGCAAGCCTTCATATTCGGACATGGCGAACTGGTTGAGCAGGTAGCCCTGTACCTGGCCGGAAGCAACGTAGTCGCTGCTCTCGGTCGATGAGATGTCGAACTTGTGGATTTGGCTGCCGGCGTTCTCCGCCGCCTCGATGAAGTCTTCTTCGGCTTCAAACGTCCACCAGGGGACCCAATGGGCGGTGGCGACATAGAGGCTCTCGGTCGAGGCGTATACGGTGCTGCCGGTGGCGAGCACGCCGGTGGCGTCGACTGGAAAGAGGCCCTCGTCGAGGTCGATGGTCAGCACGGACAGCATGTCGAGACCAGAGAAGTCGGCCGGGTGGTGGGCTCGTTCGCACCGCACCAGGCTGCCCTCGTCGATCACATCGCCGTCGTCGTCGGAAACGACGTAGTAGGGGACCCAGTTGGAGATGTCCGACTCTTCGATGAGCTTCTGGTTGGCCTTCAGCGCTTCGCGCTCTGACTTGATGCCCGACGACTTGGGGTACTTCCACTCGAATCCTGTTGGGCTCGAGTTGACCACGATCCGGATGGTGCCGTCGACCATGCGGGCACTCACGTAGTTGCCATCGAGGTCCATGGTGCGCATCAGGTCTGGATCACCGCCGGTGAGGTCGACCTCGATCAGGCGGACGACGGGCGTCTGGTACTCGGGGGCGAACTCGACATCGCTTTCGGCGATCGGCCCCGGGTAAGCGTTCCAGGCGCCGCCGAGCAGCAGCACCCGGTCGCCGGAGAGAAACATGTCCTGGACCGCGTAGTCGTTGAGGGTCAGGGTGCCGGTGATACGGGGCTTCGTCTTGGTGACGTCGATCACATAGAGCACACCGTTGGAAAGGGCGATGATCCGCTTGCCGTCGGTCTTGACGATGTCGGGTTCGTCAACACCGAGCTCCTGAACGTTCGTACCGGAGAAGTCGCCATCGCCACCAGCCTGTGGCGCCAGCGTCTCCTCGGCAGCGGCGACCGTCGTCACTGGGGCGCCGGCATCATCGAATGCCAACTCGCCTCGTTCGAGCAGGATCGCATCGACCGGCAGGCCGTAGCCGTAGCCGGGATTGAGGCCGTAGGGTCCAACCAGTTCCGTGCCGTGTTCGATCACGTAGTCGAGGAACGCATCACAGGCATCAAACTGGACCAAGCTGTAGGAGGCGAGCTGGGCGTTGACGGGTCCATCGCCGCTGCTACTCGGTCCCTCCGTAATGGTTGTCGACGTGTCCTCGGTCGAGGCGCATGCCGCAAGCAGCAAGGTCAGTGCGATGAGTGTGGTAGTGATCCGTCCCATGATCGATCTCCCTGTGGGTCCATCCTGTCTTGGTTCTGATGCCCTGGGGCCTTCATGAGGTTCCCGGTTTCTCATCCAATTCTCAGACCGTCTTCATCCGCAGTTGCGGGTGACTCCGTCTACTTGGTGAAAGCATTCTGCAGACCCACCTCTGAAGGGACTCCGACATGAGCGACATCAACGCTGATCCCAACGATTCGTCGGCTCCGCGCAACTCCATTTTCTTCGGCCCCTCAAACCTCCAGCCTGACGCAAACGACACCGGCCGTGCTCCGCGTGCGCCGCACCCGACGACTCCTCCGCAGTGGCAAGATGCCCCGCCACCCGACTCCGCGTTACCTGCTGGCGCCATCTCCTATCCGGGAGATGAGCCGACCCTGAAGATGCCTGCCGCAGCGACGGTCTCTCATCCGGCGCCGGCTTCGGCCGTGCCCGAGCCGGTGCCCGCCTCCGCCGCACCGCTATTGGCGGCGCCGCGCCGCTCTTGGTGGGTACCGGTGGCGGCGGGATTCCTTGGAGCAGTCTTGGCCGTCGGTGGCATGCGACTTGTCGATGCCGTCGAGACCGATGACGAGCCGGCACCGGTCGATGCGGCCGCCGCCGTTGTGGTCGAGACCCCGGGATCGGCGGCACCGAGTATTGAGATTCCTCTCATGACGGAAGGGACCGTTGTGGATCCGGCTGGGGTCGGGGCGACGGTGATTCCCTCAGTCGTGACTGTTGAGGTCGGTTCCGCCGGACCCGATGGGTTCCTGGCCCAGGGATCTGGTTCCGGGGTGATCCTGGACACGGCGGGTCACATCGCCACCAACGATCACGTCGCCGAGATCGCAAACGACCATCAGGTCATCCTCTCCGACGGAAGGGTCTACGACGCCGAATTGATCGGTACCGACCCGCTGACCGACCTCGCCGTCCTCAAGATCACGGCGACCGATCTTGTCCCGATTGAGTTCGGGGCTGCCGACGAACTGACTGTCGGTGATCCCGCCGTTGCGGTTGGAAGCCCACTTGGTCTCGAAGGTGGGCCGTCGCTCACCGTCGGGGTGGTGTCGGCCTTCGGCCGGCAGGTGCAGACCAGCGCCGATTCTGTGCTCTTCGGGATGCTCCAGACCGACGCCCCGATCACTACCGGTTCGTCGGGCGGGGCTCTGGTGGACTCCGCCGGCCGCTTGATCGGCATCACCACTGCCGTGGGCGTAAGCGAGGTTGGGATCGAAGGCATCGGGTTTGCGACGCCGGTTGAACTCGTCGCACGGGTGACCGATGAACTCATCGCCACGGGCACCATCCAACATGCCTTCCTCGGCATCACCGGCGAGACGGCTTTCGATGCGATCGGTACCGAAGGCAAGTCACCGATCGGGGTCGTCGTCCTGACGGTCGAACCTGGTTCGGCGGCCGACGTCGCCGGCCTCGTGGCCGGCGACGTCATCACGACGGTGGATGGGGAGACCGTCCGCACGATGGATGAGTTGATCTCCATGCTCCGCAGGTATGCCGCCGGGCAGGAAACGACCCTGGCAATAGACCGGACGGGGACGGTGGACACGCTCGTCGTGACACTCGGCGTTCGCCCCAACTAGCCATCTCGTCCCCTAGCCTGGTTCTCAGGCGATGGCGGCCGAGGGAACCCAGAGCCGGGACCTCGCCGATGCCGGCATCCCCAGCTCTCGGTTCTCGAGATCCGCGTGCCCGCCCCTCGGGGCGGGCACGAACGGGTCCTGGCTAGCCTCATCTCCATGGTCGATTCTCAGCACGAGTCGTGGGTCGAGCGGGTCATCCGCGAAGCAGACCAAGCCGGGGAGTTCGACGATCTTCCCGGGCACGGGAAGCCGATCCCACGGCTCGATCGGCCGTATGAGCCAACCTGGTGGGCCCGTACCTGGATGGAGCGGGAGCGGCGCAACGATGCCGTCACCCAGCTTGCGGCGAAGCTCCGGCGCGAACTGCCTCGCCTGATGGCAGGCCCCGATCCGAACGTGATCAAGGCCGGCCTCCTCAGCCTCAACGAACAGATCGCGGCGGTGAATGTCGGCGTTCCCGACGACGACCAGCTTCCCCTGCTCGATATCGACCGGTTGATGACCGATCGACGCTGATCCGACTCAATCGGATTCCCAGCGGTTTCTCACTTTCGCCTCAGTTGCCCTTCAGGGGCATGCGGCATCGTGGTTCCAGAGGCGCAAGCAAGAGAAGGAGACACTTGATGCCTATCAACACCAAGAGGACGATCGCTGCTGTCGCGGTCGCTTCGGCTGCCATGGGCGGCCTGGCCGGAACTGTGCTTTCGAGTCCGGCAACGGCCGTAGCTCAAGAGGCGGGGGTCACCGACGAGGAGACTCGACCCGGGCTGTCCGACGCCATCGAAGAGGCGCTGTCACCGCTCGTCACGGACCGGGTGATCACCCAGGCGCAGGCGGATGCTGTGACCGAAGCGTTGGTTGAGAACCTGCCAGCTCGCGGGCCGCACCTTGGCTTCCGTGCCGGAGTCCACATCGAGACCGTGGCGACGATCATCGGGATCGACGCCGTTGATCTTGCAGATGCGCTCCGTGACGGGTCGACCATCGCCGAGGTTGCAGCAGCCAATGGCTCGTCGGCTACGGCCGTGGTCAACGCGCTGGTCGCTGAGGCCAATGAGCACATCGATGAGGCCGTCGCCGATGGGAGGATTCCGGCGGAGGACGCCGCCGACGTCAAGGCGAACGCGGCCGAGCGGATCGAGGACATGGTCAACGGCGAGTTCGAGCCGCGGGACCGTGGCTTCGGACACGGCGGCCGTGGTGGCTTTGACCGTGGCTTTGGCCCCTTTGGCGGTGGAGAGGACGCCGGGACCGCTAGCGACGCCTTGTTCGGCGCCTAGTTGGGACGACCGGGAAGTACTGAGGTCGTTCGGCCGTGTGCTATTGACACACCAGCAAGCTCCCAAGGGCTGTTGAACAAACGCCGCTCGGCTTTGCGCCGGCGAGCAAACGCCTGGTCCTGACCTTCGCGGTAAAGCCCAAGCCGGCGTTGTTCAACAGTCCCCTCGCTTCAACACGGAGAAGCCGGCGCCGCGATTGCGGCGCCGGCTTCATCCGTTTTGTTGCAGTGTGCAACATAGTGCTGTGACCGGCGTACGATCTGGTCCTTGCCGACGCCACTTCCTGGGAGGGGACCACCAGTGACCAAGAAGACTGTTCTGATCTCCGTTGTTGTTGTCGGCGCGCTCGCCGCGGCCGGCATTTGGTACTTCGTGCTGCGCAGTGACGCGCCGCCGCCGGTGTCGCTCGATAGTGCGGTTGAGTCCGTCACGGAGAGCACCACCACCACTGAGGGCTCTACTGACGGCGAAACGACCACGACGGCGGCAGCGCCGAGCACGACTCCGTCCGCCGGTCTCGACGGTGACTGGGCGATCGACACGACGGCATCGTTCGCCGGCTACCGGGTGAAAGAGGAGTTGGCATCGATCGGTTTCACCGAAGCGGTTGGACGAACCTCTGACCTGACGGGCGGACTGACAATCGCCGACACCAGTCTCACCGCGGTCGTAGTCGAAGTCGACATGACCACGCTGCAGAGCGATTCGAGCCGGCGCGACGGCGCCCTCGACAGCCGCGGGTTGGAGACCAGCACGTTTCCCACTGCGACCTTCGTACTGACCGAGCCGATCGATCTGGGCAGCCTGCCCGCAGTCGGTGAGGCCGTTGCCGCCGACGCCGTCGGTGATCTCACGCTGCACGGAGTCACCAAGACGGTGACGATTCCACTCGAGGCGCAATTGGTCGACGACACCACGATCGTTGTGGTTGGGTCGCTGGAGGTTGCCTTCGCCGACTACGGGATCGAGGCGCCCACGGGCTTCTCAGTGCTGGACATCGAGGACCCCGGAACCCTCGAACTTCAAATCGCGTTTGTGCGCGGGTAGCAGCCGTCCGGCGCGGGGCTACTTGCCCAGCCTGTCGAGGAATCGGTACCAGGGTGCCGCAGCCGGAAGGAACCACGCCTTCTGCCGGTAGTAGGGGCGGGTTGGATGGCTGATTTCCGCAAAGGGGCTGCGGTCGATCTGCCCGGACATGAGTCTGCCGACCTCGGCGCCGACGTAGCTCCCGATGCCGACTCCATGGCCCCCGTAGCCGAGGGCGTACCACATGCCCTCGACCTGGCCGATGTGCGGCATGAGATCGAAAGTGATGCCCAACTTGCCCGACCACGTGTGGGTGAACTCGACATCCCGCAGCTCAGGGAAGATCCCGATGGTGGTCGCCCGCAGGATGTCCGCACTCTTCTGGAGGTCGAGATCGGTCGACAGGTTGTTGCGTCCACCGAGCAGGATCCGATTGTCCGGTGTACGGCGGAAGTAGTTGAGGAAGCGCCGCGAGGTCCACAACATCCGGTTGTGGGGGATGAGCCGCTCGACGGTCTCAGCCGGGAGGGGCTCGGTCACCACGATGTACGAGCCGATGGGCACCACCCGACGGCGCAGTTCGGGAACGGGGCGGGATCCGGTGTAGCCGTTGGTCGCCAGGAGCACCTTTCCGGCCGAAATCTTCCCCTTTGGGGTCAAGATTTGGTATCCGGTGGTGTGCTTGGAGATGTTGAGCGCCTCAGCGTGTTCAACGAGGCGGACCCCGGCGTCACCGATGCGGCGGGCAAGTCCGTAGACGTAGCGGGCGGGGTGAACGCCGGCACCTGCGGAGTCGACCAGTGCACAGTGGAACTCATCTGAGTCCACGACGTCGGCCATGTGTTCGGTGGGGACGAGTTCGGTGGCGAAGTCGAGTGCGCTTCGCATCCAATCGGCTTCTTCCCGGAAGTCCTCGAGATTCCGGGTTCGGTAGCCGAGTTCGGCGGCACCGTTGCGTTCGAAGTGGCAGTCGATGTCCTCGGCCGTGACGAGATCCTCAACGTGGTCGATGGAGGCCAGGGCGGCATCCCAGAACTCCCTACCGAGTGCCGGGCCGTAACGCTTGAATACCTTGGCCGTTGAGGCTTTGAGACCGTAGTTGAGCATACCGCCGTTGACGGTGCTGGCCCCGGCTCCGACCTCTCCAGAATCCAGTACGGCAACGCTCATGCCTGAGCGCACGATCTCGCGCGCCGCGTTCAGCCCCGTGACTCCGGTGCCTACGACGGCAACGTCGACCTCAGCGGGAAGATCGGAGACGGGAAGGTCGTCGGGTCGCGGAAAATCATCACGCCAGAAGGGAGTGGTACTCAACATCTGGCGGAGGATAGATCTCTTTGCAGACCCCTACACCGCGTCCAGGCCGGTGCGAAGATGCTGGCCGTACCATCGAGGTAGCGCTTGCCATCGATCTCGTCACGATGCTGCCATCTCCACCGATCAAGCACCGCCCCGCGACAACCGACATTGACGAAGTGGCGGGTCGACCGGCACCTTCACGGATAGTCTCGTGGAGCGACACGAGAGAGGGCCTTCCCACCGTGACGGCGACAGGACAACAAACTGAGTTGCGGCATGTGGCACTTGGCGTTGTGTTGTTCCTGCTGCCCTTCGAGGTCAACCGGGCGCTCGTTGAATACCCCGGCCAGGCAGGCGGATTCAGTCGTTTTGTCAGTGTCGGGCTGTTTGATGTCGCGCTTGTCGCCTTTGTCGCCCTGGCGCTGCTTTCTCTCAGCTCGCGGCGGAGCCGTGCGATTGGGTGGGGAGCGTGGCTGGCGATCGGGCTGCTCGCCGTCACCGTCGTCTCGCTCCCATTCCACGGTTCGTGGCGGGGGGTGGCTCTTGGGTTGCGGCTTGTGGCGGCCGTGATGGTTGCGCTCGAGATCGGGACGATGCGCCGTCGCGAGGTCATCCACTTCGTGATTGCCCCGCTCGTGGTGGCCGCCGCCGCGCAAGGGGTGCTGGCGTTCGCACAGGCGGTCAATGGCGGACCACTCGGCGTTCCCGGCGAGCCGACCGAATTCGGGGCGGTAGCCGATACCGTGCGACCGGCCGGAACGGCTTCACATCCCTACATGCTGACGACCTACTGCCTGGTCGCAGTGTCGGCCGGGGCGCTGGTCTGGACGCAGTCCATCGCGCGGTGGTGGCTGGGTCCGCTGGCGTTGGCGGCAGTTCCGATCGGCCTCAGCTTCTCACGCGCCGCGGTGGTGAGCGTGCTGTTCGCCGGTGTTGGCTGGGTGATCGCCGTCGTCAGAAGGCCCCACATCTACGGCCCCCCGCTGGCTGCCGTGATGCTCGGCATCGCGGTCCCGGCATTGTTGTTCGCTCCGGCATGGCTGGAGCGGCTGGAGGACTCGACGACGGGGAGCCTGAACGACGCCAGTGCCAATCGGGTCGAGCTCACCAACCAGGCCATCGACATGATCGCCGACTATCCACTGGCTGGGGTTGGACCATGGCGGTACACGATTGTTGCCGAGGCCGACTACCCGCTGGCCACCGGCCACGACTCGCCGGTGCATAGCCTCCCGTTCCTGGTGACGACCGAATTCGGCGTGGTGATCGGAATTGCGTTCTTGGCTGCGCTGGTGGCGTTGGGGGTGAGAGCCGGCCGCACCGGCCCGCTCACCTTTGCCCTGTTCGGGGCAGTGATGGGGTTCACGGTCTTCGACGTCGTCCTCTACTGGTACCCGGCCGGTCTCGTGCTCTTGGGCGTTTGGCTGGGCTTGCTCGATCGCGCCGCCCACCCGCCCGAGTCGCAACTGCCAGCGATCACCACCGAAGCCGGCGACTCAGCCGGATCTTGATCTCCTCGAGCGAGCCGAAATCGGAGTAGGGGAACACGTTCGGCGCCGAATAGCGGACGTCGCCGTCGAGCTCTTCGATGCAGACGTCGTAGCTGGTGGGCCCCACTCGAAGCTTGGTGATCGTGGTGCGCCCCACCGTGGCAACAGCCGGCTCTCGGAATCGTGTGGTCATGTGTGCTTTCCCCTCGGTGTCATCCTGCGCGACCGCTCCAATCGGTCACGAGAGATAGAGCGTCCGGGCGCGGTGGTGATACCTCGAATCCTGGCTTGGCGCACCACTAGCGATAGCTAGGCGTGGATCTCGATGACGTCGCCGTCCGCCACGACGTGGTCTTTGCCGACCTGTTGACCTCCGAAGCTGCCCGCTCCCCACAACCGGGCGTACTTGAAGTGAGCGGCAATGTCGCGGTGGACCAGCGCGGCGACGTCGAGAACAGTGTTGCCCTGGCGCACGGTGAAGGGTCGTCCCATGTCGGCTTCCTTGCCGGGCACCTTGGTGTAGACCCGCACGATGCCGAGCATACGGAACAGCCATGCACCCAACTCGTCGAGTCCGGCTCCGGTTGCAGCCGACACGGCCATGAAGGGAAAGCGCAGGCCGGTGAGCTCCTCGAACACCTCGAGCTCTTCGGTGATGTCGGGGATCCGGTCCGACTTGTTGGCGACGAGCAGGGTCGGGAGGTAGGTGGCGAATGGGTCGTCTTCCGCGACGCTGGCGTGACCGATGGTGGTAGCCGGCCACGCCTCTCGCAGCAGCACCCGGCGCTCCTCCAGGATCTCCATCGCAGCCAGCGCCCGTTCCATGCAGCCCGCCGCTCCCAAGTCGACGACGAATAGAGCGGCGTCGGCGGGTTGCAGCGCATTGCCGATCCAGCTGATCGGGTGTTCCGGAGCCAGCGACGGCTGGTCGACGAGTTGGAAAGCGACGTCCTCGTAGAAGTACATACCGGGTTGCGGATACTGGGTGGCGAACGGGTATGGCTCAGACGCGACATGGGATCCGGTGAGCCGAGCATGCAGCGCAGACTTGCCGCCGTTGGGGGGTCCGATCAAGGCGATCTGGGCGGCCCCCTCGGGCCGGATCACGGTGGGCGGCCCACCCCGCGCTCCCGTCCGCGAGGACGTGGCCAGTTCGTCGTTCAGCTCCTTGATGCGGGTCTTGATTCCGGCACGGAGGTGCTCGGTGCCTTTGTGCTTGGGGATGGTGCGGTGCATCTCCCGCAGGCAGTCGAGCTTCTCCTGCGGGTCGCGGGCTCGCCGGTAGGCGGCTTCGGCGGATTTGTACTCTGGTGAGGTGTTGGTCGGCATGGCCTGTGCTTCTTGTCAGGTAGGAGATCGCTGAACAACGCCGGCTTGGGCTTGCCGCGACGTCCCGGACCAGGCGTTTGCCGTCGGCGCAATCCCGCACGAGCGTTTGTTCAACACCCTCGTAGGCACATGGTGGTCGATCCCGTCGCTCGCGGCGAGGGACTTTTGGACCAAACCGCCGGCTTCGGTCACCTGGGTGTGGCCAGCAATTCCCGATACCACGACCGAACCGCCTGCGCCGGCCAAGTGAACTGTTCCCGTACCGCGCTCGCATTTGCCTGAGCGGCGTCGCGCAGTCCGGTGTCGTTGAGTGCCGCTCGCAGAGTGGCCTCCCAGGCCACGGTGTCTCCGGCCGGGACGAGCCTGACCCCGGGTAGGTCTCCGATCTCGTCGCGGGTTCCGGGGAGATCGGAAGCAACCACCGGGACGCCGCTGCCGAGATACTCGATGACCTTGGTAGGGAGCGAGTATCGGTAGTTGGGAGTATCGAACAGGGGCGCCACCCCGACGGCGGCTGTCGCCATCGCCGCCATGGCCTTCGCATGTGGGAGGGGGCCAACCAGTTCGGTGCGGCGATTGGCCTGGCGGAGTTCGGCGGCCATCTGATCGGAGCACGGTCCGACTACTCGCAGCGGCACGTCGGGCGCGGCCGCGGCCATCGCAGCCGCAACAAAGGGAACCCCGCGAACCGCGGTGACGTCGCCGACGTAGACGGCGGCACCATCTGAGGGTTGGGGAGCGGGGAGGTCATCTGGGTAGTTGGCGAAGACGGGATGCCACTGCGTGAACAGCTGGGCATATCCGGGTTCGGCAAGCGTGATGGAGCAGGTCCGCTCGGCCAGACGCAGCAGCGTGCGCGAGACCCACGAAAGCAGCGGACGGACCGGCGCCGGCAGCCATTCCTTGGTGAGCAACTGACCGGGAACGTTCTCGTGGAGGTCGAAGACGACCCGGCGCCCCAGCAACCCGGCAAAGATGCTGGCCGGCAGCAACTCCGGGTCGTGGGTGATGGCGACGTCATAGCTGCGCCCGACGAGCAGACGTACTGCGGTGAGGTTGCGTCGCAGCCGGCCCCCCGTGAGTTCGATCCAACGCTCGATCCCGGTCAGAGATGAGGGTGCAGGCGGCCTGGTGCCGTACGTGATTGCCCCGATCGGTTCGAGCGTCGGGATGAGCTTCTCCCGGATCCGGGTGTCGTCGGCGCGATGCACCGTGCTCAACACGAGGATGCGGGGGGAATCCATCGGTCAGAGGGTGACGACGTTCGATCGTTCGATGCCCCGCTTGCGATAGGCGCCTCGGGTATCGAACACCGTTGCAACGTGGTCGGCGATGGCGGCGAGGTCGATGTCATCGTGATCAGTCAGCACCACTGCGATTGCCGGGTCGCCGAGGTCATCGGCGGTCACGGCAGCAAAGCCCCAATGGGCGATGCGTTCGGCGCCAACCACGGGATCCAGAACCGAAATGCGGGCGCCGCGTCGCTCGAGCTTCTTGAGCACTTCGATCGAGGCGGATTCGCGGTCGTCGGCGATATTCGGCTTGTAGGAGATTCCCACTCCGAGAATGGGGGTTCCGGAAACCGGCAACCCCAGACCGTTGAGAATGTCGGCGATTCGGTCGGCGGTGTAAGTCGGCATCGCGGTATTGACCTGCTCGGCGGTGTCGATGAAGCGGGTGGCGATCTTGGCCTCGCGGGCCCGCCATGCGAGGAATTGCGGGTCGAGTGGGATGCAGTGCCCGCCCACTCCGGGACCGGGGTAGAAGGCCTGAAACCCAAACGGCTTGGTTGCGGCCGCGTCGATGACTTCCCAGATATCGATCTTCAACTCGTGTGCGAGCTGCGCCATCTCGTTGACGAGCGCGATGTTCACGGCGCGATAGGTGTTCTCCAACAGCTTGGCCATCTCGGCGGCCCGGGCGCTCGAAACCACGTGGACGGCCGCGAAGAGCCGTCCGTAGGCAGCTGCCGCGACCCGTCCGCTTGTCGGGGTGACGCCACCGACGACCTTGGGAATGGCCTGGGGAGCAACATCTCCGCCCGGATTCACCCGCTCAGGCGAGAAGGCGACGAAGGCATCTTGATCGAGCTCGAGCCCGGCCGCCTCGATCGCAGGCACGACCAGGTCCTCGGTGGTTCCGGGATACGTGGTCGATTCGAGCGAAATGAGGATGCCGGGTTGGGCGGCGCCGGCCACGGTGGCGGCCGCCGACTCGATATAGGAGAGGTCGGGCTGGCGATTTCGTCCCAACGGACTGGGGACACAGATGAAGACGGCGTCACAGGCACTCAGGCGGGTCGGGTCTGCGGTAACTTCGAGGCCCGCAGTGAGCGCTTCCGCCAGCACCTCGTCCGAAATGTCGTCGACGTGTGAGGAGCCGGCGGAGAGGCTCGCCACCCGATCGAGGGAAATGTCGAAGCCGATTACCTGCAGGCCACAGTGGGCAGCGGCGACGGCGAGGGGCAAGCCGACGTACCCGAGACCGATGATGCCCGCGGTCCACATATCGGTGGTGAAGCGCTTCGCGGCGGCGTCGGCCGAGGCTGTTGAAGTCATGCGAACTCCCGAGGTTGGGGAAGGAACGGAGTCTAGGAGGCGGCACCCGATTCAACCTCGAGCAGGTTGCTCAAACCGAGTTCGAGTCCTACGGAATCCAACTGACGAATTCACAGTCGGTGGCAGAATCGAGGCCCTGGCCCCCGTTGCACTTGTCGTCTTCGCTGCCGCCGTCGAGTTTGTCGTCTCCTCCGTAGCCGGAAAGAACGTCGCCGTGGGTGCCACCGAAGAGATTGTCATTGTCGGGACCGCCGTTCAACCTGTCACGGCCCGCCTCGCCGTAGAGGAGGTTGGTGCCGGCGCCGCCGTTCACTACGTCGCGGCCACCTCCACCATGGATGATGTCGAAGGATTTGTCGCCGTTGAGCGTGTCGTTGCCGATCCCGCCGTAGATGAAGTCCTGTCCTTCGCCTCCGGAGATGACGTCGTGGCTTTCGTCGCCTCGCAGCGTGTCGTCGCCGGCGCCACCAAGAATGGTGTCCGCTCCAAACCCACCATTGACCACATCGTTGCCGGTGCCGGCGCAAATCACGTCATCTCCACCGAGGCCCTCAATCGTGTCATCGCCGCCGTAGCCCATGATGACGTCCTTGCCGTATGTCCCGACGATGTGTTCCGAGCGTCTCGAGCCGACAATGGTTGGGAAGTGGCCGGCACACACCGCGCCCGCCAGTGTGATGTCGAACACCTGGGGCGATCGCAAGCCGAACGTACGGCGCATCTCCCAGCCGGGCACGTCTTCGCTTACGAACTCGCCGCGGTCGATGCCCTCGAAGTGGACGAAGCCCCCCGGCGGTCCGTCGAGTACCTGAACTGTGATGAGGCTCTCCCAGGCCGGGCCGTCGCCGTCGATGGTGCCGATCGCTTCGAGCACGGTGGCGACATCGACTTCCTTTTCCCAGGTTGCCAGTGGGTTGTTGACTGCCTCGATGGTTGAGTAGTGATCATCCACCGGCACCAGGTACGGATAGAGGGTTGAACTGCCGAACCCGCTCGTATTCGACTCCGAAACGCCGCCGTTCGACGAGCTGTAGGAAGCCACGATCACGTTGGCCTTGGTGAAGGATGCGGCGCCGGGACCCCGGTACGTGATCACCCTGCCGGCGGTGGCATCGGCCGCCGCGACCCACGAAGCGGCCTCTCCCGCTCGGCCCTTGTAGACCTGATCTGCCGTGGTGTTGACGACGTGGCACCAGCATTGAGCCTTTCGATCCGTCGTGAGGCCGGGTTGCCCGGGGGACCGGAGTGACACGTTCTCGTAGGTCAGGAATCGATGGAGGGCATAGGTGCGGGCTGCAAGCGTTTGGGCGGCGAGCGCCTCCGGGTGCCAGCTCGTGGGTACTTCAGCGATCCCATAGACGTAATCGTCGAGGTCGAGGGAGGCGGACACGTGGAAGCTGGCGGAACCAGGCACCTTGCGCAGTTCGATAGCACCGCGCCCGTACTGCTGATCCAGGGTTGACACTCTTCCAGGGTCGAGTTCGATGGTGAGACGGCAATTCTGAGCAACGACGGGTTCCGGGGGTGGCGGTGGCTCTTCCACTTCGGCTCCGTCGAGAGGCGGGTTCTCCTCCGCGGGGGGATCTACCTCCGGTGGCGGGTCGGCCGGTGGCGGGTCGGCTGGTGGCGGGTCGTCGCCTGCCGAGTTGGCATCGTCGGTTGTGCCGGTGCCAACCGTATCGTCCTCGAGTGGAGGAGAGTCGGGTTTGTCGATGACGGCATCGTCTGGCGGCGGTGCATCGGGTGTCTGCGGCGCCATGATCGGCTCACCGTTGCGGGTGAACGTGCATCCGCCTCGAGTGCCGTCGTAGGTGATGACCCATGACTCGCCTTGGTGGGCGGGCAGCGAATCGGTGCACGTGGCGTCGAAGCAGATGGTCAGGTCGCCCGAGGTGATTCTCAGCGGGAGTGAGTGGTGCCCTTGGGACAATCCGACCCACAGCGGACGCTCGATTCCGAGGACCCCGGGATCGAGCGGCAAGGCGGACGTCGCTTCCACCTCGGTACCGGTGTAGTAGGCGGTCACGATCTCTTCGCCGGTGAAGCCGTTGAGAGCGCGACCCTGGGCGCCGTACTGACTCATCCCTACGGCGTGACCGAAGCCGCCGCCGATGAATGTAACCGTTGCAGGGACCGGCGCGCCGGCAGTTTCTGCGGCAGGGGCGTCGATGGATCCAGCCTCTGCGCCCGCGTCGATCGCCGCCGCGCTGATGCCCGGCAGTAGAAGCGTGGCGAGAGCCACCGACAGCGCGATCAACGCACGAAAATAGTCCATACCCCTTCCTTGACATGGTACTGCTGGATCAGAGGAACCCAAGTGGTATTTCGTACAGGTTTCTCGCCCTACCATCGCCGCTGGCATGTCCTTGTTAGCACGGCTCATCCAATTCACCCGTCTCGCTGCGGTTCTCGTCTACGGCCAAGTGAGGCGAGGTCCGAGGTACCTTGCGTACCTGGCTCGCGACACGTTGCTCACATTCTTCGGCAAATCGAGCATCGATCAGTACCGCGATTCTGCGATCGTGGCGGACGTGACGGCCGGCGAACCGGCGGAACCACAAAAGAGGAGCCGGCCGGCCGTGTTCATCACCCAGTTCGGGCTGGGGCTGTTGCGCCAGGGCAACGTTGCGGACGCCAAATGGGTGCTGGAACGCGGGGTCGGCTGGTTCGGCTCTGATGAGCGGCTGGCGGCGGCGGCCGATGTTGTGGAGGGGGAACACGTCGTCCTCTCCGGAGGTTGGCGCCCGGCGGTGGACAAGGGGGCGGCAACGTTGGTCGATCGTGCCCCGCGACGGGTACTCCACGTGGTCGGCAAGTCCCTTCCGCAAACGCTGGCCGGCTACACCATCAGGACCCAGGCCGTGGTTGCGGCGCAGCGGTCGGTTGGCCTCGACCCGGTCGTCGTCACGAAGTACGGATTCCCCTGGTACGTCGGGGGCGATGCCGACGCCGCGATCGAGTACGTAGACGGCATTCCCCACTACCGCATCGGTAGTGGCGCGTTGCCGCGTCGCTGGGACGACCGGCTGGACGCAAACCTGGCTGCGCTCCGTCCGATCGTCGAACAGGTCAGGCCCCAGGTGTTGCATGCCCATTCCGACTTCGAGAACCCGCTGCTGGCCCTCGCCCTCGGCGAGCAGTTCGATCTTCCCGTCGTCTACGAGGTTCGAGGGTTCTGGGAGGAAACCTGGCTCTCGAAGTCGCCGGAACGCACTCCGACGGCCGACCGCTTCCGCTGGCGCCACGAGCGCGAGCTGGCGTGCATCCAACGGGCTGATCACGTCGTGACCCTCGCCGAGACCATGCGCAACCGGATGGCCGTAGATGGGGTGGATCCCTCCCGGGTGACGATCATCCCGAATGCCGTCGACCCGAGCGCCTTCCCGGTGATGACTCGCGACGAGGAGTTGGCGCAGAGCCTGGGTATCGCATCTTCTGAGGTCACCGTCGGCTACATCTCGAGTTTGGTGTCGTACGAAGGCGTCGACACACTGATCGAGGCGCTGCGGCTGGCTCGCGATGCCGGCCTGCCCGTTCGTGGCCTCATCGTGGGAGACGGTGACCAGCGCGAGAGCCTCGAGCAGCTGGCCGCGGCACGTGGGGTTGCCGATGTGGTGACCTTCACCGGCAGAGTGCCGCACGACCGCGTCCTCGACTACTACAGCCTCATCGATGTCTTTGTTGTGCCGCGCCGCAACGACCGGGTGTGTCGGTTGGTCACGCCACTGAAACCGTTCGAGGCGATGAGCACCGGGCGAACCTTGGTGATGTCGTCTGTCCCGGCGCTGGCCGACATTGCCGCAGAGTCCGGCGCCGCAGCGACCTTCGAACCTGAGAACGCCGCTGATCTCGCCCGGGTCCTCGGCCGGCTCGTACGTGATGAGGCGGCACGTGGCGCACTTGCCGAGCAAGGGGCAACCTGGGTCCGCGCCCACCGCACCTGGGACGCCAACGCGGATCGATATCTCGAGATCTATCGCGACCTGGGTGTTCTCGACTGACCGGTCCCGCAGTCTTGGCTCCCGGGCCGCCGGGCATTCCTGATGGCCGTCAGGCCCCGTAACGCTCGGCGAGAATCTCGGCGATCCTGACCCCGGCGTGACCATCCCATAGAGGGATCTCGGCCGGAACCCAGTCACGGGTCAGGGCATCGTGGGCCGCGACGGCGATGTCCTCAGGCTCGACCAGTCGATTGGTACCCATCGTCACCGTGATGGGGCGCTCCGTGTTGGGGCGAACGGTGAGGCAGGGGACGCCGAGGATGGAGGTTTCCTCCTGGATCCCGCCTGAGTCGGTGAGAACGAGAGACGAATCTGCCACCAGCGACATGAAGTCGGTGTAGCCGAGCGGGTCGATCACCAGCAACCCCGGGTGGTCGAAGAGGCCTGCCGCCCCTAGCACCTCGCGACCGCGCGGATGCAAAGGGATGACCAGGGGAAGCTCGGCGGCCACGACGGCCATTGCGTCCACAATGGCTCGGGCCCGGGCGGGATGATCGACGTTGGCAGGGCGGTGCAGCGTCACGACCCCGAACCTATCGCCGATGTTGTGCTGGGTTCGGATGGGCGTGGAGTCCAGCCGGTCCCGGAAGCGCAGCAGCGTATCGATCATGGGGTTGCCGACCGCACGGATCCGTTCGGCCGCGACACCCTCAGCGGCCAGATGGTCGGCAGCCTCGGGGGATGTGATGAGGAGGAGATCCGCCAGAGCGTCGGTGACGACTCGATTGACTTCTTCGGGCATGGTGCGGTCGAAGCTGCGCAGCCCGGCCTCGACGTGCGCAAGGGGGATGAGCAGTTTGGACGCCACGAGGACGGCCGCCAGCGTCGAGTTGACATCGCCGTAGACGACGACTGCCCGGGGCTTGATGCCGAGCATGGTGGTCTCGAGCGCCGTCAGCAGCGCGGCCGTCTGGGTGGCGTGGGAACCGGATCCCACGCCGAGATTGATATCCGGCTCCGGCAGCCCGAGTTGTTCGAAGAACACCTCGGAGAGCTGCCGGTCGTAGTGCTGGCCGGTGTGGACCAGCACGGGCTCCGACCCAAGGGCTTGGGCGGCCGCCACCACGGGCGCAGCTTTCATGAAGTTGGGTCGGGCACCGACGATGTGGATGAGGCGACCCGGCGTAGCCTTCATGTCAGCCGTTGATGAAACGGTCATACCACTCTTCGGTGAGGGAATCGGACTGTTTCTGGAGCTTGACGTCCTCACGATCACGGTTGGCGACGATCTCGGCCGCGTCGGGCAGTTCGAGCAACTCGGCAATCTCGAGCAAGAGCTCTTCGCGGGCGGGCGGGATATCCTCGTAGTCGATGGTGATCGATGGGGTGAGTTCGGATGCCTCCAACTCACGCTCCCACATGGCCTCGTCCTCGACGATGCGCACCAGGTTGGCGATCAGCGCCTCCCGGTCGTAGAAGGGCTCGGCGGTCTGCTCCTTCAACACCCCCCACTTGCCGGTTTGCTGCGCCTTCGTCAGCGAGATGGCCTGGCGGAGCTTGTCTTTGCGCAGCAGCTTGATCACCACCACGTCACCGAAGTGCTTGGTTAGATTGCGCAGCCGGCCGGGCTCGGGCGGCAACATCCCTTCCTTGGTGAGGATGTCGAGGTGACGCACCATCAGCTTCACGGCAAGGACTCCATTGGGTGACGCCGTCTTTTCCAACAGCTTCGAGATGTAGGCATCCAAATCGCCACGCGGAAGGCCCCAGCGCTCGATGAGGCGTTCATAGCGCGGCCGATTGAAGAACTCTCGGGGCTCGCCGAGCGCGTTGGTACTGCGCATGTCGGCGGCGAGCAGACTGCTTCCGGTTCGCGGCAAGGTACAGATGAAGACACTCTTCACGGTTTCTCCGGGGTAGGGATCTTTGCGGTTGGGTGCATCGCGGTCGACCGTCAGTCATGGACGATGAGCTGTTCGAGGTGGGCAGCGAATTGCCCGGCGATGACGGTGGCATCGTACCGGTCGCGGAACGGTGCCGGTAGCTCACCCTGATCGGCGCGGGCCGCGATGGCTTCTTTGATGGCGCGGAACAGGTCCTCATCCGAGGACCGTTCGAAGAGGTGGACCAGCCCCGAGTCGAGGGCGTCGCGGGTGACGCTGTTGTCGGGGGCAACCGAGCGGCATCCGAAGGTGAGCCCCAGCATGAGGACACCCGAGTTCAAGACCTGCCGGTAGGGGAGTACCACGACGTCGGCGCTCTTGAACATCACCTGCACGTGTTCGTCGGGTATCGGGCTGGCGGTGATGCTGGCACCCTCGGTGGCTTCCACCGCCTCGAATAGCTCCGAGTTGTCGATCGCGCCCATGGTCGGGCCGGCAACCATGACTCGGACGCGCAGCCCTGTGTCGGCCTTGAGTTTTGGCAGCAGCCGCACCAAACGGTCGAAACCCTTGTAGGGGCGGATGGCACCGAAGGCGAGCAACATCACCTCGTCGTCGTCGAGGCCGATCAGTTTGCGGGCCGCCTCGCGAGTCATGTACTCCTCGTAGATCCCCTGGTAGAGCGGGTGATCGACGACGAACAGCTTGGCGGGATCGACCGTGTAGTACGGCTCGACCTCTTCGACCGTTCTGGCGTGCAGCACGTGAACACCGTGGGCGAGTTCGATCAGTCGGCGCCGCAGTTCGATCTCGACGTTCGGGAACGGGCAATCGTGGGGGAGAGGTTCGTGGATGCTCCACAGAAAGGTGCCGCCGCGTTCGACGAACGACTCGATCGGGGCGATGAACTCGGCCGTTCGTTCTCTTGCCTGCTCTTCTGTCGTCGCTCCGAGCTGGGCGATTCGTGTCCAATGGAGGTGGAACGCGGAGTCGGCGGGCAATCGATAGAGATGGTCGAGGGAGCCGAGCGGACGGGCATCGAACCCGACCTCGGGGCACCGGGCGTAGAGCAGACGCAGGTAAGGGTTCTGGGTGCCCCCCGGGAAGTACGACAGGTCGTGGAGTCCGAGCCCGGCGGGGGCGGCCAGCGCGGTCCGCTGCTCCCACCAGGCCTCTTCCGGGAAGCGAATCTCGCGCTGCAAATCGGCAAACCGGCGCCGGGCGCCACGTAGGTCCTCGCGCGCCGTGTCGCGCTGCTCCCTGGTGAGGCGAAGCTGCTTGCGGGCCTTGTCGCGTTCATCTCGCAACTGCTCGACCAGACTCTTGCTGCGGTCGCGCTGGCGCTTGGCTTCCTCGTTCAGCTGGCGAGCCCGATCGAGCTGTGATCTGAGCCCTTTGGTCTGGGCCAGTTGTGACTGGGTCTTCTCCTCGAGGCCACGCAGGCGGACCTCCTGCGTCCTGGCCTGTTCCTTGAGGAGTTTGATCCTGTCGCGCTCGGCCGCTTCCTCTTCCTTGGTGAGCTTCTTGCCGGGCGACGGCGCCGCGGTACCAGCCATAGCGGGATCGGGCGCCGGAACTTCGAGCTCGACAAACTCGTAGTGCGTAGCCTCGACGTCGGGTCGCAGCACGAAGAACTTCACTCCACGCTTGACCGGACCGGGGACGTATTTCTTCACACCACCGAGTGCCATCAGGTTCGAACCCCACCTGTCGACGGGCCAACGTACCCTAACGTTCGACCGAGCCGTCCGGCCGTCTCACGCAATTCGGCCAGTTCGGCCGGCGTGAGGTGGTGCTGGGCCCGATCCCACTCGCCCCGTTGCTGACCGGTGCCCCCGACCCTGGTCTCGAGGATCGACTCGTCGACTGGCACGCCGGCCGCGTCGGCGATGGTGGCGAACTTCGAACCGCGGGTGAGATCTTCGTAGGCCACGATCGTGCCGCCCACCTCAGGCGCCCATCGGATGAACGACTCGGTGAGGCGATTCCAGATCTCACCGAAGTGCTCGGCGGTCGCCACCTGCTCGTCGGGCCAGCGGTGATACCACCAGTAGCTGTGGGTCCTGATTTCATGCAACATCCGGTACGACAGGAAGGCGTCGTACGGGTTGCGGTGGAGGAAGATAAACCGGGCGTCCGGGTAGATGCGCTTGAGATACAGGGCATGCTCGCCGCTGAGTCGTACGCCTTTGAAACCCCAACGCGAGAAGCCGGAGGCATGGGCAGGTTGGCTGAACAGTCGATCGAAGAAGGCACGGTGGGCTGCCAACAGGTCCGCCGGGCTCGGATAGGCATTGGCGATCCATCGCTCGGCCGTCGGGGGGTCTTCCGGGTTCACGATGTAGTTCACCGGCGGCCACTTGTCGCTGAACGGAGTCAGCGATTCGGCCATTCGCCGCACCAGCGAGGAGTGGTCATACGGCTCTCCCCACATCAGGAGTTCTCCGCTCGAGACCAGGAGGCGCTGCACCAGGGTCGAGCCGGAGCGCCAGGCGGAGGCGAAGAGGAACACCGGGGCGTTGCCGGGCGGCAGCGGCGGCGGGTCAAAACGTTCGATGAGAGACGCAAGGCCATCGGGAATCGTTCGTGGTTGTGCGGTCATCTCAATACAGGGGGAGGTCGGAGAGCGCAGCGACCGTGGCGTACCAGTGGCGGTAGGCATCGATGCGGAGGCGAGAGTCTTCGGGCGGAGCGGGCACCGGCGAGGTGCTGGATGGCTCGTAGCCGAAGTCGGCCATCATGTCGCCGCAGGTATGCTCGATGATGGCCCGATCCACATCGGTCAATTCGCCCTTCCAGGTCGCGACCCGGTCCGTAGTGACGGCGCCCATCGCCCCGGCCTTCCACGACTCGCGTTCCGCGAACAGGGGGTAGCGAGCCACCAGGTCGTCGTCGAGCGGCTGCGGATCGTACGGAACCTCCAGGAAGTGAGCGAGGCGTTCTTGGTATGTCGCAGTGTCGGCGACGATGTCCTCGTACCTGGCGACCAAACATCGCTGCGGGCCGAGGATCCGTTCGGCATCTTGGATCGATCGCTGGTGGAGGAGCCAGCGTTCGGCGAGCGAATAGGCGTCACGTTCACCCCAGGGGACGCCGAGGTGGGAGCGGTACACGGCTCGCGGGTCGCGCACGACCGCCACCAGCTTGAGGTGGGGTTGCGTCTGGGTCAGGTGCTCCCAGTAAGCAATGTGTCCGGGAGTCTTCTCGCCGAGCACCACTGCGGGCGGGCTCATGGCGGCGACCATCGATTCGAACACGAGGAAGAGCCCAATGCGTCGATCCCGGACCCGCGTCTCGCGCAAGATGTCGCCCGAGTTGACGCCGAGGGTCCGCTCGTCGAGCTCCTTCACCGCCCAGTTGACCATGGCCGAGCGGTCGGCGCCGCGCAACGGGAAGTTGTAGCGATAGCGAGCGCGATCGGCCAGCGCCCAGAAGTGTGTCTCGGCAGGCACCCACACCCCTGGCAGCTCCGAGCAGAGTCGTTGTACCAGGGTGGTACCCGATCGCGACGTGCCAACGATGAGGAAGGAGAGGGTGCCCGGAGCTGGGAGATCGCCCGTCATGCCGTCTCCGTCGTTGGGTCTGTGGGTCGCTCATTGATGTCGACCAGCCCGACGTCGCGCACGGCGACCTCCGTCTCGACGCCGTCGTGCACCCAGCCGATAGATCCCTCGAGGTGGGGCGTTGGGTGCGCCGGACGATCGAACGTGAACAGTGTGGCGAACGTGGCATGGGCGCCGCTGAGTTCCCAGCCGAATGCCCAGTTCGGCACCATGACTCCGGGTCGTGGTGCCCACCAACCGTTGAGCTGCGGCGCGGTCTTGGAGCGCAACGGAGTCAGCGGTTGCTGGCTCCCCCGCAATGGCACGGCGAAGGCCAGCGGATAGCCGAGTTCGGTGAACATGTAGCGGCGCCCGTCCTTGACGAGATCGAATTCCTCGGCGGCGTGGAACCATTGACGGTAGTTGTGGGTCGCCCCGACGCTGTCATACAGCATGTCGACGATGAGCAGCCACTCGGTTGGCTTGGTCATCACGGAGCGGCGGTGGGTGACAGTGTCGATCTCGGCGCGGGCATCGGCAAACATGACGCCGCGCAATTCGCCCCACCGCTCGAGCGTCGCCTCACCGGTAGGTCGGCTGCCGTCGATGGTGACGGTGTTGTGGGCCCGTGGGGAGACGAAGTACCTGACGGCGGTCGAGTCGGGTGGCGCCGGAGGGCGGGCCCCGCCGTTGACGAGGATGCGGCGGCCCCGGTCGAACCACACCACGGCCAAGTCGTCGCGCTGGGGATGGCGGCGAGGGTCGCTGCCCGCCTGGAGCGCCACATAACTGGCACCGGGATCACGGTCCGGGGTGAAGCGACGCGCCGGCCGCATCACCAGGTAGCCGGCATCGGGGAACACTTTGAAACCCGCCCGTGGTGGTGCGCCGATCCGGCCCATGCTGGCGAGATGACGGAGGGTTTCGGTGCGGTAGCGGTCGACGACGAAGCGAAGGGCGATTTGTGGGCCATCCCACGCCGGCGAGATGTACTGCTCGCCGGTGTCGCCGAAGGTTGCGAGTGTTCCGTCGGGAAGCACGAACCACGCCAGCGCCTCCTCCGCCCGCTCCTGCAAGGCGGTGAGGTCCGGTGCGTCGAGCATCTCGCTGCGCAGCACTGCAGTCAGGAGGCTCAGCGCGTCGTCGTGTTGTGCCGGGTCGTGGCTGCGGTGGACGCCGTCGGGGCCGAAGGCGCTGCGGAAGGCTTCGAGGGCGGCGGCCTGGGCTTCGACTTCGCGATGGTGGTCGGCACCGGAGAGGCGGGTGGCGAGGGCCAGCCGTCCACAGGTGGCGGGCACTCCGGCGTCTCGGTCCAGGGCCATTTCACATCGCGAGGCCAGGTCCCACAGTGGCTTGAGCTCGCCCGGACCGAACCCGCCATACCGCTCCGCCTCGGCGAGGATGTACGCAAGGCGCCATGCCCGCCCCGCCTGGATGTTGATCGAGGCGGCGTCCGCCTCGTCGCGGTGGGCACGGATCCAGTCCCGAGCGAGATCAACCGCCGGCTCGAGGTAGCGCTGATCGCCCGTTTCGGAGTAAACCTCGAGGAGCGGGTCGAGGAAGCTCCAGGAGGCGAGGTCGACGGGGGTCGGCAGGCTCGGATCAGTCCGCCAGCGGAAGGGCCGGATCAGGGGGATGGGGTCGGGCTCCCCGGCACGGACCAGTCCGGCGTCGAGCAGGCCTTCGGCGATTCGATCGACGGGCCGGGCGCTGCTCCAGCCGGGCCGGTGATAGGGCAACGGTGGACCAACTCGCGGCGGCGCCGGGGCTCCGAGATCGGTGGTCATACGTACCTGGCCATGGCCGCTTCGTGGCGACGGAACGTCCACACCCCAAAGACGACCATGAATGCGGCCCAGGCGGCGGCGACGGCCACCATCATCGGTTCAAACGGGTCGTTGATCAAAGCCGTCCGAAAGATGGACAGAATGGAGTACATGGGGTTCAAGACCATGGCGACTTGGAGTGGCTCTGGCAGGGTTTCGATGCGTTCGACTCCCCAGAGAACTGGGGAGAGCAACAACCACATTCGGGTCAGGTGAGGAATCAGGTTCCGAGCGTCTCGATTGGGAACAACGATTCGTGCCACGAACGATCCGATGCCCAGGGTGAAGAAGAAAGTGATGACGATCGCTACGGGTAGGAGCGCGATTCGATAGGTCGGGACGACGCAGGTGACGTTCGGATTGCCCACCGCCTGCAGGCACGAGATCGGAGTGACGAGCAGGTAGAGGACAAACAGTGAGGGAATGAACGTGACCATTGAGTCCATCACAGCTGCAAGGGGTAGAACCATCCGGGGAAAGCGCACGTTTGCAATGAGTTTCGCGTTTCCGATGATGATCGCCGCAGACCCAGTCAGCCCAACGCTGAGGAATCGGAAGACCAGTATGCCGACGATGAGATACGCCAGGTAGTTCGCGTTGGACCGAGACGTTCCCTTGATGATGACTCCGAAGACCAAGAAATAGACCCCGGCCATGATCAGCGGGTTGATGAACCACCACACTCGGCCCAGTGTCGTGCCGGCGACATGGCTGGCAAGGCTGCTGCGCGCCAAAGCCGCGGTGAAGTCACGCCGCTCCCACAGCTCACGCCAATAGGAAGAGCGCGACACGTTGGTAGGTGCCGTCGCGGTCGCCATCTGGCCGCAAGTGTAGGGCTGCCGGGGCGATCTGCCGGGTCGCGTGCGTGCCCAGACCCACCAGGCACCAGCCTCGCCGGGTGAATCGAAGCGCTTGGGTTGGGTCGGTCGTAGGGCTGATGATCGGCGTCGGAGGGGTTGTCGGAATCGATGCGCTGGTGGGCGCTGCCGTTCCCAGCCGATGTTCCTCACGAACCGGCGTTGGGTCACCCCGGAGGAGCGGTCGAAGTGATCCGGCGGGTCGGCAACGAGGTCGAGGCCGACGACGTGATTTCATCCGTCTTGGTGCCGCTGACGATCTCGGTCCAGGACGTGGTGCCTGGAGAACCAATCGAGATCCCGCTCGGTGGCGTCGCCGTCGCGGGTCGGTGATGGCTGAAGTCCCATTTCAGGAGCCGCTTTTGGGCCTTTGTGCCCCTTGGCGGCCGAGGCGATGGATGGGAGGATCACGTAATGGAGGTCTACCTCCAGGTGATCTAACGACTACGGCGGTGCGGCGGGGAAGGCGTACCAGGGGCGCGCCGCCGTATCGCGTCTGGGGCCGGCAGCGCCGGTCCCTATCCTTGGTCCGACCGGCCCGCTACCAGCCGTCTGCGAGGTCACTTCGGTCGAGGAAGCGGCAGACCGCGCGAGTGACGCGGGCGTCGTCGTCGAGGCCGGATGGCGAGGCGTAGTCGTCGGCAAGGTCGCCCTTCGCCACGAAATACTCGATGGCACCAGAGAGCAGGCGCCGCTCTTGGAACGTGTAGTTGTCGGCGTCGGCGATCAGCGTGGTGAGGGCGACGGCGATCGATCGAGCCAACCCGACGTTCAGGATGGGCGACGTCCTCGCCCCGAGCTCGATGATTCGGAGGTGCGCCTCGACTTTGGCGGCGTCTTGATGGAGTTGGTCCGCCGGTCGAGCGCGGCACAGTTCGAGGAATCGAAGCCGCTCATCTTCGGGGAGCACCGACTCGGCGACGGCTTGGGCCGGGTCGTGGGTCATTTGTGTGATCCGATCACCCGGTGACCCTACCGACGATTTCGTCGACCTGGTAGGGATTGGTCCATGTGGTGGGTTCGACTCCGTCGACCGGCTGCCAGGCGCCTTGATCGACGCGGAAGCGCACCCGCCAGTTGTAGGACACGACGGGATCGACGAATTCGCTGGTTTCGTAGGTGTGGGTGATGTCACCGTTTGGGTAGCCGACCAACTCTCGGTACAGATCTGGCGCGACTTCGGTTTCTGCGCCGTCGCCCCATTCGATCGAGACGGTGGTCACGACGAACTCGACATCGACAACCCGCCCGGTGACGGGAGAGACGATGGTTTCGACGACCGGTTCAGGCGGCTGCGCCGCGATGTAGGTGGGGAGTCCGGTGACTCCAATGGCGGGGTTGAACTCCGGGTCGGGTTCGACGAAGTCGAATGACTCCATCACTTCCCAGACGAGGTCGAGGACGACTTCGATCTCCCTCGGCTCACCTTCACATCGCTCGAACCAAGACTCTGCGATGAAGGGTCCTCCCGGCAGCCCGTCCGGATTGAAGTAGAGCAGGTTGCGGGTCCCGTCGATTCCAAACGACTCCCACCCCGTATAGACCGAGCGTTCATACCAACACGTCCCGGTGCCGTCGTCACCAACGGCGGGGTAGAGCGGCCCCGGCACCTCGCCGCGATCCCGGTACACCACCGTGTCACCACCGGCAAGGCGACAGTGGAGTTGCTGACTGCCCGCCGATAGTTGCCACCGTCTCTCGTACCAGCAATACGCGATCTCGTCAGCAGAGGCGAGACTGAGAGCGGAGTCGATCCACGAACAAGGACGCACACAGCCAGGAGAATCGTGGCTCGCCTCATGGGCGCCACTCTCGGTCTTGGAGGTCGCACTGCGGCAGCCACGAACTCTCCGGAGTCCCGCCTCCGAAGCGCTCGGCAAGCCGCCATCCGTAGCTGGGCTTCAGGCACTGGCCATAGCGACGATGATCAAGTCTTCGACTTCGCCGCTCTCGTTCAGGAAGGCGGTTGGGTCTTCGGTTACTGCAACGACGAGGCAATCTGCTCGATCGAGCTTGACGTCGAGCAGCTCGACCTTGATAGTTCCTGGGTGTGGCGCCTCGCTCGTAGAAGATCATCCGGGCTCGGCTGCCGCTCGGCAGAAGGCTTCATACAGGTGCTTGCGTCCCGACGAGCTCGGCGAGTTCCTCGACGTCGCTGTCGTAGACGGCTACTGATACATCCGAAACTCAAGGTCCGTCACCAACGCCAGCACTTCGGCTTCTCGCTCCTCCAACGACAGGGTCGTGGTCGTCGTGGGCGCTTCCGTGATGGTTGTGGTGGTGGTCGGCGGCGCGGTCGTTGTGGTTGCAGGGGTGGTCGTCGATGGAGGGGCCGCGGTGGTAGTGGTAGCGAGGCCCATGGCGGTGGTGGTCGGGGTGCTGTCGCCGGCGGCGGTGAGCGCGACGACGAGCGCAATGAGAAGGGCCGCAGCGACACCCGCGCCGAGCCAGATCCGGTTCACTCCGCCTTCCCCCTGATCGTGGTGGATGCCCGGCTGGATGGTACGCCCCCGGTGGCACAAATGCCCAACCACGTTGGGTTGTCGTTGGGCCTGGTTGCGAGGTGGCGCGGCGAGGATCCCCCTCGGTTCGTGCTCCTGATCGACATCGAACGGCCCCCTTGTTCCTCGCCGCCTGACACAGTATAACAGTGTTTAACGATATATGGTAGCCCAGAAGAGAGGGTTCGGGGTTGTTGGTTCGCTGGGACACGGAGGCGATGCGGTCGCTGGCCGACGTGATGCGCAGTGTGGCGGCCGACCTCGACAGGGTTCCCGCGCTGGTGGCTCGAGACATGCAACGAGTTGGGCGGCCTCCCCTGTACCTCGGCGGCACGGCCCGGGCTGCCGGCTGGTCCGCGGCGGCTGCCGCCGACTTGCTTCGCCGCGCCGACGATCTCGATCAGGCGGAGATCACGCTGGAGTCACTCGGTCTCGCCTGCTCCAACCCAGCTCTGCCGGGCGCGGTCTGGGAGGCGGGGTTCGACTTCGACTGGACGCTCGAGGACCTCCTCCTCGATCAGCTGAACAGGATTCGCGCCGACAAGGAACGCGTTGCCGCCGACCTCGCGTATTGGTGGGCGTCGGAAGCCGAGGAAGCCGCCGAGGCGGTCGTTGCGCTCGAGCGGCGTCTCGCCGATCTGGCTATCGAGGAGCTACGTATCCAGCGCGGTCTGATCGCGCTCACCGGTGGCCGGGCGGCCGACGATGCGGCAGCCGAACTCGACTCGATGATTGCCTATCTCACGTACGAATTGGCAGCAACCGCCCCCAGCGCCCACTTCGACCTCGTCGCGGTGATCGGGGCGACCGACGAGATTCGATCGCTGCTCGATGAGTCCTTCTTTGGAGATGTCTCCCGCTTGGAACTGCTCGAGATCGAGCGCATTCTCGGGTCGCTCGACCCGCCCGAGTTCAATGCGGTGATCGAGCGGCTCAACGACGACGAGCTCTATCGCTGGTTCCACGAGCTCGACGGAGTCCGCGGCGGCAATCTCGACCTCGACGAGGAGCGGCGCTTGTTCGGGACGATCGCGAGGCTGGGTGACGGCGACACCCTCTGGCGCCTTGCGAATGCCGAGTTCGGCGAACGGTTTGTCGAGATCGCCGACGCGGTCACTCGGCTGGCTCCTCCGGAAGCGGCGATTCCATTCATCACCCGCTGCGCCGAGATGGCGACAGGGTCGGATGAGGCCGCGGCTGCGGCCCTGGTCGGGCTGGACCGTCTGACTCCGGCGGACCAGCAGGTGGCCCTGGTGGTCCTGGCCGATGCCGGTCTCCTCGGCCGGCTGCTCGAGGTGGTGGACGGGTTGATGCGGCGCGTCGCCGGTGAGCGCGACGATCCGATCCCAATCGAGATGCTCGAGGGTCTGGTCGACGGGCTGTGGGCACCGATCAAGGCTCTCGGCGGGATGACCATCCAGGGCTTGTGGGACCACCACGCGTTCCGACGCAGCTGGTCTCGGCTTGGTCAGGCGTGGCAGTTCCTGTTCAACGACCCCCTGGGCTTCATCATGGCGGTGATCGGCCTCGATGACCTCGTCCACAATCCGGCATTCTGGATCGGTGGCATCATTCCGACCGTAGTGCTCAGCCTGGTCGGGGGAGGGGCAGCCGGGCGACTGGCAGTGGCCGGACGCCTCGGTCGGCGGGCGCAGTACATCATCACCCACATCGACGACTTCGTAGCCCGGGTCCGCCAGGTGGTGGCTCTGCGTTGGGCCGAAGAGGTCGGCGCCATCACCGATCCCCGTTTGGCCAAAGTCGCCCGGGAGATGGGAGTGAAGATCGACAGCCTGCTGTTCGAGCGTCGGCACCTCACGGTGGACGAGTTCGTAGGGCGATTCCGAGACGGTTCGATTCGACGCAAGATCCCGATCGAACTGCTCGCGCTGACGGTTGAGGAAGCGCTCAAACGGGCGCAGGCCAACCATCTCGACCACATCCGCGAGTTGCTGATCGGATCCGAATGAGGGACCTCACTCCTGGTGCGCGGCCACGATCTCGAGGATGTCGTCGCCATAGTCCTCGAGCTTGCGGGCGCCGATGCCGGAGATGCTGATCAGACCCCGTTCCGTCTCCGGGCGAGCTGCGGCGATCTCCTCGATGGTGCGGTCGTGGAGGACGACATAGGCGGGCACCCCGAGGCGTTTTGAGGCGTCGAGCCTCCACGCCTTCAGGGCCTCGACGAGGGCGGGCGACGACGGGCCTGCGTTTGCCGCAATGGTGACATCGGCGACCGGAACTTCGAGTTCGGCTCCGGTATCGAGCACCACCGTGACCAGACCTCGCCCTACGCTCGAAACGGTCCCGGCGAACCCGCCCACCAATGTCACGTGGTCGCCGACAAGGGGGGCGGGCTTGAGCCGCGGTGGCTTGCTCCAGCGTTTGGGTGGCGGTGGCGGCGCCGGTTCGTGCGAGGCCGAGCCATCGAGTTCGGCAAGGAACGGCGAGGGGCGAGCGGCGTCGGCCAGCACTACTGCCTGCTCTCGGGCCCTGGTGAGCGCAACGTGGAAGACTCGGCGCTCCTCCTCGAGGTCGGTCGCCAGGTCGTGAGGCATTGCACCACGATCGGCTCCGAACACGATGACGTGGTCCCACTCCATCCCCTTGACCCGGTGCACCGACGACAGAGTCACGCCGTCTGGTGTCGATGGTCGATCCGTCGCAGTGCGCAGCCAAGCAACGAAGTCGTCGAGGGTGGGGTGGATTGCAGCGGCCCGTTGCACCGCGACAAGATCGTCGAGATGGCTGGAGCGGGAGGCATTGCCGCGCCCCGAGTCGAGGGTCCTGGCTGAGGAGCCGAGCCCAATCCGGTCGATCAGCGCCGCCAGCAGTTTCGGAGCCTCGCCGGCTGAGGCAGCCTCGGCTGCCGCGGTGATATCGTCGACGAAGTCGTCCCAGCGAGCGGCTTGTTTGCCGTCGAGCTGCATGCCGAGCCCGATGAGCTCCTCCAACGAGGTGGTGCGCCGCCGGATCAGTTCGCGCGAGAGTCGGGTCAGGCCACGCGACGGGCGCCGAATCGCCTCGAGTGCGTCGTTGCGTTCGATCCGTTCCGGGCGCTGGGCGATGCGCAGCCAGGCGAACAGGGCGCGCAGGGTTGTGCGTCGCAGGGATTGTGCGTTCAAAAGGTCGTTGCTCGGTACTTGGGCGTCGCTCAGCGCAGCTTTCACGGGAATCAGCGAGGCGTTCACGCGGGCCAGGACGGCAATAGAGCCCGCTTCAGCTCCGGCGGCGATCCACTGCCCGATCTGGTCGCGGCATGCCGCTGCCATCTCCGGCCCCGCGACTTGCTGCACATTGAGAGCTCCGGGGTCGTCGTCGGCAGCCGCGGCGCGGATGGTCTTGTCGATGCGTCGGCGGTTGTACGAGAGGAGATGGCCGGCGGCGGCGACGACCCGCTGCGGGCATCGGTAGTTGACCTCGAGTGCGTGGTGGCCGGCACCCGGGAAGTAGACGTCGAAGTCGATGAGGAACCCGGGGTCGGCCCCGGCGTAGCCGTAGATCACCTGATCGTCGTCGCCGACACCGAAGACCTGGAGTTGTGGTGAGGCGACCAGTCGCAGCAGCAGCAGGTACGCCGGGGTGAGGTCTTGGAACTCGTCGACGAGGAGGTGACGGCATCGATGCTGCCAGCGGCGCCGCAGGTCGGGGTCGGTGAGCAGCACCTCGATAGCCCCGTACACCTGCTCCCCATGATCGACGGATCTGCTGTCGTAGAGGCGAGCGCGGTAGGGCTCGAAGACCGAAGCGAAGCCGGGCACGTCGTCGCGGCCGCCCTCCACCCTCTCGGGATCCATCAAGCCCGACCGCACCTGTTCGAGTGCTTCGAGGTAGGGACCCATCGGGTCGGCGTTGGCTCGGCGCGGGACGGAGATGAGGCCACCGAGCAGATTCCGTACCGCCATCTCGTCGATCAGGTCGAGTCCGGGGCGAGCCTCGCCCAAGATCGCCCACCCCAACGAGTGGATGGTGCGCACCATGGACCGCTCGGCGTCGAGGCGCTCGCGGAGCTCGGCGGCGGCTCGGGCGTTGTAGGCGACCGCAGTCAGGAACTGGGATTCGACCCCGCGGTCGTCCTTCAGGTGGCGGAGCCGGGCGGCCAGCGTTCGGGTCTTCCCTGAGCCGGCGGGAGCGATGATCCGAGCTGCCCCTGTTGGATGGGCAACGGCTTCGGCCTGATCTGGTGCCAGGCCGTCGTCGCCGGGATCGACCGACGGACCGACGAGCGTGGTGGCCCCGGCGTCGATCGTTTCGCCGTGGACGACGGGCAGGTCGAGCGACGGCAGGGGCTGACGAGGCCCACCGTCGATCCAAACGGCTTCGCCATCCGAGAGCTGCGCATCGCCCGGGCCATCAGCGGTGGCGCCGAGCCGGGCAGCCTTCACGGTCCACCACCACTTGGGTTCGCCGTTGCGGGCGTCATAGTTGTTGGAGAAACAGAGGAAACGAAGCCGCTCCAGCGGGAAGAGGAAGCCGGCACTCAGCTGCCAGGCAGGGTCTTCGTACGACTCGATGCCAGCCAGCGCGTCGTCGGCGGCGTCCCACTCCACCACCACAGGTGTGCGGTTGACCCAGTTCCGGTGCAGACCCTGGACGAGGGCGTCGAGCCGTTCAATATCATTGAGAGTGCCGCCATTGATCCGCACCACCGGCGCGTCACTCCAGGCAGCGGGTACGGCATCGCCGGCACGCACCACCACCCCGCGCCCCAGCTCAACAGGTCCCGGCCACGTCATTGTTCGCAGGTTAGGTGGAGGCAAGGACAGATTATGGTTGGGCCGGGAGCATCAATCGCAGTGCGCCGCCAACGCGGCGTCGTTGCCTGAGTAGGGGCCAGCCCGTAGTACCAGGGCCGGTCCCAGCGGTAACGGTCACGTAGGCGTCATGCGCATCACTTGGGTTAGGGGAACCAGACCATGAAGAAACCCTTCGCTGTATTCGGAATATGGACCGTGCTGTTCGTCCTGGTCGCCGGCACCGCTGTGGCGGTCGAGGGCGACATGGGCGAAGATGATTCCCCCGAGGTGGTTCGACCGGTCGTCACGCCCGTGTGGGACGACGAGAACGCCGTGGTGATCGTCACCATCGGCGATGGTGAGACCGATGCCTGCGAGGGCGTGAGCTACGAGCGGGACGAGACAACCGGGGAGCTCACGATCTTTGTCGATGGATCCCCCCTTGGCGAAGGCGTCGAATTGCCGGCCGGCTGCATCGTCCAAGACGGAACCGGCCCCAACGGCCAGCAGAATCACGGCAGCATGGTTTCGGCAGTTGCCAGGAATCTCTCTCCGCACGACCTCGACGTCCCCAAGGGCTGGATCATGCGGGAAGTCGCCAAGGTCAAGCTACCCAAGGTCAAGGCTCCAAAGGTGAAGGCTCCAAAGGTGAAGCCGCCGAAGACTGATGACCCGGATGACGACGACGAGTTCGACGATGACGGCCACGAACCGACGAAGCCGAAGCATGACAAGGCTCCAAAGGTCAAGAAGGACAAGAAGCCGAAGAAGGTCAAGAAGGACAAGTAAGCCCACAAGAGACCAACGGGTTCCCATCCGGGACGGCCCGCCCTCTCCGCAAGACCTGATGGGTCCTCGCGATCCCCCCTGCGAGGACCCACAGGTGCGTCTGGGGTGAAAACGGGCAGGATCCCGACGGCTCCCCGAGCGTGGAAGACCGTGGACCTACGTCGTGCGCGCCATCGCCCTACGAACCGCCCCGATCCAAATGCCCTCGTTGGCGGGATAGGTTCCGTCCTGGCCCTTGAGTCGAGGCATATCGCTTCGCCCGGCGTGATGGATCCCAATCACGTCCCAATCCCGGTTGAATACCGGGCTACCCGAACTGCCGGGTTCGGTCGGGGCCCGATAGTGCAGCACCCGGTCGTCATAGTCGAGCAGCACGTTGTCGTCGATCGAATACGACAACTCGCGACCCTGCGGATGGCCGATGACGTAGACCCGCTGTTTCCCGTCGAGGCGGGGGCGTGCCTTGGTGACATCACAAGGCTCGAGTGATGCGACCGGTTCGGCCAGCGCGATGACGGTGGTGTCGAGTTGTCGGGGCGGTGAGGACCACAGAACCCGATGGGGGTGGAACGTGGGTGCACCGCCCCCGTCGGCGGCGAGGACTTGGAAGGTGATCACGGCCTGGTCGGGAGTCAGCGTGTCGTCGGCGCTGGGGTCATCGGCGATGACGTGGCTGTTGGTGACCAGGACGGCGGTTGTGTCGTCGTTGCCGATCAGGTCGCCCCGCTCGACCAGAAAGCCGGTGCCGACGGGGCGGCCGCTCGAATGGGCGATGTGGGCCACGGCCCGGCTGCGTCTCATACCCCTCTGGTACCACGAGTGGGTCACCAGTCCGGTGCCGCCGAGGACTTTCTCGAACGCCGAGTCGGGCATGGCGCTGTCAGCGGCGACATCGGCGGGGGCCAATTCGAGCCGGACGCCCTCCGAGCGTTGCAGCATCTGGGCCCGCAGCATTGGAAGGATGCGCCTTCCCGGTTCCGAAGCACTGTCGAGTTGCCACACCTCGGTGAACTGGCGCAGGGTGCTGGCCAGTTCGAAGGCGTCGGCCTGAGGGTCGGCGGTGTAGCGCTGCGTCCACAGGACCGCCCCGTCGTGACGCCCGAGGACCAGACACGCTTCAGCGGCGAGGGCGGCGTCCCACGGGTCGGCAGGGCGGTACGGGTCCTCGAGGTGCGCCTCGGCGGCGGCGAGCACCTCCGTTGCCACTATGGCCGGATCAGGGAATCCTCCGATCCGGATGCCTTCGCGCTCGGCTCGCATCACGAGGGCCGCCGCGTTGATTCCGTGCCAGGCACACCCTGCGGGATCGTTCTCGTAGGCGCCGGCATAGGGGGTGATCGCGTCGACGAATTGTGTGGTGCGGTGGGGCCCACTGGTCTCCCCGAAGGTCACCAGCATCTGCTTGGCGGCGCGCCCGAGCAACCCTTGGGCTTCGAGGAGTTCCTGGGGATTCGCCGCGCTGCGCAGCACCTCGTTGAGGAGCGGCTCGGCGGCCGATGGCATCCCGAGCTCGATCAAGGCCTGGGCGTACTCGCAGCGCACGAAGGGGGCTTGCTGGCCTGATTGCAGGAGTCCTTCGGCGACGACCGCCATCGTGCGGAAGAACCGTTTGCGGCGTAGCTGGCGCAGCACGCGCATGGCGTCACGGGCTGGGTACGCCTGATCCGTTGACCGCAGGTGGTCGAGCAACTCGTCGCACAGCCTTGCCGCCTCGGGCCCGTTGTAGCTTTCTACGGCGGCGGCGAGGTCGTGGTTGAAGGCGGTTGGGTCCCAGGTCACTGCCGCGCCTCAGTCGGCTTCGCCGAGCAGCGCTGCCAACGAGGCGCGCAACTTGGGTCCGTGGAGGTACTTGGCGATGTCGTGTCGCCACGTGCCCCAGTTCTGCTCGTTGAGATCGATGACCTGCTCGACTCCGGCCTTGCGATAGGTGTACTTGAGGTGGGGATACATGCCGACGACGGGATCCAGCCGGTCGTAGACGTTGATCCACTCGCCGCTCACTCGCTCAGAGGGGTAGCCATCGTTGCGACTCCATCCCGGTTGGAGTTCGTCGGGGATCTCGTCGCGCCCCAACGGGCTGCCGACCGTCACCAGGGCGTCGACCGATGGGCAGTCGCGCACTCGCTTGAGGCAGTCGTAGGCGATCACGGTGCCCATCGAATGGCTGACGACGACGTGGGGCCCCTCGGCCTCGGCTCCCTGCGCAAGCGCAATGACCATTCGATTGCGGATCTCGCTCTGGACCGCATACTCGACGTCGGGACGGGGGCGGTGCGGGCTGTCGAAGAGGTAGTGGTGCACGTCGCGCAGCAGCGTCCGCATCAGGCGGTTCTTGAGTCCCCGCGGCAGCGGGACGCGCTCGAGATCGTCTTCGGCGCCGGGGTCCGGGCCGCCGTTGTCGCCGCTCTCACCGTCGATCCCGAGTGACTCGGCAAACCGGTTCGCCCAACGCTGCTCATCGGGCGAGCCATTGTCGCTGAACGAAACGTCGACGTCGGTCTCGAGACGTGGGAGGTCGCTGGTGCTCTCCAGCGATGCCTCCGCCGGTTCCGGATACATGACGTCGGCCCAGTAGACCATTGATGAGGTGATGCCGCGCGTGCCCAGATCCAACCCCCCGGCATCGGCGAGTGAGCGCTCCCAAGCGTCGAGCAGGGCGTCGGGTGGGAGTTTGTTGCCGATCCCATGGACAAACGTCACATGACCCACCCGATCAACATAGCGCCGACCGAGGGGACTGAGGAGGGGCCAATCCGCCTGGTTTGCGGTATAACGGGTGGGTGGGCGATCCGCGGATCTCGATTGGTGTCACCGGGCATCGCTGGCTCGAGGAGCCGCCGGGATTGCGCGAGCGTGTCGGTGAGGTGATGCGGCGCATCACCTCACCGAAGCTTGGTGGGGTGCGCCAGATCGAAGTCGTGTCACCGCTCGCTGAAGGCACCGACCGTCTGGTGGCCGAAGCGGCCCTCGCCGTCGGCGCCGAACTCACCTGCCCGCTGCCGCTTCCCGTTGATGAGTATGAGCGAGACTTCACCTCGGCGAAGTCGGTTGCGGCGTTCCGAAGACTGTTGGCCGAAGCGAGAGATGTGGCCGTCGTCGGTGAAGCCGGATCGACGCCGGACGAACGCAATGCCGCCTATGTCGCCGCCGGTCGTGAGATGTTGGTCCGTGCCGATCTGCTGGTTGCGGTATGGGACGGCCTGCCGTCGCGCGGCGAAGGTGGTACCGCTCAAATCGTGGCCGAGGCTCAGGATCTTGGGGTCCCGGTCGTGTGGATCCGAGCCGACGCACCGCATGACGTCGGCCTGCTACCCGCAGCGGCGGACGAGTCGTGGCAAGCCCAGCTGGATGCCGTCCTCGGCTGAGGGCGTCGCTTCCCCGCCTCAGCGCAGCGGGCTGACGAAGTCGACCAAGCCCATATCCTCGATGTCGAGCATCTCGAGATAGGCCTCCATGTGCTGATAGGCCGCCTGTTCGAAGTAGAGCCTCCGTTCGGGGTCGATCTCGCCGTTGAGGATCGTCACATGCTTGCCGACGTGCTGATAGTCGAGAGGAGCCACGTCGTTGATGACTGTCTTGGCGAGCAGGTTGAGGCTCCGAATCCGGTGCACCGGGGCCGGATAGAGGTCGGGCAAGTCATCGATGAAGAGGCCCTTGGCCCGCGGGGATGGGCGGGTCATCCATGCGTGGGGCACCATATCGAGCGCGTTGGCGATCCGGTGACAGTTGGCGCCGATGACCCGGTCGGAGAGATCGGCAAATGCCGCGTTGCCCGCCGTGGGTCCCGCATAGGCGTAGCAGTGGACGGTGGCGCGCTCCTCGGGGTCCCAGTGTGCCGCGCGGTAGACATCCTCAGAGCCTTGGCATTGGGCCAAAGCCAACGCCAGGGTGGGGGCAAGCGCCCCGCCCTTGCTGTGTCCCGTCACTACCACTTCGACCGGGCCGGAGGCCTCCGCAACCGCAGCTTTGAGGAATTCGAGCAAGGTGGCACCGGGCGCCAGCCTGGTGCGGAGCCGGAAGCTTCCTTCCATCAGCCGCAGCAACTCGCGGTGGGCGTTGTCGTCGAGTCGGCCGTCGGCGTCGACCAAGCGCCGGCGAATTCGCCGAGCCGCCGTCGAGTTGCGAAATGCAAGGAGGGCATCGACCCGCTCCTCAGGATCGCGGCTCACCGCCTGTTCGCGCAGATACTTGAGTTCGCGCAGGTCGGCCCTGAGCCTGAATCGCAACCGGCGCAGCGCCTCGGCCGCCAGGCCGCCGAAAGGTCGCAGGATGAACCGAGTGGTGCGTCGCACGGCATCGCCGATGTCCTCGTCGGCGATGTGCCAGATGCGAGCAACCGGCCCGGGGCGGGGGCCTGTGGCGTGCATGTGGAGCAGAACGTTGAGGCCGAGTGCGGTGCTGAGTGAGATGGCGACTCCCTCGCGTTCGGCTGGTGAACCGAACTCCCACGGCGACAGGACGCCGGTCCACAGGTCGCCGAAGAGCCAATCGGATGCCGAAACCGGGTTGGTGCCGCGGACGACGACCGCATAACGATCGGGGGTACGGCGGTCGCGTGCCAGGTACATGACGTTCTCGTCGAATGTGGTGAACGGGGCCCGATAGGCGGCCGGTCCCCACACGAGTTCCCATTTCCCGCCGAGTGGCTCGAGTGTGGCGAGGCCGTCCTCGACGGCTCCGTGGAGTCGGGCGAGTTGGACCTCACCGGGCCGGAGGCTGTGGTAGGCCCGGTAGGAGAGCATCGCCAGCACGAGCATCTCCTGCGTCGTGGTAACGACGGGCTTCGAGGTCGTGGGTGATGCAGCGCGTGCCATGGGGTCCCCTTTGTTGCGGTGGCGGGTTCCGTGAGCGAACTGTTGCTCCCACCGTGCGGCGCCACGTCCATCGCGGCAAGGGGAAAAGGACCCAAGCCCCGCTGCGCTCCCTCTTCTGTTCTGGCGTGGCAGAGGCGCGATTTCTTGCACCCTGGCCACGCCAGAACGGGCTTCTACGCGAGGTCGACGATCTCCGGTGCATGTCCGGTTGCTTCGAGAAAGCGGAGGAGGTCGTCGGTGTCGATCCCGGTGGTCTGGGCGTTGTCGAGCGGGTGGAAGTTGAGTCGATTGCTGTCGAGCAATCCGCGGTCGAGGAACACCCGAACCTCGTTGGTGTTGTCGTTGATTGCGGCGAAGGGTGAGACGGCGCCGGGAATGACCCCGAGGTACGTCATCAGACGGTCCGGGCTGCCGAACGAAAGGCGGCCGATCCCAAGCTGATCGCCGAGGGCTTTGAGGTCGATGCTGCGGTCCTCGAGCGCGACCAGCAAGAACATCTGTGACTTCTTGTTGCGCAGAAATAGGTTCTTGCTGTGAGCTCCCGGCAGGGTCCCGCGCAGTTCCTTGGCCTGTTCCACGGTGAACACCGGCTGGTGTGACACGGTCTCTGTCTCGATTCCGAGGTCATCGAGGAGGTCGAAGAGCTGCTGCGGAGTCTTCGGTTCGGTCATGAGCCGACGGTAGCGCGCGGTGACCGGAGGCGTCAGGGCTTTCCCTGACCCCGCCCGTCGTCCGAGCCGGATCCGCCACCTTGGCCGGCAGCGTTGCCCTGGCTGCCGTTGCCCGGGTCGCTGCCGCCGCTTCCGCCGCTTCCGCCGCTGCCATCGCCATCACCGGATCGCGGGGGATCTGTGCTGGGCGAGCCCGGGGCATCGCCGTTGCTCGGAGGGTCCTCGTCTGGGCCGGTGTTGCCGTCACGATCTCGATCCCGGACCCGATCGAGGTCGGCGTCCTCTGGAGGCTCGCCCGGGCCCGAGCCGGGCGCGTCATCCGACCCGGTGGAGTCGGGGTTGCCAATTCCGGGGCCGGGCGCGGGGCCGGGGGCGATGACGGGGCCGCTCGAGTCGGATGACGATCCGACACCGCCCCTGATTCGCTGCCGAGTACGCAATCGAATCCGCTGCTGGGCTTGATCCAAACGGGGACCGAGCTCTCCCGGATCATCGAGCGCTGCCACTGCGCCAACGGCCCGATCCGCGGTCTCCGCGATGAGCTCGTCGTCTGCGTCGCGGTTGAGCAGCACCTCGAGTTCTTCGACGCGGTGTGTTGCGACGAGGTCGTGGTCGACCCAGCCGCGCATGCGTTCCGTGACCTGCTTGACGGGATAGAGGCCGTCGCCGGGGACCGAACCCTCGGCCGCCACCGCCGCCCCTACCGGAACCACCACGATGGTGAGGGTGGCGAGCGCGGTGGCGAAGCGGCGGCGGAAGCCGAGGCGGGTAGGGACTGCGGTAGTAGGCGCAGTCCGCAGCGCCGCGCCCATCTGGGCGAGATGCCGCTCCCGAACCCCCTCGTCGATCTCGGTGCGGTAGGCGGCCAATCGTTGCATTGGGTCGTTGGTTGGTGTCATTGCCCATCCTCCGACTCTGCAAGCAGATTGCGCAGCCGGCGTTCGGCGCGAGCAGTCGCGGCGTACACCGCGGTGCGATTGCTGCCAACAACGGTGGCCGCTTCTTCACCGTCGAGACCGACGACGTGGCGCAGCACCAACAGCGTCTGCTGGCGGGGAGTCAATTGCGCCATGGCATCGGCAAGAACCGGGTCGGTGTCGAGCGTACCGTGCGGGGACGACTCGACACCGACCTCAGGCATGGTTGCCGTGGGATCTTCCGGCCGACGGGCTCGACGACGAATCTCGTCGAGACAGGTGAACCGGATGCTGCGAAACAGCCAGGCTCGCAGCGACCGACCATCACCCTTGATCTTGGGTGCTGCCTGAACCAGCTCGAGAAAGGCTTGCTGGACGGCATCCTCGGCAAAGCGCTGGTCCCGCACCATGCCGTTGGCGAAGGAAGCCAGCACGTCGGCAGTCTGGTGGTAGGCAGTGGCGAAGGCCGCTTCATTGCCGATTCGGATGCCGTCCATGATCTCGTCCAGTTCCGGGTAGTCACTCACCCCCGACCGTCCCGGCGTTCCCTACACGAGGAACGCGCCAGCCACACGGTTCCGGTAGAGGATTTGCCACATGTGGCGGAGTGCCACTTGCATGCTTTCGGCGTCGGCCCAGCAGTCTCCATCCCCGAGATGCTGCCACAGTTGCAGGCGAATCTGTTCACGCTGCTGCTGGCGGGTTTGGTCGTGGTCGCAGTCGGCTGAGGCGTCCTCACATGCTTCGGCGTGCTCACGAATGCGTTCGCGCTCGCGGGTTTGGTCCTGATCGCAGTCGGCTGGGGCGTCGTCGCACTCTTCGGCGTGCTCACGAACCCGCTCCCGTTCGCGCTCTTGCGCCGGGTCTGGTGCGTCGTCGTCGGAGGGACCGTTGGGTCCGTTTGGTCCGGTGGCGTCGTCGGATGGGCCGTTGGGTCCGTTGGGTCCGTTCGGTCCGGTGGCGTCGTCGGACGGGCCGTTGGGTCCGGTGTTCGGTCCGGTGGCTTCGTCGCCGCCACCCTGTTCGCGCTCTTGCTCACGCTCCTGTTCTTGCCCGGTTGCCGGGCCGTTTCCGTTCTGGTTGCCGTCGCCGGAGTCGGCGCTCACCGCAGTGGCCGTCATCAAGCCGAAGATCAGGGCTACGGCGGTGAGAAGTGCAAAGCGTCTCATACGGGTCCTCCTGGTTGACTGAGGTTCCAATGGGAGAGACGCCGCGGCCTCGAGAGATTCGACGGTCAATCAGGAGTTTCTTCGGGTACGCTCGTCTTCCGTGACCGACGCCTACTTCACGACCAGCAATGGAGCGTGGTTCCAGCCCACCGGGTTCGCCCGTGGGCCGTGGGATGCCAACGCGTGTCACGCCGGCCCACCGACGGCGCTGCTGGTGAGAGCCCTGGAGCGTCTTGTTCCCGATGAGCGCCTCGCCCGGATCACCGTTGAGCTGATGCGGCCCATCCCAATGGCGGGCTTTCGGGTCCAAGCCGAGATACGGCGGCCGGGCCGATCGGTGACATTCAGTGAGGCGGAGATCCTCGACGAGGACCGGGTGTATGCCCGGGCGTTTGCGATGCACCTGCGCCGACTTGACAACTTCGAGTCCGCCACGGCGCCGGTGGCAGTCCCCGACTTCGCCGTCGCCGTCGCCGGCGAGTTCCCGATCCGGTCGGCGACGCACGGCTTCGAGTGGTTGTTGTCGTCCGTCGAAGTTCGCTACGACCCGACCGAGTCACTCGGCGAAGGTGGCCCAACCACGGTGTGGATGCGCACGAAAGTGCCGATCCTGACCGACGAAGAGCCATCTCCGTTCCAGCGCATCATGCCGCTGGCCGATTGCGGCAACGGCGCCAGCTACAACGCGGACCTGGACAGGGTTCTGTTTCTGAACGCGGATCTCGAGGTGTCGCTCCATCGCGAACCGGTCGGGGAGTGGTTCTGCTCCAAGGTGAGGTCGCATTGGCAGCCGGACGGCACCGGCTTGTCGGACGCTGAACTGTTCGACGTCGGCGGACCGGTCGGTCGCGCCGTGCAGAACCTGCTGCTGATGCCCGCCGGCTGAGCCGGCGCCCGGCTAGGCCGCTTCCGGTGAGGCCGGCTTTGCTCTACGCCCGTGTTGCCCGGATGATGGCGGACTGCATTCCGTCGGCGACTTCGTGAGTGATTGTCAGCGAGACATCCACGAAGCCTGCCGCGCGCAGGCCCTGCTCGTACTCCTCGAACGAAAGGGCGCCGGCAATACATCCGACCCATTCACCACGCTCGCGCCGATCCTGCGGCGACAAGTGGTTCTCGGCCACGATATCGGTGATACCGATGCGTCCACCCGGCCGCAGGACCCTGGCCATCTCCGCCAGCACCTTGGGCTTGTCTAGTGACAGGTTGATCACACAGTTGGAGATCACCACGTCGACGGTGTTGTCCTCCAGCGGGACGTCTTCGATGACGCCCTTGAGGAACGCGACGTTGGTGGCGCCGACCTCGGCTTGGTTCTTGCGTGCGAGGTCGAGCATTTCGTCGGTCATGTCGACGCCGTAGACGAACCCGGTTGGTCCGACTCGCGTGGCGGAGAGCAGCACATCGATCCCGCCCCCGGAACCGAGGTCGAGCACCCTTTCGCCCTCTCGCAGCTCGGCGACGGCCGTGGGGTTGCCGCAGCCGAGGCTGGCGGCGGCCGCCTTGGTCGGGAGGGCGGCGATGTCCTCTGCCGAATAGAGCGTGGTGCCGAAGTCTTGGGCTCCATCGGAGCAGCAGTCGGTGCTGCAGCAGCTACCTGCTGCGTCGGAGGCCGCAGTTGCATAGCGATCTCGGACGTCCTCGAGGGTGGTCGGGTCGGTGGTGTCGGACATGGCAGCTCCCTGCATCGTATCGATGGAGTTCGATATGTGTGAGACCCTATCAGACGCATCGACGAACGTCAATATGTCTGATACACTTCTTCACATGGACCCGACCATCCAGCCATGTTGTGAGCCGGTGCTGGCCGAGCCGATCGACTCCACCGAGGCCGAGGAGCTGGCTTCCGCCTTCAAGGTGTTGGCCGATCCGACCCGACTTCGGTTGTTGAGCCTGATCGCCAACGCTACCGACGGAGAGATGTGTGCCTGCGACCTGGTCGCTCCGGTCGGCCGCAGCCAACCGACGGTCAGCCATCACCTCTCGATCCTGGCCGACGCCGGGTTTCTCACCCGAGAGCAGCGAGGGAAGTGGGCCTGGTTCGCCATTGTGCCCGAGCGTGTTGCGGGATTGAGCGACGCGTTGGCCGCTTCCTGACGAGCGCGCCCGATCGGGAGCCTGCTAGTCCATGTACGGCTCTCGCCGCGGCCCGACATCGACCCCGATGCTGTAGAGCGATGTTGACGCGGTGATGAACAGGGTTCTCCAGTCGGGCCCTCCGAAGGTGAGGTTGCCGACCTTCTCCGGTACCGCGATGACGTCGATGCGTTCGCCGGCGGGGTCGTAGACCCAGACGCCGCCGGGGCCGGTCACCCAGATGTTGCCCAGTTCGTCGCACTTCATGCCGTCGGGTTTGCCGGCGACCTCCTCGGACTTGACCCCGGAGGCAAAAAGTTGCTCGTTGCTGAGCGAGCCGTCGGCCCCGACGTCGAAGCGGCGGATCAGGCCGTTGGTGGTGTCGTTGATGAAGAGGTGTTCCTCACCGAGGCTGAAGCAGAGACCGTTGGGGGTCTCGAAGAGATCTCGGGGAACAACCAGATGGAGCGACCCGTCGGGATCGATTCGAAAGACACCCTGCCAATCGAGTTCTTGCGGGCGGATGACGCCGTGGTGGCCATCGCGCCGTCCGTAGTAGGGGTCGGTGAAGTAGATCGCCCCATCCGAGCGCACCACGATGTCGTTGGGGCTGTTGAGTTCGGCGCCGTCGAAGTGGCTGGCGATGATCTCCTGGCTGCCGTCGGGCGCTTCCCGCACCACTGTTGAGATGGCGTGATGACACACCAGGAGATTGCCGGCGGCGTCGTAGGTGAGCCCATTGCTCTTGAACGACGGACGGCGGTCGTCCCTGATTCCTGTTGCGGGATTCCAACGGGAGCGAACGTCGCCGGGAATGTCCGAGAAGACCAGTTCGCCGGCCCGGTGGTCCCAGACCGGGCCCTCGGTGAAGAGGAATCCAGTTGCCAGCCGCTCAACGGTGCCGTTCGGATCGCGCAGTCGTATCATCGAGCGCTCCTCAGTCGCAGGGCTCAAACACTAGAAGGCGCGGCCGTGAGCAGAGTTCAGCTGCAGGGGACCGCGGGGGTGTTGCCGACCGAACGGCACAGCCCGCCCGTACCGGTTTCGATCGTCACCGTCGGAGCGAAGAAGCTGTTGACCTTGGCAATCGTGCGGCCGAGCGATCCGGTCGAGATGGCCACCGGGTGAGTAGCTCGCAGGGTGCTTTCGACGACTCGAGCGGTTCCGTTCGTACCGGCGACATCGGATGCCCCTACAGTGATGCCGGAACTGCGCGCCTCGAGGTGCGACGAGCGCACCAGCACTCGGCCGTTGGGCCAGTCGAACGATGTCCACAGCAGAATGCCGGCGGCACGCAGTGTGCTGCGTTTGACCACAACGGTTCCGTCCTGCTCGGGCACGTCGGCATCTCCGGCGCAGCACCCCGCGGTCAACTCGAGGAAGCCGGCAACATCGATGACGCTATCGACGACCCGGATCGTCGTTTCCTCGGGACTGCTGATTGCGACGAGATTCCCCGACCCCGTGAGCTCCAGTTCCCGCAGGACGAGGGTGGCGCCGGGCTCGAGCACGACGCTGCAGTCGCCGACGAGGGCGCCGGCACCTCCGACAAAACGATCCCTTCCCGTCACGTCGATCCTGCCGTCGGCGTTGCAATCTGCGGCGAAGTCGGCGGCGTCGGACGGAGCGGCGATCGCCGACGCCATCGGTGCCACGGCGGCGAGCGCAAGGGCGGCAAAGATGGTGAGTCGTTTCATCGGCGCTCCTGGTGAGGCGATCACCGCTCAGGGTAGCGGCGGATCACCCAGTTGCCAGGGGTGGTTATCCGGCTGGTCACCGGGGCGATGCGTCTCGAGCCACTCCGCGAGGTGGTCCTCGAAGCCTGAACCAGCTTCCGGCCGGGCCCGGCGGCGGCCCGAGGATTGCACCTGGGCCATGCACGAACAGGATTGGGTGACGGTCGAGCGCTACGCTGTTGACGGTCGTCCCACCTGGTGTCGAGGAGGTTCCGGTGACCGTCGCCGATCCACACGCACACATACGCCTGGCACTTCACGCCGCCTTGATCGGTGGTGATCAGGGCGGTGCGTACGGACTCGTCCGGGATTTGATGGACGAAGGTGTTTCGTTCGACGTTGTTCTGTTCGACTACCTCGGTGCCGTCCAGCGCGAGGTGGGGACGCGCTGGCAGCAGGCCGACTATCGGATCGCTGAAGAACATGCGGCCTCGAGCACCACGGAGACCGTCGTCGGTTTGCTCGCCGGATCGTTCGACACGGACGCCGAAGCCCCACACGTTGTTGTCGCCTGCGCCGAGGGCGATACCCACTCTCTGCCGGCTCGGATGGTCTCGGCGTACCTCACCTCGCTTGGATGGCGGGTGACATATCTCGGGTCGAGCGTTCCAGCTGGCGATCTTGGTGCGTTCCTCGCCGACGAACAGCCCCAAGCTCTCGTCCTGTCGTGCTCGCTGAGCTCGAACCTGCGCGGCGCCCGGGCCAGCATTGAGGCCGCACACGGCGCCGGTGTTCCGGTGGTGGTCGGCGGGCGGGCGTTCGGGCACAACGATGAGCGGGCGTCGGCTCTCGGTGCCGACGCCTGGATGGCCGATCCCCGCGGCCTCGACGATCTGTTGCGAACGTGGGATCCCGATCCGGTGGAAGCTGAGGCCGCAGTGTTCGACAGCGGGGACCTTGATGTGCTCGAACAGCTCCGCTACTCGACCGTCGCCGCCGTGGTTGATGCGTTGCCCCCGCCGGAAGCAACTCTCGATGCCGGGTTGCTGCGGGCGGACGTGAACTTGCTCTGGGACATCCTGTCCGCTTCCGTGCTGGTCGCCGACCCGGCCGTCGTCGCCGAGTTCGTCTCCTGGCACGACAGCCTGGCCCCCGAGAGCGGGCGGGTGATCGCGACCCGCGACCTCGTTGCCGCGTTGCGAGACCAGTTGCCCGACGAAGCTCTGGTGGCGCACACCTACCTCGATCTCGGGCTCGAGATCGCCAATTCGTGGCAGACCTCTTAGAGCTCGTTCCCCGATGGCTCCCCGGCTGCAAAGGTCACGAGGTTGCTGACCGTCGTCGCTGCGATCGCCTCGAGGGCCTCTTCGGTGAAAAACGCCTGGTGACCCGTGATCAGCACATTCGGAAAGGTGAGCAGCCGAGAGAAGAGGTCATCCTGCAGGACCTGGTTGGAGAGGTCGTCGAAGAACAGGTCTTCCTCTTCTTCGTAGACATCGAGGCCGAGACTGCCAATCTTGCCCGTTTTGAGGCCCTCGATGACCGCGGCCGTGTCGATCAACCCCCCGCGACTGGTGTTGATCAGCATCACGCCGGCTTTCATCGAGGCGATCGCGTCGGCATTGACCATGTGGTAGGTCTCGGGGGTCAACGGAGCGTGGAGGGTGATGATGTCGGATCGAGCGACCAATTCTTCGATGTCGACATACACCAATCCCACCTGTGGCGCGTCTGGGTTCGGGAAGCGGTCGTAGCCGAGCACGTTGCATCCAAATCCCCGCAGAATGGTGGCAACGGCCAGGCCGATCCGGCCGGTCCCGACCACGCCGACGGTCCGGCTGGCGAGGTCGAAGCCGAGCAGCCCTTCGAGTGCGAAGTTGGCCTCCCGTACTCGGTTGTACGATCGATAGATCTTGCGGTTGAGAGCGAGAATCAGCGCCACGGTGTGTTCGGCCACCGAGGTCGGCGAGTAGGCGGGAACTCGGACCACGGTGAGGCCGAGGCGACGCGCCGCTTCGAGGTCGACGTGGTTGAACCCCGCCGAGCGAAGGGCGACGATCTGGACGCCGAGTTCGGCCAACTGCTCCAACACCGGAGCTCCCAGATCATCGTTGACGAAGGCGCAGACGGCGTTGTAGCCGCGTGCCAGGCCCGCAGAGCGCACATCGAGGTGCGCCTCGAAGAACTCGACTTCGAGGCCGGCGTCGGCGGCGGCCTCACCCAAGAAGCGTTCGTCGTACGGTTTGCTGGAAAAGACGGCAACTCTCACGGCATACAGCCTATGCGACGGCGCGTCGCTGTTGTCGGGGCGGACGATGGAGCGGCGAAACGACGCGGATGGGTCGCGGCACGCTCAGGTGATCCTTTGGGGCAGGCCACGGTAGGCGTCGAGATCGTGTCGATAGCGGGCCTCCTGAACCCGACCACGTCCGTCACGCCATGTGACGGTCACGATGAACGTGTTGGTCTTGCGACGTCGCAGGAGGTCGGTCGCCGAGTCGAGGAAGATCCGGATTTCCCGGCCGGGGCGCAATACGCCAAGCCGGCGGAAGATCGGAAGCTCCGAGACACGCCGCCTGTGGGCTCCCATGAGGGGACGCGAGAACACCACTGAGACATCGTGGGCGACGTGATCACCGACGTTGACCAGGACGAGTTCGAACACTCCCCGGGTGTAGTCGACGTCGAGTACCACGCCGGCCTCCGGCTCGTCGCGCGGAGGTCGGTCGGTCATCAGTCCACCAACTCGAGGCCTTCGTGGCAGATCTCGATGCTTTCGATGGCCACTTCGCTGGATCCGGCGCTGAGTTCGGGCCCCGCGTATCGACAGGGCCACGCCTCCTTGATCAGATAGCGAGCCGCGGGCTGGCGCGACTCGTTGAGTATCACGATCGAGCCGGTTCGGCGCTCCACCTCTCCGCTTGTCGTTTGGATGATCCACTCCCAGAACCCGCGATCCCCCGTGATGCCTCGCTTGAGCGTGACGTTGGCGTACTTGACCAGGCCGGGGAGCTTGCGCACCGTCGGGACGGCGTCGCTGCCGTCGCGGTATTCGATGGGTTCGATCTCGAACGACAACCCGGATACTTCGCTGAACGCGGCCACGGCGATTCCGTCGAACTCCACAATGAAGTTGAAGGCCGAATACGGGTCGCGGCGATTCCCTGCCATTGGCATACCTCCTGAGCGGTTTCGCCCGAGGCTACGCATCGTGTGAGCGGCGTGGAGGCTGATCTGACCTGCCATGGTTCACATCGAGCCGACACCTGATATCGTTGATGGCACCAGTCGCCGACCGCTGAGAGGAGGACCTGTGGAAGCCAAAGCATCTGCAGCAACAGTGCTGCGCGTATCGGTCGCCTCATCCCGGGTGCTCCCGACGTCTGGTGTTCGTGCGTTGTAGAGCGCGCCAACCGGAGAGACGGGAGCTCCCCCGAGCTCCAGGAGTGTTCTCTGGTGTCTTCACCCAAACTCACCCAACCTGAGCATCGAACGCCGATGCCGGGACTCACCGCCTACGGATGGAACAAATCCCGAGCCGACGACTTTGCCGCCGTTGCCGGGGCCGATCATGTGCCGGCGCGCGTCATCAGAGTCGATCGGGGGGGTGTTCTTGCCGCCACCGGGTCGAGCGTCATCCGTTGCTACCCCGGCCGCGTCGCGACCCACCGTGCCTCCGTTCCCGGTCCGCCGGCAACCGGTGACTGGATTGCGGTCCTCGCCGAGCCAGACGGGAGTTGGGTGCTCGACGCCATCCTGCCGCGACGGTCCACAATTGCGCGGCTCACTGCTCTCGGTGACGAACGCCAGGTCCTGGCGTCCAACGTCGACCTCGTGTTCGTCGTCCACGGGCTCGATCGCGCTCCCAACCTGCGCCGCCTGGAGCGGACGCTGGTGATGGCGTGGGACAGCGGGGCGACGCCCGTCGTCGTGCTGACCAAGACCGACCTTGTTGACGGTGGCAACGATGGAGCCGTCGTCGCTGCGGTGGTCGCGGAGGTGCAATCGATCGCCCCCGGCGTCGATGTGATCGCAGTCAGCAACGCCACCGGATACGGGATCGACGCGATCGACCGTCAGATCGAGCCGGGGACGACGGTTGTCCTCGTCGGCGAATCCGGCGCCGGGAAGTCGTCGCTGGTGAATCGCCTGCTCGGAGAGGAACGCCAGATCACGGCCGAGACAAGAGAGAGCGATGCCAAGGGTCGCCACACGACGACATCCCGAGAGCTGATCCCGTTGCCGGTGGGCGGGGTGCTGATCGATACCCCGGGTCTGCGCGGCCTCGGGCTGTGGGAGGGAGCCGACGGGATCGCGCTGGCCTTCTCAGACATCGAGGGGTTCGCCGCTGCCTGCAGGTTTCGCGACTGCGGCCACCACAACGAGCCCGGCTGTGGTGTTCTCGAAGCGGTGGAGGCCAGGGAACTCAATCCGGACCGGCTCGCCAGTTACCACAAGCTGCAGAAGGAGCTTGCCAGCGAGTCGTTGCGCGCCGACCAGCGCGCTCGGCGTGCCACGGAACGGGGTGACGGCCGCCGCTACAAGCGGCTGAAGGAAGGCAAAGCCGAGTGGTAGGTCACCGCGGCGTAGCCGACGACACGATCTCGTGGCCCTGCCGTGTCGCCTGAGTTGCGAAGGTCCAGTGTTTCGGGCCTCATGGAAGCGGTAGCCGTGGCGGCCAACAGCGACCGCACCGGCGAAGCGCCGCAGGCTTGATCGGGGTGAATGGCAGCAGGATCGCCGGCGACGATCGCGTCGACTGTGGCGCGGTCGCGACGCCGGGCCTCCTCGTAGGGCAAGTAGTGGCTCAGGTCGGAGCTGATCACCACCAAGTCCTCCTCACCCCAGCAGCGATCGAGGAACGCTCCGCCCCGCACAAACGGAACGTGCCCCACCACGGCAGGCAGCAGCTTCCATCCGTCGGTGAGGATGCGCTGGAGAAAGGGAAGCTGGACCTCGATGGCGTGCTCCCGGCGATGGGGATCGTCGGCGATGACTGCAGCGCCGGCGGCGACGAGCTCTGCGCGCAACTCGACGTCGACCGGTATCTCGCCGAGTGGAGTTCGCCAGACATCGAACCCGCTGAGCGCAATCGTGTCGAGCGGCACCGTGTGGTTGGGGCCGAGCACCACTGCCGTCCTCACCGTGCGCCCCTGATCGAGTAGCCGTCGGTAGGCCGTGGCGGCGACCGGGCCGGAGTACACGTATCCGGCATGGGGCACGATCATCGCTCCGAGCGGCTCCGCCCGGAGCGGCACGTGAGCCTCATGGACCATCCGGTCCACGGTGGCGGCCAATTCCGCTGCGTTGGCGGGGTAGAAGCTACCGGCGACGGCCGACTTGCGGACGCTGGTCACGGTCGCGCTTTTGTCATCCGAATGGGACGCCGGCGCGGTCCCCACGAACCAGTTGGTCCTGAGAACCTGCCGGCGATCTGGTGCCCGCACCCGCCGCACCGACCTGTGTCGTCAAGCCGGTAGCTGCCGATCGTGTACCAGTCGCGTTCGACGACCACCTCGCCACAGGCAGGGCACCGGGTGCTCGAACCGTCCCGATCGTGAACATTCCCCACGTACACGTAGCGGAGCCCGTGGTCGGTGGCAATGGCGCGAGCCCGCCGCAGAGTATCGGCGGGAGTGGCCGGGGTATCGAGCATCCTGAAATCGGGATGGAACGCCGTGAAGTGAAGCGGGATGTCCGGACCCAGATGCTCCGCAACCCAAGTGGCCAATGCGGTCAGTTCGGCCTCACCATCGTTGTGGCCGGGGATGAGGAGCGTGGTCAGCTCCACCCAGGTCTCCGTCTCGTGACAGGCGTACTCGATGGTCTCGAGCACCGGCTGCAGTGATCCGGCCACCAAGTGTCGATAGAACTGTTCGTTGAACGCCTTCAGGTCGATGTTGGCGGCATCGAGGTGGTTGAACAGAGCAGCGCGAGGGGCGGCGTTCACGTAGCCGGCCGTGACGGCAACGGTCTTGATTCCCCGTTCTCTGCATGCGATCGCCGTATCGATCGCGTATTCGAGGAAGACGACCGGATCGTTGTAGGTGAACGCAACGCTCGTACATCCCAGGTCATCGGCAACGGCGGCGATGCGCTCTGGTGACGCCGCGTCCGCCAAGGTGTCGATCTGCTTCGACTTGCTGATATCCCAGTTCTGGCAGAAGCGGCACGCCAGATTGCAGCCTGCCGTACCGAAAGAGAGCACGGCCGTGCCGGGGTAGAAATGATTGAGCGGTTTCTTCTCGATGGGATCGATGCAGAAGCCGCTCGACCGGCCGTATGTGGCGAGGACGATCCGATCGTCGCACCTGCCGCGTACGAAACACACACCGCGCTGGCCCTCCCGCAGTTTGCACGCTCGAGGACAGACGTCGCATTGGACGCGTCCGTCTGTGCGCAGGTGCCAGTACTCGGTGGAGATCGTGTCGCTTCGGTTGAGGTCGAGTGGCGGTGTCATGGGGGCTCCCGATTCACTCTCGGGCTTGGGGTCCGGTTCCGCAAGGGCCAAAGGGCAGATCGGTCGGTGGTAGGCGCGGCGGAACGCACGGAGCCCAAGCGGTCGATGATCGACGCGAGGCAGCTACTGATTCTGCTCGAGTTCCTGGACGCTGCTGCATCCGTTGGCCACGAATAGGGCGAGTGTCGCGACCATGATGAGGCGTCTGATGGCGTTCCCCCTGTGAAGCTGTGGCGTCGACCCTACCGAACGAGGCGCGATCGATGTCGCCTCAGCTCTGGCTCGCAAGGAACTCGAGCAGTGCAGCCTCGAGCTCCTCGCCGTGGTCGATGAAGAGGTCCGTGCCGTGCCGGCTACCGGTCAGGATGATCACCTCGGCGTCGGGTCGCGCCGCGCGAATCGCCTCAGCGTCTGCTGGATACGGGGCATCGCCTTCGGCGGCGATCAGCAATAGGGGAGCGGTTGAGACCGCCGCGCCGCCAACCGCGTCGGACCCCTCGAAGACGGCCGGGGCCGACAACGAAGCCGCCCCGGCGAGCTCACGGTTCGCGGTTGTCGCCAACACCCCGGTACCGCCCATCGAGGCTCCGATACCGAATACCCGGGCCGCTCCGGAATCCATCGCGAAGTCAAAGGCCGCGGTCACGTCGGTCGAGACGGAGAAGCCGTCGCCTTCCGAGTTCCCGTAGCCGCGGAAGTTGAAGGCGATTGCCGAATAGCCTTGATCGGCAAGGACCGCGGCAAAGTCGAACCACGACTCCATCGAGGCGGGGAGCATGTGCGCCAGGACGACGAAGTCCTCTCCGTTGCCGAAGCGGCGTCCCTCTAGTGTGACGCCGTCGCTGGTCTGGAAGCTGACGGCCACACCCTCCGATGGGACGGTGGCAGCAGCGGTTGTCGTGGTCGCAGCAGAGGTCGTCGCCGTGGCCTGCGTCGTGGGGCTGCTGCGAGCCTCCGTCGTGGAAGTGGTCAGGCCGGTGGTGGTCGGTGAGTTCGAGCCCCCACACGCCGCCAGGGTGATGATGGAGAGGGTGATCGTTGCGATGAGTGGACGGAACTTCATGCCGGCGTCAAGGATGGCACACATCAGCTCTCGGAGCGCCGGTGTGCCGGCGGCGGGTGTGTCCACCTCATGGCATAGACTTGGACGCACCTCAATCGAAGGAGCCTCATGAAGAAGCTGTTCAAGCTGGCCGTCTTTGCCGGCATCGTGGCCGGCGTGGCGAAGCTGGTCCAGACCAAGAAGGCGGAGTGGAGCGGGCTGTCGGAAGCCCAGGTTCGCGACAAGCTCGATACGACGATCGGTCGCAAAGTCGATGACCCCGACAAAATGGCCGAGATCAGCGACAAGGTCGTGGCGAAGATGAAAGAGCGCGGCATGATCCAGTCGGCTCCCTCCGAAGAGGGCAACGGCGGAACGTCCGTGGACGCCGCCGACGAGGCCCCGGCGGAGGAGTAGGCGAGCTCCGCTCGCTCTCGGCTTCCGCGTCACCCAGACGGTGGCGGGAGCGGCGCCTTCCCACGAGGACGATGGTGTTTTCACCCCGCCGGGATGCACCTCGGGCCGGGCGCCACCTGACGATCGAAATGAGTGAATTTGCAGTACCGCACTTTGGGACGAACCGGCTACGAGATCTCCGCCGTGGGCTTTGGAGCTTGGGCCATTGGGGGCGACTGGGGGTCGGTATCCGATGACGATGCCATGGCGGCGCTCAACGAAGCCGTCGACCGCGGCATCACCTTCTACGACACGGCCGACGTCTACGGCAACGGTCACAGCGAGCAACTGATCGCGCGTCTCCGTCGGGAGCGACCCGAATTCAGGATGGTCGTGGCGACAAAAGCGGGACGCCGTCTCAATCCGCACACGGCCGACGGCTACACACCTGAGAGCCTCGAGGCCTTCATCGATCGCAGCAGGGTGTTCCTGGAGATGGAGACGCTCGATCTGGTACAGCTCCATTGCCCGCCGGTCGACGTCTACTACCGGCCCGAGCTGTTTGCCGCCCTCGACGACTTGGTCGAGCGCGGAAAGATCAGGCACTACGGCGTGAGTGTGGAGCGGGTCGAGGAGGCGCTCAAAGCTATCGAGTACCCCGGCGTGGCGACGGTGCAGATCATCTTCAACATGCTTCGGCACCGTCCCGCCGAACTGTTCTTCCGCGAAGCCGTCACCCGCAACGTCGGTGTGATTGCCCGGGTGCCGCTCGCCAGCGGGTTGCTGACCGGCAAGATGTCCGCTGAGTCCGAGTTTGGTGCCGACGACCACCGGCAGTACAACCGCAACGGTGAGGCGTTCGACGTCGGCGAGACCTTCTCAGGCCTTCCCTTCGACGTTGGGCTCGAAGCCATGGAGGAACTCCGGGAGCTGGTGCCCGAGGGAAGGACCCCGGCACAGTTGGCGCTGGCGTGGATCCTCTCGCACGATGCGGTTTCCACCGTGATCCCCGGCGGCAAGAGCCCGGCCCAAGTCGCCGACAACGCCACTGCGGTGGATCTGGTCCCACTCCCCGCCGAGACCATGGAGCGGGTCGCCGAGGTGTACGACACCTACGCCCGCCCCCACGTCCACCACCGCTGGTAGCAGCGTCCGGGTCTACGACTCGATCGGCGGGAGCCGTCGGAAGAGGCCGTCGGGGACAGGGGCGTCGACGCGGAGCAGCGCCAGGTGCCACGACGGGGATGAACCCAGCGACCAGCGCAAGAACGCCGTCATCAGCCGGCCGATCGTGATGGCGCCGGGGATCCTTCGGATGCCCAAGGTACGCCGCAGCCGGGGCGTGATGGTGGCTGCGGCTGCCAGGAAGAGCAGCCGGTAGGCGAAGCGAACGATGAGCGGCAACGGCGGCTTCCTCAGAAACGCCACGGTCTCTTCCATCCCCGGCGATGGCATCACATCGGGATGATGCTCGAGCCAACCGGCCAGCGCCGGCGCCGTTTCCGGCATCGGGTCGGCGTCGAGCAGCGCTCCAACGGCCGTCTGCTCGGTGACGAACCGGTCGGCCTCGGCCGCAGTGAGCGTGGCCGGACCGAACACTTGATACGCGACCAGGAACGAATCGGTGAGGGCGTTGTGTACCCAGGCAGCCATCTCAGGCGTATCGGCGGAGTATGGCCGGCCGCGGTGTGACACCCCGGTGACGCGGCGGTGCATGGTGCGGACAATGCCGACTGCCTCAACGACTTCGGGCATAGCGCCGTAGGCAGTTGCGGTGACGTAGGCAGAGGTACGCGACAGCCGACCCAACGGATCGACCCGGTATCGCGAGTGATCGGAGACCCCGGCCACGACTTCGGCGTGGGCGGCCTGCACGATGAGCGCTCGAATCCCGCCGATGAAGGCGGCGGCATCGCCGATCACGGGCCAGGTCACCGAATCAGGCCCGAAGAGCCCGGGATCTCCGTGGTACTGCAACGAATGTGCGAGTGGATACGGGGCGTGCGCAAACAGCCCAACCGTTGTGCCGGTAACCCGTTCCTGCACGACGTCGAGCGCGCGCTCGGCGACCTGTTTGATCCGATTCATTGCGTCCTGCTTCGTCGAGAGACTACGGAGCCGTTGCCCCTGCGGGATGATTCCGCGCTACTGACGCTTCTTGGCCTGCTTGCGTGCGCTTTCCGTCAGGTGACGCTTGCGAACCCTGATGGCGGTCGGGGTGACCTCCACCAGTTCATCCTCTGCGATCCACTCGATCGCCGTTTCCAGTGTGAGCTCGCGCGGCGGCTTCAGCTTGATGGCCTCATCCGCCTGGTGGGTGCGCATATTGGTGAGTTGCTTGCCCTTGGTGGCGTTGACGTACATCTCTTCGGGTCGGCTGGCCTCGCCGATCACCATGCCCTCGTAGACATCCACTCCGGGTCCGATGAAGAGCTCGGCGCGTTTTTGGAGGTTGTCGAGAGCGAAGGCGGTTGCCACTCCGATCCGGTCGGCGGTCATTGCCCCGCCGGTCCGGTGGGGCAGTTCTCCCGCCCACGGCATCCAACCGGCGTGGTGTTGGTGAACCAGGGCCGTGCCTCGGGTAGCGGTCATCAGCAGCGAACGGAACCCAAGCAGCCCGCGAGCGGGTGCCGTGACGGTGACGATGGTCCGTCCGGCGTCTCCCGGCCGCAGGTCGGTGACCTTGCCCTTGCGGGGGGCCACGGCCTGGGTCACCGTTCCGACGTGCTCGTCGGGGACGTCCACTACGGCCCGCTCGACCGGTTCGTGGGGCTTGCCGTCGACTTCACGGATGATGACCTCGGGCCGGCTCACCTGGAGCTCGAACCCTTCGCGGCGCATCGATTCGATCAACACCGCAAGTTGTAGCTCGCCGCGGCCGGACACTTCGATCACCTCGGGCGATGAAGTAGCGCCGATGCGGATCGACACGTTGCCGAGCACCTCGCGGTCGAGCCTTTCCTTGATCTGGCGGGAGGTGAGAAACTTGCCGTCGCGTCCGTTGAGCGGCGACGTGTTGACGCCAAAGGTCATCCGGAGCACTGGTTCGTCAACTTGGAGGCGGGGCAGCGGCTGGGGATCAACCGGGTCGGCGAGAGTGTCGCCGATCTCGACCTCGGGGAACCCGGCGAGGACGAACAGGTCGCCGGCGGTTCGTTCGGCTACCTCGGTCCGCGCCAACCCTTCGAAGCCCATGAGGTGAGTGAGTTTGCGCCGCAGCGGGGGTTCCTCCTCATTGGAGTGGCAAAGGGCAACCCGCTCGCCGGCGCGCAGGGTGCCCTCGACGACACGGCCGATCGCCAACCTGCCCAGGTAGTCGGAGGCGTCGAGGTTGGTGACGATCGCCTGGAGCGGGGCGTCGGAATTGCCCGACGGCGGCGGGATCGTTTCGACGATGGCGTCGAGCAGTGGTGAAAGATCGCTGTTCTCATCGGGCATGCCGACGCCGGCAACGGCGCGGCCCTGGCGGGCGATCGACGAGATTATGGGGAACTCGATGTGGTGGTCGGCGGCATCGAGGTCGAAGAACAGCTGGTAGATCTCGTCGACGACCTCTTCGACCCTGGCGTCGGACCGGTCGACCTTGTTGATGACGACGACGGCCGGGATGTGCAGATCCAACGCCTTGGACAGCACGTACCGGGTTTGCGGCATCGGTCCTTCGGCGGCGTCGACAAGCAGCAACACCCCATCGACCATGGCGAGTGCCCGTTCGACCTCACCGCCGAAATCGGCGTGGCCCGGAGTGTCCACCAGGTTGATCCTGGTGCCTTTCCATTCGACGGAGGCCGCTTTGGCGAGAATCGTGATGCCTCGTTCCCGCTCCTGGTCGCTGCTGTCCATGACGCGATCGACCCGCGCCTCGTGGGAGGCGAAGACGCCGGTGGCGCCGAGCATGGCGTCGACCAGAGTGGTCTTGCCATGGTCGACGTGCGCGATCAATGCAACGTTGCGGAAGGGGGAACCGGACATGAGGCCCGCGATGGTAACCGGTTCCGGGACTCACCAGTCCATGTCGTGGAGCCGGCAGGCGTTGAGCAGGAAGGCCGCGACGTCGCCGGCGGAGAGTCCGTAGGGTCGGGGAGCGTTCACCCCGGCGACGATCTGCTCCGCACATTCGGGTGATCCGGTGGTTCGGTAGTAGACATCGGGGTCGACTTCGAGAGCGAGTTTGCCATCCGGCAGCAGCAGCACCCAGGAGTGCTCATTGCCGAGTTCCCAGCATTGGACCTTGCGGGTCCACGACTTGGTCGAGTGCTTGACCACGCGGTGGCCTTCACGGTACGCCTGCTTTGGTGGGGTGACTCTCGCCTGCTTGGCCATCCGGACGAAGCGGCGCAACATAACGACGGCCTGGCCATCGAGCAGCGACTCGAGCGGCACGATCGTGCCGGGCTCCCAGCCGCTGTATTGGGTCTCAGTTGCCTCACGGACGACATCGACCCGCCGCGACGCGGCGAGTCCATCTCTGATCCGTTCATCCCACTGGCTCACAGTGTGACCCCTATCTCTCACTGTTGGTATCGGCACGGTGAGCGGTGGAACTTCAACGGCATTCCGCCGGTACCAGGCAGTCCGGCCTGCGGTTCGGTGGGAACCGTCGATCGGAACACGGTCGGCTCGGGCGCGGCTATCGTGTGGCCAGCCGCAGCAGGCGGTGCTCGCCCCTTCTCCCGTCCACGTATTCGAGCTAGAGGCCGAGTGAATGAGAGTCGATGGACCGGTGGCGGCCGGCGCATCGCACAGAGAAAGGCCATGAGGCTCGAATGAATATATATGTCGGAAACCTTCCCTTCCGTTCCACCGAGGGCGATCTGGAGAGGCTCTTTGGTGAGTACGGTGCGGTTGATTCCGCTGCGGTCATCACCGACCGGGACACGGGACGTTCCCGCGGGTTCGGTTTTGTTGAAATGAGTAATGACGACGAAGCGCGTCGCGCTATTGAAGAGCTCGACGGCTCCGATATGGACGGGCGTCAGCTCCGGGTCAACGAAGCGCAGCCAAGGCGTCGGTAGGGGAGCCATGGCTTCGTCGGACGATGTATTTCGCGCCCAGGGTGTCGTTGTCGAAACCCTGCGCAACGCTACCTTCAAGGTGAAGCTCGATACCGGGCATGACGTGACCGCTCGCGCCTCAGGCAAGATGCGCCGGGGACGGCTGATCCGTATCATTCCAGGTGATCGTGTGGAACTGGAAGTGTCAACGTACGACCCCACCAAGGGCCGCATTGTCTGGCGCTATCGCTAGCGCTTTCCAAACGACCACAAAAACGATGAGGCGGGTCACGGCAGTGGCCCGCCTCTTGTTTGCCGATTGAGGCGCTGGTGCCCATGACTAGCGTTAGGTGAACACCGCCCAGCAAGTAAGGGGACCCATCATGGTCGATCTCTCCCATGTAGACCTTGCCAACGTTGGCACCATCCACCACAACCTCTCGACCCCGGCGCTGTACGAGGCCGCCATTGTGCGCGGTGAAGGCGAGGTTGGGCACCTCGGACCCTTCGTGGTCAGCACCGGCAAGTACACCGGCCGTTCTGCCGACGACAAATTCGTCGTTCGCGAAGGCTCCAGCCAGGACCGGATTTGGTGGGGCAAGATCAACCGGCCGTTCTCGCCGACCGACTTCGACAAGGTGCACTACGGCCTGCGTTCCTACCTCCAGAACAAGGAGGTCTTCGTTCAGGACTGCTACGCAGGGGCCGACCCCAACTACCGGATCAAGGTCCGGGTCATCACCGAGCACGCCTGGCACAACCTGTTTGCCCGCACGATGTTCATCCGGGAGTTCGACGAGGAGGTCCTCGCCAACTTCGAACCGGACTACACCGTGATCCACTGCCCAGGTTTTGAGGCCGATCCTGCCCTGGAAGGCACACACAGCGAGGCCTTCATCCTGCTGAACCTCGAGAAGAGGATGGTCGTCATCGGCGGCACCAGCTACGCCGGCGAGATCAAGAAGTCGATCTTCACGGTTATGAACTACCTGTTGCCCATCCAGGGTGTACTCAGCCTGCACTCGTCGGCCAACGTGGGCAACGACGGCAACAGCGCCGTGTTCTTTGGCCTCTCCGGAACGGGCAAGACCACGCTGGCGACTGATACCGATCGTGCCATCGTCGGCGACGACGAACTCGGTTGGAGCGACGAGGGCATCTTCAACTTCGAGGGTGGCTGCTACGCCAAGATGATCCGGCTGTCCGACGAGGCCGAGCCGGAGATCTATCAGACGACCCGTCGGTTCGGCACCGTGCTCGAGAACGTCACGATCGACCCCCAGACGCGGCGGATCAACCTCGATGTGGCCAACACGGAAAACACCCGGGGCGCGTACCCGATCACCCACCTCGACAACGTGGCCCCCGGCGAGATGGCCGGCCACCCGAACCACATCTTCATGCTTACGGCGGACGCCTTTGGGGTACTGCCTCCGATTGCGAAGCTGACGCCGGTGCAGGCCAAGTACCACTTCATCTCTGGCTACACCGCCAAGTTGGCGGGCACCGAGCGCGGAGTCAAGGAACCCAAGGCGACGTTCTCGGCGTGTTTCGGCGCTCCGTTCATGCCGCTGCACCCGAGCGTCTACGCCGACCTGCTCGGCGAGAAGATGGCCGAGCACGGTGCGTCGGTATGGCTGATCAATACCGGCTGGACCGGTGGCCCCTACGGCGTGGGTGAACGTTTCAAGATTGCGCACTCACGGGCCGTCATCCGCGCCGCGATTGCCGGTGCGCTCGACGATGCCCAGTTTGTGACTGATCCGGTCTTCGGATTCGCCGTGCCCACCGAATGCCCCGGCATCCCGACGGAACTGCTCACCCCGCGCTCCACCTGGAGTGATCCTGCCGCCTACGACGCCAAAGCGGCGGAGCTGGCCGGCCTGTTCAAGGAGAACTTCAAGGAGTTTGCCCCAGAGGCTCCCGGCATCGAAGCCGGCGGGCCGGTGTAGTTTCGATCCGCAACCTGCGGTTGCGAATCGAGGTAGTCGCCGCCGCCCCAAGGGCGGCGGCTCCATTTGAGCGGCCTTCCGGCCGCCCTCCTTCCGTGACCGAACCAGCCAAGCTGCCCCGATCACGCCGAGGGGGGCCGGATGAATCCGCCCCCCTCAGACTTCCCCCGCGTTGGAGGCTTCTCAGTGCTGTGTCCACTACTCCCAGGCGTGGTGGCGGAACTCCGGCTCTACCGTTGTGACCGTAACGTTGCCGGCGGCGTCGGTGCAGGTCACGGTCAACTCGAACTCCTGAGCCCACACGAAGAGCTTGCCGTTGATCCAACGGTGGAAGTTCTTTGTGGGATGCGTCACGAGATGCACCCTCGTGCCCGAGGGCACGGGGATCCCGTTGAGTTCGCCGGTCGACACCGGGTTCGGATCACGATCGTCACGGCACGAGTACCACACCTGGAACCAGCCGGTGTGGTAGCCGACGTTCTTCGGAACCAGTTTGGCGGAGATCTCGGGCGGAGTCGTATCCGGCTCGAGTTGCACGAACACGGCCGTCGTCCGACCCGGCACGGTGAACGTGCCGGTGGCATCGTCGAACGCCGCGGTCCGCACGATTGGATCAGCCGAGTTGGCCTGAACCTGATGGAGCACGACCTCGGTGCCGGCGAGATCGCCGACCGTGAAGGTCTGCGCTTCGTCGTTGGCGTTGATCAGCGACCACACGGCGTCTGCTTTGTCGTCGAGGTCGTCGCCCACGGTGTCCGAGATGCTCATCACGATCAGTCCGGGCAGCTGGTCGGTGCCCGTGTTGTGGAACCCGACCCTGCTCTCCACCTCTTCGGCGGTGGTGAGCCGGAACAGATCCGAGCTGTCCCGGATCGCCAGCATCTCCTGGGTATGGGTCGCCGTTGCCGCGATGTCGGCCGGGCTCGGCGCCAACGCCGGGTTCGCCAGCAGCGGCTGCATCAAGTACCAGTTGTCCTGATTCTTACCAGCCACCGGTAGCCCGGCGCCCCAGTTGTTGTCCTGGTACGTGAAATCGAGCTTGTTGAACCAGTCACCCGAGTTGTACGAGTCACGATCCATCGACTTCGAGCGCAGCAGGTCGACGCCGGCATGGAGGAACGGAACCCCTTGAGCCAGCAGCGTCACATCGACACCGACGTTCTGGGCGCGAGCCCGGTCCGCCGTCGAGACACCCAACGGGTGTTTGTACTGGCTGATGTCGAACAACGTCTGGTTGTCGTGCGCCGACACGTAGATGATGTTCTCCTGCGGGTCGTCGGTGTATCCGGCCGGCTGGCCGTTGTAGTCGACCTGCGCCCCTGTGACCAGGTCTCCGTTGCGGTCGATGAACTCGTAGGCTGCCAGGTTGCCGGCGAGCCCGACCCGGATCTGATCCTGGTTGAGCAGCAGAGTGTCGAGTTCTCCGGCCGCCCCGGAGTTGTACGTGTTGTAGTCGTAGAACAGACCGTTGATGAAGCCCTGGCGTCGGGCCAGATCATCGCCGCCGTCGAACGGTCCGCCACCGCGCGCTGCGTCGCGTAGCCGGTCGCTGAACGACCCGATCCCGCTGCCGCCCAGGTTGAGCTGGGTCGCTTGCATGAATCGAGCGTTGTCGGCGACCTCGCCAAAGTTCCATCCTTCGCCGTACAGGTAGATGGCGGTGCCGTCGACGCCGTCAGCGGCGATCGTCAGCGCGTCGAGCGCGTCGCGTACCGCTTGCATGTTGGCCAGCGAATGATGGCCCATCAGGTCGAAGCGGAACCCGTCGACCTTGTAGTCGCGAGCCCAGGTGACGACGGAGTCGACCATGAGTTTCTCCATCATGGCGTACTCGGTGGCCGTGTTCGCACAGCAGGTCGAGGTCTCCACTACGCCGTCCGCGTTGAGTCGGTGGTAGTAGCCGGGGACGATGCGGTCGAGCACCGACGTATCGGCCTGTCCGGCGGAGTTGGTGTGGTTGTAGACCACATCCATCACCACCCGCAGCCCCGTCTTGTTCAACGACTGGACCATCTCGCGGAACTCGCGGATCCGGGTCGGCCCGTCGGGATTGGTCGAGTACGAACCCTCGGGTGTCGTGTAGTGGAATGGGTCGTAGCCCCAGTTGAACCCGTCGAGGTTCTCTGTTGCCGTCACCGCCGCCTGCTGCTGGTCGCTGTCGGGCGGGTACGTTTCGAGTACCGCGGGATCGGGCGCCTGCCACTGCGTCTTGTCCTCGTTGATGGTGGCGATGTCGAACGCCGGCAACAGATGGACATGGGTGAGACCGGCATCCGCCAAGTCCGCCAGGTGTTGCATGCCGTTGCTGTTGCGCTTGGTGAACGCCTTGTACGTGCCCTGCCAGGCTTCGCGGACGGTGTCGTCGTTCGCAGAGAAGTCACGAATGTGCAACTCGTAGAGCGTGATGTCCTCGGGAGCCGCCAGAGCTGGCTTGCGTGTTCTCTCCCAGTTCCTCGGTTCGAGCGACCGGTCGTTGAGGTTGACGATCTGGGTCCTGGTCGAGTTGATCGCCAGCGACAACGAATACGGATCGGTGACGAGGTTGTGCTCGACGGCACCGGTTGTCGGCGCGTATACCTCGACTTCGTAGAGGTAGTACTTGCCTCGCCACTGCCGGGTTCCGGTCTGGCTCCACACCCCGGTGGCGTCGTCCCGCGTCATCGGGTAGGTCGTCGCCACCGTCGCAGGGTCGGCGTCGTCGAACAGGTGAAGTGTCACCGACTTTGCCGTCGGTGCCCACAGGTTGATCGTTGGGACTCGTCCGTCCCAGACCACTCCGAGATCATCGGCGAAGGTGTATAGGTCGTCGAGCACCCCCTGAATCTGCAGCCCGGTGGCGTCGACGCGGACGCCACCCTTGGTGGCGATCACGGCCATCTGGCCCTTCAGAATCTCGGGGACCAACGCCAGATCAGCCGGGTCGGCGAACTGAAGCTGCGGCATTCCGGCGAGCTGCCGGAACCCTTCGACGTCGGCCGGGAACGGCGCCGCCGGCACCAACTCGACGTAGGCGCCGCCGGTGATGGTGGCGTCTTCGAGGACGAGGCCGCCTTCGGGCGCGTAGTACAACCGGTAGTCGGCATTCGGGTCGCCGGCCGGAGCCCATGCGATTCTATTCTCGCCGACCCAGTACGCCTGTTGCTTGGCGAGGTCGCCGGGAGCGGCGCCTGCGGCGAGGATCGGGAGGATGTAGGGACTCGCAACGTCGGCACCTTGCTGCTGCCACACCTCGTTGCCCCAGAGGGCAAGCTCGAGGCTCTGGTCGGGGCCGGGGTCCTTCTCATCGCCGCGGTGCAGGATGTAGTTCAGCTGGACCGGATCCGGGTTGAGCGGTACCTCGAAGATGGCTCCGAACGTATCGAAGCCGACCGGCCGGCGCGGCGTCGTCCAGCCGGGATCGTCGGCGTCGCCCCAGGTGTGCAAACCCCAGAAGTCGTTGAAGTCGGTGCTGGTGTAGTCGCCGTAGTCACCGGCCGGACGGTGGTAGTGGAGGCGGAGGAAGTTCTCCGCGGCGCCGCGAGTTCGATAGAGCGCCTCGTCGCCGGACTGCTTCCATACCGTGGCCTGGTCGGCCGGGATGAAGCTCTCATCAGGGCCCGGGTCCTTGTTGTCGCCGCGGTGGATGATGTAGTTCACCGGTTGGGTGACATCTTGGACGAGCACGTTCCAGTAGGCGCCGTAGTCGTCGACCCCATCGAACGGCTTCGGCGACGTCCAGTCGGTGCCTTCACTGGGATCGATGGCGTCGCCCCACAAGTGCAGTCCCCAGAAGTCGTTGAAGTCCGGACCGGGGGTCCCATAATCACCGTCATCGCGGTGGTAGCGAATCGTCACGTAGCCCTGGGCCGCGGCCTGCGATTCGTACGCGGTGGCGTCGTCCTGGCGTAGCCAGATTTCGGGGTTGGCTGCCGGGTTGAAGAACCGGTCGGCGTCGGTGCCGTCCTTGGTGTCGCCGCGGTGGACGATGAAGCCGATGTTCTGCGCGTTGTCGGCCAACTCCACCCAGGCGAACCTGCCGTAGTCGTCCTCACCGAGGAATGGCTTCGGGTTGGTCCACTCGATGGATTCGGTGATGTCGCCCCACAGGTGGAGTCCCCAGTAGTCGTTGAAGTCGCCGGTGGTGGGGTCGCCGTAGTCGCCGTCGGTCCTGAGGTAGTGGATCACTGCGTAGTTCGAGTCGGGACCGGTCGGCGGCGGCTCTTCCTCACCGACCACCGCCGAGCCCTTGTCCGAGGCGAGGTTGCCGGCTGCGTCCGCCACGATCGCTTTGAATTCGAGTGGGGTACCGGCCGGGATCTCGCTTACGTCGTAGAACACTCGATAGGGGGCGTTGTCGTCGGTCCCGATCGGCTCGTAGGCTCCGCCACTGATGGAGACGGCGAACGTCACCTCGGCGTACGTGTCACGACTCAGCGTGGCACCGACCTCAATCCGTCCCAGGACCTCGGCGCCTTCGACCGGGCTGGTCAGCGTGACGCCCGGGGCAGATGGGCTCGTGGCGATCGGGGCGTCGGCCCGGTAGACCTTGACGCCCAGCGGCGGGACGTCGACGGTGACGCTGCCGGCACCATCTGCGGCAACCGAAGGTCCGCCGCCCGGCCAAATCTCCGTGAAGGTAGTCGACGGCGAGTCGGTCGGGAATGTGGCCGAGTCGGTAGCCGTGGAATTGTTGAGCACTACCAAGTACTCGACCAACTCGTCACGGTCGATGCGTGAGAACGTGTAGATCCCTGCCGATCCTTCGCTGAAGCGGTGGAGCTGGGCACCTTGGCGCAGCGTCGGATTCGCCTCGAGCAACTGGGCGTAGTCCGCGAGGACCCCATACAGAGGGTGGGTGGCATCGAAGTTGCTGTCGGCCGTAGTGGCCGAGGTCCCGATCAAGTTGTCGTCGTTGTACGACGGCACCAAGCTCGGCATCATGTCCTGCCGGGCGTCCTGGTCGCCGCCGTCGCCGGTGAAGCCTTGTTCGTCGCCGTAGTAGACGACCGGCATTCCGCGGCCGAAGTACATGAGAGCGTGGGCCAGTTGGTCGCGAGCCAGCAGCTCGGTGTCTGTGGCGCCGCCGTTGTCCTGATTGAGGAACAGGCCGATGCGCCCGATGTCGTGGTTGCCGAGGAACGTCGGCAACGAGTAGGCGTTGCTGTCGGCGTCGGTGTAGTAGTCGTCGCTCGCATAGAAGTCGCGCAGGCCGTCGGTGGCGCCCGACTGCGAGGCGAAGCTGCGGGCCCTGCCCTGGAACCCGAAGTCCAGCACGGCGTCCAACGGCAGCTCAGTGGTGAAACGCGAGGTGACCGCGGGGTTCCCGTCGAAGACCTCACCGAAGGAGAAGAAGTCGGCCTTGGCCGCCGCAGCCGCGTGAGCATCGATGGAGGGACCGAACGCCTCCCAGAACTCATCGTTGACGTGCTTGACGGTGTCGATTCTGAAGCCGTCGATGTCGAACGTAGTGATCATGTTCTCGAAGATCTCGATCATCCCGTCCTGCACGACCGGGTGCTCGGTGAACAGGTCGTCAAGCCCGAAGAAATCGCCGTACAAGCTGTTCTCACCGCTGAAGGTCGAGTTGCCGCGATTGTGGTAGTAGATCGGATCGTTGAGCCACGCCGGACTCTTTGCGGTTTCATCGCCGGGGGCAAGGTTGGGGGTGTACGGGAAGCTGACGTCGGCGTCGAGTGGCGGGAATGTGCCGGTGCCGGCGTAGTCACGGTCGTCGAAGGGCACGCCCGAGGCGTCGAGATACGGCTGGTCGGCCTTGGCGATGTAGGCCGTGTCGCTGAGCGTGATCACGTCCCCGGTGTGGTTGGCGACGATGTCGAAGTAGACCGCGATGTCCAGCGCGTGGGCGTCGTCCACGAACGCCTGCATCTCTGCGTTGGTTCCGAAGTGAGGGTCGATCGTCGAGTAGTCGATCTGCCAGTAGCCGTGGTACCCGGCGGACGAACCACCGATGGTGCCGTCACCCTGCACCCACCGGTTCTTGAACTGGGGCGTCATCCAGATCGCGGAGATTCCGAGTCCATTGAGATAGGGGAGCTGAGCGGTGAGGCCGGCCAGGTCGCCGCCGTGGTAGAAGCCCTTGTCCGTCGGGAGGAAACCATTGATGAGGGGATCCCCGCTTGTGTCGCCCCCGGCGTCGTTGCCAGGGTCGCCGTTGTCGAAGCGGTCGGGCATCACGAAGTAGAAGACCTCGTCCTGTGCCGGAATCCGAATTGGGTCGCGCACCAGCAGTTCGTCACCGGGCTCGATGCCCGGCTCTCCGGCGTTGACCGCGACCTCGTTGGTGCTGGAGTTGTAGGTGAACGTGACCACGTCACCGTCGGCAGCCACGGTGAGCGGGACGTTGCCGCCCGGGTAGGAGGTGTCCCAGGCTTCGTCGAGGGCGACCTTGAACTCGTAGCCGCCCGCGGGAATCTGATCGGTGGCGAACTCGTAGACGCCGTCGCCGTCGATGTCCTGCATCCATGAACGCAGGCAATCGGGCTGCCAGTCGCCGGGGCAGCCGATCTCACTCTGGAAGTCACCCGCCACGGTGGCGATCGTCGAGTTCACATTGTCGGTGACCCAGTGAGTCTTGTGGTCGTAATAGAACTTCACATCGCCGTCGGGGGCGTTGAGTTGGATGTTGGCTCCGTTGGGCACTGCGTTGGCGCCGTAGTTCTCGTCCCACGAGTCACGCAGCGCGGCCTTGTACTCGAAACTGCCGGCGGGGAGGCTGAATGTCTCCTGCCACACATCGTCATCTGCGTCGTACCCGAGGTGGGTGTTGGCGCAGTCAGGTTGCCAGTCGCCGGGACATCCCAACTCGTCTTGGAGTGAACCTGCAATGGTGACGCTTGAGGGATCGAGTGGCGGGGGTTCCACCGTCACCGCGACGTCGGTAGTGGCCGTGTCGAAGGTGATGGTGACGAGTTCACCGTCGGCTGTCACAGTGAAGGGGAGATTGCCGGCCGGGTAGGAGGTGTCCCAGGCTTCGTCGAGGGCGATTTTGAACTCGTAGCCGCCCGCGGGGATCTGATCGGTGGCGTACTCGTAGACGCCGTCGCCGTCGGGGTCCTGGAGCCAGGAGCGGAGGCAGTCGGGTTGCCAGTCGCCGGGGCAGCCGATCTCGCTCTGGAAGTCACCCGCCGCGGTGGCAATGGTGGAGTTGACGTCGTCGGTGACCCAGTGGCTGTTGTGGGAGTAGTAGAACTTGACGTCAGTCTCGGCGGCGAGATCCAGGGCGATGTTGTCCGTGGGGTACGACTCGTCCCAGGTGTCGTTGAGGGCGGCCTTGTACTCCCAGCTGCCGGCCGGGATGGTGAAGGTGCCCTGCCAGACGTCGTGGTCGGCGTCATACGTGAGGTGGGTGTTGGCGCAGTCGGGTTGCCAGTCGCCGGGACATCCCAACTCGTCTTGGAGCGAACCTGCAATGGTGACCGTGGTTGGGTCGGCGGTGTGATCGGCGGTAGCGATCGCAGGGACAACGGCGATCAGCAATAGAACGGATAGTACGACCAGGCGCCAGCGGCGTGCCATGGGTAACCCCTCTCTTCAATTCTCCACCCGATGGTTTGGAACGGCGGCCCCCCGGCAACGTTCCGTAGTCATCACACTACTCGGCCAGAGGGTGGGGTGTCCCAGGGCCAAGGGTCCCAGATACCGGGCAACCCCCGGGCCGTCAGGCCCAGTAGCCGTCGAGGCGCGCCAGCACCTGCAGCATGGTCTCGTCGGAGCCTCCGCCGATCGCGGTGAGTCGGGTGTCGCGCATGAATCGAGATGTCCAGGTGTCCTCCATGTAACCGATGCCACCGTGGAATTGCACGCACCAGTCGGCTACCTCTCGGCTGAGCTTGCCCGCCTTGATCTTGGCGATGGTGGCGAACCGGGTGGTGTCCTGACCGGCCAGGTACGCCTCGGCGCAGGCGTAGTTGTAGTGCTTGAGGATGTCGACTTCCGCCGCGAGTTCGGCCAACTTGAACTGGATGTACTGGCTCTTGAGGAGTGGCTGGCCGAAGACGATTCGTTGCCGGAGGTACTCGGCGGTGCGTTGCAGCGCTCGCTCCAGGGAGGTCGCCGACGAGTAGTTGGCCCACATCCTCTCCTCGACGAATTGCGCCATCTGCTGTTGGAACCCCATCCCTTCGGTGCCGATGGTGTTCGCCACCGGCACCCGGCAATCGTCGAAGCCGAGCAGTCCCGTGTCCGAGGCGCGCATTCCCAACTTGTCGAGCTTCGACGTGACTTCGAAGCCGGGGGCGTCGGTAGGAACGACGATCTGGCTCATCCCGGCGTAGCCACCCTCGTCGGAGGTGCGCGCCAGCAGGCAGAGCCAATCGGCTTGCAGCGAGTTGGTGATGTACATCTTTGAACCGTTGATCACCCACTCGTCGCCGTCGCGTTCGGCCCGGGTGCGGATGGCGGCGACGTCGGAGCCGGCGTCGGGTTCGGTGACGGCGATGGCGGCAACCATGGCGCCGGCCAGCGCCGGTGCCAGGTACCGCTCCTTCAGTTCAGGGGACCCGAAGCGGTGCAGCGACGGCGTCGCCATGTCGACCTGGACGCCGAGCGCCATGCCGATCGAGCCGTGGTCGGCGCGCCCGAACTCTTCGGCGAGCACCACGGTGAAGAGGTGGTCGGCTCCCTGGCCCCCGAACTCAGGGTCGTATTCGAGGCCGATGAATCCGAGATCGGCCATCTGCTTGAACAGGTCGTGCAGCGGCATCATGCCGGCCGCCTCCCATGCCTCGACGTGGGGGTTGATCTCCTGCTCGACGAAGGATCTCACCACCCGTCGAAAGTGATCGTGTTCCTCAGTGAACGGCATCCGGACCTCTCCTCGAGTCGAGTCCATGGTACGAGCCAAGTACGGACGCAGAACCGCCCCCGGTGGTGTCCCGGGGGCGGTTCGGCGTGGTGCTCGGCTGTGCGACCTAGTTCTTGATCGCCTGGAAGGCGTCTTGGTAGTTCAGTTCGAAATCCCCGGTATCGGCGATGAACTCGAGGCGCTGGAAGACCTCTTCCGGCGGGTAGATCGTCGGGTCCTCCAGGATCTCAGGATCGATGAAGGCCGCAGCTGCCAGATTCGGACTCGCGTAGTAGTTGAAGTTGGTCACGGCTGCACCATTCTCCGCATCGAGAATGAAGTCGATGAAGGTGTGCGCAGTGCAGATCGCGTCGGCCGTGGTCGGGATCGCCATGTTGTCGACCCAGGCCACTGCTCCCTCGAGCGGGATGATGTAGCCGAAGTCCTCGTAGGCGTCGTAGTTGTCGTCGCTGGCGTCATCGAAAGCAGAGAAGAAGTCCCCGCTGTAGCCGTGGGCCACCATCGTCTCGCCTGCCACCAGATCGTCCTCGAACTGATCGGAGTCGAACTTGGCGAGTGCGTCTCGCATGCCCTTGATCAGCTCTACCGCCTCGTCGAGTTCGTCCTGGCTGATCGTATTCACTGAATACCCGAGGTACTTGAGGGCAGCGCCCATGACCTCGCGGGCATCGTTGAGTAGCGAGATCTTTCCGTAGTAGGCCTCACCTGGTTCGAAGATCAATGCCCACGATTCTTCATAATCCTCGCCGACCGCTTCGTAGTTGAAGCCGATCCCAGTGGTGCCCCACTGGTAGGGCGCCGAGTAGGTGTTGCTCGGGTCGAACGGCAAGCCGAGGAACGTCGGGTCCAGGTTGCCCCAGTTCGGAATGGCTTCGAGGTTGAGGGGGATCAACAGACCTTCCTCGCCCATGATCGACACCATGTAGTCCGACGGCACGATCAGGTCATATGCGGCGCCTCCCGCTTCGATCTGAGCCAGCATCGCCTCGTTTGAGTCGTAGAAGGTCTCGACGACCGAGACGCCATACGCGTCTTCGAATGCCGGGATCAGCTCAGGCTCGATGTACTCAGACCAGTTGTACAACTCCAAGTCACCGTCGACCTGACCGGGTGCGCAGGCGGCGACGTCCATGCTGTCGTCGGTCGTCGCAGTGGTCGTGGTGGCGGCGCCGTCTCCGGCGGTTGTTGTGGTTGCTCCGGTGTCGTCATCGTCACCGCATGCGGCGGCGAGGAGGGCCAGGGTCAACATCAATACTGGCAGTTTCCTCATTCTCACTCTCCGGTTGTTGAGTCGCCCCCGCGGCGCTGGAGACCCAGCGACACGAGCACGAGGACCATTGACGCCGCCAACATCACCGTTGAAACCGCGTTGATGATGGGAGTCACCCCCCGTTTTATGCGGGCGAACACTTCGACGGCCAAAGGCGTCGAGCCTGGTCCCTGCACGAAGCTGGTGATCACCACGTCATCGAGCGACAGGGTGAGGGCCAGCAGCGCTCCTCCGAGCACGCCCGGCATGATGAGCGGCAGGGTGACCTTCCGAAATGCTTGCCACCTATTTGCGTAGAGATCGGAAGCGGCTTCTTCCAAGGCCGGATCGAGGCTGGATATGCGAGCCCGCACGACAATCGCCACAAACGAGATGTTAAAGGCAATGTGGCTCAAGATGATTGTGGTGAGGCTGAGGGTGACGTTGACCTGGGTGAAGAAGATGAGCAGCATCACCGCCATCGTGACGTCCGGGATGATGACGGGCAGGTACAACAGGGCGTCGAACGGTCGTTGCCCAATCCAACGTCGATAGCGCTCGAGCGCCAATGCGGCCATGGTCCCGAGCACCGTGGCGACCGTGGTCGAGATGGCAGCAACAATCAGTGAATTGCGCAGTGAGTTCATCAGGGACTCGTCGTTGACCATGTCTGAGTACCAGTGCAACGTGAACCCTTCCCAGCGATTCACGAAGTTGCTGTCGTTGAAGGAGAACATCACAAGCACCACCAGCGGCGCGTAGAAGAAGATGTAGACCAGGACGGCCTGAGCCCCAAGCCATCGATCGAGCCGGCGGGCGGACCTGCTCTTGGTGTGCGCGGTCACAGGGTTCTTCCCCCGGTGCGAAAGTACAAGATCGTGGCACCGAGCATGAGGATCATGATCGCCATTGACACTGCCGAACCCAGTGGCCAGTTCCGGGCGGCGAGAAACTGGTTGACGATGTAGTTGCCCAGCAGCGTGGTCTTGGCGCCACCCAGGATGTCGGGCGTGACGTAGGCGCCGAGGCTTGGGATGAATACGAGGATCGAACCGGCGATGATTCCGGGCTTCGAGAGGGGGAGCGTGATCTTTCGAAACGCGTTCCATCCTGAGGCGTAGAGATCGCGCCCTGCTTCCACGAGGCTCCAATCGAGCCGTTCGATTGCGGCATACAGCGGCAGCACCATGAACGGCAGGAAGCCGTAGACGAGCCCGATCAGCACGGCTGGCATGGTGAACAGCAACTGACCCCAGAGGCCGGTCGCTTCCCCGAAGCGAGTCACCAAACCGTCGCTTCCGAGGAGAACCTTCCAGGCGTAGGTTCGCACCAAGAAGTTCGACCAAAACGGGATCATCACGAGCACCAGCAGGATGTTGCGGGTTCGCTCCGACCGCGTCGCGATGTAGTAGGAGAAGGGATACGCGATGACCAGACAGATGATCGTGGTCAACAAGGCCAGCAGGACTGAGCGCCAGGCGATCTGGAGGAAGTCCGGGTCGAGGAGCTTCTTGACCGAGGTGAGGTTCCAGTTTTCGAGTTCGGGGGCGCCGGTGCGGCTCCGGCTGGCAAACGAATACACCGCGACGAGTACCAGCGGGATGGCGAAGAGCACGATGAGGTAGACGTACGTCGGCAGGGCCAGCAGGAAGCCACGGCGCGATTCGGCTCGCTCGGCGTCTGCCTCCATCCCCGCACCACGCTTCGGGTCGACCTCGGTCGTCATTCGGTCAACGCCTCCGCCGAATCCGGACCAAATGACACGATGGCGGCTTCCCCGACATCGAACCGACCAAGGCCCGGCCGGTTCTCCACCCGAACGTCCACCTGGGCGTATCCCAAATCGACCTCGTAGAAGAGGGAGTCCCCGTAGTAGAGGCGGGTCACCACCCGACCGTCGAGCCGATTGAAGCCATCTCGCACCGGGTCGCCGGCGTGGAGGAGGTCGATCTTCTCCGGGCGCAAAGTGAGCGTCACCTTGGTTCCAACGGGAGAGTGGGTGCGGGCTTGCACCTCTGGTCCATCGGTCAGCCGGACCAGCGACTCGCCGCTCACCTCACCGATGACGAAGTTGGTCTCGCCGATGAAGTCGGCAACGAAGCGGTTGGCCGGGCGCTCGTAGATCTCCTCCGACGGCGCGATCTGGAGCAGCTTGCCTTCGTTCATGACGCCGATGCGGTCCGACATGGTCAGCGCTTCCTCTTGGTCGTGTGTCACGTACACGAAGGTGATGCCGACCTCCTTTTGAATGTCCTTGAGTTCCAGTTGCATCGTTTGGCGCAGTTTCAGATCCAGCGCACCGAGCGGTTCGTCGAGCAAGAGGACTTTGGGTCTATTGACGAGGGCCCGGGCGAGAGCAATGCGCTGCTGTTGGCCGCCGGAGAGTTGCTTGGGCCGCCGTTCACCCATGTCGCCGAGCCGAACCAACTCGAGGGCCTCATTGACCCGCGTGCGACGTTCCGCAGTGGGGACCTTCTGCATCTCCAGCCCGAAGCCGATGTTTTCGGCGATTGTCATGTGCGGGAAGAGGGCATAGGACTGGAAGACCGTGTTGACGGGTCGCTTGTTGGGTGGTCGCAGCGCCATCTCCTCGTTGAAGATCTTGATGCTGCCCTCGGTGGGGAACTCGAGCCCGGCGACCATTCGGAGCGTCGTCGTCTTGCCGCACCCGGATGGTCCGAGGAGGGAGAAGAATTCGCCGTCCGGGATCTCGAGGTCGATGTTGTCGACCGCGAGGACATCGCCAAAGCGTTTCGTAACCCCGTGGATCCCTACGGCAGTATCAGTCACGCGTCCCTCCTATCGCACGTTACCGAGATCGAGCACGACGGTTTGCTGGTCGGTGAAGTCGTCGATGGTGCCCCGGCCCCACCCGGTGTCGGTGCCGGCCGCCCCGCCAAACGGCTGGAACGTCTCCCAGAAGTCGGTCGAATCGTTGACAACGACGGTGCCGGACCGTACCCGGTCGGCATACCAGAACGCCTTGCTCAGGCTCGAGGTGAACACCGCCGCTTGAAGGCCGAGCCGCGTCCGGTTGGCGATGGCCACTGCCTCTTCATCATCTCGCGCCGACAGGACGGGAAGGACGGGTCCGAAGGTCTCCTCTTGGGACACCAGGCTGTCCTCGGGCACCCGATCGATCAGGGTGAAGTCGTAGTACAGACCGGTGGGATACCCGGCGGCCCGGCTGCCCCCGGTGAGGACGTCGGCGCCACGCTCGATGGCGTCGGCAACGTGGCGGTCCATCTTGGCGGCGGTCGGCTCGTTGTTGAGCGGACCCATGGTGGTGGCCTCGTCGAATGGGTCGCCCAGGCGCACCTGCGATGCCGCCGCTGCGGCAAGCTCGACGAACTCGTCGTGGACGGCGTCGACGACGATGACTCGCTCCGTGGCGCAGCACACCTGCCCGGCGTTGTAGTAGGCGCCGTAGACGGCCAATTCGGCGGCCGCGGGAAGGTTGGCGTCGGCGGCGACGATGGTCGGACCGTTGCCCGACATCTCCATGATGGAGCGCTTCACGCCCATCTGTGACAGGATGCGTTTGCCGGTCGCTGATGAGCCGGTGAATCCGATCGCGTCGATTCCGTCGTGGGTGACCAGCGCCTCGCCGATGGCGGCCCCACCGGGAATGATCGAGACCAGGCCTTTCGGCACCCCTGCGGCGTCGAACGCTTCGGCGAGTTTGAGCAGGCTCCACGGGGTCAGTTCGGGCGGCTTGACGATGACGGCGTTTCCGGCGGCCAATCCGGGGCCGATGTACTCGAGCGGAATCGTGACCGGGAAGTTCCACGGGGTGATCGCCGCCCAGACTCCCACCGGCCGGTGGAAGGTGAACATCCGCTTGTTGCGGTTCGAGGTCGGGATGACCCTGCCGTCGAGTCGCTTGATGTCCTCGGCCGCGTTGAGGAAGTACTGGTTGGCTTCGGCAATGTCGTCGAGTGATTCGGCGTGATAGGGCTTGCCCTGCTCCAGCGTCTGGATGCGCGCGATTTCGGCTACTTCGGCGGCGACGGCTGTGGCGATGCGATGACACAGTTCGGCTCGCTCGAACGCCGACCAATGACGGAACTCGTCTTGCGCGGTGCGGGCGGTCGACACGGCTCGCTCGACATCGGCTGTCGACGCGATCGGGAGGTTGGCGATGTGCTCACCGGTTGCAGGGCTGTGCAGCTGATAGACCTCGGTGCCGGTGCCGTCGGTCCACTCACCGCCGATGTAGATCTTGAGATCCTGTGCCAACGCCGCCTGTCCCTCCACCCCCCGTCGTGGGCACGATAATCCTTTCGCGACCCTCTCTGCCGGCTCCAATTCTCACCGACGATTTTCTTCAGCGGACCCGATGCCGACCGGCAGGATCTGGAGCTCCAGGCGCGCACCTTGTCGCGCAGTCAGATCATCAACGTCGTCACCAACGGCCGGAATCCGGTGGAAGCTCGGGTGGCATCCTCTCGGCCGAGGAGATCAAGGCAGCGGCTCCGTACGTGAAGAACCCGCAGCAGTGGCAGTCACTGTGCACCCGGGCCGGACCAACAGCCGGCCTCCCCGGCCGTCGGTGAGTTCCATGGTCCACCCGGCCACCGCGGTACCAACCTCTCGAGCGAACGGCCGGAATCGACCGCTCCAATCCATATAGGCGCAGACCTCGGGACGGCGGAGTGCTGCGACCAGGTCGTCCGCAGTGAGGTAGCCGGTGGCGATCCGTGCGTAGGAAGGATCGGTCAGTCCGGCGGGCATGTCGCGGTGTGCCTGCCAAGCCAACCCCGGTTCGTCCGTGACCACCATCGCCCCGGCCGGCAGTTCGCCGAGCACCTCGATGACGCGGCCTTCGAGTCCGTCCGGCCGTTGGGTGTCGACCACGGGGTTGCGGCCCAGTTGGAGCGGGATGGCGACGGCGACGAGCGCGACGACGAGTCGGGGATCCGGCCGGAGTTGGGCGACAACCAGAGCGAGGGGTGGGATGAAAAACGCCACGGCGCGTGTGAACCCCGCCTCGAGTGTTGCCGCCGCGATGAGGACGACCACGGTGGTCGCGAGCCACACGAACGGCAGCCAGCGGGGGCTCTCTGGCTGCGATGGTTCGGGTGGCTCCTTTCGCGTCAGCGTCGCGACGACTGCGGCGGCGGTGGCAAGCAGGAGCGCGCCGTCGTATCGAACGAGGCTCCGGGTCACGTAGGCGAAACGACCCGCAACCCCGCCGGTAGCGGGAACGTTGAGGTGAAACACGACGTACTGGTCCCACACCCGATCGAATCCCCACGGAGCGGATACGGCTAGAACCACCACCACGGCCGTTGCGACCGCCGCCACTGTCGCCATCCATCGTCGCTGCGCGAGCAGGACGGCCGCGACCACGATGATGCAGGGGATCACATGGAGGCTCTTGACGGCGACGCCGGCACCGAGCAGCGTTCCGGCGAGCCAGGGGGCCCAGGCCGCCGGCGCCCGCACCGCGGCAAGAACCCCAAGCACACCGAAGGCCAGTGCGATGCCGTCGGACTGCATCGGAGCGGTGGCATAGAGCACGGTGCCACTCACGGCCACCAAGCCGGCGCATCCGGCCGCAAGCGGTGGAGGGGCGTAGCCGCGGGCCAACAGATACACCGCAACGGTGAGGGCAACCGCCGCCGCCAGCATCGCCAGCCGGGGCGCCGGGTTCCATCCGAACCCGGCGGCGTCGGCGACCCGAAGCACCGGCAGAAACAGCGGGCCCTGGCTCGAGAAGACGTCGATGAACGGCTTGGCGCCGGACCGCATCGCCCGCACCGATGCGCCATACACCCCCTCGTCGAACGTGATGTTGGCCGGTGAGATCAGGCTGGGGATGCGCAGGAGTATGGCGACGGCAACAACGGCGACTGGTGCCGGCCATGTTGCTGTGCGGCGGTTCGGGGGGGTCGCCTTCATCGGTGCGGAACGCTACCGGTGCTCCGGTACTACGGCGTGGCGATCGCCCAACTTGGGCTGGTACCGTTTGGCGCGGTGGCCGAAAGGGGTGAGAGGTGACTCACAACCTGAATGGCAACGGCGCACAGGAGACCGGCCACTGCCCGCCGAAATGTCGATCGATCACGACCAGAGCCCGGTGATATTCGCTCATGGCGCGATTGGTGAGCGGAATGGTTGATGCTGCGGCGATTCATCGTCCGGCGTACGACGAGGAGTGAGAACGATGGGTTTGCAGGGCAAGAAGACTGCTGAATGGTTCACGCGAGGCAAGGGTGCGTTGGTCAACGGGGTATCCAGCGGGTTTCGCTATTGGGGCGACGACGACACCCTGGTGATCGACCATGGCGAGGGCGCCTACGTCTTCGACATGGACGGCAACCGCTACATCGACTACCAGATGGGTTTCGGGCCCGTCATTCTCGGCCACGGAGAGCCGACTGTTGCCGCCGCAGTCGGCAAGGCCGCGACCGCTGGAACCACCTACGCAATGACGACGGCGGGCGAGATCGAGGCAGCCGAGAAGGTGCGCGATGCCGTGCCTTGGATCGACGCCTTGCGGTTCACAAACACGGGCACCGAAGCGACGATGCACGCCTTGCGGCTGGCCCGAGCGTGGACCGGCCGAGAGGTCTTCGTGAAGTTCGAAGGCTGCTACCACGGCGCCCACGACTACGTGCTGTTCACCACCGCCGGGGCCCCGGTCGGGAGTCTCGGCTCGCGCCGGTCGCCGGTGCCGCATCAGGGGTCCTCGGGAATTCCGGATGCGATTCGCAGCCTGGTGCGCACCGTGCCGTTCAACGACCTCGATGCGATGGAGCGTCTCTTCAAGAGCGAAGGTTCGACCATCGCCGCCATGTTGATTGAACCGATGATGGGGAACTGTTTCGGGATCATGCCGGAGCCCGGATTTCTCGAGGGTCTGCGCCGGTTGTGCGACGAATACGGCTCGGTGATGATCTTCGACGAGGTCAAGACCGGGTTCCGGATGGCACTCGGCGGTGCCCAAGAGGTTTTTGGCGTCACCCCCGATATCGGAACGTTTGCCAAGTCCATGGGGAATGGCTTCCCCGTTGCCGCCGTCGCCGGGCGCAGCGAGATCATGGAAGCGTGGGCTCGAGGCGGGGTGACCCAGGCCGGCACGTACTCGGGCAACGGGGTGGCCGTCGCCGCGGCCGCGGCCACCATCGACTTGCTCTCCACCGGCGAACCGCTGGCCCGGGTTGAGAAGGTGGGGACCGCGTTGATGGAGGGCATTGCCAGCATCTGTGCCGCCCAGAGTGTTCCGGTGCAGGTGCTTGGCCACCCTTCGATGATCGGCGTGTTCTTCGCCGAAGACCGCCCGACCGATTTCCGCCATACGGCCTGGCACGACGCGGAGCTCTACGAAACGGTGATCATGGGCATGATCTCCCGTGGCGTGATGCCGGTCGACGACGGACTCGAGCCGTGGTTCACCTCGGCGGCCCACTCAGATGAGGACGTTGCATCGACCTTGCAGGCTTTCGAGGAAGCCCTGATCGACGCCAAAGCCTGAGACGTCGACGCGGAACGGGGCCCCGGGGGAGTGAACCCGGGGCCCCGCAACGTGCTGGTGTTGGGTGGAGGGTCGCTCAGCCAGCGAGGCTGGACGGGATCAGCACGTTGTTGATCGTGTGGATCAGGGCCGGATTGCTGGCCTTGACGTTGCTACGGAACAGCTGGACACGTGAGCGGTTGTCGGCTTCGTCGATCAGCCTGAGGCCCTTGGCGACCAGTTCGTCACCGTTGAGCATCTCGTACTTGTACGGGGGGAAGAAGAGCTGCCACGGCTTGATGATCTGGGGCGCAACGTGATAGGCGAGCGTGTCAACTAGGAGGTCGACGGCACCTTCGAGGCCTCCGCCGGCTTCGACGAGCACGCCGGCGATGGCGCCGAACGCTTCGCTCTCATCAATGGAGTTGTCACCCGTCAGGTTGCGGGCGAGCTTGACGAACGCCCAATCGGTCGGTGCGAACAGCGTGATGTCAGGGGTGGTTGCCAGGAGTTCAACGAGTCCGGCACCGTTGTCATCGGCGAACAACACGGCCTCAATCAGAATGTCGTAGCGCCCGGTCTTCTCGTTGAGGGCAAGAAGTTCTTCGACGAGGTTGCCGCGGTCGTCATATCCCTTGTCGCCCCACCAATTGGTGTCGGCTTCCTGTGCAGCTGCTGGAGCTGCCATGACGGCCATCAACATGGATAGCCCGATCAGTGTGGTCACGATACGTCGCATGCCCTCTACCTCCCTGAGTAGTCGTTGTGAGGATGCTTCTTGGAGGGTCTACGGAGCAGACGCCGAACCGGATGAAAAAAGATTCCAGGAATCCGACACCAACCTCGGCGCTACTGGGCGCCGACCGATCGTAGGTATGCCTCGTCGGTTTCGAAGGCCAGCGGCGGGAGAGCGTTGAGGGCGAAGAAGCGAGCATCATCGGCGTCATCACCGGCTTGCAGCGTTCCTCCGATGACGGTGGCGGCAAACCAGATACCGACGGTGAGTTTGCTCGGGTCGTGGAAGTTGGAGGCGACCCAGACGACGTCTCCGATCTCGGCGATGAGTCCGGTTTCCTCCTCCAGTTCACGTTCTGCTGCGGCGCGTACCTCCTCGCCGTAGTCGACGAAGCCGGCGGGGATGGACCAAAGGCCTGCCCGGGTTGCTCCGGGAGCTCGCCGCACCAGAAGGATCCGCCCGTCGTCGTCAAAGACGACGGCGGCCGCACCCACGGCAGGGTTGCGCCAGTGGATGAACCCGCAGTTCGGGCAGGTCGGCCTGGTGGTGCCGTGGCGTTGCGCCGGCTCGAGTGGTGTGGCGCAGTGCGGGCAATAGCTGAACTCGCCCGGCCAGACATGGTCGTGATCCGGGCTTGTCAGTTCCATGGCAGCTCGGCACGGGTTGCCCAATACGCCGCGGGTTCCTCGGCGAGCGGCGGCAGATCGGCGATGGCGTCTGGGGGTACGGCGGCGGCCCGGACATTCGATCTGAGCTGATCGGCGGTGGCAGCCCCGGAGAGCACCAGCGACGCCCACGGTTGTGCCAGGGCGGCGGCGATGGCGATCGCATCGGCGCTGTATCCGGGGATGACGGCCTCGAGTTGGCGGGCCAGGGCGCGGTTGCGAGAGGTGAGGCGGCCGTTGGCGACGGCCTCCTTGACGATCACGTCGAGCCCGGCCTCGGCCGCCTCACCGAGGGTGTCACCGGCCGATGGTTCGAGGACGTTCCAGGTCGACTGCACCGCAGCAAAGAGAGGTTGGCCGCCGCGCTCGATGCCGATTGCGCTGCGGATGGTGCCGGCCTGATTTGGCCCGCTGGTGGTTAAGCCAATCGCCACTCCACCGTCTCGCAAGTCCGCCAAGCGGTCGAGCACCGCGGCGTTGTCGAGGACTCCACTGGCCTCGGTGGCCGAGTGGATCTGATATAGATCGAGGTAGCGCCCGAGGTGCGAGCGGGTCTCGCCGATCTGGCGATTGAGGACATCGATGGTGTGGTCTTTCACCTCGTGGATCGTGGCATCCACCCTCCAACCTGCGGTGTAGGTGTAGCCCCATTTCGACCCGACCCGAACGGCGTCGGGCGCCACGTCATGGGCCGTCAGCCAGTGGCCCAGGAACTCCTCGGCCTTTCCGTAGGAGCGGGCGACGTCGAAGTAGCGGATCCCGGCGCCCCATGCCGCGCTGATCACCTCGTGGGCGTGGATTTGGAGGTCTCCTGGTCGGTCGGCAGGTCCGATGTCGTCGCTATGGTGCAGCGTGATGTAGCCGGGCCGGCCCAATGCGGCGAGTCCGAGGCCGAGTCGGTTGTCGGGCAACTCCAGCGGAGATGAGACCATGGGGTGAATCTACCCGGGCAGACGGTTGCAGGAACCATTGGCCAGGCTCATGTTTGTCCCTCGTCATGCCGATGGAAGGGGAACACATGTGTTCGACGAAGGGGAGCCATGCGGGAACTACGCACCGCATCTTCCACAATTGATAGATACCTCTACCAGGACTTCTTCATGGCCGCGGGAGAAGCCCTGCTGATCCTGGACGAGGACGACTGTATCGTCGACGCCAATCCCGCTGCTCAACGGCTCCTCGGGATCGACGACCTGACCGGCCCGGGCACTCCATTCATCGACCTGTTTGCCGGATACGCTGCGTACGGGCTCGAGAGTTCGTTGCGGGCCGCCAATGCCCGGCGCTGGGCCGACAACGAACCCATTGTTGTGTGGGCGCGCACCAGCCGTCAGGTGCCGGTGGAACTCTCGATGTCGCCGATGACGGCCGCGTCGAATCCACAGGCCGTGACCGTGGTCATCCGCGACCGTAGCGACGCGGTGGCGGCCGAGATGCGGCTCCTCGGCGAAGAACAGCTCTACCGCACCCTCTTCAATCGCGCTCCGGTCGCCTTGCGGGAGGAGGACTTCTCCGAGGTCGGCGCCTGGATCGAAGGCCTCAAGGCGCAGGGCGTCACCGACATCAGGCGCTATCTCGCAGAGCATCCCGACGAGGGCATCGACGCGATCTTCACCATTCACACCCGCCAGGTGAACCCCGCCTGCGTGACCCTCGTGAACGCCCCTAACGTCGAGGCAATCAAGGCCGGGTTCCGACGAGACGAGCTGACCCCGGAGGTTACGGAGTCGTTCTTCGACCAGTTCGTCACGATCTTCGAGGGACGGTCTCACCATGAGGCGGAGTTCGTTGGTCGCAATTTCCAAGATGAGGCCTTCGAGTGCAAGATCAGCTGGACGATTCCGACGGTGGACGGTCGATACGACCTGAGCCGGATCGTGGTTGCGCTCCTCGACATCACCGGCGTGCGGGCAGCTGAGCGTCGCTTGCAGAAGCTGGTCCACGACAAGGATCGATTCATTGCGTCGGTCAGCCACGAGCTACGCACGCCGTTGGCTGCCGTGCTCGGACTGAGCGAAGAGCTGGCGACGCGCTGGGATGACTTTGAGCCCGAGGAGACGCAGAGTCTGATCGGGCTCGTCGCCGCCCAAGCCGCCGACCTGTCGATCCTCGTCGAGGACCTGCTCTTGGCGGCGAAGCTCGAGATGGGGGATGTGCCCTTCCAGGAGCAGGTTGTCGATCTGGACAACGAGTGCCGAGCCGCGGTCGCCGACTGCAAGCGGCTGGAACTGCCGCATCGTGAACTGACCGAGATCCACCGCAAGGTCTCGGTACTCGGTGATCCCGGGCGAGTTCGCCAAATCCTGCGCAATCTCATCACGAACGCCCTGCGATACGGTGGTGACCACGTGACGATCGAGACGGTGGCCGGGCCACGAACGTCGGTTGTCGTGCGCGATGACGGTGACGGGATTCCTCTCGAGCAGAGGGAAGAGATCTTCGCTCCCTACCATCGCGTCGGCGGGCGGGGCGACACCGTGCTCGGCTCGCTCGGGCTCGGCCTCACCATCTCGCGGCAACTCGCTCGCCTCATGGGTGGCGACCTGACGTACGCCTACACCGACGGCCACAGCGTCTTCACCCTCTACCTGCGCCCGGTCGACGAGTAGGCCCGACGGGCAACCCTTCGCGGGCTGCTCCGGTGGTGTTCGGGGGCTTCTAGCATCTCTCATTCAACCCACAGGGGAGGTCATCCTTGTTCGAGTATGCCGCGGCTGCCGTCGAAGGGGCGCTGGCTGCCGGAGCCGCCTACGCCGACGCCCGGGTCGTCCTGACCAGGACCGAGAGCATCGACGTCCTCAACCAAGCAGTGGAATCGGTTGATCACACCGAGTCGGCGGGGGTCGGGGTCAGGGCGCTGATCGGCTCCTCATGGGGCTTCTACGCCACTGCCGATTTGACCGAACGTTCCGCCCGTGACGCCGGGGCCATGGCGTCTGCGATCGCCCGTGCCTCGGCGCTGGTGCCCGGTGCCCCACTCGAACTTGCCGATGTGCCCATCACGCAGACGACGTGGGAGACGCCTCACGTCGAGGATCCGTTCTCTGTCCCGCTGGCGGAGAAGGTCGATCTGCTCATCGGAGTCACCGCCACGATGCAAGCGGTGCCCGGCATCGCGCTGGGGCGCGGCAGCCTCGGCTTCTTCGACACGAACAAGTGGTTCGTGTCGTCGCAGGGTCACCGGATCCACCAGCATCTCGTCGAGTCCGGCGGCGGCTTCGATGCGACGGCCGTCGGTGAGGTTGAGACCCAGCGCCGGTCATATCCGCAGTCGTTCGGCCAGTACGAAACCGGTGGCTACGAGGTGATCCGCAGGTGGGATTTCCCGGCAAACGCTCAGCGGGTCGCCGAGGAGGCCGCCGCATTGCTGTCGGCGCCCGAGATGGAGGAGGCGGAGAAGTCGCTCATCCTCGAGGGTTCGCAACTGGCGCTGCAGATCCACGAATCGGTGGGTCACGCCATCGAACTCGACCGGATTCTGGGGTGGGAAGCGGCCTTTGCCGGCACGTCGCATCTCGAACTCGACAAGCTCAACACCCACCGCTACGGGTCCGAGATCATGAACATCACAGCCGATGCCACCTTGGCCGGCTCGCTCGGCAGTTTTGGCTTCGATGACGAAGGCACCCCGGCCCAATCGGTCGATATCGTGAGGGAGGGCAGGTGGGTCGGCGTGTTGTCGGGCCGGGACTCGGCCGCGCTCGCCGGTGTTGCCCCGGGCGGGATGGTTCGGGGTGACGGCTTCAATCGACTCCCCATGGTGCGCATGACCAACGTCGGCCTGCTCCCCGGCGATTCGTCACTCGACGAGATCATCGCCGAAACCCGCGACGGCGTGTACATGGCAACCAATCGGTCGTGGTCGATCGACGATCGACGGCTCAACTTCCAATTTGGATGCGAGATCGCCTGGGAGGTCAAGAACGGAAAACTGGGGCGGATGGTGCGCAATCCGACCTACACGGGGATCACTCCCCAATTCTGGGGTGGCCTGGACATGCTCGCCGGTGCGGATGAGATGGTGTACTGGGGAACGCCGAATTGCGGGAAGGGCCAGCCGATGCAGATCGGCCACACCGGGCATCCGGCCGCTCCCGGCAGATTTGCGGACGTCAGAGTGGGGGTGCGCGGATGAGCGCCGAGCAAGACATCGCAGAGCAGGTTCTCGAACTCGTCGGCTCGGCCGCCGAGGCAGAAGTCACCGTCAACGCCGGTACGTCGTCGCTGACCCGATTCGCCAACTCGTTCATTCACCAGAACGTCGGAGAGGAGGGAGTGACCGTATCGCTGCGCCTGACGGTGGATGGGAGAGTTGCTTCGGGAACAACGACGAACCTGGATGCCGAGTCGCTCGACCGGTTCGTCGCCGACACGACCGAGGCGGCTCGGGTGCAACCGGTTGATCCCGATTGGCCCGGCTTGGTTGCTCCCACTGAGGTACCTCGGTTGGAGCACTTCGATTCTGCCACCGCCGACGCCTCGCCTGAGATACGGGCGGCGCAGGTGAAAGCCTTCGTCGATGCCGCCCCCGAGATGTCGGCCGCCGGGTATTGCGAGACGGCCGGGGTGGACGTCGTCTTCGCCAACAGCGCCGGTCACCGGGCCACGGGCCGCTACAGCCGTGCCATTCTCGACGGTATCCAGCAGACGCCCACGTCGTCGGGTTCGGGTCACGCGGCCGGCGTCGGATTGGGGGCCATCGACGCCGCAACCACGGGCGCCCTGGCAGCGCAACGGGCGCGCGACGGTGCCGTCACGTTCGACACGAAGCCGGGGGAGTACGAGGTGGTCCTCGCTCCTGAGTGCGTTGCGACGATTGCCGTCTTCCTCTCGGTGTACGGCTTCAACGCCAAGGCAGCGCTCGAAGGCCAGTCGTTCGCCCGGGTGGGGGCGGCCCAATTCGATCCGAGCATCACCCTGGTTGACGATGTCGCCGACCCGCGGGCTCTCGGCGTTGCGTTTGATACCGAGGGGACACCAAAGCAGCGGCTGGCGTTGATCGATGGTGGCGTGACCAGCTCGTTGGCGCACGATCGCCGAACCGCTCGCAAGGCAGGGACGGTTTCCACCGGTCATGCCACGGCGGGCTCCGATGTGTGGGGGCCCATCGCCCACACCCTCTTCCTGGAGGAGGGGCCGGAAGCCGTGGACGACATGATCGCGGCCGTCGAGCGCGGTATCTACGTGGCCACCTTCAACTACTGCAGGGTGCTCGATCCCAAGTCGCTGGTCGTCACCGGCCTCACCCGCAACGGGACCTTCGTGATCGAGAACGGCCGGATCACCGGCGCGGTCTCCAACCTGCGGTTCACGCAATCGTTTGTTGCTGCCCTCGGCCCGGGCAACGTTGCGGGGATCGGGAACGATGCCCGCTTCGGTCATTCGGAATTTGGCCCCGGCATGGCGCATGTGCCTTCGCTGCGGCTCGTTGCGTGGAACTTCACCGGCGGGGCCGACGGCTGATGCGGTGGCGCGACCCGCTGCGTCCCATTGCGGAATTTGCCGATCCGGCAGATGCCGACCACGCCTGGGCGCGTCTGCAAGAGCACGAAATCCCGGCAAGCGTCATCACCGACCCTGCCGTCCTCGGCCAGGACGCGGTCACCCGGGTGTGGGTGGCCCGCAGCCGGGTCGAAGAGGCGCAACTGGCCATTGCCGACCTGATGCGCTGAGCCGCAACGATTGTCCACGAGGTCTCGGTCCGTGGAATCAGACGGCGATAGGTCCCTCGGACTCGCTGCGGTCGTGATCGTGGTCGTGTTCATGGTCGTGACCTTCGCCTTCGCCATCTTCGGACTCGGCGATCTGGCGGCGGACGTCGTCCATGTCGAGCGCTTGCGCCTGCTCGATGAGATCCCGCAGCGCCGGCTCGGGGAGGGCGCCGGGCTGAGAGAAGATGCCGATCTGATCCCGGAAGATCATCAGCGTCGGAATCGAGCGGATGTTGAAGTAGGCCGCCAACTCCTGCTGCGCCTCCGTGTCGACCTTGGCGAAGACGACGTCAGGGTGGTCGGCCGACACCGTCTCGTAGACCGGAGCAAACATCTTGCAAGGTCCGCACCAGTCGGCCCAGAAGTCGACCAGCACCATGTCGTTGTCGACGATCGTCGACTCAAAGCTGTCTTTTGTAAGTTCAACGGTTGCCACTGAGTTATCTCCAATTCAAGTGCGTATCGTCGTCTCAACCACTACCGGCCTCCATTATTCCACATACCCAGGGGGGTATATCCGTTTTCGGCTCAGGCGCCTCTCTTTCGGCCCCTACACTCGCGGTCCGTGAGCTCTCACGATCCCCTGATCGACCTGCGCGGGGTGGGCGCCCGGATGGGGGCGACCACCATTCTGCGCGATGTCGACGTCAGCGTTCTACCCGGGGAGGCGGTCGGGCTGTTCGGCGCAAACGGTGCGGGCAAGACCACCCTGCTACGGATCCTCGCCACTCTGCTGGCGCCGTCCGAGGGTGACGGCACCATCCTCGGTGCCTCCGTGACGGGGCCCGACCGCTACGAGGTGCGGCCCCAGATCGGGCTGATCGGTCACGTCCCGGCTCTCTATCCGGAGCTGACATTGCGTGAGAACCTCCAGTTTGCGGCTCGGATCGGGGGGCAATCCGATCAGCGGGTCGGAGAGGTGCTGGCAACAGTCGGACTTGCCGATGCGGCCGAGCGCCGGGTAGCGGCGTGTTCCTACGGGATGCAACGCCGGGCAGAGTTCGCCCGGGAACTGATGCGGGCTCCCGACCTCCTGCTGCTCGACGAGCCGCACACTGCGCTCGATGCCGCCGCGGTCGAACTTGTCGGCCACATCACCGCCGGGGTTGCGGCTCGGGGCGGCGCCGCGGTAGTCGTTTCACACGACCGGACCAGGGTTGCCCCAATGGTGACCCGCTCGTTGGAGATCGCCGGGGGGACCATCCGGTGAGCAGCATCCCCACTCAGATGGCTGCAGTGACCCGGCGCGACCTCGAACGCGAGCGTCGCACCGGAGAAGTGCTGTGGATCACGATTCCTTTTGGAGCGATCGCCCTGATCCTCGTGCCGATGGCGGTGGGCGCCGATGTGCCGCTCCTACGCCAGATCGGGCCCGGCCTCTACTGGGTGGTTGTCATGCTCTTTGGGGTGCTCATCGCGGTGCGGCGCACCAGCATGGAAACTCCGGCGCAACGTGATCTGCTTGCCCTGCTCGGGATCGACCCCGCCGCGGTATTCGGCGGAAGGGCGATGGCGAGTGGTCTGATGCTGCTGGTCTTCGAGCTCATCGTCGGTGTGGTTGCGGTCTTGTTCTACGACATCGACCTGAGCGGTTGGCCTTGGCTAATGCTCGTTTTGCCCCTGGCCGCCGCCGGACTGGCTGCGCTGGGCACCATTGCGGGCTCGATCGCCACGAACGCAGCCGTCGGCCCCGCCTTGATCCCGCTGATCGTTGCGCCGCTGGCCGTTCCCCTTCTGCTGGCGGCGTCCGAAATCGTCGAGGGGTTGCGCACCGACACCGGTATCCTGCGCTGGCTGCTCCTCATGGTCATCGTCGACCTGGTGCTTTGCATCGCCGGGGTCGTGACCGCCCGCCCGCTACAGGAGACTCAATGACCAACGCGTCGAGCGACGCGAACACAATGCGGTGGCTGGATCTGGCGACCGTCGGAGCGCTCCTGGTTGCGCTCGGCTTTGCGCTGTTCAGCCCGCCCGACGTCGTCCAGGGCGACCTGACCCGGATGATGTACATCCACGTGCCGACCATCCTCGTGGCCTACGGCGCCTTCGCGGTGACCACCGTCGCCACCATTGCGTACCTCGTCACCAAGTCGCTCAAGTGGGACACCATTGCCGCCTCATCGGCCGAGGTCGGAGTCGTCTTTCTCGGACTCGCCATCGCCACCGGCATGATCTGGGGCAAACCGGTGTGGGGCGTGTGGTGGACCTGGGACGCCCGCCTGACGACGACGGCCATCATGTTCTTCATCTATCTCGGCTATCTCGGCTTGCGCCGCTCGATCCCGGATCCCGTGGCGAGGGCGCAACGCTCGGCCATCCTCGGCATCGTTGCTGTGGTTCAGATCCCGATCGTCCATTTCTCGGTGGTGTGGTGGAACGCACTCCACCAGCCGCCGACCATCTTGCGGCCGGGCGACCCTCAGATCGACAGCCCGCTGCTCAGTGCGCTGCTGGTCGGTCTCGTTGCCTTCGCCATCGTCTACGTGTGGCTGTTGGTACGGCGGGTCCAGTTGGCCAACATCGACGATGAATTGGAGGCCCGCGACACGGCATCCGATGTGCCCCTGGCCGGTGAAGCGGTCTCCGCCCCCGACCTCTCCGACGGCGGGGTGGCGTCATGAGTGACTGGGCCTGGGTCACGTTCGGCTACGTGGTGGTCTACGGCGGTGTCGTTGCCTACGGCGCCTCGCTGCTGTGGCGGATCGGCGTGGCGCGCCGCAAACTGAGGGCACGGGGTTGATGTGAAGCGGTATTGGCGCTTCCTCGTTCCGGCCGCCCTGCTGGTGGTCGTGCTCGTTGTACTTCTCATCAACCTGTCGAGCAGCCTCGTGTACTTCATCACTCCTACCGAATTGATTGCCGCCGACCATGACGACACGGCGCGACGTCGACTGGGAGGTCAGGTCGTTTCCGGCAGCGTCGCCGAGGAGGTGGAGGGGGTCCGCTTCGAGGTCACCGACGGACGCGAGACCGTGATCGTCCACCACGAAGGTGCGCCGCAGCAGTTGTTCCAGGAGGGCATCGGGGTGGTGGTCGAGGGAACCTGGAACGGGTCGGAATTCCACTCGGACGTGATGCTGGTCAAGCACGACGAGCAGTACCGCACCGAGGACGGCACCGAGTACGACCACGAGAAGCTGGACGAGGATTCGGCGGCGCCATGATCGCCGTCATCGGCTACCTGGGGATCCTGGTGGCGTTGGGAGCCGCGGTGAAGCTGGCCGTCGATGGCATTCGGCTGGCTCGCCGCAGCGAGTTCGACGCCTCCGGCTTGGGCCGCGATGCCTTGGTCCTTCTCGTCGGGGCGGCCGTCGCATTTGTGGCGCTGGAAGGGGCGATCCTCGCCCACGACTTCAGCATCGAGTACGTGGCCGACAACTCGGCCCGCACCACCCCGTTCGTCTTCTTGCTCGCCAGCGGTTGGGCGGCGCTCGAGGGCAGCATCGTGTTGTGGGGCATCGTGCTTGCCGGGTTTGGCTACCTCGTCGCCCGGCGGGTTGGCAAAGGTGATGGGCTCGGCGCCGGCGCCCTCGGCGTGATTGGGTTGGTCGCCATCTTCTGGTTCGGGCTCATGGCAACGGCGGCGAATCCCTTCAGGATCTGCACGGAGGTGATCGAGGGGGTGTGCGCCGCGTCGAGCTGGCTGCCGGTCGGTTCCGTCGTGGCGCCGCTCGAAGGGGCGGGACCCAACCCATTGCTGCAGAACCACATCCTGATGGCGGTCCACCCACCCATGCTGTACGTAGGGTACGTCGGGTTCACGATCCCGTATGCCTTTGCAATGTCGGCGATGTGGCGGGGAGACCAGGGCAGCGTGTGGCTCGAGCGCACCCACCGCTGGTCGGTGGTGGCCTGGACGTTCCTCACCTTCGGCGTCATCCTCGGCGGCTGGTGGTCGTACGAGGTGCTCGGCTGGGGCGGGTACTGGGCGTGGGATCCGGTCGAGAACGCCGCCATTTTGCCGTGGCTGATCGGCACCGCCTTCCTCCACTCCGCCGTGGTGCAGCGCCGCCGCGGCATGCTCCAGGCCTGGAACCTCGTGCTGATCATGTCGACCTTCGCCCTCACTATCTTCGGCACCTTCCTGACCCGCTCGGGCACCATCTTCTCGGTCCACAGCTTCACTCAATCTCCGGTCGGTCCGGCGCTGCTGATCTTCCTCGGCATCGTCCTGGCCGGCTCGTTCGGCCTCTTCGCGTGGCGCTCGCACCTGGTGGCATCCGCTCCTCGACTCGAGTCGCTTCGCAGTCGCGAAGGCGTGTTTCTCGCCAACAACCTGCTGCTGACCCTGTTCGCCTTCACCGTGCTGGTCGGGACGATGTACCCGCTGATCCTCGAAGCGTTCGTCGGCAGGGAGGTCACGGTGGGCCGGCCGTTCTTCGATCGAGCCACCATTCCCATCGCCTTCGCTCTGCTCCTGGCGATGGGAATCGGCCCGGTCACTCCCTACCGGGTGGCCCGCCCCGAAGTGGTTTGGAGGCGAATCCGCAGCCCGCTGACCGTCGGTCTGTTCGCCGGTGCGCTCGCCGTGGTGGCCGGCGTGTGGTCGGTTGCCGTCGTGATCGTGGTGGTGCTCGGCACCTTCGTGATCAGCGTGATCGTGCGCGCCCTGTGGGTTCGGTGGCGGGCGGGTCGCGATACGCCCGAGGGCGGGCTCAGCCTGTGGCGGATAGTACGCAGCGACCCCGGGTATTGGGGCGGCCAGCTCTCTCACGTCGGGGTGGCGCTGATGGCGATCGCGATCGCCGCATCCAGCGCCCTGGCGGTGCGCAACGAAGTCCGCCTCGAGGTGGGGCAGGCCGTTGTGGTCGATGACTACTGCGTGGTGTACGACGGCCCGGTCAACCGCACTGAGCCCAACCGTATCGTCCAAGGGGTGGCGGTTCGGGTTTTGCGAGCCGACTGCTCCACCGAGGTTGCTTTGCTCCAGCCCCGGGTCAACATCTACAACAACTCGTCGCAGCCGGTGGCAACTCCGGCGGTCCACACCGGCCTGATCGAGGATGTGTACCTCAGCATCGCCGGCGGCGGCGCCGACGCAGTGACGCTCGACGTCTTTGTGTTCCCGTTGATGTGGCTCCTGTGGGCCGGCGGCCTCGTAACGGTTGCCGGTGGAGCGTGGTCCCTGCTGGCCCGCAAGCCCGAGCGCCCGGTGCCGGCCGTCAAGCCCGACCGGGTGAGCGAGGACTTGGATGTTTGATACTGTCCGCCGCACCCTGCGCATCGCCTTGCCGCTGCTGGCGGTCGCCATCATCGTGGTCGGGCTGTGGCCGCGTGGTGACGCGGTGGTCACCGACGCCGATCGTGTCGACCATGTTGCTTCGCGCATCCGCTGCCCGTTCTGCAACGGCGAGTCGATTGGGGGTGCCACGTCGCAGGTGGCCCGCGACCTCGAAGTGCTCATCGAGGAGCAAGTCGCCGCCGGCCGGACCGACCAGGAGATCTACGACTTCTTCTCGGCCAGCTACGGGGAGAGCATCCTGCTGTCACCGCCGCTGTCCGGATGGGGGTGGGCGCTCTGGGCCTTGCCGCTGGCGGCCTTGGGGGTCGGCACCTACGCCATTCTCCGCCGCCGGCGAGCCGGGGCGGGCATCGCGGTCGCCACCGACGCCGAGCCGGGACTGGTAGAGGCGCAGCTTGCCGAGCAACTCGCCCAGGTGGAGCGGGACCGGAGCGAGGTGGGCGACCAGGTCGCCGCCGGCGAAATCGACGAGGCCGAAGGGGCACGGCTCGTTGCCGCGTACGAAGCCGAGACGAAGCAACTCACCGATGAGCAGCAGCACCTTGCAGACATCGAGACGGCGGACGCGGGGGTGGTGCCGCCGCGGCCGACCAACCGTCGGCGCGTCGCCGCCGGTATCGGGGTGCTGGTCGCCGGTGCGGTGGCCGTCAGCGTTGCCCTGATCGTCACCACCTCGGATCAGACCGGCGGCGAGGGAGTCGTCGAGGACGCACTGGCCGCTGGACCCGTCGATCTCTCCAACGTGACACCGGCACAGCTCGAAGAGGTGGTGGCGCGCAACCCCGATATCGTCGGGATGCGCCTCGCCCTCGCTCAGCTCTACTACGAGACCGGCGAGACTTCGCGGGCCGTCGACCACTTCATGGAGGTGTTGGAGCGAGAGCCCAATCCCGAGGCGATGGCGTGGGTGGGCTGGATCCTCTACGAGAACGGCGAAGCTGAGACGGCGCAAGACTATCTCGAGAATGCGCTCGAACGCCGCCCCAGCTACCCGCAGGCGCAGTGGTGGCTGGCCAACGTCCGGTTCGTCGGGCTCGGTGATCCCGCCGCCGCCATCGGTCCGCTCGAGGTGCTGCTGTCGTTCGACGACGTGCCGCCTGAGGTCCGCGAGGCCGCCGAGGTCATGCTCGAACAAGCCCGGGACGCGGCATGACAGAGCCGGCGTCGAAGCGGCGGTCCGGGTCGGGGCTGTTCTGGGCGCTCGTGGCGGGCGCCGTGGTGGTCGTCGTGGTCGGTGTGGCGTTTGCCAGCCGGTTCGGAGTCGATCCCGACCTGACGGCGTCTCCGCTGATCGGCACCCGGACTCCCGACGTCACCATCCCCTATCTCGAATCTGACGAGAGCCTTCAGCTGCGCGACCTCGACGGTGACATCGTTGTCGTCAACTTCTGGGCATCGTGGTGCACCGGCTGCCGTCAGGAGCATGAGGCTCTCGTGGTCGCCGCTGAGGCCTACGAGGAACTCGGCGTGACCTTCGTCGGGGTCAATTACCAGGACCAACCCGGGCGCGCCGTGGCCTTTCTCGATGATCTCGGCCGCTCACCGGCAACCCTCTACGTCGAAGACGTCGGCTCGCGCACCGCGGTCCACTTCGGGGTGCTCGGCCTTCCGGAGACCTTCTTCATCGATCGTGATGGCATCATCGCCGGCAAGGTCAGTGGGCCGCTGACGGCACCGCTGCTCATCAATACCCTCGATCGGATGCTGGTCGGCGAGGACATCAGCGGCGAGGTCAAGACCGGCGACGTCGAGAACCTCGGCGACTGACCCGTCATTCATCGGCCTGGTGCTGGGGCAGCGGCGGGCGCACCACCAGGTTGTCGAGCAGGGTGCGCGAGTTGGCCGTGATCTCGGCCACGGCGCGGTCGAACACCTCGGTGTTGGCCTGGGACGGCTTGCGGTAGCCGCTGATCTTGCGGACGTATTGGAGGGCCGCCGCCTCGATGTCCTCGGTCGGGGCGGGCGTGTCGTAGCTGCGGAGGGTCTTGATGGATCGGCACATGCGCCGATGTTACGCGCCCCCTCGACCACGTGGTCGGTCCGCTACCGCAGCGTGACCGGTTGCTCGTTCCTGAGGTCGATTGTCGCGTCGACGATTTCGTCGCCGACCTCGAACACGAGGTGCGCCTGATTGACGCCGCGGCCCGCCTCGACCAACAGGGGCCGGACCGGACCGATCAACGAGAGCACGGTGGGGAGCAGCGTGCCCGGTGCCGGAGCCGCTTCGAACCCCACCCCCCAAGCCGGTTCGATGACTCCGTCCCGCGGGGAGTGCCAGCCCTGGGGAGTGGGATCGAGCTGGCCGCGTAGGGGACCAATCGGCTTGGCTTCGTTCAGTGAGTGGACCTGGAGATCGACACCGTCGCCGGTGACCGAGAAACCGCCGCTGTCCGCCACGGCCTCTAGGTCGGGGGCGAAGTGAAGCCAGTTGCGATAGGTGTGTTCGGTCTCGCTGCGGTCGAGCAGGAAGTCGACGAGCAGCAGCCATCGTCCCGGATCGAGGAGTACGAGTCTGCGATACACCACGTCGCCGAACGTAGCTTTGGCGGCGCCGTAGCGGTGATTACCCAACTCGCCGGCATGGGTGGCTCCCGATCCGAACGGCTCGCCCGGGAAGTGGCGAGCACCGTCGATTTCCACTCCGTTGTGGGCTCCCGCCGACGTGACGAACCGCCGAAACGGTTCGCCGGCATCCTGCGCTCCATCCAAGGGGCGCTTGTAGCACCCTGCGTCGACCAACAGCGGTCTCCCGAGGTCGTACCAAATGACGGAGAGGTCGTCGGCATGCTTGCGCCGGGTGGAATGGCGTCCGGCCATCATGGCCAGGTAGGCGGCGTCCGGCTGAGCAGGCTGGTCGGGCCATTGCGAGCGCAGCACGACGTAGCCGCCGCGATTGAACGCCATGACCCGTTCAACGGGCACCCGTCCGCCCTTGCCCGCCGAAGCGGCGCCCCGCATCGGCCCGGTCCGCCACCGCCGCTTGATGCCTCCGAGCGATGGCTTGTCGGATCCGGTGAGCCAGGCGGAGACGACCACTGATTCGGTGTCGCCGAAGGCGGCGATCGACCCATCGGGAACGACAAACCAGGCGAGCGCCTTCTCCGCTTTGTTGCGGATCCTGGTCGGCTTGGTTCCCTCGACGACGCCGGTGTCGATGAGCCGGGTCAGCGTCTCAACCACGGTCGCGTGGTAGCTCGGGGTGTGTTCGACATGGACGCCGTCTTTGGCGAACGATGCATCGAGAAACGCGTCGACGCGGGTCTCCCCGAAGAGTCGCAGCTGGTCGGCATCGGGAATCTCGGGGACCCGGGTGACCAAGTCGATCAAGCCGATGGCGTCGTAGAGGTCGGCAATCTCGGTGAGGGAAACCCGAGATTCGTCCGCTAGAGCTGCGGCATGTACCTGAGCTGCCGCCGTGAGGCTGTTGAGCGCGGCATCACTCGCCAGCGGGTCGGCGGCGAGGTGGTCGATCAGTGCACCGAGCCGATGCGCTCGAAGCCCGACTACTCCCGGAGCCCACGCCGGATCGTGGTCCGGAAGTGGGTGGTAGGCGACCCAATCAACCGCGATCGCGTCCGCAGCCTGAAGCCAGCCACGGTCGGGCGCGGCGGCGTACGCCGCCAGCAGGACTCCGACGGGCTCCCAGGCGTTGAGGGCCGCGGCGGCATCCGGCGAACCTCCACCCCATGAGATCGGTGGTTCCAGCGATACAACGTCGCCGGGTCCCCGTTTCCAGCCGACGTCGATGAGTTTGCGGGCTCGCTTGGGGGCGCGGTGCGGGGCGATCGGCGGCGCGAAGTCCACAAAGGCACGTGGCGGGCTGTCGGTTCGGGCCGTTCGCATCGCCTCGGTATCGAGCGGTTGGGGGACGCGGACGTCGGCGGGGCGAGCTGCCAGGTCGCTCTCGGCACGGCTCTCCCGCAGCAGTTGTGCGTCGCCGAGGGTGTACTTCTCACGGTAGGCCGTGATCACCGCGACTGGGTCGCCGATCTGCTGGACCTCGCCGCGATCGAGCCACATCACCCGATCGCAGAACTCTTGGACGGTACCCAGGGAGTGCGAGACCATCAGAATCGTGCCCGAGCGTTCGAGCAGCTCGTGCATCGTCCGCAGGCTCTTCTGCTTGAAGGCGGCGTCGCCCACGGCAAGCACCTCATCGACCAGCAGGATGTCGGCGTCGAGGTAGGTCGCAATCGCAAACGCCAGGCGCGACTGCATCCCGCGCGAGTACGTGTTGAGTGGCCGGTGGAGGGCGGGGCCGAGTTCGGAGTAGGCCCAGATGTCGTCGTGAAGCTCGTCGACCCGCTTCTTCGGCATGCCGGCAGCGAGGCAACCCAGGTAGATGTTGCGGGACCCGTCGAGATCTGGGTTGAAGCCGACCCCGAGTTGCAGCAGCGTCGAGGTGGCGCCGCGTACCGTCAGGGTTCCTGCGTCGGGAATGAGGGTTTCACCGATCACCCTCATCAGGGTGCTCTTGCCTGCGCCGTTGGAGCCGACGATGCCGAAGGCTTCGCCGGCCCTCACGTCGAACGACACGTCGGTCAATGCCTTGACCGCACCGGCATCCGGGTCCTTCTTGCGGCGCGCCCTCGGCCCGCGGTCCTTGAAGACCACCGTGATGTTGCGAGCGCTGATGGCGGATTCGGTCATGTTTGAGTGGGTTCGCTGGGGTTGTGGGGGCCGCGGCGGCGCACGGCCGCGGGCCGAAGTCTACGACTACGCTCCGATTCCATGGAGCTCTTCGATCTCAACGACCACGTTTCCATCGTCACCGGGGGCAACCGCGGCATCGGACTCGGGATGGCTCGCGGCCTTGCCGGGGCCGGGGCCGGCGTCGCCATCTGGTCACGCCACGCCGAGCGCAACGCAGCCGCGGCCGGCGAGTTGCGGGCCATGGGTGCCGACTCCGTCGGTGTCGAATGTGACGTTTCCGACCCGGTGAGTGTCGACGCCGCGATGGCGGCGACCGTCGACCACTACGGCAAGGTCGATTCCCTGTTCGCCAACGCCGGGACGACCGGGGCCGTGAAGTTCGAGGAGATGACGCTCGCAGAGTGGCGGCGGGTCGTCGACATCAACCTCACCGGGGTGTTCCTCACCTCCCAGGCGGCGACGCAGCAAATGATCCGCCAGGGTTCGGGTGGCTCGATGGTGTTCACCGCCAGCCTGGCGGCCACCTTCGGCATTCCACAATCACCCCACTACACGGCCAGCAAGGGCGGCGTCCTCCAGTTGGCGCGCGCCGAAGCGGTCCGCCTGGCCCGCTACGGCATCAGGGTCAACGTCATCTCGCCGGGTTGGGTGGCCACGGAGATGACTGAGGACGTCCAGGCATACCAGAAGGCCAACGAGCTGGCGATGGCACGGACCCCGATGCGTCGGTGGGGAACCCCGGAGGACTTTGCCGGACCTGCGGTGTTCCTGGCATCTGAAGCGTCGCGCTTCGTCACGGGTGCCGAACTCCAGGTCGACGGCGGCTTTCGCGCCAGCTGACGGAACGACGATTTTCGTCTGCTACTCGGCGAATCCCCACATGAAGAACGCGCTCATCAGCAGCAGGTTGAGGATGAGTGCGCCGTAGGTGATGATCAAATGGGCGGGACGGCTGCGCACCCAGGCCGCCAGGGCCATCCAGCTCGGGAAGATCACGATGGCTTGGCGGGCGAATGAGAGCAGAGGCCGGCCTGCCTGATCGTGGCGCGACAGGACGACGAGCAGCATCGCCAGCGAGTACAGCCCGAACTCCACCGGGAGTTTGCGGAAGGCGACCACGGTCAAGGTCACTACCACAACGAGGGCGACCAGCGCCATCATCCGGGCGGCCGGCAAGCCGTCGGTGACCAGTTGCCGAACCGACAGCCAGGCGTCGTAGCCGGGAAGGGCGCCGACCGAGCGCCACCGGTCGCGGTAGACCTCGTACACGGTGGGGAGCCCGGAAGAGATGAGGTAGGCCTGGTAGGCGACGAGGGCAAGCGGCCCCGCGGCGACCGCCCACCAAGCCCCAATCGACCGCCATGGTCGATGATCGAAACGCCTCCATGCGACGGCAAGCAGCGGGAGGGCGAGGGCCGCGGCGTGGCTGCGGGTCATAGTGGCGAGGAAGGCGCTCAGGCCGGCGAGCGCCCAGTGATTCCGGCGCGCAAGGTACAGGGCCAGCACGGTCAGCAACAGCATCAACGGCTCGGCGTAGCCGGCGATCAGGATGTACCCGAACGGGATGACCACCTGGTAGATGACGGTGTGCTGCGCCCCGATGATCCCAAGGATGTCCTCGGTCATTCGGTACAGCACGGCGAGGGCGAGGGCGGTGGCGATGGTGGCGATCAGTAGTGAGGCGACCAGGGGATCGAGCCCGACCGCGGTGCCGGCCCGGATCAACATGGGGTAGAGCGGCGGGAACACGATGTTGTGCCGGTTGACTTCGTAGCCGTCTTGCGCAATCTCGATGTAGTGCATCGTGTCGTGGCGTTGCCAGACGCCGAGGGTCCATCCCGACAGCGGGCCGACCATCGGTTCGGATCCGAGGTAGAGCTGATCTTCGCGCTCGGGGCCGAGCGGAACTTCTTCGGCCTGCCACAACAGGAACCCAAATCCCAGAGCAAGGAGCCGTGCCACCAGCGTGAGGCCCACACCCCACAGGAGTGCTCGCCTCCAGGGGTGGTCCGAGGTCGTTTTCTTGGTGGCTGTGGGCATTGCTGCCGTCTCCATTGCGGCGGGTGCTCGATCGGGCCGGAGGCGAGGCTAGTGGTACCTATCGGCCGGTTGATTCGCGGCGCTTAGCCTTCGCCGTGCGACCCGGCGGTCCGATGTACGGGCAGAGGTCGATCGTCCGGCGCCAGTTAGCATTTGCCATTGCCCGATTCATAGGAGCTGCGACGTGACCACTGAAGCCGACTATCGCCTACCCCGCAATGTGATCCCGCGGCACTATCGGCTCAGGCTGGAACCCGACCTCACCGAGTTCACGTTCTCAGGGCGCGAGGTCATTGAGGTAGCGGTGGTCGAATCCACCGCCCGCGTGGTTCTCAATGCCGTGAAACTCGCGGTCGACGCCGCCGCGATCAAGGGCGTCGGGGGTAGCGAGCTCGCCGCCACGGACATCGCGCTCGATGAGGATGCCGAAAGGCTGACCCTGACCTTCCCCGAAACGCTCGCTCCCGGCGACTACGAGCTCACCGTCTCGTTCCGCGGCACGCTGAACGATCAACTGCGCGGCTTTTACCGGTCAACCTTCAAGGACGATGCGGGCAACGACGCGGTAATCGCCACCACCCAGTTCGAGGCGACCGATGCCCGGCGCGCCTTCCCCTGCTGGGACGAACCGGACCTGAAGGCAACCTTCGGGGTCACCCTGATCGTGCCCGCCGGGTATGCCGCCATCTCCAACGGCCCCGAGGTCACCCGAAGCGACGCCGGGCCCGGCAAGGTCGCCGTTACATTCGCCGACACCATGGTGATGTCGACCTACCTCGTTGCTTTCATCGTGGGTGAACTCGAAGCCACGGAGGCGGTCGACGCCGCAGGCGTGCCGCTGCGGGTCCTCACCCCGCCGGGAAAGACTCACCTCGCCGACTTCGCCCTCGAAGCGGGTACCCATGCCCTCGGCTACTTCGCCAACTATTACGGCATTCCCTACCCGGGCGACAAGGTCGACATGATCGCCATCCCCGATTTCGCTTGGGGAGCGATGGAGAACCTGGGGGCGATCACCTACCGCGAGTCGGCGCTGCTGGTCGATCCCGCCACTGCCACCCGCACCGAACTCGAGCGGGTCGCTGGGGTCATCGCCCACGAACTCGCCCACATGTGGTTCGGTGATCTTGTCACGATGAAGTGGTGGAACGGCATCTGGCTGAATGAGGCGTTCGCCACCTTCATGGAGATGAAGTGCACGGAGGCCTTCCGGCCCGATTGGAAGATCTTCCTGGGCGCCGCTGCCGACCGTGCCGCCGCCATGGAGATCGACGCGCTCGCCACCACTCGCCCCGTCGAGTTTCCGGTGGCGTCTCCCGAAGAAGCCAACGCGATGTTCGACACTCTGACCTACGAGAAAGGCTCGTCGGTGCTGCGGATGCTCGAGCAGTACATCGGTGAGGAGACGTTCCGCCGCGGCATCGGGTCGTACCTCGCCGATCATGCTTACGGCAACACCGTCACCGACGACCTGTGGGATGCGCTGGAACAAGCGTCGGGAGAGCCGGTGCGCGAGATCATGCACGGCTGGATCTACCAGGGTGGGTTCCCCCAGGTCAGGGTCGAGCCGGCCGGGGACCAGTGGGCTCTCCGCCAGGAGCAGTTCCGCTACCTGGGCGAAGGTGGCGGAGCCTGGAAGGTCCCGGTGCTCTACGACGGGGCCGCCGGACGGAGCAGGGTCATCGTCGATGGACCGGTGATGATCGATCCGGGTCACGACGCCCTCGTCAATGCCGGCGGCTCTGGTTTCTACCGGGTTCGCTACGCCCCCGAGCTACTCGAAGCCGTGGCCGGTCGACTAGGTGAGCTCGAGCCCGAGGAGCGCTACTCGGTCGTCGGTGATACCTGGGCCAACGTGCTCTCCGGCGAGGTGCCGGCGCAGGAATTCATCGAATTGGTTGGTGGTCTGTCCGAAGAGACCGAGCCTGCCGTCTGGCGAGTCGCCCTCACCGGTCTGGCGGAACTCGATCGGGTGGCGTCATCAGATGTGCAGCCTGCATTGCAGGCGTTCGTGCGCAGATTGGTTGCGCCGCAGGCCGACCGGCTCGGCTGGTCCCCGGAACCGGGGGAGGACGACCTGACGAGGGAACTGCGCGGTCTGATGCTGCGAGCCCGAGGCGGCCTCGGCGACGATCAGGACACTGTGGCCGAAGCAAGGGGTGTGCTCGAGCAGGCGTTCGAAGCCCCCGACACCGTTGATGGTGAGCTGGCGAGCGCGGCGCTCGCCATCGTCGCCGGGAACGGTGACAGCGACGACTTTGCCCGCTTCCTCGAACTCCGCGCCGACGCCGCCACGCCACAGGACCAGGTCCGTTTCCTGCGGGCGGCGGCTGCCGTTCCCGACCAGGACACGGCAGCCCAGCTCCTGGCGATGGTGGTGACCGGCGACATTCGGAGCCAGGATGCCTTTTGGCTCACCGCGCTGCTGCTGGGGCACAAGGACACCGGTGACGCCTCCTGGAAGCAGGTCAAGGAGCAGTGGGACGAGGTCCTGGCCGTGATGCCGAAGCAGAACCTGCGGCGCATGTTCGACCTCATCCAGTACCGCTCCGAGCCCGAGGTGGCCGCCGATATCAAGGCGTGGCTCGAGGCGCATCCGGTCGCCGGCTTCGAGCGCCATATGGCCCAACAGATGGAACGCCTCGACGTGCGGGTCGGGCTCCGGGAGAGGGAGTCCGACCGCATCGAGCAGGCCTTCTAACCCGTTCTTGCGTGGCTCGGGTACCAGGAACCGCGCCTCAACCACGCAAGAACGGGATTACTCACCGATGTCTTCGTTCCAGAGGGCGGGGTTGGCGGCGATGAAGTCTTCCATCAGGGAGCGGCAGGTGGGGTCATCGCGGATCTCGAGGTTGACGCCGCGCGAGCGGACGTAGTCCTCGGGTCCCTGGAAGGTGGCGTTCTCCCCGACGACGACCCGGGGGATCTCGTAGAGCAAGACCGCCCCGCTGCACATGTCGCACGGCGACAGCGTGGAGTACAGCACGCAGCGGCGGTAGGTGGCCGCGGGGAGGCGGCCGGCGTTTTCGAGGCAATCCATCTCGGCGTGGAGCACGGGGCTTCCCTGCTGCACACGCCGATTGTGGCCGCGGCCGATGATCTCGCCGTCAACGACGAGCACCGATCCGATCGGGATTCCACCTTCGTCGCGACCGAGGCGGGCTTCGGCGATTGCGGCTTCGAGGAATGGGTCCGGTTCATGATCGCTCATGGCATCCAGCGTACCGGCCGCGCTCGTCAGGTTTGGCGGCGCAGCGTTGCAGTGAGGTGGATCTGGCTGGCTTGCCCGACGGCGGCCATCCAGAGTTCGTAGCGCAGCTCTTGATCGACAACCACAAGCCTCCGTTCCACCGAGCGGACCTCTTTGGCGGTTGGGGTGGCGGCAACGGTGGTGGTCTCCAGGCGCACCGAGGTGCCGTCGATCTTCCCCGCATGGACCTCGACGACGCCGGTCGGCATGGCGACGACGGCTTCGGCCCGGCCCGGACCCGCGGCGCGGAAGTAGCCGGTCTCGGTATGAAGTGGCGACCCGGCTTCCGGGTGGTCCCCGGTGCGCCACGTGCGTTGGGTGTACGCCAGGAACGGTTTGTCCGGCGGCGCCACGATGGTGATCTCCTCGCCGTAGGTGAAGTCGGCGATGGTCGGGTACTCGCCGCGACCCTCCCCGTTCCAGGTGCCGATGAGGAAGGCCAGTGGGGCAATGTCGGGGTGAACGGTCATGGGGCAAGTGTACGAGGCACCCATGCGAGGTGTCGGTCCGGTCCCCGCTCGGTAGGCTTCCCTCCCATGCTGTTTGATGATCCGTCCTGGTTGCGAGCGTCCGATTGGCTCGCCCGCGGCGCGGACCAGCCGGATGTGGCGATCATCGGCGTTCCTACCTCCGTTGGGTCGATTTCGCCGTCCGAAGCCTGGCGCACCCCGGGGCGGCTTCGTGAGGTCATCGCCGGGTTCTCGCCCTATGACGGCGAAACCGAGACGGACCTGACCTCGCTGGCTGTGGCCGATCTCGGGGATTGGCCGGTCGCCGACACCGGCCTCGACGCGATGATCGCCACCGTCGCCGGCTGCGCCGCCGAGCTACCCGCCGGCCCGCGCTACACCTTTGTGGGCGGCGACAACGCCATCACCCGCCCCTTGGTCGCCGGCGTTGCCGGCGCTCACCTGGCGGAGGTCGGCGTCCTCACCTTCGATGCCCATCACGATGTGCGCCTGCTCGACGCCGGCCCCCGCAACGGGACCCCGATTCGCGGCTTGATCGCCGACGGACTCCCCGGTCACCACGTGCACCAGATCGGCATCCACTCCTTCGCCAACTCCCGCCCCTATCGAGAATGGTGCGACGAACAGGGCATCGCCATCACCACCATGGCGGAGGTCGACGCGGCAGGAATCGAGGACGTTGTCTCGCGGGCTCTGGGAGAACTGGCTGCCACCTGTGAGTGGATCCACGTCGACTTCGATATCGACGTCCTCGACCGGGCCTTTGCTCCGGGCTGCCCGGGGGCCAGGCCCGGAGGGATGACGCCGCGTCAGCTGGCCGCCGCGGCTCGGCTTTGTGGCCGGCACCCCCAGGTGCGCACCGCCGATTTCGTTGAAGTCGATCCAAGCGCCGATCGAGATGACCTGACCATGATGGCCCTGGCCGGGACGCTGTTGGCGTTTCTGTCGGGAGCGGCCCAATTGAATGAGAGTGAGGGGTGAATGCGCACCGTTGTCGTTGATGGTGGACCGCTGTCGGTTGACGATGTCGTCGCCGTAGCCGGCAAGCGCGCCGCGGTGGAGCTCGGTTCGGGGCTGTCGGAGCGGATGGCACCGGCCCGTCAACTGGTCGAGGAGGTGGTCACCGAGGGACGCACCGTCTATGGGATCACGACCGGCTTTGGCGCCCTCGCCTCAACCCACATCGACCCGGCCAAGGCGGCGCGACTCCAGGTTGGCCTGGTGCGCAGCCACGCCGCCGGCGTCGGCGCAGCGCTGCCCGACGAAGTGGTGCGCGCCATGTTGTTACTGCGAGCCCGCACCTTGGCTCAGGGACACTCCGGCGTGAGGTACGCCGTCGTGGCACGGCTGATTGACTTGCTCGAGCGAGACCTGCTCCCGGTGGTGCCCGGTCAGGGATCGGTGGGGGCATCGGGCGACCTGGCTCCGTTCGCCCACCTCGCCCTGCCGCTGATCGGCGAGGGTCTGCTGCGCCACAATGGGGAAATCGCCCCGGCGGGCGAGATGCTGGCCGCCCATGGCCTCGAGCCCATCGTGCTGCAGGCCAAGGAGGGTTTGTCGCTCCTCAACGGGACGGAGGGAATGCTGTCGCTCGGGACGCTGGCACTGCATCGCGCCCGGCAACTCGCCGCCGTGGCCGACCTGGCGTGTGCCATGTCCGTCGAGGCGCTGCTCGGCTCATCCCGACCCTTCGATCCCCGCATCCACGCCCTGCGCCCCCATCCCGGTCAAGTGGCCTCCGCGGCGCGGATTGCCCGACTCATCGACGGGTCCTCGATTGTGGCGAGTCACGCCGACGACTTCGTTCATGCGGTCCAGGACGCCTACAGCTTGCGGTGCGCTCCCCAGGTCCACGGGGCCGCTCGGGACACGTTCACCTTTGCCGCCGGTGTATTCGCCACCGAACTCGGCGCGGTGACCGACAACCCGATTGTGTTTTCCGCGACCGGTGATGTCGTGTCGGGCGGCAACTTCCACGGACAGCCGTTGGCGTTTGCGATGGACTTCATGGCCATAGCCGTCACTGAACTGGGGTCGATCTCGGAGCGCCGCACCGACCGGATCCTCGACCCAGATCGATCCGGGGGATTGCCCCCGTTCCTCGCAGCCGAGCCGGGCCTCAACTCCGGCTATATGCTCGCCCAGTACACCGCAGCGGCGTTGGTCGCCGAGAACCGGGTGCTCTCGCACCCTGCGTCGGTTGAGTCGATCCCCACCTCGGGCCTGCAAGAGGACCACGTCTCCATGGGTTGGGGAGCCGGACGCAAGTTGCTCGACGTCATCGCCAATACGGAGCATGTCCTGGCCGTCGAACTGCTCTGTGCCGCCCAAGGTATCGAATGCCGGACTCCACTGCGACCGGCCGCCGCGACGGCGGCGGCCCTTGCCGTCATCCGCGGGGTCGTGCCGCCATTGACCGACGATCGCCCGATCGGATCCGAGATCGAGGCCGTCGCGGCGCTCATCGCCGCCGGCGGTTTCGACGCCGACTGAGCGGCCCACCCGCCGGGAGGTGACACGGGCCCTCGAGCGTGTGGCGTACAATGGCCATTCGCAGGAACCGCGACTTGGAGAAATCACATGGCTTTGATGGATACGTTGAAGAAGTGGCTCGGCACCGCCAAAGAGCAGGCCGGCGACTTGTCCGAGAAGGCCAAGCCCATGGTGGAGAAGGGTAAGGAAGCCGCCGCCGACGCTTGGGTCAAAGGCAAAGACGTCGCGGGTGATCTGTCGGAGAAGGCAAAGCCGATGGTGGAGAAGGGTAAGGAAGCCGCCACCGAGGTTTGGGACAAAACCAAGGATACGGCAGGCGACCTCAAGGACAAGGCTGCAAGCGGGTCAGACGACACCGCCGACAAGAGCTGATCTTCGGGTTCTCACCACTGAAAACCGCCGGGCGTGCCCGGCGGTTTTCTACTTAGAGAGGCCGCTATAGCCCCGTCTAACATGGCTCACGGAGAACCCAGCCCGCACGGCCTGGCCCAGAAAGGCGTACCCATGAGCGACTTCATTGCGAAGTTCCCCACCCTGCTCGACATCTACACCAACAGCATCGAGCAATTCGCCAGTCGCCCGCTGTTTGGCACCAAGCGTGGCGAGACCTGGGAATGGACCACCTACAGCGAATTTGGCGAAATGGTCGACAACACCCGCTCCGGTCTGGCCGGTCTCGGCATCGGCTTGGGCGACAAGGTGGCCATCATTTCGGACAATCGCGAGGAGTGGGCCGTGGTGGCCTACGCCGCCTACGGGCTGGGAGCCGCCGTCGTTCCCATGTACGAGGCGCAAACGACGGAGAACTGGGCGTTCGTGCTCGGAGACTCGGATTCTCGGGCGGTGTTTGTGTCGACTCCCGACGTCGCGGAGCGCCTCGACACGGTGCGCGGGTCCATCGACGGGCTCGAGTACCTGTTTGTGATGGAAGGCAGGGCATCCGAGGACTGGGGCGCTCTCGCCGACCTCCAGGAAACCGGCTCGAAGTTGCCCGTGGGCCTATCCGATGTCGGCGAGGATCAGATCGCCGGCTTTGTCTACACGTCGGGGACGACCGGTAAGCCAAAGGGCGTGCTGCTTTCCCACAAGAACCTCGCCTACAACGTGAGTGCGATCACCGACGTCTTCCCGCTCGAACCCACCGACCGGACCCTCTCGTTCCTCCCGTGGGCCCATGCGTTTGGGCAAACCGTTGAACTCCACACCGCCATATCGCAAGGAATGTCGACGGCGTTTGCCACGTCCGTGGCGGAGATCACGTCCAACCTGCCCGAGGTCAAGCCGACGATGTTGGTGAGTGTGCCGACCATCTTCGGGCGCATCTATACCGGGCTCAACAAGCGAATGGCCGAGGGAAGCTCCGTCCAGAAGAGGATCTTCGATCAAGCCATGAGCAACGCCACGAAGCGGCGCAACCTGGCCGAGCAGGGCAAGTCGAGTTGGGTCGTCGACATGCAGCAGAACCTGTTCGACAAGCTCGTCTTCAGCAAGGTTCGCGCCGGCCTCGGCGGCAACCTCACCTATGCAATCAGTGGGGGCGCCGCCATCCCGGTTGAGGTGGCCAGGTTCATCGACAACCTCGGCGTCACCGTCTACGAGGGGTACGGCCTCTCGGAGACGTCGCCGATTGCGACGGCCAACTGGCCGGGCTCCCGCAAGATCGGCTCCGTCGGCAAGCCCATCCCAGGCACATCGGTCAGCCTCGACACTGCGGCCAGCGCCGACGAGCGCGATGGCGAGATCGTCATCCACGGCCACAATGTGATGCAGGGCTACCACAACCGTCCTGAGGAGAACGCCAAGGTGTTCACCGACGACGGCGGGTTCCGCAGCGGCGACCTCGGTCGTATCGATGATGATGGCTTCCTGTTCATCACCGGCCGGGTGAAGGAGCAGTACAAGCTCGAGAACGGCAAGTATGTCGTGCCGACGCCGATCGAAGAGAAGATTGGTCTGTCCGCCTACATCGCCAACGTCATGGTGTACGGGGACAACAAGCCGTTCAACGTCGCCGTGATTGTGCCGGACGCCCCGGCCGTCGAAGAGTGGGCGGCGGCTGAAGGCATCGAGTTCGAGGACTTCGAAGGCCTCGTGAAGGATTCCCGGGTGCATCAGTTGATCGGCGATGAGGTCGACAAAGCCATGGCCGACGTCAAGGGATACGAAAAGGTGCGTGCTTTTGTCGTGGCTCCTGAGGACTTCACCACCGAGAACGGGATGCTGACCCCGACGCTCAAAGTGAAGCGCCGCATCGTGATCGATCACTACGGCGACGAGATCCAGGCCCTCTACGCCGAGTAGGGGAGCGTGCTCGGACTCGCCGCAGGTCAGATCGGGGAGTCTGACTGCGAGGAACTAGGCGACGGGCTGCTGGCGCAGCCGGTCAATGCTCTGACCAGCGGTGCCTACGCGCTGATCGGTGTCTGGCTGGTGGTGCGCGCCTGGCGCGGGCCAGGTCAGACCCGCTGGCTCCAGGTGGTCTACGCCGTCACGCTGATGGTCGTCGGGATTGGCAGCATCGCCTTCCACGGCCCCCAGCCCGGGTGGGCCAAGCTGGTGCACGATGCGCCCATCGCAGCCACGCTCGTATTCATCCTCCTCTATGACATCCAACTGCTGGCGGGTTGGAAGCCATGGGTCACGCTGACGATCTACGGGGTGGCGGTCGTTGCCGTGTTCGCCGGCTTCGAGCTCGACTCGACCGCCGGCATCGTGGTCACGGGCCTTGTCGTGGTGGGTGCTGTCGTCGCCGAGGTGCTGGTGATCCGCCGCGGGCTGCGATTGCGGCCACCGTGGATGGAGACGTGGTGGTGGTACGCCATCATGGCCGGCGTGTTGGCCGTGGCCGGTCTCGCCAACGTGCTCGGCCGCACCGACGCCCCGCTGTGCGACGAAGGCAGCCTGTTGCAGTTGCACGGCTTATGGCACATCATGACGGCAATTGTGTTTGGGTTGTGGGCCGTGATCGCCTTCCCGGCGAAGCCTCCAGCCAGACAGCCGGACGAGGGATGAGAGGGCGATGACCGACCCGATGGCAACCACGCCGAGCCCCACCAACGGGGAAACGGGCGCGCCGCCGTCCGATGCCGGCACCACCTCCCCACCCGATCCCGGTCCGGTTGATCGTTCTGTTCCCTACACCGAGGTGGCCAGACACGGCCGCCTGGCGGCTACCCCGGCCCGGAGCACCTCTCCGCAGGACCCGCCGGGGTTGCGCGACATTGCCTCGAGCGCGGTCGACGCCACCCTTGCGGTCGGGTCGGTGGCCGTTCAGGGGTTTGTCGGGATCTCGGCGATGGTGCTGCGCCGCTTCGGCGCCAGCCCTCCGGCGCGCTTGGCCAAGAAGGCGGCCTCTTCGGCCCTCGAGAACCGCAATTCGGAGATCGAGGCGGTCGGGCAAGTGGCAGAGGAGCAGATCAACAAGATCATCGCCGTCTTCGTGCCCGTCATCGTCAATGCGCTTGATCCCTCGGAATTGATGGCCAGGGTGGATGTCAACGCGCTCATGGACAGGGTCGACGTCAATGCGCTGGTGGCGCGGGTCGACGTGAACGCACTTCTGGAGAGGGTTGACGTGAATGCCCTGATCGATCGAGTCGACATCGACAAGATGCTCGACGGTGTCGACATCAAGGCGTTGATGGAACGTGCCAACATCGGCGACCTCGTTGCCCAGAGCACCAGTCAGATGGCCGGGTCCACCCTCGACATCGGCCGCCGTCAGATCGTCGGTCTCGACACCGTGATGATGCGGGTTGTCGACCGTGCCTTGGGGCGCAACCCCGAAGACCAGCCGTTGGGCCCGCCCGAACTGGTGCCCACCGACCATGAGACCGAGGTGGAGTGATGGCGCGACGGTCCCGTGCCCAGATCAGCGGCTACTACGCCGGGCCGGTGTCTCGACTGTTGGCGTATCTGATCGACATGTTCCTGTCTGTCACCGTGTTCGGGCTTCTCACCGGTGGCACGGTGTGGGCGATCAACACCGTATTTGGCTCCAGCATCGATTGGAACTGGGAGTCGGGGTGGCTCGGCCTGGCGCTGATGCTTGTGTGGCTGTTCCTGTACTTCTGGCTTGGCTTTGCCCTCAACGGCAAGACCGTCGGCTACAGCGTTCTCGGCATCAAGGTGGTCAGCCGCGAGGGCAGTCCTATCACGCCGGGGCATGCCGCCATTCGGGTGCTCGTTCTTCCGATCAGCGTCATCTCGGTCATCGGCGTGCTGGGGATCATCTTTGATCCGAAGCAGCGGGCCTTGCACGATTTCGCGGCGAAGACCGCCGTCGTCTACGACTGGGGTGATCGTCCTGCCGAGATGCCGTCGCCGCTGACCAATTGGCTGATGAAGAAGGGCGTCGTCCGCTCCGTGGCCCCCGAGGTCAAGCCGGCCGCGCGGGATTCGGCGCCGTCCTAGTGGTGCAATGACCCTGGGCTCCAGGTGGCCTCCGCTAGCGTTGCCGCCATGACTCTGTGAGGAGATCGACGTGGATCGAGCGAAACGGAACATCCCCTTGCCCCGGTGGTTCGGTGCGGCGCTGGCCGCGGTAGCGATCAGCGGGCTGCTGCTGCTCCCGTCGGTGGCGAGTGCCGACGTGACCGGCGGCTGTACGGGGGTCGTATTCATCGAAGGCGTCGAGTACGGGCCACAGAACGACACCCCCGGCAACCCCATTGTCGTGCCGGATCAGGCCGGTGTGACCGCCGAGTGGGCTGGCGAAGTGCCTTTCGCAAACACCAATTACTTCGGCGAGGCGGGCATCGTGGTCGGGCCCACCACCATCCGGTTCGCGAGTTGGGCCGGCGCCAACCCCGAGGACATCCGCGCAGCGGCAGGGACCTACAGCCTCGACGAACTGAAGGCAGAGCTTCCCGTTGATGTCGGCGTCGCCGGCATCTACCAGTTGAAGGGCTTTCATGAGGCCGACGGCGGCCGCTGCACCGGCATGGTGTTCGTGAAGTTCGACGGCAACCCGTTGTCGACGCCGCTCGGGATCGTCTCGGCGGTTGGCATCGTGATCGCGGCCGTCGGCCTGGTCGCCGCCCTGTGGAAGCACCCGGTAGTCGGAGCGATCTTCGGCCTGCTCTTCGGGCTGTTCCTGGCGTTGGTTCTCCAGCAGTGGTCGGTCTATCCGCTCACCACGGTGAGCGTGGTCGGGCTCCCCCTGCTCTTCTTCGCCGTTGGAATACTCCTCGGCGTGTGGGGTCCGCTGACCGCAGCACCGGCCGCCACCGCGGCGCCGGTTGCGGCAGCTACGGGGGCAACGGCACCGCCCCCATCGCCTCCGGCGGAGAGCACCGAGACCACGTCATCGTCCGGCGACGAACCGCCGCCACCGGCGCCGCCGCCACCACCGTCGGTCTAGGAGGTCGCATGTCGGGACCACGGCCGGTGACGGCCCCACGCGGGTCGACCCTTTCGACCAAGGGCTGGCTCCAGGAGGCAGCCCTGCGCTGCCTGATGAACAACCTCGACCCTGCAGTGGCCGAGAACCCCGACGAGCTGGTCGTCTACGGCGGCCGGGGCAAGGCGGCGCGGAGTTGGGATGCCTTCGATGCCATCGTGCGCAACCTGCGCGATCTCGACAACGACGAGACGCTTCTGGTCCAGTCCGGCAAGCCGGTCGGGCGCTTCCGAACCCACGAGATGGCGCCGCGGGTCCTGATCGCCAACAGCATGCTGGTGCCCGACTGGGCGAACTGGGAGCACTTCTGGGAACTCGAAGCAGCCGGTCTGATGATGTACGGCCAGATGACGGCAGGCTCGTGGATCTACATCGGCACCCAGGGCATTCTCCAGGGCACCTATCAAACCTTCGCCGCCATCGCAGAACAGCGCTTCGGCGGAACGCTGGCAGGCACGCTGACATTGACCGGCGGGCTCGGCGGTATGGGTGGTGCCCAGCCGCTGGCCATCACCATGAACGACGGCGTGGCTCTCTGCGTCGACGTCGATCCCGCGCGGATCCAACGGCGGCTGGAGACCCGCTATCTCGATGAGGTCGCCGACGACCTCGACGACGCTGTGGCACGGGTGCTCGCCGCCCGGGCGGAACGAAGACGTCTCTCCGTCGGGGTCGAGGGCAACGCCGCCGACGTGTTCCCGGAACTGCTGCGCCGCGGCGTCGAGATCGACATCGTCACCGACCAGACCTCAGCGCACGATCCGCTCAACGGCTACGTGCCAAACGGCTACACGCTGGAGGAAGCACTCGAACTGCGCGCTTGCGATCCGCAGGCCTACATCAAGGCCGCACGCACCTCGATGGCGTTGCACTGCGAGGCAATGGTCGGCTTCCAGCGCAGCGGTGCTGAGGTCTTCGACTACGGCAACAATCTGCGGGGTGAGGCGGTCGAAGGTGGGTTCGCCGAGGCATTCGCCTACCCGGGCTTTGTGCCCGCCTACATCCGTGACCTCTTCTGTGAAGGCCTCGGCCCGTTCCGCTGGGTGGCGCTGTCCGGCGACCCCGCCGACATCGCGGCGACCGATCGGGCCGTGCTCGATCTGTTCCCCGAGAACCGCGCCCTGGCCCGATGGCTGGAGATGGCCAAAGAACGGGTCGAGTTCCAGGGCCTGCCCGCCCGGATCTGCTGGCTCGGGTACGGCGAGCGAGACCGCGCCGGCCTCGCCTTCAACGATTTGGTCGCCTCGGGCGCGGTCAAGGCGCCGATCGTCATCGGACGCGACCACCTCGACTCGGGTTCGGTCGCCTCGCCCTACAGGGAAACCGAAGCGATGATGGACGGGTCGGACGCCGTCGCCGACTGGCCGATCCTCAATGCACTCCTCAACACCGCCTCGGGTGCCGCCTGGGTGGCGGTCCACCACGGCGGAGGAGTGGGTATCGGCAAGTCGATCCATGCCGGCGCCCAGGTGGTCGCCGACGGCACGGCCCAGGGAGCGGTGCGGCTCGAGCGGGTACTCACCAACGACCCCGGGACCGGGGTGATTCGTCACGTCGACGCCGGGTACGCGGAAGCCAGGGTCGCGGCCGACGAACGGGGTGTGGTGATCCCGATGGACCCGGAGGCGTGAGCCCCGAAGGTCCCACACCCGGGGGCGACCTGCTGGTGCGCGGCATCGGCGAGTTGGCGACGATCGATCCTGCCAACGAAGGCACCTTGGGTCTGGTCGACGCTGCTGCACTGGTGATGCGCGACGGCCGGGTGGCGTGGACGGGTCGAGAATCGGACCTGCCCGCGGGCCTCGGCGACCTGCCCGAACTGGACGTGGCGGGTCGCTCCGTACTCCCCGGTTTCGTCGACGCCCACACCCACGTCGTGTTCGGCGGGGATCGGGCCGACGAGTTCGCCCATCGGTTGGCAGGCGAGAGCTATGAGCAGATCATGGCCGCCGGCGGCGGGATCATGTCCACCGTGACCGCCACCCGGGAGGCAACCGCCGACGAGCTGGCCGGTTCTGCGCGCCGCAGACTCGCCAGGATGTTCGCCACGGGGACCACCACCGTCGAAGTGAAGTCCGGCTACGGCCTCGACCTCGCCACCGAGCGGCGCATGCTCGAGATGGCGGCCCGTCTCGATCGCGACCTCGCCATCGACATCGTCCCCACCTTTCTCGGCGCCCACGTCGTGCCACCCGAGTGGCGCGATGATCGCACCGGGTATGTGCAGCTCATCATCGACGAGATGCTGCCGGCCCTCGCCCCGTTGGCTCGGTTCTGCGATGTGTTCTGCGACTCGGGCGCCTTCACCGTCGATGAAGCCCGGCTGATCCTCGAAGCCGGCAAACGCCACGGGCTCGAACCGCGGCTGCATGCCGACCAGCTGGTGCACACCGGAGCTACGGCGCTCGCCGCCGAGGTGGGGGCGGTGTCGGCCGATCACCTCGACCAGGCGACACCGCGTGATCTTGCTGCGCTGGCCGCGGCGGCGACCGTGGCCGTGCTGCTCCCCGGCGTTTCGTTCACGATGCGTCTGCCCTACCCGGACCCGGCTCGATTCGCCACCGCAGGGGTAACAGTGGCGTTGGCCACCGATGCCAACCCCGGGACGAGCTACGTCCTGACCATGCCGTTCATCGTCGCGTTGGCCGCGCTCAACATGGGCATGTCGCCGCACGACGCAGTGTGGAGCGCCACCAGGGGCGGGGCTCTGGCGCTCAACGAACCGGAAAAGGGCTGGCTGGGGCCCGGAGCGGTGGCCGATGCGGTCGTGCTGGACGCGCCATCACATCTGCACCTTCCGTACCGGCCCGACGACGAAATCGTCTGGAAGGTCATCAAGACGGGTCGGGTCGCCTGAATCGCCGTTCCGTTCGTTTAGTCCCGGTGTTGGGGTTGAATGGCGCGCATGCCGACCACGCACCCGCTTCGTTTTGCTGCGCTCCTTGCCGCGGCCGCTGTCTTTGCCTCCGGCTGCTCCGTTCTCGGCAGCACGTCGACGACGATGTTTCCGGACGCCACCGTCCCGCAGCCGCCGTCGACGACGGTCGATCCGACGACGGCAACGACCACAACGGCAACGACCGACGCCACGGCCGGCAACGAGACCACAACGACGACGAGCGGCAATGTGGCCGGTGCCGTAATCGGGTGCGACGAAGCCGAGCCCCCCTTCACCGCCCTCTGCGAATCGATCGAACTGATCGAGGAGAAGTTTGTTGATCCGGTCGACCTCGACGCCCTCGCCGCCGCGGCGGTTGCCGCCATCGAGGCCGAACAGGCCGCCGGCGACGCCAACGACGTCATGGTGTGCGCCGTGCCGGATGTCGCATTTGTTGCGGTTTGTGATGCGGCCCAGGTTGAGGTGCAAGGCGGCGGAGACGTCGAAATGGTCGTCGACGAGGCGATCGCCGGGATGGTTGCCGAACTCGGCGACCCCTTCTCGGCGTACCTGTCGCCGGAGACCATGGAATTGCGTGACGAGGAACTGACCGGCGAAGTCAGCGGCATCGGCGCCTTTGTCTCGGCTCAGGAGGAAACGGGCGACGACGTGGTGGCGTGTGACCTGCTCTCCGCCACGTGCCGGATCGTGGTGATCTCGACCATTCCCGAGAGTCCGGCCGAGGTGGCGGGCATACGGCCCGGCGATGTCATCGTGAGCGTCGAGGGTGAGCCGGTGGCGGGGATGACCCTCGATGATTCCACCGCACGGGTCCGCGGCGAAGAGGGCACCGAGGTGACGATCGGGATCGAACGCGACGGCGAGACCTTCGAGGTGACCCTGGAGCGCAAGTCGATCGCTTCCCCGGTCGCCGTCGGCCAGATCACCGACCCGGGCGTTGGTTACCTGCGGCTGAGCGTGTTCACCGAAAACGCTCCCGAACAGTTCCGTCAGGCGCTGTCCGATCTGCTCGATGAGGGCGCCGAGACCATCGTGTTCGACTTGCGGGGCAACCCCGGCGGGTCGTTGTCGGCGGCGATCGACATCGCCAGCGAGTTCCTCGCCGACGGCGAGGTGCTCGAAACGGACGGACCTACCTTCGACAACGTGTTCGAGGTGACCGGGTCGGGGGTCGCCACGGATCCCGACATCGACGTGATCATTCTGCTCGACTCGGGCAGCGCGTCGGCCTCCGAGGTCGTCGCCGGGGCGCTCCAGGAGCGCGGCCGGGCAGTGGTGGTCGGAGAATCGTCGGTCGGCAAGAACACGGTGCAACAGACATTCCGGCTTCCCGGTGGCGGTGGCCTCAAGATCACCATCGCCCGCTGGTTGACCCCGGACCGTCGTGACTACGGCGGGACGGGGCTGTTCCCCGATGTCGAGATCGAGGTTCCGTTCGACCTGCTGCCCGAGCAACTCACCGACCTGGCCATCGAGTCCGTCGCCGGATGAGCGTCCGTGGGCCGTCGTCTGTTCGGCGTGGCAGACTACCGAGTCAGCTACCGGCAAAGCCCTCCATGATTCACCCCTATCTCTCGCTCGAGTATCCCATTCGGTTTGCCCATCGGGGCAGCCGCGTGCTGTGGCCCGAGAACACGATGCACGCCTTCCAGGGGGCGTTTGATCTCGGCTACCAGTACTTCGAAACGGATGTGCGGATCAGCCGCGACGGCGTTGTGGTGGTGTTCCACGACAAGACCCTCGACCGCACCACCAACGCCACCGGATTGGTGTCCGACTGGCTGTTCGAGGATCTCCGCCACCTCGATGCGGCCTGGGACTTCGGGGCTGATGAGGGCTACCCGCTGCGGGGGAGTGGCATTGGCATCGCCAGCCTCGACGAGTTGTTCTCCACCTTCCCCGACGTGCACATCAACATCGACCTCAAGGGCAAGGGCTTGGAGTGGCCGGTGGCCGAGATCATCCGAGACCACGGGCGTCAGGAGCGCACGCTGATCGGGTCATTTGTCGATCGGCGGATAGCTCGGTTCCGGCGGGTGACGGCCGGGGAGGTGGCGACCTCGGCAGGACCGTCGGCGGTGTCGGCGATGTGGACCGCCTCGCGGCGGGGCCGCACCATCGAGCGCCCGGTAGTGGCCTATCAGGTGCCCTTCAACTACCGGTCCCTGAGGGTCGACCAGAAGTACGTCGACGCCATCCATGATTCTGGGGCGCAAATCCACTGCTGGACGGTGAATGTCGCCGAAGACATGCACCGGTTGCTCGACATGGGCGTCGATGGGATCGTCACCGACCGCCCGGATGTCCTCAACGACGTGATGCGAGAAAGAGGCCACGATGTCTGAGTTGCTGGGACGGATCACCCGCATCCAGGTCCACCGCCGCCGCGTGAAGGTTGGAACGATGTACTGGCCTGAGGTGTTGGCACCGGTCGAGCGGGGGGCCATCGACGCCGGCGGCATGACCGGATGGGACGGCGAGGCGTGGCTGCTCGACGTGCACCATGTGGCCTTTCCCATGGCGCGGGAGAAGCCGCCGCGGGCCCTGTCGATCGGCTTCACCGCGCACTACGACCTGATGCGGGAGCGGTATGGCGAACGCGCCGCCGAAGGGGTCGCCGCCGAAAACATCATTGTCGAGACCGACCACCGGGTGGGGCTCGAAGACGTCGCCGCCGGCCTCGTGATTCAGACCGAGAGTGGGTCCAACATCGAACTTGTCGGTCCCTCGGTGGCCCAGCCGTGTCGCCAGTTCACCTCATATCTGCTTGGCTTACCTGAGATGGCCTTGCGAGAGCAGATCCGGGACGAGCTCGAGTTTCTCGGTGAGGGCATGCGTGGCTTCGTGATGGCGGCACCCGAAGTTGCAGCACCGGTGGAATTCGCCGTCGGGGATGAGGTGTGGACGCTATGAAGAAGAACCGACCGGGCCGACGAGCCCTCGAAGCCGAAGCCGTCTACTGCGCCGTGGTGGGTGTTGCCGCGATGGCCCTTGACCGCAGGCTTGCGGGGCGCCTTGGCATGCCCCGCCATTTCGTCAGGTTCGCCGGTGGAGCCTCCCTGGTCTGGGCCGGTGCGGTCGCCGGGATGTCGCGCCAGAAGCCGGTAGCCCCGGCCCTGAAGGCGGTGGCAACCGTCAACGCCGTCGGCGCCGCCGGCCTCGCCGTGGTTGGTGCCCGACACCCGCGCATGTTCGGACAATTGGTGTTCGTTGGTCTCGCCGTCGAAGTCGGCGCCTTCGCCGGAATCCAGGTCGCCGCCCTCGTCCAGGAGCGCAAGCTCGCCAAGCTCGCGGACACGTCCAAATAGCCTGCGGTCCTCACTCGACGACGACGACCTCGAGCCCAACCAACCGTTCCCCATCGGCCCAGACCTCATCGGCGATCCGATGGACGCCAGGAGCAACGTCGGGGACCACCACCTCATACGAGTTGGGAACCGGCAAGCCCACAGCCGGGATGGTCGGTTCGGTGCCCGGCTCGATGTATCGGGCCTCGGCGTCACCAGGATTGAACGGGCGCAGGATCATCAACCGTTCGTACCCTCGAACATGGCACGCACGGTATCAACCGTGTCGGCCTCGGCGGCGGCTTTGTCCGCTCGGTAGCCCTTGACCCGGGCGAAGCGCAGCGCCATCCCACCGGGGTAGCGGGTGCTGGCCTGGATCCCATCGAAGGCGATCTCGACCACCTGTTCCGGCCGGACGTGAACGACGTGCTCATCGCGGTGGGTCTCGAGTTCGAGGAATCGCTCCGTCTGCCACTTCAAGGTCTCATCGGTGAGCCCCTTGAATGTCTTGCCCAACATCACGAATTCGCCGGTGTCCGGATTGCGAGCCCCGAGGTGAAGGTTGGAGAGCAGACCGCGGCGCCGCCCCGAGCCCCACTCGACGGCGAGGACTACCAGGTCGAGGGTGTGGGCGGGTTTGACCTTCAGCCAGGCGGCGCCCCGTCGCCCTGCGGCGTAGGGGGCGTCGAGTGCCTTGATCATGATCCCCTCATGGCCGGCGGCGAGCACTTCGTCGAAGAACTCGGCTGCTTCGTCGGCCGTGGTTATCATCCGGCGTGGTGGCATCAGCTCGGGCGGCAGCCGCTGAGCCATCTGCTCAATGCGGGCCCCGGCCGGTTCATCGATGAGGTCGACGCCGTCGAGATGCAGACAGTCGAAGAAGAACGGCGACAGCACAACTTCGGTGCTCGAGGCGTCCCGGCTGCCGAAGCGGCTCATCGTCACCTGGAACGGATGGGGCCGGCCGTCGGGTCGCAGGGCGATGGTCTCGCCGTCCAGGATCACCGACTCGAGCGGCAAGTCCTTGCACCGCCGCGACCACCTCGGGGACGGCCGAGGTGACGTCGTGCAGGTTCCTGGTGTAGACGGCGACTCGTTCGCCGTCGCGATGTACCTGGATCCTGGCACCGTCGAGCTTGTACTCGGCGGCGGCGGGCGAGGTCTTGGCCATGGCGTCGGCGACGTCGGCGGCGGGCTGGGCCAGCATCGGCTGTACCGGCCGGAACAGGGTGAGCCGAAACTTGGCCAGCGCCTGCGCACCGCCTTCCCGGGCGGCAACCGCGACGGCGGGAAGCTCCCCGCCGACCATGGCGGCACGCCGGACCTCGGCGGCGGGGACGTCCGAAGCGATGGCGATGGCCTCGACCATGACGCCCTCGAGCGCACCCTGGCGCAGTTCGCGCAGGATCAGCCGACGAACGAAGGCCTGTTCAGCCTCGGTCGCCTTGGCCAGCAGGCCTTTAAGTGCCTCATGGCGCGCTGCGTTGGATCCTTTTCCGAAGATCGACGCAATGTTGGTGAGGGTGGTGTCGACCTGGCGCAGGGTGAGGGAGGGATCCGTGGCGGGCTCGACCTCGACGGCATAGACGGCGGCGTACCCGAGTCCGATGCGCCCCTGGGGGATCTCCCCGGCCAGGTAGGCGACCCCGATCCCGGTCTCGACGGCATCCATGGCGGCGAGCAGCTCGGCGAGGGCGGCGGTCTTCGCCTTGCGCGACCGGGTCGAGCTCACACGTTGCGAGGTGGTGACGACGTCGGCGAGCAACACGGCGGGCTACCCGGGTGGGGTGAAGGGGAGGCCTTGGAGTTGGATGAGGCGATCGATCACCTCATTGCGGGCCGCTTCGAAGGAGGCTCCGGTGGTGAGGTAGTAGATCTCGCCCTTCTCCTGGATATAGATGCGGTAGCTGCCGCCGTCGTCGTGGATGTAGAGGTCGTCACTGGGGCCTGCCGTGTTGCGGCCCAGCGCCAGCATCGCCTCGGGGGTGGGGATCTCCGAGATGAGGTCGATCCGCTCCAGGTTGAAGGCTTCGTCGAAGTCGGCCGCAGAGTTGGCCCGACGGTCGAGGATGCGTGAAGCCATCGCCTGGCCGCGTCGCTGCAGGATGGCTTGAGCCTGTTCCTGGCGGGTGGTCTGGTGCATGTGGCGATTGTGCCACGGCGATCGTGCTACGGTCGCTCCATGGCACGTTTTGATCCGCTCGATGGGGTCCGCAACTGGAGGAACTCAGACCTTGGGTACTTCGAGAAGGTGCGGCTGACCATCAAGAACAACGCTATCAAGGCCAAGAACCGCTCGAGTTGCTGCGGCAACTACGGCGAACCCGGCTGTTGAGTGGGCCCTAGAGGCGAGTCCGGTCCGGACTCGGAAGACCACACCCACAATCACGACCATGACCACGGCGAGGGCGACGAGCACTGAGCCGGGTCGCTAGCCGATGCCGATGATACGGCTGGGCGTCACGATGACTGCGGCGCGCCGCTCCGCAGCCAAGACCCGGTCGTATTCGTCGTAGTCGTCATGGGTGCCGCCCGCCGCTCGGAAGATGTCGCGCAGCAAGAGCCGGAGAGCGTTGGCGTCGATGCCCTCGGGCAGTTCGTCGGGCCCGATGATGTCGGCCGGACCGGTGACCGCCACCCAACTCCAGCCCCGGCGGATGGCGATGGTCACCTCCGAGCCGCGCCGGATGTGGCCCAGCCGAGCGGCGCCACCCGCCGACACCATGGCCACGCTCGGAACACCGGTGACGGGATGGTCGATCACGCCGCAATTCGCAACGCTCGAAAGCACCCTGCCATCAGCCTGGGCAGTGCTGATGACGGCCAGCCCGGTCTCGAGTGCCAGCTTGTCTTTGACGTCTCCGATGGTGGGCATGGCGAGACCTCCGTTGATTGTGTTGCTCTCCGCACGATAGGTAGGTCGTCGCAGACCTGTATGTGAAGTAGGCGTGGTTGTGTCCAGTTAGAGCGGTTTTGTGTCACTAGGTGGTGATAGTGTCGAACGTATGTTCGATATAGAAGATCACAGAGGCGGCCACCGTTTCGGGTGATCCGATGCTGCGTCTCCGAGCCGGCCTTGCCGAGCTTTGCAGGTGAGGATCGGTCCGGGTGGACGGCAGATGCCCTGTCCGAGGTCCTGGTCGAGATGCTCAAAGCGCAGGAACGCCTCGACGCGGAGATCGTCAGGACCATGGCCCAGTGGCGGCGGATGCGGGCGTGGGAGGCCGACGGGTCCCTGTCGGCGGTGGCGTGGTTGACGCATCGGGCCCCGGTGGGGGCGTCGGAGGCGCGGCGGTTGGTCAAGACCGCCAGGATCGTCGACGACGCCCCCTTGTTGGGCGACGCGTTGGCGGGCGGGGAGACCACGACGGCGCATGTGAGGGCGTTGGCGGGGGTGATGTCGGATCGGCGCCGTCCCGTGCTACCTGATCATGAACAGGTGCTGGCGGAACAGGCCGAGTCGCTGTCGGTCAAGGAGTTCACGGTGTTGGCGCGGCGGTGGGCGGCGATCGCCGATGACTACCTCGCCGGTGACGCCCACGACGAGCACCAACCCCGCAACCGGTTGCATGCGTCGGTGACGATGGATGGCCGGGTGGCGGGGAATTTCGACCTCGAACCCGTCGCCGGCGCTGAACTGTTGAACGTGTTGGACCATCTGGCACCCCCCGACCCGAAGGATGCCCCCGACGGGGTACGTTCCCTCTCGGAGCGGCGTGGTGACGCCGTTGCGGACCTGGCGCATTGGTATCACCAGGGTGCCGAACCCGGTGGCAACCCACCAAACCTCGACACCATCATCGACATCGCCACCTTGAACGGTGACACCCCCGAACTCGCCCGGGCCCGCTGCGACGTCGACGGGATCGGCCCGGTCACCCAAGCCACGCTGGAACGGATCGGGTGTGGCGCCACGATCCGTCGAGTCGTCATGGCCGGCGACTCGGTCATGTTGGATATGGGCCGCAAGACCCGATTCGCCACCCCGGCCCAAGCCCGGGCGGTGCGGATCCGCGACGCCGGGTGCATCTTCCCGTCATGTGACCGGCCCGCGCAGTGGTGCGACATCCACCACGTCTACGGATGGACCCACCACGGTGGCGAAACCAACGTCGACAACCTCGTCTGCCTCTGCACCCGTCACCACACCTTGGTTCACAACTCGCAATGGACCATCAGGATCAACCCCGACGGCACCTTCACCACCACCCACCCCACCCGAGCCCCCTAACGGAACCCCGCCAATGAGGAGGCGTTGTGGAACTCCGCTACCGATCCACCGGCAATCCGCTCGGCACCCGCTCCGGGATCAGGTGCCCCAGGTCTGACGCTGCGGGGTCGGTCAGCGCGCCGAGGAATGCCACCAGGTCGGCGATCTCGGCGTCGCTGAGGTCGGGTACGGCGAGGGTGGGGTCGATGGCGTCGATCAGGCGCTGGATGAACTGGTCGGGGTCGAGGAAGTAGATGGCGGGGCCGACGGTTTGGGTCGGGTCGTAGCTGGTCAGCGACGCCGCGGGATCCATGTGGTGCCGAATCACCGCTTCGAGTGAACTGAAGGCGCCGTCATGGGTCCATGGTCCGGTGATCGTCACGTTGTGCAGCGGGGGAGTGCGGAAGGCATACATGTCCTTCTCCGCAAACGTCTCCCTACCCCGGCCGTGATCCTCGGGGGCCTCCTCGCTCTTGCCCGGACCGACCTGGGGGACTGCAAGCGCATGGGTCTGCTGATCCGTGAGCAGCGGGCCGGTGTGGCACGTCGCACACGTTGCCTTGCCGTAGAACAGTTCGGCACCGCGCCGCGCCTCCTCGCTCAACGCGGCGTCGTCGCCCTGGAGAAACCGATTGAAGGGGCTCTCGACGAACGTGAAGGCATCCACCTCGAAGGCGCCGATGGCGTTGGCGGCGTGGTGGAAGTCGATCTCCTCCAACGCCACGTCCGGGTACGCCGCCGCAAACAACTCCCGGTACTCCTCAACCTCCAGCAACCGGGCCGTCAGCGCCGCCCACATCCCGGTGAAGTCCTCGGAGTCCACCTCAGCGATCTCGTTGAGGTCGCCGTTGACATCCTCATCACCGCGGAAGCCGCGCATCTCACCCGCCGAGGTGACGGGGATCAGCGCCTGGGCGGCAACCACACTGTCCATCCCCTCAGGGGTCTCCTCCTCGGCCGGCGTTACGAATCCCGTCTCTGTCGTCCCGCTGACCCGGTTGTCCCAGAACATCGTGTTCCACTCGGCTTGGCCCCGGTTGTAGACCTCGGGGGCGTTCCGAGGAATCAACCCGCCCTCGGCGAGTTGCCGCTCGGTTCCCAGCCCTTCGCCGCCGGACCCGATCGACAAGGAGAGCGCATCGCCGCTGGCCAGGCTGGGGTGGTGGCAGGTGGCGCAGCTGATGTTGCGATTGCCGCTCAGGATCGGATCGAAGAACAGCGCTTGGCCCAACTCGATCAGCGCCGGGTCCGCCTCGGGAGCGGCAACCAAGGGGGTGACGGCGTGCGGCTCCAGCAGGGCCCGGACGGCGGCGGGTTCCGGTGTCGACGAGCCGCCGCGCGCGATGAGTCCGATCGCCACTCCGGCAGCAATCGCAACGACGACTGCCACCGGGATCACCCAGCGTCGGGTGCGGCCATGCGGAGTCGGCGCGGTCGGAGTGTCTTCGCTCACGTCACCAGTCTTGTGCCAAGCCCGGATTACGACAACGCAGGCTTGAAATGCGGGCGAGACGCCTCAAAGGTAGTGATCTCGTCGGCGTGCTGCAGTGTGAGCGCCACGTTGTCGAGACCGTTGACGAGCCGGTGCTTGGCGAATGGGTCGATCTCGAAGCTTGCCTCGAACCCGGCGGCGATCACCAGCTGCTTCTCGAGGTCGACGGTGATGGTATTCGTCGGGTCTTCGGCCAACTCGGTCAGTACCCCGACCTCGGCCTCGGTGAGCACCACCGGCAGCAAGCCGATGTTGATGCAGTTGTTGTAGAAAATGTCGGCAAACGAGGGGGCGATCAACGCCTTGACGCCCCAATCCTCCAGCGCCCACGGGGCATGCTCGCGCGACGAACCCGATCCGAAGTTGGGTCCGGTCACCAGCACCGCCGCGTTCATGTACTCGGGCCGGTTGAGCACGAAATCGGGGATCAGTTCGCCCTCGTGGTCGTAGGCCCAGTCGTAGAACAGGAACGGGCCGAAGCCCGAGCGCTCTACCCGCTTGAGGAACTGCTTTGGGATGATCTGGTCCGTGTCGACGTTGGATCGCGGCAAGGGCGCCATTTGACCGGTGATGGTGGAGACCGGGTTCATGACCAACTCCTCACGTCGACGAAGTGGCCGGCAATCGCCGCTGCTGCCGCCATCTGCGGACTGACCAGGTGGGTGCGTCCGCCCCGGCCCTGCCGACCCTCGAAGTTGCGGTTCGAAGTCGAAGCGCAGCGTTCGCCGGGGAGCAGGATGTCGGGGTTCATCCCGAGGCACATCGAGCAACCCGCGTCGCGCCACTCGAACCCGGCGTCGAGGAAGACCCGGTCGAGGCCCTCTTCCTCTGCCTGCAGCTTCACCAGCCCCGACCCCGGCACCACCATGGCCTTGACGTCGGGATGGACCGTCTTGCCGGCGATGATCTCGGCGGCCGCCCGCAGATCAGAGATACGCCCGTTGGTGCATGAACCGAGGAACACCCGATCGATCGGAATGTCGACCATCGGCGTCCCGGCGACCAGGTCCATGTAGGTGAGGGCCCGGGCGGCGTTGTCGCGGTCGAGCAGGTCGGCGAAATCTTCGGGGAAGGGCACTGCCTCGGTGACGCCGACGGTCTGCGCCGGGTTGGTGCCCCACGACACGAACGGCTCGAGGTCCGCCGCATCGATGAACACCTCTTCGTCGAAGACGGCGTCGTCGTCGGTGGACAGCGTCCGCCAGTACTCGAGCGCGTTGTCCCACTCGTCTCCGCTCGGGGCGTAGTTGCGGCCCTTGAGGTAGGCGAAAGTGGTCTCGTCGGGAGCGATCAGCCCGGCCCGGGCGCCACCCTCGATCGACATGTTGCAGATGGTCATCCGGCCCTCCATCGACAGCGCCTCGATGGCCGAGCCGCGGTACTCGATGACATAACCGACGCCGCCGCCGACACCGATGCGCTTGATGATGCCGAGGATGATGTCCTTGGCGGTGACGCCGCGGGGGAGTTGCCCATCGACGGTGATCGCCATCGACTTGGGGCGCACCTGGGGCAGGGTCTGAGTGGCGAGCACATGCTCGACCTCGGAGGTGCCGATGCCGATGGCGAGCGCCCCGAAGGCACCGTGGGTGGCGGTGTGCGAGTCGCCGCACACGATCGTCATCCCCGGCTGGGTGATGCCCTGCTCCGGGCCGATCACGTGGACGATGCCTTGGCGAGGATCGTTGATGTTGAACAGCGTGATGTCGTTGGCGGCACAGTTGGCGACCAGGGTGTCGATCTGCTTCTTGGAGAGTGGGTCCTTGATGCCGAGGGCGCGGCCTTCGGTGGGAACGCCGTGATCGATCGTCGCCAGGGTCAGGTCGGGGCGACGCACCGGCCGGCCGGCGAGGGCGAGCGCCTCGAAGGCCTGCGGTGAGGTGACCTCATGCACGAGGTGCAGGTCGACGAAGAGCAGATCCGGTTCGCCTTCGGCGCGGCGGACGACATGGTCGTCCCAGACCTTCTCGTACAGGGTGCGTGGTGCGGACAACGGAGACTCCCAATCGGCGGCTGCTATTCGGCGCCTTCTACTCGGCAGAGGAAGGGATAGTAGACCCCGGCCGCGAGCAGTCGTGCGGTCCGGTTCGAGGGCGATTCTTACCTCGCACCTCGACCGTAGTATCGGCTGCAGGAACCAAAGGAGGAACGCATGGCGATGCCGCCCGAGCTCGAGGCCGCCTACAACGCTCAGATCACGATGGAATACGGAGCCGCATACTCGTACCTCGGCATGAGTGCCTGGTTCGAAGCGGAGGGTCTGCCCGGCATGGCCGCGTGGATGCGGGCCCAGTCCGCCGAGGAACTCACCCATGCCCACCGCTTCCTCGACTTCGTGCTCGATCGCGATGGTCGGGTTGAGCTGGGGCCGATCCCTGCACCCTCATTCGACTTCAAGGCTCCGCTCGACGTCTTCCGTCAATCGCTGGCCCAGGAGCAGGCCGTCACGGCATCGATCAACAACATCTATGCCCTTGCCATCAACGCCAAGGACTTTGCCTCCAACCCGCTTCTCGACTGGTTCGTTGCCGAGCAGGTCGAAGAGGAGGCCTCGGTGCAGCAGATCATCGACGACCTGGTGCGCGCCGGTGACACCGGGCACACCATCCTGATGATCGACCGCGAGCTTGGCGCCCGCGGCGGCGCAGCTGAGGCGGCGCCCGCCGGGGAGTAGCGGCTCTCGTCAGGACGATCCGGAGGTTCCTTGGGGGATCATCGATCCGGCGGATCTCAGCGTCGTTGAGTTACTGGAGCCGGGCGAGCTCCTCGATTCAATCGATCGCTTCAACGAGACGTGGTTCCAGGGCTCCTATGGCGAGCAGGTCATCGTCTTGGACCGACCGACAAAGGCGACCTGGCCCAATTCCCGCGAATCGCCCCTCGGTCAGAGATTTCGCACGCGGGTGTGTGGGCCACGGTCTCGATGGACGTTTCCGGGCTCGGCGAGATCGCCCCTGCAAGCCTCACCCGCGGGTACACGACCGAAGAGTCCGCGATCTATGGGCTGGACCCCTGCCCAGCCACTTTGGAGCAGGTGATGGAGCGCAACGGCGGGGTGGGTTGGTCGCCACCCGATCCGAGCCGGAATTTTCCACCATTCGGCCCTAGGAATCTGGTGCCGTCGTTGGAGAGAATCGTGAGACGCACTGGTGGAGGTTGCTGTGGGTGCAATGGGGAAGCGTTTCTTGTTCGCTCGCGTCCTCAGGGGGCGCGGCTCATTATTGGTGGTCATCCTGACGTTGATGTTTCTCGGGCTGCCTGGGCAGCCCGCTTCCTTTTCCGGGATGGCAGCCGCAGCGGGGACGTCGGATACCGGCATTGCCCTTTGGGCTAACTCCTCGGGCGGCAGCGGGGGTTTGGTCTTGTCTGCGAGCTCCTCGACGGCGAATGGCTTGGTCCATTCCAATCGGGACCTGAAGATCAGCGGTTCGCGCAACTTGCTGTTGGGGGGTACCGAATACGGGCGGCGGTTGCAGCTAAAGGGCCACAAGAACGTCATCAATCCTCCGGCTGCGAAGGTCGCACCGGGTGGTTCTCCGATTGAGTTCGATATAGGCGACTATCGGCCGGGAGGTGCGGCGGCGGTCGCGGCGGGGCAGGAGTACTTCGACGCTACCTCTGAGTGCGAACTCGAGGGGAAGTGGAAGCGCCACGGCAGCGGCGTTGAAATCCCGAGTGGGTTGCACTACGTGCCGTGCGATGTGGTCATCAGTGGAGCCGATATCACGGGATCGTTCACCATCGTGGCGGAGGGCACTATTCGGGTCGCCGGAGCGGGCGCGACGATGGGCCCCGGGTTTGCAGGTGATCTCCTGTTCTTCTCGAATGCCGCGAGAGGAAACGCGATCTGGATTGCGGGCGAAGGCTCCACCTTCGACGGATTCCTCTACGCCCCCCGAGGGACTTCGACGCTTGCCGGTGCGTCCCACGACTTGCGCTGTGGGATGGTGGCCAACAAGGTCGCGTTGAAGGGCTCGGGACACGAGGTTGCCGGCGATCCGACCTGCGGCGCGGCTACCGGAAATGCGGCGCCGGTGGCGGCTGATGATGCGTACACGACGGATGAGGACTCACTGCTCGAGGTGGCGGCGCCTGGGGTGTTGGGGAACGATTTTGATCCGGATGTGGATCCGTTGACGGCGGTGTTGGTGTCTGACGTGTCTGATGGCACGTTGACGCTGGGTGCGGATGGGTCGTTGACGTATGCGCCTGATCCAGGGTTCTTTGGGTCGGATGCGTTTACGTATGTCGCCAGTGATGGTGTGGCGGATTCGAATGTGGCGACGGTGTCGATCACGGTGGTGTCGGTGAACGACGCTCCGGTGGCGGATGCGGGTGGTCCGTATTCGGCGTTGGTGGGTGAGTTGGTGGTGTTTGAGGGGTCGGGGTCGTTTGATTTGGATGGCACGATCGTCACGTATGAGTGGGACTTTGGTGACGGTTCGACCGGTTCGGGGGTGGCACCGGATCATGCGTATTCGTCGGCGGGGCTGTATGTGGTGTCGTTGACGGTGACTGATGATGGTGGGTTGTCGGATACCGCGACGTCGTCGGCTGATATTGCCGAGGTGCCGAATGCGGCGCCGGTGGCGGCTGATGATGCGTACTCGACGGATGAGGACTCACTGCTCGAGGTGGCGGCGCCTGGGGTGTTGGGGAACGATGTTGATCCGGATTTGGATCCGTTGACGGCGGTGCTCGTGTCTGACGTGTCGGATGGCACGTTGACGCTGAATGCGGATGGGTCGTTCACGCTATGCGCCTGCCCCTGACTTCTACGGGGCGGATTCGTTTACGTATGTCGCCAACGACGGGGCAGCGGATTCGAATGAGGCGACGGTGACGATCACGGTGGTGTCGGTGAATGACGCGCCGGTGGCGGATGCGGATGGTCCGTATGTCGGCGTTGGTGGGTGAGTTGGTGGTGTTTGATGGGTCGGGGTCGTTTGATCTCGATGGCACGATCGTCACCTTTGAGTGGGACTTCGGTGACGGTTCCACTGGGGGGGGTGTCGCCGAGTCATACGTATTCGTCGGCGGGGCTGTATGTGGTGTCGTTGACGGTGACCGACGATGGTGGATTGTCGGATACCGCGACGTCGTCGGCTGATATTGGCGAGGTGCCGAATGCGGCGCCGGTGGCGGCTGATGACGCGTACACGACGGATGAGGACACGCTGCTTGTCGGTGGCGGCGCCGGGTGTGTTGGGGAACGACGTTGATCCTGATTTGGATCCGTTGACCGCGGCCGTTCGTGTCTGACGTGTCGCATGGGTCGTTGACGCTGAATGCGGACGGGTCGTTCAGCTATGCCCCTGCCCCTGACTTCTACGGGGTCGGATTCGTTTACGTATGCGCCAACGACGGGGCAGCGATTCGACTGGAGAAGAGGCCAAGATGATTGCGGCCGGTTTCCTGGTAGCCGCGGCGGTATTTGGAGGACTCTGGCTTATGGAGCTCGCCGGGTTCCGAATGAGAGTCCCGGTCGAAACCATGGCGCGGGGCCGGTCCCAAATGACCTGGGTGATGGCTTCGATCGGATTGGGATGCTTGGTCATTGGCGTGGTGTTGGCGTCGGGCAAGGTAGCCGGCGTGACTCTTGCCGACTGGGCGGGTCCCTACGTTCTCGTCGCGACTGGTCTGGTGATGTGGGTCGTGTCGAGGCTGTGGCCAGAACGGTTCTACCCCGATCCGGGCTGGTACCGCACGATGCGCCGCGTCTACAACGTCGTCGGCGTCGCCTCGATCATCCTGCTCGTCGCGGCACCGTTCGTCGGCCGGTGAGCAGGACGCCTTGACGCAGCGGGACGCGTACACAACCGACGTCTGGGATGATCTGCGGGTGAGGCAATATCGCATCCAAATCCCCGAGCAACGCTGGCAGATGTGGGGCGCTCCCGTGCTCTGGGCTCTTGGGGGCTACTACACGTTGATAGCTCCCGGCGTCACTCCGACCAGACTGCTCGTCTATTTGGGCGTCGGCCTGGGCGCGACTCTCCTCGCGTACCGCCTCTACCGTGCCGGCATTGTCGCCACGGACGACGGTGTCGAAGTGCGGATGGCATTTCGCGATGTGAAGCTCGGGTGGGATGAGATAGACGGCTTCAGCGACGGGCTGTCCTTCTTCGGACCTGTTGTTCAGATACAGCTCGAGTCGGGGAAACGTATCAAGTCGCTAGGTACCGCCGCCGGGAGCCCAGTCGGCGGTGATGAGAGCCTGGAGGACCTCAGAAGCGCACTCGTTGTTCTCAATCGCCTGAATGAGGAGCACACTCAGCGTCCTGGGTGAACGTCAACGGCGTCCTTCCCTACCGATCCACCGGCAACCCGCTCGGTACCCGTTCCGGGATCAGATGCCCCAGGTCTGACGCCGCGGGGTCGGTCAGCGCGCCGAGGAATGCCACCAGGTCGGCGATCTCGGCGTCGCTGAGGTCGGGTACGGCGAGGGTGGGGTCGATGGCGTCGATCAGGCGCTGGATGAACTGGTCGGGGTCGAGGAAGTAGATGGCGGGGCCGACGGTTTGGGTCGGGTCGTAGCTGGTCAGCGACGCCGCGGGATCCATGTGGTGCCGAATCACCGCTTCGAGTGAACTGAAGGCGCCGTCATGGGTCCATGGTCCGGTGATCGTCACGTTGTGCAGCGGGGGAGTGCGGAAGGCATACATGTCCTCCTCCGCAAACGTCTCCCGACCGCGACCGTGATCCTCCGGGGCCTCCTCGCTCTTGCCGGGACCAACCTGGGGGACCGCAAGCGCATGGGTCTGCTGGTCCGTGAGCAGCGGGCCGGTGTGGCACGTCGCACACGTTGCCTTGCCGTAGAACAGTTCGGCACCGCGCCGCGCCTCCTCGCTCAACGCGGCGTCGTCGCCCTGGAGAAACCGATTGAAAGGGCTCTCGACGAACGTGAAGGCATCCACCTCGAAGGCGCCGATGGCGTTGGCGGCGTGGTGGAAGTCGATCTCCTCCAACGCCACGTCCGGGTACGCCGCCGCAAACAACTCCCGGTACTCCTCAACCTCCAGCAACCGGGCCGTCAGCGCTGCCCACATCCCGGTGAAGTCCTCGGAGTCCACCTCAGCGATCTCGTTGAGGTCGCCGTTGACATCCTCATCACCGCGGAAGCCGCGCATCTCACCCGCCGAGGTGACGGGGATCAGCGCCTGGGCGGCAACCACACTGTCCATCCCCTCAGGGGTCTCCTCCTCGGCCGGCGTTACGAATCCCGTCTCTGTCGTCCCGCTGACCCGGTTGTCCCAGAACATCGTGGCCCACTCGGCTTGGCCCCGGTTGTAGACCTCGGGGGCGTTCCGAGGAATCAACCCGCCCTCGGCGAGTTGCCGCTCGGTTCCCAGCCCTTCGCCGCCGGACCCGATCGACAAGGAGAGCGCATCGCCGCTGGCCAGGCTGGGGTGGTGGCAGGTGGCGCAGCTGATGTTGCGATTGCCGCTCAGGATCGGATCGAAGAACAGCGCTTGGCCCAACTCGATCAGCGCCGGGTCCGCCTCGGGAGCGGCAACCAAGGGGGTGACGGCGTGCGGCTCCAGCAGGGCCCGGACGGCGGCGGGTTCCGGTGTCGACGAGCCGCCGCGCGCGATGAGTCCGATCGCCACTCCGGCAGCAATCGCAACGACGACTGCCACCGGGATCACCCAGCGTCGGGTGCGGCCATGCGGAGTCGGCGCGGTCGGAGTGTCTTCGCTCACGTCACCAGTCTTGTGCCAAGCCCGGATTACGACAACGCAGGCTTGAAATGCGGGCGAGACGCCTCAAAGCTAGTGATCTCGTCGGCGTGCTGCAGTGTGAGCGCCACGTTGTCGAGACCGTTGACGAGCCGGTGCTTGGCGAATGGGTCGATCTCGAAGCTTGCCTCGAACCCGGCGGCGATCACCAGCTGCTTCTCGAGGTCGACGGTGATGGTATTCGTCGGGTCTTCGGCCAACTCGGTCAGTACCCCGACCTCGGCCTCGGTGAGCACCACCGGCAGCAAGCCGATGTTGATGCAGTTGTTGTAGAAAATGTCGGCAAACGAGGGGGCGATCAACGCCTTGACGCCCCAATCCTCCAGCGCCCACGGGGCATGCTCGCGCGACGAACCCGATCCGAAGTTGGGTCCGGTCACCAGCACCGCCGCGTTCATGTACTCGGGCCGGTTGAGCACGAAATCGGGGATCAGTTCGCCCTCGTGGTCGTAGGCCCAGTCGTAGAACAGGAACGGGCCGAAGCCCGAGCGCTCTACCCGCTTGAGGAACTGCTTTGGGATGATCTGGTCCGTGTCGACGTTGGATCGCGGCAAGGGCGCCATTTGACCGGTGATGGTGGAGACCGGGTTCATGACCAACTCCTCACGTCGACGAAGTGGCCGGCAATCGCCGCTGCTGCCGCCATCTGCGGACTGACCAGGTGGGTGCGTCCGCCCCGGCCCTGCCGACCCTCGAAGTTGCGGTTCGAAGTCGAAGCGCAGCGTTCGCCGGGGAGCAGGATGTCGGGGTTCATCCCGAGGCACATCGAGCAACCCGCGTCGCGCCACTCGAACCCGGCGTCGAGGAAGACCCGGTCGAGGCCCTCTTCCTCTGCCTGCAGCTTCACCAGCCCCGACCCCGGCACCACCATGGCCTTGACGTCGGGATGGACCGTCTTGCCGGCGATGATCTCGGCGGCCGCCCGCAGATCAGAGATACGCCCGTTGGTGCATGAACCGAGGAACACCCGATCGATCGGAATGTCGACCATCGGCGTCCCGGCCACCAGGTCCATGTAGGTGAGGGCCCGGGCGGCGTTGTCGCGGTCGAGCAGGTCGGCAAAATCTTCGGGGAAGGGCACTGCCTCGGTGACGCCGACGGTCTGCGCCGGGTTGGTGCCCCACGACACGAACGGCTCGAGGTCCGCCGCATCGATGAACACCTCTTCGTCGAAGACGGCGTCGTCGTCGGTGGAGAGCGTCCGCCAGTACTCGAGCGCGTTGTCCCACTCGTCTCCGCTCGGGGCGTAGTTGCGGCCCTTGAGGTAGGCGAAAGTGGTCTCGTCGGGAGCGATCAGCCCGGCCCGGGCGCCACCCTCGATCGACATGTTGCAGATGGTCATCCGGCCCTCCATCGACAGCGCCTCGATGGCCGAGCCGCGGTACTCGATGACATAACCGACGCCGCCGCCGACACCGATGCGCTTGATGATGCCGAGGATGATGTCCTTGGCGGTGACGCCGCGGGGGAGTTGCCCATCGACGGTGATCGCCATCGACTTGGGGCGCACCTGGGGCAGGGTCTGAGTGGCGAGCACATGCTCGACCTCGGAGGTGCCGATGCCGATGGCGAGCGCCCCGAAGGCACCGTGGGTGGCGGTGTGCGAGTCGCCGCACACGATCGTCATCCCCGGCTGGGTGATGCCCTGCTCCGGGCCGATCACGTGGACGATGCCTTGGCGAGGATCGTTGATGTTGAACAGCGTGATGTCGTTGGCGGCACAGTTGGCGACCAGGGTGTCGATCTGCTTCTTGGAGAGTGGGTCCTTGATGCCGAGGGCGCGGCCTTCGGTGGGAACGCCGTGATCGATCGTCGCCAGGGTCAGGTCGGGGCGACGCACCGGCCGGCCGGCGAGGGCGAGCGCCTCGAAGGCCTGCGGTGAGGTGACCTCATGCACGAGGTGCAGGTCGACGAAGAGCAGATCCGGTTCGCCTTCGGCGCGGCGGACGACATGGTCGTCCCAGACCTTCTCGTACAGGGTGCGTGGTGCGGACAACGGAGACTCCCAATCGGCGGCTGCTATTCGGCGCCTTCTACTCGGCAGAGGAAGGGATAGTAGACCCCGGCCGCGAGCAGTCGTGCGGTCCGGTTCGAGGGCGATTCTTACCTCGCACCTCGACCGTAGTATCGGCTGCAGGAACCAAAGGAGGAACGCATGGCGATGCCGCCCGAGCTCGAGGCCGCCTACAACGCTCAGATCACGATGGAATACGGAGCCGCATACTCGTACCTCGGCATGAGTGCCTGGTTCGAAGCGGAGGGTCTGCCCGGCATGGCCGCGTGGATGCGGGCCCAGTCCGCCGAGGAACTCACCCATGCCCACCGCTTCCTCGACTTCGTGCTCGATCGCGATGGTCGGGTTGAGCTGGGGCCGATCCCTGCTCCCTCATTCGACTTCAAGGCTCCGCTCGACGTCTTCCGTCAATCGCTGGCCCAGGAGCAGGCCGTCACGGCATCGATCAACAACATCTATGCCCTTGCCATCAACGCCAAGGACTTTGCCTCCAACCCGCTTCTCGACTGGTTCGTTGCCGAGCAGGTCGAAGAGGAGGCCTCGGTGCAGCAGATCATCGACGACCTGGTGCGCGCCGGTGACACCGGGCACACCATCCTGATGATCGACCGCGAGCTTGGCGCCCGCGGCGGCGCAGCTGAGGCGGCGCCCGCCGGGGAGTAGCGGCTCTCCTCAGGACGATCCGGAGGTTCCTTGGGGGATCATCGATCCGGCGGATCTCAGCGTCGTTGAGTTACTGGAGCCGGGCGAGCTCCTCGATTCAATCGATCGCTTCAACGAGACGTGGTTCCAGGGCTCCTATGGCGAGCAGGTCATCGTCTTGGACCGACCGACAAAGGCGACCTGGCCCAATTCCCGCGAATCGCCCCTCGGTCAGAGATTTCGCACGCGGGTGTGTGGGCCACGGTCTCGATGGACGTTTCCGGGCTCGGCGAGATCGCCCCTGCAAGCCTCACCCGCGGGTACACGACCGAAGAGTCCGCGATCTATGGGCTGGACCCCTGCCCAGCCACTTTGGAGCAGGTGATGGAGCGCAACGGCGGGGTGGGTTGGTCGCCACCCGATCCGAGCCGGAATTTTCCACCATTCGGCCCTAGGAATCTGGTGCCGTCGTTGGAGAGAATCGTGAGACGCACTGGTGGAGGTTGCTGTGGGTGCAATGGGGAAGCGTTTCTTGTTCGCTCGCGTCCTCAGGGGGCGTGGCTCATTATTGGTGGTCATCCTGACGTTGATGTTTCTCGGGCTGCCTGGGCAGCCCGCTTCCTTTTCCGGGATGGCAGCCGCAGCGGGGACGTCGGATACCGGCATTGCCCTTTGGGCTAACTCCTCGGGCGGCAGCGGGGGTTTGGTCTTGTCTGCGAGCTCCTCGACGGCGAATGGCTTGGTCCATTCCAATCGGGACCTGAAGATCAGCGGTTCGCGCAACTTGCTGTTGGGGGGTACCGAATACGGGCGGCGGTTGCAGCTAAAGGGTCACAAGAACGTCATCAATCCTCCGGCTGCGAAGGTCGCACCGGGTGGTTCTCCGATTGAGTTCGATATAGGCGACTATCGGCCTGGAGGTGCGGCGGCGGTCGCGGCGGGGCAGGAGTACTTCGACGCTACCGCTGAGTGCGAACTCGAGGGGAAGTGGAAGCGCCACGGCAGCGGCGTTGAAATCCCGAGTGGGTTGCACTACGTGCCGTGCGATGTGGTCATCAGTGGAGCCGATATCACGGGATCGTTCACCATCGTGGCGGAGGGCACTATTCGGGTCGCCGGAGCGGGCGCGACGATGGGCCCCGGGTTTGCAGGTGATCTCCTGTTCTTCTCGAATGCCGCGAGAGGAAACGCGATCTGGATTGCGGGCGAAGGCTCCACCTTCGACGGATTCCTCTACGCCCCCCGAGGGACTTCGACGCTTGCCGGTGCGTCCCACGACTTGCGCTGTGGGATGGTGGCCAACAAGGTCGCGTTGAAGGGCTCGGGACACGAGGTTGCCGGCGATCCGACCTGCGGCGCGGCTACCGGAAATGCGGCGCCGGTGGCGGCTGATGATGCGTACACGACGGATGAGGACTCACTGCTCGAGGTGGCGGCGCCTGGGGTGTTGGGGAACGATTTTGATCCGGATGTGGATCCGTTGACGGCGGTGTTGGTGTCTGACGTGTCTGATGGCACGTTGACGCTGGGTGCGGATGGGTCGTTGACGTATGCGCCTGATCCAGGGTTCTTTGGGTCGGATGCGTTTACGTATGTCGCCAGTGATGGTGTGGCGGATTCGAATGTGGCGACGGTGTCGATCACGGTGGTGTCGGTGAACGACGCTCCGGTGGCGGATGCGGGTGGTCCGTATTCGGCGTTGGTGGGTGAGTTGGTGGTGTTTGAGGGGTCGGGGTCGTTTGATTTGGATGGCACGATCGTCACGTATGAGTGGGACTTTGGTGACGGTTCGACTGGTTCGGGGGTGGCACCGGATCATGCGTATTTGTCGGCGGGGCTGTATGTGGTGTCGTTGACGGTGACTGATGATGGTGGGTTGTCGGATACCGCGACGTCGTCGGCTGATATTGCCGAGGTGCCGAATGCGGCGCCGGTGGCGGCTGATGATGCGTACACGACGGATGAGGACTCACTGCTCGAGGTGGCGGCGCCTGGGGTGTTGGGGAACGATTTTGATCCGGATGTGGATCCGTTGACGGCGGTGTTGGTGTCTGACGTGTCTGATGGCACGTTGACGCTGGGTGCGGATGGGTCGTTGACGTATGCGCCTGATCCAGGGTTCTTTGGGTCGGATGCGTTTACGTATGTCGCCAGTGATGGTGTGGCGGATTCGAATGTGGCGACGGTGTCGATCACGGTGGTGTCGGTGAATGACGCTCCGGTGGCGGATGCGGGTGGTCCGTATTCGGCGTTGGTGGGTGAGTTGGTGGTGTTTGAGGGGTCGGGGTCGTTTGATTTGGATGGCACGATCGTCACGTATGAGTGGGACTTTGGTGACGGTTCGACTGGTTCGGGGGCGGCACCGGATCATGTGTATTTGTCGGCGGGGCTGTATGTGGTGTCGTTGACGGTGACTGATGATGGTGGGTTGTCGGATACCGCGACGTCGTCGGCTGATATTGCCGAGGTGCCGAATGCGGCGCCGGTGGCGGCTGATGATGCGTACACGACGGATGAGGATGTGGTGCTGTCGGTGGCGGCGCCGGGGGTGTTGGGGAACGATTTTGATCCGGATGTGGATCCGTTGACGGCGGTGTTGGTGTCTGACGTGTCTGATGGCACGTTGACGCTGGGTGCGGATGGGTCGTTGACGTATGCGCCTGATCCAGGGTTCTTTGGGTCGGATGCGTTTACGTATGTCGCCAGTGATGGTGTGGCGGATTCGAATCAGGCGACGGTGTCGATCACGGTGGTGTCGGTGAACGACGCTCCGGTGGCGGATGCGGGTGGTCCGTATTCGGCGTTGGTGGGTGAGTTGGTGGTGTTTGAGGGGTCGGGGTCGTTTGATTTGGATGGCACGATCGTCACGTATGAGTGGGACTTTGGTGACGGTTCGACTGGTTCGGGGGTGGCACCGGATCATGCGTATTCGTCGGCGGGGCTGTATGTGGTGTCGTTGACGGTGACTGATGATGGTGGGTTGTCGGATACCGCGACGTCGTCGGCTGATATTGCCGAGGTGCCGAATGCGGCGCCGGTGGCGGCTGATGATGCGTACACGACGGATGAGGACTCACTGCTCGAGGTGGCGGCGCCTGGGGTGTTGGGGAACGATTTTGATCCGGATGTGGATCCGTTGACGGCGGTGTTGGTGTCTGACGTGTCTGATGGCACGTTGACGCTGGGTGCGGATGGGTCGTTGACGTATGCGCCTGATCCAGGGTTCTTTGGGTCGGATGCGTTTACGTATGTCGCCAGTGATGGTGTGGCGGATTCGAATGTGGCGACGGTGTCGATCACGGTGGTGTCGGTGAATGACGCTCCGGTGGCGGATGCGGGTGGTCCGTATTCGGCGTTGGTGGGTGAGTTGGTGGTGTTTGAGGGGTCGGGGTCGTTTGATTTGGATGGCACGATCGTCACGTATGAGTGGGACTTTGGTGACGGTTCGACTGGTTCGGGGGCGGCACCGGATCATGCGTATTTGTCGGCGGGGCTGTATGTGGTGTCGTTGACGGTGACTGATGATGGTGGGTTGTCGGATACCGCGACGTCGTCGGCTGATATTGCCGAGGTGCCGAATGCGGCGCCGGTGGCGGCTGATGATGCGTACACGACGGATGAGGATGTGGCTGCTGTCGGTGGCGGCGCCGGGGGTGTTGGGGAACGATTTTGATCCGGATGTGGATCCGTTGACGGCGGTGTTGGTGTCTGACGTGTCTGATGGCACGTTGACGCTGGGTGCGGATGGGTCGTTGACGTATGCGCCTGATCCAGGGTTCTTTGGGTCGGATGCGTTTACGTATGTCGCCAGTGATGGTGTGGCGGATTCGAATGCAGGCGACGGTGTCGATCACGGTGGTGTCGGTGAACGACGCGCCGGTGGCGGATGCGGGCCCTGATCAGAACGTGACGGTCGGCGACCTCGTCACCTTGGACGGGAGCGGCTCATCGGATCCCGTTGAAGGCGACACGCTCACCTATCTGTGGGAGTTGACGGTTCGTCCGGACGGCTCGGCCTCGACCCTGGGCGACGCGACGACCGTCGCACCTACGTTCGTCCCGGATCTGCCCGGTGACTACACCATCGAGCTGACCGTCGACGACGGGAATGGCGACACCGACAGCGACACGGTCACGGTGACCGCGGCTCGAATCGGCATGACGATCTCACTCGAGGACTCCCTGGTCGGAGTGGGCCGCACCACCGCCGGCAGCGTCACCCTCGACAACCCGGCTTCTCCGGGTGGGATCACCGTCACACTGTCGCTCGATACCGCGATCGCGACGGTGGATCCCGTTGGCGTGCCGATCGCCGAAGGGGCCACCGAGGGGACCTTCGTGCTCACCGCAGTCACCGTCGGTGCGACGACGATCATAGGAAGCTCGCCCGTCACGGAGATGGCGACCGCCGACGTCCAGGTGACGGACAGCCTCATCTCGATCGACGACATCCCGATCATCGCCCCCGACGAGTCCGCCGACCTGCCGGTCAGTATCACCAAGCCCGCCCCGCCGGGCGGCCTGACGATCACACTCGAGAGCCTCGATCCCACGATCGCGATCACTGACCCGACGGTGTTCGTCCCCGAAGGTCTCTACGTTCCGACGTCGAACCCGCAGATCACCGGTGTGGCCTTCGGCACGACTCAGATCAAGGCGACCGCTCTGGCGTTCGGCCCCGACGTCCGCGACGTCACGGTGGCCATCGAGGTGACGCTGACGCCCGCCGAGCTCGACCTTCCCGAGCTGTGGACCCTGCAGGTGAGCGCGCAGCTCTCGGCTCCGGCCCCTTCGGGCGGGGTGACGCTGGATCTGTCGCTCGATGAGCCGCTCGCCACGGTGCCGGCCAGCGTGTTCATCCCCGCCGGTCAGACGTTGAGCGGCCCGATCGACATCACCGCCGGGACAACGCTGGCAACGACGACGCTCCGCGCCGGTGGCGTCGGCCTGGTCGAGGGCACGGCAACGTCGTCAACGTGATCGATACGCCGGATGTGTGGTTGTTGGGTGACGTGGATCGGTCGACCACCGCCGGGTCGGCGTATCGGCTGCCGCTCGGGGTGGGAGTGGATCTGCAGATCAGGGCGCAGGTGCGGTTGGAGGTGGCGCCGCCGGGTCCGGTGGACGTGGTCGTGTCGGCTCCGGCGGGTTCGGGTGTGTTGTTCTCGGCGTCGCCGACCGAGGCCGGGTCGGAGTCGGTGGTGGTCGCGACCGGGTTCACCAGCACCTCGCCCTCCCCGACGACACCGGGTTACTTCTACGTGCAGGGCACCATCGTGGGTGACGACATCGATGACGACGTGCCGGTGACGATCGACGTGTTCGAGACCGGCACGACGACGCTGGTCGGCTACGAGCAGACCGACATGCCCTCCGCGGTCGACGTCGGACCATCCGGCTTCTCCTTCTCCGCGCGCACCGACCTCGACGCCCCAACGTTCCCGAACGAGGAGATCGATGTCCGGGCGTATGCTGCTCTACGACGGCGAGTCGGGCACCCTCCACAACCGGCGCTGGCAACCAGGAGATCCGCGGCGGCCACCCGATCACGGTCGAGCTGACCAACAGCGATCCCGCCGTCGGCGAGGTCGTGGCGCCGCGCTCTTCACCGGCGGCGACTTCCGGGCCCTCGGCCTACGCCGAGTTCGATCGGCCTCACCGCCGGGACCACCACCCTGGGGATCGTCCAACCCACCGGCCACACCGCCCCCGCCAACGGCTACACCACCCGCAACCTCAACGTCACTGCACCGGATGTGTGGTTGTTGGGTGATGTGGATCGGTCGACCACCGTCGGGCTATCGTATCGACTGCCGCTCGGGGTGGGGGTGGATCTGCAGATCAAGGCTCGGGTGCGGTTGGAGGTGGCGCCGCCGGGTCCGGTGGACGTGGTCGTGTCGGCTCCGGCGGGTTCGGGTGTGTTGTTCTCGGCGTCGCCGACCGAGGCCGGGTCGGAGTCGGTGGTGGTCGAGACCGGGTTCACCAGCACCTCACTCGCCTCGACGACATCGGTTACTTCTACGTGCAGGGCACCATCGAGGGTGACGACGTCGATGACGACGTGCCGGTGACGATCGACGTGTTCGAGACCGGCACGACGACGCCGGTCGGCTACGAGCAGACCGACATGCCCTCCGCGGTCGACGTCGGACCGTCCGGCTTCTCGTTCTCCACGACCACCGACCTCGACACCACCACCTTCTCCCGGACGAGGAGATCGACGTCCGGTCGTATCTGCTCTACGACGGCGAGTCGGGCACCCTCCACAACCGGCGCTGGCAACCAGGAGATCCGGGGCGGCCACCCGATCACGGTCGAGCCCACCAACAGCGATCCCGACGTCGGCGAGGTCGTGGCGCCGGCGCTCTTCACCGGCGGCGACCTTCCGCGGGCCTACGCCGAGTTCGATCGGCCTCACCCCCGGGACCACCACCCTGGGGATCGTCCAACCCACCGGCCACACCGCCCCCGCCAACGGCTACACCACCCGCAACCTCAACGTCACGCACCGGATGTGTGGTTGTTGGGTGATGTGGATCGGTCGACCACCGTCGGGCCGGCGTATCGGCTGCCGCTCGGGGTGGGGGTGGATCTGCAGATCAGGTTCGAGGTGCGGTTGGAGGTGCCGCCGCCGGGTCCGGTGGACGTGGTCGTGTCGGCTCCGGCGGGTTCGGGTGTGTTGTTCTCGGCGTCGCCGACCGAGGCCGGGTCGGAGTCGGTGGTGGTCGCGACCGGGTTCACCAGCACCTCGCCCTCCCCGACGACACCGGGTTACTTCTACGTGCAGGGCACGATCGAGGGTGACGATATTGATGACGACGTGCCGGTGACGATCGACGTGTTCGAGACCGGCACGACGACGCTGGTCGGCTACGAGCAGACCGACATGCCCTCGATGGTCGACGTCGGACCGTCCGGCTTCTCGTTCTCCACCCC
>CAVPHV010000015.1:0-33364 GCA_963704825.1 uncultured Acidimicrobiia bacterium
TGCTTCGTCGCGGCTCCAGCCGAGCGCGTGCATCCCGGTGTCGACCACCAGTCGGCCCGCCCGCCACGAGTCGAACGAGAGGATGCCCATGCGCTCGAGGTCGCCGCTGTAGAGACCCATTTCGTCGGCGAGGCGCTCGGTGTAGAGGCCCCACCCCTCCACGTAGGCCGTCACCAGAGCGTGTTTGCGGAACTCGGGGATGCCCTCGAGTTCCTGTGCGATGGCGATCTGGAGATGGTGGCCCGGATGGATTCGTGGAAGGCCAGCGCTTCAGACTCGTACCGGGTTCGGGTGGCTGGCTCGGTGGTGTTGACGAAATAGGTGCCGGGCCTGCTGCGTGAACTGTGGGCGGGAGATAGAAAGGCCAGCGGTGCCTCTTCCGCCCCGGGCCCAGGGATCTGGGCCATCACCAGTCGGTCTGTGGCAGGCGGCCGAACCAGCCGGAGATGGCGGTCCGGGCCCGGTCCATGGCGGCTTCGGCCGCGGCCACGATCTGTTCGACGGTCTCGAACCGCAACGCCGGATCGTTGCGGAGCTGTTGGTACATCATGGTCAGGTTGTCGGTGCCGAGGACCCGGCTGCGAGTTCGCGGTATTGGCCGCGGAGCTGGGCGATTTCTTCGAGGCCGATGTTGTGGATGTCGAGCGGTGCCAGGTCGAGCGACGTGTGGCGGCGGATGGCGCCTGCGTACGCCTCGCCGCCGTCGGGAAGCCACACGAGTCCGGTGCGCTCCGGTGGGCGGGACTTCTCCAATACCTCGCTCCACAGTGTGTCGCGGTAGGCGGCGTAGCCGGGCCGCACCGATTCGACAACCTGCGCCGCGAGCTGGTCCCGCCATGCCGCGGTTTGGTCGTCGGTGAAGTCCTGCGGGGGAGTGAGGTTGATGAACGGATCGGTGGTGAGGCCACTATTGAGGTAGTCGTCGATCTGGGCAATGGTCTTCTGGACGGAGATGGCCGGCGGGGTCCGGTCCCGGGCGATGCCTTGGCGCAGCCGCTTGAGCGCCTGGTCGAATGTGGTGCCGAGCCGCGACCATTTGGTGACGACGGCATCTGCGACCTGTGCATCGGGGACGGTGATCTGGCCGACCAACTGCAGCAGTTCAACGTGGAGTCCACTCGACGGGTCGACGGCGAACTCTGCGAAGCGCGATCGCAGCTCAGTGGCGGCACCGGTGGCCTCCTCCATCATGACGGCCCTGGTCACCTGTTCATCGGCGGTGAGGGTTGCCGGGTCGATTGCTTCGGCCGCGGCCGCAACCGCATCGAGCCGCTCGATGAATTCGTCCTCGGCAGCTCGGGTCAGGTCCTCCATCTCGGCGGCACGTCGATAGTCGCCGATGAAGAGCCCGGTGGTTGGGCTGCGCTCCAGTTCGAGTTCCCAGTACTCGTCGGCGAGTCTCGCCAGCTCCTCATTCATGCTCGGTCCACCCCTCGTTGACTCCGCGCCCAAGTATCCCTGATCTAGGCGGCGAGCGCATCTGGGGGCGTTGGCTAGTTGCTGGCCGGGGCGATCGTGCCGGTGACGTGCAAGTCGCAGAGGTGCATTGGCCTCGTTCCTCTCTGAATTCGAAGTCGACCTCGTGCGTCTCGATACCGAGATCGTCCAGTGGCATCGACCAGACGACGCATCCCGAGTGCTCGTCGTCGGTCTCGAGTAGTCGGGGGACCCTCTCCTTCCTTTGCGGTTGGCCACCAACTGTCGAACCAGTACTCCTTCTGCTGTTCGCCTTGGTCGGCGATGCCGGCGGCAACCTTGCCCGGATCCCACTCCAAGCCCCAGGCGGACCAGTAGTCCCAGGGAGTGTTCTCGCGTGGGTCGGCCATCTCGACGGCTGCCGGTAGGCGGTGGACCAGCCAGAACTCGTGAGGCGGGTCTCCAGCCGCACCGCCGCCCCCAGGTGCCACACGCTCGGTCGATGGTCGTCGGGTTCCCGAAGCATCCGGGTCGCGCCTCCGAACACTGCCGAACCCGCCGGAATATCGAAGTCGGCGGGTTCGGTGCCGGTCCACGAGTCAATCAGTTCGACGGCAACGTAGTCGTAGTCGTAGATCCACCAGTTGAGCGTGCCGGCGGCATCTGGTTCGACGAACTCCGCTTCTTCGATCGTGGCATTGAGGCGATAGGTCACCTCGAACCCGTAGGTGGTGTCCGGCAGCTCTTGCGGGAACCCGACGTGGTAAACGGAGCTGTAGTCCTCCAAGTACGCAACGTCGAGCGACACGTTGTACGTGGGCGGCCCGGGCTCGGTAGTGGTCGTGGTCTCCGACGCCGCGGTCGTGGCGGCCGCTTGTGCGCTTTCGCCGACCGTACTCGGTTCTCCGCAGGCGGCAGCCCCAAGCGCTACGGCCATCATCGCCGCCACCATCACACGCATCCGCATGCTCGCCTCCCACGCGATCGCTACGGCTGTGACGTTCGCTGCGGCCCGTGAGGTTCCCTCCGGCGGCTCGGCTACGCGGCGCCCGACCACTCCCTGACCATGCGGCCCAGCGTCTCGAGCGGGACCATCCCCGAGCCGAGCACGGTGTCATGGAAGCCCTTGATGTCGAAGTTGGGGCCCATCGCGGCTTCGGCGGCGGCCCGCAGTTCCAGGATCTCGAGCCGGCCGATCATGTAGGCCAGGGCCTGGCCGGGCATCCCGATGTAGCGGTCGACCTCGCCCTCGATGGTCGCCATGCTGAGCGGCGAGTGGTCGGCGAAATACTGGATCGCCTCGTCCCGGCTCCAGCCGAGCGCATGCATGCCGGTGTCGACGACGAGGCGGCCGGCCCGCAGCGAGTCGGCGGACAGCATGCCCATCCGCTCCAGGTCACTGGTGAACAACCCCATCTCGTCGGCCAGGCGTTCGGTGTAGAGCCCCCAACCCTCGGCGTACGCCGTGACACCTTCGTGCTTGCGGAACTCGGGGATCCCCTCGAGTTCCTGGGCGATGGCGAGTTGCAGGTGGTGACCCGGGATGCCCTCGTGAAACGCCATCGACTCGATCTCGTGGCGACCCCAGGCTGTTGGGTCCGAGGTGTTGACGAAGAAGGTCCCCGGGCGCGAGCCGTCGGTGGCGGGTGGGAAGTAGAAGGCCAGCGGTCCCGACGGGGTCTCCGAGACGAGGCAATCGGTCTGGGGGAGCCGCCCGAACCAGTCGCCCATTGCGGCCTTGGCCTTGCCCATCGCCGCCTCGGAGGCGGCGACGATTTCGGGGCCGTTGTCGAAGTGCAGCTCGGGATCGTCGCGCAACCGGGCGTAGATCTCGGTGAGGTCGCCGGTGCCGAGCACGGCCTGGCCGAGCACCCGGTACTCCTCATCGAGGCGGGCGATTTGCTGGCGCCCGATCTCGTGGATCTCGCGGGGGTCCATCGGCAGCGAGGTGTGGCGGTAGACGTAGCGGGCATAGGTGGCTTCGCCGTCGGGGAGCCAGTAGAGGCCGGGCTTGTCGACGGGGCGGGCGGCGGGGCGCACTTCGTCGGCGATCACGTCGCGGTAGCGCTGGTAGGCGGGCCGGATCGATTCGATGATGGCGTCGAGCAGCTGGTCCTTCCACTTCGCGACGGCGGCGGCGTCGAAAGCGGCGGGGGCGCGGACGTTGAGCAGCACGTCTTCGGCAGGGGAGGAGTCGAGGTAGGCGTCGAGCTGTGCAACGGTCTTGTCGACCATCAGATCCGTCGGGGTCCGCCCGGCGGCGACGCCTTCGCGGAGCCGCTCGGCCATCTGGTCGAAGAACGGGCCCAGGGCGCGGAATTTGGCGACCAATGCTTCAGCATGCTCCGGCAACTCGATGGGGAGCTGCGGCACGATCACCGGCAGCATCGCCTGGAAGCCCACCGCCGGGTTGACGGCAAGTTCGGCCGGTCGGGTCTCTTCGGTCTCGGCTTCGGTGCGGCAGGTGAAGATGAGCACTTCGCGGGTGATTCGTTCGTCTGGGGTGAGCCATGCGGGATCGATCGCTTCGGCGGCATCGGCAAAGGCACGCAGGCGTCCAATGTGGGCGTCCTCAGCGGAACGTGAGGCGTCCTCCATGCGGTCGTCGTAGCGGTGGTCCCCCAGCATCAACGCGGTAGTGGGGCCGACCTCGAGGCTGTACTCCCAGTACTGCTCACTCAGCCGTTGCAGTTCCTCGTTCACAGAATCTCCGTTGCTCGTTGCAGCGCCGGAGGATACCCGGGCGGGAGATCACCATTCGCAGCCGACCTCGTTCTCGACGAGGGGCCGGGCCAGGATGCGGTACGAGACACCTTGGTAGTCCCAGAACGTCATCTGGTCGGCGTCGGCGAAGACGGCGAGCGCAGTTGTGGCGTCATCGCCCTCGAGGACCGTGCACGAAACGCCGAGGTCGGCGACCTCGGGGAGGTCGGCGGGACTGGCCGCCAGCGGCCACGGCTCGAGCGTGGCGCCGGGCTCGTCGTCATCGACAAAGCTCAGAGTGGCAAGTACCTGGACCCGATCGGCGAGGTATTCGCCGGCTGAGGGCGACTCGACACTGAGCACGTCGAGGGTGTCGAACAGGGTGCCCATTGCGGCGGCCTGCGGATCGGAATTCTCAACGATGCCGAGGGCATAGACGGCGTAGCGGTGAGTGCCGTTCTCGTCGTAGTAGTAGGCGACGGCGTCGGAAGCGTCGGCAACCGTGGCAGATGCCTCGCTGTTGTATTCGTCGTCGATGGAGGGGAGGCCGATGTCGTCAACGATCGCCAGTACGTCGGCCATAGCGGCGTCTCCGATGTTGACCTGCTGCATCGAGGGAAGCATGGGTCCGGGGAAGATGGCCGGCTGCGGGCCTTGGGACAGGAGGCGGCCGTCGGCGTAGAGAGTGTGCTGGGGCATTTGGTTGAGGACGAACTCGACCGGGGCAAATCCACCCTCGTAGGCGGTCTGGAGGATGATGGTGTCTCCGTTGTCGGGCAGCGTCGCGGTCGTGTCTTCGTCGCTGCCACAGGCAACGGCGAGCAATCCAAGTGCGGCGGTCAAGGCGATGAGTTTTCGCATGGGGATATGACGGTAGGAGACGCCGGGCTGGTTCCGGTGACATCGAACGCAATATGCTGGCCCGATGGATGCCACTACACCTTTGCGTTGGGGAATCATGGGCACCGGCGATATTGCCGGGACGATGACGGAGACCTTGCAGAGCGTCGGCTCACCGGTGGTGGCCGTCGGCTCCGGGTCGGCGGAGCGGGCCCAGGCCTTTGCGGCACGGTACGGAATATCGCACGCCGTCGGCTCCCACCAGGCGGTGGCCGAGCGCGACGACGTCGACATCGTGTACGTCGCCACCACACACGACCGGCACTACCAAAACGTGCTGGACGCGGTGGCCGGCGGCAAGGCCGTGCTGTGTGAGAAGGCGCTGGCGCTCAATACCCGGGAGGCAGTCGAGATGTATGGCGCGGCCGCCGACGCCGGGGTGTTGCTGATGGAGGCGATGTGGATGCGGTTCTGTCCGTTCATCGCCACGCTTGACGAACTCATCGCCGGCGGAGCCATCGGCGAGGCGACCGACGTGGAGGTCTTCTTTGGGTATGTGCCTCCGCAGAGCCGACGGTGGACCAATCGAAGGCTCGGAGGTGGATCACTGCTCGACCTCGGGGTCTACTCGCTCAGCCTGGTGCACCACGTGCTCGGGTCGCCGCAGAGCTTTGAGGCGATGGCGCAACTCGATGGCGGGGTCGACGTGGACGTGCGGGTGATCTCGCACCACGAAGGTGAGGCATCGGCCACCGCGGGGGCAACGTTCCTCGCCGATCCGACCAACGAAGCCATCGTCAGCGGGCGAGAAGGCCGGCTTCGGATCCACGCCCCGTTCCATCACTCGGCGAAGATCACGTTGGAGCGTCAGGGCGATGTGGTCGCGACCTACGACACGAGCTTCGCCGGCCACGGGTTCCGGTTCGAGGTGGCTGAGATGGAGCGCTGTGTGGCGGCCGGCCTGACCGAGAGTCCGCTGCGCCCCCCGGCCGACACGCTGGCCGTGATGGAGTGGATGGACGCCATCCGAGCGAGGATCGGGGTGGTCTTCCCCGGAGAGGCCGGCTAACGAGGGTTTTGGCGGATACCAGCGCAACATGTTGCGCCATTGTCCGCCAAAACCCTGTTGGCTTTCGGAAGGTTCGAGGCGGGACTACCGTTGTGGCCCGCACGCCCGAACTGCGCGATGCAGGCGCCCGTAGCTCAATTGGATAGAGCGTCTGACTACGGATCAGAAGGTTGGGGGTTCGAGTCCCTCCGGGCGTGCCACCGAAACCCCTGCGTAAGCGGGGGTTTCGGTCATCTTCCGCCGAGTTCGATGCCGTGTGATCGGTCTCTGGGCCGCGGTGGGGCCGCGAGACTTCGAGCCCGGATGTCAGCGAGCCGTCTGACGAGGTCGTCGACGTCGGATGGGAACAGGTGGGTGTAGCGGTCCATGGTCACCGTGATGGACGAGTGCCCGAGGTGGACCTGGACGGCTTTGGGGTTGGCGCCGGCTGCGGCGAGGAGGCTGGCGCAGGTGTGTCTGAGGTCGTGGATTCTCAGGTCCTCAGGCAGCCCTGTTTCCTCGACGGCCTGGTACCAGACCTGCCGTCGGAAGTTGCTGTTGCGCAGCGGGGCACCGTTGGGTGAGGTGAACACGAGAGCTTCGGGATCGTCGGGGACGTGGCGGGCGAGGTGCGTAGCAAGTCGGTCGCGGAGGAATCGAGGGATGGCCACCATGCGGCTGCGATGGTTCTTGGTCGCACCGAAATACAGTTGACCCTCGACGTCGGCGAGCGATTCGGCGACCTCGATGCGACAGCGGACCAGGTCGCATCGTTTGCGTCTGAGGGCTGCTGCTTCACCCCAGCGGAGTCCGCCGTAGGCGAGCAGATAGACGAGGGCGCCGTAGGGTTCCCGGATCGTGTCGGCGAGGCCGTCGACTTGGTCGGCGTCGAGGAACAACATCTCCGGTTCAGGAAGTCGCGGAGTGCTCGTCCCGTCGACCGGGTTGGATGGGAGGTAGCCGGCGTCGACGGCGAGGGTGAGCATGCTGTTGAGTACCTGGCGGGCCTGGCGTATCCCGGAGGGTCCGAGGCCGGATGCCTGCAGGTCGGTGATCCATTCTTCGACGGCCATTCGGTCGACATGTCGCAGCTGGTACCCACCGAATGCGGGGATGACATGGGCCTGGAGGTTCGATCGGTAGCCGGCCAAGGTCTTGGGTTTGAGATGCGACTTGGTTCGAACCCACCGTTCAGACCATTCCTCCACAGCGATCTTTGAGAGGCGGGGGTCGGTCCAGTCGCCGCGGATGAGGTCGGCTTGGACGGTGGCCATGAACCGGTCGGCGTCCGCCTTGCGGGCGAAGCTCCTCGACCGTTCCCGGCCCAGCGGATCGCGGTAGCGGACCCGCCACGGTTTGCGGCGATCGGGCCGTTTCTCGATGTGGGCCATGCGCTGAATCCACTCGGTGGGCTACAGGCCGGTTTCGGCCACCGTCGAGGATGCGATGGCACCCTGTCATCCTGATGCCATTTTGTTGCCATTCACCCTGGTTCGCCTGGTCAGGGTGCTTCCTCCGGAACCTGTCAGATCACCGATGCAGACGTCGACAACTCGCGCTGACAGGGTGCTCGACACTCTGCTGACAGGGTCAAGGGGTCTTCTGGCGGCTATGGAACCAGTGACCGACCTCGAGCTGGTGCGGACGGCCGGTTCACACCAGCGGAAACATGCCCGCCGTCGGCAGCTTGGTCGGCGGCTGTTGCAATGGCGTTCGACGTCCCGGAACTCGTGCTGCCCAAGCTCATTCAGACGTTCAAGGAGAGGACATGACCTCGACGAACTCCTACGACCGGCTACCCGGACAGACAAGCAAGTTCAGATGCACGTGACGCATGGCGTACAGCAGAACCGCGCTTTCGAGGTCATGGACCGAGCCACGTCACGCGCGGATCCGATCGCACACGGGCATCGCGCACAGCACCCTGTCAACACCACACGCACATGCAACAAGTTGCGGGGTGTCTACATGTAGACATCGGAGGTCGTGATGGATCTCGACCGTGGCGTGCTCGCCAGGATCGACCGGCGACTCCTGGCCGGGCTCGACCGGGACGAGCGTTTCCAGATGGTGCGTGTGCCGGTGACGCCTGCGAAGTGGTCGACCTGGAAGCGCTACTGCGACGCCGCCGGGATCTCGATGGGCCGAGCCATAGCGGGGCTCATCGATCACGAGCTGGCCTCCATGTTCGGCGACTCGAGCGGCGGCGCAGGGTCGACGTTTAAGAAGCAGGCGCAGCAGCGACTGGCGGACCGTGAGGCAGCGCTCGCCAAGCGAGGGAGCGAGCTCAGCGCAGCCGAGGAGCGGGTGCGCCGGTGGAGCGAGCATCTCCGAGGGCGCGAGCACGAGATCGAGGTCCGTGAGTGGCGTGTGGAGGCAGCGACGAAACTGCCGTCTCATCCCGCCGGTGCCCGCACCAAGACCGGTCGCAACGAACGCTGCCCGTGTGGGTCGGGCCTCAAGTACAAGCACTGCCACGGCCTGCCCGGTCGATGACACGGGGCCTGCCAGATATTGTCTTGCTAGCGCCGATTGCCGGTTCCCGCGCTGTCAAGGGTGTGCAATATCGCTCCGCGGCTGCGGTGATCTGCTCGCTTGAACGACGCTGCCCACCCCTATCGACACTGGCCTGCGAGGATCAGGCCATGACGGTTGCGCAGAAACGTCGGGGCGGCTGGCTCTATCTGCTGATTGCCTTTTCCCCTGGTGTCGTCTTGGTTCTGTTCGTGGCCGGTGTGTGGTTGTTCTCAACGAACGAGTACAAGGTCCCTCCGTCGGGGGTTGTCGCCGTTCCTGCTGGTTTCGAGGTGGTCGGAGGTGACACCGACGGCGGCAGCGGCGGAACGACCATCCGATGGCTGTTCATCGAAGCCCCCGAAGGCCACGACGCCGAGAGCGGTATCGCCGAGCTGAAGGACGCAATGGCACGCGAGGGCTGGGAGCTTGCGAACTCGCCGCCAGAGTGCTGCATTCCGTCCTCGACCTACGGCCTGATACGACGAGGCGACGAATGGGCCGGGTTCGAGTCGGCCCGATCGATCAGCGACTGGACATATGAGTTCCTCGATCTCGATCGCTTCGACAGACCCGACCGTGCGCTGATCGTCGTGGTCCTTGAATACGCGGACTGGGGTGTGGGACGGCGCCAGTTGTTCAACTGATGGGGGTGCGGGAACGACCGAGGCCTGTTGGGTCGTTGTGGCATTGATGGTGGCGCTGTTGAACTTGCGATGGCTGAGAAGAGTGGGGATCACTCTGGCGGTGCTGCTGGTCGTCGGGTTCGTGGGCTACCGGTTCTGGGAGCCGGGATGGCGGTTCGACGTTCGCGGGGTTGATGTTTCGCACCACCAAGGTTCAATTGATTGGGTTGATCTTGCCGCCGATGGAACGTCCTTCGCCTACATCAAAGCGACCGAAGGTGCGGATTGGACCGACAGTGCCTTTACCGAGAACTGGCAAGCCACTGGCGATGTTGGCCTGCTCCGTGGCGCCTATCACTTCTTCACCTTGTGTAGCCCCGGCGACGATCAGGCCGCCCACATGATCGCCACGGTGCCAGACGAACCCGGGATGCTTCCTCCCGCCGTGGACCTGGAATTCGGGGGGAACTGCTCGGCCCGCCCATCCGTGAGCGACTTCTTGGCCGAATTGGGCGTGTTTCTCGACATGGTCGAGGACCACTACCGCATGCAACCTGTCGTGTACACCAACGCCGACTTCTACTCGGCGTATCTCAATGAGCAGCCACCAGACGTGACATGGTGGGTGATGTCACCCGTGTGGCAACCGTGGGGATCACCCGAATGGACCTTTTGGCAGCACTTTCCCGGGTACCGAGCCGGTGTGGAAGGCCGGGTAGACCGCAACGTCTTCCGAGGGACCGAAGACGACCTCCGAGTCCTCACTGAACGTTACGACAGCTGAGCCCGCCACTCCGATCGCCCGGTATGCGCCATAACGAGCGCTGCTGTGAATCGAGCAGACCGGCACTTCCGGGATTGGTCTAGCGGAGCGACGTAGGTCAGGTTATCCTGACATACATGAGGGTGATTGATGTCGACTCTTTGCCAGCAGATCCGCTTGAGGCGCTGCGAGAGCTCTCGCGGGCGGATGTGGAGCTCGAAGCGCTGCGGCGTGAGCGGGTAGAGGTAGCGCGCAGCCAGGGCGCCACCTGGGACCAGATCGGCAGAAGCCTGGGGATGTCACGCCAGTCCGCGTGGGAGTACTACACCCGCGAAACGCGACGTGTGCTCGACGAGATTGTGGCTGGCTCCGAACTCGACGAAGACGAGGCGATGCGGATCACCACCGACGAGGTCAGTCGGGTCCGACGCCGGCACCGGACCTCGGCGTCCTGAGCAACTCGGATGCGAGTGGTGCTCGATGCCAACGTGTTGATCTCGGCGGCGATCAGCAGAGGTCCTTCACACCGGATCGTGCAAGCCTGGCTGCAGAACCAGCGGTTCGAGTTGGTGATCTGCGATCGGCTGCTCGGGGAAGTGCGCAGCGTGTTGACCGAGCGGCCGCGTATTCGGAAGTGGATCTCGGTTGACGCTGCCGAACTGTATGTGACGACCTTGGCCATCGCCGCAGACCTTCGACCCGATCCGGCGCCAGGTCCGGCGCTGACCCGGGACCCTGACGACGACTACGTTGTCCACCTGGCACGCGCTCACGACGTCGACTACATCGTCAGCGGTGATGCCGACCTTCTCGAGTGGGACGAGCAGGATCCCCCGGTGATCCCACCGGCGGAGTTCGCGGCGAGACTGAGTCAATCCTGAAAGCTCACCGTCAGCGCTTGGGCCGCGGCTGGGCCGCGAGACGACGAAAACTGACGCAAGGCGACTCAAACAAACCAGAGGCAAAACCGCAGGTCAGCGGACGATTCGTGACGAAATCCCGAGGTCACGGAACCCTTTCGCACTGACTACGGATCAGAAGGTTGGGGGTTCGAGTCCCTCCGGGCGTGCCACCGAAACCCCTGCGCAAGCGGGGGTTTCGGCGCGTCGAGGGTCCGCCGACGTTCGGCGAACCGACCGCTGGGAGCCATTCTCGGGAGCCATTCTCTTTCTGAGCAGGCTTTCGAGGCGTTCGAGACCTTGGCGGTGAGCGATATGTGCCGGGGCATGCGCCTCGAAGCCGTCGCTGCCCTCCTCGGCCACAAGACCCTCGAAATGACCATGACCTACGCCCGGATCGCCGACCGCACCGTCGCCGACGAATACTTCGCCGTCACCGACCAGATCGAAACCCTCTACACCACCCGACTCCCCGAAGACGCCGAGGGACCCAACATGCGCCGCCTCCGCGTCGAGCACACCCGCATGCTCGGCAACGGCTACTGCACCCGACCCGAACAACTCGACTGCCACTTCGAAACCATCTGCGAAACCTGTGTCCACTTCGCCGTCGCCCTCGAGTTCGCCCCCACCCTCCAGCGCCAACGCGACCACGCCACCGAACACGACCAACCACACCGAGCCACCCTCTTCAGCGGCCTCCTCGAACGACTCCACCAGGACAACAACCCATGACCCTCGCCCCACACGACCAGGTCACTCTTGACAGGATCACCGGCATAATGCCGGATCTGGAGCGCGGCGCGTGCCCGAGATCACGCGGCGTGTGAATGATCTGTGCGCAATCTACCGACACGACGGCTTCGACGCGTGACGCTTGCCGTGCCACCGCAGTCCACTGGGAAAGCGGTCCGGGAACGGGCACTCTGCCTCTGGCAGCGACTCGCTTGGCGCAGTAGCAAGGAGAAGAAGGTCTGCTGGCCCCCTTCCTCGGAGGTGAGGTTGATGCGGCGAGCTGCAGTGTTGTGGATGGTGGTTATGGTGCTGGTGCCGTCGGCATGCGGCCCCTCGGGGGATGGCCCGGCGGCTTCGACAACGTCGCCGAGCAGAGGGGCAACGTCCGCCCCTCCCGCCAGGACGGTGGCAACCACCACTACTGCGACGACCATGTCACCCACCTCGTCCACTCCCACGGCGCCGGCAGCCACACTGCCATACCTGGTCTACGGATGGGAGGGGGTGACCCGGGTCCACGGCGACAGGACGGAGCAGCTCGTTTCTGAACCAGTGCGGTGGGCAACCCGTGATGGCGCCCGAGGCGTGGTGTTCGAGTCGGTGACCGAGCAGCCGGGCTGGGTGTGGTTACCCGCCGATGGGGACCGTCCCCGCCGGATCGAGCTCAGCAACGCCGGCTGGCTCGCCTACCGACTGATCTTCCTCCTGGACGGGCGGCCGTCGGCCCTGGTGCCGAGAAGCTGGAATGAGATGACCCGATGCAAGCCGCAAGAATTCACGGTGGAGTTAGCGGTCCTGGATCTCGAGACCGGTGACGAACGGTTCCTCATGTGCCACGGAACAGGTGCCGACGGCGGCGACTACTTCACCTCGTATGGCGGCGGCCTGTTCTCATCCGTGGTGTGGGCCGCGGTTGGAGCAGGCGATACCAACAGCATCCTGTGGTTCTACAACCTCGAAGGTGACCGTGTCACCGTCGAGCACAACCCCTTCGCCGAATCGTGCGCACCGTGTCAACTGTCCGCACGGCTGTCCCCGGACGGGTCGCTGCTGGCGTATGCGCTGTGGCCGACCGCCTATTGGGAGCAGCCGGAGCCTCCCGATGGCGACTACACCCGCGATAGGCGGGAATGGTATGCGCACCAACAACACATCCCCACCAAGATCGTGGTGATGGAGATGATCACCGGGGCTGAGGTCTTCCGTACCGAGGCCGCAGCCGACGCTCGATTGACCGGGTTCGATGGCCGGTTCGTGACCGTGGCTACCGACACGGGCCGCCGGATGCTCGACATTCAAACCGGAGACACCTTCGGAGCACCACCGGCGGCAACGGAACCGGCCGCGTTCTGGACCGGGATCCTTGCTTCGATCGACACCGACACAATCGGCTACGACCAAGCGCAACGCGTCGCCGGCGAACTAGCCGCCGAGCATGATCTCACCACCGGCGTCGTGTGGTCGGACGGGTTCCTCACCCTCAACCCCGGCTATTGGGTGGTGTTCACCGGCCACTTCGACGACCGGGATGAGGCGGCTGCACAATGCGACGTCATCGACACGGCCTGCTATCCCCGTTACGTCGCCACTGCTGACACCCTCGATTCGGAGCTGGCCCGAAGCATGCTCACCCTCGAACCGGACGGCCTCGGACTGATCCACTTCGGCAACCCTGACTACGAGGTCGTGAGGGTGATGGAGAGGCTGACCGGCTCGGCACCAACCGATTCCGGGGATGAGGCATCCTGGATCGAGTACGTCGGATGGAGGGATCTCGGGCTGTACCTCGGCTTCAGTCGTCCCCAGTACGAGCACTACGACGGGGTGTCCCGTCTGATCGGCTGGCAGTACCACGGTGGGAGCAACGAGCTCGGCCTCCGGACGGCGCAGGGAGTGGGTGTGGGCACGACCGCTGCCGAACTGAGAGCGATCTATGGCGAGGACTTGGCGATACCGACCGAGCCGGACGGGTGCGGAGGTCTCGGTCTCCGATTGCCAGGACCCGACCAGGGCATCGTGACGCGGTTCGATGAGGCCGGCGTCGTCCAGAGCATGATGGCCGGACTGCAGGTGGGCTGCTAGCTAACCAAGTGACAGAATCGTATGAGCAGTCACCGAGCCACGCCGATCACCCGATCCCGAGTGATAACACGCCGATTTCGAAACCGCCCAGAGCGATGCCTGTTTGGTTGTCAAGGGGTGTTTTGGGCGCGAAGAGACGCTCGCCGTGGTGGGCGAGGGTGGTGGTGTGGGCGTAGTGTTGGGGGTGGCCCGGGGTGGCTGAACCGAAGAGCCGCTTGATCAGGGTGTAGTAGCGGCCGCGCAGGCTATGAGACGCCCCTGGGTGCCCCCCGGGCCCTAACGCTTTTGGTCGACGACGAGGTGCCGGTAGACGACGTCAGAGAGGCGCCGTTTCAATGCCCGGATCGCTTCTTTGGGTGTCTTGCCCTCTTGGCGTTTGCGTTCGTAGAACGCTCTGCCTTCGGTATGTGGGAAGCGCAGCTGGCAGATGGCAATGGTGTGGATAGCGTGGTTGAGCATGCGGTTGCCTCTCGGGTTGAGCCGATGCCGCTTCCTCGCACCGGAGGACGCTTCGATGGGGGCGGTGCCGTTGTAGGCGGCGTAGTGATGCCTTGTCGGGAACCGGGCCATGTCGCCGCTGTGACCGATCAACAACGCCGCGACGACCGGACCGACCCCGTTGATCTGCGTCAGCGACGTGCCCGACGCCTCAACGGCGATCGCCAGACGGGCCTTGGATTCCTTCCGTTCCTTGTTGAGTCTCCGCACCTCCCTGAGCAAGTCGTGGGCGATGCGTTTGCGTTCGGTCTCGACCATGGTGGCGGGCCGGACGCGGCGTAGCAGCGCTGCAGCTTTGTTGGGGGTCATCTCGCTGTTCAACCCGCCAGGGATCAACGTTGCCAGCACGGCGTGGAGCCTCGCCGCGGCTTGGGTCTTGAGGCTGGAGAGCTGCTTGTGGCGCATCGCCAGCATCCGCAGCACCGCCACATGATCCTCCGCGGTCACCGCGTTCAACCCTGGTTGACGAAGCGCCACGATGGCGACCGAGCGGGCGTCATTGGCGTCGTTCTTCTGGGACCGGGTCGAGTCGAACACCCGCACCCGGGCCGCCTGCATCGCCGGCACATCAGCCACCTGCTCGCCGGCGGCTACCAGCTGTTGGGCCAGCAGGTAGCCGTGACCGTTGGCGGACTCGATCGCCCAGGAGCGCTGCGGGAACCGCTGCGCCCACGCCAACAACTCTCGGCTCTGGCGTTTGGTGGCGCGCACCTCGAGCTCGCCGATCACCTCCTCACCAATGTCGACCGCGGCTACCGCGTGGGATCCCTTATGCGGGTCGATACCGATCATCACCGACATCACACACCTCCTCGTGTCTCGGGGGTCGGTGGTTCTGACGGTGGGCACTCCTGATACGGATACGGTGCTACGCCTGTTTCGAGCCACACCGCCAGCAAGAGAACCCGGCGAGTACGGCGTCTCGTTCGAAAGCCAACCCGCAGGTGGCAGGCACCTCGAGAGCCAGACCCACCGGGCCTCTCACAACGCTACGGAACTATCTCCCGCAGCACACCTACATCCCTATCAGATGCTTCCAGGATTGGTCTAGCGGAGCGGTACATGTCAGGTTATCCTGACATGCATGAAAGTGATTGATGTCGACTCTTTGCCAGCAGATCCGCTTGAGGCGCTGCGAGAGCTGTCCCGGGCGGATGTGGAGCTCGAAGCGCTGCGGCGTGAGCGGGTAGAGGCGGCGCGCAGCCAGGGCGCCACCTGGGACCAGATCGGTGAAAGCCTGGGGATGTCACGCCAGTCCGCGTGGGAGTACTACACCCGCGAAACGCGACGTGTGCTCGACGAGATCGTGGCTGGCTCCGAACTCGACGAAGACGAGGCGATGCGGATCGTCACCGAAGAGGTCAGTCGGGTCCGACGCCGGCACCGGACCTCGGCGTCCTGAGCGACTCGGATGCGAGTGGTACTCGATGCCAACGTGTTGATCTCGGCGGCGATCAGCAGAGGTCCTTCACACCGGATCGTGCAAGCCTGGCTGCAGAACCAGCGGTTCGAGTTGGTGATCTGTGATCGGCTGCTCGGGGAAGTGCGCAGCGTGTTGACCGAGCGGCAGCGCATTCGGAAGTGGATCTCGGTTGACGCTGCCGAACTGTATGTGACGACCTTGGCTACCGCCGCAGACCTTCGACCCGATCCGGCGCCGGGTCCGGCGCTGACCCGGGACCCTGACGACGACTACGTGATCCACCTGGCCCAGGCTCACGACGTCGACTTCATCGTGAGTGGTGATGCCGACCTTCTCGAGTGGGACGAGCAGGATCCCCCGGCGATCCCACCGGCGGAGTTCGAGGCGAGACTGAGTCAATCCTGAGCGTCCGCCGTCAGCGCTTGGGCCGCGGCTGGGCCGCGAGACGACGAAAACTGATGCAAGGCGACTCGAACCAACAAGAGGCAAAGCCGCAGGTCAACGCACGATTCTCACGTAGACCCTGAGGTCAGGGAATCCCTTCGCACTGACTACGGATCAGAAGGTTGGGGGTTCGAGTCCCTCCGGGCGTGCCACCCGAAACCCCTGCGTGAGTGAGCGGGGGTTTCGGGTGCCGGTTGTCTCTCGGTGGTGGTTGCGCGGTATTGCTCCCGCTGGTGCGTACCTGGGCGTCGGCACGCGAATGGGTCCGTTGCGTTGAGAGACGCTCCGCATGCGTCGATGCAGCGACATCGCCGTGGGTGGCGCTGGGAGCGTCCGATCGGCGGGCGAATACGACAGAGGGGACGGTGCGATCCGCAATATGATTCCTGGACGGCCTGCGGCGATCGCGATGAGAATGGCGACGAGGTGGGCCGACTCTCTCGAAGCCGCTGTTGAGGACAATGACGAAGGTGATGCGAAGGACATCCGAGAAGCGTTCCGTTCGCTGCCGATGGGTGGGTGGCGGTGAGTGATCGTCGCCGGTGGCGTCTGCGACGCCGGTTTTCGTCGTGGAGGGTGCGCCTTCTCGGGTGGATGCTGCTGCTGGTCGCGATCTCTACTGCAGCTTCGATTGTGACTCTCCGTATGGTGTCGCTGTATCAGATTGAACGATCGGTGGAAGCCGATCTCCGTCGAGCGATTGACGAACTGGAAGTGCTCGCTGGAGGGAACGACCCATCGACCGGTGAGGCGTTCGGGACCGACGTGGAGGCGATCTTCTCGACTTTCCTGGCCGCGAACATCCCCGGTGAATATGAGACGTATGTGACGTTCGTCGATGGCGAACGTTTCTTGCGGTCCGTCGATAGCCCGCCGGTCCGGCTCGATCTCCTCGATGATGCACTTGAGCGTTGGGGGAGCCTCGAAGCGCCCGATCGGGGTGAGTTGGTGACTGAGGTGGGGGTTGTGGACTATGCCGCAGTCCCGGTTGGTGGTGGCGGTCGGTCTGGGGTGTTCGTCGCTGCGGCGTTCACCGGTTTGGCCCGCGCCGACGCGGAGCAACCTCTTTTGCTGGCGGCCGGCGCCGAGGCGATCGCGGCCGTTGTGGTGGCGGCGCTGGTGGCGTGGGTGTTCACTTCGAGGATGGTTCGTCCGGTGGCATCGATTACCGACACGGTGAGGTCGATCACTGCTCGCGGGCTCTCCACGAGGGTGGAAGGCGGCGGCGACGACGAGCTAGGTCGCCTGGCGACCACCTTCAACGACATGCTGGATCGGCTCGATCGGGCGTTCGCATCTCAACGGGAGTTCCTCGGTGACGCCGGCCACGAGCTCCGGACGCCGATCACGATCATTCGCGGCCACCTCGAGGTCATGGGTGACGAGCCGCAAGAGCGGGAGGAGGCGATGCGCCTGGTGATGGCGGAACTCGATCGGATGGCAAGGATGGTCGACGATCAGTTGACGCTCGCCCGCGCCGAAGAGCCCGACTTCCTGCGCGTGCAAGGTGTCGATCTCGACGACCTGCTGCTCTCAGCGTTGGAGAAGGCGAAAGTCCTCGGATCCCGCAGATGGGTCGTCGATGATGTCGTCGTGGGGACGGCGCAGCTGGATCCGGAGCGAATCACCCAGGCGATCGTTGCCCTTGCCGACAATGCGGTGGCGCACACGGTGGAGGACTCGGAGATCGGGGTTGGTTCGGCGCGCCGGGATGGAGGGATCGAATTCTGGGTGCGTGATACCGGTTCCGGGATCGAACCCGACGAGCGCGAGGTCATCTTCGACCGGTTTCACCGGGGGGCGACTTCGCGAGGGCGTCCCGGCTCGGGCCTCGGTTTGAGCATTGTTGCGAGCATCGTTCGTGCTCATGGTGGAGACGTGTCGGTTGAGTCGTCGCCGGGTCGGGGCGCGACGTTCCGGTTTTGGGTTCCGGAGGACGCGAGTGGAAGGGAGATCGCCCCATCATGAAGCGTGTGTTGATCGTCGAGGATGAACCGCGGATCGCGTCGTTCGTCGAGAAAGGTCTGAGGTCGAACGGCTACGCAACTGCGCTTGCCTTCGACGCAGCGACTGCGCTGGAGAAGGGTCTGTCCGGGGAATTCGATCTCGTGGTGCTCGATCTCGGACTGCCGGATATGGACGGGACCGAGGTGCTGCGAGAGATCCGGACGGTGGGACAAGTCGGTGGCGGTGATCGTGCTCACGGCGCGGGACACGGTGGCGGATACTGTTGGCGCGCTCGAGCTCGGAGCAGACGATTACATCACCAAACCGTTCAGCTTCGACGAGCTTCTGGCGAGGATTCGGGCGAGGACGCGGACGGCTGGTGACGCCGAGGTGAGTGTGCTGGCGAGCGGTGAGGTGAGCCTCGACTTGCGTGCGAGGACGCTCGACGTCGACGGACAGACCGAGACGTTGACGGCTCGCGAGTTCGCGCTCGCAGAGCTCTTCTTCCGCAATCCCCGTCAGGTTTTGAGCCGAACGCAGATCCTGAGTCACGTGTGGGGATATGACTACGAGCCCGACTCCAACGTCGTCGAGGTCTACGTCGGCTACTTGCGTAAGAAGCTCGGGAAGCAGCGGCTGATCACGCTGCGGGGGATGGGGTATCGCTTCGAGCCGTGACGGGCGGCTGTATGCCGTGCCGATGGTGATGTCCCGCGACATGAGAGAAGACTCATGTTCGGCTCACGTCCGATTCAGAGGGCTTTGGTGTAATGGCGCCCAGTCAGAGAACCTGATGAAAGGACCAAGATATGACTGAGGCCACCACTTCCCGTACCAAGCGCAACGTCGTGAAGGTGATCGCGGGTGCATCTGCGTTGGGAATCGGCGTTGCGGCGATCGCCGAAGCGAGCGACGGAACGTCGACGGACGAACTCGATTCGATCGATCTCCAGGAGAGCGTCGACACGATCACGCCGAGCAACGACGTCGTCGAGGTGACTCCCGACCGGGTTGCCATCACGACGGAGGCCATGCTCGCCGATCAGCTCGATGACCTTGATGATTCGGTGGATGACAGTCCGGATGCGTCAGCTGGGATCGACGACTCGGTTGATGATTCGGTGGATGACAGTCCGGATGCGTCAGCTGGGATCGACGACTCGGTTGATGATTCGGTGGATGACAGTCCGGATGCGTCAGCTGGGATCGACGACTCGGTTGATGATTCGGTGGATGACAGTCCGGATGCGTCAGCTGGGATCGACGACTCGGTTGATGATTCGGTGGATGACAGTCCGGATGCGTCAGCTGGGATCGACGACTCGGTTGATGATTCGGTGGATGACAGTCCGGATGCGTCAGCTGGGATCGACGACTCGGTTGATGATTCGGTGGATGACAGTCCGGATGCGTCAGCTGGGATCGACGACTCGGTTGATGATTCGGTGGATGACAGTCCGGATGCGTCGGCTGGGGTTGACGACTCGGTGGACGCGAGCCCGTGACGGCGACCATGACACCGGCCCATCTCGAGCCGGGAGGTTTCGTGTCGGACCCTGCAATTGCGGGGTCCGACATGATCCTGCCCGATTTGGGTGTGGAGGCGACGCGGCAGTATCTCGCCGCCAACGGGTGGGAGGTCGCGGCATCTCAGCCTCGGCAGCTTCTGTACCGTCCCGGCCGGTCTGTTGTAGTGCGGCGAGCGGTGGTTGCGAGCCGTGGCGGAAGCGAGCGTCGATTCTCCGTCACGACCGAGGCACGACGCTCTCGGGCTCCTCGGCACGAAGGTGTGGCCGGAACCGATCAGATCTCCGAACCGATCGTACGACACTCTGAATCGACGCGTTCGTGGGCATTCCCGTTCGACCCATGGCTCCCCGGCCTGCACGACGCCATCAACGTCGAACGGTGTTCGGCGGATCGCCGAAACGGTCATGGGACACGAGTGCACCGTGCAAGCCAACGTGGTGCGCTATCGCCCCGGCCGGCGCGCCGTCCTGCGGTATGTGGTGCGGCGCCGGGGACGAACCGATGCGGCACCCACGGTGCTGTACGTCAAGGCATTACGTCCCAAATCAATCGACATCGCCACCCGAGCGGCGAAGGTGCTCGGCGGGACTCCAGGATCGATATGCCGTTCCGGCGACGGCGTCGCCTCCGAACGTCCTCGTCTACCACGAGCTCCCCGGGCGTCCGCTCCGCACCATTCTCCTCAAAGATGGCTACGCGGATCTGCCGCAACGCACCGTGTACGGGGACGTCATGCCGCGAACTGGCAGCGCTCCCCGAGCCTCGAGAGGGCCGGCTTCCTTCGGCATCGGCGCGTTTCCGGTCGGCGAAGAAACTCATCTCGACCGTGGCGCCTCACCTCTCGCCTCGCCTCGAGCGACCTCGCGGACCGTATCGAATCGGAACTGTCGGACAGCTCTCAGTCCGCGACGTGGTCGTTCACGGCGACCTGTATGAGGCGCAGCTCCTCGTTGGTGAAGCCGGCCGGATCGCGGTACTGGACCTCGACGACCTCGGTGTCGGGGACCCGGGGCTCGATGCCGCCAACGTGAGCGCACATCTCGTTGCACTGGCAGAGTCACACCCGCAGCGGGCCGGCGTCATCGAGCATCACCGATCGATGGTTCGAGCCGACGTTCGCGCTGCGCGGCGGGTATCGACGAACCTGCCCTCCGTGCCCGCGAGGCCATCGCCATGGTCCAGCTCGCCACCGGTCCGGTGCGGGTCCTCGCCGACGACTGGCTCGACCGGATGGAGCGCCGCCTCACGTTCGCCGAGGCGATGCTCGCCACACAACACCCGGTCCAGTAGTAGCAACCGAGACCGAGGGCACCGCCAGCGACCCGGGCCATGTTGCGGCCGCGGCGTTGCGCGATGCGGTGGAAGCCTGTTCGGCGTGGGCCTTGGAGTCCCGGTCGAGGCCCGTTTCGGCTCCGGGGAGCAGCACTTGGAAAGGATCACTCGATCCACATTGGAGGTTGCGGGAACCACGGTCACCAAACCGTGCGGCTGTCGGGTTGGCACCGTCGTTGGAGACGACAACCGCCAGACGTCTCTTGTCAGCCTCGCCGCGGCGGGACGGGTCGAGGTCGACGAGCCGGATCTCGCCGCGCAGCATCAACCACCCAGGGTGAACCACTGGCACGCAACGCCGGCTCGGTGCGTTCGTCGGGAGCCATCCGCCGCGTCCTCAAGCGGGCGGGCGAAGCAGCCTGCTGTAGTGCGTGTAGGTGTCGCGTAGCGTCATCCCAATGTTGAGATAGAGGTCGAGGGCCCCGGTTCTGGAGTCGGTGTTGAGCCCAAGTGATGGCGCATCCCGCCGCCGGAGCTCGCCGAAAACGGTCCGGAGTAGAGCCGTCCCGATGCCGAGGTTGCGGTGATCGGCGCGGACCGCCAGTTGCTCAACCCACCCCTCGGTCGGGTACATGATCGCCCAGACGGCCCCAACGACCTCTCCGTCGTGGTCGGCCACGAAGCAGAGGCTGGGATCAAAATCGGAGCGACCGGTCGCTATCGACTTCCACAACTCGAACGAGGCAGGCACTCTGGTTGGCCATTCGTTGAACGCGTCCTCGACGATCTGGTAGACCTCGCGTTCCTCGGAGCCGAGGCGTGCCGTCCGGATCGTGATTCCCGACGGGAGCGGCTGCTCGGAAAGAGCGGCATCCGCCGGCAACGTCAGGACCCATGAGGTATGGCGCGGCGCATAACCGCGTCCTATGAGCAGATCGCGAGCCCCGAGGTTCGTGTCGATTATGGTCTGCCCGAGACGCGCCCCCTCCTCGGGTGGCGTCTGTGCGAGCCTTCGTTCTTCCGTCCAGGCGATGAGAGCGGTACCGATTCCACGGCTGCGGGCCTCAGGGTGGACGGTGCCATCGGCGCGCCATCCGTAGATCTCGGCATAGCCGACCAGGGCATCGCCTTCGAGGACGAGTACGGCGTCGGTGGCAGGGTCGAAGCTGGGCCGTCGCCAGTAGCTCCCAACCTCATCTTCGACCTGCTCGGCCAGCCCGTGGTCGACGGCCTCCGACGCCCGAATCAGCGTGGTCACCGCCGGAACGTCTGACATGCGGGCGCCGCGAGCTGTGAGGCCACTCGGTAGCAATTCGTGCCAGTTCATGCGGGCAAGCCTGCCACCAGTGGGCGCTCGGGGCGAGCGCGATGCCCGGACGACACCGTCCGGGGGATCCACCGGGTCGCGGGATCTTTGGAATTCGGTAGCCTGTTGTCATGGCTCCAGCATCCGATCCCGTCGACGCGTTCTGGCAGACGTTCGCGGCGGCGACGGGTGTCCACGACGGCTATGAGGCGTGGTCGTTTGGCGACGAGTCGCGGCCGGCTCTGGCGGACAAGCTTGCCCGCCTGGTGCTCGATGGGCCGAAGCGGGCAACGACCGGGCTGCTCGCCGAGTTCGAGCGGGACGGCGACCCACTCCCCAAGGTCGGGAGTTATGACGTTATCCTCGATGGCGGTGGTGCACCGGTGTGCATCATTCGCTCCACGCAAGTCGAGGTGCGACGTTTCGGCGATGTCGACGACGAGTTTGCCTGGGTCGAGGGAGAAGGTGACCGAAGCCTCGCCTACTGGCGGCAGGCGCACCTCGCCTACTACGCCGGTGCGGGGTGGGAGGTCGACGACGACACCGAGGTTGTGCTCGTGACGTTCGACAAGGTCTGGCCTGTCTGACGTGCAACTCACGTCGCGGGTCGAACTCGGAGAGTTCGCCGAGTCACCCCGCGGGCCTGCCACCGAAACCCCTGCGTGAGCGGTGGTTTCGCACGAGTGAGGTTCATCGACCCGAGTGGGACGCGCAGCTCGGCGCTGCCGAGGATGGCCGCTTCAGGGCGCTCCTGGAATACGAGGAGTGGCTCAAGGACACGTATCCCGATCGCTACCCGACGGTCTTCGACGGCGAAGGAGACGACGAAGGAGACTGGGTCGACTGGGTCGTGCTTCCCGCTGCCGTCCCGGCGCACGAAGGCTGATGGCTGAGTACCTCGACGCCGTCGCCGGTGGATGACTACGGGCTGACCTCGACAGCCGGCCTCGCTGGGCCCAAGAACCATCGAATGACCATACCGGAGACGGTGAGGATGGCGTTGACCTTCCCGGTCGTTGACCGGCCCGGTCGGTCCGAGTCACCTCGAGCGCAACCACTCCCGCAGGGCCAAGTTGTGAGCCCTTCCCTGCGGACGGCTATGGCCGACAGTGAACGCCGGTGGACTCGAAAGCCCGTCGTTCAGACTCCGATGGACTCCAGCGGACACCTGTGGACTGGGCTCGGAGAGTCTCGGATCAGAAGGTTGGGGTCTAATTCGAAGAGCTCGCCGAGTCACCTCCGGGCGTGCCAACGGACTTCGCTTGCGAAGTACGCCGAAACGAATCCCCCGGCGTTGTTGGAGGGGGTTTCTCTTGTGTCAGGAACCAAAACCCCTGCGTGAGCGAGGGTCGTTTGCGTGACCAACAGCGTGGCGGCAGGATCAACTCCGCCGTCATCGACACAGAGCAGCTCGCCGAACGGGGTTGGGCGCCCTCCGCGAAGCGCTCGGTTTCGTCAGGTTTCCGGGACAACCTCGAAGGTCGATACCGTTTCCTGTCGCGCCTGGCTCGTGATCTACTGTCTCAGTGATCGGACTTCAGGACCGGAGTCCGGTCGCGCTCAGCCTGCCGCCAGGGGGTCCTGGCCGTAGTCGTTCGGGCCCGGGGTGCCCGGCAGGAAACCGGTTTCAATCAGCACCCATATCGGGCCGATGATCGGGATCAGCCCAATCAGAATCCACCATCCGGACTTGTTCCGGTCGTGCCATCGCTTGATCTGAACCGCGAGGCCGGCAACGAGGAGGATCGCGACGGCGATGACGTAAAGGATCCAGAAGCTGGCCGAGTCACCGAGCGCCGCCGACAGGATGCCGACGACGACAACCGTGGCGACCCACAGCACGGCGTAGCCGGCCCAGAATTTGCCGCGATTGATTCGGCCCTCGAAACTCGTGAATAGGGCGCCCCAGTCCATGCTTTCCTCCAAATCATGCAGTTGGTCCGAAGGAATCTAACACCAGCGATACAACGCCGCGAGACTCGTTTTCTGTACCGCCACCTCGGCGGGAGGTGTTCGGAGAGCCTGGGCCGCCGCGGCTTGGCCACGCGAGCACCACGAGGACGGGCGAGAACACAACCCAACCAGCGGGAGGACCGCAGGTCAACGACAACTCTGCCTAAACCCCGAGGTCACGGATCTGCCGGTCAGCGCGAATAGGGAGCTCTGGGGGTTGAGGAACTCGGGAGCACCACGGTGCCGACCAAACCGATGGCCTTGTCCCACTGTGTGTCGAATCGCCAGGTGACCAGCGTGGCGGCGCCCACGAGAACCATCAGTGCGATGAAGATGCCGGCCTCGTCGCCGTCGAGGAGGGTCAACGAGACCACCACGACAGCCACGAACCCAGCCGTGATCGTGGCCAGTCCAACGGTCTGGGTGCGTGCTTGGGTCGTGCGCCGTTGAGATGTCATGGGGTGCCTCCCATCGAATCGATGGCTAGATGTGGGCGTCTTCGCGCCTGTGGCCAGATGCCAGCTCGGCGAGGACCGCAGGTTGGATGTCGGGTGCCGTGGCAACCGCAACCGTGATTGGCGTCGTGGCCCGCAACGTCGAGGTGCGGGTTCCGCCCTCGATGAGGGCCCGCTCGCCCAGGATCGATCCGGGACCCACCTCTGCAACGGCTTCACCGTCGACCTCGACGGACAGCACGCCATCGAGGAGCAGGAACATCTCTGATCCGGGGTCGCCCTGGTCGACGAGGGTCGTGTCAGCCGCCAACCGGCGGATCTTCGGCTTCTTCCCTTCCCGCATGATCTGGAGCGACAGCTGCCGCTCGAGTTGGGTCTCGACCGCGGTGACGATCGCCGGTGAATCCGCGTCGCCCCACGGCGTGTTGTCGCCGAAACTCTCCTGGGTCCATCCCTTGAAGTCGATCATGCCGCTCTTGGCAACTAGATTGTTTGCGTCGTCATAGATCCAGTGCCGTGGCATCTTCGACGCACCGGCAACGGCATGGTCGTGAGAGCCGTCCGCCCGCAACGTGAGGCCGAGGGTCGTCCAGACGGTGGGGGCGACGATCTTGAGGAACGGTGGGCGGTTGATGCGGCGAGGTAGCGGTGCGCCGGTTCGCCCTCCCGTCGTCTGGGTGAAGGTGGCTGTGGTGGCGGTGATGATGGGATCGGTCCGCAGGTCGGGGAACGACACGGCAGGGATCGTGATACTGCCGACACCGAGGGCCACCGTCGTCGAGCCCATGTGGCCCTTGCCCGAGTAGCCGGCGTCCACCACCCGGCCGTCCTCGACCTCGATCCATGCACGCAATTCGTTGGCGAAACGGAACCGATCCGCCGCGCGCAGGGCCTCGAGGTCGTCGATGTGGTCGGGGAGTGGGTTGTCGTAGTGGCCGATGCCGAGATCGACCGGGACACGGAGCGGACCCGTCATCGCCTCCGACGGGATCCACGACACGGACGTTACAGATGACTCGATACGCATGGGCTCCTCCTTGAGTCCTTGCACGGTGTCACGACCGGGCGGTGTGAACCAGCGTGGTGTCCACCGTCGTCGACGGGTGCCAGCACCACCCCACATGGCGCGTCTGCACGCTGGCCTCAACGGCCCCCGCACGCGGAGACTGTGATCCGTACACTCGTCGACCGGAGGAGACCCATGCCCATCTCGGTGTTCCTCGCTGACGACAACCTCATCGTGAGGGAAGGCGTCAAGGCGCTGCTCGACCTGGAGGACGATCTCGACATCGTCGGGCAAGCCGCGGACTTCGACGGCCTCGTTGCGGGTGCCGAGGCCACCAACCCGAACGTCGTCGTAACGGATATCCGCATGCCTCCCGACTTCTCCCGAGAAGGGATCGAGGCGGCCAAGGAGGTGCGCAGACGCCACCCGGGGACCGGCATCGTCATCCTGTCGCAGTTCGACGATCCCGACTACGCCATTGCCCTTCTGTCCGACGGAGCCGCCGGGTATGCCTATCTCCTCAAGGACCGTGTCGGTGAGGGGAACCAGCTCGCCCGCGCCGTGCGGGAGGTGGCGGCGGGCGGGTCGGTCCTCGACCCGAAGATCGTGGAGGGGCTCACGACGCCCGTTCGCCGGGACGCCACACTCACACCCGCCGAGGAGGACCTCCTCCAACAGGTTGCCGAAGGCCGCACCATCAACGCCATCGCCGGGCACCTCAACACCACACCCGCCGCAGCCGACGCAGCGATCGAGGACCTGTTCATGCGGCTCGCACAAGGCCTCACGTCCGGGAGCTCAGACAGCTTGCACCGCCTGCGCATGCTCCAGAAGGCGATCGTCGACCGCAAAGAACAGGGCGAGTCACTCAGCCGCCTCCTCCCGGGAGGCGTCGCCGCCCAGATCATCGATGGTGGCCGGCTGCCAGGGGAGACCGAGGAACTGATCGTCACCGTGTTGATGTCGGACATCCGCAGTTACACCACGATCGCCGAGCACACCGATCCATCGGTGCTCGCGGTGCAGCTCAACGAGCACCGTGCGGCGATGAATCGAGCCATCCTCAGCCACGACGGAACGGTGATGCAGTTCGTCGGCGACGCTGTCATGGCCGTCTTCGGTGCTCCCGTTCCCCAGAACGACCATGCAGCGCTGGCGGTACGGGCGGCAGCAGCGATGCACGCAGCACAGCACGACCTCAACGCTCAGTGGCGGGCCGAGGGCAAGGAACCCTTCGGGCTCGGGATCGGCCTGTCGACGGGCCTGGTCGCTGCCGCTCTCCTCGGGTCCGAGGAGCGCCTCGAGTACACCCTCGTCGGTGACACCGTGAACCTGACCCAGCGCCTCCAGCAATGGGCCGAGCCTGGTGAGACGGTGCTGAGCCAACCCACCTGGGAGGCACTCGCCGACCGCCCCGAGGCCGACGAGCTCGAGGCGTCGTTGGTAAAGGGCAGGGACACGCCGGTGGCGGCCTACCGGTTCCCGAAGAGGGCAGCATGAGCGCAATCGGCTCTCGCGAGGCCCACCTCGGCTCGCCTGTGGGTACCACCGGCTCAGATGGTGATGACGGCATGCGACTCGGATCCCGGCGGTGGCGTGTCGCGGTGTGGCTGGTCGCAGGGGTGGCGATCGCTGTCGAGTTGGCTGCCAACCTCGCTGCCGTCAACCTCATCAGCCGACCCGGAGCCGAGGAGGCGTGGGCAGGCATCATCGGGCCGGCGGGGGCAGTGATGTTCCGCTACATGCAATTCGAGATGCATGTCGACGCACTCATCTTCCTTTCGTCCATAGTCGTGGGAGCCGTGATCCTCGCCCGCTACCCGCATCAGGGCTTCGGATGGGCCCTCAGCGTTGGGTGGGGATTGGTGCTCACGCTCGTCCACGTGTCGATGGTCGGTGCTGCAGCCGCAGCGACGAACGACGCTGTGATGGCGACCACATGGTTCATGTGGTTCCAGAGCATTCTTGAATCGGCGGCCCTGATCGCGATCCCGCTCGCACTCGTCCTGTACCCGACGGGACGCACGATCGGCCCGTGGTGGCGGCGGGTGCTCAGTGGATTCATTGCGATTGGCATCGGCATTCTCGTCGCACTCGGATTGCAGTCGGGTCCCATCACATCTCAGGCCGGCGTGACGATCCTCGACAACCCAGTCGGCGCCCTTCCCGTGTTTGCAGACCAGGGGTTCGTCGTCTTCGAAGTAGCGTTCCTCGTCTTCATGGTCGCTGCACTCATCGTGCGATACAGGCGAGGCCATGGCATCGAGCGCCAGCAGATGAAGTGGGTATTTGCGATCGCCGGTGTCGGGATTGTGTTGCTATCGATCAGCGGGTTCATCCAGGACGCGTACCCGGATGCTGCCGATGCCCTGAGCACCATCTCAGGGGCCCTTGGCGCCCTCGGGATACTCGCGATCGGCATGGCCATCTTGAAGTACCGCCTCTACGACATCGATGTGGTGATTTCGAGGACGGTGACGTATGGCGTACTGGCGGCGTTCATCACGGTTGTGTACGCACTGATCGTGGTGGGGATCGGGTCACTGGTCGGCGGTGGCGACGAACCGAATCTGGCGTTGTCGATCACGGCGGTGGCGATCGTGGCGGTGGCATTCGAGCAGGTGCGGGTGCGGGTCCAGCATTGGGCGAACGTCCTCGTGTATGGGAGGCGTGCGACGCCGTATGAGGTGTTGGCGAGCGCGACGGCCCGGCTGTCGGACACCAGTGATCCTGATGAGGCGTTGGCGAGGGTGACCCAGCTCGTGGCCGATGGTACGGGTGCGGTCGAGGTGGTGTTGTGGCTCAAGGTGGGGGAGGTGATGTATCCGCGTGCGGCATCGCCCCCCGATGTGCTGGCCGACCTCGACGTCGTGGCCGGGGAGGATCCGGTGGCGGCGATCGCCGGGGATCGTGTCGTTGCGGTGCGTCATCGCGGTGATGTGCTCGGGGCGCTGAGCATCACCAAGGACCGGGCCGACGCGGTGACAGGGTCCGATGAGAAGGTGCTCGAGGATGTGGCGGCGGGTGCTGGGGTGTTGTTGCGCAACATGGGCCTCAATGCCGAGTTGGCTGAGCGAGCCGAGCAGTTGCGGGTGTCGCGGCGTCGGTTGGTGGCTGCCCAGGACACTGAGCGACGCCGGCTTGAGCGCGATCTCCATGATGGTGCCCAGCAGCAGGTGGTGGCGTTGAAGGTGAAGCTGGGTATTGCCCGGACCTTGGCGGAACGTGAGGGGGCAGAGTCCGTTGCTGGACTTGTGGCATCCCTGTCCGACACCACCCAGGACGCCGTGGACGGGATGCGTGCAGTGGCCCACGGCATCTACCCACCGCTGCTCGAGGCCGAAGGGTTGGAGGCTGCTCTGGCATCGGCGCGACGCACCATTTCGATCCCGGTCGAGCTCACCGCCGAACGCATCGGTCGCTACGAGCGATCCGTCGAAGAGAGCGTCTACTTCTGTGTGCTGGGGGTCATCGCTGAAGCCGTCGATACCGGCGCAACTCGCGTGATCATCACGCTCCGCGGTGGCGGCGACTCCGTCACGTTCTCCGTGGGCACCGACAGTGCGCCTGGCGACGTCGTCGCCGTCGAAGACAGGATCGACGCCCTGGGGGGCAGTCTTCACACCGAACGTGAGACCGACCGCACGGTGGTCGTGGGTGAGTTGCCTGCGCGTTCCCGATCGATGGAACCAGCATGAGGTGTCAGCCGAGGGCGTGCGCCGGTGTTCATGAGGCCTCGACATGACGACGGCCATGGCGAAGCGCAGGGTGACTGCTGCCTGGTGGATCGCTATCGCCGTCGCCCTCGCCGCCGTGGGACTCGAAGTCGCCTACCGGCTCCTGGCGGAAGACGCGACACTCTCGCTCGGCGACTTCCTGTGGACGATCGTGCCCATTCCCTTCGCCGCACTCGGGGCGCTGATCGTCTCCCGGCAGCCGGGGAACCGCATCGGCTTGATCCTGCTCGTGATCGGAGCGGGGATGACCCTCAGCAATCTCGGTGACGCCGTGTTCTTCTTCATCGACGAACCGCCGACCACCATGTCGCCGCCGCTCTTCGCTGCGCTCTGGTACAACAACGTTGCGTGGGCGACGTTCTTCTTCCCGATGTTCATGTTGCTCTACGTGTTCCCCACGGGGTCTTTGCTCTCCCGACGGTGGATGTGGGCGCCCCGCCTGGCCCTCGTGTTGTTCGGATTCCTCGTGGTCAGCACGCTCGTCGCCGACGAGATCGGCCCGACGTCCGAGGCCTGGTTCGTGGAGAACCCGATCGGATTCGTCTCGGATGACGCCTTTGGACCGGTGTTGTTGATCTTCCTCGTCGGTGTGCTCGTCCTGCTTGCCGGGGGAGCTGTGGCGATGGTGATGCGCTACCGAAGGGCACCGGGCGTCGAGAGGGAACAGATCAAGTGGGTGCTGTTCGGCTTCTTCGTGTTCGCCACCGCATGGGTGATCGCCTTCCTCCTCGAGTCGTGGGGATCGGGTGTCGTGGGACTCCTCCTGGTTCTGGGCATCAGCGTCATCCCCACGGTCATCACCATCGCCGTGCTGAAGTACCACCTCTACGACATCGATGTGGTCATTTCCAGGACGGTGACGTATGGCGTGCTGGCTGCCTTCATTGGTGTGGTGTATGTGGGGATTGTTGTTGGTCTGGGTGAACTCGTTGGGGGTGGTGAGGGCGCGAATCTGGGATTGGCGGTGGTGGCGACGGCGGTGGTGGCGATCGGGTTCCAGCCGGTGCGTGTGCGGGTTGAGCGGTGGGCGAATCGGTTGGTGTATGGGAAGCGTGCGACGCCGTATGAGGTGTTGGCGTCGTTTTCGCATCGGGCGACGGATGAGTCTGATGAGGATGTGTTGGCTCGCATTCCGCGGTTGATCGTGGATGGGACGGGTGCGGTCGGGGCGGTGGCGTGGGTGCGTTCGGGTGGGGGATTCCGCTCAGCGTCGGCGTGGCCTGAGGTCGGAGAGGTGCGCCGTTTGGAGGGATCGGTGTTCGATGACGGCGAGGCGGATGTGTCGTTGCCGGTGTTCCATGGTGGCGAGTTGTTGGGTGGGATCTCGTTGGTGGCAGCTCGGGGTGGATCGATAACGCCACCCGAACTCGAGCTCGTGGAGAATCTTGCTAATGGGTTGGGGTTGACGTTGCGCAATGCACAGTTGACCGCTGCGCTGCGTCGCCAGGTCAAGGATCTGCAGCGGTCGCGTGACCGGATCGTGTCGGCGGCTGATGCGGCGCGCCGATCGCTCGAGCACGACCTCGATTCGGGTCCCCAGCAGCAGTTGGTGGCGGTGAAGGTGAAGCTCGGTCCGGTCCGCAAGCTCGCCGAGGATGCCGGCGCCACCCGGACCGCGGGCCTGCTCGCCGATATCGAGTCCCAGGCTGGGGACGCGATCCAGGCGGTGCGTGATTTTGCTGCGGGTGTGTATCCGCCGTTGTTGGGTGCGGAGGGTCTCACGGTGGCGTTGGCGCAAGAGACCCGTAGAGCCGCAGTGCCGGTGGTTCTCGAGTCCGACGATGTGGGCCGATACCCGCGTGATGTCGAGTCCGCGGTGTATTTCTCGATCCTCGAAGCGCTCCAGAACACCGCCAAGTATGCGGAGGCGTCCCGGGCCACGGTTCGGCTCACGGCCCGCAACGGTGACCTGCGGTTCGAGGTATCCGACGATGGGCGAGGCTTCGATGCGGCAACCATCGAACGGGGTGCGGGCCTGAGTGGGATCGCCGACCGCATCGACACCATCGGTGGCACATGGACCATCACCTCCACCCCCGGACACGGCACCACCATCACCGGATCCATACCGGTCACCGACCCCGTACCGGTCTAGTCCGACTGGGCGAGCTCCCACATCTCGGCCAGCATGTCGAAGCTGAACTGCGACTTCGGGATGAACCCGACCGCACCCGCGGCGACCGCCATGCCGACGTAGTCGCCGGACTCATGGGTCGACATGACGATGACCGCTGGGGCGTCGGGGAGGGCGCTGATCTGTCGGGTCGTCTCGATGCCGTCGATACCCGGCATCTGGACGTCCATCAGCACGAGATCAGGCTTCAGCTCGGAAACGAGGTCGATGGCCTCACGGCCGCTCTCCGCCTCGCCAGCGACCTCGAAGCCATCGGTCATTTCGACAACCATCCGCGACGCCTCGCGGAACGGCAGCTGATCGTCCACGATCAACACTCGGACACTCGTCATGGCCACCTCCACCCCTGCAGCATCGTCGCTTGGTGCGCAGGAATCCATGGTGCTCGCCACTCTTCGAGGGTGGGGATAACACCACCTTCGCTATCGGAACCTCTCCGAGAGCGACCGAAGGCGATGGCCGCTCCGATGTTCGGGACACGTTCGCGGCGTCATGCTGACGGTCGGGACAGGCCGGACAGCACCGATGATGCCTTCTCGAACGGCTCGAGGACGACGTCCCACCCGCTCTGGTAGCCGGCGCGTGCTGCATTGCCTTGTTCGCCACCGAGTTCTTCCCAGCCTCGGTGTTCGAGCTCGAGCTGGGTGCCGCCGTCGGGTGCTGGGCTGAAGCGAACCTCCAGGATCGTCGCTGCGTCGGGCTCGACGGAGGGATGCCAGGCAAGCACGAACCGATGTGGTGGGTCCCATGCGATGACGTCGGCCCAGGCGTGTTCGGTGCCGTCTTCGGTCAACTCGACGACTCGCCCGCCGACGCGCCGTTCAAATCGAACGCCGGTGGCGTTGTGTTCGGCGATCGAGAAGGCGACCAACGGCCACCAGGTCCCCATGCGGGTGGTGAATAGATCGAACGCTTCGACCGGATCGAGCGGGACCGTGCGCGTCTTATGTACCGGCTCGATGGGGTTGTCGGACAGTTTCATTTTTCGTGTTCCTTTCCTGCTGCTTCGGTGAAGTTGTCGAGGACGTCGTCCCACAGCACGTCGATCCACGCCCTCAGCTGCGCGACGCCCTGCGGGTCGATCCGGTAGATGCGTTTCGCTCCGTCGGGTATGGCGGTGACGAGGCCGGCCGCGCTGAGCACTTTGAGGTGCTGGGAAACCGCCGGCTGTGAGATTGGGAGATGGTCGGTCAACTCGCGCACTGACGATGGTGCCTCGCGGAGTAGTTCGTAGATAGATCGTCTGGTCGGATCGGCCAGGGCGACGAGTTGAGAGCCGATGTCCATGACGATCGACGATAGGTGATCGCTTATGATAAGTCAACACCGATGATTGAGATCAATGGGGCGCGGTCCACGTGGCTTGCACCACTGTCGGCAAGGCCGGGCCGAGCGCGACGGCATCGATTCCCCCCGGCCGTCGGGACCATGCGGCGTCACCGTAGGGCCGTGATGAGCGGTCGTGTGAGGTCCCGGCCGCTTGACCACCTTGAGGCGTAAGCGGAGCGACATCTGTCGGGTTATCTTGACACACATGTAAGTGATTGATGTCGACGCTTTGCCAGCGGATCCACTTGAGGCGCTGCGGGAACTCTCTCGGGCGGATGTGGAGCTCGAAGCGCTGCGGCGTGAGCGGGTAGAGGCGGCGCGCCGTCGGGGCGCCACCTGGGACCAGATCGGTGAAAGACTGGGGATGTCACGCCAGTCGGCGTGGGAGTACTACACCCGCGAAACGCGACGTGTGCTCGACGAGAGCGTGGCTGGCTCCGAACTCGACGAAGGCGCGGCGATGCGGATCGCCACCGAAGCGGTCAGTCGGGTCCGACGCCGGCACCGGACCTCGGCGTCCTGAGCGACTCGGATGCGAGTGGTCGAACCAACAAGGGGCATAGCCGCAGGTCAGCGGACGATTCGGACGAATCCCGAGGTCATCCAAACCGCTCCGCACTTTCAAATCTCTCCGGGCGTGCCGCCGCGACCCTCGCAGTGGCGGGGGTTTCGACGCGTTGCTGACCAATGGTGAGTTGCTGCTG
>CAVPHV010000016.1:0-5744 GCA_963704825.1 uncultured Acidimicrobiia bacterium
CTAGTGGGCGAGTTCAGCCTCCTTGCGGCTGAAGACGTCCTTTGTCATTTGTGTTCTGAGCGAACTCGCCAGGGCGAATAGGTCTCCATACTCTGATTCGATGCGTTCTTGTGAGCGCTGCGGCTCGTCTTCTGTCCTCGCGAGGTCTTCAAGGCGATCGCGCAAGGCGAATATGGCATCTCGTGTTGCATCCGTCACAAGGAGGCCGCCGTCTTTGTAGTACCAGGTCACGAGGCCGCGTCGAAGCTCATCGAGCTGTTTCCGATCAGGGTATGGGTCGGGGTTCTTGGGAATCACCTCGAAGCAGCTCCAGAGCCTCTGGTATTGACGGAGCCGCAGGTTTCGCAAGTCGCGATCGGTGCTGAACCTCTCGCTGAGAATGTTGAGCTCGCGGGCGTTCTGAAACCCCCAGGTGAGGGACAAGAGTGCCGCAATGAGAGCGAGGCCCCCGGTGATCCAGGCGGCCGCGAGTTCTGGTTCCATACGTCGATCCTTTCGCAATGTCCACTGTCAGCGCCAAGCCGCCGCACGTTCACCTCGAGGCTACGCGGCCAGATCGCGAGAAGGGTCCGGCGACGTCGTGCCGTCTCGAGCCTGTGGATTCCGGCGGGTCTCGCGCCCCGCCGTCTGGTCATCCACAGGGTCACGTCGATCTCGACAGACGTCCCAGCAACACCCCGATGGTCCGTTGCGCGCCGTCGCCGGGTGGTTGTCCACCCGGTGTTGGCGCTGAGGGTGCGGCGTTGATCTATGCAGGTATGGGGGTAGTTGGCTGGATATCGACGGGCTCCTCGCTTCTGAGCCAGCGACCGAGTCCGACCAGACCTATTGTCATGATCAGGACCCCGAGGTAGAAGCCGACGAAATCCGCAGAGGCGCTGTCGTCGGTGCTGTCTACGCCCCCGACGTCGAGCCAGCTGAGCGTGTACCAAAGGGCTGCGCCGACTGTCATCCCGCCGCACCAAGTCAACGTCCAAACGCGTGGAACGACGTCTCGGCGAAGCGCGGCAATGCCGAAGAGCAGTGTCCCGATAGCCGTCAGGGAAAGCCAAAGCCCGAACGCCCACAGGACAACGGTTGCCGCCACGCCGAGGCAGGTCACCGCAATCCCTACCAAACCGAGCAGTCCAAGGCCACCGTGGCGCCGTTGAATAGCGATCATCACAATCATCATCGCCGCCCCAGCTCCTGCGACCACCAGGGTGGTGAGCATCCAGGACACGGTTTGGCCATCGGCAACAAACGCCTCGGGGTCGACGCTTGCAGGGCGATCCTCGAACAGAGCTGTCACAAGGAGGCCAAGGAGGCCGACGATCCACAACGCTGCGCTCAAGAAGGCGATGTTCCCTGCTGATTTGGTGAATGAAGTTGGCACTGCGATTCCTCCTGAGTTGTTGGAGGCGTACACGGCTGCAACGACTTCGGGTTCACCAAAGCGTTCCAGGGTTGCTTGCTGAGCAGCGCTCGACTCGAGACCTGTGGCGAGGAGATATTCGACCCTCGAGTACAGGTGATCTTCCATCTCGGACACGAGGTCTTCAATGTCACGGCGCCAGCGAATCTCGCTGCGCATCGTGTCGAGATATCCATCGATCAGGGCGTATCGGGCCACGGAACCCCCTTCAACACCCTGGCTACGGCATCGGTGAATTCGTCCCATGCCAGGCGTTGCTCACCAAGCGCACCCCGACCCTTCTCGGTCAGTCGGTAGGTACGTCTCCGTCTTCCTTGCACCTCGGTCCACTCGCTGCTGAGGTAGCCACCCTTCTGCAGTCGGTGCAGAGCCGGGTAGACCGTTCCCTCATGGAGGTCGAACGCTTCATCGCTGCGGTCTCGCAGTTCGTCGATGATCGCGTACCCGTGCCTCGCACCGTCCGCCAGGATGGCCAACAGCAGGAGATCGAGATGTCCTTTCAGCGCCTGCCCTCTCATACCTAGGAACCCTATACTTAGTATTACTATGCATCAAGGGGGTATTTCAGGACGCCGGCGTTGGACTGGTTCTCGTCAGGAACCGATTGCGCTGCCGGAGCCTCCTGCATACTGTGACGTTCATGCTGCGTCGACTCACCGCCCTGATCGCCTGTGTGCTCGTGGCTTCCAGCTGCGGAACCGACACGTCAGAGAGCACTCAAGACGTCGTCGATGTGACCAGCGTCAGTCAAACGGCTCCGCCGCCTCCGATTCAGGAGGGGTTTGCGGTCGAGTTGATCGCCGACGTGACCGAGCGGAACACGTCGCCGGGAGCAAACGGTGTGGCGGTCAACGAAGTCGTTGCCGGCACCAACGACTTCGCCGTCCGCTTCTTCAAGAAGGTCATCGCGGGCTCGAGTCAGAATGCGGTGGTCGGCAACTACAGCCTCAGCACCGCACTGCTTCTCACGATGGCCGGCACCAGCGGGACCACCACCGACGCCTTTGCCGCACTGCTCGGGGTGGGCGCGGTCGACCCCGCCGAGCTCCACCCGGCGGTCAACGCGATCGACCTCATCTTGGAGGGTCGCGCCGGCGATGGGCTCGAGATCTCCACCGCCAACAAGCTGTTCGTCCAGAACGGGCTCTCTCTGCAGGACGAGTTCCTCGACACCGCGGTCGGTTCCTACGGCGCACCCGTCGCCGCGGTCGACTTTTTTGGAGCGCCAGATGATGTCGTCACCGCGGTCAATGACTGGGTTTCGGAAGAGACCGACGGATTCATCGAGGAGCTCACGAAGGGCTATTCGCCCGCGACGGTGATGGTGTTGGCCAATGCCACCTACTTGAAGGCATCCTGGGCCGTACCGTTCTATCGGCTCGAAGAACCTGCCGAATTCACCACGGCGGAAGGCACGGTGGTAACAACCGAGCTGATGGGTCACGACGAGTTTCTTCCGCTGAACGAAGGAACCGATTTTGTGGCGGTTGAGTTGCCCTATGTCGGCGGCAACCTTGGTCTGGTGGTCATTCAACCCGACGACCTGGCGACGTTCGAAGCCGGACTGACCGCCGCCCAACTCGGTGAGATCACCGGAGGTCTGAGCGAGAGCGGCATCCACCTGACGATGCCCATCTGGTCGACGGAGACCAAGGTGGAGGCGCTCGAGCCTCTCCATGCGATCGGCTTGCCGACGAGCTACGACTTCGGAGCGATGTTCGAGGGTGGCGACACAGGCTATTTCATCGATTCGGTTTCCCATGTGGCACGGATCGACGTCGACGAGACGGGTACGACGGCAGGTGCCGGCTCCGACGTGGCAATCGCCATGTCGCATGGCCCGACCGTGGAGATCAACCGGCCGTTCTTCTACTTCATTCGCGACCGCGGCTCCGATGCGATCCTCTTCATGGGCCACGTCACCGACCCGACCCAGACGGACTGACGCTCGGGCCCCACCACTGTCTCGCAGGGGCCCTGTCGACCGGGTCGGCGGACTTCCGCTAGTACGGTTGCGCTATGGATGATTGGGCTTCTTGTCGCGTACCTGTGGAGTTCGAATCTGAAGGGGCTGACCTTCGGGGGTTTCTGTATGAGGCCGTCAGAGGGGAGCCGCCCTTCCCGGTCGTCGTGATGACACACGGCACTTCAGCCACGATCCCAATGGCCATCGACCGGTATGCCGAGGTCTTTGCGGAGGCCGGTGTGTCGGTTCTCATCTACGACCACCGGAACCTTGGTATCAGTGGTGGTGAGCCGCGTCAGGAGATCAACCCTTGGGTGCAGTGCCGCGGCTATCGAGACGCCATTACCTTTGCGTCGGTGATCGACGGCCATGACCCCAGCCGGATCGGCATATGGGGCGACTCGTTGTCGGCCGGCGAGGTCTTCGTGGTAGCGGCATGCGATCCCCGGGTTGCGTTGGTTGTGGCCCAATGCCCCGTCTTCGGGTCCGATCCTCCCGAAGTTCGCCCAACGGTCGCAGTCGTCGAAGGAATCCGGGATACCCTCGAATCGGGTGACATCTCCGGTCGTCCGGAGGACCAGACCGGTCCGATACCCGTGGTGTCATCAGACCAGCTGGGCACTCCTTCGCTGCTGAAGCCGATTCAGGCATATCGCTGGTTCATCGAGTACGGCGGCAGGTACGGAAGCTCGTGGCAGAACCAGGCGATCAGGATCAACCCATCCACTACCGCTCCGTACAGCCCCTATCTGTGCGCCCCCTATGTGAATGTCCCGTCGCTGATGATGGTCGCCACGCACGATGAGATGGTGAACGCCAATCCGGAGGTGAGCCGCCTGGCCTTTGATCTCCTGCCCGGTACGAAGGAGTGGTACGACCTCGACGGCGGACACTTTGGCCTTCTCTGCCACCCGAGTGCGCTGTTCGATGAGGTGAGCAAGGTCCAAGCTGCCTTCCTCACCAAACACTTCCTCAACTGACGGTCGACATCGAGCGGGGCCTACGTGGTTCGGATTCGTCACCTACGAACCGAAACCCGGCGCCTCCCGCCGCGGCAGGTTCATGGTACAGACGACTTCGGCCTGACCCTGCTGGCCGTCATAGTCCCGAGATGTCGAGGAGCCTCGACGACGGACGCCATGTCCGTCTGCGAGAGCGCCGGAGGCGGGAGCATTCTGATGTCTAGGTCCCGTTCGCGCCACTCAGCCTGGCCGGGGCTCATCTCAAGTGGGTGCCTCGGTTGCCAGCCGGATGATGACTGCAGTGGCGGGCTCCGGTCCATTGGCATAGCCGAAGACCGGCGGTGGCATGAGGCCGTCGGACAGGAAGAACCAGTAGCCACCCTCATCGGGCTCTTCCGACAGCTGCACGCAACCCTGTCCTTCCGTCCCGTCCTCGCAGTGGTCCCCCTCAACCACCGCCATCAGTTCTGCCACCGTCGAGCCGGGAGTGATGCCTCTGAAAGCGAGGCCGGCACTGTCGCCATGGATCTCCCAGCCCATGAAATGCAGCTGCTGGACCTCGTCTCCCATCGTGCAGAGGGACCAATCAGCAAACCGTGCAACCAAACCGCCCTGGGACCACTGCCACTCAGCCTCACGTCGGCCCGTCTCCAAACGTGAGGGCGCACCGAGGAGCTCGATGAAGGCTCCCATCGACTCTTCGTGTGGAGTGCCACAGCGGACGTCTGCGATGGTGGCTATCTCCAGTGATGCGTCCGGCTCATAGCGAAGCTGGAGTCTCACACTGGTGGACAACGTAGTGGTGGGGTCGGTGGCGACGAACGTCGTTGCGCTGTTGCCCGGGGGTAGGACTAGATCGAGGGCCCACGTGCCGGCTGGATTGATGTCGGCGTGGTTGCCGCCAACGGCCACCACCGCGTCCGGGTCCGTGGTGCCACGGAAGGTGTAGCTCCGAGTGGCGATGACCTGCTCCGGAACGGGATCGGTGACCAGCAGTGAAGGCGCCTGCGGCACCTCGGTGGCGGTTGTCGTCGTGGTTTGCGGTGTCACCGGCGTCGAGGTCGGCGGATTGGTCGATATCTGTGGATCAGTCGAGATCGGCGGATCGAGGGTGGTGGTGCCTGCCGGAGGCGGCATGGTGGAGGACTCGGCGGAGACACCGGTCAAAACGGTATCGCTGGTCGACGAAACGATACCGCCGTCCCCACCACTGCAGGCGAGCAGCACCAGCGCCATTGCCGCCACCGCAGCCGCCCAACGCATCGATGCCACCACCTCATGTTGACCCGTGACCTTCGATGGCACCAGTGTCCATGGTCACCTTCGAGCAGGCAAGCCTCAGCCTCGAGAGCGCTCGATCGCACCCTCGCCCAGCATGCCGCTTGTGTGGGACGTGTCATAC